>NZ_BOOK01000005.1 GCF_016863195.1 Paraplanobispora takensis | reverse complement strand
TGGCGGATGTGGCTCCGCCACATGGGACGGCGGGCGTGGACCCGCGCGACAGGACGGTGGGCGGAGGCTCCCGCTATGGGGCGGCGGGTTGCGGACATGGTGCGAGCGCGCAGTCCTGGGACGGGACGATCGCCATGATGCCCGTCACGCTCGTGCCCGCCAGTGTCGTGGTGACGGAGCCGAGGCGGGTGCCTCCACCGGTGGTTTCCGTGGCCGGCCGTACTCCCTCTCCTGACCGGGGGTACGGCGGATGGATGCCTTCTGCCACGGCGGGTTGGGGGGCGGATGCCCCCCATGTGGTGTGGGGGGCATCCGTCGGTCCGTGGGGTACCCGGGAGCGGCGGGAGGGCGACCGGAAGCGGCCGTGGGTGTGGGCGGGCTCGTCCGATGGTGGGCCGTCGGTGGTGCCGGGGGAGGCCCGTACGGGATCCGGGGGGAATCGGCGTGCCGGGAACGACGGGCGCGGGAGCGGGCGGGACGGGCGTGCGGAGCCCGGGATACGGGCAGGCGGGCGACCCGGGGACGGGAGAAACCGGCCCGGGGGCGTGGGATCCGGGCAGGCAGGGGCCGGGACCGGAGGGAACGGGCAGGCGGGTTCCGGAGGAGTCCGGCCTGGAAACGGGCAGGTGGGTCCCGGAAACGGACAGGCCGGGGGCGCGAGCGGCCAGCCCGGGAACGGGCAGGGGACCGGGAGCGGACAGGGTCCTGTGAGCGGGCAGCGGCCCGGCGTCGGAGCGAACGGGCAGGGCGTCGGTTCCGGCTCCGGTTCGGGCTCCGGCGGTAAGGGACAGGTGAACAACGTGTCGGGCGGGGTGGAGGTGGACGTCAGCGTCGGATGCTCGCCGGAATGGCGGGGCACCTGGCTCTGGGAGGTCTGCCTGGAGGAGGCCCGGGGCGGAGTCTGAGGCGCCGTAGGGGACCGTAAGAGCTTTACCGGGAAAATCCTGAAACGGGCGTTCGGCGCATAGCGGCTGTGGGAGGCTGGCTCGTGCACTCGGTGAGCTGTAGTAGCGTGCGTGGCTGACCCAGGTCACGAGTTCGCAAACGGAGGGGTCGAACGTGCCACCTCGTCGATCAGCGGGTCTGATCGCCGTCGTCGCGACGATGACGTCCCTCTTGCCGGGAACCGCCGCCGCGGAGCGGGCGCCGGTGGGGGCCGAGAGCGTTCTCACCTATCAGCCGGTGGGGATGGGGACGGCTCCCACCCGTCAGCCCGTGGAGCCGAAGACCGTTCTCGCGGGTCAGCCGGTGAAGACCGAGACCGTTCTCACTCGTGACCCGGTGAACCTCACCGAACTCCGCCGGGAGGCGGAGAAGGCGGCGAAGGATCTCGAGGCGGCGACCAAGGCGCTGGAGCAGCGGCGGGCCAAGATCCAGGCCACGCAGAAGGAGCTCACCGCCAAGCTGCGGGAGCTGCAGGCCGCGGAGAGGGCTTTCGCCCAGGTACGGCAGCCGCTGTCGGACCTCATCACCCTGATCTACCAGCAGCCGGTCGGCGGTGACCTGGCGAGCCTGCTGTCCGGGTCCTCCGACAGTTCCACGTTGCGGGCCATGGCCGACACGACCCAGCTCGTGGCCCAGCGGGACCGGATCCTGGAGGAGAGCAGCCGCCTGCAGGCCGAGCGGGAGCGGCTCGCCGCCGAGGCGCAGGAACTGCGGGCGGACGGTCTGCTGGCCGAGGCCCAGATGGGCGCCGAGATCCAGACGCTCAAGACGCGCTCAGACAAGATCGTCAAGTCGCTGACCCAGGCGCTGGTGAAGCTGGGCGTCAAGGTCGACAAGTCCGGCCAGGCGGCGGGAGGCTGCAATCCGACCAGGGCGGCCTCGCTCCAGGACTTCCCCAACGGCCTGATCCCGAAGCTCTATCTGTGCCCCCTCCAGCAGCGGGGGGAGGAACTGCGGGCCGACGCGGCGCTCGCGTTCATCAGCCTGAACGAGGCCTACCGCAAGCGGTTCGGCAAGCCCATGTGCGTGACGGACAGCTATCGGAGCCTGGCCGAGCAGCAGTCGGTGTACTACCGGCGCCCGGGGCTGGCGGCCGTACCCGGCCGGAGCAACCACGGGCTGGGGCTGGCCGTGGACCTGTGCGGTGGGGTGCAGAACTTCCGGTCGCCGGAGTTCAACTGGCTTGAGGCGAACGGCAAGAAGTTCGGCTGGATCCACCCGCAGTGGGCCTACGTCAGCCCCTTCGAGCCCTGGCACTGGGAGTACGACCCGAAGATCGGGTCGCTGCTCTAGGAACCTCGCTCAGCCTCCGGTGCCGGTATCCGGCCGTGAGGAGGCCGTAGCGGAGCCTACGGCCGGCGACTTGCCCGGGGTCCCCGGCGGGAACGCGGAGTTTGCGAAGCGTTTCCCGCAGGGGCGAGGGCGACAACGCGGCGAGGCGCCGTCCGGGCGACCGCAGTAGGCGAGGAGATCCAGAAAGCACACCCTAGGAGGACGGGCTGCTCTGCCCCGTCATGGGGGCGATCTGCGCGGTGCAGTGGGAGCAGCGGACGGCGGCCTTGGGGATCTCCGACAGGCACTCCGGGCACTCTCGCAGAGAGGTCTCCTCGGGGGTGGAGAAGCGGGCGGTCAGCTTCTCGTAGGGGACGATGACGACGAAATAGACGACCGAGGCGATGAGGAGGAACGAGATCACGGCGTTGAGGAAGGCTCCGTACTGGATCACTCCGGAGCCGAGGTTCAGCTTCAGGTGGCTGAAGTCGGGCTTGCCGATGATCGCCGAGATGAGCGGGTTGAGGAGGTCTTTGACGAAGGAGTTCACGATGGCGGTGAAGGCCGTGCCGACCACCACCGCCACGGCCAGTTCGAGCACGTTGCCCCGCAGCAGGAACTTCTTGAATCCGCTCAGCATGGTCACTACTCCTAGCCCAGAACATTGACGGCGGGCATGCGCCTTTCCGTTGGTGGGTGTCCCATTACCCCCACGTGACGGAATTACCGTCGCAGAGCGGCCATAGTGATCGACAGGCGGCCACCGGACTGGGCGGAGGCCAGCTCGGCCGCCTGCTCAGGGGTGGCGGCCAGCACGATGAGCGCGCCGCGGCCGGACTCGTCCGCGGGCAGGGCGAGGACCGTGACACCCTCGGCGATGCTCCTGGCGGGCTCGGAACCGTCCCAGTCGGCGGGGGAGGCGAGGACGTTCACGGCGTCCCCGGGTGACAGGAGGCGGGCGCTGTCGGGATCGGAGACCCGGACGGGGGTGGCGACCGTGCCCGGGCGGTGGGCGGCCAGCAGGTCGGGGCCGAGCAGCCGGACGTCGGTGAAAGGCTCCCCCCGGCGCATGGGTCCGGCCAGCATCCTGCCGGCGACCGGTGTTCCCGGCCTCAAGACGCCGTCGGGGGCGGTGCCCGGTCTCAGGGCGACGGGTACGGCGTCCGCGGCGGTCAGAACGCCGCCGGGCAGGTCCCGGGCCGCCGTGAGGACGGTCACGGACGAGGTGTCCGGCCGCAGACCGATCGCGGCACACGCCATGGCGAGGGCGGCCAGGACGGCGGCGAGGATCCGGCGGCGACGGCCGAGGAGACCGCGGGACAACAGGCGGCCCACCGGAAGCCCGCGACCCGAGGAGCCGTGACCCCCTCGAAGCGCGTGGCCTTCCGACGGTGAACCGTGCCCCGAGGGCCCACGGTCCGCCGTCGAGAACCCGTGGCCCGGAAACCCTCCGGCGAAAGGCCCGTGGCCCAGGGCCGAGGGTCCATGGCCGAAGAGACCGCGATCTGGGGAACTCTGGCTCGTCGGACGGCCGGGAACGCGCATGGCTGACTCCATGGATGGAAAGCCGGGCGGCGCGGAGCCCGGAGACGGATGGGACGAACAACGAACGGATGGGGGGACGACAGGCCCGCCTCTGGAGTCGGAGGCCGATCCGGAAACGGGCGTCCCTGACGGAGTGCAGGGTGGGGTGACTCGATGGCGGACGCGGCGAACAGCAGGCGGACTTGCCCAGAACCGGAGGCCGACCCCCGAAGCGGGCGTCCCTGAGGGAGTGCAGGGTGGAGATGGAACTCGATGGCAGGCGCAGTGAACAGCAGGCGGACCCGCCCGGGACCGGAGGCCGGCTTGGTGGCGGGGTCCCGCATGGGTGTGACGAGGTGAGCGGGTGATGATCGGTTGGGAGAAGCGGTTAAGAGCGGCGGAAGATCAGATGGTGAACGGGGAGGGCTCCGGCAACCGCCGTCGGCCTCCGGCCGGCGGTCACTGGGGCAGTTCGAAGGGGAGCTTCAGGCCGTCGAGGGCTCGGGGGCACAGGCAGGTGCGGTCGTGGGGGAGGGCGGTGATGAGGTCGGTGACCAGTGAGCGCATCCGGGTGACGTTGGCGGCGAAGAAGGACAGGACCTCCTCGTGGGTGACCCCCTCGCCGGTCTCGATCCCGGCGTCGTGGTCGGTGACCAGGGACAGCGACGTGTAGCACATGGCCAGCTCGCGGGCCAGGACGGACTCCGGGAAGCCGGTCATGCCGACGATGGTCCAGCCGTTGGCGGTGAACCAGCGGGACTCGGCGCGGGTGGAGAAGCGGGGGCCCTCGATGACCACCAGGGTGCCGCCGTCGGCCACATCCCAGCCGGCGGAGCGGCTCATCTCGACGGCCGTCTGGCGGCCGGTGGGGCAGTAGGGGTCGGCGAAGGCGACGTGGACGACGCCGCCGGCGTCGTAGTAGGTCTGCACGCGGCCGGAGGTGCGGTCGACGATCTGGTCGGGGACGACCAGGGTGCCGGGGCCCAGCTCGGGGCGGAGCGAGCCGACGGCGCTGGGGGCGAGGACCTGGCGGACGCCGAGGGAGCGCAGGGCCCACAGGTTGGCGCGGTAGGGGATGCGGTGGGGCGGGAAGCGGTGGTCGCGGCCGTGGCGGGGGATGAAGGCCACCGAGCGGGAGCCGATCCGGCCGACGGTGACGACGTCGCTGGGCGGGCCGTACGGCGTTGAGACCTCCACCTCCGTGGCGTCGTCGAGCAGAGAGTAGAAACCTGAGCCGCCGATGACCCCGACGTCCGCGCGAGTGACCATGGCGCAGACACTAGCGCCCGCGCAGAGGCCGGGAAGAGACCGGAGCCCGAAGCTGTGGATAACTGTATTCGTTAAGTGACTGTTCAGTCGCTTTGGGTATGAAGCGCCGTGCGTCAATCAGGGGGCAGGATGGACACTCGGGAATCGCAGCGGCAGACCAAGAGCCTGGGGCTGATCATCGCCGCACTCATGCTCACCATGCTCCTCGCGGCACTGGACCAGACGATCGTCTCCACCGCTCTGCCGACGATCGTGGGTGACCTCGGCGGGCTGAGCCACCTCTCCTGGGTGGTCACCGCCTACATGCTCGCCTCGACGGTCTCCACGCCTCTGTGGGGCAAGCTCGGTGACCAGTACGGCCGCAAGCGGCTGTTCGAGAGTGCGATCGTCATCTTCCTGGTCGGCTCGGCGCTGTGCGGGCTGTCGCAGAACATGGGCCAGCTCATCGGGTTCCGCGCGCTGCAGGGACTGGGCGGCGGCGGGCTCATGGTGCTGGCCCAGGCGATCGTCGCGGACGTGGTGCCCGCCAGGGAGCGCGGGAAGTACCAGGGGCTCTTCGGCGCCGTGTTCGCCGTCTCCAGCATCGCCGGACCGCTGCTGGGCGGGTTGTTCGTCGACCAGCTGTCCTGGCACTGGGTCTTCTACGTCAACCTGCCGATCGGCGTGCTCGCGCTGATCGTCGTGGCCTCGGTGCTGCCGGTCACCACCAGGCCCGGCAGGCAGTCCATCGACTATCTGGGCATCGTCTTCCTCGGCGGCGCCGCGGCCTGCCTGGTGCTGATGACGACCTGGGGCGGGGGGACCTACCCCTGGGGTGACCCCGTCATCATCGGGCTCGGGGTCGGCGCGGCGGTGCTGCTGGTGCTGTGGTGGCTGGCGGAGAGGCGGGCCGCGGAGCCCGTGCTCCCGCTGCGCCTGTTCAAGTTGCGGGTCTTCAACGTGGCGTCGCTGATGGGGTTCATCGTGGGTGTGGCGATGTTCGGCTCGCTCACGTACATGCCGCTGTTCCTGCAGGTGGTGCAGGGGGTCTCGCCCACGCTCTCGGGCCTGCACCTGCTGCCGATGATGGCGGGCATGCTCACCACCTCGATCATCAGCGGGAACATCATCGCCAGGACCGGCAAGTACAGGGTCTTCCCGATAGCGGGCAGCGCGGTGGCGGCGCTCGGGCTCTATCTGCTCTCGAGGATCCACGCCGACATCTCCACCCTCGAACTGAGCGCCTATCTGCTCGTCCTGGGCGTCGGGCTGGGCATGGTCATGCAGGTACTGGTGATCGTGGTGCAGAACGCCGTGGGCTTCGAGGACCTGGGGGTGGCCACCTCGGGGGCGACGTTCTTCCGCTCCATCGGCGGATCGTTCGGCGTGGCCATCGCCGGATCGATCTTCACCTCACGGCTCACCGAGGACCTGACGCGGCTGGCGCAGGCCGTACGGCTCCCGCAGGGCTTCACCGAGGCCGTCCAGGCGGACCCGACGGCCATCCAGAAGTTGCCGCCGGGGACCGCCGCGGCGTTCCTGGAGGCCTACTCCGACGCGATCGCCCGGGTGTTCCTGTTCGGGGCGCCGGTGGCGCTGGTGGCCTTCGCGATCTCGTGGCTGCTGCCCGAGGTGCCGCTGCACGAGACCACCAAGGCTCCCGACCTCGGCGAGGGGTACGGCGCCGTGCCCACCGAGCGGTCGTCGCTCGACGAGGTGGAGATGGGGCTGTGGCGGCTGGCCGACGTCGAGATGCGCCGCGACTACTACCGCAGGCTCGGCGCCGTGGCCGGCCTGCCCGAGCTGTCGGCCGGATCGGTGTGGCTGCTCACGCGGCTGGGCACGCGCGGCCGTCAGAGTGGGGCGGAGCTGGCCGAACGCGCGGGCGTGACGATCGAGGAGGGTCTGCCGTACGCCAGGCGCCTGGAGGAGGGCGGCCTGATCCGGATCGTGGACGACCGGAGCACCCTGGAACTCACCCCGGAGGGCGAGCGGGCGGCCGACCGCCTGGTCGCCGAGGCCAGGGACAGCCTGGCCCGGCTGGTCGAGGACTGGAGGCCCGAGGAGCATCCCGCCCTGCGCGAGCTGCTGAACCGGCTCCCCGGGGAACTGCTCGGCGCGACGGCCGACCGTCCCGCGGACCGCTGACCCCCGGGCTCAGGAGGAGGCGGCGGGCGCGGCGGCGGGGGCCGAGGCGGGCTTGGACTCCGTCGACGTCGAGGACGGCGACGAAGAGGACGAGGAGGAGGACGAGGTGGAGCTCACCGTGCTCGACGAGCTCGACCGGCTGTCGGTCCGGTAGAAGCCGGAACCCTTGAAGACGATGCCGACCGCGGAGAACACCTTGCGCAGCTCGCCCTGGCAGCTCGGGCACACGGTGAGCGCGTCGTCCGTGAACTTCTGAACGATTTCGAACTGGTTGTCACAGGCGGTGCAGGCGTACTGGTAGGTGGGCACGCTCTCCTCCTCTTCGGTCCGCGCCGATTGGCACTCGGCTGGCGCGACTGCTAATGGTAAGGCGTCGACAAGGATAAACGCGAGTCGGAGCCGTCGCATTCCGGTAGACGGCTCAGCCTGCTCGGACCGTCGGCTCAGACCGTGCCTCGTTCGCCGAACCACCCCGCGAGCTTGCCCCTGCGGCTGATCGCGCGCATCCGCCGCTCGGTGAGCTCCCGGCAGGCGGCGGTGGCCACCACGAGGAGCTGGTCGTCGGTCCTGATGCGGGTGGTGTCCGATGGGACGAACGTCCTGCCGTCCCGGACGATGAGCGTGACCTGGGCGTCGGAGGGCAGCCGGAGCTCGAAGACCTCCACGCCGTGGAGCTTGGACCCCGGCGGCACCTTGACCTGCAGCAGGTCGGCCTTGAGCTCCTCCAGCGGCGCCGACTCCACCTCCAGGTCGCGCGCCTCGTCGAGGGCCGAGACCCCGAGGACCCTCGCCACCCACGGCAGCGTGGGCCCCTGGAGCAGGGTGTAGACGACCACGATGACGAAGACCTCGTTGAACACGAACCTGGCGAGCTCGTCGTCGATCGACGTGGCGGCCCAGGGGATGGTGGCGAGCACGATCGGCACCGCGCCGCGCAGCCCGGCCCACGACAGGAAGGTCTGCTCCCGCCAGCTCAGCCGGTCGATCCTGCCCAGGCGCAGCAGGAGGGCGGAGACCATGATGGACAGCGGCCGGGCGACCGCGACGAGGATCAGACCCGCCACCAGGCCGGGGACGATCGCCGAGGGCATCTCCGACGGGCTGGCCAGCAGGCCGAGCATGACGAACAGGCCGATCTGGGCCAGCCAGGCGACGCCCTCGGCGAAGCCCCGGCTGGCGGCGCGGTGCGGCATCTGGCCGTTGCCCATGACCAGCGCGGCGAGATAGACCGCCAGGAAACCGCTGCCGTGCAGCTGCACGGCCCCGGCGTAGGCGACGAAGGCGAGCGCGATGACCGCGATGGGGTACAGGCCCGAGGCCGGCAGCGCGACCCTGCGCAGCGCGTACACGCCCAGCGGGCCGACGGCGAGACCCACGGCCGCGCCCACCGTCAGCTCGAAGACGACCTGACCGAGAGCGCTGAAGACGCTGGGCGAGGCGCTGGTGCTCAGCAGCATCACGGCGATGACGACCGGGGCGTCGTTGAAGCCCGACTCGGCCTCCAGCGTGCCCGACAGGCGCCGGGGCAGGGGCAGGCGGCGCAGTACGGAGAACACCGCCGCCGCGTCGGTGGAGGCCAGGATCGCGCCGAGCAGGAACGCGGTGCGCCACTCCACGTCCAGCAGATAGTGCACCGGCACGGCGACGGCGGCGATGCTCACCCCGACGCCCGCGGTGGCCAGCACCAGAGCGATCGGGATGGAGTCCTTGACGTGGCTCCACGTCGTGGTCAGGCCTCCCTCGGCCAGGATGATCGCCAGGGCGATCAGGCCCAGCTGCTGGGCGAGTTCGGCGTTCTCGAACTCGAAGCCGAACCCGGACTCGCCCATGAGCAGACCGAAGCCGAGGAAGATGAGCAGGCTGGGGAGCCCGCTCCAGTGGGCGACACGCACAGCGACGATGGCGGCGATGACGATGACCGCGCCGAGAAGCAGCCAGATGTTCCAGTCCATCTGGCCCCCTCTCTCACTTTGGGAACCATTGTGTCCTATTCGGCAGGACGTCTCGTCCCCACCTGGACGATGCCGCTGGGTAACGCAGCGTAGCGGACAGGCCGGTCATGGGGCTCGGCGGGGATGTCGTCGAGCAGTTCGCCCTCGTGCAGGAGCGCGACCGTCGGCACGTTGGGCCCCACCCTCGCCAGGGTCCGGTCATAGGAGCCGCCGCCGCGGCCGAGCCGTACCCCCGTGGACCGGCCCACCGCGAGCGCCGGGACGATCACCAGGGCCGCGGTCCTGATCGCGTCGACGCCGCGCCGGGTGTCCACCGGCTCCATGATCCCGAAGCGGCCGGGGGCCAGCGTGTCGGGCCCGTCGTACACCGCCCAGTCGAGGTCGTCGTCCGGCCGCAGGACGGGGAGGATCACCGTCGCGCCGTGCTTCCACAGCGCGAACACCAGCCCGTGCGTGGCGGGCTCGGTCCCGGCCGACCAGTAGCAGGCGACCAGCCCGGCCATCTGCACCCACGGCCGGTCCAGCAGCGACTCCCTGATCTCGACGGAAGCCGCGTGCCTGTCCTCCTCCGGGATCGCGGCGCGCGCGGCGGCGATCGTGGAGCGCAGCTTCACCTTGTCCACAGGTCCCTCCGTTATGGTTTCGGTCATGGCCGACTTCGATCCCGTGACGAAAGCCGTCGTTCCGGCGGCGGGTCTGGGCACCCGCTTCCTTCCGGCGACCAAAGCGACCCCCAAGGAGATGCTGCCGATCGTCGACAAGCCCGCGATCCAGTATGTCGTCGAGGAGGCCGTCTCCGCCGGACTGCTCGACGTGCTCATGGTGACAGGCAAGAACAAGCGATCCATCGAGGACCACTTCGACCGGGCGATCGAGCTCGAGGACGTGCTGGAGGCCAAGGGCGACGACGAGCGCCTGTCCCAGGTGCGCGAGCCCGCCGACCTGGCGATCCTCCACTATGTACGGCAGGGGGAGCCGCGCGGTCTGGGCCACGCGGTCCTGTGCGCCAAGCAGCACGTGGGCGACAGCCCGTTCGCCTGTCTGCTCGGCGACGACCTGATCGACCCCCGCGACGAGCTGCTCAAGCGGATGATCGAGGTTCGCTCGACGCACGGCGGCAGCGTCATCGCGCTCATGGAGGTGCCCAGGGAGCAGGCCTCCCTGTACGGCTGCGCCGCCATCGAGCCCACCGCCGAGGACGACGTGGTCCGGGTGACCGACCTGGTGGAGAAGCCCCCGGCCGACGAGGCGCCGTCCAACTGGGCGATCATCGGCCGCTACGTGATCGACCCGGCCGTCTTCGAGGTCCTGGAGAACACCCCGCCGGGCCGGGGCGGCGAGATCCAGCTCACCGACGCCCTGCGCACCCTGGCCGGCCGCGACGTCTCCGGCGGCGGGCCGGTCCACGGCGTGCTGTTCCGCGGCCGCCGCTACGACACCGGCAACAAGCTCGACTACCTGCGCACGGTCGTGCAGTTCGCCGCGGACCGCCCGGACCTGGCGCCGGAGTTCCTGCCCTGGCTGAAGGAATTCCTGGCCTCGCGATGAACGAGGTGAGCCCGATGCGGTCGGTCGACGACCACCTCGCCGACATCCTGCTCACCGTGCGGGCGCTCGCCCCGCTGGAGGTGGACCTGGATCAGGCGCACGGCACGACGCTGGCCGAGGACGTGACCTCTCCGGTCCCGCTGCCGCCGTTCGACAACTCGGCGATGGACGGCTACGCCGTACGCGCCGACGACGTCGCCGGCGCCCCGGTGACCCTGCCGGTCATCGACGACGTCCCGGCCGGTGACGGGCGCATGCACGCGCTCGGGTCCGGCATGGCCGTACGGATCATGACCGGTGCGCCGATGCCGGCGGGGGCCGACGCGGTGGTCCCGGTCGAGTGGACCGACGGCGGCACCGCGCGGGTCGCGATCGGCCGCCCCGCCCCGAAGGGCAACGCGGTGCGCACGGCGGGCGAGGACGTGGGCGCGGGCGAGGTGGTGCTGCCCGCGGGCACCCGGATCGGCCCCGCCCAGCTCGGCATCCTGGCGGGCGTCGGCCGGCGTCGCGTGCTGGTACGGCCCCGCCCCCGGGTCGTGGTGATCTCCACCGGGGCCGAGCTGACCGAGCCCGGCACCCCGCTGGCCCCGGGGCAGATCTGGGAGTCCAACAGCTACACCCTGATCGCCGCGGTCCGGGAGGCGGGCGGCGAGGGCTACCGGGCCGGGATCGTCGAGGACGACGCCGCGCGGTTCATCGACCAGCTCGACGCCCAGCTCCTGCGGGCCGACCTGGTGATCACCAGCGGCGGCGTGTCGATGGGCGCGTACGAGCCGGTCAAGGAGGCCCTCGCCCGGCTGGGCACGGTCCGCTTCGAGCGCGTCGCCATGCAGCCGGGCATGCCGCAGGGGTTCGGCGTCGTGGGCGAGGACCAGGTGCCGATCTTCACGCTGCCGGGCAACCCCGTGTCGTCCTTCGTGTCCTTCGTGCTGTTCGTGCGCCCGGCGCTGCGCAAGATGCAGGGGCTGCCCGCGGGACCCCCGGCGACGATGCGGGCCGTGACCACCGCGCCCGTGCGCTCGCCGGAGGGCAGGCGCTCCTACCTGCGCGGCGTGCTCGGCGAGAAGGGGACCGTCACCCCGGTGCTGCGCCAGGGTTCCCACCAGCTCGCCGCCCTGGCCGGGGCCGACGCCCTGATCATCGTCCCCGAGGACGTCACCGAACTGCCCGAAGGCACCACCGTGGAGGTCATCCCCCTGTGAGCGGGTTCACGCACATCGACGAGACCGGCGCGGCGCGCATGGTCGACGTCTCCGCCAAGGACGTCTCCGTCCGTACGGCCACCGCCACCGGGAAGGTGCTGCTGTCGGCCGAGGCGGTGTCCCTGCTGCGGTCGGGCGAGGTCCCCAAGGGCGACGCGATCGGCACCGCGCGGATCGCCGGGATCATGGGCGCCAAGCGCACACCCGACCTGATCCCGCTGTGCCACCCGATCGCGCTGCACGGGGTGAGGGTCGAGCTCTCCGTGGCCGACGACGGCGTCGAGATCACCGCCAGGGTGAAGACCGCCGACCGTACCGGTGTCGAGATGGAGGCGCTGACCTCGGTCACCGTGGCGGCGCTCGCGCTGATCGACATGGTGAAGGCGGTGGACCCGGCCGCCGTGATCACGGATGTCCGGGTGGAGGAGAAGACCGGCGGCAAGACCGGGGTCTGGACGCGGTCGTAGGGTCCGGGACCGTAGGGGTGGCCGGGCTGCAAGGGATGCGCGGGCAGGAAGGGCGTCCGGAGCCGGCGGGATGTCCCTCCGGCTCGGAGGGACTGGGAGGATCGGTCGCATGCGAGCTCTGGTGATCACGGCGTCCAATCGGGCCTCCGCCGGGATATACGAGGACAAGTCAGGAAAGCTGCTGGCCGAGCTGCTCACCGAGGCCGGATGCGACGTGGACGGCCCGCGCGTGGTGCCCGACGGGGAGCCCGTCGAGCAGGCGCTCAGGTCGGGGGTGGCCGAGGGTTACGACGTGATCGTCACCACCGGCGGCACCGGCCTCACCCCCGCCGACCTGACCCCGGAGATGACCCGCCGGGTGATCGACCGGGAGATCCCCGGCATCGCCGAGGCCGTCCGCCAAGCCAACCGTGACAAGGTGCCGACCTCGATCCTGTCCCGGGGCCTGGCCGGCCAGGCCGGCGGCACGCTGATCGTCAATCTCCCCGGTTCCTCCGGCGGGGTCCGCGACGGCATGGCCGTACTCTCGCCCGTTCTCGGGCACGCCGTGGACCAGATCCGCGGTGGAGACCACCGAGGGTGACGCACCCCGTGGCACACGGGTGCGTCTTCGGGGGATGATGGGAAACGTGGATCGACTTCGTGGCTGGCCGGTGACCCTGACGGAAGGCCCGGTAGGACTCCGGCCGCTGCGTCTGCGGGACGTCCGCGTCTGGCGGGAGACGCGGCTGCGCAACGCCAACTGGCTGCGTCCGTGGGAGCCCAGCAACCCCGAGACCCCTCTGTTCCGCACCGGCCTGGGTCCCTACGTCGCGATGGCGGCCTCCCTGCGCCGCGAGGCCAGGCAGGGGCTCGCGCTGCCCTGGGTGATGACCCACGAGGGCGCCTTCGCCGGTCAGCTCACCGTGGGCGCCATCGTCTGGGGCTCGGCCAGGTCCGCGCAGATCGGTTACTGGGTGGACGGCGCGCTGGCCGGCCGGGGGATCACCCCGACCGCCGTGGCCATGGCCGTCGACCACTGCTTCTTCACCACGGGCCTGCACCGGGTCGAGGCCAACATCAGACCGGAGAACCACGCCAGCCGCCGGGTGGTTGAGAAGCTCGGCTTCCGGGAAGAAGGCATCCGACGTCGACATCTGCATATCGATGGCGCGTGGCGCGACCACATCTGTTACGCCCTCACGGTCGAGGACGCGCCCAGAGGGCTGCTCGTGCGGTGGCGGCGCTCCCGCGAGGCCGCGTCCAGCGGTGGCGCCTCTCACGAAGAGGTTTGAAGATCTCGCGACACACCGCATCGGATGCTCGTCAAATAGTGACACGCCGTCTTACGGTGCGTGACGTGAGCACATCGAGGGCGCCGGTCGACCACGTGCGCCTTCGTGCTGCCCGGAGGTGGCCGTGAGCAGCGTCGTCCTGTATCTGGCCATCGTCGTGATGTGGTTGTGCGTGCTCGTGCCCATGTGGTTGCGCCGAGACCGTACCACTTTCGTCGACGCCCACGACAGCGCCGAGCCGTACGACCGCCCCGTCGAGGGCTACGACCCCGTGGCGGGCCCGGAGACCGGCCCCATGCCCACGGAGGCGGGGCTGGAGGCGGGCGCGGGTGCGCGGGCGGAGGAAGAGCCCCTGTCTGAGACCGGCCCCATGCCCACGGCCGCGTCGCTGCGCATGGAGCGCCGCCGCGCCGCCCAGCGCCGCCGTGCGCGCCAGGTGGCCAAGCGCAGGCGGCTGACGTTCTGGTGCACGCTGCTGGTCCTGGCCTCGGCCGTGACGGCGGCCGTCCGGGTGATCCCCTGGTGGGGCGTGGCGCCCTCGGCGGTCCTCCTGTGCGGCTACCTGTCCATTCTGCGCGCCTCAGTCCGGATGGACGCCGAACGCCGCAGAGCCGCCCAAGCCCGTGCGGAACGTGCCAGGCGCGCCCGCCGCCTCGCCGCCGAACGCGAAGCCCGCCGCCCCGTGGCCGAAATCATCGACCTCTCCACGGTCCGCGACGAGATCTTCGACCAGTACGCCGAGAACCCGCCCCGCGCCGTCGGAGACTGATCGGCGGGCCGGTGGCGCGAACGCCCCGAGAAGTTTGCTAACCTAGTCCACGTCTTGGGGATGTAGCGCAGTCCGGTAGCGCACTTCGTTCGCATCGAAGGGGCCAGGGGTTCGAATCCCCTCATCTCCACCAGGACGGAAGGCCCGGTTCCACATCATGGAGCCGGGCCTTTTCGCTGTTCAGCTGGGGTGAAGGCTGTCGATGGCCGGGATCGTGTCATCAGCGGAGACGCTGCCGCCGCCTGGGCGGGTGTCCCACTCCTCGATGACGCCGCACAGCTCGCGGGGGTGCTGAGGAGGCCGGGGACGGTCGTCGGCGCGGTGCCGCTGATCGCCGGGCTCGGGGTGCTCGGTGCGGGAGCCGGGCTTCCGAAACCGTGGCCTCCGATATTTCGGAGCCCCTGATCACCGGAGCTCGCGTACGGAACCTTCGGCGCGCCTATGTGTCCGTTGTCGCCCTATGGGTGCCTGGTCAGCGGAGCGTTACTGGTCGTTGATCAGGGCCTGTCATGATTCGTCACCTAAGATTATGAGAGAGGAGTTCTGTGCGTTTATCAACCATCGTTGGACGCCGAATCGGAGGGTTGGCGGCCGTTATCGCCCTGGCGGTCGGCGCCCTCGCCCCGGGGGCACAGGCGGCTCCGAGACCGGTGGTTTTCGGTAAGGCCTCCGCTTTGCCCAAGACACACACCGGTGAGTGCCCGAGGACCGTGACGCTGTCCACCACGGTGAAGATCAAAGCACCGGCGACGCTGAAGTACACATGGATCTTCAGTGACGGAGACCAGAGCAAGGTCAAGACCTACAGGGTCGGCGGCAAGGGCCTCAAGACCATCGCACTGTCCACATCGGTCAAGGTCACCGATGACACTCGTGGCTGGGGTGCGGTCCGCCTGTTCAGCCCGGTGCGGAAGACCTCTGGGAAGGCCTCGTTCGCCGTCACCTGCGCCGAAGGCGGAAAGAGCACGGGCGACGCCTGGGACACCGTGGGCGGCTCCGTTGTGGAAATCGGCGCGCGAGACAACCGGACCACGCCGTCCCCCAAGCAGGCAGACGACAAGCCGGCTTCTCCCAAGCCGGCAGAGGACAACCCTGCTCAGAATCCGGTGCAGAAGGCCCGCATCGCCTTCGAGCGGACCACCGCGTCGAAGTGCCCGCTGACCTTCAAGGTCCACGGCTACTTCGAGGGGCTCCCCGCGGGAGCGCAGACCGTCCAGTACCGCTTCGCCGGCACCCAGGCGTGGAAGACCGTCGATGTGCCGGCCGACCACGGGGCCGTCTTCTCCACCGTGCTGGAGACGTTCGAATGGGGCTGGGAGACAGAAGAGAACTCGGTGCAGATCGAGGTCAATCAGCCGAACGGCCTCACTTCCAACATCATCTACTACTTCGAGTGCCGCCCGCCGATCAGCGGTACGAACATCGGCGTCGCCGCCGAGGACATCGCGCTCACCAGCAGTGGCGGCCCGGTCGCCGAGCTGGTCGCCGACGCCATGCTGGAAGCGGTCCAGTCCGTCTCGGGCGCACAGACCGCCCTTGTCAGTAAGTACGGGATGCACGAGGGCCTGGAGGCAGGGCCGGTCACATCCTCGGACGTGTGGGGCATCCAGTCCGCGGGACTTGCCATCGATGTGTGGGAGGTGACCGGTGCGCAGCTGAAGAAAATCCTGGTGCCCAACGATTCGAAGGCCGGGGTCCTGACTCCCTCCGCCTCGCTCAGCTACACGCTGGCCGGCGGGGTGGTCACCGACCTCAAGCTGAACGGTGCACCGGTGTCCGACACCCAGGTGATCAAGGTTGCGGCCAACTACATCCTGGCGGGCGGCTGGCAGGGATTCCCGCGCTGGGACGGGGTCAAGAGTGTGTCCCGCAGCGGACCGGATGACACGGGGGCGCTGGCGTCGTACATCGCCAACCACTCACCGATTCGCGCGCCCAAGGGCGAGCGCGTCACTGTTCGATAGGTACCGCAGCGGTCGAGTCCCCTCACCTCCACCCAGGCCAGAGGCCGCTCCCGAGAGATCCGGAGCGGCCTTCTGCATTGCCGGGTGACCGGCGGCATGCCAGTGCCCACCACCGGAAGTGAGATGACGCCGTCAACCGGATGGAACTGTCGTCTTCGCCGCTCGGACGAACTCGCGCACCGGGGAAGCCGGCCCGTAGGACGCCGCTGACCGCCCCGCCCGGCGTCGATCGCCCGCTGGAGCGCGTCCTGGACGCCGTCGACGTGCGGTCTCAGGTCGTCGGCCAGCTGCTTGCCGAGCGGGGTCAGACGGACCTGACGGCTGGTCCGCTCGAACAGCGGCGCACTGATCAGCCGCTCCACCTTCTCGACCGTCTGGCTGATGCGTACCGGAGTGAGTTTCAGGCCTTCGGCGGTGCGTGTGGAGTGCAATTCGCCGGCGGGCACCAGGAGCACCTGGATCTCCTGCCGTTCCAGCATCGTGGCCCCCGTCGCCGAGCCCGGCTAAACGTCCCTTCGCTGATCACCGGTTGATCCGGGTCACTGTCACACGGGATCGTTTACTCCCGGAAATGTAATGGGAGACATCACGCGTCGGCCACGTGGATCGGCGGTGGTGATGAGCGACCGGAACGGGACCGGCCGGTGGGCCCACTCATGCGGAACCGTATGAGTGGGACACCGCGGACCGGCGGCCCGCGGCGAACGGAGAGACACATGTCGTTCCAGGCGTACTTGGACAACATCGAGGACAAGACCGGCCTCACGCCGCGTGAGTTCATCGCGCTGGCGAAGGAACGCGGTTTCGACGCCCCGTCCACGAAAGCGGGCGTGATCATTGACTGGCTGAAGCAGGACTACGGCCTCGGGCGTGGACACGCGATGGCGCTGATACATGTGATCAAGCGAGGGCCGAAGATAGACGCCAAGCACGTCGGCGGCTCCGGCTCCCACCGTGACGAGTCCGACACGCTCTGGCTGGACGGAAAGCAGAACCGGCCCTGACGCGGCTTCAGGCGGCCGTGACCGGAGGTTGCGACAGCCAGGACGGAGGGCCCGGTTCCACATCATGGAGCCGGGCCTTCTCGCCTATGTCGTCGGTCAGCTCCACCAGTCCCGCTCGGGCAACCTGAGCCACATGTCAGGTCGGCCGGTGATCGATCGAGCGTCGGTGGACCGTAAGCCCGCGCCGGCGTAGCAGTAGGCCACAGCCTGGTCCTGGCAGAGGTAGGTGGTGAGGATCTCCTCGGCAGACTCGTCGCCGACCACGTCCCCGCCGCCGGGATGGGTGTCCGAGTCCTCGATGTCACCGTCGCGGGCGACGATCCCCTGGTTGCCGCTCTTGGGATTGGCGAACATCCCGTGGCAGACGGTGCCGACCGACAAGCGCCTCATGACGCCGGGAGTGGATGCGATGTATCCGTACGGCTGGAAGACGACGCACCCGCCGGGCACGTCCGTGATACCGATGACGGCCAGGCTGTCATCGAGGTCCGAGAAGGGGTCATCCATGATCTCCTCGACGTCGGCGTCGTCGATCGGTACGGCCTCCAGCCGCCGTGCGGCTTCGGCTGCGGTGATGCCGGCCACGCAGGCGAGGCTGAAGCCGTCGTCGTCCAAATGCTCCACCGCGGTGATCAGACGCCTGGTCTCGGCCACGGCGGTGGTCTCGGCGGCGGACAGGCCGGCCTGGCCGTCGGGAAGAGTGAATAGATCGGGCGTGGGGGAGGCCAGGCTGAGCCGTCCGGGGGACCAGCCGTCCATCATCGGTCGCCATGGGTCCGCTCCGGCGGTGACCAGTGCGCGGGCGTTGTCGGGGCGGTTGCTGAAGACGGCTTCCCATAGGGCGGTACGGCCTTCGTGCTCCGCGTCGACGTCATCGACACGCCGGGCCAGTTCTGCGACCACCTCGGGTGAACCGCGCTCGGCCGCCGCGTGCAGCGGCCGTATGTGGAAGTGCACGCCCGCGTTGGGGTCGGCGCCCGCGTCGAGCCGGGCGCGGATCAGACTGAGGTCCGTCCAGTCGTTCCAGCCGATGCCGGACCACCCGGATCCATCGTTGACGACCATGGCACTCCTTGAGGGGCGTACGGGACATGTGAACGCCGATCATGGCGTACATGGCCGACAGATCCGGGCCGGTGCCGCAGTCGTTACCGCGAGGGGGCGGCGCCCTCCGCGGTCATGGTCGTACCGTCTGGCAAGGGGTTAGACGGAGTCAGTGGATGTCGGTCGTCACGGATGACTTCACCCACCACGGCAGTGGACCTCGCGACGGTCGGCTGGCTCCGTGACCTTGGGCTCTGGTTCCTCGCGCCTTGACCGCCGGACGGGAGGCGTGCCGGCCGTACCCCCGAGATCGTGATCCAGCCGAGCGGGAATTCAGGTGGAGCGGTGGACACGTTGTGAGCCCAGAGAGCCGGTGAGCGTAGAGGCCGGTGGGTGGGTAGGGGGACGTGCGGAGTGGCGGGTCGGGGAAGACTGAAGGATCGGCATATACGGCATGAGCGCTGATGAGGTGGGCGAGCGGATACAGGCGGCGGTCGACGGGCTGGTGGCGGCCGGGGGCGAGGTCGGGGTTCAGGTCGCGGTGGTGGAGCGGGGCCGGGTGGTGGCGGATGTCGCCGGGGGGCCGGCCGACTCCCGGCGGGGGATCGCCGTGGCTCCGGACACGTTGTTCTTCGCCGCCTCCACCGCCAAGGGGCTGGCCTCGGCGGTGGCCCATGTGCTCGTGGAACGCGGCGAGCTCGGCTACGACATGCGGGCGGTCGAGGTCTGGCCGGAGTTCGGCGCCCACGGCAAGGACGGGGTGACGCTCCGCCACGTGCTGCTGCACACCGCGGGTGTGCCCGCTCCGCCCTACGACGTCACGTTCGACGACCTGCGCGACTGGGACCGCATGTGCGCCCTGCTCGCCGCGGCCGAGCCCTGGTGGGAGCCGGGGACCCGTTACGGCTACCACGCGCAGACGTTCGGCTTCCTGCTCGGCGAGATCGTACGGCGGGCAACGGGCCGTACCGTGCCGTGGTGGCTGCGGGAGCTCGTCACCCGCCCGCTCGGCATCGAGGACGAGGTGCACTTCGCGGTCCCCGAGGCTCTGCTCGGCCGGGTCGCGCGCCACGAGCCGCCGGTCGGGACGCCGCAGGTCCCCGAACCGGGGTCGCGGGCCGACCGCGCGGATCCCCCCGGCATCCGCCATGACGCCGGTACGGCCAACCGGCCCGACGTCCTGACCGTGGAGTCCCTCTCGTTCGGCACGATGACCGCCCGTGGAGCGGCCCGGATCTACGCCGCGCTGCTCGGCCACGTCGACGGCGTCGATCTCGTCTCGTCCGCGCGGCGGGCCGACATGGCCGCCGTGCACGTGCGGGGCATGGACGAGGTCATGGACGTGCCGAGCACGTGGGCCTTCGGTTTCAGCACCTACCGTCCCGGCGGTGTACAGGCCCGTCCCGGGTCGACCTTCGGCATGATCGGGATGAACGGCTCGGCGGCCTACGCCGACATCGACTCCGGCGTGGCGGTGGCGGTGATGCGCAACCGCTTCGACTTCGACATGACGGCCGTCTCGGAGATCGACCGCATCCTGACCGACGCGTTCCCCGCCCGACCTCGATCGGAGTGATGATGGACACTCTCGTAGCCCGCCTCGACGAGCGGTTCAGCGACCCCGGAGCCCGGGCCACGCCATGGGCGGTCACCCGCCGGGCGCTGGAGGAGGCGCAGCTGTTCTGGATCACGACCGTCCGCCCCGGCGGACGGCCCCATGTCACGCCTCTCGTGGCCGTGTGGCTCGACGAGGCGCTCCATTTCAGCACCGGCCCGGACGAGCGGAAGGCCGTGAACCTCACCGGCAACCCCCACGTGGTCCTGACCACCGGCTGCAACGAGTGGGACCGGGGACTGGATGTGATGGTCGAGGGCGAGGCGCGGCGCGTCACCGGCCGGGACACCCTCGAACGGCTCGCCGCCGCGTGGGCGGCCAAGTGGGACGGTCAATGGCGATACCGGGTGACCGACACCGGGTTCACCCACGACGGGGGAGGCTCCGTGCTCGTCTTCGCCGTCGAGCCGGCCAAGATCCTCGCCTTCACGAAGGGGGAGTTCAGCCAGACCTCCTACGTGCCCGCCGGGGAGTGAGAGCCCGGACGGGGCTTTGCGCTGAGACCGTAGGATTCACGACGGTGACGACTGAGACGAATCCCGCCGCGGGCACGCTGCGCACCCCGCGGCTTCTGCTGCGTCCCTGGCTCTCCTCGGATCTGGGGCCGTTCGCCGCCCTCAACGCCGATCCGCAGGTCATGGAGCACTTCCCGGCAGTGCTCGGCCGTGAGGAGAGCGACGCGTTCGCCACCGCGAGCAACGAGGCCATCAGCCGGCAGGGATGGGGCCGCTGGGCGCTGGAGGTCATCGCGACCGGCGAGTTCATCGGCTTCACCGGCCTGCACCGGCCGACGTTCGAGGCCCCGTTCATGCCCGCCACAGAGATCGCCTGGCGGCTGAGCCGCCGCTCCTGGGGCCAGGGCTACGCCACCGAGGCGGCCCGCGCCGCGCTCGGCTTCGCCTTCGGCCGCCTGGGACTGGACGAGGTGGTGTCCTTCACCGCCACGGTCAACCTGCGTTCCAGCGCCGTCATGCGACGTCTCGGCATGATCCACGATCCGGCCGGTGACTTCGATCACCCGGTCCTGCCGGCCGGTCACCGGCTGCGCAGGCACGTGCTGTACCGGCTGTCGGCGACCGGCTGGCGTGAGCGGTACGGCACGCCGACGGCGGTACGGCCCGGCGAGGGGACGGGGGAGTAGGAGAACGGATACGCGGGGCCACGGTGAGCCGTGACGGGATCGGCGTACGGCCGGTCTGAGAGCCGCAGGGAATCCCGCTCCGTCTGCGGCCATCAATTGGATAGCGCTGGTAGCCAACTTTGGATAGTGTTGCTATCCAAAGGAGGGTGAGTCCCATGACAGTGATCGTTCTCATTGCGGCCACGCTGTGCTTCCGCCTGTCGGGCGCGGTGCTCGGCACGGCCCGCTTCGCCACCTGGCGGGCGAGCGCCGCGCACGGTCTGGCCGTCATGCTCGTGATGACGGCCGGTGCCCACTTCGTCCCGTCGGGCGTGACCTTCATGCCGAACCACGCCGACCTGGTGGCCATGGTTCCGCCGTTCGTCCCGTTCCCGGCTTCGGTGGTCTATCTGACCGGCGTGCTGGAACTGGCCGGAGCGGTGGGCCTGGTGATCCCGGCCACCCGCCGACCGGCCGGGATCTGCCTGGCGCTGCTGTTCGTGCTCATGCTCCCGGCCAACGTCCACGCCGCGCTGGCCGGAGCGACCCTGGCCGGGGAGGCTGCGACACCGCTGTGGCAGCGCATCCCCGAGCAGGTTCTCTACATCGCCGTCGCGCTCTGGGCGGCGGACGTCCTGGGAGGACGCTCAGGCCGTACGGTCTCCGCGGGCAGCGCCTCTCCCGCCCTTTGACGATGGAACGGCGCACCAGATCGTGCCCGGCTTCCGGGTCACGGCCTGGCGCCGGTCACGTCCCACTCCGGGATCGCGGAACGGATCCTCACGTCGTCGGAGGCGACCGGGCGCTCGCAGGAGCGGCAGACCATGTGCGAGGCGGGCGGCCTGGCCAACGCGCTCATCCTGGAGAACCTCCGGTGAGGCCCTGAGGCGGAAATGTCGGTGGCCCGGAGCAGAATCGCCCCGGCGGAGCCGCGGGGTGCCGCCGGTGAAAGGGGCGACATGGCCGAGGTGCTGCTGTTCCACCACGCGCAGGGGCTGACGTCCGGCGTACGCGAGTTCGCCGAGACGCTCAGGCGGGCCGGTCACACGGTCCACCTCCCCGACCTGTACGAGGGGCGGGTGTACGACGACCTTCAGGAGGGCGTCGCCCACGCTCAGGCGACCGGGTTCGATGTGATCATCGAGCGCGGCCGGGCCGCCGCCGGAGGGCTGCCCGGCGAGCTCGTCTACGCCGGGTTCTCGCTCGGCGTCCTGCCCGCGCAGATGCTGGCCCAGACGCGGGCCGGAGCCGTGGGCGCGCTGCTGTTCCACTCGTGCGTCCCGGTCTCCGAGTTCGGCGGCGCGTGGCCCGAGGGGGTCCCGGTCCAGGTCCACGGGATGGACGCCGACGAGTTCTTCGTCGAGGAGGGCGACCTCGACGCCGCCCGGGAGCTGGTCCGGACGACCGCGGACGCCGAGCTGTTCCTCTATCCCGGCGACGGGCACCTGTTCGCCGACGGCAGCCTGCCCGCCTACGACGAGGGCGCGGCCGCGCTGCTGACGGAGCGCGTGCTCGGCTTCCTCGACCGCGTCAAATAGCCGTCTCCCGCGCGTCGAGGAGCTCGTCCCAGTGTTCCTCGGTCCAGGCGCAGAGCGCGGCCATCGGTTCCAGGAGGCTGCGGCCGAGCGGGGTCAGCCCGTACTCCACCCGGCGCGGCGGACCGGCGTGGACCGTGCGGACGACCAGGCCGTTGCGTTCGAGCCCGCGCAGCGACTGCGTGAGCACCTTCGCGGTGATGCCGCGCAGGGGGGCCCGGAGCTCGGAGAAGCGCCGCGGGCCCTGTTCGAGACAGCGGATGATCATGCCTGCCCACTTGTCGCCGACGCGGATCGGTGACAGGTCGGACGGGCAGACCGGGTCGAACATGTCCGGATCAAGCGGTGGTCTCACGGCTCCACCGTAACCGGTCTCCCGGCCGGTATCCCGCCGGTAACCACCCGTCCCCGTATCGTCCCGGCACCGGCCGGCGAACGGGCCCGGCCCCGGGGACGTGAGGTGAGCGGATGAGCGGGATCGTGGTTTTCGGCGCGGGCGGCAGGGCGGGCCGGGCCGCCGTGGCGGAGGCGGTCAGGCGGGGCCACCGGGTCACGGCGGTGGTCCGGGACCCGGCGAGGCACGGTGACCTGGCGGAGTACGGCGGGCCGGTGACGGGCGGGGTGCGGGTCGTCGCCGGTGACGTCACCGACGCCGGGAGCGTCGCCCGGCTCGCCGAGGGGCACGACGCCGTGATCAACGCCGCCGCCGACCTGGGCGCCGAGCCCGGGGCCTTCTTCACCGGCGCCGCGCGTGCGCTGCTCGGCGGACTGGCGCGGGCCGGGGCGGGCCGCCTCGTGGCGGTCGGCCTGGCGTCGGTGCTGGAGACCGAGACCGGCGAGCTTTTGATGGACACGCCCGGATACCCGCAGGAGTACCGCGCCTTCTACCTGGGGCACGCGGCCGGGACGGACGTGCTGCGCTCGGCGGGCGGCGGCCTCGACTGGGTGGTGCTCAGCCCGGCCGGTGACTTCGACCACGGCGGCGGCCGTACCGGCGGGTACCGGACGGCCGCCGCGAGGGCGGACAGCCGCATCTCCTACGCCGACTTCGCGATCGCTCTGCTGGACGAGATCGACGCCCCCCGGCACCACCGCCTCCACCTCGGCGTCGAGGAGGGCTGATGGCCGAGGAGGTGTTCGACAGCCCGGACCCGTGGGTGGCCCGGCACATCCGCCACTACGTCGAGACGGGAGGCGAGGCCAGGCCCGGCGTGCCAGACCTGCTGCTGACGACCCGCGGCCGGAGGTCGGGCAGGCTGCGCCGTACGGTGCTCGTCTACGCGCGGGACGGCGACCGCTATGTCGTCACCGCCTCCAACAGGGGCGCGGACGAGCACCCCGCCTGGTATCTCAACCTGGCCTGCGATCCCCGGGTCGTCGTGCAGGTCGGAACGGAGACGTTCGCCGCGCACGCGCGGACGGCCGCCTCCGAGGACAAGCCCCGGCTGTGGCGGCTCATGGTCGAGACCATGCCGGTCTACCGGGAGTACCGGGAGATGACCGACCGGGACATTCCGGTGGTGGTCATCGAACGGACGGGGTGATCGGACGTCCGCCGGGCTCCTTCCGCCCCCGCTTCCCTCGGGCGGTGATCGACCGTCCTTCCATCCCGGCGGTCCCGCAGCCGAATCGGAGGCGCCGGATCATAGGCGTTCCTGGCGGGGCACGACCACCTCGCGCAGGATGAGCTGGACCGCCGCGGCTATCGGGATGGCGAGCAGCGCGCCGACCACGCCGAGCAGCGCGCCGCCCAGGAGCGCGGCCACGATCGTGGCCAGCGGGGCGACGTCCACCGAGCTCTTCATCACCTTCGGGACGATCACGTAGTTCTCGACCTGCTGGTAGAGGGTGAAGAAGACGATGCAGACGATGCCCACCGTGGGGGAGACGAAGAAACCGACGATCGAGGCCACGCCCGCGCCGATGAAGGCGCCGACCAGGGGGATGAGGTCGGTCAGCGCCACGATCATCGCCAGGGCCATGGCGTACGGCACCTGCATGATGCTCAGGAACAGGAAGGTCGTCACTCCGGCGATCAGCGAGACGATCAGGTTTCCCGCGACGTAGCCGCCGATGCGCTGGATGATCTCGTCGCCGAGCAGGCGGGTGCGGGTACGGCGGGACCGGGGCACCAGCCGGTAGCCCATCTCCTTGATCGAGTTGATCGAGCCGAGGAAGTAGAGCGTCAGGACCAGGACGGTCAGGGAGTTGAAGACCGCGCCGAGCAGGACCGTGCCCAGGCCCAGGACGCCGCCGAACATCTGGGTGCCGAAGTCGCCGCTGACGACGTACTGCTGGAGTTTCTCCAGGAGCTGGAAGCGCTGGTCGAGGTTGCGGATGATCGGGCTGTTCTGAAGTTCCTGGACGTACTGCGGGACGTTGCCCACGAACTCGGTGGACTGCGTGGTCAGCGGCGGCACGACCGCCAGGCCGAAGGCGACGAAGACCGAGATGACGCCGAGGAAGACCACGGTGATCGCCAGCAGCCGCGACAGGTTGCGCCGCTGGAGGGCCTCGACGGCCGGGTTCAGGCCGACGGCCAGGAACAGCGAGACCACGATGAGGATGATCACCGAGCCCGCGCTCACGACGGCCTGCACCAGCCACCAGGCGGTCAGCACGCCCAAGGCCGCGGTGAAGCCGAAGACGAACGGGTTCCCGCGCATCGACCGGCCGGGTCTGCCGAAGGGCGTGTCGGCGACGGTGATGTCGACGGCGGGCTCGTCGGGGTCGCGCAGCGGGCCCGCGGAGGTCAGCAGGGGTTCGGCGCCGGAGAGATGCCGGGGGATCGTGGCCGAGGGGACGGGCTCGGTGCCGGAGGGGCGCGCGGAGTCCGCGGCCGGCGAGGCGGAGTCGGTGCCGGGCGTGTGGAGGGGACCGGCCGAGGTGAGGACCGGCTCGGGAACCGGCCCGGCCGGTGACGGTCCTGAGGCGGAGACGCCGTCGGGAGCGGTTGGTTCGGGCACACCATGCCCCTGCCCCCGACGGGGAGGAGTAGTCGGGCCGAGCAGGCCGGAGACGCCCCCGCCCCGCCGTACGGCACCCGCCGAGTCCACGGAAGCCGTCCGCGCCCCGGGCGGTACGGCCCCCGCCCACGCGGAAGCGGTCCGCGCCTCGGGCCGTACGGCACCCGCCGGGCCCGCGGGGGCGGCCCCGCGCCGGCGTGGTGCCGTACTCCGGCGGGAGGTCAGCTCATGCTGACGTAGCGGCGCGGGCGCAGGGCGTGGGCGCGCAGGGCCGCCAGGGATGCGGAGCGGCCGGCGGGGGTGAGCGTCCCCTCCACGCGCAGGCCGAACGCGTCCAGGCGGCGGGTCAGCTCGTTCAGGGAGGCCGCCACGTCCGGGTGCCGCCACTCCTCGCAGCCGATCACTTCGATCACGCTCTCGCGGTCGGCGGGACGGCCGTCGGCCATGAGCATCAGCGCCACCTCCCTGGCCGACACCCCGAAGTCGTGCTCGCGGGAGGGCGGCGCCAGCAGCGTGGCCGCGGCGGCCCCCCACAGCAGGGTGGGGTCGTCCAGCAGGCTCCGCCCGGTGGTGGTGATCATCAGCTCGTCGCCGGTGCGCCGCAGCGCCCCCATCTCCTGCGCGGCCTCCAGGACGGTCTCCAGATCGGCCTCGTCCCACCGGCTCTCGGCGAGCGCGGGGTGGTCGAGGCCGCCCTGCGGAGTCAGCCGGATCCCGCCGGGCAGGCGGCCCAGGCGCAGCAGCCGCCGCAGGATCTCCAGGTGCGGTCCCGGCGGGGGCGGGATGGGCGCGTGCAGGCGCACCTCGAAGGGCTGGGCCAGCTCGCGCCAGGCCGTGCCGCGGCCGAGCACCCAGCGGTTCAGCCGCTCGCCCTGGACCCGGTGGAGCCAGTTGTCCCCGCCGAGCTCGGCGCGGGGCGTGGTCAGCCAGTGCCGGGTCAGCCGCTCGCGGTCGGCGGCGCGGCCGGGGTCGAGCTCACCGGAGACGATGGCCAGCTCCAGCGCGGCCGAGCAGGCGCCGTGGGCGCCCAGCTCCTCCGGGCCCATGATGGAGCTCCAGTCCAGCTCGGGCACGTCGGGCGGGAGCACCCCGGTCTCGTCCAGGGCCGCCTGGTAGGCGGCCACCCCGGCGTCCTCGCCGGAGCGGGCGTAGGTGCGCAGGATCCGCGCGGTCACCGGGGAGACGCAGAGCGCCGCGTAGCGCTCCAGGCCGCCCCGCAGCAGCAGGCGGCCCAGCGCCCTGGCGATCGCGGTGCGGTCGCCGCTCACCTTGGTGGGCAGGGTGTACCAGAGGAACTCGCACACGTTGAGCTCGGTGATCGTCTCCAGTGGCTCACCACCGGTGAGCCACTCGATCGCGCTCCGGGCGTGTTCGGCGTAGTCGGGTTCGGACCGCTCCATCTCGGTGAGCAGCGCAGCCACGTCCGGTGCAGGCATGCTCCGAAGTCTGCCGTATGACGGCCTGCCCTGACGATGAACGTGACGTAGTGGATCGCGCACGTCGCCTACCCTACGAAATCAGCTCTAAGCGGCTCGTATGCGAACGGTCAGATCCAGCCCTTCTTGAGAAGCATCCGCGCGTACCAGTCGCCGTAGGGGATGGCCTCCGCGGTGAGCACCGGGTACAGCCACCAGAAGTTGGCCAGCGCGAGCAGCGTGAACGCGCCGGTGATCCCCGCGCCGATCATGCGCCTGCGCGGCGGGGCGCCCGCCGGGCCGATGATGAGCCCGGCCGCGAGCACGATGGCCAGGATCATGAACGGGAGCATCGGCAGCGCGTAGAACAGGAACATCGTCCGGTTGTCGGCGATCGACCAGTAGAACCAGGGCAGCCAGCCCACGGCGTAGGCCAGCAGCACGGCCCCGGCCCGCCAGTCGCGGGTGGCCACGTACCAGGCGATCATCGCGATGAGCGCGGCCAGCGCGCCGTACCAGATGACCGGGGTGCCGACCCCGAGGACCGCCTCGGAGCAGCCGTTGGCGTCGCCGCAGCCGGGCTTGACCGACTCGTAGTGGAAGGCCACCGGGCGCAGCAGCAGCGGCCACTCCCACGGCCTGGACTGGTAGGCGTGCGGGGTGGCCAGGTCGGTGTGGAAGCTGAGGACCTGGAAGTGGTAGGCCAGCCAGGAGCGGACCGAGTCGAAGACGAAGAAGAACGGCCCCTGCGAGGTGGCCTGCTCCCAGTTGCGGCCCCAGCCGCCGGCCGAGGCGAACCAGCCCGTCCAGGAGGCGATGTAGGTGACCGCGGGGATCAGGCCCATCGCCAGCAGCGCGGTGGGGGCGTCCTTGTTCAGGGCGCCGCCGTAGGGGTTGCGCAGGCCGACGGCGCGGCGGGCCCCGGCGTCCCAGATCAGCGACATGATCGCGAAGGCGATCAGGAAGAAGACGCCCGACCACTTGACCGCGCAGGCGGCGCCGAGCATGATCCCGGCGGCGATCCGCCAGGGCCGCATGCCCAGCCACGGGCCCTGGCCGCTCAGCGGCGAGGAGACGTACCAGTCGGCCAGGCGGGCGCGCGCCCGGTCGCGGTCGACCACCAGGCAGGCGAACCCGGCGAGCACGAAGAACATCAGGAAGATGTCCAGCAGGCCGGTGCGCGAGAGCACCAGGTGCAGCCCGTCCAGGGCCAGCAGCAGGCCGGCCAGGCAGCCCAGCAGGGTGGAGCGGGTCATCCGGCGGGCCACCCGGGCCAGGATGAGGATCGACAGGGTGCCGATCACCGCCGCCGCGAAGCGCCAGCCGAAGGGGGTCATCCCGAACAGCTGCTCGCCGGCGGCGATCATCCACTTGCCCAGCGGCGGGTGGACGACGTACGAGGCGCACTTGTCGATCTCGGCGGGCGCGCACTGCTGCCAGATGTTCAGGTTGCCCTGCATCAGGAGCTTGTCGGCGTCCTTGACGGCGTTGTGCTCGGCCCAGAACTTCAGCAGCGCGAAAGCGTCCTTGGCGTAGTACGTCTCGTCGAACATGACCGCGTCGGGGCGGCCGAGGTTGACGAAGCGCAGGAACGCGCCGAACGCGGTGACCAGCAACGGGCCGATCCAGCCCCACAGGATGCCGCCCGGCATGGGCGGCACCAGCCGGTCGTGCACGGAGTCCTCGGGCCCGCGCTCGGCGGGCTGCGGCTCCGGCTGGTCGAACGCCTGGTCAGGGAAATCGGTCACGGCCACCCGGACATCGTACGGGCCCACCGGGGCACGCCACCCGGGAAACACCGCGTAGGTACCTAATTGGGGCGCCGCTTCCACGGGGGCATCGGGAGGACACACGGGGACGCCGGGAGACCTCTTCCCCCGGGGGGACGCGGAACGGCGGGCGGCCGGGATGAGAGAGGATGGAAGCGTGAAGGACAGCGGTGACGGCGGCGGCAGGCTGATACTGGCGGGGGCCCCGATCGGGCAGGCGGGCGACGCCTCGCCGCGGCTGCGCGAGGCGCTGGAGAAGGCCGACGTGGTGGCCGCCGAGGACACCCGCCGCCTGCGCCGCCTGGCCTCCGAGCTGGGCGCCGAGATCGGCGGGCGGATCGTCTCCTACTACGACGCCAACGAGACCGGCCGGGCCGCCGAGCTGCTGGAGGTGCTCCTGGCCGGCTACACCGTCCTGGTCATCACCGACGCGGGCATGCCCGGCGTCTCCGACCCCGGCTACCGCCTGACCAGCCTGGCCGTCGAGGCCGGGGTGAGGGTCACCTCGCTGCCCGGCCCGTCCGCGGTCACCACCGCCCTGGCGGTCTCCGGCCTGCCCAGCGACCGGTTCTGCTTCGAGGGCTTCCCGCCGCGCAAGCCCGGCGAGCGGGCGCGCAGGCTGGCCGCCCTGGCCGCCGAGGAGCGCACGATGGTCTTCTTCGAGGCGCCGCACCGCCTGGCGACGGCCCTGTCGGCG
Organism: Paraplanobispora takensis; assembly: GCF_016863195.1. Taxonomy (GTDB): domain Bacteria; phylum Actinomycetota; class Actinomycetes; order Streptosporangiales; family Streptosporangiaceae; genus Planobispora; species Planobispora takensis. The sequence continues at coordinate 296,396 of NZ_BOOK01000005.1, read as the reverse complement.
ATGGCCGAGGCCTTCGGCGACGACCGGCCCGCGGTGGTGTGCAGGGAGCTCACCAAGACCTACGAGGAGGTACGGCGCGGCGGCCTGCGGGAGCTGGCCGACTGGGCCGCCGAGGGGGTCAAGGGCGAGATCACCGTCGTGGTCGCCGGGCACGTGGAGCAGGAGACGGAGCCGGTCATCGAGGACCTGGTCGCCGAGGTGGAGCGGCGCACGGAGGCGGGCGTGCCGCGCAAGCAGGCGATCGTGGACGTGGCCAAGGCCGCGGGAATTCCCAAACGCGATCTTTATGACGCTGTCCATCGAGCCTGATCCGTCACCATAATTTCCTGAATGGGATCGATGCGGGAGCGGCTTCTGCCCGCCATGCCGGGAAACGCGCTGTGGGGCTGGCTCGGCCCGCTGCTGGTCGCCGGATTCGGCGCGATCCTGCGTCTGCCCGGTCTCGGCCGCCCGCACGCGGTCATGTTCGACGAGACGTACTACGCCAAGGACGCCTACGCGCTGCTCACCTTCGGCGTCGAGCGCAAGGCCTTCGGCGACGTCGAGAACCCGGTCGCCGACCGGATGCTCATCGCCGGCGACACCCGCATCTGGGAGGCCTGCTCGCCGCCGACGGCCGACCCCTGCCCGCTGTACGTCGCCCACCCGCCGCTGGGCAAGTGGATGATCGCCGCCGGCGAGCAGCTGTTCGGGATGACCCCCTTCGGCTGGCGCTTCGCCTCGCTGGTGGCCGGAACCCTGTCGATCCTCATCCTGGCCCGGGTGGCCCGCCGGATGACCCGCTCCACCCTGCTGGGCTGCCTGGCGGGGACGCTGCTGGCGGTGGACGGGCTGCACTTCGTGCTCTCGCGCACCGCGCTGCTGGACATCTTCCTGATGTTCTGGGTCCTGGCCGGGTTCGCCTGCCTGGTGGCCGACCGTGACCGCATGCGGGCCGCGCTGGTGGACTGGTACGACTCCTCGCCGCTGAGCGAGCGGGGCCCGTGGCTGGGCATGCGGCCCTGGCGGATCGCCGCGGGGGCGTGCCTGGGCGCCGCCTGCGCGGTCAAGTGGTCGGGGATCTTCTTCCTGGCCGCCTTCGCGGTCATGTCCCTGGTCTGGGACGCCGGGGCGCGCCGGGCGATCGGCCTGCGCAGCCCGTACCGCGGGGCGCTGGACAAGGACGCCCCCACCGCGCTGCTGGCGATGGGCCTGGTCCCCGCGGTCACCTACATCGCCTCCTGGGCGGGCTGGTTCGCCTCCCCGCTGGGCTGGGGGAGGGGCTGGGAGCAGGCCACCTCGCAGGGCCCGGTCTACTTCGTCTTCGACTCGGTCAGGTCCTGGCTGTCCTACCACTTCCAGGTTCTCAGCTTCCACACGGGCCTGAACGGCTCCCACGCCTACCAGTCCGAGCCGTGGGAGTGGCCGCTGCTGCTGCGCCCGGTGGCCTTCCACTGGGAGGGCTCCGCGCCGGGCTGCGCCGCCGGCCGGTGCGCCCGCGAGGTGCTCGGGGTCGGCACCCCGGTCATCTGGTACGGCGCGCTGGCCGCGCTCGTCGCGACGGTCGTGTGGTACGTGGCCACCCGCGACTGGCGGGCCGGGGCCGTGCTGCTGGCCTACGCGGCGGGCTGGGTGCCCTGGCTCTACTACGCCGTGGCCGACGACCGGACGATGTATCTGTTCTACATGCTGCCGGCGGTCCCGTTCATGATCCTGGCGATCGTGTTCGCGGCCGGGCTCGTCATCGGCGGGGCGGGTGTCCCGGCCAACCGCAGGGCGCTGGGGGCCGCGCTGGTGGGCACGTTCGCGCTGCTGGCGCTGGCCAACTTCTGGTGGCTGCACCCGGTGCTGTCGGCCGAGCTCATGCCGTACCAGGAGTGGTCGAGGCGGATGCTGCTGGCGAGGTGGATCTGACCCGGGCCGCCCGGCGCGGGAGGGCGACCCCGCGGCGCAGCGTGATCGCCGCGGCCAGGCAGGCCAGCGGCACCGCGGGCAGCACGTAGCGGTAGTCGAACTCGGCGGTCGCCGCCGGGGCCAGCAGGAGGCCGAAGGCGGCCAGCCACGGGAGCAGGACCGGCCCGCCCAGTTTGCGCCAGCGCGCGACCACCCCGGCCAGGCCGATCAGCAGCAGGACGCCCAGCACGATGCCGGGCAGCCGCACGACCCGCTGGTAGCCCTGCATGAAGGAGGCCCACGGGTCGTGCACGGCCGTGCCGATCACCCGGGGCTTGCCGTCGATCTCCACGGTCCGCAGGCTCGGGTCGTAGGTCTGGGCGTCCCGGTCGGTGGTGCCGCCCTTGGGCGAGGACCAGGCGGGCAGGATCTTGTCGGTGGCCGGGTTCTCGTACTGCAGGTAGGTCTTGGCGTCGGGGAACCTCGGCCGGCCCCAGTGGAAGGCGCGCAGGAAGTCGGTGGCCACCAGCCCCAGATAGTCGCCCGGCTGGGACAGGATGGCCCGCTTGGCGAAGTCGCCGGCGGTCCGGTTCAGCTCGGGGGTGAAGGTGGATCCCACCCCGAAGGCGTGGAAGCGCTGGCCGTTGTTGGCCCACCACAGGTACTTCTGCCCGGAGAAGTGCCGCTGGTCCACCGGCTCGCTGATGCACAGCAGCGCCAGCTCCAGCTCCTTGCGCTTGTCGACCTTCATCTTGTTGCAGTCGGCGAACAGGGAGGTGCGCATGTAGAGGATCGCGCCGTCGCTGTTGGTCATCGCGAAGGGCCCGTGCGCCGAGGAGAACCAGGCCATGTAACCGGCCACCGGGATCGCGCACGCGGTCACCATGGCCGCGATCGGCTTCCATCCGGCGCGCTTGACCAGCAGGTAGACCACGACCAGGGCGAGGATCGGCAACCCGATCGACCGGGTGAGCGCGGTGAGCGCGAGCAGCAGCCCGATCACCGCGCCCAGCTTCCACGACACCGTGCGATGCCACAGGACCAGCGTGATCACGCCCACGACCAGCAGCGTGAACATGGTGTCGGACATGATCATGTGTTCGAGCTGGATCTGGTAGGCGTCGAACAGCGCCGGCGCCGCGGCCAGCGCCGCCGCCCAGCCCGGCAGCCCGAACTTCCCGCGCAGCAGCGCGTAGATCAGCACGCCGACGGCCAGCCCCATCAGGTGCTGGGTGAAGGCGACGACGGCGAAGCTGTGCAGGGGGCGCAGGATCAGCAGCCAGAAGGAGTAGCCGTTCGGGCGCAGGGCGCTGGGCCGCTCGGGGTGGATCGCCCCCGAGACGTACTCGTAGGAGTCGTTGAACCACAGGGCGGGGCCGTACCCGAGCATGGTGATCACACGGAGCAGGAACGCCGCCGCGAGAACGACGGCGAACACCCGATGACGCTGCAGGAACGCCAGCAGCCGGGCTTTCCTGCCGGCGGGGGGCGTGTCCAGGCGTGGTCGATCCGCGACGGTCACCATGTATTACAGAATGCCAGTCGTTTGGCGGTCACGACGCGGGCACCTGGTGATAGAGGGCATGATGGTGGGATTGCCCCGTGCCGTGATCGAAGGGTTCGAGACGTGGAACTGACCGTGGTCATGCCCTGCCTCAACGAGGCGGAGACCGTGGAGACCTGCGTGCGCAAGGCCCTGGCCTGCATGCGCGAACATGGAATCGACGGAGAGGTGCTGATCGCCGACAACGGCAGCACCGACGGATCGCAGCAGCTCGCCCGCGACGCCGGGGCCAGGGTCGTGCACGTCGACGCCAAGGGGTACGGCAACGCCCTCATGGGCGGCATCCGCGCCGCCCGCGGCAAGTACGTCATCATGGGCGACGCCGACGACTCCTACGACTTCACCGCGCTGCTGCCGTTCGTGGAGCAGCTGCGCGACGGCGCCGACCTGGTGATGGGCAACCGCTTCAAGGGCGGCATCGCGCCGGGCGCGATGCCCCCGCTCCACCGCTATCTCGGCAACCCGGTGCTGTCCTTCATCGGCCGGCTGTTCTTCCCCAGCGCCATCGGCGACTTCCACTGCGGCCTGCGGGGCTTCCGGCGCGACTCGATCCTGAAGCTGGGGCTCCAGACCGGCGGCATGGAGTTCGCCAGCGAGATGGTGGTGCGCTCGACGCTGTCCGGGCTGGACGTGCGCGAGGTGCCCACCACGCTGTCGCCCGACGGGCGCAGCCGGCCCCCGCACCTGCGCTCCTGGCGCGACGGCTGGCGCCACCTGCGCTTCCTGCTGCTGTACAGCCCCCGCTGGCTGTTCTTCATCCCCGGCCTGGTCCTGATGACCCTCGGCCTGGTCGCGGGCACCGCCCTGACCTTCGGCCCGGTCTACATCGGCAAGCTCGCCTTCGACGTCGACACGCTGGTCGGCGCCTCCGCCATGGTGGTGATCGGCTTCCAGGCGGTGCTGTTCGCCCTGTTCACGAAGGTGTACGCCGCCGAGGAGGGCTTCCTGCCCGAGGACCGGCGGGTGCGCAAGCTCGTCGACATCGTCTCCTTGGAGAAGGGCCTGGTCGTCGGCGGCCTGCTGGCCCTGGCCGGTCTGGGCGGCCTGGTGGCCTCGCTGGTGCACTGGCAGACGCGCAGCTTCGGCCCGCTGATCCCCTCGGAGTCGCTGCGCCTCGTCGTGCCCTCGGCGACCGCCCTCGTCATGAGCTTCCAGACCATCTTCGCGGCGCTGTTCATCAGCATCCTGGGCATCCGCCGCACCCGGGAGACGCCGATCGACGTGGCGGCCTCCGCCGCGGAGGAGGCGGCCGAGGCCGTCAACCTGGAGAACGAGGTGGTGGCGGCCCTGGAGAGCGAGGTCGCGGCCATGGAGGACGGGAGCGGCCGGGAGAGCGACGGCAGCCGCAAGAGCAGCACCGCCTGAGCGGAGTCCGGGTGTCTCGCGGGTAGGCACAAGATTCACAGGCGACAGGCCCTAGGCTTAGGGGCATGTCCCAGCACATCCTGACCGCGGTCGCATGGCCCTACGCCAACGGCCCCCGCCACATCGGGCACGTCTCCGGATTCGGCGTGCCGTCCGACGTCTTCAGCCGTTACCAGCGGATGGCGGGCAACAAGGTCCTGATGGTCTCCGGGACCGACGAGCACGGCACGCCCATCCAGGTGCAGGCCGACAAGGAGGGCCTGGGCGTCCGCGAGGTCGCCGACCGCTACAACCGGGTGATCGCCGAGGATCTGACGGCCCTGGGCCTGTCCTACGACCTGTTCACCCGGACGACGACGGACAACCACTACGCCGTCGTCCAGGAGGTCTTCAAGGGGCTCTACGACAACGGCTACATCTTCCCCAAGACCACGATGGGCGCGATCTCGCCGTCCACCGGCCGGACCCTGCCCGACCGCTACATCGAGGGCACCTGCCCGATCTGCGGCTACGACGGCGCCCGCGGCGACCAGTGCGACAACTGCGGCAACCAGCTCGACCCGATCGAGCTGGTCAACCCGGTCAGCCGGATCAACGGCGAGAAGCCGGTCTTCGTGGAGACCGAGCACTTCATGCTCGACCTGCCGGCCTTCTCCGAGGTGCTGGGCTCGTGGCTGCAGTCCAAGCAGGGCCAGTGGCGGCCGAACGTGCTGAAGTTCGCCCTCAACCTGCTCGGCGACATGCAGCCCCGGGCGATCACCCGCGACCTCGACTGGGGCGTGCCGATCCCGCTGGAGGGCTGGAGCGACCAGGCCAACAAGCGGCTGTACGTCTGGTTCGACGCGGTCATCGGCTATCTCAGCGCCTCCATCGAGTGGGCCCGGCGCTCCGGCGACCCGGACGCCTGGCGGCAGTGGTGGCAGAACCCCGACGCCCGCGGCTACTACTTCATGGGCAAGGACAACATCGTCTTCCACGCCGAGATCTGGCCCGCCCTGCTGCTCGGCTACAACGGCCAGGGCGCGCGCGACGGCAAGCCCGGCGCGCTGGGCGCGCTGAACCTGCCCTCCGAGGTCGTCTCCAGCGAGTTCCTGACCATGGAGGGGCGCAAGTTCTCCTCCTCCCGCCAGGTCGTCATCTACGTGCGCGACTTCCTGGAGCGCTATGACGCCGACGCCCTGCGCTACTACATCGCGGTCGCCGGCCCCGAGAACCAGGACACCGACTTCACCTGGTCGGAGTTCCTCAACCGCAACAACGGCGAGCTGGTGGCGGCCTGGGGCAACCTGGTCAACCGCTCGATCTCGATGGCCGCCAAGAACTTCGGCGCGATCCCCGAGGCGGGCGACCTGACCGACGCCGACCGGGCGCTGCTCGAACGCTCCCGCGCGGCCTTCGCCCCGGTGGGCGCCGACCTGAACCGCTCCCGGTTCAAGAACGCGATCAACGGCGCCTTCGACGTCGTGCGCGAGGCGAACAAATACCTCGCCGAGCAGGAGCCCTGGAAGCTCAAGGACGACCCCGAGCGGGTCAAGTCCATCCTGCACGTCGCCCTGCAGGTGGTCGACGACGCCAAGACCCTGCTGACGCCGTTCCTGCCCAACTCCTCCAACAAGATCTACGCGATGCTCGGCGGCAACGGGGTCTGGTCCGGCATGCCGGAGCTGCGCGAGGTCGAGGAGGGCGCCGAGGAGACCGGCCGCGCCTACCCGGTCATCACCGGCTCCTACGACGAGGGCGCCGCCCGCTGGGAGTCCGCCCCGATCCGGCCCGGCACCCCGCTGGCCCCGCCGACCCCGCTGTTCCGCAAGCTCGACCCCAAGATCGTCGACGAGGAGCTCGCCCGCCTGGGCGAGTAGCCCGCGGGAGCCGTACGGCCGCCCGGACCATCGCGGTCAGGGCGGTGCGGGTCCTCCCGGCCCGGACAGGTGGGTTCTCCTGGGTCCGGGCGGTGCGGGTCCTCCCGGCCCGGGCGGGCGGATCTTCCGGGTCCGGGCGGTCGCCGTACGGCGGTGCGCTCTCCGGCGGCGGCGACGGGCTCTCAGGACGCCGCCCGACCGGCTGCCGGTAGGTTGGGCCGTGTGACCACGATGCCAGCCGCGCCGGAGCCGTTGACCGGCGAAGTGTTCGACAGCCACTGCCATCTCGACATCATGGTGGGCGACCGCCAGGCCTCCTCCGGCGATCCCGTCGCGCTGGCGGCCCAGGCCGCCGCGGCCAGCGTGGAGCGGATCGTCGAGCAGGCCCGGAGCGTCGGGGTGGCCCGGCTGGTCACGATCGGCTACGACCTGGCCTCCTCGCGGTGGAACGCCGACGTCGCCCGCATCCACCGCGACGTCTACGCCGGGGTGGCGATCCACCCCAACGAGGCGCACGCCGCCATCCCCGAGGTCCTGGCCGAGATCGAGGAGCTGGCGGGCGAGCCGCAGGTCAGGGCGGTGGGCGAGACGGGCCTCGACTACTACCGCGACTGGGCCTCCAAGGACGACCAGCACGCCTCCTTCCGGGCGCACATCGAGATCGCCAAGCGGACCGGCAAGGCGCTGGTGATCCACGACCGGGACGCCCACGACGACGTGCTGCGCGTACTCGCCGGCCAGGGGGCCCCGGACGTCGTGGTCTTCCACAGCTTCTCCGGTGACGCCGAGATGGCCGCCAGGTGCGCCGAGGCCGGTTACTTCATGTCCTTCTCCGGCCCGGTCACCTACAAGAACGCCGGCTACCTGCGCGAGGCGGCCGAGACGGCGCCCAAGGAGCTGATCCTCGTCGAGACCGACGCGCCGTACCTGCCGCCGGTCCCGCACCGGGGCAAGCCGAACGCGCCCTATCTCATCCCGCTGATCGTGCGCTGCCTGGCCGAGGTCAAGGGGATGGACCCCGACGAGCTGGCCTCGGCGATCCGCGCCAACGGGGAGAGCGTCTTCGGCGCCTGGTGACCCGCCCGGTGTCCCGGTGGCGCCCCGCCCCGACCGGCTCCGGAGAACCGGCTCCGGAGAACCGGCTCCGGGGAACCGCGACGGGGCGGGGCGCCCGAGGTGGAACCCTGCCCTCCGCCGACGACGCATCACCGGAGGACAGGGGGTCTTGAGGGGGAGGGCGGGATCTAGCCGACGGCCGCCCCGAAGTCGACCGAGGCCCCGCCGTCGAGGACGGGCAACTGCCCCGCGCCCGGAGCGACCGGGGTGACGGCGCCGTCGTTGCGGCCCAGCAGCGCCGCGCCTCCCGAGCCCTCGCGGTCGGGGGCGCCGACGACCAGCTTGTTCCCGGCGGAGGCCACCGACCAGCCGAAGCGCTCGCCGGCGCTCTCTCCGGTCACCAGCCGGGTCTGGTCGGGATCGCCCACGGTGATCAGGTTTACGGCGCCGGTCCTGCCGGACCCGGCGAAGGGGATCCCCACGGCCAGCCGCAGGCCCCCGCCCTCGCTGAACGCCACGGCGTAGCCGTAGCCGTCGCCGGCGACCCCCTCGCGGTCGCGGTGGAAGGTGGCGGCCGGGGTGATCTCCGCGGTGCTGGAGGCCTGGAAGAGCTGGACCAGGCCGGAGTTCTTCACCGGCCCGCCGTCGCCGAGGGGCGCGCCCACCGCGAGGTAGGAGGTGTCGCCCTCCTCGCCGTAGGCCAGGGAGTAGCCGAACCGGTCACCGGCCTCGGCCTCGGTGATCTCCCGCAGGTCCCACTTCTTGCTGACCTGCTTGCCGGTGTTCTCGGCCACGTCGAACAGGATCCCGATCGCCCCCGAGTCGAGCTTGCCCTCGCCGACCTGCACGCCCAGGCCGTCGTCGTTCTCGTACGGCAGGCCGATCGCGAGGTCGAGCTCGCCGGCGTCCCCGCCCAGCTTGCCGAGCTCCACCGCCCAGCCGAACATGTCGCCGACCTCGGCGTTGCCGGTGACGCCGTCGGTGTTCTGGGAGACGCGCCGCAGGGTGGTCAGCGCGTCGGCGCCGGCCAGGTAGACGGCGCCGGCGTCGGCCACCCCGCCGTCGTTCTCGTGCGGCGCCCCGATGGCGACCAGGGGTCCGCGCGCGGTCACCGACCAGCCGAAGTGGGCGTCGGCCTCGGGCTCGGGGGCGATCAGGCGCACGGGCTCGCGCTGCGACCCCCCGCCGTAGATCGCGTAGACGGCGCCGGCGTCCTCTCGGCCCTGCACGTCGGCGTAGGGGGCGCCGACCAGCAGGTCGGCGCAGCGGTCGTCGTCGAGGTGGGCCAGCTGCACCGACCAGCCGAAGCCGTCGCCCGCGGCGGGCTCGGCGGCGGTCACGACCGTGCCGCCGCCGCTGCGGCCCGACAATACGTGCACGGCCCCGGAGCTCTCGGCCCGCACGGTGTCCGCGAACGGGTCGCCGACCGCGCTGTCGTCCACCCCGTCGCCGTCGAAGTCGCTGCCCTCGGCCGAGGTGCAGGCGGCGGAGGACGGGGCGGAGGCGTGCGCGGAAGCGGGGAAGGGCGGGGCCGAGGCGGTCAGCGGGAGCGCGGCGGCGAGCAGGAGGGAGAGCAGGGATCTCATGACAGCCTCACCTCGATCTTCTCGCCGCCCTCGATCACCTGGCCGGTCAGTTTGGCCGGTTTGCGGACCGGGGGCAGGTCGTAGACGAGCACGCCGTCCACTCTCTCGCCGGGGACCAGGGCGCTGGGCAGGCCCTCGGTGACCGGCTTGGGGGTGTGGGACTGTCCCCGGTCGTCGACCAGGACGAGAGGGTCGCGGCCGAGCGCGACCAGCTTCCCGCCGGTGTTGAGCAGGGTCCAGCGGACCACGCAGAACTGGCCCTGCGACGGCCTGGCGCCCTGGTAGGAGACCAGGCCGCAGGCCGGGGAGCGGGGGATCAGCAACTGCGGGTCCTCGATGGGGGAGCCGAGCGCGACCGGGCGGCCGACGTCGGTGAGGCCGGTCGGGGTGGGCGGCGGGGGCTCCCGGCGCCCGCGCTCTTGGCCGATGTTGAGCAGCACGACCGCGGTCACCGCCAGCGCGAGCACCGCGGCGATCCCGGCGATGATCCAGTTCCGCCGGCTCTCCCGGGCGGGCGGGCCGGGCGGGATCGTGGCGGGGATGCCGGGCAGGATGTCGGGGGGGATCTCCGGTGCCGGGGCCCGGCCCCGGAGATCGGACGAGCGCACCGAGCCCGGTGAGGTGTCGGAGACGGACAGGGCCCGCGGACCGGAGGAGGCCCCCCGCGGGGGCGGGGAGTCGTGCTCCTGCGGGGCGCCCGGACCGGCCGGGGCGGTGAAGGCGCCGGAGCCGGGCACGGGGGTCGCCGGGGCGGGGGAGAGCCCGGGCGGGGGAGTGGGCGTGGTCTGGGCGCCCTCGGGGCCGGAGGGGGTGGGGCCGGTCGTCCAGGGGTACGGGGGCGGCGGGACGGTGTCGGGGCCCAGGGCGCCGAGGGTTCCGAGCGTCCGGGTGGAGTCGGGCTCCACGTTGGGCGGGGGCTGCCACGACTCGTTGAGCACGTCGGTGGCGATCAGCGTCGGCGGGTCGGCGGGCCGCTGCGCCGACGGGGCCGCGATCCCGCCGCCGACGAGGGCGATCAGCAGGTCCTGGGCGGTGGGGCGCTGATAGGGGTCCATCGCGGTGGCCCGGCGGGCCAGGTCGTTCAGCGGCGCGGGCAGCGCGCCCAGGTCGGGCGGGCTGTTGAGCAGCCGGGTGGCCATGGTGATCATGTCGCCCCGGCCGTAGGGGTGGCGGCCGTTGCCGGCGTAGGCGACCAGGCAGCCCCAGGCGAACACGTCGGCGGCCGGGGTGATCTCCTGGCCGCGCACCTGCTCGGGGGCCCACCAGCCGGGGCTGCCGAGCACCTCGCCCGACTTGGTGAAGCCGGAGGTGGAGTCCAGCGCCCGGGCGATGCCGAAGTCGATCACCCGCGGCCCGGACATGGACAGGATCACGTTGGCGGGCTTGAGGTCCCGGTGGACCAGCCCGGCCACGTGGATCGCGGCCAGCGCGGCGGCGACCCCGAGGGCCACGCCGTGCAGCGGCCCGGGTTCGAGCGCGCCGTGCTGGGAGATCTGGCGGGACAGGGGGGTGCCCGCGATGTACTCGGTCACCATGTAGGGACGGCCGCTGCCGTCGTTGCCGTTGTCGAGCACCTGGGCCGTGCAGAAGGAGGCCACGCGGCGGGCGTTGTCGACCTCCGCGTGGAAGCGCGCCGCGAAGCCCTCTTCGACGGCGAACTCCGCCTTGACCACCTTGACCGCCACCGGCCGCCCCGTCGGCGCCAGGGCGAGGTAAACGGTGCCCATGCCGCCCTCACCGAGGCGGCCCAGCAGGCGATACGGCCCGATCTGCTCGGGATCGCCGGCGCGCAGTCCCCCGACACCGGGCTGGTTCACGTCCTGTCCACCGGGGAACTCCCCTTCCTCTCCGGTCATCCCCCGTGGGGTAACGGTATCCATAACGGAACCTCCCGTGTCCATGATGCGTCGTCACATGGCGTTCGATGCGCGAAACTTGTTGGATGGCTTGGGGGGAGAAGATGGTCGAGGAGTGTGGCCGGGGGTTCTGGGACCGGTCGGGGACGGGTTTCGCGCCGGTGGACGAGGAACAAGCATGAGCCTTCTGGGGCCGGTAGAAATACGTAATTTGGCGGATAAGCTCGACATTCGTCCGACGAAGAAGCTCGGCCAGAACTTCGTGATCGACGGCGGTACGGTCCGCCGGATCGTCCGGGTGGCCGAGCTCCGCCCCGACGACGTGGTCATCGAGGTCGGGCCCGGTCTGGGCTCGCTGACCCTGGCGCTGCTGCCCGAGGTCCGGGCGGTGGTCGCGGTGGAGATCGATCCGGTCCTCGCCGCCCAGCTCCCGCTGACGGTCGCCGAGCGCGCCCCCGAGCTGGCCGACCGGCTCACCGTGGTGCCCGCCGACGCCATGCGCGTCCGGCCGGAGGAACTGCCCGAGGACAAGCCGACCGCGCTGGTGGCCAACCTGCCCTACAACGTCTCGGTGCCGGTGGTGCTGCACCTGCTGGAGACCCTGCCCTCGCTCCGGAACATCCTGGTCATGGTCCAGGCCGAGGTCGCCGACCGGCTGGCCGCCGCACCGGGCTCGAAGATCTACGGCGTCCCCTCGGTCAAGGCGGCCTGGTACGCCGACGTGCGCCGGGCCGGTCCGGTGGGCCGTACGGTCTTCTGGCCGGTGCCCAACGTCGACTCCGGGCTGGTCGCGATGACCCGTCGCGAGCCCCCGTCCACCCGGGCCACCCGGCAGGAGGTCTTCGCCGTCGTGGACGCCGCCTTCGCCCAGCGCCGCAAGACGCTGCGCGCCGCCCTGGCCTCCTGGGCCGGTACGGCCGCCGCCGCCGAGCAGGCCCTGCGCGCGGCCGGGGTCGACCCGTCGGCGCGGGGCGAGCAGCTCACGGTCCAGGATTTCGCCCGGATCGCAGAGAACCGCGCATAGCGGGATTCGCCGCACATGGCGGGATTCGCTGTGGGGTTGGCGTGGGCGCGAGGGCGATCCCGTTACGATCGGACACCGTGACTAGCGAGCGTGCCGTGGGGGGACGCATGAACTCCGTGACCGTGCGCGTTCCGGCCAAGGTCAACCTGCAACTGGCGGTCGGCCCGCTCCGGGACGACGGCTACCACGACCTGGTGAACGTCTTCCACGCCGTCTCCGTCTTCGACGAGGTCACGGCCGTCGCGGAGACCGGGATGAGCGTCCGGGTCGAGGGCGAGTCCGCCGACCAGGTGCCGGAGGACGGCGACAACCTCGCCATCCGGGCCGCCGTCGCGCTGGCCCGGCACGCGGGCCGCTCCTACGGTGTGAGCCTGGCCATCCGCAAGGCGATCCCGGTGGCCGGCGGCATGGCCGGCGGCAGCGCCGACGCCGCGGCGGCCCTGGTGGCCTGCAACGAGCTGTGGGGCCTGGGCCTGCCGACCGAGGACCTCATGGAGATCGCCGCCGACCTCGGCAGCGACGTGCCGTTCGCGCTGCTGGGCGGCACCGCCGTGGGCACCGGCCGGGGCGAGCGGCTGACCCCGGTGGAGGTCGGCGGAACGTTCCACTGGGTGTTCGCCCTCGCCGACGGCGGCCTGTCCACCGCCACCGTCTACGGCGAGTGCGACCGCGTCCGCGAGGCGGACGGGCAGGGGGTCCCCCTGCCCCGCACCAGCGAGGCGCTGCTGGCCGCGCTGCGCGCGGGCGACGCCAGAGCGCTGGGCGCCGAGCTGAGCAACGACCTGCAGCCGGCGGCGCTGTCGCTGCGCGAGTCCCTGGGCCGCACCCTCCAGGCCGGCCGCGCCTGCGGCGCCCTGGGCGGCCTGGTCTCCGGCTCCGGCCCGACCTGCGCCTTCCTGGCCGAGTCCGAGGCGCACGCCACCGAGCTGGCCGCCTCGCTGAAGGAGGCGGGGGTCGCCCGGGACGTCCTGACCGCCTACGGCCCGGTCCCGGGTCCCACGGTGGTGTGAGCCCGGTCCGGCCCGTCGCGCACTCCGCTTCCGGGCTCCGCTCCCGGGCTCCGGTTCCGGGCTGCGGTTCCGGGCTGCGGTTCCGGGCTGCGGTTCCGGGCTGCGGTTCCGGGCTGCACAGCGGCGCGGGGCGGGAGCCGTACGGCACCGGATACCCTTGTCGGACGATGAATCTGGTCAACCTTGAGTCGGTCTCCCACTCCTACGGCCCCAAGCCACTGCTGAAGGACGTCTCCCTCGGCATCGAGGCGGGCGACCGGATCGGCGTGGTGGGCCGCAACGGCGGCGGCAAGACGACGCTGATCTCGATGATCGCCGGGAATCTCAGGCCCGACTCCGGGCGGGTCACGCACAACCGGGGCCTGCACGTCGGCGTGCTGTCCCAGGGCGACGACCTGGACCCGGCGCGCTCGGTCGGCGACATCGTCCTGGAGGGCAGGGCCGAGCACGAGTGGGCCGGTGACGCCGGCGTCCGCGAGATCCTCGCCAACCTGCTCGGCGACGTCGACCTGTCGGCCCCGGCCGGGAGCCTGTCGGGCGGTGAGCGCCGCCGTACGGCGCTGGCCAGGCTGCTCATCGGCGAGCACGACCTGATCATCCTCGACGAGCCGACCAACCACCTCGACATCGAGGCCATCGACTGGCTGGCCCGGCACCTGTCGGCGCGCAAGAGCGCGCTGCTGGTCGTCACCCACGACCGGTGGTTCCTGGACGCGGTCTCCACCCGCACCTGGGAGGTCGTCGACGGCGCGGTCGAGCGCTACGAGGGCGGTTACGCCGCCTACGTGCTGGCCAAGGCCGAGCGCGCCCGGATCGCCGCGGCCTCCGAGGCCCGCCGCCAGAACCTGATGCGCAAGGAGATCGCCTGGCTGCGGCGCGGCCCGCCCGCCCGCACCTCCAAGCCGAAGTTCCGCATCGATGCGGCCCAGGCCCTGATCGCCGACGAGCCGCCGGCCCGCGAGAGCGTCGAGCTGGTGAAGTTCGCCACCGCCCGGCTGGGCCGTACGGTCTACGACCTGGAGGAGGTGACCCTGCACGCCGGGGGTCCCGGCCGGGGCCCGCAGGTCCTGGACGGCTGCACCTGGCAGTTCGGGCCCGGCGACCGCATCGGCCTGATCGGCGTGAACGGCTCGGGCAAGTCCTCGGTGCTGCGCCTGCTGGCCGGCACGGTGCAGCCCGACTCCGGCAAGGTCGTGCGGGGCAAGACGGTCCGGCTGGCGCACCTGTCGCAGGAGCTGGCCGAGCTCGACCCCGCGCGCCGGGTCCTGGAGACGGTGGAGGAGATCCGCAAGTTCATCCAGGTCGGCAAGAGGGAGTGGACCGCCTCCCAGCTGCTGGAGCGCCTCGGCTTCAAGGGGGAGGCGCAGTGGAAGGTCGTCGGCGACCTGTCGGGCGGCGAGCGCCGCCGCCTGCAGCTGCTCCGGCTGCTCATGGACGACCCGAACGTGCTGCTGCTGGACGAGCCGACCAACGACCTCGACATCGAGACGCTGAACGAGCTGGAGGACCTGCTCGACGGCTGGCCCGGCACGCTGATCCTGGTCAGCCACGACCGCTACTTCCTGGAGCGGGTGGCCGACCGGTGCGTGGCCCTGCTGGGCGACGGCAGGTTGTCGATGCTCCCCGGCGGCGTGGACGAATACCTCCAGCGGCGTGCCGCCGGCGGCGCCCTGTCCGCCCGCGCGGCCTCGGGACCGGCCTCCTCCGGGACGGCCGTCGCCTCCGCCGCGGCCGCCCCCGCGGCGGAGCCGGGCCTGTCGGCCAAGGAGGAGCGCGAGCTGCGCAAGGAGCTGTCCCGCCTGGAACGCCAGCTCGACAAGCTGAGCGGCCGGGAGGCCAAGCTGCACGACGCCATGGCCGAGGCCGCCGCCGACTACGGCCGCCTGGCCGAGCTGGACGCCGACCTCAAGGCCGTGCAGGCGGAGAAGGAGTCCGTCGAGGGCGAGTGGCTGGAGGTCGCCGACCGTCTCGGCGAGTGACCGGCCCGCCGTACGGCCCGGTTGCCCGGCGGGCACCGGGAGCACCCCCGAGGCGGCGCTCCGGCGGGGCGCCCGGCCGGAAACGATCTCTCCCGGATGTGTTTAGGACGTGGTCAGCGGGCAGAGGGGGTCAATGCGCTCCGTTGTCGGTCGCGTCAAAGGGGATGAGTAGCGTGCGCAGCAGGCTCGCCAGGGTCTGCTGTTCATGCTGTCCGAGGCCGGCCAGCAGTTCGCGCTCGCGGCGCAGCAGGTCGGAGAAGGCGCCGTCCACCCTCTTGCGCCCGGCCTCGGTCAGCGAGACCAGCACGCCGCGCCGGTCCTCGGGATCCGGGCGGCGCCGCACGAGACCGGCCGCGGCCAGGCGGTCGATCCGGTTGGTCATCGTCCCGGAGGTCACCAGGGTCGCGCGCAGCAGCGCCCCCGGGCTCAGCTCGTACGGCGAGCCGGCCCGGCGCAGGGCGGTGAGCACGTCGAACTCCCAGTTCTCCAGGTCGTGCTCGGCGAAGGCGGCCCGGCGGGCGCGGTCGAGATGGCGGGCGAGCCTGGAGACGCGGCTGAGCACCTGGAGCGGCTCGACGTCGAGATCCAGGCGTTCCTGTCGCCACGCCGCGACCAGACGATCGACTTCGTCCTCGGTCCGCTCGGGGTGCTGCGGGGTCATGACACGCAGTCTATCTTTCTTGACATCGAGATATCTCGCCGGATATCAATTATCTTGATGTCAAGAGATATGTGGGACCCTGCGACCTACGGCCGTTACGCCGACGAGAGGTCGCGCCCGTTCTTCGATCTCGTCGGCAGAATAGCCGCCGAGAACCCCTCCCGCGTCGTCGACGCGGGATGCGGCACCGGTGAGCTGACCGCGGAGCTGGCCAGGCGATGGCCGCAGGCCGAGGTGCACGGCTTCGACTCCTCACCCGCCATGATCGAGAAAGCGCCGGCGGGGGACCGGCTGACCTTCTCCGTCGGCGACGTCGGCGCCTGGCGCCCCGAGCGCCCGGTGGACGTCCTGGTGAGCAACGCCGTCCTGCAGTGGGTGCCCGACCACCGCGACCTGCTGCCGCGCTGGGTCGAGGCGCTCGCCCCGGGCGGGTGGCTCGCCTTCCAGGTGCCGGGCAACTTCGACGCCCCCAGCCACGTGCTGCTGCGCGACCTGTGCCGGACGAAGTGGCTCGACTGGCTCGGCGACCTGGTCCGGCACGAGCCGGTGGGCACCCCCGTGGAGTACCTGGAGCGGCTGGCCGCGCTCGGCTGCCGGGTGGACGCCTGGGAGACCGTCTACACGCACGTCCTTCAGGGGGACGACCCCGTGCTCGGCTGGGTCAGCGGCACCGCCCTGCGGCCCATGCTCGATCGCCTGCCGCCGCCGGAGCGCGAGGAGTTCCTCGGCGACTACGCCCTCCTGCTCAGGGACGCCTATCCGCGCAGGAAGCACGGCACGGTCTTCCCATTTCGACGAATCTTCGTCGTGGCGCACAAACCCAGCCCTGGACGGGTAGGGGAGGATCACTGAATACTGCGATAACGCGGTGGGCACCTGGTCAAATGGGGTGGGCTTGTGGCGATGGAGATCGAGGACAAGTTCGACGTCCCTGAGGACTACGAGATTCCGGGCATGGAGGGCCTGCCGGGCTGCGAGGAGGTCGTCGGCCCGCGGTCCCATCAGCTCGTCGCGATCTACTTCGACACCTCCGACCTGCGGCTCGCCGCCCGGGGCATCACCCTGCGCCGGCGCAGGGGCGGCATGGACCCCGGCTGGCATCTCAAGCTGCCCAAGGCCAAGGGGGTCCGGCAGGAGATCACCCACCCGCTGACCCGGAGCATCAGGATCGTCCCGCCCGAGCTGGCCGGCCTCGTCCTGGCCTACACCCGGGGCGCCCCCCTGGTGCCGGTGGCCGAGCTCGACACGCGCCGCTCGGTGACCCAGCTGCGCAACGGCGCGGGCGTGCGGCTGGCGGAGATCGCCGACGACCGGGTCAAGGGCACCGTGCTCGGCGACGAGCCGCACGTGGAACGCTGGCGCGAGGTCGAGGCCGAGCTGGTCGAAGGCGACGAGAAGTTCCTGGAGAAGGTCGGCAAGCGGCTGTGCAAGGCCGGGGCGAGCCCCGCCGGCTCGGCCAGCAAGCTGGCCCGCCTCCTGGGCTCCGCCCGGGAGATCCCCCGCCCGAAGATCGCGCGGACCGGCAAGGGCAGCGCGGGAGAGGTCGTCCTGGGCTATCTCACCTCCCAGATCGCCGCCCTGCTCTCCCAGGACCCCCGGGTACGGCGGGCCGAGGAGGACGCCGTGCACCAGATGCGCGTCGCCTGCCGCCGGCTGCGCAGCGCGCTCAAGTCCTTCCGGACGATCGTCGAGAACACCGAGAACCTTCAGGACGAGCTCAAGTGGCTGGGGACGGTCCTCGGCGACGCGCGCGACCTGGAGGTCATCAGGGAGCGGTTCGCCCACGCCCTCGACGATCTGGACGGCGAGCTGATCAGGGGCCCGATCCGGGCCAGGCTGGGCTCCGACCTGCTCGACGAGGAGCAGGAGGCCTACGAGCGGATCCGGGAGGCGCTGGGCGGCGAACGCTACTTCGCCCTGCTCGACGCCCTCGACGACCTGGCCGCCGCCCCTCCGCTCACCAAGGCCGCCGCCAAGCCCGCCGGGACGCTCGGGGCCGTCGCGGCCAAGAGCTGGCGCCGGGTCACCCGGGCCTACGACGCCGCCCGGGTGGTCGAGGACGCCGGCGAGCGCGAGACCGCCATGCACGAGGTGCGCAAGGCCGCCAAGCGGGCCCGCTACACGGCCGAGGCGCTCGGCATGACCAAGCTGGCCAAGCGGGCCGAGGCCGTACAGGAGGTGCTCGGCCTCCACCAGGACGGCGTGGTGGCTCAGGAGCGGCTGGGCGCCGAGGCCGAGCGGGCCAGGAACGCCGGGGAGGACACCTTCACCTACGGCGTCCTGACGGGCCTTGAACGGGCCGGGGCCGAGCGGGCCTTCGAGGACTTCCCCAGGGTGTGGAAGAAGACGACGAAGTCGGTGGCCAAGCTCCTGTGAGGCCGCGCCTGGCCGGGGCCGCGCTCCCGCGCGTCCCCGGGCGGCGGCGTCCGGGTGGCGTCCGGGCGGTGTGGCGCTCTCAGGTGGTGTAGCGGTCCACGCCGACGATCCGGCCGTCCGCGCGGTGCAGCACCATGAACGCGCCCTTGCGCAGGTGCACGTCCCCCGGCCGGCCGATGAGCCCGGTGATCAGCTCGGGCAGCACCTTGCCGTGGCTGCACAGCACCGCCGCCCGGTCCGAGGTCAGCACCTTGGAGACCATCCGGAGCGAGGCCCGCGAGTCGTAGCCGGTCTCCGACAGCAGGGGATCGCGGCGGATCTCCAGGCCGGTCCGCTCGGCGTACGGCTCCAGGGTCTGCACGCACCGGCTGCTCGGCGAGCTGACCAGCTCGGCCGGGCGGTAGCCGTACAGCGTGTCCGCCAGCACCTCGGCCTGCAGCTCGCCGACATGGTCCAGCGGGCGCAGGTCGTCGTCGCCCTCCCACTCCTGGCGCGAGCCGGCCACCCCGTGCCGGACCAGGATGAGCGGCACGGTGGTCAGCGGGACCGCGGTGAGCGCGCGGATCAGCCCGGCGTCCCACTCGAAGGTCAGCCGCCTGCGCGCCTCCTCCAGCGGCAGCCAGACGACCTTGTCCACCTCGTCGAGCGCGGTGTGCGACTCCTCGGCGACCGCCCGGGCCACCCAGTAGTCGACCCGCTTGAGCCGCCTGCCCTTCATGTAGTGGATCGGCGGCAGCGACCGGCCCAGGACCGCGGTGACCCCGGTCTCCTCGGCCACCTCGCGCAGCGCGCCGCTGATCACGTGCTCGCCCGGCTTCAGCTTGCCCTTGGGGAAGGTCCAGTCGTCGTACTTGGGCCGGTGGACGAGGGCGAGCTCGGGAGAACTCTCCTCGCCGCGCCACACCACCGCCCCGGCCGCACGGATCATGTCCGTGGGATGGACGTCCAGCTCAGTCATCGATCGTCCTCCACCGGCGGGTGCCGATCAGGTGGCTCTGCAGGTCCTCACCGCCGTGCCGGGTCCAGGTCCCGTCCGAGTTCAGCCACCATGTGGTCGTGCTCTCCGCCATCGCACGGTCGAGCAGCTCACTGAGATATACCCGCTGCTGCTGGCTGACGACCTTAACCAGAGCCTCCACCCGGCGGTCCAGGTTGCGGCGCATCAGATCGGCGCTGCCGATCCAGATCTCCGGCCGGCGGCCGTGGCCGAACTCGTAGATCCGCGAGTGCTCCAGGAACCGGCCCAGCACGCTCCTGACCCTGATGTTGTCCGACAGCCCCGGGATGCCCGGCCGCAGCGTGCACACCCCGCGCACCCACAGGTCCACCGGCACGCCCGCCTGCGAGGCCCGGTAGAGCGCGTCGATGACCGGCTGGTCCACCAGGGAGTTGGTCTTGATGCGGATCCTGGCGGGGCGGCCCGCCTCCTGGTGGGAGATCTCCCGCTCGATCCTGGCCAGCAGCCCGCCCCGCAGCGAGTGGGGGGCGACCAGCAGCCGCCGGTAGGCCGAGTGGTTGGAGTAGCCGGTCAGGTGGATGAACAGGTCCGTGACGTCCTCGCCGACCAGCGGGTCGGCGGTCAGCAGCCCCAGGTCCTCGTACAGCCTGGCCGTCTTGGGGTTGTAGTTCCCCGTGCCGATGTGGCAGTAGGTGCGCAGCTCGCCCGAGGACTCCTGGCGGACCACCAGGGCCAGCTTGCAGTGCGTCTTGAGCCCGAGCACGCCGTAGACCACGTGACAGCCGGCCCGCTCCAGCTTGCGCGCCCAGCTGATGTTGGCGTGCTCGTCGAAACGCGCCTTGATCTCCACCACGACGACGACCTGCTTGCCCGCCTCGGCCGCGTCGATCAGGGCGTCCACGATGGGGGAGTCGCCGCTGGTCCGGTACAGCGTCTGCTTGATGGCCAGCACGCTGGGATCGGCGGCGGCCTGCTCGATGAAGCGCTGAACGCTCGTGGAGAACGAGTCGTAGGGGTGGTGCAGGAGCACGTCGCGCTCCCGCAGCACGGCGAAGATGTCGTCCTCGACGTGGACGACCTCCGCCGGCACGAAGGGGCGGAAGCTCAGCTCCCCCCGGTCCAGGTCGGCGATCGCGTGCAGCCCCGTCAGGTCCAGGGGTCCGGGCAGCCGGTAGATCTCGTGCTCGGCCACCCCGAGCTCCTCCACCAGCAGGTCGAGCACCTCGGAGGTGATGGTGTCCTCCACCTCCAGCCGGACCGGCGGGCCGAAGCGCCGCTTGAGCAGCTCCTTCTCCAGCGCCTGCATGAGGTTCTCGGTGACGTCCTCGTCGACGTCCAGGTCCTCGTTGCGGGTGACGCGGAAGACGTGGTGCTCGACGATCTCCATGCCCTTGAACAGCTGCCCGAGGTGGGCCGCGATCACGTCCTCCAAGGGGACGAACCGGTCCTTGGAGGCGGTGACGAAGCGGGGGAGCCGGCTGGGGACCTTCACCCGGGCGAACACCGTGTGACCGGTCGAGGGGTTGCGCACCGTCACGGCCAGGTTGAGGGACAGGCCGGAGATGTAGGGGAAGGGGTGGGCGGGGTCGACGGCCAGGGGCGTCAGCACCGGCCGGATCCGCTCGCGGAACAGCTTGCGCATCTCCGTGCGCTCCTCGCGGCCCAGGTCGTCCCACCGGACGATCGCGATGCCCTCGGAGGCGAGCTGGGGGCACACCCGCTCGTGGAAGCAGGCGGCGTGCCGCTGCGCCAGCTCGTCGGCGATCGCGGCGATCCTGGCCAGCTCCTCGCGCGGCTTCATGCCGTTCTTGGTGCGCAGCAGCAGGCCGGTGGCCATGCGGCGTTTCAGCCCCGCCACCCGGACCCGGAAGAACTCGTCCAGGTTGCTGGCGAAGATCGCCAGGAACCTGACCCGTTCGAGCAGCGGCAGAGCCGGGTCTTCCGCCATCTCCAGGACGCGTTGGTTGAACTGGAGCCAGCTCTCCTCGCGGTTGAGGAAGCGTTCCTGGGGAAGAGGCGGCCCTTCGGG
Source organism: Paraplanobispora takensis (assembly GCF_016863195.1). Lineage (GTDB taxonomy): Bacteria > Actinomycetota > Actinomycetes > Streptosporangiales > Streptosporangiaceae > Planobispora > Planobispora takensis. Next base: position 275,201 of record NZ_BOOK01000005.1, on the reverse strand, counting down.
GGCGGAGTGCGCGGGTTCGGCGGACATATGACCACAATGCCCGCTTTCGTTGAACGGAACGTTAATTTTGTCTCAACGGGTGCTGTTGCTTACTCGAGTGAGTGAACTTCTTCGTGATCCGCGGGGGACCTGACCTGCCGTGCGGCCTCCCGACCTGCCGTCCTGGCCTCCTGGACGCGGGCCTTCTCGGCCTCGCGCTGCTCGCGCTCGCGGATCTTCTCCTGCTCCTTGAGCTCGCGCAGGCGGGCCTTCTCCTGTTCGCGGGCGAGCTTCTCGGCCTCGCGCTGCTCGCGCTCGCGGATCTTCTCCTGTTCCCTGAGCTCGCGCAGGCGGGCCTTCTCCTGTTCGCGGGCGAGCTTCTCGGCCTCGCGCTGCTCGCGCTCGCGGATCTTCTCCTGCTCCTTGAGCTCGCGCTCGCGGGCCTTCTCGCGCTCGCGCAGCTCCTTCTCCGTCGGGCGCGGGGCGGGCGGGGGACGCCGCTCCTCGGCGGCCCGGGAGCCGGCGGTCAGCCGGGGGCGCGGGTCCAGGCCGGTCAGCCCGTTCCAGGCCAGGTTGACCAGGTGCGCGGCGACCTCCTCGCGGGCGGGCCTGCGCACGTCCAGCCACCACTGGCCGGTCAACGCGACCATGCCGACCAGCATCTGGGAGTACATCGGCGCGAGCTTCGGGTCGTAGCCGCGCATGACGAACTCGTCGACCATGACGTCCTCGACCTGGCTGGCGATGTCGTTGATCAGGCTCGCGAAGGTGCCGGTGCCCGAGGCCGCGTGGGAGTCGCGGACCAGGATCCGGAAGCCCTCGCTGTTCTCCTCCACGTAGGCCAGCAGCGCCAGCGCGGCGCGCTCCAGCTTGACCAGCGCGTGCGAGGCCGACAGCGCCTCGGTCACCATGCCGAGCAGTTTCTGCATCTCCCGGTCGACCACGACCGCGTAGACGCCCTCCTTGCCGCCGAAGTGCTCGTAGACGACGGGCTTGGAGACGTTGGCGGTGGCCGCGATCTCCTCGACCGAGGTGCCGTCGAACCCTTTCTCCGCGAACAGGGTCCGGCTGATCTGGATCAGCTGCTCGCGGCGTTCCTTGCCGGACATGCGTCGTCGGGGTTCACTCACAGGTCTAATAATGGCGTTTCCCCCCGACGGAACGGCAACGGCTTTCACCGGGGGGATCGCGACGGCACCGGCCGGGACCGCCGGGGCGGTCGTGCCCCGGCCGGGGGGTGCAGGGGTCACGCGGACCGCCAGAGCGGTCCCCGGAGACGGTTCGTCAGGCATTATTGATGCGCTTCGCCGCCAGCCGCTCGGGCGTGGGCCACCGTACGTCGTGGGCCCAGCCGAACTTCTCGAACCAGCGGATCATGCCGGCGCTGAGGTCGATCTGCCCCTTCAGCGCGCCGTGGCGGGCGCACGTCGGGTCGGAGTGGTGCAGGTTGTGCCAGGACTCGCCGAAGGACGGGATGGCCAGCCACCACACGTTGCGCGACTTGTCACGCGACTCGAAGGTCTCCTCGCCGAAGACGTGGCAGATGGAGTTGATCGACCAGGTCACGTGGTGGAGCAGGCCGATGCGCACCAGCGTGCCCCAGAAGAAACCGGTCGCCGCGCCCTGCCACGACCAGGTCAGCAGGCCGCCCAGCACGGCCGGAGCCGCCATCGAGAAGATCGCCAGAGCCGGGAACCACTTGTGCAGCTTGATGATGTCCGGGTCCTTGACCAGGTCGGGGGCGTACTTCTCGCGGTTGGCGCGGGTGGTCTCGAACAGCCAGCCCATGTGCGCCCAGAGCAGGCCCTTGGCCATCGACCAGAAGCCGGGCCCGAAGCGCCACGGCGAGTGCGGGTCGCCCTCCTTGTCGGAGAACTTGTGGTGCTTGCGGTGGGTGGCCACCCAGTCCAGAACCGACATCTCCAGGGAGAGGCTGCCCGCGATGCCCAGGGCGAGCTTCAGCGGGCGCTTGGCCTTGAACGAACCGTGGGTGAAGTAACGGTGGAAACCGACGGTGACGCCCATTCCGGAGACCACGTAGAAGACGGCGGCGATCGCGACGTCGGTCCAGCCCAGCAGTCCCCATCCCCAGGCGAGGGGGACTGCGGCGGCCAGGGCGACCAGCGGCGCTCCCACGACCACGCCGAAGGTGATGAGTTCGGGAGTGGTCTTCGGCTCCGGGTCGATGTCGGGCTTGGGTCCGGGGGAGGGACGTTCCGTGATGATCGTCATGCGCTACCTCTGAGACTCGGGACGGTGTGGGCCTTTTTGTCTGGCTACGCAACCGTAACCTACGCTAGGGTAAGTTAGGAATACCTAAGGCGCCAATAGCGGATGAGATGGCTGATTCCGGCGTCTTCTATGACATGAGCGCGACTCCGGCACGATTCTCCTGACCTGCGGCGAGAACCCTCTTGTCTACGCCTGCCCGGGCGGGCGATCGCTAATCCATCGCGGTGGGTAGTGCTTTGTGCCGACTGTGTGACCGGCGCCCGGGCCGGGGAAGTCCGCCGCGGACACGTTGATCTATGGAGGGGCGGGGCGCCCGGCTTGTCGGTAAGGTAGAGGTGAGGCGGCTCTGTGGTCATGCTCCGCGGTGATGCTCTGCGGTCGTGTTCCGCGATCGCGATCTGTGAGCATGGTCTCGCCGAGCCGTCCGTGTGATCCGGCATTGGGTAATTGGCAGCCCCCAAGGTTTTGGTCCTTGTTGTCCAGGTTCGAGTCCTGGTGCCGGAGCTGATGCTTGTGTCCGGTTTGGCGGGCGACTGGCCGACTGGGTGGGTTCTCCGGGGGGAAGGTATCCTCACGTTGTCGAGCGGGTGACGGTGCGGTGCCCCTGCGGTAGCCGTACGTCATCCCGTTTCGTCATGTCTCAGCCGCGATGCCGAGGGAGCCTCGTCCGTGAGTGTGCCGCGCCCGGCCGCCGTCATCGTCCTCGCCGCAGGCGAGGGAACCCGGATGAAGTCGAAAACGCCGAAGATCCTGCACGAGCTGTGCGGTCGCACCCTTGTCGACCACATGCTCACCGCCGCTCGAGGTCTCGAACCCGAGCGGCTCATTGTTGTCATCGGTCACGAGAGGGAACGGGTCGGCGCCCATCTGGCGCAGACCAGTCCCGACGCGCAGACCGTCGTGCAGGCCGAGCAGAAGGGCACCGGGCACGCGGTCAGGGTCGTCCTGGAGGCGGCCGGCGCCGTCGACGGCACCGTTCTGGTGACCTACGGCGACACGCCGATGCTGCGCACGGGCACGCTCGCCGGGCTGCTGGAGCGCCACGCGCAGGACGGCAACGCCGTGACGGTGCTCACCGCCGAGGTCCCCGACCCCCACGGATACGGGCGGATCGTCCGCGACGCCGGCGGGGCCGTGCTGGAGATCGTGGAGGAGAAGGACGCCACCCCGGAGCAGCGGGCGATCAAGGAGATGAACTCCGGCGTCTACGCCTTCGACGGGGCGCTGCTGGCCGACGCGGTCAAGCGGGTCTCGGCCTCCAACGCCCAGGGTGAGGAGTATCTCACCGACGTCCTGTCCATCCTGCGGCAGGACGGTCACCGGGTCGGCGCGCACGTCGCCGCCGACTACGTCGAGGTCGAGGGCGTCAACGACCGGGTCCAGCTCGCCTTCGCACGCAAGGTGCTCAACTCCCGGCTGCTGGAGGAGCACATGCGGGCGGGCGTCACGGTCATCGACCCGGACAGCACCTGGGTGGACGTCGAGGTCACCCTCGAGCGCGACGCCGTGATCCACCCCGGCACGCAGCTGCACGGCCGTACGACGGTCGCCGAGGGCGCGGAGGTGGGCCCGGGCTGCACGCTGACGGACACGGTGGTCGGCGAGGGCGCGGTCGTGCGCAACGCCGTGTGCGTCGAGGCGGAGATCGGCCCCGAGGCCGTGGTCGGGCCGTACGCCTACCTGCGCCCCGGCAGCGTCCTGGGACGCAAGGCCAAGGCCGGCACCTACGTCGAGATGAAGAACGCCCGGGTGGGCGAGGGATCGAAGGTGCCCCACCTCACCTATGTGGGCGACGCCACGCTCGGCGCCGGGGTGAACATCGGCGCCTCCTCGATCTTCGTCAACTACGACGGCGTCGACAAGCACCACACGACCGTGGGCGACCACGCCTTCGTGGGCTGCGACACCATGCTCGTCGCGCCGGTGAACATCGGCGACGGCGCCTACACGGCCGCGGGCTCGGTCATCGACAGCGACGTTCCCCCCGGGGCGATCGGTGTGGCCCGTGCGCGGCAGCGCAACATTGAAGGGTGGACGGTGCGCAAGCGGCCGGGCACCAGATCGGCGCAGGCGGCGCAGCGGGCCGCCGAGGCCGGAGAGCAGCAGGGGAGCACCTCCAAATGAACAGCATCAAGCAGACCGGCGAGAAGAAGCTGATGTTCTTCTCCGGGCGCGCGTATCCGGAGCTGGCGGAGGAGGTGGCCACCCACCTGGGGATCGAGACGAGCCCGACCACTCTGCGCGACTTCGCCAACGGTGAGATCTACGCCCGCTACCAGGAGTCGGTCCGCGGCAGTGACGCGTTCATCATCCAGAGCCACACCGAGCCCATCAACCAGTGGATCATGGAGCAGCTGATCATGGTGGACGCGCTCAAGCGCGCCTCCGCCAAGCGGATCACCGTGATCATGCCCTTCTTCGGCTACGCCCGCCAGGACAAGAAGGGACGCGGCCGCGAGCCCATCACGGCGCGGCTGATGGCCGACCTGTTCAAGACCGCGGGCGCCGACCGGCTGATGTCGATCGACCTGCACACCTCGCAGATCCAGGGCTTCTTCGACGGCCCGGTGGACCACCTGTTCGCCATGCCGGTGCTGGTCAACTACCTCAAGGACAAGCTCGACCTGGCCAACACCACGGTCGTCTCCCCCGACACCGGCCGCGTGCGCCTGTCCGAGCGCTGGGCCGACACGCTGGGCACCCCGCTGGCCTTCATCCACAAGCGCCGCGACCTCGACGTGGCCAACCAGGTGAAGGTGAACGAGGTCGTCGGAAAGGTGCGAGGCCGCACCTGCGTGCTGATCGACGACATGATCGACACGGCGGGCACGATCTGCAAGGCCGCCGAGGCGCTGTACGAGCAGGGCGCCACCGACGTGGTCGTGGCCGCCACCCACGCCGTCTTCTCCGACCCCGCGGTGGACCGGCTGAAGAACTCGCGCGTCTCCGAGGTCATCGTCACCAACACGCTGCCCATCCCCGAGGAGAAGAAGTTCGACAGCCTCACCGTGCTGTCGATCGCGCCGCTGATCGCCCGGGCGATCACCGAGGTGTTCAGCGACGGCTCGGTGACCAGCATGTTCGAGGGCGATTCCTGACCTTCGGGGCGTCCGCCCGGTGGCGCCGGCCGCGCCGCCGGGCGAAGCCCCGCGCCGGGCACGATAGGCTGTTGAGGTTGCGCGCGCTCGTAACGCCTTCCGCTAGGGCGGGTGAGGGGGAGCGCGCCTCCCACCGTCGAAGATCCCTAGGAGATCTGCCGTGTCTGAGGTAGTCATCAAGGCCGAGTCGCGCACCGACTTCGGCAAGGGCGCCGCCCGCAAGATCCGCCGCGAGCACAAGGTGCCCGTCGTCCTCTACGGGCACGGTACGGCTCCGCAGCACCTGACTCTGCCGGGCCACGAGCTGCTGCTCGCCCTGCGCACGCCGAACGTCCTGATCCGCCTGGAGGGCGCGGTGACCGAGCTCGCCCTGCCCAAGGGCGTCCAGCGCGACCCGCTCAAGGGTTTCCTCGAGCACGTCGACCTGCTGCTCGTCAAGCGCGGCGAGAAGGTCACCGTGGACATCCCCGTCACCGTCGTGGGCGAGGTCGCCGACGGCATCCTCGACCAGCAGATGGTGTCGGTCTCCGTCGAGGCCGAGGCGACCCACATCCCCCAGGGCGTCGAGGTCAGCGTCGAGGGCCTGGAGGTTGGCGCGCACGTCACCGCCGGCGACCTGAAGCTGCCCAAGGGCGCCACCCTGATCGCCGACCCCGAGGCGATGGTGCTGATCGTCTCCGCCGCCCCGACCGCCGAGGTCGAGGAGGAGGCCGAGGCCACCGGGGGCGAGGCCGCCGAGGCCGAGACCGAGAACGCGGCCGCCGACGCCGAGGCCGCCGAGTAGTTCCGACTGCTCCACCACTCCTCAGGGCAGCCCGGCGCCGGGCTGCCCTGAGGCGCATGTGAGGGCGCGCGTGCGCGGCCCGAGACCGAAGGGATGCCGACCGTGGACCGCTGGCTGGTCGTGGGCCTGGGGAACCCCGGGCCGGAGTACGCCGGGAACCGGCACAACGCCGGGTTCATGGTGCTGGACGAGCTGGCCGCGCGGGCCGGCGATCGCTTCAAGGTCCACAAGGCGCGGGCCGAGGTGCTGACGGGCCGCGTGTCGGGCGCCCCGGCGGTGCTGATCAAGCCCCTGTCGTTCATGAACCTCTCGGGCGGCCCGGTCAAGGCGGTCGCCGACTTCTACAAGATCGACCCGGCCCATGTGATCGTCGTCCACGACGAGCTGGACATCCCGTACGGCGCGCTGCGGGCGAAGCCGGGCGGGGGCGACAACGGCCACAACGGGCTGAAGTCGATCACCAAGTCCCTGGGCACCCGGGACTATCTGCGGGTGCGCTTCGGCATCGGCCGCCCGCCCGGCCGGATGGACCCGGCCTCCTTCGTGCTGAAGGACTTCGCCACCGCCGAGCGCAAGGATCTGGCCTTCCTGGTCGACCGCGCCGCCGACATCGTGGAGTCACTGGTCAAGGTCGGCCTGGAGCCGACGCAGAACGCCTTCCACTCGGGCGACCTGAAGATCTCCGGCCCGCCCCGGTAACCGCGCTTCCCCGGATCTCCGGGGTCTCCGCCGCACCCCGGTTCTCCGGGCCCGCCCCCGTGATCGGCCGGGGCCGTGAAGCGCGGCCGACGTGCCGTGAAGTGGGGCATCATTCCCAACCTTCACAGCCGTGGACGTTTCTGCCTTCAACTTCCGGGACTCTCGCCCCGTGGATACCATTCCATGACTGTCCGTAGACGAACGGTTACATGGAGGGAAGCGGGTGCGTGACGTGACCGCCGTCCGGGTGGCGACCCGGACGGTGACGGCAGCCCGTCCGCGTGTGCCGCAGTGGGTGCGCGGGCACCGGGCGCGCGCCGTCGCGTGCGACCTCGGCTGCGCCTTCGCGGCCGGCGCCGTCGCGCTGTTCGCCCGCTTCGGGGAGGTCACGCCCTACGTCGTCCCCTACGCCGTGCTGAGCGCCTGCCTGCCCCTGGTGTGGGTCTGCGCCATCGCCCTGAACCGCGCCTACGAGCCCCGCCTCATCGGCCTGGGGCCCGAGGAGTTCCAGCGGATCCTCCAGTGCGGCTTCATGCTCACCGCGGCCCTCGCGATCGGCGCCTACGTGACCAAGACCGACGTGGCGCGCGGCTACGTCGTGCTGGCCGTCCCGCTGGCCACCGTCCTCACCCTCGCCGCCCGCTACGGCCTGCGCCGCTCGCTGCACCGGATGCGGGCGCGCGGCCGCTGCATGCGGCGCGTCGTCGCGGTGGGCCACCGTACGGCCGTCGCCGAGCTGATCGGGCGCCTGCGCCGGGAGCCCTACCACGGCATGCACGTGGTGGGGGTCTGCACCCCGTACTCCGGCAGGGGCGCCGTCGAGGGGGTCCCGATCCTGGGCGGCTTCTCCGACGCGCCGCTGGCGGCCGGCCAGATCGCGGCCGACACCGTGGCGGTGCTGGCCTGCCCGGAGATGGACGGCGTGGCGCTGCGGCGGCTGGCCTGGCGCCTGGAGGAGACGCGCACCGAGCTGGTGGTCGCCCCGGCGCTGATGGAGGTCGCCGGGCCGCGGACCACGATCCGCCCCGTGGCGGGCCTGCCGCTCCTGCACGTCGACCATCCCGAGCTGGCCGGTGTGCGCCAGGCGGTCAAGAACCTCTTCGACCGGCTCGGCGCCGGGCTGCTGCTGGTCGCGCTGCTGCCGCTGCTGGCGGGCCTGGCGCTGGCGGTTCGCGCCTCCAGCCCGGGGCCCGCGCTGTTCCGGCAGCGGCGGGTGGGCCGTGACGGCGCCGAGTTCACGATCTACAAGTTCCGGACCATGGGGGTCGACGCCGAAGAGCGGAAGATCGCCCTCGTCGGCGACGAGGGGGGCATGCTGTTCAAGCTCCGGCACGACCCCCGGGTGACCCCGCTCGGCTCCTGGCTGCGCCGCTACTCCCTGGACGAGCTGCCCCAGCTGATCAACGTGGTGGCCGGGCACATGTCGCTGGTCGGGCCCCGGCCGCCGCTCCCGGAGGAAGTGGCCCGGTATGGTGACGACGTCCGGCGCAGGCTGCTGGTCAAGCCGGGGATGACCGGTCTGTGGCAGGTGAGCGGGAGATCCGACCTGACCTGGGAGGAATCGGTCCGCCTCGACCTGCGTTACGTGGAGAACTGGTCCCTCACTCTGGACCTGCAGATCCTGTGGAAGACTTGGTCGGCTGTCGCGCGAGGGGCTGGAGCATACTGATGACGATCCGCGACGATCACTCCCTCGCCGGGGACCTGGCGACGGAGGCGGGTGAGAGGTTGCTGGCCCTCCGGGAGCGGGAGGGGTTCGGCGACCCGTCCGCGCTGCGCAAGGAGGGCGACGCCGCCTCCCACCGGTTCCTGATGGAGGCCCTGGCGCGCCTGCGCCCCAGTGACAGCGTGCTGTCGGAGGAGGCCACCCAGCAGGAGCGCCTCGATCCCCGCCGGCTGCGGGCCGACCGGGTCTGGATCGTCGACCCGCTGGACGGCACCCGGGAGTTCGCCGAGGAGGGCCGGGCCGACTGGGCCGTGCACGTGGCGCTGTGGGAGCGCGGCGAGCTGACCGCCGGGGCCGTGGCGCTGCCCGCCCAGGGCCGCACGCTCAGCACCGGCGCGCCGCCGGCGCTGCCGCCGCTGCGGGAGGAGGCCAGGCCGCGGATCGCGGTCAGCCGGACCCGCCCGCCGGAGTTCGTGCAGAAGCTCGCCTACCTGATCGGGGCCGACCTGGTGCCGATCGGCTCGGCGGGGGCGAAGATCTCCGCGGTGCTGACCGGAGAGGTCGAGGCCTACGTGCACGCCGGCGGTCAGTACGAATGGGACTCCGCCGCGCCGGTCGTCGTCGCCCTGGCCAGTGGAGCGCACGCCAGCAGGATCGACGGCTCTGCGCTGACCTACAACCAGGGCGACCCGTCGTTACCCGATATTCTTGTTTCCCTACCGGGCTTGGCGCCAACGTTGCTCGCCGGCATCCGGGACCTGCACCGATAGAGGGAAAAAGACCCTCATCCCCCGCTAGGAGAGTCAGATGCTTCAGCGCGACTACACCACGTCGCAGCTCGATGTCCTCGAAGCAGAGGCCATCCACATCATGCGTGAGGTGGCGGCGGAGTTCGAGCGCCCCTGTCTGCTCTTCTCCGGCGGGAAGGACTCCATCGTCATGCTCCGCATCGCGGAGAAGGCGTTCTGGCCCGCCCCCATCCCGTTCCCGCTGATGCACGTGGACACCGGGCACAACTTCTCCGAGGTCATCGAGTTCCGCGACCGCCGGACCGAGGAACTGGGCGCGCGCCTGATCGTGGCCAGCGTCCAGGAGTCCATCGACACAGGGCGCGTGGTGGAGGAGACCGGGCGCAGGGCCTCCCGTAACCGGCTGCAGACGACCACGCTGCTGGACGCCATCGAGGACAACGAGTTCGACGCCGTGTTCGGCGGCGCCCGGCGCGACGAGGAGAAGGCCCGCGCCAAGGAGCGGGTGTTCTCCTTCCGCGACGACTTCGGCCAGTGGGACCCGAAGAACCAGCGCCCCGAGCTGTGGAACCTCTACAACGCCAAGATCCGCAAGGGTGAGCACATCCGGGCGTTCCCGCTGTCCAACTGGACCGAGCTGGACATCTGGGACTACATCCGCCGCGAGGGCATCGAGATCCCGTCGATCTACTACGCGCACACCCGCAAGGTGTTCGAGCGCGACGGCATGCTGCTGGCCGACAACCCGTGGATCACCCGCGGCGACGACGAGCCGGTCTTCGAGGCCGTCGTGCGCTATCGCACGGTGGGTGACGCCACCTGCACCGGGGCGGTGCAGTCGAGCGCCGCGACGGTCGAGGAGATCATCGAAGAGATCGCCGCCACCCGGATCACCGAGCGCGGAGCCACCCGCGCCGACGACCGCGCCTCCGAGGCCGCGATGGAAGACCGCAAGAGGGAAGGCTACTTCTGATGGACATTCTTCGCTTTGCCACGGCGGGAAGCGTCGACGACGGAAAGTCGACCCTGATCGGACGGCTGCTCTTCGACTCCAAGGCGATCTTCGAGGACCAGCTGGAGGCGGTCGAGCGCACCTCCCGCGACCGCGGCACCGAATACACCGACCTGTCGCTGCTCACCGACGGTCTGCGGGCCGAGCGTGAGCAGGGCATCACGATCGACGTGGCCTACCGCTACTTCGCCACCCCTCGGCGCAAGTTCATCATCGCCGACACCCCCGGCCACATCCAGTACACCCGCAACATGGTCACCGGCGCCTCCACCGCCGACCTGGCGATCATCCTGATCGACGCGCGCAAGGGCGTGCTGGAGCAGTCGCGGCGCCACGCCTTCCTGACCACGCTGCTGCGGGTGCCGCACCTGGTGCTGGCGGTCAACAAGATGGACCTCGTCGACTACTCCGAGGAGCGGTTCGAGGAGATCCGCGAGGAGTTCACCTCCTTCGCCTCCAAGCTGAACGCCCCCGACCTGACGTTCATCCCGATCTCGGCGCTGCACGGCGACAACGTGGTGTCCCGCTCGGAGAACATGCCCTGGTACAACGGGTCCTCGCTCCTGCACCACCTGGAGAACGTGCACATCGCCTCCGACCGCAACCTGGTCGACGTGCGCTTCCCGGTCCAGTACGTCATCCGTCCCCAGCGCGCCACCGACCCGGCCCTGCACGACTACCGCGGCTACGCGGGGCAGGTCGCCGGCGGCGTGCTCAAGCCGGGTGACGAGGTCATGCACCTGCCCTCCGGCCTGACCACCCGCATCGCGTCGATCGACACCTTCGACGGCCCGGTGGAGGAGGCCTTCCCGCCCATGTCGGTGACCCTCCGCCTGGAGGACGACATCGACATCTCGCGCGGCGACATGATCTGCCGCCCGAACAACCAGCCGCACGCCGCCCAGGAGCTGGAGGCGATGGTCTGCTGGATGACCGACGCGAGCAGGCTCGGCCCGCGCACCAAGCTGACCATCAAGCACACCACCAGGACGGCGCGGGCGATGGTGCGCGACCTGCACTACCGGCTGGACGTCAACACCCTGCACCGCGACGAGGGGGCGCAGTCGCTCGGCCTGAACGAGATCGGCCGCGTCTCCCTGCGCGTCACCCAGCCGCTGTTCGTCGACGACTACGCGCGCAACCGCCTCACCGGCGGCTTCATCCTCGTCGACGAGGCCACCAACAACACCGTCGGCGCGGGCATGGTCGTCGAGGCACGATAGACGACCCCCGCGAGGATCTCCCGGCGCCCGTTCCCGCCGTCCGCCCGCCCGCGGACGGCGGGGGCGGGCGCTTCGCCGTACCGGGGCACGGGGAACCGGAGGGAGCGGCCGGGCGCCGGGGGAGCGGGTGATCGACGAGGGCCGTCTGTACGGCGCACCGGGGCGTGAACGACCGGCTCGGGGCTCTGCGGGGCGGCCGGTGAGGGGCGGTCACGGCGCCGGGGTGGGGATGGCCGGCGCGGACTCTCCGTACGGCGAGCCGTGAATCCGGTCACGGAGCGTAGGTAGATTGTTTGACTGTTCGCTAACTCTGAGGTTACTCTCCGCGCTAATGTCGGCACGTTCCGTATCCATCGCGGTGAGGATTCGCACCTGTGCCTACCAGTCCCCCTCCTGTCCGGGTCGTCTTCCTGGGAGGGCTGGGCCGCAGCGGAACCACCCTGCTGGAGCGCCTTCTGGGCGAGGTCCCCGGTGTCGTCGCGCTGGGTGAGGTGGTTCACCTCTGGACCCGCGGCGTGCTGGCCGACGAGGCCTGCGGATGCGGTGCGCCGTTCGGCGCGTGCCCGTTCTGGCGGGCGGTCGGCGAGCGGGCGTTCGGCGGATGGTCCACCGAGCGGGCCGGGCGGATGCTCACTCTCCGGGACCGGGTCGACCGCACCCGCCACATCCCCGCGCTGGCGCGCCTGCTGGACCGGGAGGGGGCCGGGTTCGGGGCGTGGCCGCCGGTGACGACTGAGCCGGGCACCGGCGCGCGGCAGCGCGAGATGATCACCGAGCTGGGCGAATACGTCGCCGCCCACCGCCGCCTCTACGCCGCGGCCGGCGAGGTCGCCGGCTGTCAGGTCGTCGTCGACTCCAGCAAACACGCCTCCCTGGCCTTCTGCCTGGCGGCGGCCGGGGCCGACGTGCACGTCGTGCACGTCGTGCGCGACCCCCGCGCGGTCGCGCACTCCTGGCAGCGGCGGGTCGCCCGCCCCGAGGACGGTGCCCCGATGACCCACTGGTCGCCCGCCCGCACCTCGTTGCACTGGCTGGTGCAGAACCTCGGCCTCGAACTGCTGGCGCGGCGGGGCATCCCGGTCACCCGGGTCCGCTACGAGGACCTGCTGGCCGATCCCTCCCGGACGCTCAGGCGCCTGGTCGCCGGGCTCGGCGTGCACCCGCGCCTGGACTTCCTCGGCGAGGGGGAGGCCGAGCTGTCGACGGCGCACACCGCCTCGGGCAATCCCATGCGTTTCAGGGTCGGCCGCATCGAGCTGACCCGCGACGACGGATGGCGCGCCGCCGCGCCGCCACGTCACCGGCGCCTGGTCACCGCACTGACCTGGCCACTCATGATCAGATACGACTACTGCGGGAGGCTCATGTGAGTCCGTCGGTGGGTGTGGTCATCCCCACGCGAGGCCGTCGGCCCGGGCAACTGCGCACGGCCACGCGCTCCGCGATGGCGCAGGACCATCCCGGCCCGGTCGAGATCGTCATCGTCGTCGACGGCGAGGACCCGGCCCCGGTGGCCGACCAGGTGGCCGACCTCCTGGCCGGCCTGGCGATGGCGGTGCGTGAGGAGACTCCGGCGCCGCGCCGGGTCCGCGTCCTGGCCAACCGGCTCAGCCCCGGCCTGCCGGGCGCGCGCAACACCGGGATCGCCGCCCTGGACACCGACCTGGTGGCCTTCTGCGACGACGACGACCGGTGGCTGCCGGGCAAGCTGAGCGCCCAGATCGCCGAGCTGGAGGCCGAGCCGGCGGCGGAGTTCGCCAGCTGCGCCATCGAGGTCGAGTACGGCTCCCGCCGCACCCCCCGCCTGGCGGGCACCGACCGGGTCACCCACGGCCACCTCGTGCGCTCGCGCATGATGATGGTCCACTCCTCGACGTTCCTGTTCCGCCGGGGGTCGCTGTGGGTGGACGAGAGCGCCCCCGGCGGCCAGAACGAGGACTGGGACCTGGCGCTGCGCGCCGCGGGCCGCCACCCGATCGTGCACGTCGACCGCCCCCTGGTCCGCGTCGGCTGGGGAGGCTCGGCCTACGCGACGCGCTGGGCCGACCGGATCGCCGGGCTGGAGTGGATGCTCGCCCGCCACCCCGGCCTGGCCGCCGACCCGCGCGGCGCGGGCCGGATCTACGGCCAGCTCGCCTTCCACCACGCGGCGCTCGGCCACCGCCGCGAGGCGGGCCGCTGGGCCTGGCGGGCGCTGACCACCAGGCTCGCCGAACCCCGGACGCCGCTGGCCCTGGTCGTGGCCGTGGGTCTGCTGCCGGCGGGCGTCGTGCTCACCCGGCTGCACCACTACGGACACGGCATCTGATGCGGGCGGAGATCGGCCGCGGCCTCACCGCCGTCGGCGCCCGCTCCCAGCTCCTCGTCCGCAAGATGCGGGTCACCGGACACGACTCCACCGCGGCGCCGGCGGCATCGCTGACACCGCCGTCACCGCCGATGCCCTCACCGCCGGTCCCGCGGCAGCGGCCACGGTCGCGGCCGGACAAGGCCACCCGCAGGCGGCTGCGCCGCCGGGTGCGCGTGGCGGGGGTCGCGATCGACCCGATGACCGAGAGCGAGGTCGTCGATCACGTCGTGGCCGCGCTGAAACGCGGCGAGGGCGGCCACATCGTCACCCCGAACGTCGACATCAGCCGGGCCGTCTCCCGCGACGCCGCCCTGCGCGAGCTCGTCGAGGGGGCCGACCTCGCGGTCGCCGACGGCATGCCGCTGGTGTGGGCGGCCAGGCTGCTGCGCACCCCGGTCCCCGGCCGGGTCACCGGCGCCGACCTGATCTGGTCCCTGTCGGAGGCGGCGGCCTTCTACCGCCACCCGATCTATCTGCTGGGCGGGCCCCCGGGCGTGGCCCGGCAGGCGGCGGGCCGGCTCATCGCCCGCAACCCCGCGCTGATCGTCGCCGGGGTCGACGCCCCGCCGTACGGATTCGAGGACTGCCCCGACGCCTTCGCCGAGGTCAAGGAGGCGGTGCTGGCCGCCGCTCCCCGCCTGGTCTTCGTCGGCCTCGGCTTCCCCAAACAGGACCGCCTCATCGCGGCGCTGCGTGAGGACATGCCCGGCACCTGGTTCGTCGGCTGCGGCTCGGCCATCTCCTTCGCCGCGGGCGCGGTGCGCCGGGCCCCGAGGTGGATGCGGCGCGCCGGGCTGGAGTGGCTGTTCCGGCTCTACAGCGAGCCCGGCCGGCTGGCCCGCCGCTATCTGGCCGGGGACCTGCCGTTCGCGATCAGGCTCCTGACCGTCTGCCTCGTCCGGCGGTTGTTCTCCTGAGCCCGTCCTGCCGGGCAGGACCGGGAGGACAGACTCAGGCGTGGGCCAGCTCCAGGACCCGGCGGGCCTCGGCCGGGGTCAGGCGGGAGCTCGCCTCGGCCAGGGCGCGGCGGGAGTCCGTGGGGCGGAAGGCCGTGCGGGACAGGCCGTGCCAGGCGAAGCCGCGGCCGCAGGAGGCGGGAGCCGTACAGGCCCGGGAGATACGGGACTCGGCGGCGGGCGTCCAGGTCAGGCCCGCCCAGTCGTACAGGCGGCGGAAGCCGGTCAGGGGGTCGGTGGCCAGGTCCTCGTAGGAGACCAGCAGGATCTCCGGATGCCGGGCGGCCAGGTCGGCGGCGACGGCGGTGGTGACCCGCCAGAGCGCGGCGGCCTTGGCCAGGCGGTCCTGGGAGCCCACCAGGGGGCGCAGCTCCTCCACCCGGGGATGGTCGCGGACCAGCAGGGGCTGCTCCAGCAGCTCGTGGAAGTACACCGTCCAGCCGAGCCGCTGCCAGCTGCCGGCGAACGCCACCGGGTCGCGGACCATGACGATCACCCGGCAGCCCAGCCGCCCGGCGAACCAGCCCGCCGACAGCAGCGCGAACGGGTCGTCGAGCAGCGCCCGGCGGCCGGTCAGCCGCCCGAAGGTGAACGCGGTGCCGTAGCGGACCATCCGGGCCAGATCGTACGGCGCGCGGTTGCGGCGCAGCTCGGCCAGGAAGCGATAGCGCAGCGCCACGGTGTCGGTGAAGGCCCGCAGCCAGGTCGCGTCGTCGTCGGCGCTGATGTACTGGAAACGGTGGGTGACCTCGGCGTCGAGCACGCCGGGGGAGCGGCCGGGCCGGTGCGAGGGGTTGAGCGGCTCGTTGACGTAGACCAGCTCGCCGCTCGCCGCGAGCATCTTCCCGGCCCAGCTCGTGCCGCTCCTGGGCAGGCCGGTCACCAGTACGGGCGTCATCGAGACCTCCTGAACGCGAGGGGGAGGGCCGCGCCGGGGCCGTCATCGCCGTGCCGCCGCCAGGGCGTGCACGCGGGAAGGGTGTGGCGGCCGAAGGGGCGCAGGCCGTACCGGCGGTGCAGCCGCCACAGCGGCAGCAGGTTCTTGGTCAGCACGCCCCCCGACCAGCCGAGGGCCGCGCCGAGCGTGCCGAGCGAGGGGATCAGCGCCACGTCCAGCGCCACGGTCACGGCCACGGCGGTGAGCAGGTTCACCAGACCGGCCCGGGTGTGCCCGGCGGCGGTCAGGGCCACATCGGCCATGCCGCAGGCGGTGGCGACCATCATGGTGGCGGCCAGCACGAGCGCGACCGGGACACCCGCGGTGTAGTCCCCGCCACGCCCGCCGTGGCCGAACAGACCGAGCAGCCACGGCGCGAGCGCGGCGTAGCCCGCCCAGATCGGCCAGGTCAGCAGGACCAGCCAGGCCGTGGTGGTCTGGTAGAGCCGGCGGGCCCGGGACAGGTCGCCTCCGGACAACGCGCGGACCAGCCGCGGCTGCGCCGCCTGCGCCAGACCCTGCCCGGCGAGCTGGCCCACGACCTTGAAGCGGGTGGCGGCGGTGTAGACGGCCGCCTCCGCGGGCCCGGCGAGCGCCGCGACGATCACGATGTCCAGCCGCTGGAACACCGCCTGTACGGCCGCCGCCGCCGACCTCGGCCAGATGTGCCGCCACAGCTCGCGGGCGGCGCCGCGCCGTACCGATGGAGGCTCGGCGGAGGAGCGGCGGCGCAGCCAGAACGCGGCCGGCAGCAGAACCGGCAGGTACGGCAGCGCCCACGCCGCCAGCAGAGCGGCCGGACCGGGGGAGGCGGAGACGTCTGCGGGGACGGCCGAGAGCACCAGGGCGAGGAGGACCAGCTGGCCCAGCGGCCGCAGGGCGCCGTCCAGGAGCGCCGTGAGCCGCATCGTGCCGAGCCCTCTGGTCGCCGCGATCAGGATGTCGGAGCACACGACGACGGGGAGCGCGAGGGCGGTCACGAGGACGGCGCCGGACGCGCCCGCCGGGACGAGGCCTCCGGCGGTCGCGATGACGGCCATGGTGATCGAGACGACCACCGAGAGGAGGAGGACCGGGACGAGCGCGGCGCGCAGGTAGGCGGCGGTCTGCGGGGAACCGGCCCGGCGGGAGAGGAAGTGCACCAGCGCGTTGCCGGTGTCCAGCCGGAGGATCCCGGCGGTCATCAGGCACAGCGCGGTCGCCGTGAAGAACGTGCCCGCGGTCTCCGGGCCGGTGGACCGGGTGAGCAGCACGACGGTGAGGAACTGAGCGCCGCCGGAGACCGCGGCCCCGGCCAGCCCCGCCAGCCCATGCCTGACCAGCCCGCCGGGCGGGCGTCGCACGGATGGGGAGGGCGCCGGCACGGGGCTTGGGTGCGGGATCAGTGTCGCCAGGAGGGGACCGCGCCGAGCCATGGCGTCAGCAGGGTGTCGGACTGCTCGAAGTGCTCGCTCAGCTCCCGGCGGAGGGAGGAGGGCATGGGCGCGGGCCGGGGGCGGGCGTTGTGGCGCTCGAACACCGGGTCACCGATGTGCGGCAGGCCGAGGAACTCCAGTACGCGGTCGTAGACGGCCTCGGGGCGGGAGAAGAACCTCCCGCTGTCCACGACGAGGACACGGTCGCGGCCGATCAGCCGCTCCACCCGGGAGAGCTGTTCGGCATAGCGGCCCCTGGCCAGGTAGGCGTGGTGGCGGTGGGAATGGCTGGCGGCCCGGGGGGAGCGGGCCAGCTCGCGCACCGCCCCGGCCAGCCGCTCCTCCTCCAGCTCGACGGCCCTGGCGAAGGAGGGCTCGGTCTCGAACCCGCGGGCCAGCTCGTGGGCGTGGGCGGAGAAGGCGCGCTCGACCGGGTCGCGTACCAGCACGATCAGCTTCACCCCCGGCAGGTCCTCGGCGATCCGGGCGGCGGCCAGCGGGTGGAACAGGTAGTAGGGCGCCGACTCGAAGGCCAGCGGCCGCCGGCCGTGCCGCCGTGACAGCCGGGAGACCGAGGCCGTCAGCGGGAAGTGGGCGCGGTACCAGGAGATGCCGCGGTGGTAGGCCATGTCGAAGTAGTGCACGCCCTTGCGCAGGACGGGCTTGAGCGTCAGCGGGTGCTGCGCGAGCGCCCGGTAGAGCGAGGTCGTGCCCGAGCGCTGCGCCCCGACGATCAGGAAGGAGGGCAGCATCCGGCCCCCCGCGGTGAGGCGGCCCGCGGTCAGCGA
This sequence comes from Paraplanobispora takensis, assembly GCF_016863195.1. GTDB lineage: Bacteria > Actinomycetota > Actinomycetes > Streptosporangiales > Streptosporangiaceae > Planobispora > Planobispora takensis. Next base: position 257,313 of record NZ_BOOK01000005.1, on the reverse strand, counting down.
CACGGCATGGGCGGAACGTTTCAGTGCGGGGGGCGTCACGTTAAGACCTCCTGGCCGTCGACGACGGGGCTGAGCCACTGGGCGGGCGGGCCGAGCGGCTCGTGGCCGTCGGCGGCGTGCCGCTCGGCCAGCACGATCAGGTAGTGGACCGCGGTGAGCCGCGCCTCGGCGGCGGACAGGCCGAAGGGGGCGAGGATCGGCAGCGCCTGCGCCAGGCACGCCCGGGCCGCGACGGCGGGCTTCATCCGGCGCAGGGCCCGCTGGAAGAAGTGGTGCAGGGCGTCGAAGCCGAGCGGGACCCCGACGGCGAACCGCTCCCAGTCCCACACCAGCAGCCGCCCGTCGGGACCGCGCGCGATGTTCCACGGGCACAGGTCGCCGTGCCAGGCGAACCGATCTCCGGAGACGGCGCTGATCTCGCGGATCGCCTCGGTGAGCAGGTCCGCCGGGACCGCGCCGCGCCGGCCGCGGAGCCGGGCCCGGTCGGGCACCGGGAGCGGGGACAGCGCGAGGACCGACAGGCCGTGCCAGGAACCGTGGTGCAGCACGACCGGCGGCACGACCGTCTTCAGCGGCGCACCGGCGAGCATGTCGAGCGTGCGCGCCTCGTTGGCGACGAGCTCGCGGGTGCGGGCGGTGTCGCCGATCTTCGCGAACGCGACCAGGCCGTCGGGGCCGTGCGCCTCCAGGATGGGCTTGCGGTTGACCCGCCGGGCCGGGCGGACGTGCAGCACCGCGCGGATCGGGACGCCCAGAGCCTCGCTCAGATAGGTCTCGACGGTGTCCCGCCCGGAGGGGACCATGACCTTCCCGCAGGGGTGCCACCACGCCCGCGGGGCGAGCCTGCGGGGCAGCAGCGGGTGCGGGAGCAGGCTGTAGGGGCGGGACTCACCCGGACCGGGGAACAACAGACTGATCGTCTGGCGAAGGTAGCGCAGACGGACTCGTGCGTCGTTCATCCTGCGTGTTCCTCCAGAGCAGCGCGAATGAGATCAGATAGAGGCTGAGCGGTGTGACCAGCCCGTCGTAGACGAACATGTAGAGAAGCGTGAGGATCATCACCAGGACGCCGGCCATGCCGATCGGCGAACGGTCGCTCCAGTGGCGGCGGACCGCGCCGGCGAAGAACGCGACGTAGAGCCCGGCGCCGACGAACCCCTGAGTGATCATCAGGTGCCAGAGCTGGCCGTCGCTGCCCAGTGGCGGGTGACCGCAGGTTTCGCACCAGTCGCTCTTGCCGGTGGTGATCGTCTTGTGGTTGCCCGTCGCGTTGCGCGTGTTGCCGTAGCCGATGAAGGGCGAGGTGCCCGCGGCGGCGACGGTGGCCGACACGGTGAAGGAGCGGATGTCGTTGCTGTGCGGGTTGTCCAGGCGCTTGGCGACCAGCGGCTGCAGGGGGCTGAGGAAGAAGGCGAGCGCCCCGGCGGCGACGGCCGAGCAGACCATGACGCGGCTGCGCGCGTTCAGGCGGAGCACCAGGTAGGCGGCCGCGACGCCCAGGCCGATCCACAGGCCGCGGTTGAGCGAGTAGACCGCCGGGACGGCGGCCAGCGCGAGCATCGGGACCACGGCCGGGCGCCTGCGCGGCCCGCCGTACACCCACCAGCCGACCACGAACCAGATCAGCAGCACCGACAGGTTGCTGCCCCAGGCGTTGGCCCACTCGAAGGGGGCCTCGGGGCGCGGGGAGGCGTGGCCGAGGACCTTCTGCATCTGGGCGGCGGTGGGGTGGATGAGGTTCTGGACGAAGGAGTTGCCGCCGATCCAGTCGGGCAGCAGCCGCTCCACCGGGGAGGTGAACTCCACGTGCGGGGCGAACACGCCGAGCAGGCCGCCGGCGACGGTCGTGACGAACAGCACGCCGAGCATGCGCACCAGCGCGAGCTGCGGGAGCTCCCCGGCGCTCAGGTTGCCGAGGTAGAGCACCATGATCGTCAGGGAGACGTAGAGGCACAGGCGCATGAGGTAGCCGATGATCCGGCCCGCGCCGAACTCGCCGTAGGTGCCCGGCGGCATCTCGCCGAGCATGCCGGCGCTGACGAGGTATCCGGCCAGCAGCAGCAGCCACAACCCGAAGCCGCGCGGCACCCTGATCGGCCGCCGGCGCCACAGGATGACCGCCATCGGCGGAGCCAGGAGGACCACCGCCAGCCCGCCGAAGCCCAGCAGCCACCACACGGGGTAGCCCACCAGGAACGCGGCGATCGGCCAGGCCGCCCGGCTCGGGAGCCTCACTGCGGGAAGACCTTCTTGCCGACCACCGGGAACTGCACCAGCGGGGTGGTCTCCGGCGAACCCTCCGCGGGCTCACTCTGGGCGGAGGGTACGGCCAGCCCGGCGGAGGGCAGCCCGGTCCTGCGCATGGCGGCCCGGACGTCGTCGACGGAGATCTCCGTGGTGGGGGCCCCGGCCTCCGGAGAGGCGGAGCGCCGGGCGGGTGCGGGATCCGGGGACGTGTGACGGCCGGTGGCCGGCGCGGGGCCGGGGGGTGTGGAGCGCCCGGCGGCGGATGCGGGATCGGGCGAGGTGCTGCGGCCGGCGGCCGGTACGGGTCCGGAGAGCGCCGGGTGGCCGATGACCGGGGAGTCGGGGAGCACGGGGTGGCCGGGGGGCGCGGGCTTGGGGGATGTGCGGCGGCCCGGGGCCGGTGAGGGGCCGGTGGCCGGACCGGAGCCGACGGCGCGCGAAGGGCCGGAGGTCACGGCGTTCGGGGTCGCGGGATTCGATGTCACGGCGGCCGGCGTCACAGGATTCGGCGTCGCGGCGTTCGAGGCCACAAGGCTCGGCGTCACGGTGTTCGAGGCCACGGGGTCCGGCGTCGCGGTGTTCGAGGCCACGGCGCTTTCGATCGCCGCGGCCACCCGGGCGTCGGCGGACCGGCCGGGTGCGGCCGGGGCCGGGTCGGGCCGGTGGCCGTCCCCGCGGGGGCGCCTGCCGGGGCGCTTGTCGCGGGCGGTGACGACCGCGCCGACCACCGGCACGCGCCCGCCGCGCAGCTCGCGCAGAGCCCGCCTGACCTCGCGGGCGGAGGCGCCGGGCAGCGGGACCAGCACCACCGCGCCCGCCGTACCGGACAGGTCGCGCACCCGCTCGCCGCTGACGACGTCGAGCCCGGTCAGGCGCATGACGTCGGGGACCGTGCGGATCCCGGGGTCGAGACGGTCGCGGAGCCAGGCCAGGGCGACCCCGGACAGCAGGCCCAGCATGAAGCCGCTTCCGACGTACAGGGGAGGGCTCGGGGCGCTGGGGGCGTCCGGGGCGACCGCCTCGCTGATCACCGAGCCGGGGGTGACCGCGACGGTCCTGAGCTCGTCGTACTTGACGGTGAGGTTGTAGATCTGGCGGCTGAGCACGCTGCGCCGCTGCAGGGCGATGGTGCGCTCCGCGCCGCCCCTGGCCAGCCCGGGGAGCTCGGCCACGACCTCGGTCATGCCCTTGTCGAGCTGCTTGAGCTTGTCGTGGAAGCTCTCCAGCTGGACGCCCAGCGCCTGGGCGGCGGCCTCCCGGCGGTGGGCGAGGTAGGCCTGGGCGTAGGCGCTGGCCCCCGCCGCGGCGCTGTTGGGGTCGGCGGCGGTGTAGGAGATCTCCAGGACCGAGGTGTTGGGCGGCACGTTGACGTCGACGGGGTCGAGGTCGCCCTTGAGGGCCTTCTCGGCCTTCCTGGCGACCACCGCGGACTGGGCGATCTGCGCCTCGGTGTCGAGGTTGAGCGCCTCGCGCTGCCGGCCGGTCACCTGGTTGGTCGGCTCCTGGACGCCGGTCGCGGTGACCAGGACGTGGGCGGAGGCGGTGTAGGAGGGCGGGGTGGAGCTCAGCAGGGCGACGCCCCCGCCGGTGCCCGCCAGCAGGCAGAGCAGGAAGATCGGCCAGCGGCGGCGGAGCAGGGCCGCGTAATCCGCCAGATCTCCGCCGGAGCGGCGGACGGCGGTGTCCGGCGACGGGTCCGGCGACAGGCTCATGGATACACGGGTCCCTCTCGGGCGGGCCTCGGGCGGTGAGGACGACTCGGGCCGGCCCCGTGGAGCAGGGGCGACGGCTCTGGAAACCCTAGGAACTATAGGCCGGGTTGCCATTTTCCCGATCGAATACGCAAGATTTCTTCACGCCAGACACGGCAATCACGGCGAGATAACGATGGTTTATCCGTTATTTCCTCCCCGCCACCCCGTCCCTCCGGAACGGAGCGGCAAAGTATGCGGCACGGCAGGTCCGGTAGATGGGAGGGTGTGGTTCGCGGAAAGTCAGGAAACGCGCAAGTGGATCATGTGTGAGGCACTGTTGTATCGGACAAATGCCGATTTAATGTCAGCGCTGAAGATGTCGGGAATCGCCGGTTCCTGTGTCGTCCTGATGCTGGGACTGGGCGCGTGCACCCAGGCCTCGGGCGTCGCGCGGGACGCGACGCACCACACCCCGGCGAGCGGTCTGCTGGGGCTGGACTCCTCCACTCCCGGCTGCGAGGTCAGCGCCAGGCTCATCCCCTCCTGCGGGGCCTGGTGGGGGATGACGCCGGAGGTGTTCTCGGGCCGGCGGCCCGGGGCGGGGCTGCGCAGGGCCGAGGCGCGCATGGGGCGCCGGGCCGACATCATGCACCTCTACCACCGGGGAGCCGAGCTCTTCCCGACGCGCGAGGAGCGGGCGATCGCCCGCGACCCCGACGGCCGCAGGCTCCTGCTGGTCAACTGGAAGCCGTCCTTCGACCACACCTGGGCCCAGATCGCCCGGGGGGCGCTGGACCGGCGGATCGACCGGCTGGCCGCGCACATCCGCAGGACCTTCCCCGAGCGGTTCTTCCTGACCGTGCACCACGAGCCGGAGAACGACGTGCGGGAGGACCCGGCCTCGGGCATGACCGCCCGGGACTACGCGCAGATGTACCGCCACGTGGTGCTGCGCCTGCGGGAGAAGGGCGTCAGGAACGCGGTCACCGTGATGACCTACATGGGGGCGCCCAACTGGGCCGCCAAGCCCTGGTTCGAGCAGCTGTACCCGGGTGACGACGTGGTCGACTGGGTCGCCATGGACCCCTACGCCGACGACCGGGTCCAGACCTTCGAGCAGCTGATCAACAAGACCCGCGACGACTTCGCCCAGTGGCCCGGGTTCTACCGCTGGATGCAGTGGCGCTTCCCCGGCAAGCCGCTCATGCTCGCCGAGTGGGGCGCCTTCGAGCGCTACGACCAGCGCCGGTTCAAGGAGTCCTTCTTCGCCTCGGTCCGCCGGCAGATGCGCCGCTATCCGCAGATCAAGGCGCTGGTCTACTTCGACTCACCGCGCGCCCCGCGAGGGGACACCCGGTTCGACACCACTCCCGGTGCCACGGCCGCCTTCCGCGCCCTCGCCCACGACCCCTACCTGCGCTCTACGGCGGTTCCGCGCGAGTGACCGGAACACGACCGCCCCGGCGAGCACCGCGCCGGCCAGGATCCACAGCAGCGCCACGTTGCCCACGCCCAGCAGCTTGAGGGACGAGGCCAGCAGCACCACCGCCAGCAGCGCGCGGATGACGTCGCCGTGCGCCCGCGAGGAGATGCGCGCCCCGATGTAGACGCCGGGGATCGCCCCCACCAGCAGCGAGGCGGTGACGTCGAGCTGGAAGTCGCCGAACAGCAGGTGCCCGAGGGCGGCCGAGGTGACCAGCGGGACCGCCTGGACCAGGTCGGTGCCGACGAGCTGGTTGGCCTTCAGCGCGGGATAGAGCATGAGCAGGGCCACGATCATCAGGGAGCCCGAGCCCACCGAGGAGATGCCCACGACGACGCCGCCGACTATACCGATCAGTACGGTCGGGATCGGGCGCACGGCGATCTCGCCGACCTCCGCCGAGGCGGGCCCCTCGCGCCCGGCGAGATAGGCCTTGGCGACCAGGCCCACGACGGCCAGCAGCAGGGCCACGCCCAGGGCGTACTTGACGGCCTGCTGGACCTGCTCGCCCTCACCGAACGCCCGGATCAGCAGCACCCCGCAGAACGCGGCGGGCACCGAGCCCGCGCACAGCCAGCCGACCAGCCGCAGGTTGACCGTTCCCCGCCGCATGTGGACGAACCCGCCCACCGGCTTCATCACCGCCGAGGCGACCAGGTCGCTGGAGACCGCCGCCAGCGGCGGCACGTTGAAGAACAGCATCATCATCGGCGTCATCAGGGCGCCGCCGCCCATGCCGGTCAGCCCGACGATGATCGCGACGAGGAACGACCCGCCGATCAGGGGGAGATCGAGATCCATCAGCCGCTCACCGCTTCCCGTCCGCTGGTGGAGTTCGTCCTCAACGCACCCAGCCTCCCTGAATGAGTGGGTCCAGCACTGTCTCGACGGCCCGCTCGACGGAGACGCCGGTGGTGTCGACGGTCAGGTCCGCGTCCTCGGGCTCCTCGTAGGGGGAGGAGATGCCCGTGAACTCCGGGATCGACCCGGCGCGGGCCTTGGCGTAGAGCCCCTTGCGGTCGCGGCGCTCGCACTCGGCCAGCGGGGTGGCCACGTGGACCAGCAGGAAGTCGGCCCCCACGGCCTCGACCATCGCCCTGACCTCCTCGCGGGTGGAGGCGAACGGCGCGATGGGCGCGCAGATCGCCAGCCCGCCGTGCCGGGCCGCCTCGGCCGCGACGAAGCCGATCCGCCGGATGTTGAGGTCGCGGTCCTCCCGGGAGAAGCCCAGTCCCGCCGAGAGCAGGTGGCGCACGACGTCGCCGTCGAGGTAGGTGACCGTACGGCTGCCGCGCTCCAGCAGCGCGTCCCGCAGCCCCCTGGCGACGGTCGACTTGCCGGAGCCGGACAGGCCGGTGAAGAAGACGACCAGGCCGCGCCGGTGCGGGGGCCCGGGGAGCGTGACGGGTTCGGGACCGGCCAGGTGCTCGGTCGCGCCGTACGCCTCGGCCACGCGCTCGCGCAGTTCCAGGTCGACGGCGTGGTCGTCGCGGGGGGCGAGGGGGACCACCGCCACACGGGTGTCCCCGCCGAGCTTGTCGCGGGCCTTCAGCGCGGCGCGGACCACGGCGGGCCCGCCCTCGCCGAACGCCAGCGGGAGCAGCAGGATCGTCGCCTCCAGCTCCTCGGCGGTGGCCGTGATCTCGTTCAGGTCGTCCAGCGGCCCGCGCATGGTGACGGCCAGGGTCTCCCGGCCGGCCAGCTCCCCGCGGATCTCCGCGGGGCTGCGCCGGAGCCGGGCGAACGGTCCGTGCTCGGGGGTGCCCAGCGCCTCGACCGGGCCCGCGACCAGGCCGTGGGCGCGCTCGGTGACGGTCAGGACGGCCAGCGGGGCGCCCTCGGGATCGCGCAGCGTGATCCGGTCGCCGGGGGCGGCGGGGTGGTCGCCGGGAAGCGCGAGCGTGACGGGCGCGGGCCAGGGCGTGCCGTCGCCCATGCTGCCGTGCTCCTCGACCGCGTGCGCGTCGTCCGCGCTCATGAAGCCGGTCAGCGGCCGGTAGGCGCCGGAGAGCAGCAGCTCCAGGTCGGCGAGTTCACGGGCGTCGGGGGTCCACTCGAAGGGCGCCGTCATCTGCTCCACAATTCCGATCGAATTAGTCGGATATCACCACTGTAGCCATTCAAGTTGTCCCACATCAAACCTGCCTCGTCAGATCAGCCGCGCGAAATGGTTGTGCGGCTTGCGGACGATCATGCCGATCGTGTCGTGGGAGGCCGGGAAGCGGCCGGCGGAGGCGGTCTGCACCGCCGAGCACGCCACCCGCCCCAGCGGCCCGCTCGCCGCCGGGCCGCTCGACTCCAGCACCTCGTCGGTGACGATCAGCCCCCGGGCCAGGCAGAAGGAGTGGACGCCCTCCCGCGAGGTGGCCTCGCCGTACACCGCGGGCAGCGGGCCGACCGTGCCCGCGGGGACGAGCCTGCGCCACAGCAGCCGGCGCAGCGGGGAGGGGGTCATCCGGACGCACATGCCGTACGCCGAGGCCCGGTCGCGTATCCGCAGCATGGCCAGGCCGCCCGGCCGCAGCCCGGCCAGCAGCCGGTCGAGCACGAGCTCGGGATGCCGGATGCGCTCCAGCAGGAACGGCACGTACACGATGTCGAAGGCCCGCGGCGGCACGGGCACCGTCCGCAGGTCGCCCAGCGCCCACGAGTCGAGGTCCGTGCGGGAGGCCATGGCGGACCGCACGGCCGGGATGTCCTCGTCGATCCCGACGACGCGGACCCGCGCCCGGTCGAGGTCGAGGGGGTCGGGCAGGCCGCACCCGGCGATCAGGACGTCGAGCCGGCGGCCCGGCCTGTCGGTCCGGTGCTCCCGGATCCGCCGGGTGAACAGGTCGCTTCGTGTCGCAGTCGACTGCACGTCAGTCATATCACCAACAGTAGTCGATCCGTTACAAATCTCTCAGGTGGCTCGGTTCCTGCGGATCGGCGGCGCGGGCGAAGTACCCTGGACCGGTGACCCCCGTCCTGTGCCGGCCGGGGGCCTGTCGTGTTGCCGTCGTGGGGCTGTGGGCGAATTCTGATGAGCCTTTCCGGACTGCTTGACCTTGTCGTGGGCGAGCCGAAGCTGGCCTCCGTCCTGGCGGACGTGCGCGGGGGAGACGTCTCCGACGTCTCGCTCATCGCGCCCGCGGCGCTGCGGCCCTTCGCCGTCGCCGCGCTGGCCAGGGACGGGGGACCGGCCGGGCGGACCGTGCTGGCGGTGACCGCCACCGGACGCGAGGCCGAGGACCTGACGGCGGCGCTGTCCAGCCTGCTCGGGGAGAGCGCGGTCGCCGTCTTCCCCGCCTGGGAGACCCTGCCGCACGAGCGCCTGTCGCCGCGCAGCGACACCGTCGGCCAGCGCCTGGCCGTACTGCGCCGCCTGGCCCACCCGGTCGCGGGCGACGCGGCGGCCGGCCCGCTGCGGGTGGTCGTCACCCCGATCCGCGCGGTGCTCCAGCCGATCGTGCGGGGCCTGGGCGACCTGGCGCCGATCCGGCTGCGCGCGGGCGACGACGCCGATCTGGACGCCGTCGTCCACAGGCTCGTGGAGAACGGCTACCACCGCGTGGACATGGTGGAGAAGCGCGGTGAGGTGGCGGTGCGCGGCGGGCTGCTCGACGTCTTCCCGCCGACCGAGGAGCACCCGCTGCGCCTGGAGTTCTGGGGCGACACGGTCGAGGAGATCCGCTGGTTCAAGGTGGCCGACCAGCGCTCGCTGGAGGTCGCCGAGGACGGGCTGTTCGCCGCGCCCTGCCGCGAGCTGCTGCTGACCGGGGAGGTCAGGGCCAGGGCGGCGGCGCTGGCCGCCGACCACCCGGCGCTGGCCGAGATCCTGGACCAGCTGGCCGAGGGCGTGCCGGTGGAGGGCATGGAGGCGTTCGCCCCGGTGCTCGCCGGGGAGATGGACCTGCTGATCGACCACCTGCCGGTGCAGTCGGCGATCTTCGTCTGCGACCCCGAGCGCATCCGCAGCCGGGCCGACGAGCTCGTGCGCACCAGCCAGGAGTTCCTGGAGGCCTCCTGGATCAACGCCGCGGCCGGCGGGGAGGCGCCGATCGACCTGGGGGCGGCGGCGTTCCGCTCGCTGGAGGAGGTGCGCGACCACGCGCGCGAGCTCGGGCAGCCGTGGTGGTCCATCGCCCCCTTCGCCGGGAGCGACCTGAGCGGCGGCGGTCCGGCCGGCGACGACCCGGACGGCGGCCGTCCGGGCGGGGCGCTGGTCCTGGACGCCCGGGAGGCGGAGGCCTACCGGGGCGACACCCAGCGGGCGCTGGGCGACATCAAGGGCTGGCTGGACGACAAGGTCGTCGTGCTGCTCAGCGAGGGCCACGGCCCCGCCGAGCGGATGGTCGAGCTGCTCAAGGGCGTCGACCTGCCCGCGCGCCTCACCGCGGACCTCGACCGGGCGCCGGACCCCAAGGTCGTGCACGTCACCACGGGCCTGGTCGACCACGGCTTCGTGAGCCCGGGCCTGGCCGTGCTGACCCACCTGGACCTGGTCGGGCAGAAGGCCTCCACCAAGGACATGCGGCGGCTGCCCAGCCGCCGCCGCAACATGGTGGACCCGCTCCAGCTCAAGGTCGGCGACCACGTGGTGCACGAGCAGCACGGCGTGGGCCGCTACGTCGAGATGGTGCAGCGGACCGTGCAGGGCGCGACCCGCGAGTACCTCGTGATCGAGTACGCCAAGGGCGACCGGCTCTACGTGCCGACCGACCAGCTCGACGAGGTCACCCGCTACGTCGGCGGCGAGTCGCCCACCCTCAACCGGATGGGCGGCGCCGACTGGGCCAAGGCCAAGACCCGGGCCAAGAAGGCGGTCAAGGAGATCGCCGGGGAGCTCATCCGCCTCTACAGCGCGCGGATGGCCTCGCCGGGGCACGCCTTCGGGACCGACACGCCGTGGCAGCGCGAGATGGAGGACGCCTTCCCCTACGCCGAGACCGGCGACCAGCTGGAGGCCATCGACGAGGTCAAGCGCGACATGGAGCGCCCCGTCCCGATGGACCGGCTGATCTGCGGCGACGTCGGCTACGGCAAGACCGAGATCGCGGTGCGCGCGGCGTTCAAGGCCGTGCAGGACGGCAAGCAGGTGGCGGTGCTGGTGCCGACCACGCTGCTGGTCCAGCAGCACCTGTCCACCTTCACCGAGCGCTTCTCCGGCTTCCCGCTGAACGTGCGGCCCATGTCGCGCTTCCAGACCGACGCCGAGGTCAAGGCGACGATGGAGGGACTGCGCGACGGCGCGGTGGACGTGGTGATCGGCACCCACCGGCTGCTCTCCCCGGAGATCCGCTTCAAGAACCTCGGCCTGATCATCATCGACGAGGAGCAGCGCTTCGGCGTCGAGCACAAGGAGGCCATGAAGCACCTGCGCACCCAGGTCGACGTGCTGGCCATGTCCGCCACGCCGATCCCGCGCACGCTGGAGATGGGCCTGACCGGCATCCGCGAGATGTCGACGATCCTGACCCCGCCGGAGGAGCGCCACCCGATCCTCACCTTCGTCGGGCCGTACGACGAGAAGCAGATCGCCGCCGCCGTCCGCCGCGAGCTGATGCGCGACGGCCAGATCTTCTTCGTGCACAACCGGGTGGCGAGCATCAACAAGGTCGCCGCCCGCATCCGCGAGCTGGTCCCCGAAGCCCGCGTCGCCGTCGCCCACGGGCAGATGAACGAGCAGCAGCTCGAGAAGATCATGGTGGGGTTCTGGGAGCGCGACTTCGACGTGCTGGTCTCCACCACGATCGTCGAGTCCGGCCTCGACGTGCCCAACGCCAACACGCTGATCGTGGACCGGGCCGACAACTACGGCCTGTCGCAGCTGCACCAGCTGCGCGGGCGCGTCGGCCGGGGCCGCGAGCGGGGCTACGCCTACTTCCTGTACCCGCCGGAGAAGCCGCTCACCGAGACCGCGCACGAGCGCCTGGCCACCATCTCCCAGCACACCGAGATGGGCGCGGGCATGTACGTCGCGATGAAGGACCTGGAGATCCGCGGCGCGGGCAACATCCTGGGCGCCGAGCAGTCGGGCTTCATCGCGGGCGTCGGCTTCGACCTGTACGTGCGGATGATGGCGGAGGCCGTACAGGAGCAGAAGGCCAAGCTGACCGGCGGCGCCGAGCAGGAGGAGCGCCCCGACGTCAAGGTCGAGCTGCCGATCAACGCGCACATCCCGCACGACTACGTGACCTCCGAGCGGCTGCGCCTGGAGGCCTACAAGCGCATCGCGGCGATCTGCACCGACGACGACATCGCGGCCGTGCGCGAGGAGCTCACCGACCGGTACGGCCGGCCGCCCCAGGAGGTGGAGAACCTGCTGGCGGTCGCCCGCTTCCGGATCAGGGCGAGGAAGGCCGGGCTCACCGACGTCACCCTGCAGGGCCAGAACATCAGGTTCGCCCCGGTCAGCCTGAGGGACTCCCAGCAGGTCAGGCTCCAGCGGCTCTACCCGAAGGCGCTGCTGAAGCAGGCAGCCGACATACTGCTGGTGCCCGTGCCCAAGACCAAGCCGCTCGGCGGGCAGCCGTTGCGCGATCTCGACCTGCTCAAATGGTGCGGCGACCTGGTCGAGGCGATGTTCCTCCAAGCCGTGCCGGTAAAGTGATACGGCGTTTGTCGTGAAGGGATCGCATGTGAAGTCGACTCGAGTGCGCGTCATCCTGGCGGTCGTGGCCGCCGGTGCCGCGCTGACCGCCTGCTCGCCGTCGCAGGCCGGTGCCGCCGCCATCGTCGGTGACCAGCGGATCAGCACCAGCGAGCTGAACGCCGACGTCAAGGAGTACGAGAAGGCCATCACCACGGCGGGCGTCTCCCGCCAGCAGCTGCAGATCCGGGGGTCGATCCCGCAGGCGATCCTGGCGAACCTGATCGTCATCAGCCAGTTCGACCAGCTCGGTGCCCGAAACGGCGTCACGGTGACCCAGGCGGAGGTCGAGTCGTTCCTCGCCCAGGTCCTGCAGCAGCGCCAGGGCAGCACCCGCGAGCAGCTCGCCGTCTCCATCGGCGTGCCCCCCTCCGACCTGGACAGGCTGGTGCGCGCCTCCCTGGTCGAGCAGAAGCTGATGGCCAAGCTGGGCGCCGGCCAGGACGAGGCCTCCCAGCAGGCGGCGGCGCAGAAGCTGAGCGAGGAGGCCAAGGCCGTCCCGGTCACCCGCAACCCGCGCTACGGCGAGAACAACCCGCAGCCGCAGGCCCAGGACGGCTCCGACTTCTTCATCGAGAACAATCGCTTCGGCGCCCTGTCCGGTCCCGCCGGCGCCCAGTGACCCCGGCATGCCGCTGATCGTCGTCACCACCTCGCCCAGGGTCGCCCCGGGCCTGCTCAGCCACCGCGCCTGGCAGGCCCTGTCGGAGGGCCCGGTGCGCACCGCCTCGGCGGACCACCCGCACCTGCCCTACCTGGCCGAGGCCGGTGTCGACGTCGAGGTCGTGCAGCCGGACCCGGCCTCCCTGGTCCGCCAGGCCCAGGCCGGGACGGTGGTGTGGCTGGAGGCCGACGAGGCGCTGATGCGCGCGATCGGCCACGCCGCGGTGTCCCTGGAGGACCCGCCGGTGATCGAGATCGTGCCCGGCTCCTACGACCTGCCGGGGGCGCGGCTGCTCGACCTCGTGGCGGTGATGGACCGCCTGCGCACCTCGTGCCCGTGGGACGGCGAGCAGACGCACGAGTCGCTGGCGCCGTACCTCATCGAAGAGGCCTACGAGGTGCTGGAGAGCATCGAGGAGGGCGACCACGGCGCGCTGCGCGAGGAGCTGGGCGACCTGCTGCTGCAGGTGGTCTTCCACGCCCGCGTCGCCCAGGACCGCGCCGAGGGCGGCTTCGACGTCGACGACGTGGCCGGGGGCATCGTGGACAAGCTGGTCCGCCGCCACCCGCACGTGTTCGCGGCCGTCGCGGTCAGCGGCGCCGAAGAGGTCAGCGACAACTGGGAGACCATCAAGGCCGCCGAGCGCGCGGCCAAGAACGGCGGCGACGCGGGCTCCGTCGTGGACGGCGTGCCGATGGGCCAGCCCGCGCTCTCCCTGGCCGCCCAGCTGCTGCGCCGCGCCGAGCGGGTTGGCGTCCCCGTCGAGCCCCCGGCCGAGGGCCTGGGCGGCCGTCTGTTCGAGCTGGTACGGCAGGCGCACGCCGAGGGGCTCGACCCCGAGGCCGAGCTGCGCGCCGCCGCCCGCGCCTACCGCGACCGGATCCGCGCCCACGCCCCGGACGCCGCGCCGGGAAACGCCGGACCCGGGCGGTAGCCGTACTGAGAAGTAGGTCTCGATAGGCTTTTGCGGCAAACTGTCCTGCGACTTTAGGAGCGCTTCGTGGCTTCCATCGAGGGCGTCACCGCCCGCGAGATCCTTGACTCCCGGGGCAACCCGACGGTCGAGGTCGACATCCTTCTGGACGACGGCAGCGAGGGCCGCGCCGCGGTGCCGAGCGGGGCCTCCACGGGCCAGTTCGAGGCCGTCGAACTGCGCGACGGCGACGAGCGGTACGCCGGCAAGGGCGTGGAGAAGGCCGTCCTCGGCGTGACCGACGAGATCGCCGACGAGATCCTGGGATTCGACGCCGCCGAGCAGCGCAGCATCGACCAGGTCATGATCGACCTGGACGGCACGCCGAACAAGGCACGCCTGGGCGCCAACGCCATCCTGGGCGTCTCCCTGGCGGTGGCCAAGGCCGCCGCGCAGAGCGCCGAGCTGCCGCTGTTCCGTTACCTCGGCGGGCCGAACGCGCACGTGCTGCCGGTGCCGATGATGAACATCCTCAACGGCGGCGCGCACGCCGACACCAACGTGGACATCCAGGAGTTCATGATCGCGCCGATCGGGGCCGAGAGCTTCCGCGAGGCCGTGCGGACGGGCACCGAGGTCTACCACGCGCTCAAGTCCGTGCTGAAGGAGAAGGGCTACGCCACCGGCCTGGGCGACGAGGGCGGCTTCGCGCCCAGCCTGCCCTCCAACCGCGACGCGCTGGACCTGATCCTGGTCGCCATCGAGAAGGCCGGCTACACGCCGGGCGAGGACGTCGCGCTGGCCCTGGACGTGGCCGCCTCCGAGTTCCACAAGGACGGCGTCTACACCATCGACGGCAAGGGCCACTCCTCGGCCGAGCTGATCGCCTTCTACGAGGACCTGGTCGCCAACTACCCGCTGGTCTCCATCGAGGACCCGCTGAACGAGGAGGACTGGGAGGGCTGGAACGCCATCACCCGGGCCCTCGGCGACAAGGTCCAGCTCGTCGGCGACGACCTGTTCGTGACCAACCCCGAGCGCCTGGCCCGCGGCGTCGCCGAGGGCACGGCCAACGCGCTGCTGGTCAAGGTCAACCAGATCGGCACCCTGACCGAGACCTTCGACGCCGTGGACCTGGCCCACCGCAACGGCTACCGCTGCATGATGAGCCACCGCTCCGGCGAGACCGAGGACACCACCATCGCCGACCTCGCGGTGGCCACCAACTGCGGTCAGATCAAGACCGGCGCCCCGGCCAGGTCCGACCGGGTGGCCAAGTACAACCAGCTGCTGCGAATCGAGGAAATGCTCGACGACGCCGCCCGTTACGCGGGTCGCGCCGCGTTCCCGCGCTTCCGGCGGTAGTTTTCGCACCGTACGGCCCGCGCCCGCGCTCACCCGCGGGCGCCGGCCGTACGGCGGGAGCGCCGCAGGGCGGAACGCGAGAGCGGGAGGGTGTGTGGGCAGACGGCCGCAGTTGACGGGTCGGGCGGCGGTGCTGGCGGTCGTGGTGTGCGCCATCGCGATGAGCCTGGCCTACCCCGTCAGGGAGTACATCGCGCAGCGCCGCAGCATCACCGAGCTCACCGAGCAGCGCGCCGAGCTCCTGGCGAAGATCAAGGAGCTGGACGAGCGGCGCGGGCAGCTGCAGGACCCCGCCTACATCAAGCGGCAGGCCAGGGAGCGGCTGTTCTACTGCGAGCCCGGCCAGAAGTGCTACGTCGTCATGGACGACACCCCCGCCCAGGGCGAGGACGCGGCCCCGCAGAAGCCGGTCGCCGTCAAGCCGCCCTGGTACCAGACGCTCTGGGAGTCGGTTGAGGCCGCCGACACCGGGAAGGGCAGGAAAGCGGGCGGAGGCTGACGACCGATAGCCTGGACGCCGTTTTCGCGAAGAGGTGCCGGAGGATGCCGCAGATGGTGGATGACCGCGACGTGGCGGCGGTGGAGCTGCAGCTCGGCCGCACGCCCCGAGGACTGCGGGCGGTGGCGCACCGCTGCCCGTGCGGGCTGCCCGACGTGGTGGAGACCGCGCCGCGGCTGCCCGACGGCACGCCGTTCCCCACGCTGTTCTACCTGACCTGCCCCAAGGCCAACTCCGCCATCGGCACCCTGGAGACCTCGGGACTGATGCGGGAGATGCGCGCCGGGCTCGACGCCGACCCCGAGCTGGCCGCGGCCTATCGGGCCGCGCACGAGGACTACGTCGCGCGCCGCGACAAGGCGGCGGCCGAGGACGGCCTGGAGCCGCTGCCCCGGGGCATGCAGAGCGCGGGGGGCATGCCGGAGCGGGTCAAGTGCCTGCACGCCCTGGTCGGGCACGAGCTCGCGGTGCCCGGTGTCAACCCCTTCGGCCGTGAGGCGCTCGACCTGCTCGGCGAGTGGTGGGCCGACGGCCCGTGCTGCCTGGTGGACGACCCCTCCGGGGTCGCAGCCGGGGCCGGAGCGAACGACACGACCACCTCAGAGGAGGACGACCGGTGAAGCGCGTCGCCGCGATCGACTGCGGGACCAACTCCGTCCGCCTGCTGGTGGCGGACATCTCGCACGACTCCCTGCACGACGTCGAACGGCGCATGGAGATCGTCCGGCTCGGCCAGGGGGTGGACGAGACCGGCAGGCTGGCCCCCGAGGCCCTGGAGCGCACCTTCACCGCGATGCGCGAGTACGCCAAGCTGATCGACCGGCACGGGGCCTCCGCGGTCCGCGTGGTGGCCACCAGCGCCACCAGGGACGCCGCCAACCGCCAGGACTTCGTCGACGGCGTCCGGGAGATCTTCGGCGTCGGGCCCGAGGTGGTCACCGGCGCCGAGGAGGCCGAGCTGTCGTTCACCGGGGCCACGCGCGGCCTGGTGCGCCTGTCGCCGGAGACGGGCCTGCCCACCCCCGACGGCACCCGCCCGCCGTACCTCGTGGTGGACATCGGCGGCGGCTCCACCGAGTTCGTGGTCGGCTCCACCCACGTGGACGCGGCGATCTCGGTGGACATCGGCTGCGTCCGGCTGACCGAGCGGCACCTGCGCGGGGCGGGCGACCCGCCGTCCGCCGGGGCCGTCGAGGCGATGACCGCCGACATCGACGACGCGCTCGACCGGGTCGCGCAGGAGGTTCCGGTGGAGCGGGCGCTGACCCTGGTCGGGCTCGCGGGATCGGTGACGACGGTCGCCGGAATAGCACTTGAGCTGGACGAATATGATCCGCATAAAATTCATCACTCGCGAATTCCGGTAAACGAGGTGCACGCCGTTTCCCGCCGTCTGCTGGAGACGGCCCAGGCGGAAAGGGCGGCGATCCCCGTCATGCATCCCGGGCGGGTCGACGTCATCGGGGCCGGGGCGCTCATCCTGGACCGGATCCTCGACAGGTACGGCTTCGCCGACGTCGTCGTCAGCGAACGCGACATCCTCGACGGGATCGCGTGGTCCGTGGCCCGGGTGTAACTGGATCTGGACAAAGCCCCCCTCAAGGGAGTATTGAGAGATCCTTCCGTTTTGTGATTAGGTAAAGACGCTTTAGTGAGGCTTTGCCGTGGGGCCCGGCACAGCTGTTGTCGGGGCGGCAACCGTCTCCGGAGCGCTTATCGCTTCCCAACGAAACGGAGCACACCCCCTCATGAAGTCCGGATTAGCACGCAGATTAGCTGCGATGGGAGCCGGCGCGGCCATGCTGGCGACCATGGCGACGGGTCTGCTGGCCTCGCCCGCAGCCGCGGCCAGCGGATCCCCCAAGCCCGCCGTCTCGGCGGGCACCCCCAAGGCCTCGCCCGCCAAGCACAAGGGGGAGTGCCCGGTACGGGTCACCTTCTCCGCGAGCATCAAGGTGAAGGCCGTCAAGTCCAAGACCACGGTCGCCTACCGCTGGCTGCACGGGGACGGGTCCAAGAGCAAGGTCAAGACCTTCGTCGTGGGCAAGGGCGTCAAGAGCGTCACGGTGAAGGAGTCGAGCACCTTCAAGAGTGACGTCAAGGGCTGGCAGGCCCTGCAGGTCCTGTCGCCGCGCCCGGTGACCTCCAAGAAGGGCTACTTCAAGGTCTCCTGTGGCGACGACGGCGGCAAGCACGTCGTCCGCCCGGTGATCGGCGCGCAGGCGTGGGTGGACGAGGGCAAGTGTGAGGCCGCCCTGATCGGCCGCATCACCGCCTCCAGCCCGCGCTGGGTGCACTACCGCTGGGTCGTCAACGGTCACGTCGTCGAGCGCGACGCGGTCAAGGTGTACGACTCCCGCAAGGTCGTCCACGTGATCCGACCGGACAGGAGCCTGCGCGGCTGGGCGGTCCTGGAGATCGTGGACCCGGTCCGCACCGCGTCCGACAAGGTCGGCTTCAAGATCTGGTGCAAGGACTGGTCGCCGAAGGTGAGCGCCTCGGTCGGCGAGCCCGACACCTACGTGGGCAGCTGCCCGGTCACCCGCACCTTCAGCGGCACGATCAGCCTCTCGCACGGTCGTGACCACGTGAAGTACCGCTGGATCCGCAACGGCGTGGCCGGCTCCTGGGAGA
Source organism: Paraplanobispora takensis (assembly GCF_016863195.1). Taxonomy (GTDB): domain Bacteria; phylum Actinomycetota; class Actinomycetes; order Streptosporangiales; family Streptosporangiaceae; genus Planobispora; species Planobispora takensis. The sequence continues at coordinate 239,183 of NZ_BOOK01000005.1, read as the reverse complement.
CCGTCCACGTCAAGGGTTCCACCACCGTGACCGACTCCTGGCAGGCCACGGAGACCGGCAAGGCCTCCCGCGCCCTGGAGATCTACAACGGGCCGACCACCGGCACCGTCTGGGGCAAGGTGTTCTGCAAGGCCCCCGTGACCGCTGAGGTCTCCCTCAACGTCGAGCAGGACAACAGCACCTGCGGCGGCGTCGTCGGCAAGCCCTCGGCCAAGGTGACCGGCACCATCAAGGTCTCCGGCGAGACCAAGCTGGTGTACCGCTACGCCCTCGCGGGCGAGGCCCCCACCACGGTCATCAAGCGCGTCGGCCCCGGTGGCGGCACGTTCTCGGTGAGCGAGCTGTTCGTCAAGTCCAAGGGCGCGTTCACCGTGAGCGTCGTCCACCCGGGTTCGGACGCCAAGACGGTCACCTGGGACTACTCCTGCCCGGCCCCCGCGCCCAAGGAGGAGGAGAAGAAGGCGGAGAACGCCTGATCCCCGTTCCGGCCCGAGGCCGGGATCACCTGATCCCCGGTCCGATCTGAAGTGACAGGCGGTGCCCGCTCCGTGCGGGCGCCGCCTCTCGCTTCTCCGCCCCCGCCCCGCCCCCGCCCCGCCCCCGCCCCGCCCCGTTCGGCGCATCGGTGCGAGGCGGCGCGGGTCCCGGGGCGGCGGGGTGGCACGATCGGGGACATGACCTTCGTTCCTCCCGGGTCCGGCTGGCCCGACGACCCCGCCCGGCCGGACACGCCCGTCGCGCACGACCCCGCGCAGGTGGCCGAGCTCGCCGCCGCGAGCCCCGCGCTCGCCGAGCTCACCGCCCGGCAGTCGGTCTGCCGGGCCTGTCCCCGCCTGGTGGCGTGGCGCGAGGAGGTCGCCACGGTCAAGCGCCGGGCGTTCGCGCAGGAGACCTACTGGGGCAGGCCGATCGCCGGCTGGGGAGACGACAAGCCGCAGGTCCTCATCGTGGGGCTGGCCCCGGCCGCGCACGGCGGCAACCGCACGGGGCGGATCTTCACCGGCGACCGCAGCGGGGACTGGCTGTTCGCCTCGCTGTACCGGACCGGCTTCGCCGTACAGGAGACCGGCGTCCACGCGGGGGACGGCCAGCGCCTCGTCGGCGCGCGGATGGCGGCCGCGGTCAGGTGCGCGCCGCCCGACAACAAGCCGGCGCCCGAGGAGCGGGCGGCCTGCTTCCCCTGGCTGGCCCGGGAGATCGCGATGGTGGCCGACGGCCTGCGGGTGGTGGTGGCGCTGGGCGGCTTCGCCTGGCAGGCCGTGTGGCCCGCGCTGAGGGAGGCCGGATACGTGCTGCCCCGTCCCCGCCCCGCCTTCGGGCACGGCGCCGAGGTCGAGATCACCAGAGGCGAAAGTCCCGCACATCTTCTCGGCTGCTACCACCCCAGCCAGCAGAACACCTTCACCGGCCGGGTGACCGCCGAAATGCTCGACGACGTCTTCACCAGGGCAAACATGATCCGCGAAATGTGAACTCCATCACAAAAAGGAATTTTTCCCGAAGTTTCCTCTGAAATATGACGAGGTTCTGCTTTTTCTGGAAAAAAGTGACGTACTTATCAGGGGGGCGCCTGGCGCGAGCCGGAGGCGGGGACGTATGCTTGTGAAAGCTTTCACAAAGTCTCGGACCTAAGGTGGCGCCGAAGTGAACCGCAACTCCAAGCACATCGTGGTCGTCGGTGGGGGCTACGTCGGCCTCTACACGGTGCTGCGACTCCAGCGCACGCTCCGCAGGGAGCTGCGCGACGGCAGCGTGCGAATCACCGTCCTCACTCCCGAATCCCACATGACCTACCAGCCCTTCCTTCCCGAAGCCGCGGCGGGCAACCTCTCGCCGCGCCACGTGGTGGTCCCGCTGCGGCGGGTCCTCAAGAAGGCGACGATCCTCAACGGCAAGGTCACCAAGGTCAACCACGCGTCCAAGACCGTGCACTTCGAGCCGAACGTCGGCACCCCCCACGAGATCGAGTACGACCTCGTGGTGATGGCCGCCGGCTCGGTCTCCCGGACCCTGCCGATCCCCGGCCTGGCCGACGCGGCCATCGGCTTCAAGACGGTCGGCGAGGCGATCGCGCTGCGCAACCGGGTGCTCGGCCTGCTCGACCGGGCCGAGACCGACGACGACGAGGAGCTGCGCCGCAGGGCGCTGACGTTCGTCGTGGTCGGCGGCGGCTTCGCGGGCATCGAGGCGCTGGCCGAGCTGGAGGACATGGCGATCGACGCGGTCCGCTACTACCGCAACATCAGGCGCGAGGACATGCGCTGGGTGCTGGTGGAGGCCACCGATCGCATCCTGCCCGAGGTCGGCCCGGAGATGGGTAGGTGGACCGCCGAGCAGCTGCGCGAGCGCGGCATCGAGGTCAAGATGAACACCCGCCTGGAGTCCTGCGTGGGCGGCCACGTCAAGCTCTCCGACGGCGAGGAGTTCCAGTCGGCCACCATCGTGTGGACCGCCGGAGTGAAGGCCAGCCCGGTCGTGAACGCCGGTGACCTCCCGCTGGACGAGCGCGGCCGGATCAAGACGAGCACGCGCCTGACCGTGGTCGGCGTCAAGGACGCCTTCGCCGCCGGCGACGTCGCCGGGGTGCCCGACGTGACCAACCCGGGCCAGTACTGCGCGCCCAACGCCCAGCACGCGGTCCGCCAGGCCAAGGTGCTCGCCGACAACATCACCCGTCACCTCCGCGGGCAGGAACTGGTCGATTACCGCCACAAGTACGTCGGATCGGTTGCCGGACTGGGCCTGCACAAGGGCGTGGCGAACGTCTACGGCGTCAAGCTTCGCGGATTGCCTGCATGGTTCATGCACCGCACCTACCATCTGTCGCGGGTGCCCACCGTGAACCGCAAGGTCCGCGTCATGGCGGACTGGACCCTGGCGCTGTTCTTCAAGCGGGAGACCGTCTCACTCGGAGAGATCGAGGAGCCCCGCGCGGAGTTCCGCGCCGCGGCCGCGTCCTGAGTCCCGGGCACCCGACGGTAGGGAGTCGCCGGGGTCTCCCCGGGGTTGGCGGCTGATCTCGCGCCCGCCCCCTTGAGCCCCCGGCCGGAGCCGGAAGGGGGCCGCGGGATGGGCTTGTCCGCGATCACCGTGCTGGGAGCCGCCAGGCCGGGGGTGGTCGCCGAGGTGACCTCGGTGTTCACCCGTTACGGGGCGAACATCGAGGACTCGGCGATGACGCTCCTGGGCGGGCACGTCGCGATGATGCTGCTGGTCTCCGGGCGGGTCCCGCCCGCCTCGGCCTTCCCCGGCATGACCGTCACCGCGGCCGAGGCCGGTCGCGGCCACGGGTGCGAGCAGCCGGGGCTCGGCTACGTCCTCACCGTGCACGGCCCCGACCGGCCCGGCATCGTCTCGGCCGTCAGCGGGGCGCTGACCGCCGCCGGCGGCGTCATCACCGGCATGACCACCCGCCTGTGCGGCTCGCTGTACGTCATGATCGCCGACGTGCGGCTGCCCCCGGAGGCGGACGTGGCCGAGGTGATGCGCCGCCTGGCCGCCGCGGGCGCCGGTCTCGGCTGCGAGATCACCTTCCGCCCGGCCGAGGCGGAGGTGCTCTGATGTTCGGTACGGCCCAGCTGCTCGGCGTGCTGGCCAGCGGCGTCTCCCGCCAGCTGATCGGCGCCCCGCACCCCGTGCTCACCACCCGGGCGCTCCCCGTCGACCCCGCCGACCCGGGCGTCGTCGCCGCCGCGGCCGACCTGCTCGCCACCATGCGCCGGTCCCACCGCTGCATGGGCTTGACCGCGCCCCAGATCGGCCTGGGCTGGCGGCTGCTGTCCGTCGACGTCTCCCGGCACCCCCGTACCCGTTCGTGCGCGGGGGAGTTCGTGATGGCCAACCCCCGCCTGGTCTCGGCCTCCCGCTGGGAGCGGGCGAGGGAGGGCTGCCTGTCCGTCCCCGGCATCACCGGCGACGTCTCCCGTGCGACCCGGATCACCGTCCGCGGGGAGCATCCCGGCAGCGGCGCCCCCGTCACCCTCCACGCCGACGCCTTCGAGGCCCGCTGCATCCAGCACCAGCTCGACCACCTCGACGGCGTACTCTTCCTGGACCACGTCACCGGCACCCGATCTGTCCACCAAGGGGCTCGGGAACGCTGCGACAGGTGACATGACTAGTTACGCACGAGTGTTCCGTTACGTATGATTGCGGCGCCCCCGTAGCCCAATGGCAGAGGCATACCCCTTAAAAGGGTCGTAGTGCGGGTTCGAGTCCCGCCGGGGGCACTCATGTCTCTCCACCGGAAATCCGCTCTGACCAGCGGTGATATGAAGGCGGACCGGCTTTTCTGGCCCGGCCGCGCCGATCCGCCTCCCGGACGCCCCCGGCTCTCCGGGGTGGGTGCGGGTCCGGGAAAACGGTGGTTACCCAACTGTGACGGTCCTTTCCCGGGCCTCCGCTGCGCATCGGGCGAAATGGTCGCCGTGGTGGAGGAACTCCGCGAGGCGGTCTACCGTTCTGTCAGGCAGGTGGAGAACAGGGAGATCCCATGAGCGGGGACCGGGAAGGCATAGTGGTCTACTGGCGGCCGCTGTGCACCTACTGCATGAAGCTGTTCGTCAACCTGCGTCTGGCACGTCTGCCCTACAGCTCGGTGAACATCTGGAAGGACCGCCGGGCGGCGGAGTTCGTCCGCTCGGTCGCGGACGGGAACGAGACGGTGCCGACGGTGACCGTGGCCGGAAGGGCGATGGTGAACCCGTCGAGGCGCCGGTTGCTGGAGGCGGTCGAGGAGCACGCGCCCCATCTGCTGCCCCGTTCCGGGCCCGGAGCGCCGTGACGCGGGACGGGATGAGATCAGCGGGGAAGACGGGAACTCACGGCACGGGCCGTGCGTTGGAAGAGACGGCGGCAGCCGTCCGGAAGCCCCGAGTACAAAAATATAGATATGAGCACGATACGGCCGTACGGCGACCGATCTAATACCCTGATCGCGTAGGTCGCAGCGTGGAGGCAGCGATGGAAAGTAAGAACCCCGTATTCAACCGGATGTCCCCGGCCAAGGGACAGCAGTCCTGGGGACAGCCGACCCCGAGCCCCGAGCATCTGCAGGGGATGTACGACGCTCCGTCGTACGCACCGCCCGCGCAGCGGACCATGACGATCGACGACGTGGTCGTGCGCGGCTTCATGACCCTGGGCACGCTGGTGGTCTCGGCCGCCGTGGCCTGGCAGCTGAACCTCGGCTGGGGCGCGGCGATCGCCGGCATGCTCGTCGGCCTGGTCCTGGCTCTGGTCATCAGCTTCAAGCAGAGCCCGAACCCGGCGCTCATCCTCGGCTACTCGGTCGCCTACGGCGTCGCCGTCGGCGTGATCAGCCACATCATGGAGGACTTCTACCCGGGCATCGTCATCCAGGCCGTGCTCGGCACCGCTCTGGCCTTCGGCGCGATGCTGACGGTCTACTCCCTGCGGATCGTCCGGGTGACGCCGAAGTTCACCAAGTTCGTGGTCGCGGCGGCGCTCGGCCTGATGGCCGCACTGCTCGTCAACTGGATCGCGAGCATCTTCATCCCCGGAGGCTTCGGCCTGCGTGAGGCCGGCCCGATCGGCTACCTGGTCAGCATCGCCGCGATCCTGCTCGGCTGCTTCTTCCTGCTCCTGGACTTCGACGAGGTCGAGCGGGGCGTGAAGGCCGGCGCGCCGGCGAAGTACTCCTGGCTGATGGCCTTCGGCCTGACCGTGACGCTGGTCTGGATCTACCTGGAGATCCTGCGCCTGCTGAGCTACTTCTCGGGCGACGACTGATCGTCGCAAGAAAGCACCCCGCCGGGTCGGCCCCGGCGGGGTTTTTTCTTGGGACGTGTCGGGACGACGGTGAACGAAAAGCAACTGAAGATCGACGAAGTGTCACCAGAACATGACTGTCGGGTCTTGCTATCTGCGAGTCCGTGATGCACTGTCGAGCAAAGGAGCCTATCCGTGGAGGTGCCCATGTCGTTGAACCACTCACCGGAGACGCATAGCAAGCTGATCGCAAGAGTCCCGGACATCACGGGACGCGCCCTCCCAGAGTGGTTTCAAGCCATCGACAACGGCCCGTCGTTCCTCCGCTGCGACGAGCGTGCCAACTGGCTCGCGGACGAGCACGGGCTGACCCACGGCTACGCCGCGGCTATCGTGCACGAGCACGAACGGCGGCGCCGCCACCACTTCTAGACACCCCCTCTCCGTCCGAGAGCCCGCGCCGCCATCCGGGGGTGCGGGCCTTCGTACGTCCGGAGATGATGGGATCATGGATCTCGACAAGGCGCGCGCCTTCATTCGCGACAACCACCGAGCGGTCATGCTGACCTGGCACGCCGACGGGCGGCCCCAACTCTCCCCGGTGACCGTGGGTCTCGACGCCGGGGGACGGGCGATCATCAGCACCAGGGAGACCGCGGCGAAGGTCCGCAACCTGCGCAGGGACTCCCGGGTGGCCCTCTGCGTGACCACGGACGCCTTCTTCGGCGGCTGGATCCAGATCGAGGGGACGGCGGAGATCATCCCGCTTCCGGAGGCGATGGACCTCCTGGTGAGCTACTACCGCGACATCTCCGGCGAGCATCCCGACTGGGACGACTACCGGGCGGCCATGGAACGGGACCGGCGGGTGATCGTGCGCTTCGACATCACCCGGGCCGGTCCCGACGTCCACGGCTGAGGAGGCTAGCCCAGGCGCTCCAGGACCATGGCCATGCCCTGGCCGCCGCCCACGCACATGGTCTCCAAGCCGATCGACTTGTCGTGGAAGCGGAGGCTGTTGATCAGCGTGGAGGTGATCCGGGCGCCGGTCATGCCGAACGGGTGGCCCACCGCGATGGCGCCGCCGTTGACGTTGAGCCGGTCGACGTCGATGCCCAGGTCCTTGTAGGACGGGATGACCTGGGCGGCGAAGGCCTCGTTGATCTCGACGAGGTCCACGTCGCCGATGGACATGCCCGCCCGGGCCAGGGCCTGCTTGCTGGCCTCGACCGGGCCCAGGCCCATGATCTCGGGGGACAGGCCGGTGACGCCGGTGGAGACGATCCGGGCCAGCGGGGTGATGCCCAGTTCCGCGGCCTTGGTGTCGCTCATCACGATGACCGCGGCGGCGCCGTCGTTCAGCGGGCAGCAGTTGCCCGCGGTGACCGTGCCGTCGGGGCGGAAGACCGGCTTGAGCTGGGAGACCGCCTCGTAGGTGGTGCCGGCGCGGGGACCGTCGTCCTTGCTGACCACGCTGCCGTCCGGCAGGGTCACCGGGGTGATGTCCTTCTCCCAGAAGCCGTTGGCGATGGCCTTCTCGGCGAGGTTCTGGGAGCGGACGCCGAACTCGTCCTGCTCCTGTCGGGAGACGCCCTTGATCCCGGCGAGGTTCTCCGCGGTCTGGCCCATCGCGATGTAGACGTCGGGCAGCTCGCCGTCCTCGCGGGGGTCGCGCCAGGCGCCCTGGCCGCCCTCGGCCGCCTGCTTGGAGCGGGCGTGCGCGGCGTCGAAGAGCGGGTTCTGCGTCTCGGGCAGGGAGTCGGAGTTGCCCTTGACGAAGCGGGAGACGACTTCCACGCCCGCCGAGATGAAGACGTCGCCCTCACCGGCCTTGATGGCGTGGAAGGCCATCCGGGTGGTCTGCAGCGAGGACGAGCAGTAACGGGTGACGGTGGTGCCCGGCACGCTGTCCAGGCCGAGGAGGGTGGACACCACGCGCGCCATGTTGAAGCCCTGCTCGCCGCCCGGCAGGCCGCAGCCCAGCATCAGGTCGTCGACGGTGGCGGGGTCGAGCTGGGGGACCTTGGCCAGCGCGGCCTTGATCATCTGTACGGTCAGGTCGTCCGGACGGATGTCCTTGAGCGACCCCTTGAAGGCGCGTCCGATGGGCGAGCGCGCGGTCGCGACGATGACTGCCTCGGGCATGTGGTCTCCTGTGATCACGGCGACGCTGACGCGCCGCGGCTCGCGGGTTTCGTTAATCGCTCCTTTGCGGAGATTACCGCGCGGTAGGTCCGAAGCCACGACCCGGGGGTGGAAGAAACAGAACTTTGTTACGGAATGCCAAAAGGTCCCACCGTACGGCGGGACCGTGGCACAAGCGCGGCCCCGCTAGCCGTACATGCCGGGGGAGGTGATCGTGGCGTCGTTGACGCCGTGCAGCCCGCCCTTCTCGTCACGCCAGATCCGCCAGCCGCCGTGACTGCCGGTGAACCATCCGGGCGGGGTGGTGTGGCCGGACACCCGCCTGCCCTTGGCGAGGTCGAACTCGCACAGCGAGGCCACCGAGTAGAAGCCGGGACTCTGCCCCTTGAGCGTGAGCGGCTTGGGGTCGGTGACGCAGAAGGACCAGCCCCGCTCCTCCTCGATCGGCAGTTCCCGGCCGGTGACCAGGTCGAAGGTGGTCCCGGAGCCGCCGTGCCGCAGGAAGCCGATCTCCTCCATCCGGGAGGGGAAGGCCAGCCACCATCCGGAGGCCGGGACCTGGCTCGCGGGGATCTGGCCGATGACGCGGCCGGTCCCGGGGTCGAGGCGGGCGAACCCGCCGTAGCGGCCCTGCCGGTCGACCGGGCGGACCACCGGGGCGTAGCCGGGGCTGCCGCTGGGGTAGACGCGCACCACCGAGGGGCGCATCCAGTTGACGGTGCCGTCGGAGAGCTTGACGGAGAACATCCCGAAGGCGGAGACCTTCTTCGTCCTGGGGTTGGTGTACGGCGCGACGTAGCCGATGAGGTCCTCGCCGGTGGCGCCGAAGGCCCAGCCGCCCGACATGTCCACCCCGGCGCCGAGGGCGCGCTCGACCCGCTGCTGCCAGACGAGCTTACCGGTCTTCAGGTCGTAGGCCTCCAGGACGGGGTTGCGGGCCAGCCGCAGGAACACCACGCGCGAGGCGTCGGACCACTGCACCTCCGCGACGCCCGGGATCTTCCACCGGACCCCGCCGGTGGCCGGGTCGAGCACGACGACGCGGGCGGCCGAGAGGGCGGTGTGCTCGGACATGCAGACGAACGCCCCGCACTGCTGCGGCCCGAAGGTGGAGTGGACCGGGCGGGTCCACTTGCGGGCGCCGGTCCTGGCGTCCCTGACGACGAGCCTGCCGTGCCAGCGGCCCTTGCCGAACGGGTCGACGGAGGCCGCGACGGCCCGGCCGCCGCCGGTCTCGACGATCGCCGGGGCGGGCACCCCCATCCCGGGCAGGCGGCCGACCATGGTCGTGGGGGCGGCCCACAGCTTCTTGCCGGAGGCGAGGTCGAGGGCCACGGCCTCCAGCGTCCCGTCGGGCTTCATGGACGTCGCCATGGCGACGCCGCCCCCGGTGACGGTGCGGCTGACCGTGCTCACGTCGGTGTTGTGCCAGGCGGGGTACTCCTGGGTGGCCGCTTCGCTGCCGGAGCAGCCGGCCAGGGCCAGGGCTCCGGCGAGCACCAGGGCCGGTTTCGCGTGGGGCCGGATCGCAGGCATTGCACTCCAATGAGGCGAGGCGTGACGGCGTCGCCGCGGAGTGTGATCGAACTCAGACGTCGTGAGGCAGCGCCCCGGTCCGCCGGCGGAGCAGCGTCACCCACCGTCCGTGGGGCCCCGTTGCTCGACCGGCGACGCGGGTCGCGGACACCTCGGCGCCGGGCTCCTCCGCGGCTCTGGCCGCCGCAATGTAGATCGATTCACCGCGCACGGGCTGCGGCTGGGGCCACAACTCCAACGCGGTGCAAACAGACGGTAGCACCGCGTAAGCGGCCTGTAGGTAGCCTTGGCGAGATGGGTGGTAACGGTCGGGTCCGAACATCTCGCCCGGGTTCGTCTCGAATTCGGGCCCCAGCAGGTCCGCGAACGCCACCGTCCGCCCGCCCGCCTCGATGACCCCGACGGTCTGCGCGGCGGCCAGCTGCCGGCTCCAGCGGCGGGTCACCCAGCGCAGCGGCTGCGCGATCGGCCGGACGGAGCCGAGATCCGGGCAGGTGCCCACGACCACCTCCGTCCCGCCCTCCCGCAACCGCCGCACGGCCTTCTGCAGGTGCCGTACGGCCTGCGCGGGGGGCGTCTGGGTGGTGATGTCGTTGCTGCCCACGAAGACGACCGCGACATCCGGCCGGGCCTTGAGCGCCTTGTCCACCTGGTCGCCGAGCTCGGCCGAGGACGCCCCCGACACGCCGGTCACGGTGAGCCGTACCGGGCGCTCGGCCACGGCGGCCAGGCCGCACGCGATGAGCACGCCCGGGGTGTCGGCGGGGTCGGCCATGCCCAGCCCCACGGAGGTCGAGTCGCCGAGCATGGCCAGCCTGATCGGCTCGCCCTCGAAGTCACCGTAGACACCGTCGGAGGGCGGCCCCTCCATGCCGTGCGGGCGCCCGATCGTCCGGCGGGCCATCATGCCCTCGGCGTACAGGAGCCCGTAGGTCGCCACGCCGAGCATGGTTATCCCGCCGCCTCCCACGGCCGCGGCGGCCGCGATGCGCCTCGCGGTCCGGGCCACCCCGGGTGTCCAGATCACGTCGTGTCACCTTTCTCGGTTCGTCGGGGATTCACCGGATCATCTTCGTCACTGCGGCTCGGCGGTAGCGTTTGTTCTACAGAACCAGCCGCGTCCCGGCGACCTTCGGGAGACCGTGGCTTTGAACACGACAAGCTGACCCAGCTTTGGTAATTCGAGGTGATCGTCGCGTGCGCGTATATGACTCGCTCGTGGATCTGATGGGCAACACCCCGCTCGTCAGACTGCACAAGGTGACGGCGGGGGCCCCCGCCCAGGTGCTCGCCAAGGTCGAGTACTTCAATCCCGGCGGCTCGGTGAAGGACCGCATCGCGGTCCGGATGATCGACGCGGCGGAGAAGTCGGGCGAACTGCGCCCGGGCGGCACGATCGTGGAGCCGACCTCCGGCAACACCGGCGTCGGGCTGGCCATCGTGGCCCAGCAGCGCGGGTACAGGTGCCTGTTCGTCGTGCCGGACAAGGTCGCCCAGGACAAGATCGCGGTACTGCGGGCCTACGGCGCCGAGGTCGTGGTCTGCCCCACCGCCGTCTCCCCCGACCATCCGAACTCCTACTATTCGGTCTCCGACCGTCTGGCCAGGGAGACGCCGAACGCCTGGAAGCCCGACCAGTATTCCAATCCCAATAACCCGGAGAGCCACTATTACTCCACCGGTCCGGAGATCTGGGAGCAGACCGAGGGGCGGATCACCCACTTCGTCGCGGGCGTCGGCACCGGCGGCACGATCAGCGGCGCCGGACGCTATCTCAAGGAGGTCTCCGGCGGCCGGGTGAAGATCATCGGCGCCGATCCGGAGGGCTCGGTCTACTCCGGCGGGACCGGCCGGCCGTACCTGGTGGAGGGCGTCGGCGAGGACATCTGGCCGGCCACCTACGACACCACGATCTGCGACGAGATCATCGCGGTCTCCGACAAGGACTCCTTCGGCATGACCCGGCGGCTGGCCCGCGAGGAGGCGCTGCTGGTGGGCGGCTCCTGCGGCATGGCCACGGTCGCCGCCCTGCGCGTGGCGCAGAAGGCCGGGCCGGACGACGTGGTCGTGGTGCTGCTGCCCGACGGCGGCCGCGGTTACCTGTCGAAGATCTTCAACGACGAGTGGATGGCCGACTACGGCTTCCTGACCACCTCCTCCGAGGAGGGCCTGGTCAAGGACGTGCTGAGCCGCAAGGGCTCGGGCCTGCCGGAGTTCGTGCACACGCACCCGCACGAGTCGGTGGACACGGCCATCTCCATCATGCGCGAGTACGGCGTCTCGCAGCTGCCGGTGATGAAGGAGGAGCCGCCGGTCATGGCCGCCGAGGTGGTCGGCTCGATCGTGGAGCGCGACCTGCTCGACGCCCTCTACCGGGGCCGGGTGCGCCCGCAGGACCCGCTGGCGGACCACATGTCCCAGCCGCTTCCCATGATCGGCGCGGGCGAGCCCATCGCCAACGCGGTGGAGGCCCTGGAGAAGGCCGACGCCGCCGTGGTCCTCGACGACGGCAAGCCCGTCGGCCTGCTCACCCGCCAGGACCTGCTGACCTTCCTGGCCAACCACTGACGCTCAGGAGGCGGGCCGGCCGCCCTTGACGGGCAGTTCGGCGAAGACCTCCCAGGCCCCCTCGGGGGTGGGGCCGGCGATGAGGCGGCCGCCGAGCGCCTGGACGCGCTCGGCCATGCCGACCAGCCCGAAGCCGCCTCCGAGGCCGGAGATCTTGGAGTCGGAGGCCGAGCCGTAGTTGCGGACGCGCAGCCGTACGACGCCCTCCAGCAGGTGGAGGTCGGCCTCCACCCAGCCGGTGCCCGGAGCGTGACGGCGCACGTTCGTCAGGGACTCCTGCAGGACGCGGTGCAGGGTGGTCAGCACCTCCGGGTCCAGGGTGTCGTCGGTGATGCCCTGGCCGACGTCGAAGGCCACCTGGGGGCCGCCGGCCGAGAAGCGCTCCACGAGCAGGCGCATGTCCGACAGGCGCGTGCCCGGGGAGCGCGCCGCCTCGTCCTCGGCCCGCAGGACGCTCACCAGGCGGCGCATCGAGGTCAGGGCGTCGGCCCCGGCGCCGGCGATCGCGTCGAGTGCGGGCAGGACGGCCTCGGGCTTCTGCTCGGCGACGACCCGGGCGGCCTGGGCCTGGACCACGATCCCGGTGATGTGGTGGGCGACGAGGTCGTGCAGCTCCCTGGCCAGCTCCAGGCGCTCGGTGCGCCGTACCGAGTCGACGGCCTCCTTGCGGCGTTCCAGCTGGAAGCGGAGGTAGGCGCCGATGCCGGCGGCGACGGACCAGCCGATGAAGACGAGGAAGCTGGCGGCGAGGGCGCCGTCGTCCTCCCCGATCCGGGCGGCGGCCGACTCCATGACGAACATCGAGACCAGGGAGAACAATGCGGCGTTCCTGATCGGCTCGATCCAGCGCAGGCCGCCGATGGTCAGGATGAGCAGGGATCCGGTCTCGGCGAATCCGGGGATGCCGCCGCCGGTCGCCCCGATCGTGACGGTGGCCGTGAACGACAGCGCCAGCGTGATCACGAAAGGCCGGACGCGGCTGCGGCGGCGGCGCAGCACCGCGTAGATCCCGTAGCCTCCGGGGATCAGCGCCAGGAACTGCGCGCCCGCCGAGCTGAGCGAGAGGGTCACCGCGATGTCCAGCAGGAACAGCAGTCCCAGCCAGCCGATCAGAGCGATCTCGCTGAGCCGCTGGATCCAGTAGACGAGCCGGTTCGTTTCCCCCACGGCAGTTGAGCCTAATCCCCACGGTTGAGGCGGTATATCAGCCGATCGGCTGAGGCGTCCTGTTCCGAACCGGTCGTTCAGCGGAGGTACGGCGAGGGCCCCGGGAGCGATGCTGGACACGTCGAAGGGGAGAGGGAAATGACTGTCATCGGGATCGTGCTCCTGGCCGTCGGGCTCGTCGTCGTGGTGTCTCTGACGCTCGCCGACCCGGTTCTGCTGTCGCGCATCAACGGGGAGGCCGCCCAGGGCGGCAGCGGCCGCCACATCCGGGCCCCGCGGATCCGGGCCGGGGAGTCCGGTCAGGCCGCGGAGGCCGAGGTGGTCCTGCTGCGGCCGGGCCACGGCGCGGAGCGCCGGTCGCAGGCCGCCTGAGGCCGGGGCGGATACGGCGAGCGCCCGCGGTCCGGGGCTTCGGGGGGTGCCGGCGACGGAGGCCCGGGGCCGGGGCTCGGGGTTCGGGGCTCGGGGCCGGGGACTCGGGGAGCGGGGCGCTCCACGTTCACGGGGCGCGGGGCGGAGTAGCGTTGGCCGTATGACTGAAGGATTCGAGACCTTGGCCATCCACGCCGGTCAGGAGGCCGACCCCCACACCGGGGCCGTCGTGCCGCCCATCTACGCGGTGTCCACATACAAGCAGGACGGCGTGGGCGGGCTGCGTTCCGGTTACGAGTACAGCCGGTCGGCCAACCCGACCAGGACCGCCCTGGAGGAGGCCATGGCCGCAGTCGAGGGCGGCACCCGGGGCCTGGCCTTCGCCTCGGGTCTGGCGGCCGAGGACGCCGTGCTGCGCACGGTCTGCAGGCCGGGCGACCACGTGATCATCCCGAACGACGCCTACGGCGGCACCTACCGGCTGTTCGCCAAGGTGCACGAGCGCTGGGGGCTGCACTACGACCCCGTGGCGCTGGACAACATGAACGCGGTGGGCGCCGCCATCACGCCGAAGACGAAGATCATCTGGGTGGAGACGCCCACCAACCCGCTGCTCGGCATCTCCGACATCGCGGCGCTGGCCGATCTCGCCCACGACTGCGGGGCCCTGCTGGTGGTGGACAACACCTTCGCCTCGCCGTACCTCCAGCAGCCGCTGGCGCTGGGCGCCGACATCGTGGTCCACTCCACCACGAAGTACGTGGGCGGCCACTCCGACGTGGTCGGCGGCGCGCTCGTGGCCAAGGACCCCGAACTGGGCGAGCGGCTCGCCTACCACCAGAACGCGATGGGCGCGGTGGCCGGCCCGTTCGACGCGTGGCTGACGCTGCGCGGCCTCAAGACGCTGGCGGTGCGGATGGAGCGCCACTGCGACAACGCCGAGCGGGTGGCCGACCTCCTGCTCGCCCACCCCAAGGTGATCTCGGTGCTCTACCCGGGGCTGCCCGAGCACCCCGGCCACGAGATCGCGGCCAAGCAGATGAGGCGCTTCGGCGGCATGGTCTCCTTCCGGGTCGCGGGCGGGGAGGCCGATGCGGTCGAGATCTGCAACCGGGCCAAGCTCTTCACGCTGGGCGAGTCGCTCGGCGGTGTGGAGTCGCTGATCGAGCACCCCGGGCGCATGACCCACGCCTCGGCCGCCGGCTCGCCCCTGGAGGTCCCCGGCGACCTGGTCCGCCTGTCGGTCGGCATCGAGTCGATCGACGACCTCCTGGCGGACCTCACCCAAGCCCTGTCTTAGGCGACGCCGGCGCGTCTCGATCAGACGGGGTCGCCCCAGACCATCAGGACGAGGATGATCAGCCAGGTCAGGGAGATCAGCCCGGAGAGCATGGCGATGCGGCCGGTCTGGACCTTGGCGTCGTCGTCCGGGTTCTCGTTGGAGAGGACCCGGATGGCGGCGCGCTGGTCGCGTTCCACGATGAACAGGAGCACGGCGGCGACGATGAAGAGGGTCATGGAGACCGACAGGTACGGCCTGCCGAGATACTCCCGGCCGAGGAGCGCGCCGAACAGGAAGACGCCGACGCCGGCGATGGCGTAGGCGCGTGTCGTCCTGTGCAGATAGCTCAGGACGTCGACGTTCCGGGCGCGGATGAACCGCGGGGTGGACACGGTCGCCGCGGTGACCGGCCCCAGGGCGAAGATCGCGAAGCCGATGTGCAGCCAGAGCAGCAGATCTGTCATGCGCCCGAGATTAGTCCCCGATGATCTCGCCCGGCTGTGCCTTCGGAAACCCGCGCGGGTCGGGGGCGTCCTGTTGTTCGGCCTTGCGCAGGAGGTGGAGGCAGAGCGGGCAGGCGTCCTGGGGTCTCCTGCGGCAGGTGCTGTGGTCGACCTTCACTCCGAGCAGGCGCCGGGCGCCCGCCGTCGTGATGCCCGGGGCGCGGCCGGTGATCGAGGTGCGGTTGTCCTCGACGTGAATACTGATCACGACAAGCACGAGGACGATGAGAAAAGCGATGAGCACGATTCCGGCTGTTATCACGGCCGCGATCCACATGCGCTCCTCCGGGGAAGGGTCAAACAAGCCTTCCCCGGATATCGCCGCGTTTCAAGACAGGCCGGATCGCTCCTGCTCGAGGGCGTCCTGGCCGACCCGGGGGTACGAGCCGAGGAGCAGCTCGAAACCCACAATGGTGACGACCATCAACACGATGAGAATCACCGCGATCATCCGACTCACTCCCTTCGGCTCGTTGGCGGGGAAGGTGCTTGATAAGAAAGACGGAGGGCGGGCGGAATATGTTGTCACCGGGGGATTACATTTCAGCCAACAAACGGGGCCCCGTGACGCGCCGGAGCGGATCTCCCCGTTCGTGCCTGAGCATCCGGGTGGTGTGAGTAGGATCACTGAGTGCTCGTCCCCGTGTGATGGGGCCGCCGGCGATCCGGCCGCGGCCGTGCCGGGCGGGCACCTGATCCGAGATCGTGCGCGAAGGCACAAAGGAGTGCCCGTTGTGGCTGTGAAGCATGTCGAGCCGTACACCGACGAATGGCGCCACCAGCCAGTCTTCTATCTGCGTCGCGTCGTGGAGGCGCTGGGCGCCGAGGTCGAGGACTGGTGGGCGGGGCCGTGCGACCCGCGGGCCGGCACCATCCGCCTGATCGGCGGCGAGGCGCTGGTGTGGGACGAGGAGAGCGGCTGGCGCCAGGGGCGTTTCGTCTCCGGTGACCCCGGCGCCTGCACCGTCCTGGCCGAGGCGCGCTATCTCTGCGGCGGGCTGCTGCTGCGTCCCGACCGGGTCCCCGACGCCGTCCGCGAGGCCAGGGCCGGAGTCGGCAACAGCACGGCCTGGCGCCCCTGCTACCGCTCCTACCGCCACTACCGCGACGGCTTCGACCTCGCGCTCAACGGTTACCTCGCCTACGCCTGAGCCCTCCCGGGGACGCGTGCTCACCGTCCTCACCGTCCCGGCCGCCCTCACCGCATCATCCGCGGCGGATAGGAGGCGCGGCGGCACCTCGGGCAGGCGTACTCCGGACTGCTGACGTACCGGCATCCGGTGTGGTCGACGTGCAGGCCCAGCACCCGCCGCACTCCGGCGGTCATCCTGTCGGGCGCGCGGCCCGTGGCCGATCCCCGGGCGTCCTCCATGCGGATGCCCATGACGATGACAACGAAGACCCCGGCAGTGATGCCCATCGAAACCAATGTGACTGCGATGGCCAGCTCCCACATGGCCAGCTCCCTTCTCCTGCCGCTGTGCAGTTTTCGCGCCCAGGCGAATGACAGGACTCCGGAACCGGACTACATTGGCCTCGTTCTTCTCGCACCTGCCGTCCTGCTCGTCTGACTTGTACCAACGAGTAGGCTGGGTCTAACCGATTTCATGTAAAAGTGAGAAGAAGGTATCCATCCGGTCACCTTTGGGAGGGAACGACAGAAGTGCCTGAACCTCTCTATCGACAGATCGCTGAGCACCTGCGCACCCGGATCGATCGGGGAGAACTGCGGCCGGGCGAGCAACTGCCCTCGGAGGCCGACCTCGAAGAGGAGTTCGGCGTCTCCCGCAACACCGTGCGCCTGGCTGTGGCCGCTCTCGCGAACGAAGGTCTGATCGAGTCGAGGGCGGGCCGGGGAACGTTCGTCCGGGAGCGTCGCACGATCACCGTGCTGCAGTCGACCGAGCCCCAGGGCATACCCCTGGGACCCAAGGACGTCTTCAAATCGGCGTTGGAACGCGAAGGTGTCGTGCCGGAGCAGGACAACTTTCGGATGGAGTTCAGACGGGCCACTCCCGAGGTGGCCGCACGCCTCCAGATCGAGGAGGGTGAGCCCGTCGTGGTCCGGAGAATGGACCGGTTCGTCGACGGTGAGAGGTGGTCCCAGCAGGAGTCCTTCTACCCGAAGGACATCGCGGAGGGGACGGAACTCATGTCCCCGGAGGACATCCCTCGCGGAACGGTCAGAGTCCTCGCCGAGAACGGGTATGTCCAGACCGGGTTCCGAGACGAGATCAACTGTCGTATGCCGACCCGGGAGGAAGCCGCCTTCCTGGGGAGCCCGCCGGGGGCGCCGGTGCTGGAGATCTTCCGCGTCGCCTACTCCGGTGAACGGCCCATCCGGCTCACGATCACCGTCTACGCGGGCGACAGCACACAGGTCGCCTACGAGATCGGTGACGTCTCGGCCCGAGGTGAGAGCGGCCGGGGGAGTCGTGACAGGGAAACCGGTTAGTCCGGTCCGCACAGACCTCCCCCCGACAATCCAGAGAGAGGAAACGATCGTGATTCCATACAGTGAGGAATGGCTCCGCCTTCCCGCCGCCTACGCCGCCATCGTCGCCCGTGCCCTCGGCGACGAGGCGGCCACCTGGTGGGACGACCCCTTCGACCCCCGGGACGCGACGATCTGCCTGACCGACGGCACGGCGCTCGTCTGGGACGAGGAGACGGGGTGGCGGCACGGCGGTTTCGTCTCGGGCAGGAAGGGGGAACGTACCGTCCTGTCGGGCATGTGCTATCTGGGGGGCGGAGTCCTGCCTGAGCCCGCGAGGGTGGTGGAGTCACTCGCCCTGCTGCGGGAGGGGGGGAACGCAGACGCAGCCGATCGTCCGACCTACCGTTCGTTCCGCGACTACGACGATGGATTCGATGCGCTTCTGGCGCACTACGCCGAGGGCCTGGTGACGGCCTGAACCCCTAGCTGCCTCCCGGCAGCCCGGGAGGCAGTAGGCCCGGCCGCGAGCGCATCGTGCCGAGGGCTGGAGTCGGGTTGGTCCTCCCACAGATGTGTCCGGCGGCCGAGGACGATGTCGGATTCATCCTCTCACTGCGTGCCGAGGCCGCCAGATGGCTCGCAGAGGACAAGCGGATCACCCAGTGGGAGAAGGCCTGGCCGACTCTCGAGGCTCAGCGGCGGCGCATCCTGGAGGCCATCCGCGAGGGCAGGACGTGGATGCTCCGCGCCCCGTCGAAACCGTTGGCCACCATCACCCTCTGCGACGAGGACTGCTACGGGTTCTGGCGCGGAAGCCTGCGGGAGAGCCCTCCGGAGGGTGATCGCGCCGTCTACATCCACAGGCTGATCGTCAGCCGCAGGCATCGCGGGCTGGGCGCCCGGATCATCGACTGGGCGGCCGAGCGCGGGCGCGAGCGCGGAGCACGGTGGCTGCGCCTCGACATCTGGCGCGACAACCCCGGCCTGGAGGCCTACTACCGGAGCCAGGGGTTCACCAAGGCCGCCGACATCCCCGAAGACGTCCTCGACGAGCTCGGCCTGACGGGCTATCCCTCGACGGTGCTGATGCACCGGTAGATCCGCTAGCAGGGCGGATCTACCGGGCGCGGCGGGCGCGCAGGAAGTCGCTGACGACGTACTCCCCCAGGCGGTCGGCGCTGGGGGAGAAGACCCGGCCGCCGTTGCGACGGGCGACCTCGTCGACGAAGTCCTTCAGCCGCTCGTCCTCGGCGAGCATGAACACGTTGAGCGTCGCCCTGCGGCGGGTCATCTTGTCCACTTCGGCGAGGGTCAGCTCCAGCGTCTCGGCGGTGGGCGGCCACTCGAAGGCGTAGGAGCCGTTGCGGCGCAGGTGCGAGGTGGGCTCGCCGTCGGTGACGACCAGCACGACCGGCTCGAAGTCGGGGTGGCGGTCCAGGTGGCGGCCGGCGATCAGCAGGGCGTGGTGCAGGTTCGTGCCCTGGACCATGTCCCACTCCAGACCGGCCAGCTCGTCGGGCTGCAGGACGCGGGCGTAGTTGGAGAAGCCGACGATCTGCACCGAGTCCTGCGGGAACTTGGAGCTGACCAGGGCCTGCAGCGCCATCGCGGTCTGCTTGGCCGCCGCCCAGGTGCCGCGCAGGGCCATCGAGTAGGACAGGTCCACCAGCAGGCACACCGCCGCGGCCGTGCGCCGCTCGGTCTCGGCCACCTCGAAGTCGTCCACCGACAGGCTCACGGCCCCGGTACGGCTGGCGCCGCGCCGTACGCCGTTGACCACCGTGCGGACCACGTCGATCGGCTGCTCGTCGCCGAAGCGCCAGGGCCGGGTGGAGCCGGTGAGCTCCCCGGCCGACCCCGCGTCCGTCTGGTCGTGGTCGCCGCGGCGGCCGGCGTCCAGGGAGGCGAAGACGCGGCGCAGGGCGGTCTCGCCCAGGCGGCGGACCGCCTTGGGGGTGAGCTCCAGCTTGCCCCGGTGGCGGCGCAGGTAGCCCTGCTGTTCGAGCTCGCGCTCGATCTGCTTGAGCGCCTCCAGGTCGTCGACCGCCGAGCGGCCGAGCGCGCGCCGGATCGCCGCCTCGTCGATGTCGTCGAGGTCGGCGCCGGGGTAGTCCTGGCGGAGCGCGGCCTCCAGCTGGGTCAGGTCGGCGAGCTCGTCCAGCGCGGTCACCGCGTCGCCCATCCCCATCGGGTCGTCGCCGGTCAGCCGCTCGGGGGTGTTCCAGGCCAGGTCGGGACGGCGGGCCTGGAGGGAATCGCCCAGGCGGCGCATCTGCTCGGCCAGTCCGGCCTGCTCCAGCGTCTGGCTGATCAGGGCCGCGAGCTCCTCCCGCTGGCGCGGGGTGAGCGAGGCCAGCAGGCGCTGGGTCGCGGCGGCCCGGCGGGCGAGCTGGTCGACCAGCTCCTCCAGGTTCCGCGGCGACTCCGGGAACATGTCCCCATATTTCGACATGAAGCGGTCGAAGTCATCCTGGGTGTGCTCGCCGCGGGCGTCCCGTTCGAGCATGTCGTTCAGGTCCGACATCATCTCCCGGACCCGCTCCATCGCGGCCGGGTCGGGGTCGGACAGCGCCTGCTTCATACCGCGGAACTGGCTGTCGAGCACCTCCCGGCGCAGCAGGTCGCGCAGCTCCTCGAAGGTCCGCCGCGCGGCCTCGGAACGCCACCGGTAGTCGCTCAGCGCCTGGATCGCGCTGGCCGGGTCGTCCGGCACGTTCTCCAGCTCCGCCAGGCGGACCAGCGTCTCGTCGTCGGTCGGGCGAGGACCGCCCGGCTCCCCCTCCAGCTCCGCCCGCTCCTGGCCGATCGCCTTGTCCAGCAGCGCCCGGGCGCGCTCCAGCGTCCCGTCCAGGCGGCCCCGCTCGCGCAGCTCACGGCGGCGGCGCCGTACCTCCCGCAGCAGGTCGTCCAGCCCGCGCCGGTCGCCCGCGCCGGGCGGGCCCTGCTTGAGCAGGTCGCGCAGGGCGTGCCCGGGGTTGGACCCCGACAGGATGGAGTCGCCCATCCTGTCGAGGGCCGAGCGGACGTCGTACGGCGGGGCGAGCGGGTCGGGCCCGTCCCGGTACTCGCCGTAGCGATAGCTCATGCCGTCCCGCCTTTCCACAACTCACACCGTCGGCCGCGTCTCCGGGGCCGGGCCGGTCCCCTGAGGCCGGCACCGCCGGTCACGTCCTCAAGGGGCGAAAGGCGGTGCCGTACGTCCGCGTCCGTTCAGGTGCGGTAGACCGTCGAGCCGTCCACCTCGTCCTTGGACAGGCGGCGCAGCAGGTACAGACCCTCCAGGGCGAACTCCAGCGCGGCGGCCGCGTGCCCGGGGGACTCCTCGTCGATCCCGAGACGCGACATGATCTTCGCCAGGCCGTTCACCGGGCCGATCCGGTGCAGCAGCTCCGAGGCGGGCACCAGCGGACCGGACTCGACCTGGACGCCCTCGGAGAACCTGTCCAGCAGCACCGACAGGTCCATGCCGCCGAGCGTGGCGCGGAAGGTCTCGGCCACGGCCCGGCGCAGCAGGTGCGCCAGGACCTCGGTCTCCCGGCCCTCCTCGCTGACCTCGAACTCCACCTTGCCGCGCAGCGTGTGCGCGATGCCCGGCAGGTCGGCCACCCGGGCCACCGCGTGCTCCTCGCCGGTCAGCGCCGCCCGCCGCATGGCGGAGGCGGCGACCGTCTCGGCCGCGGCGATGGAGAAGCGGGCCGAGACCCCGGAACGGGAGTCCACCGCCGTGGACTCGCGCACCAGCCGGGTGAAGCGGGCGAGCACCTCGATCAGGTGGCCGGGCAGGTCGGCGCCCACGTGGTCGAGCGCGGCCTCCTGGCGGATGAGCGCGAGCTCGGCCTCGACCGTGAGCGGGTAGTGGGTGCGGATCTCGGCGCCGAAGCGGTCCTTCAGCGGTGTGATGATCCGGCCCCGGTTGGTGTAGTCCTCGGGGTTGGCGCTGGCGATCAACAGGATGTCCAGCGGCAGCCGGAGGTTGTAGCCGCGGACCTGGATGTCGCGTTCCTCCAGCACGTTGAGCAGCGCCACCTGGATGCGCTCGGCCAGGTCGGGCAGCTCGTTGACCGAGAAGACGCCCCGGTTGCTCCGGGGGACCAGGCCGTAGTGGACGGTCTCGGGGTCGCCGAGCGTGCGCCCCTCGGCGATCCGGACGGGGTCGATGTCGCCGATCAGGTCGCCGACGGAGGTGTCGGGGGTGGCGAGCTTCTCGCCGTAGCGGTCGCCGCGGTGCTTCCAGGAGATCGGCAGGTCGTCTCCGGCGGAGGCGGCCAGCCGGCGGCAGCGCACACAGGCGGGGGCGTAGGGATGGTCGTTGATCTCGCAGCCGTCCACGACCGGGGTCCACTCGTCGAGCAGGGAGGTCACGGTGCGGATGAGCCGGGTCTTGCCCTGGCCGCGCTCGCCGAGCAGGACCAGGTCGTGACCGGCGAGCAGAGCCCGCTCCAACTGGGGCAGGACGGTGTCGTCGAAGCCCACGATGCCGGGGAACCGCGGCTTGCCCTCCCGCAGGAGGGCGAGGAGGTTCTCGCGGATCTCGGCCTTGACCGTACGGTGGATATGGCCGCTCGCGCGAAGCTCGCGCAGAGTCCGTGGCTCTGGAATCTGAG
The DNA here is from genome assembly GCF_016863195.1 of Paraplanobispora takensis. Lineage (GTDB taxonomy): Bacteria > Actinomycetota > Actinomycetes > Streptosporangiales > Streptosporangiaceae > Planobispora > Planobispora takensis. The sequence goes on along the minus strand of NZ_BOOK01000005.1, from coordinate 216,839 downwards.
GCACGGGATCGAGACTACGTTGCCTGAGGCGAAACCGGCAGCCTCATCACGCTCATCCCGGTTTCGGATCTTGACCATCGCGTGAACGTCAGCATGCGTGCGGACCCTCGCAGTGGGGAGAATCGCTCAGGGAAAAGCTTCGGCATTCAGGGAAGACATTGGGATGTAAGGCTTCGGACAAGAGGGGAGGCGGGGCGGGTGGCGCTGTTGACAAGTCGTTTCGCCGATGGTCTCGCCGTGGGCTCCGACCTGGTCGCGGCGGCGGAGTCCGCGGTCGGCCAGGCCCTGAGCGGGCTGAGCGGGTCACCGGATCTGGTCTGTTTCTTCGTCTGCGGTGACGACCCCGACGACGTCTCCCGGGCGGGGCTGCGCGCGATGAGCATGGCCCCCGGCGCCGCAGTGGTCGGCTGCAGCTCCACCGGCGTGATCGGTGACGGGCAGGGGGTCGAGGTCGTCCCGTCGGTGAGCGCCTGGGCCGCCACCCTCGAGGGGGCCCGGCTGACCACCTTCGCGCTGGACAGCCTGCGGGCCGACGACCAGTTCGTCGTCGTGGGCCTGCCCGAGCGCAACCCCGACGACCGGGTGGCCATCCTGCTGGCCGACCCGTACACCTTCCCGACCGACGGCTTCGTCGAGCGCTCGGGGGAGGTCCTGGGCGATCTGCCGCTGGTCGGCGGGCTGGCCAACGCCCTGCAGGGCCGTGACGCGGTACGGCTGTTCGCCGACGGCAAGGTCTACACCGAGGGCGCCGTCGGCGTGCTCCTGGGCGGCGAGGTCAACGTCAGCACCGTGGTGAGCCAGGGCTGCCGCCCGATCGGCCCCTCCATGACCGTCACCGAGGTCGAGGACAACCTGCTGCTCGAACTCGCCGGGCAGCCCGCCCTGGCCCGGCTGGAGGAGATCGTCAGCGCGCTGGACGAGGAGGACCGCGACCTGGTCGCCTCGGGGCTGCAGATCGGTCTGGCCATGAACGAGTACGCCGAGCGCCACGAGCACGGCGACTTCCTGATCCGCGGGGTGCTCGGCATCGACCCCGACCGGGAGGGCGTGGCCATCGGCGACATCGTCGAGGTCGGCCGTACCGTCCGCTTCCAGGTCCGCGACGCCGCCACCGCCGACGAGGACCTCTACGAGCTGCTCGACGCCCACCGCGAGCAGTTCGGCCGGGTGGACGGCGCGCTGCTGTTCTCGTGCAACGGCCGGGGTTCCGCCATGTTCGGCACCGCCGATCACGACACGATGGCCGTCAGCGACACGCTGGGCCCGATCGGGGTGGCCGGGTTCTTCGCGGCGGGGGAGATCGGGCCGGTGGGGAGCCAGAACCACGTGCACGGGTTCACCGCCTGCCTGCTGGTCTTCTCCTCGCAGCCGTCCACCGAGCGACTCTATGATCGTTGAATGTCCGGACCCGTACTGGCCGTCGACATCGGCGGGACCAAGTTCGCCGTCGCCGTGGTCGACCCCGGCGGCGTCGTGCGGACGGCGGGGCGGGTCGCGACGCCCCCCGGCGGCGACGCCCGCATCCTGTGGAAGACCCTCGACGAGCTGATCGTCTCCGTCGCGGGGGACTCCCCGGTCGCCGGGGTCGGGATCGGCTGCGGCGGGCCGATGAGCTGGCCGGAGGGGGCGGTCTCCCCGCTGAACATGCCGGGCTGGCGCGACTTCCCGCTGAGGGAACGGCTGGCCCGGCGCTTCCCCGGGGTCCCGGTCCGCATCCACAACGACGCCGTCTGCCTGGCCGCCGCCGAACACTGGCGGGGCGCCGGGCGCGGCAGCGCCAACATGCTCGGCATGGTCGTGTCCACGGGGGTGGGCGGCGGCCTGATCCTCGGCGGCCGTCTGATCGACGGCGGCAGCGGCAACGCCGGGCACATCGGGCACATCATCGTCGACCCGGACGGACCGCCCTGCGGCTGCGGGGGCCGCGGCTGTCTCGAGGCGATCGCCCGTGGGCCCGGGCTGGCGGCGTGGGCGGTCGAACAGGGGTGGGTCCCGGGCGGGGCGGCGGGATCCGGTGGGACGGAGGACGGCACCCCCGAAGCCGGATCCGCTCGGGCGAAGGACGGCGTCGGAGGCACGGAGGGCGGCGGGGCCGGGTCCGCTCGGGCGAAGGACGGCATCGGAGGTGCGGGGGACGGTGACGCGGGCACGGAGGGCGGCGGGGCCGGGTCCTCCGGCGAGGCGGGCGGAGCCTTCGCCGGGACGTCCGCCGTCGCTCCGGCGTACGTCGAGGCCGCCCCGGCCAGCGGGCGGCGGCTCGCACTGGACGCCGCGGCGGGAGACCCGATCGCCCTGAGCGCGATGCGCAGGGCCGGGCGGGCGCTCGGCCTGGCCATCGCCTCGGCCACCCACCTGTGCGACCTCGACGTCGTCACCGTCGGCGGCGGCCTGTCCCAGGCCGGACCCCCGCTGTTCGATCCTTTGGAGGAGACCCTCCGCACGCACGCCAGGATGGACTTCGCCCGCCGCGTCCGCGTGGTCCCCGCCTCTCTGGGCCAGGAGGCCGGCCTCGTCGGCGCCGCCGCCCTCATCCTCGCCGCCGACCGCTACTGGTCGCCCGGGGACCAGTCGTAGTGCCGTGGGCGGGTTCGTCTGTCGTGAGGCGCAGCCGGGTGGGCGACACCCGGCCCACCGCGGACGTGCCTCACGGGCGGGCTCACGACCCGATACGGGCTGTCGGGTCGTCCGCCTCCGACGAGTGCGGCACCGGAATGCATCTCACGTGGTGGGATGATGGCCCGCATGTCGACACCGCAGGTGACCTTCGAGGACGTGGTCGCCGCCCGTGAGCTCCTGGCCGACGTCGCCGTGCGGACCCCGGTGGTGCACTCGCACGTGCTCTCCGGTCTTCTCGGCGGGCCCGTACACCTCAAGTGCGAGAACCTCCAGAGGTCAGGCTCCTTCAAGGTACGCGGCGCCTATGTGCGGATCGCCCGGTTGACCGAGGAGGAGCTGGGGCGCGGCGTGGTCGCGGCCAGCGCGGGCAACCACGCGCAGGGCGTGGCGCTCGGCTCGGGCCTGGTCGGGACCAAGTCGACGGTCTACATGCCGGAGGGGGCACCGCTGCCCAAGGTGGCCGCGACCCGGTCCTACGGCGCCGCCGTGGTCTTCGCCGGGCACACCGTGGACATCGCGCTGGCGCGGGCGCGGGAGCACGCGGAGCGGACCGGCGCGGTGTTCATCCATCCCTTCGACCATCCCGACGTCATCGCCGGACAGGGCACGATCGGCCTGGAGATCCTGGACCAGCTGCCCGAGGTCGGCACGATCGCGGTGTCGATCGGCGGCGGAGGCCTGGCCGCCGGGGTGGCGCTCGCGGTCAAGTCATTGCGGCCCGGAGTGCGGATCGTCGGTGTGCAGGCCGAGCGGGCCGCCGCCTATCCGGCTTCGCTGGCGGCCGGGCAGCCGGTCGTGGTCCAGCCCTCCGGCACGATGGCGGACGGCATCGCGGTGGGCCTGCCGGGGGAGCTGCCGTTCGAGTTGATCCACTATCTGGTCGACACCGTGGTCACGGTCACCGAGCAGGAGATCTCCCGGGCGCTGGTGCTGTGCCTGGAGCGGGCCAAGCAGGTCGTCGAGCCCGCGGGGGTGGTGTCGGTGGCCGCGATCCTGGCCCACCCCGAGGTCTTCGAGCCGCCGGTGACTGCCGTGCTCTCCGGGGGCAACATCGACCCGCTCCTGCTGGCCAAGGTGCTCCGGCACGGCCTGGCCGCGGCGGGACGCTATCTGACCCTGCGGATCTCGCTGCCCGACCGGCCGGGCACGCTGGCGGCGCTGATGGCCGAGGTGGCGGAGCTGCGCGCGAACGTGCTGGACATCGCGCACGAGCGGGTCGGCGCCGACCTGGGGGAGGTCGAGGTCCAGTTGCAGCTGGAGACCCGGGGGCCCGAGCACGCGGAAGAGGTGCTCGGCGTGCTCCGCAAACAGGGCTACCGCCCCGTCACCACCTGACCTCACGTCGCCACCTGACCTCACGTCGCCGCCCGACGGGTCGCCCGCCGTACGGCGGCGCCGGGAACGCCCGCGTCACGCCCCGCCGTACCGGCGCCGGAGGATGGGGGCCGGGATGAGCGGGGGCAGCGTGGGGCGGCGGGATGGTGGGCCGGGATGAAGCCACCGGTCGGCAGCCCGTGCTGCCGGAAGGGCCGGGGGTCAGGCCGGTGGTCATCCGGAAATCCTCACCGCCCTTTCGTCACGGGTTCCCCGGCGTCGCAGGCAGGCCCGGTCGCCGTACGCGCTCTCCGCTCCGGGACTGCGTGCTCCGGGGGGTTACCAGGTGGCGGGTTTGCGGGGTTGGAAGAGCCAGGCGTCGAACAGGGCGTCGAGTTGCCTGCCGGAGAGCTTCTCGGCCAGGGCCGTGAACTGTTCGGTGGTCACGTTGCCGTGCTTGTGCTCGGCGTTCCACGTCTTGAGCAGCTCGAAGAAGACCTGGTCGCCGATGCGCTGGCGGAGGGCGTGCAGGGTCATGCCGCCGCGGGTGTAGACCGAGTTGTTGAACAGGTCGTCGGGCTGGGCGCGGCCCGGGGGGTAGGCCCAGATCGGGTCGTCGTCGTCGGCGGCGTAGTGCTGACGGAAGAGCTGCTCGGCGGTGGAGTCGCCCTTGTGCTCCGACCAGAGCCACTCGGCGTAGGTGGCGAAGCCCTCGTTGAGCCACAGGTCCTTCCACCGGGTGATGCTGAGGCTGTTGCCGAACCACTGGTGGGCGAGCTCGTGGGCGATGATGTCCTCGTCGGGGTCGAAGCCGCCGTACATGGGCTTGGTCTGGTTCTCCAGCGCGTATCCGGCGGAGAAGTCGTCCACCACCCCGCCGGTCGAGGAGAACGGGTAGGGGCCGAACACCGTGGCCCAGTAGTCGGTGACCTCTCCCGAGATCCTGTAGAGCTTGTTCAGGGAGGAGCCGAAGCGCGGGTCCACCGCGGCCAGGTTCTTGATGCCGGAGGCGGTCTCGCCCTCGCGCAGCTCGAACCGGCCCAGGGTCATGGTGGCCAGATAGCTCACCATCGGGTGGTTCTCCCGCCAGAGGTAGGTCGTCCTGCCGCCGGAGGTCCTCGGCCTGCCGACCATCTCCCCGTTGGCCAGCGCGGTCAGCCCGGCGGGGACGGTGATCTCGAAGTCGTACAGGGCCTTGTCGGAGGGGTGGTCGTTGACGGGGAACCAGGTCTTGGCGCCGTTGGGCTCGCAGGTGACGAAGGCGCCGTCCCGGGTCGGGATGAAGCCGTAGGTGCCGAGGTTGGAGGAGTTCCTGACCGGCCGGGGCTCTCCGGAGTAGACGACCTTGACGCGGAAGGCCGCCCGGTCGTCGATCGGCCGGGAGGGGGTCACGCTGAGCTCGTCGCCGGAGCGCCCGAAGGTGGCGGGCCTGTCGTCCACCGTGACCTCGCCGACCGTGAACCCGGACAGGTCGAGATTGAAGCGGGACAGCGCCTGGGTGGCCCTGGCCTCGATCACCACCACCCCGGACAGCTGCCGGGAGTCCGGTTCGTAGCCGATCGTGAGCCGGTAGCGCTCGGCGTCGTAGCCGCCGTTGCCGTCGGTGGGGAAGTCGGGGTCGCCGATCCCGGGCGCGCCCGCGGAGGCGGGCCCCCCGGAGGAGGGAGTCGCGGCACCGGAGGAGGGCCGGGCGGTGGCCGGTGCGGACTCGCCGGTCCCGCCGGGGGAGCAGCCGAGCGCGCACAGCAGGACGGTGGTTGCCGCGATGACCGGCCGACCCGACAGCATGGTTGAGAGGTCCCCTTCCCGGCCCGGGCCGTGCCGGGACCCAGGCTGACAAGCCTACGCCAGCACGCCCGGTCCGGTACTCACCGTGACGGGGACGGCATCACGGTGAGCCGGGAAACGGCGGGTCGGGGAACGGCGGGTCGGGAAAACGGTGAGCCGGGAACCCGCCCCTCCGGCCTCACAGGTTGCCGCGGCGCTCCTGCTCGCGCTCGATGGCCTCGAACAGCGCCTTGAAGTTGCCCTTGCCGAAGCCGAGCGAGCCGTGCCGCTCGATGAGCTCGAAGAACACCGTCGGGCGGTCCTGCACCGGCTTGGTGAAGATCTGCAGCAGATAGCCGTCCTCGTCGCGGTCGACCAGGATCTTGCGCTTCTTCAGCTCCTCGATCGGAGCCCGGACCTCGCCGATGCGGGCGCGCAGCTCCGGGTCGTCGTAGTAGGAGTCGGGCGTGTCCAGGAACTGCACCCCGGCCGCCCGCATGTGGTCGACCGTGGTCAGGATGTCGTTGGTGGCCAGGGCGATGTGCTGCACGCCGGGGCCGCCGTAGAACTCCAGGTACTCGTCGATCTGCGACTTCTTCTTGGCGACGGCCGGCTCGTTGAGCGGGAACTTCACCTTGCGGGTGCCGTCCGCGACGACCTTGGACATCAGGGCGGAGTACTCGGTGGCGATGTCGTCGCCGATGAACTCCGCCATGTTGGTGAAGCCCATGACCTTCTTGTAGAACTCCACCCACTCGTCCATCTTGCCGAGCTCCACGTTGCCGACGCAGTGGTCGACGGCCTGGAACAGCCGGCCGTTCTTCACCGCGGGCGGGGCGACGATCGGCTCGGCGGCGACGTAGCCGGGCAGGTACGGCCCGCTGTAGTTGGAGCGGTCGATCAGCGTGTGCCGGGTCTGGCCGTAGGTGGCGATCGCGGCCATGACGACCTTGCCGTGGTCGTCCTCCATCGTGTACGGCTCCGCCAGGCCCTCGGCGCCCTGGGCGAGCGCGTGGGCGTAGGCCGCCTCCACGTCCGGGACCTCGATGGCCAGGTCGATCACGCCGTCGCCGTGCTCGGTCACGTGCCGGGCGATGTCGGTTCCGGCCCGTACGGCGCCGCGGAGCTCGAAGCGGGCGCCGCCGGAGGTGAGGACATAGGCCGCCTCGTCACGGCTGCCGGTCTCCGGGCCCTTGTAGGCCACGAGCCGCATGCCGAACGCGGTGGAGTAGTAGTGGGCGGCCTGCTTGGCGTTGCCGACGGCGAAGACCACGGCGTCCATGCCGTTCACGGGGAAGACGTCACTCATGCAGACACTGTCTGGTTCATTGGCTTACCTGTGCAAGAGTTACTTATTTAAGTGGACAATCTGTATAGCTACTGACCAGTCAGATCGGAGCATCTGTACATCATGACGATTGATCAGCTGGACGCCCGGCTCATCGCCCTGCTGGCGCAGGAGCCCCGGCTGGGCGTGCTGGAGTGCTCGCGGCGGCTCGGCGTGGCCCGGGGCACGGTCCAGGCCCGGCTCGACCGGCTGACCGCCCGGGGGGTGATCACCGGGTTCGGGCCCGACGTCGCCCCCGCCGCGCTCGGCTACGACGTCATGGCGTTCGTCACTCTTCAGATCCGCCAGATCAGCGGGCACGACCCGGTCGCCGACCAGCTCGCCGGGATCCCGCAGGTGCTGGAGGTGCACACCATCACCGGCGGCGACGACATGCACTGCCGGGTGGTGGCGCGCAGCAACGCCGACCTCCAGCAGGTCATCGACCGGATCGTCGAGGTCCGGGGAGTGGTCAGGACCTCCTCGGTGATCGCCCTGGACACCCCCGTGCCATACCGGATCCTGCCGTTGGTGAGAGATGTCCCGCGCGGGGAACGAGACTGACCCTAGGTTCCGAAGAGGGAATCACCCGTCGCCGTCCGTCGTTTACCCATAACGGTTCGCAGGGCTGACGGGGGTCGCGCGCGGCCTGAATCAGGGGGGTGTGCACGGGTGAGGAAGGGCAGTCGCGGGAGAAGGATCCTGCGGGCCGCGATCATCACCTTCGGGGTCGGCTTCGTCATGATGATCGGCTTGTTCGCCGTCGCGTGGGCGATGACCCCCATTCCGGACAGCACGCAGTCCGCCGCGACCGCGCAGGGCTCGGTGATCTACTATCGCGACGGCAAGACCGTCCTGGCCAAGCAGGGCGTCAACCGCAGGAACGTGCAGCTGAACGACGTTCCCGAGAGCCTCAGGGACGCGGTCATCGCGGCCGAGAACCGCTCGTTCTACGAGGACAGCGGCGTGTCCCTGAAGGGGACCGCCCGCGCGATGTGGTCCACCGTCACCGGCAAGCAGCTCCAGGGCGGTTCGACGATCACCCAGCAGATGGTCCGCAACTACTACAGCGGCCTCAGCCAGGAGCGGTCCGCGGTCCGCAAGCTCAAAGAGATCATGATCTCCCTGAAGGTGGACAGGTCCGAGAGCAAGGACTGGGTCCTGGAGCAGTACCTCAACACGATCTACTTCGGCCGGGGCGCCAACGGCGTCCAGGCCGCCGCCGACGCCTACTTCCGCAAGGACGTCGGCAAGCTGACCGTGGCCGAGAGCGCCTACCTCGCCGCGGTGATCCAGCAGCCGTCGCGCTTCGCCGACCCCAAGGGCGCCGACCTGACCGCGGCCAAGCAGCGCTGGCAGTGGGTGATCGACGGCATGGTGCAGACCGGAGCGCTCACCCCGGCCGAGGCCGCCGAGGCCGAGTTCCCCGTCCTGAAGGAGCCGAAGGGGGTCTTCACCCCCGAGGGCCAGGAGGGCTACATGCTCGACCAGATCATGGCCGAGCTCAGGAAGCGCGGATACACCGACGAGATGGTCAACCAGGGCGGCCTGAAGATCATCTCGACGTTCGACAAGAAGCTGATGGAGACCGCCGAGCAGGCCGTCACCTCGGTCCTGCCCGAGGGCACCTCGCCGAAGGTGCGCACCGGCCTGGCCGCCGTCGACCCCGCCACCGGCGAGGTCCTCGCCTTCTACGGCGGGCGCAGCTACAAGGCCAACAAGTTCGACAACTCCTTCTCCGCCGAGGTGCAGGCCGGCTCCACGTTCAAGGCGTACGCGCTGGCCGCGGGCCTGGAGGACGGCCTCAAGCTGAGCACGCGGGTCGAGGGCGACTCGCCCATGAGGGTCGCCTCCGACCCCGACCACCCGATCCCCAACTCGGGCGGCGCCTCCTACGGTCAGGTCAACCTGATCAACGCCATGCGCCACTCGGTGAACACCGCGTTCGTGGACATCGGCCAGCGGGTGGGCCTGGACAAGGTGGCCGAGGCCGCCGAGGCCGCGGGCATCCCCGTCGACCAGATCACCCCGCACGAGAACGCCGCGACGCTGCCGCTGGGCGTGAGCTCGGTGAGCGCCGTGCAGAACGCCTCCGGCTTCGCCACCTTCGCCGCGAACGGCGTGCACCGCTCGCCCCACGTGATCCGCTCGATCATCGACGGCGACGAGCGGATCAGGATCACCGACAAGGGCCGGCAGGTCTTCTCCGAGACGACCGCGGCCGACGTCACCTACACGCTGACCCAGGTCGTCACGGGCGGCACCGGCACCGCGGCCCGTCTCTACGACCGCCCGGTGGCCGGCAAGACCGGCACCACCGACAAGTCGGCGTCCGCCTGGTTCGCCGGGTACACCCCGCAGCTCTCCGTCGCCGTGGACATGTTCCGCGACGACAACAAGCCGGTGGTGGTGGGCGGGAGCGTCCAGTACGGCGGGCAGTACCCCGCCCAGATCTGGCGCACGTTCATGACCGAGGCGATGCAGGGCAAGCCCGTCAAGCAGTTCCCCAAGCCGTCCGACTACGGCTACGCCTCCCCCACCGGCGAGCGTCCGTACAACGACGGCGGTTACGGGAACTACGGCGGCGACGGCGGCCAGGACGACGTCGCCCCTCCCGCGACGCCCGAGCAGACGGCCGCCCCCGACCCCGACCCGACGGCGGTCCCCGACCCGGACGGGAACGGGAACGGCGGTGACGGCGGGACGGGGAACGACGACGGCACCGGCGGAGACGGGACCGGGAACGACGGCGGCACCGGGAACGACGACGGCACCGGCGGTGGCGGCGGGACCGGTGGAGACGGGACCGGGAACGGCGGTGACGGCGGGACGGGGAACGACGGCGGCACCGGCGGTGGCGGCGGGGACGTCAACACCAACGGCTGAGTCCGCGCCTTCCGGTACGGCGGCCGCACCAGCCCGCCGTACCGGAACGAGCCGGTCTCAGGAGCCGGCCAGCTCCGCCTTCAGCTCGGCGGGGGTGGTGACGGGCATCCTGCAGGTGAAGTTGCGGCAGACGTAGGCGGTCGGGGAGCCGCCGACCGGCGTGCGGCCCTCCAGGAGGGGGACGCCGGAGGAACCGGGCTCGCCGAGGGCGATGACCAGGCCGGGCGCGGGGGAGGTCAGCGCGGCGCGGTGCAGGGCCGCGGTGGCAGGGTCGTCGGGCGCGCCGACCACGGCCACCTCGACGGGGCCGGAGACGGCGGCCTGCGCCACGGCCAGGCCCCAGCCGGCGAACCGGGCGTGCCGCTCGGCCAGCACGCTCACCGTGCCCAGGGCGGCCTCGGCGGCCTCCCGGTGCCGGGCCGAGCCCGTCAGGGCGGCGTAGGTGAGCAGCGCCCCGGCCGCGGCGAACTGGCCGGAGGGCGTGGCGTTGTCGGTGGGGTCCTGCGGGCGCTGGAAGAGGCGCTCGGCGTCGTCGGCGGTGTCGAAGAACCCGCCGGATCCGTCGGAGAAGCGGGTGAGCACGGTCTCCAGCAGCGCCTCGGCCCGGCGGAACCAGCGGGTCTCCCCGGTGATCCCGTAGAGGGTGAGCAGGCCCTCGGCCACGTCGGCGTAGTCCTCCAGGACCCCCGCGTTGCCCCCCGCCCGGCCCTCGCGCGAGGTGCGCAGCAGCCGGTCGCCGTCCATGTGCACCTCCTCCAGCAGGGTGGCCGCCGCCCGCGCGGCCGACACCAGGTCGGCCCGGTCGAACAGGACCCCCGCCTCGGCCAGGGCCGCGACGGCCAGGCCGTTCCAGGCCGCGACCACCTTGTCGTCCCGGCCCGGCCGCACCCGGCGGGCCCGGGCGGCCAGCAGGGCGGCGCGCACCCGCTCGAACCGCCCAAGGTCGTCGGGGTCGTCGGGGTCGGACGGCAGCTGGAGCACCGAGGTGCCGTGCTCGAACGTCCCGGCCCCGGTGACCTCGAAGATTCCGGCGGCCCAGTCGCCGTCCTCCTCGCCGAGGAGCTCCTGCAGCTCGTCCACGGTCCAGACGTAGAACCTGCCCTCGACCCCCTCGCTGTCGGCGTCGAGCGCCGAGGCGAAGCCCCCCTGCGGGGTGCTCATCTCGGCCAGCAGCCAGTCGGCGGTCTCCAGCGCCACGCGCCTGCCCAGGGCCGAGCCCGTGGCGCGCCACCAGTGCGTGTAGACCCGCAGCAGCAGGGCGTTGTCGTAGAGCATCTTCTCGAAGTGCGGCACGATCCACTCGGCGTCCACGCTGTAGCGGGCGAACCCGCCGGCGAGCTGGTCGTACATCCCGCCCCTGGCCATGGCCTCCAGCGTGCGCCCGGTCATCGACATCGCCCGGTCCGCCTCGGGCCCTGCGGCGGCGCCGTACCGCAGCAGGAACTCCAGCGCCATGGACGGCGGGAACTTGGGCGCCCCGCCGAACCCGCCGTGCACCGGGTCGAAGGACGAGGCGAGGTTCCGTACGGCCTGCGTGAGGGTCTCCGGCGTGGGCAGCGGTCCCGACGGGAAGGCCGTGTGCTCGCCCAGCGCCTCGACGATCTTCGAACTCTGCGTCAGGACGCCCTGCCGGTCCTCCCGCCAGGTGGTGGCCACCGCGGTCAGCAGGCGCTGGAACTGCGGGCGGGGGAAGTAGGTGCCGGTGTAGAAGGGATGCCCCTCGGGCGTGGCGAAGACCGTCATCGGCCACCCGCCGTGGCCGGTCATCGCCTGGGTGGCGGCCATGTAGACGGCGTCCACGTCGGGACGCTCCTCGCGGTCCACCTTCACGTTGACGAAGTGCTCGTTCATCAGCGCGGCGGTGGCCTCGTCCTCGAACGACTCGTGCGCCATGACATGGCACCAGTGGCACGCCGAGTAGCCCACGCTGATCAGCAGGGGCACGTCCCGCCGCGCGGCCTCCTCGAACGCCTCCGGGCCCCACTCGGACCAGTGGACCGGGTTGTCGGCGTGCTGCAGCAGATAAGGACTGGTGGCGTCCTTCAGCTTGTTCATCGAGGCGCTCCTGGGTGCGTGGTGCGTGCCTTCCCGCGGTGCGGGCCCGGCGGGGCCGGACGTGGGACTCCTACCCCCGCGGCCCGGCCTTGCTCCAAGTAAAGCGGGACGGCCCGGACCGGACGCCGCGGCCGGGTGGGGTGTCCGGCGGTCGTCGCGGTGCCCGCGGCATTGACCACACCAAAAGGACACGCATGCTATTTGACGTTAAAGGCACTTATTTGGGGACAAAGTAGTTTTTAACCTTTTGGCGAGATGACGGAGATCTAACGCCTGTGCAATACTTCACTGCCTCCGCAGGGTCGCCCGTCGGCGGCCGAGGCGAAAGGCTAGAATCATCTGAGGTCGGTACGGCTCCCCTCCGGATATTGGAATCCAATCCCCGGGCCTCGCCGAGTCCCGGCAACGCATAGAGCGGTTCGAGGATAGAGCGGTTTGAGGCCATGAACGCATCGGGTGAGAAGCAGGCCGACGTCACCTCCGACGTCAGGGATCTCCGTGACGTCCCGCTCTCGCTCGTCGGCCGGGCCGATTTCGACGGCATCGTGCGCCGGATCCTCCCCGGCTCGCCGGAGGTCCGGCGCGTTCCCGTGGCCGCGTTCAACTCCTCCATCTGATCCAGGGGGCCGCTGTGAGCAGGCCCTCGACGCCGTTGCGGCAGTTCGTCCTCAAGGTGCACAGCCGGTGCGACCTGGCGTGCGACCACTGCTACGTCTACGAGCACGCCGACCAGAGCTGGCGCACCCGGCCCAAGGTGATCTCCGATGAGACCGTCTCCTGGACGGCCATGCGCATCGCCGAGCACGTCAAGGCGCACGCCCTGGACCGGGTGCACGTGGTGCTGCACGGCGGCGAGCCGCTGCTGGCCGGGCCCGACCGGCTGGAGCGCGTCGCCGCCGAACTGCGCGGCCACCTGGACGGGATCTGCGCGCTCGACCTGCGCGTCCACACCAACGGCGTGCTGCTGGACGAGCGGTTCTGCGAGGTGTTCGCCGCCCACGGTGTCAAGGTGGGCGTCTCGCTCGACGGTGACCGGGCCGCCAACGACCGCCACCGGCGCTTCGCCGACGGGCGCAGCAGCCACGACCTGGTGCTGCGCGCGGTCGAGCTGCTGCGCGCCCGGCCGCAGCTGTACGCCGGGCTGCTGTGCACGGTCGACGTGGCCAACGACCCCGTCGCGGTCTACCGCGCGCTGACCGCGCTGGAGCCGCCCCGCATCGACTTCCTGCTGCCGCACGCCACCTGGGACACCCCGCCGCCGCGCCCGGCGCCGACCGCCTACGCCGACTGGCTGATCGAGATCTTCGAGATCTGGGCCGCCGACGGCGGCGCCCCGCCGGTGCGGATGTTCGAGTCGATCCTCTCCACCAGCCGGGGCGGGTCCAGTCTCACCGAGTCGCTCGGCCTGCAGCCCTCCGATCTGGTCGTCATCGAGACCGACGGGAGCTACGAGCAGGCCGACTCGCTCAAGACGGCCTTCGACGGGGCGCCGGCCACCGGCCTGCACGTGCTGCGCGACACCCTGGACGAGGTGGCCCGGCACACCGGCGTGCTGGCCCGTCAGCAGGGCCTTGCGGGCCTGTGCGGGCAGTGCCGCGCCTGCCCGGTGGTCGACAGCTGCGGGGGCGGGCTGTACGCCCACCGCCACCGGCGCGGCTCGGGGTTCGCCAACCCCAGCGTGTACTGCGCCGACCTGCTCAAGCTGATCACCCACATCCGCGCCAGGACGCCGGAGCCGACCCACGCCCTGCCGTCGGCGGCCCTGGGCGCCCTGGCCTCCGGCTTCGGCGGCGGGGACGAGGTGGGGCATCTGGCCGAGTCGCAGCGCAGCCTGCGGCGGGCCCTGCTGGCGGCGGTCAACGCGGAGCTCGGCCCGGACGGCGGAGAGGGCGCCGGTCCGATGGTGAGGCGGGCCTGGGAGCTGATCACCGGCCTGGACGGCACGCATCCCGGCGCGGTCGAGGCCGTTCTCGCCCACCCCTACGTACGGGTCTGGGCGGCCGAGTGCCTGCGCGACGGCCGGCACGCGGGGCACCTGGCCAACGTCGCCGCCGCCGCGGCGGTCCGGGCGGGCGTCACCGCCGCGCTCGACGTCCGGGTGCTCGGCGGCGCGGTCCACCTGCCCTCCCTCGGCGCCCTGGAGGTGGACCCCGCCGGCGCGGGCCGTACGGCGCGCCCGGAGACGGGCCCCGCCGCGCACCCCGCGGGCCGTACGGCACGGCTGGAGGTGTCCGGGGGCCGGATCGCGCTGGACGGCGGGGCGGACCTGGATCCCCGCGCCTGCGGCGAGTGGCCGGGCTGGCACCCGGTCAGGCGGCTGTCGGCGGGCGGCCTCTCCGTCGCGCTGGAGGACACCGACCCGTTCAGGGACTGCCACCAGTGGCCGGCGGCCGGGCGTCTCACCGGCGACCGGGCGTCGGCCTGGCAGCGCGCCTTCGCGGAGGCCTGGGCGTTGATCGAGTCCGAGCTGCCCGCCTACGCGCCGGGTCTGCGCGCGGGGCTGTCCGTCCTGACGCCGCTGGCCCCGGCGCCCGGGGGGCGGGAGGTGAGCTCGACCGCCAGGCACGCCTTCGGCGCCGTCGCGGCGGCCCTGCCCGACGACCCCGCCACGCTCGCGCTGCTCGTCGTCCACGAGTTCCAGCACGTCAAGCTGGGCGCCGTGCTGGACATCCTCGACCTGTACGACGAGGGGGACACCCGCCTGTTCTACGCGCCCTGGCGCGACGACCCCCGGCCGCTGGAGGGCCTGCTGCAGGGGACCTACGCCCACATCGCGGTGACGGACTTCTGGAGGGTGCGCCGCCACGCCGGCCCCGGGCGGGCGGAGGCGCAGTTCGCCCGCTGGCGGCGGGACACGGCCGAGGCGATCGAGACGCTCGCCGCCTCGGGCGCCCTGACCCCGCTGGGCGGCAGGTTCGTGACGGAGATGCGGCGCTCGGTCGCGGCGTGGCTGGACGAGCCCGTCTCCGAGGCGGCCGAGGCCGAGGCCGCCCGCTCGGCGCGCGTCCACCGGGAGCGGTGGACGGCCGCGGTTTCCCCGCAGGTCTGATTTCCTTCCCGGAAACAGCCGGAATCAGAGCACCGCCACTTTTCCGATATACGCCCCGTTCCTATAGTGAGTATTCACCGGGGAAGGGGGGCGGATGGCTGCGCCGCACTCTTCGGGGGGTTATCAAGGACCGTATTTCTTCCTCAGCTATGCCCATGTCCCCTCACTCGACGGCACGGGTTCCGGCGATCCCAACCAGTGGGTGGAAAGACTCTTCCGCGCGCTGTGCGACTACATCCTCCACCACACCAACGTGCCCGCCGGCTCGGCCGGATACATGGACCGGGGCCTGCGGACGGGAGAGAACTGGCCGCGCGCCCTGTCCGAGCAGCTGTCCACCTGCCGGGTGTTCGTCCCCCTGTACTCACCCCGCTACTTCGAGAGCGAGTCCTGCGGCAAGGAGTGGGCCTGCTTCGTCGATCGTGCCGGCGACCACGTCGCCGCGGGCGGGGCGATGCCCGAGGCGATCATCCCCGCCCTGTGGACCCCGGTCAGGCTGGAGGCGATGCCCCAGGTCGCCCGGGACATCCAGTTCAACCACACCGACCTCGGTCAGCACTACGCGGACCAGGGCTTCTACGGGATCATGAAGCTCCAGAAGTACCGCAGGCACTACCAGAACGCCGTGCACGAGCTGGGACGGCGGATCATCGAGGTGGCCGAGAACACCCCCATGCCCCGGGGGAACATCTCGAACTTCACCACGGCCAAGAGCGTGTTCACCGACAGCGTCCCCGAGCGGCCGATCACGGTGACGGTGGTCGCGCCCGGCACCGGGTCGCTGCCCGAGGGGCGCGACCCCGCCTACTACGGCGAGACGGCCTCCGAGTGGGACCCCTACCGCACCGGCGGCGACAGGAGACCGCTGGCCGACTGCGTCGCCGAGGTGGCGCGTTCGCGGGGGTTCCTGCCGGAGATCGGCTCGCTGGGCGAGCACACGGGGATGCTCGAGGCCGATGACTCCCACGCCCCCGGAGTCGTCCTGGTGGACCCGTGGGCGGCCTCCGGAGAGGAGGGCAGGCGGGCGCTGCGCCCGGTGGACCGGCCGGGACGGCCCTGGGTGACGGTCATGGTCCCGTGGAACCTGGACGACCCCCAGACGGTGCGGCACCAGGAACGGCTCAGGCACGACCTGCGGGCGGCCCTGGGCGCCAAGCTCGCCGAGCCGGAGTCCAGGCCGTACGTCCCCGGGTTCGACGACTTCCGCAACATGTTGCCCGACGTCCTGCGCAGGGCGGAGCAGCGGTACCTGAACCGGGCCCCCGCCTATCCCCCCGAGGGGGAGAAGATCGACCGTCCCAAGCTGACCCGGCCCGAGGAGTGACCATGAGCGAAGGAAAGGTCGTCACCTTCTACTCGTACAAGGGCGGCACCGGACGCACCATGGCGCTGGCCAACACGGCCTGGATCCTCGCCAGCGCGGGCAGGCGGGTGCTCGTGGTCGACTGGGACCTGGAGTCGCCCGGCCTGCACAAGTTCTTCGCCCCGTTCCTGGCGCCAGGGACGGCCACCACCGCGGCCGGGGTCATCGACCTGATCTCCGACTACCAGTGGGCGGTGATGCGCAACGAGCCCCGGCCCGGCGACTGGCACACCAAGTACGCCAGGGCGGAGAAGCACGCCATCTCCCTGGACTGGGAGTTCCCCGGCGGGGGGACTCTGGACTTCCTGGCGCCCGGCCGGGCCAACCGCGACTACTCCTCCCCGGCCTCCGGCTTCAACTGGGACAACTTCTACGACCGGCAGGGCGGGGGCCAGTTCTTCGACGCGCTGCGCGCCGACATGAAGGCGTGCTACGACTACACCCTCATCGACAGCCGCACCGGCGCCAGCGACATCGCGGGGATCTGCACCGTCCACCTGCCGGACGTCCTCGTCGACTGCTTCACCCTGGCCAACCAGGGCATCGACGGCGCCTCGCAGATGGCCAGGGACATCGGCGAGCGCTACGGCGACCGCGGCATCCGCATCCTGCCGGTCCCGATGCGCATCGACACCGGGGAGAAGGAACGGTGCGACGCCGGGCGCGCCCTGGCCCGGCGGAAGTTCGAGGGCTTCCCCACCGGCATGACGCCGCAGGAGGCCGACCAGTACTGGGGCGGCGTCGAGATCCCCTACACCCCCTTCTACGCCTTCGAGGAGATCCTCGCCACGTTCGGCGACGACCCGGCCCGGCCGGGCTCCCTGCTGGCGGCCTTCGAGCGGCTCACCGCGGTGGTCACCGAGGGCGAGGTGACCTCCTTCCCCCGCCTGGAGGAGCCCGTACGGCTGCGGTACCTGGAGAAGTTCGTGCGACGGCACCCCGCCCCCCAGATCGACGTGCGCATCAGCTACGCCCGCGAGGACCGGATGTGGGCCGACTGGATCGCGGCCGTGCTCGACCGCCGGGGACACCGGGTCGCGCTGCGCGGCGTCGACGCGGGCGGCGAGGAGGACGGCGAGGGGGAGGCGCCCAGGACGCTGGCCGTGCTCTCCGCCGCCTACCTGAACGCCCCGCGGGCGCCGGAGGTGTGGTCGCGCCTGACGGCCGCCGAGGCGGCGGGGCAGAGCGAGCTGGTCGCGGTGCGGATCTCGGAGTCGCGCTTCCCGTCCCCCTACGGCGACCGGGCCCTGACCGACCTGACCCGGCTGCAGGAGCGCCCGGCCGCGGAGACGCTGCTGAGGGCCATGGGCGTGGCCGACGAGATCGCGGCGGCGGACCTGTCGGCCGTGGGCGCGCGTTTCCCGGGAAGCGTCCCGCAGGTCTGGAACGTCCCCACCAGGAACGCCGCCTTCACCGGCCGCGGCGCCGTACTGGAGACGTTGCGCCACCAGCTCGTGGGCGGCAGCGCGGCGGTCGTGCTGCCGCAGGCGCTGTACGGCCTGGGCGGCGTGGGCAAGACGCAGGTCGCCCTGGAGTACGCCCACCGCTTCAAGGCGGACTACGACCTGATCTGGTGGGTGCCCTCCGAGAACCGCGAGCGCATCAACGCGGCGTTCGAGAAGCTGGCCCGGGAGCTGAGGATCCGCGTCGGGGAGAGCATCGCCGAGGTCGTGGAGGCGGTGCGCGAGGCGCTGCGGCTGGGCGCCCCGCACTCCCGCTGGCTGCTGGTCTTCGACAACGCCGGGGACCCCGACGAGCTGCGGGACTTCTTCCCCGGCGGGACCGGCCACGTGGTGATCACCTCGCGCAACCAGGCGTGGTCGAGCGTCGCCGCTCCCCTGGAGGTCGACGTCTTCAGCCAGGAGGAGAGCCTGGAGCACCTGAGCCGCCGGGTCCCCGGTCTGGCGGCCCGGGACGCGCTGGAGGTGGCCGCGGCCCTGGGCCACCTGCCCATCGCGGTGGAGCAGGCGGCCGCCTGGCTCGCCGAGACGGGCATGCCCGCCGCCACCTTCGTGGAGCAGCTGGGGTCGGAGACCGCCCGGGTGCTGTCCCTGGGGCAGCCCGCCGACTATCCGCACCCGGTGGCGGTCACCTGGAACCTGTCGCTGGCCCAGCTGCGCGACAGCTCCCCGGCCTCGGTGCGGCTGCTGCAGCTGTGCGCGTTCTTCGCCCCGGAGCCGATCTCGATGTCCCTGCTCTACAGCGACGAGATGATCGGTTCGCTGCTGCCGTACGACGAGATGCTGCGCGAGAAGATGGTGCTGGGCCGGGTCATCCAGGAGATCGGCAGGTTCGCGCTGGCGAAGGTGGACCAGGGCAACAACACCATCCAGGTGCACCGCCTGGTCCAGGCCGTCATCCGCAGTCAGATGAGCGAGCACGAGCAGGAGCAGGCCTGCCACGAGGTGCACCGCATCCTGGTCGGCGCCAGGCCGCGCCAGGGCGAGGTGGACGACCCGGAGAACTGGACGCGCTACGACCTCATCTGGCAGCACCTGCAGCCCTCCCGGGCCACCGAGTGCACCGAGGAGGAGACCCGCCAGCTGCTCACCGACCGGGTGCGCTACCTGTGGAAGCGCGGGGACTTCGACACCGCGCTCGCGCTGGGGGACGAGCTGGCCGGTTACTGGGAGGAGAAGTTCGGGGTCGAGGACCGCCAGCGCCTGCACCTGCTGTTCAACGTGGCCAACGTCAAGCGGTCCCAGGGCAGGTACCAGGAGGCCCGGGAGCTGAACGAGTGGGTGCGGGACATGCAGCGCGCGGTGGTGGGCGAGCGGCATCCGCACACGCTCATGACCTCCGGCGGCCTGGCGGCCGACCTGCGCGGGCTGGGGGAGTACGGCAGGTCGCTGGAGATGGACAAGGCGACCTTCGAGCAGTGGAAGACGCTGTACGGCGAGGACCATCCCAGGACCCTGGCCGCCGCCAACAACCTGGCCCTGGCCTACCGCCTCGTCGGCGACAGCCACAACGCCCGCGAGCTCGACGAGGACACCCTGCGCCGGCGCAACCACGTGCTCGGCCCCACTCACCCCTACACGCTCTTCTCCGCCACCCAGCTCGCCCGCGACCTGCGGGAGATCGGGATCTACCGGGAGTCGGCCGACATCCTGCGGACGACCTTCCAGAGCTACCGCGAGACCCTCGGCGAGAACTTCGTCGACACCCTCCGGGCGGCCAAGAGCCTGGCGGTCTCCCTGCGCCGGGCGGGGGACCAGCAGGAGGCCTGGCAGCTGGCGAAGGAGACCGAGGAACGCTATCGGCAGCGCTACCCGCGGACCCCCGACGCCCTGGCCGCGACGCTGGAGCTGGCCTGCTGCGAGTCGGCGCTGGACGACAAGGTCGCCGCGCGCGACCGCGCGGCGGGCATCGTGGACATCTACCGGCAGAGCCTGGGAGAGAGCCATCCGGTCACCCTGATCGCCCGCAACAACCTCGCCATCTACCTGCGCGGCACCGGGGACGTGGTCACCGCGGCGGCCCAGGCGCGGGAGGTGCTCGACGGGCTGCGCGCCGCGCTCGGCGAGCGGCACCCCTTCGTCCTGTCCGCCGCCGTCAACCTGGCCAACTGCCTGGCCGACGCGGGAAGGCCGCAGGAGGCCGAGGCGCTGGAGCGCGGCACGCTCGACACGCTGCGGGACGCGCTCGGCCCCGCGCACCCCGACACGCTCGCCTGCGAGGCCAACCTGGCCGTCACCCTCCACACGACGGATCGGGGCGCCCAGGCGGAGCGGCTCAGGGAACGGGTGCTGGCGGACAAGGCCCGCGTCCTGGGCGAGGAGCACCCCACGCTGACCTACCTGCGGCAGTGGCGGCGGATCAACCGCGACCTCGAACCCCAGCCGTTCTGACTCATCCGGCGGCCAGCCAGGCCAGGACGTCGGGCAGGACGCGCAGCGAGCCGAAGTGGGCGGCGCCCTCCTCGATGACCACCGTGGCGCCGGGGATGCGCCGCCCGAGCCAGCGCGCGTGGCCGGCGGGGGAGAAGACGTCCTCGTCGCCGTGCCACAGCAGGGTCGGCACCCCGATGGCCGCGGGGTCGAAGCCCCACGGCGCGCTGAAGGCCAGAGCGTCGTCCACCCACCCGGCCGCGGAGTGCCGCAGCGCCTCGGCGAAGGTCCCGGCCAGCATCCTCCTGATCCCGAAGTCGGCCACGACGTGCCGGTCGGGCTCGGGCAGCTCGGCGTCGAGCGCCGGGACCAGGCGGGTCGGATCGGCCCTGACCTGGTCGGCGACGGAGGTCAGCAGCGCGGTGAGCGGGCCGGGCCCGCGCGCCGCCGCGGTGTACTCGACCACGTTGGAGGGGGACATGCCCTCGAACCAGTCGAGCCCCTCGGCGCCGCGGGGCGCCAGCGGGACCAGGGCGGCCAGCCGGGTGGTGCGGTCCGGCAGCAGGGCGGCGCAGGCCAGCGCGTGCGGGGCGCCGCCCGAGCGGCCGATCACCGCGAAGCGCGCGACGTCCAGGAAGTCGGCTATCGCGGCCACGTCGGCCGCCACGTCGGCGACGCTCCGGCCGGCCAGCCGGTCGGACAGGCCGTATCCGGGGCGGTCGTAGGTGATCAGGCGGATGCCCATGCGGTACAGGAGCGTGGGGCGGGGGAGGGGCCCGACCCGGCTGCCCGGCGTGCCGTGCAGCAGGAAGACGGGCCTCCCGCCGGGGGAGCCGCTCTGGTCGACCGCGAGCGTTCTCCCGTCCGGAGTTCTCACCAGAGCCGTCAAGGCCGACCTCCCCGTTGCCCGTCCATGGAGGTTTTTCCCTTTTTCTTGGGCGGTGTCCCCTGTCATTCCTCCCGGCGTTCCCGGCTCCCGCGAGGTCCTGGAGGGGCGTAGGCTCACGGAGCGTGGATCTCGACTTTGTCTGCGCGCACGCCGGTCGCCCGGCCGCCGAACTGACCCGGCGTGACGTGGTTCGCGCGCTTCTCGCGGTGCCCTCGGGGGTCGCCCTGGTGGCCGTCCCCGACCTGCGCAGGGCGCTGCTGGCGGCGGGCAACCCGATGTCCCCGGCCTTCTGGGACTCCGTCAAGGCGACGCTCGGCGCGATCGAGTCGGGCAACGCCACGGTGGGCGACGTGCAACGCTGGCTGGAGTCCACGGGGACCGAACCCCTCCTGCTGACCAGGAGCTTCTTCGTCTGGCCCGAGGAGGACGAGCGGGGCCCGGTCGCCGAGGAGATGTACCGCCGGCTGGTCGTCCACCTGGAGGAGCGGGTCGCCGAGGGAGTGATCGACCCGGACGCGCTCGCGCGCAAGGACGACGGCGCCCGCGAGGCCTACGAGGACCTGCAGGAGCACTGGCTCAACAGCCCGCTGCCCGACGGGCGGATCCCCTCGGTCGTGGTGGGCGAGGAGCAGGACGAGGAGATGTTCGCCGCCCGGGACGAGGAGGAGGCCTTCGCGCTCGGCGAGCTGCGGCGCATCCTGACGGAGCTGCCCGAGCCCGTACGGCCCGCCTCGGAGCTGCACAGGGCGTGCGTACGGCTGCGCGAGGTGCTGGCCGGTCCGGGGTATCCGGGCAACGTGCTGCGGGCGTGCGCCGGGTTCGAGGAGGGCGAGGAACTGCCCGAGGACGACGAGGAGCTCTGGCTCACCGTCACGGCGGGCATCGCCGGGCCGATCTCCGACCTCCCCGAGGAGGGCGACACGGTGGAGGGGTTCACCGACCTGGAGGGCGAGCTGGGCCACGAGGACACGGCGCTGGCGGCGCTGTGCGCCATCCACTACGCGGACTGGCTGGCGGTGGTGGCCGCCCTGGCCAGGCGGGGCCCCGGCGTGCTGGCCTCGCCCGAGCGCATCGCCCGGCTGATCGCCGAGTCCGACGACATCGACGTCGACCTGGACGACCCGGAGGACCTGGAGGCCGCCGAGATGCTGTTCGGCTCGGTCACGCCGCTGTGGGCGTCGCTGGGCATCGTCGACAGGAACGAGATTCTCACCCCGCTGGGACACTGGGGGCTGCCCAGGGCGCTGGAGCGGGCGTGGTCGCCGTTCGACTGAGGACCGCCCGGCCGGGGACCCGGACCGGGTGACGGCGCAGCCGTCCGGCGGCCGGGCTCGGGTCCCTAGCTGGACCGGCTCTCGCCGTCGGGCTCACGCACCTCGGCGGACTTGTGCACCTCGGCGGGCTCGCCCGCCTCGGCAGGCTTACCCGCCTCGGCGGACTTGCGCAGCTCGGCCTCGGACGGGACCTCGATCTTCGAGATCTGCTTCCTCATCGACTTGATCAGGAAGAACAGGGCGAAACCCAGGGCGGCCACGACGACGAAGCCGAGGAGCCCCGGGCTGACCTCGCCGGTGGAGGCAGGGTTGAAGGCAATCACGCGTCAAGTCTGCCACCGGCACCCCGTGGTCGTGTCAGGGGCGGGCGGGCGAGACCCTCTCGGCGTGGATGCCGGTGAACAGGTCGTCCTCGGGAAGCTCGGTGTCCACCAGGGAGCGGGCCAGGTGGTAGTCCTCGGTCGGCCAGATCTCGCGCTGCAGCTCGCGGGGGCACACGAACCAGAATCCGTCGGGGTCGACCTGGGTGGCGTGCGCCAGCAGGGCGGCGTCGCGGGCCTCGAAGTAGTCGCCGCAGGGGACGCGGGTGGTGACCGGCCACTTCTGCGGGCGGTCCTCCCAGCGGGAGATCCAGTCGGCGTACGGCGAGCCGATGCCCCGCGTCGTCATGGCCTCGTGCAGCGCCTCGAAGCGCTCCTTGGTGAAGCCCATGTGGTAGTAGAGCTTCAGCGGCTGCCAGGGCTCGCCGGCCTCGGGATAGCGGTCGGGGTCGCCGGCGGCCTCGAAGGCCTCCACCGAGACGCGGTTGGTCATGATGTGGTCGGGGTGCGGGTAGCCGCCGTCGTCGTCGTAGGTCAGGATCACGTGCGGCCTGAACTCGCGCACCGCGGCGACCAGGGGGGCGGCGGCGACCTCGATCGGCTGGAGCGCGAAGCATCCCTCGGGCAGCGGCTCGTTCTCGTCCTCCGGCAGGCCGGAGTCGACGAATCCCAGGAAACGCTGCTGCACGCCGAGGATCTCCCGGGCGCGCTCCATCTCCAGGCGGCGGACCTCGCCGATGTTCTCCAGGATGTCGGGGCGGTCCATCTTGGGATTCAGGATCGAGCCGCGCTCCCCTCCGGTGAGGGTGCACACGAGCACGTCCACACCTTCGGCGACATAACGTGCCATCGTGGCGGCGCCCTTGCTGGACTCGTCGTCGGGATGGGCGTGAACGGCCATCAGCCTCAGAGGTGCACTCACGGCTCGTTTTCTCCTCTTCGCTCTCCGGGCGGCGTGGTCACTCCGGAGAGGGGTTAGTTTTTCTCAAGGCGGTCGCGGGGGCGAGACCCCCGCGGGGGACAATTGTCTCGGATAACGCCGAGGTAGTGCAGGGAGATTCCGTCATGGCCACCAGCGAGGCCGAGAAGGGCCGATTCGAAGGTCCCGTCCTCGGCACCCCCGGCGACTTCCCCGACCGGCCGCAGCGCAGGGGACGCTTCGTGGTGCACGGGGTGATCGCGATCCTGTGCGCCGTCTTCGCAGGCGGCTGGGGCTATGTCATGTGGGCGGCCAAGGGGGACACCGAGGTGATCGACCAGGTCGTCGCCTTCGACGCGAACCGTCCCGACTCCGTGCAGATCCTCTTCGAGATCGTCAAGCCGTCCGACCGCGCGGCCCGCTGCCGCCTGCGCGCGATGGATGTGGACCACAGAGAAGTGGGGAGCCGGCTGGTCGATATTCCGGCTGGTAAGGGATATGTCCGGCTTACTGAACGGCTAGAGACCAGTGCCCAGGCCACTTCCGGGGACGTCGAGTACTGCCATCTCGTATAGTGAGACATTTGGGGAAGCGTTCGAGCGCTTAACTTGTTAGCCTGTCGAGATTCGATCGTCCGTTACCCCCCAGCACCAGCCCCACAGAGCGAAGCTCCACAGAGGATGCAAGGAGAACCCGTGGCCGACTCCCACAACGAGAGCGTCACCTGGCTCACTCAGGAGGCGTACGACCGCCTGAAGGCGGAGTTCGAGTACCTCTCGGGGCCCGGGCGCGTCGACATCGCCAAGAAGATCGAGGCCGCCCGTGAAGAGGGCGACCTCAAGGAGAACGGCGGTTACCACGCCGCCAAGGACGAGCAGGGCAAGATGGAGGCCCGCATCTTCCACCTCCGCCAGATCCTGGACAGCGCCAAGGTCGGAGAGGCCCCGCGCACCGAGGGTGTGGTCGGGCCGGGCATGACCGTCACCGTGCGTTTCGAGGGTGACGACGAGGAGGTCGCGTTCCTGCTGGCCTCCCGCGAGGAGAGCGGCGCCCCCATCGACGTCTACTCGCCCAAGTCCCCCCTCGGCGCGGCGATCAACGGCAAGAAGATCGGCGAGAAGGCCACCTACACGATGCCGAACGGCCGCTCCAACACCGTGGAGATCCTCGAGGCCGTGCCGTACACCGGTGGCAACTGAACCTCCGCGCGTGATGTGACCTCGCGGTGACGGATCCGCCGGGACCCTCGGTCCCGGCGGATCGTCGTGTCGCGGGGGGCCCGCCGGCCCGCGAGGGTGTCACGGGATCGAGAGTGTTACGAGATCAGAGCGTTCTGGCGGGTTCGCGTGCATCCGATCGCGATGTGCGGCAGGCTCGTGAGGCCGGATCACTCAAGGGGCCGGGCAGGCGGAAGGGGGAGGCGACGTGTTCGAACGGCGGACGGGCGGCTCCGGCCTGCTCGACCAGATCCGCCGCGACCTCGCCTACCGTCCCCGCCTCGGCCGCGGCCACCGCGGCGTGCGCGTGGCCAGAGGGGCGGTCCCGGCCATCGCGGTGCTCCTGGTCGCCGTCCTGGCCGCCGACCTGGTGGTCCTGTCCCAGCTGACCGGGCGCGATCCCGGCCGGGTCGCGGCCGGGGACGAGGGGCCCCGGGCCCCGGTGGCCCACACCGGGCCGATCACCCTGCCCACCATCCCGCCGACCGCCGGGCCGACCGCCGGGCCGACGGCCCCGTCGACCGTCGGGCCGGCCTCCGGGACGCAGGACGCCGTGCCGACCGCCGCCCCCGAGCCGGTCGCCCCGCTCAAGGCGATGCGCAGACCCCACCTGTTCGTGGTCGCCCACCGGCCGCTGAGCCCGGCCGTGGTGGCCAGGGCCGCCGAGGTCCGCGGGATCCGCTCGGTCGAACAGGCCGACGCCGCCGAGGTGGTCCTGGACGGCAAACGGGTGCAGACACTGGGCGTGAACCCCTCGACCTTCCGCGCCTACACCCCGCGCCCGACCGCGACCTCCGACCGGCTGTGGCGCAACCTGGCGGCCGGGGAGATGGCGGTCTCCTTCGTCCTGGGCAACGACGGCGGGATGCCGCTGGGCAAGACCGTCTCCGCCCCCGGGCACAGCCTGCGGGTGGGCGCCTACGCGACCATGGGCATGGGCGCGGTCGACGCCGTGGTCTCCCGGACCACCGCGCGCGCCCTGGGCGTCCCGCAGGACAACGCGCTGGTGGTGAGCGCCCCCGGGGCCGACACCGCCCGGCTGCGCCGTACCCTCCTGAA
Organism: Paraplanobispora takensis; assembly: GCF_016863195.1. Classification (GTDB taxonomy): domain Bacteria; phylum Actinomycetota; class Actinomycetes; order Streptosporangiales; family Streptosporangiaceae; genus Planobispora; species Planobispora takensis. The sequence continues at coordinate 190,954 of NZ_BOOK01000005.1, read as the reverse complement.
GATCCTGCCCAAGGGCAGCCAGGTCGTCACGGTCAACCCGGTCTTCACCGCCCCCCGGCAGACGGTCTGGCCCGCGGAGGCCCTGGTGAGCCCCCCGCAGGTGAAGGCCATGCTCACCGCCGCGATCGGCAAGCTCGGCCGCCCCTACGTCTGGGGCGCCGAGGGCCCGGACTCCTTCGACTGCTCCGGCCTGGTGCAGTGGGCCTTCGCGCAGGCGGGCGTCAAGGTGCCGCGGGTGACGCACCAGCAGTTCGTCGCGGGCCCGCAGGTCCCCCTGTCCGAGGTCCAGCCCGGCGACCTGCTGTTCTGGCGTCACGACCCGACCAACCCCGGCTACGTCTCGCACGTGGCGATCTACTGGGGCGGGGGCAGGATGCTCCACGCGCCGCGGACCGGTGACGTGGTCAAGCTCGTCCCCGTCACCACGAAGAACTTCGCCGGCGCCGTCCGGATCAGCCCGCAGATCGCCGCCCGCGTCCGCTGAGCGGCCCTTCCGCCGCGGAGCCGAGGCCGTAACCGGACCGCCGGCCCGTCGTCCCGTCACCCCTGCTCCGGTGCCTATGGCCAGCCTTCGAATAGAGTTGTAATCTCGATTACATGGAAAACGACGAAGCACGCGAGAAGCTCCGGGGGTGGTTCTCCGGTCGCATGCCCGACGGCTGGTTCGAGGGCCCGCCGGAGATCGTGCTCGACCGTGAGGAGATCACGGTGATCGGCACCATCCGGCCGCCGTCGCTGGCCGAGGGCGTCTCCGAGGTGGAGCGGGCCGCCGCCCTGGAGGGCGGGGTGCAGCGCTTCCGGGAGGAGACGAGGGAGCGGCGCATCGAGATCGCCCTGGAGGCCGAGCACCGATTCCGCAGGAAGGTGTCCTGGGGGGTCGCGGTCGGTGACCAGACGGTGATGTTCACCACACTGTCGGTCCCTGTCATGACACGGTTGCGCCAGACGGAGCGCCGGGTCCTGGACACCTTGGTGGCCGCGGGAGTGGCGCGCAGCAGGAGTGACGCGCTGGCCTGGTGCGTCCGTCTGGTGGGCAAGCACACCGACACCTGGCTGGCCGATCTGAGAGACGCGCTGCAGCACGTCGACCGGGTTCGCGCGGCGGGACCCGACGTCGATTCCTGAGGCTGGACAGGGAAAATGGTCGTGAAAGTGGTCTGAACCTTTGTCGATATTGGTTTAGACCTCTGCTATTGGCCTATACCACTGGCCGTAACGGCTTCTTTAAAAGCGCTTCTTTCGGGTAGGGACATCCGAACGCCACGGCCCCTGCCAGGTCATATGCCGACCGGCGGGGTTCGGCCCGGGGCGGGACGGCGTCCGGCCGGACGTATTCACTGGTCTACGCCAATTGGATTAAGTCCGGTTGCGTCGTCAATGATGATTTGGCCCTGAGAAGCGTGAGGAGCTGCCGCAGTGACCGCAACCGTTGACGTATCCACCTCCAGCCCGACCAGTCACGAGGGACTGGCCGCCTGGGTCAAGGAGATCGCCGAGCTCACCCAGCCCGACAGGATCGAATGGTGCGACGGCTCTGAGGCCGAGTGGACGCGCCTGACGAACCTGCTGGTCGACCAGGGGACCTTCAAGCGGCTCGCCAAGCGGCAGAACAGCTTCTACGCCGCCTCCGACCCCAGCGACGTCGCCCGCGTCGAGGACCGCACCTACATCTGCTCCGAGCGCGAGGAGGACGCGGGCCCGACCAACAACTGGATCGCTCCCGCCGAGATGCGCGCGACCTTCGGGAAGATCTTCAAGGGGAGCATGCGCGGCCGCACCATGTACGTGGTCCCGTTCTGCATGGGCCCGCTCGGCGGCGAGATCTCGCAGCTCGGCGTCGAGATCACCGACTCGCCGTACGTGGCGGTGTCGATGCGGGTCATGACCAGGATGGGCGAGGCCGCCCTGCGGCTCATCGAGGAGCGCGGCGACTTCGTCAAGTGCGTGCACTCCGTGGGCGCCCCGCTGGAGCCCGGCCAGGCCGACGTGCCGTGGCCCTGCAACACCACCAAGTACATCAGCCACTTCCCCGAGACCCGTGAGATCTGGTCGTACGGCTCCGGCTACGGCGGCAACGCCCTGCTGGGCAAGAAGTGCTACGCGCTGCGCATCGCCAGCACCATGGCCCGCGACGGCGTCGGCGCGCGAAAGGCCGGAGAGAGCGAGGAACGAGCCAACGAAGGCCGCAGCAAGCGCGACCATGGGGACCCCTGGCTGGCCGAGCACATGCTCATCCTCAAGCTCACCCCGCCCAGCGGGGAGACCCGCTACGTCGCGGCGGCCTTCCCGTCGGCGTGCGGCAAGACCAACCTGGCCATGCTCCAGCCGACCATCCCCGGCTGGAAGGTCGAGACGATCGGCGACGACATCGCCTGGATGCGCTTCGGCGAGGACGGCCGCCTGTACGCCATCAACCCCGAGGCCGGCTTCTTCGGCGTCGCGCCCGGCACCGGCGAGTCCACCAACGCCAACGCGATCAAGACGCTCTGGGGCAACAGCGTCTTCACCAACGTCGCCCTCACCGACGACGGCGACGTGTGGTGGGAGGGCCTGACCGACGAGCCCCCGGCGCACCTGACCGACTGGAAGGGCCGCGACTGGACTCCGGACAGCGACGAGCCCGCCGCCCACCCCAACGCCCGCTTCGCGGTGCCCGCCGGGCAGTGCCCGACGATCGCCCCCGAGTGGCAGGACCCCAAGGGCGTGCCGATCTCCGCGATCCTCTTCGGCGGCCGCCGCGCCACCGCGGTCCCGCTCGTCACCGAGGCGCTGAGCTGGAACCACGGCGTGTTCATCGGGGCGAACATCGCCTCCGAGAAGACCGCCGCCGCCGAGGGCACGGTCGGCGAACTGCGCCGTGACCCGTTCGCGATGCTCCCGTTCTGCGGCTACAACATGGGCGACTACTTCGCCCACTGGGTCAAGATCGGCCAGCGCGAGGGCGCGAAGCTGCCGCGCGTCTACTACGTGAACTGGTTCCGCAAGAACGCCGACGGCAAATTCATCTGGCCCGGCTTCGGCGAGAACAGCCGCGTGCTCAAGTGGATCGTCGACCGCCTCAACGGCAAGGCGCAGGCCGTCGAGACCCCGATCGGCCTGCTCCCCGCCGAGCTGGACAGCGAGGGCCTCGACCTCTCCGCCGAGGACCTGCGGACCCTGCTCACCGTGGACACCGAGGTGTGGAAGGAGGAGGCCGCGCTGATCCCGTCCTTCTTCGAGACCTTCGGCGACCACCTGCCCAAGGAGCTGTGGGAGGAGTACAACGCCCTGGTCGACCGCCTGGGCTGATCTCCGCCCCCGGATCCCCTCCGGCTTTCCCCCGCCCGGGTCCCTCCTGGCCCCGGGCCTTCCGGGAACCCCGGCGCCCGCCAGGCGCCGGGGTTCCGGCGCGTCTGCCACCCGGGACGACGGGCGGCCGCCGGGGTTCCGGCGGGTGCGTCGGGCGCCGACGGTGAAATAGGCTCCTTCCAGGAGAAACTTCCGCGTCTCCACGAGCGTCTATCAGGCAACGGGCATAGGCCCCCGGTCCTTTTCAGGAGGCGGACATGGGAGTCGTACTGATCGTCATCGCGGCGGCCCTCGCCGTGATGACCGTCACCGCGGCGGTGGCGCTGGGCGTCGAGCACCGCAGGATCCGCAAGGCCGCCGTGAGCCATGCCGGCGGCCCGCTCACCCCCTACGAGCTGGCCTACCTGTCCGGTGGACCGCTCCGCACCGTCAACACCGCGCTCGGCCTGCTGGCCAGGGGCGGCGGCGTGCGCGTCTCGCGGGACGGGCAGATCGGCCTCGTGGCCGGGGCCCCGCCCTCCCCGGACCCGGTCGAGCGGTCCGTCCTGGAGGCGCTCGCCGCGCGCGGGGGCAGCTGCCCGGCCGGTGAGCTGCGCCGTACGGTGGCCCAGGGACAGGCCATGGACGGCCTGCGCTACAACCTGGTCGGCCGCGGGCTGCTGGTGCCAGACGGCGCGCTCACCGAGGCGCGCAAGATGCTCAGCCGGCTGCTGACCCTCTCGGTGCTCGCGGTCGTCTTCAGCATCGGTACGGCCGTGATCGGCCTGGACGACGGGCTCACCGTGCTCGCCTTCCTGATCGGCCTGGTGACGGCGGTCGTGGGCCTGGTCGTCCATTCCACGCAGAAGTCGGCTCTGCGCAGCGTGCTCACCAGGACCGGCACGGAGGCGCTCGTCTCCGCCCGCCGGTCGCACATCCGAGGCGTCCGCCCGGTGAGCGGCGACCTGGCCTTCGCCGTCGGCTTCCCGGTCGCCCTGTACGGCCTGAGCGAGCTCGACGATCCCGATGTGGCCATGCACCTGCAGCAACGCGACATGACCAGCGGTTACGTGAGCGGTTCCTGCGGCGGCGGGACGGGCGGCGACTCCTCCTACGGCGGCGGCGGTGACTTCGGCGGCGGCGGATGGGGCGACTCGGGCGGCGGCGGCGACTCGGGCGGCGGTGGCGGTGACTCCGGCGGCGGGTCGAGCTGCGGTGGCGGCGGCTGCGGCGGAGGTTGCGGCGGCGGCTGAGCCGCTCCGCCCCGGCGACCGCGCAGCGGGAACAGCGGGGGACGGCGGCCGGGTCACCCGGCTTCAGGGGTTGCGGAGGAGGCGGCGATGGCTGAATCGCTCGGTGTAGGCATCGGCTGGCGGCCGGAGATCGACCTCACGGTGGAGCGACTGCGGGGTGTGGACTTCGTCGAGGTCATCGCGGAGAACGTGCGTCCCGACCGGCTGCCGGAGTCGCTGCGGGTGCTGCGCGCCAGGGGCGTGCCGGTGATCCCGCACGGGGTCGGGCTGGGGGTGGGCGGCGCCGAGCCGCCGGACCCCGACCGGCTGGCCCATCTGGCGGCGTGCGCCGAGGCGCTCGGCGCGCCGCTGGTCAGCGAGCACCTGGCCTTCGTGCGCGCCGGCGGCATGGAGGCCGGCCACCTGCTGCCCGTGCCGCGCACCCGTGAGGCGCTCAAGGTGGTGGTGGAGAACGTACGGCGGGCGCAGGACGCGCTCGACGTCCCCCTGGCGCTGGAGAACGTGGCGGCCCTGTTCGGCTGGCCGCAGGACGAGATGACCGAGGCGGAGTTCCTCGGCGGGCTGGTGGAGGCGACCGGGGTCAAGCTCCTGGTGGACGTGGCCAACCTCTACACCAACGAGGTCAACCTCGGCCTGCGGGCGGTGGACGCCCTGGACGTCCTGCCGCTGTCCGAGCTGGCCTACGTGCACGTCGCCGGGGGTCACTCGCACGGCGGAGTCTGGCACGACACCCACACCGATCACGTCCCCGACGAGGTGCTCGCCATCCTGTCGGAGCTGTGCGCTCGGGTCGACCCTCCGGGGGTGCTGCTGGAGTGGGACGCCGACTATCCCAGCGACGGGGCCCTGCAGTCCGAGCTGGACCGGATCCGGAAGGCGGCGGCCCGTGACTGACCTCGACCGGCGTCCCCCGGAGGCCGCCCCGGGGGAGGGCCCCGGCCACGACTCCGGGGGAGCGGCCGGTTCCGAGGCCAGGGCCGAGCTGGCCAGGGCGCAGGCCGAGCTGCTGGCCGCCCTGGTGGCGGGCGGGCGGGCGCCCGGGGGGTTCGACCGGGAGCGCCTGCGCATCCAGAGCTCCAGCCTGATCGCCAAACGGCGGGGGGTGGTGGCCCGGCTCCGGCCCGACCTCCTCAGAGCGCTCGGCGGTGACTTCGCGGCCGAGTTCGAGGCCTATGCCCGCGACCGTCCCAAGCCGTCCGGCGGCTCCCGCGCCGACGCGCGGGACTTCGCCGAGGCGCTCAGGGCGGCGGGCCGGATCTCCGACGCGCCCGGCCCGCCGGCCCGCCCATGGTGGGCCCGGCTCACCCGGCGCCGGACGGGATGAGACTCCCCGGGCCGTGGGCCGCGTGCCCGGAGGGCGGAACGCGGCGCCGCCCTGAGGTGAGGTGGGAACGTCACGAAGAGTGACGAGAGGCGGAGCGCTCAGTCGCGATGATCCACGGCGATCGCAGGCCGGCGGGGGACTCGGAGCCGGGGAAGACGTTTTGTCGGAGCGTACCTGGATACGCTCTGTGACGTGGGCGGACTGCGATGCGTGGATGGTTCATACCTGACTGTCACGCCCATCGCGTGCCGGGACAGCCTCGGTTCGCCGTACGAGGTCACTTTGGAGCTGCACCGCGACGGCGCGCCGTACGGGACGGTGGGCGAGCGGTGCGGCTGGTTCCTGAGCCGGCTGGCCAGAGGGGTCGCCGAGGCCCGGGCCCGGGGTGACGGGCGCTGGCCCGACCCGGACGACCGCTTCCCCGATCTGCCCGACGAGGGGGAACTGTTCGCTTTTCGTTACCGGGCCAGGAAGGGCCTGGTGGGAGGGGGCGAGCTGCGCTGCCAGCTGCGCACGATCCCGATGTGGACGCCGCAGGAGCGGGGTCCGGCCGGAGAGTGGAAACTGACCAGGAGGGCCTTCCTGGAGGCCTGGGGCAGCGACGGCGTGGGACTGCGCGCGGTGCTGACGTCGGCCGAGCTGAGCGAGTTCGTGGAGATGCTCGTGACGGAGGCCGAGGAGTGCCTGGGATCGCACAAGTCTGACAAGTCCAGCAGAATCTCTTAGAAGGGACGGACAAGTCCCGCCGGCGGTGATAATTGCCTGTCAGCGCCCTTCGACCACGGGCGTTGAGGGGAGGGGCTCCACATGGGCGTGCGTGATCTCGTCTACCGGTTGTACGAACGGCGACTGGAGACCAAGCTGTCCCGTGATCGGGACATGGTGCCCCGTCACGTCGGAGTCATCGTCGACGGCAACCGCCGCTGGGCCCGCGCGATGGGCATCGAGGACGTCAGCCGGGGGCACCGCAAGGGAGCCGACAAGATCTCCGAGCTGCTCGGCTGGTGCCGGGAGGCGGGCGTCGAGGTCGTCACGGTCTGGCTGCTGTCCAGCGACAACATCAACCGCTCCAAGGACGAGCTCGAACCCCTCATGAAGATCATCGAGGACGTGGTCCAGGAGCTCGTGGCCGCCGGGTGGCACATCAAGCCCATGGGCGCGCTCGACCTCCTGCCCGATCACACGGCTCATGTCCTTAAAAATGCAAAAGAAGCAACATCGCACCGTCCCGGTTTGATTGTGAACGTTGCGGTTGGGTATGGAGGAAGGCGTGAGATCGCTGATGCGGTGCGCTCCCTCCTCCTGGAGCACGCCAGCAAGGGGGCGACCATCGAGGACCTGGTCGAGGTCCTCGATGTGGAGCACATCGCGGAGCATCTCTACACGCGCGGTCAGCCCGATCCGGACCTGGTCATCCGGACATCGGGGGAGCAGCGGCTGTCCGGCTTCCTGCTCTGGCAGAGTGCCCACTCCGAGTTCTACTTCTGCGAGGCCTACTGGCCTGACTTCCGCAGGGTCGACTTTCTGCGGGCCCTCCGTTCGTATGCCGCGCGGCACCGACGGTACGGCACCTGAAACGCAACGTGAACACCTCCTTCCGGTCACGCGTGCGTCATTGGAAGGTGGGTATTCAGGACGTACCGTAAGAAGTAGGCGGGCACAGTCCGCCTACTCCGGAGAGGGCCCGCCTTTGCGTCACGACGCGTCAGGGAGGGCCGGCCACCGGTCCCTCTCGGCGAGCCGAGAACGCGGGCCCGGGTCCGGTCCGCATCCCAGCTCATGGCAGGGCGCCAGCCATGGCGCCCGGGGGAGAACGCGTGGCACACCCTTCGTCCGCATCCGCGTCGTCGGCCGGCAACCGGCGCACGTACGTCCTGGACACCTCGGTCCTTCTGGCTGACCCGGCGGCGATAAGCCGCTTCGCCGAACACGAGGTGGTCATCCCGATCGTCGTCATCACCGAGCTGGAGGGCAAGCGGCACCATCCGGAGCTGGGCTACTTCGCTCGCAAGGCGCTACGGCGCCTGGACGACCTGAGGGTGACCCACGGACGTCTGGACGAGCCCATGCCGATCGGCGAGGGCACCATCCGGGTCGAGCTCAACCACAGCGACCCGTCCATCCTGCCCGTCGGGTTCCGGCTCGGCGACAACGACACCCGCATCCTGACCGTGGCGCGCTCGCTGGCCGCCGAGGGTCTCGACGTGGTGCTGGTGTCCAAGGACCTCCCGATGCGCATCAAGGCCGCCTCCATCGGCCTCGCCGCCGAGGAGTACCGCGCCGAGCTCGTCGTGGAGTCCGGCTGGACGGGCATGGACGAGATCCAGGTGGCCGACGAGGACGTCGAGGCGCTGTTCGAGCACGGCACCGCCGACATAACCGAGGCCCGGGAGCTGCCCACGCACACCGGACTGCGGCTGCTGTCGAGCCGGGGGTCGGCGCTGGGCCGCGTGCTGCCGGACAAGACCGTGCGCCTGGTCCGCGGCGACCGCGAGGTCTTCGGGCTGCACGGCCGCTCCGCCGAGCAGCGCATCGCCCTGGACCTGCTGATGGACCCCGAGGTCGGCATCGTCTCGATGGGCGGGCGCGCCGGCACCGGCAAGTCCGCGCTCGCGCTCTGCGCGGGCCTGGAGGCGGTCCTGGAGCGCCGTCAGCACCGCAAGGTCATCGTCTTCCGCCCGCTGTACGCCGTGGGCGGCCAGGAGCTCGGATACCTGCCCGGCACCGAGAACGAGAAGATGGGCCCCTGGGCGCAGGCCGTCTACGACACCCTGGGCGCGATCACCACGCCCGAGGTGATCGAGGAGGTCATCGACCGGGGCATGCTGGAGGTCCTCCCGCTCACCCACATCCGCGGGCGCTCGCTGCACGACGCCTTCGTGATCGTGGACGAGGCCCAGTCACTGGAGCGCGGGGTGCTGCTGACGGTCCTGAGCCGGATCGGCGCCAACTCCCGGGTCGTGCTCACCCACGACATCGCCCAGCGCGACAACCTGCGTGTGGGCAGGCACGACGGGGTGGTGGCCGTGGTGGAGAAGCTCAAGGGGCACCCGCTGTTCGCGCACGTCACGCTGACCCGTTCCGAGCGCTCGCCGATCGCCGCGCTGGTCACGGAGATGCTGGAGGACGTGACGATGTGAGCCGAGCGGGCGGACCGGAGCCCTGCGCCCGATCCGCCCGCCGGGCCCTCCACGGGGGGCACGTCCGTACTGGAGGCGGACGACGCCCCCCGTGGAAGGGGCCGCCGCCGGCACGGCCGGTTCCCACGGGTGCGGTCAGCCGCCTGCGACATCGTGACCGGGGCGGCCGGTTCCCACGGGTGCGGTCAGCCGCGTGCGGCGCCTCGATCGGCACGGTCGATTCTCACGGGGGCAGCCGTACGCCCCTGGCGGCCAGGTTCCGGAACTCGAAGCAGGTGTGCTCTCCCAGCGACTCCGGGGTCCCCGGGAACAGCCGGGTGATCTCGACGCTCCAGATGCTCTCCTGCTTGTTCTGCCGGACCGTGCAGGTGATCTGGGCGAGCCCCAGCCGGGAGAGCCTCCCCTCACCGGTCAGGACCACGTTCAGCCGGTACCCCATCTCCCCGGCCGGGTCGTTGCGCTGGGAGGCGCCGCTGTAGCGGGTGGTCTTGCTGTCGTAGTGGTTGAAGCCGATCAGCTCGCTCGTCAGCCCCGGCTTGGGCGGCTGCTTGCCGGCCCGGAACAGGGTGTCCACGATGTTGTCGACGGAGTCGGAGACCACCGGGACCCGGGCGGGCTCCAGGCGTCCCTGCCGGACGAGATAGACCGTCACCCACGTCGGGCTGTAGCTGATCACCGGCGGGCGGCCCAGGTCCCGCACCTCGGTGGGCGTGATGCCGCAGCCGCCGAGCACGAGGGCGACCGTGGTCACGAGGCAGGCGAACCCGCCCCGTGCGAACCTTGCGGAGGGTCTTCTCATCGCGGTTCTTCTCCCTGCGGGCCCTCGCCCGCCGGGGGCAGCCAGACGGTGAAGAGCGTGCCGGGATCCTGCGGGCGCACCGAGATCGTGCCGCCGTGCAGCTGGGCGTTGGAGCGGGCGATGGACAGGCCGAGCCCGCTGCCGTCACCGCGCGTGCCGGCCTTGTAGAAGCGGTTGAACACGTGGGGCAGGTCCGTGGCCGGGATGCCCTTGCCGTGATCGCGCACCTTCACCTCCAAACCGTGCTCGGTGCTGCGGGCGGACACCGTGACGGGGGGTTCCCCGTGCCGCAGGGCGTTGCCGACCAGATTGGCGACGATGACGTCGAAGCGCCGGGGGTCGACGGAGAAGGCCAGCCCCTGGGGCGCGTTCACCTTGACCTGGTGCGACCAGCCGCGCATCTCCAGGCAGTCCTCGATCGCGTCGGAGATGTTCACGGTCTCCAGGTTGAGCGTGGCCGTGCCCGAGTCGAAGCGGCTGGCCTCGATGAGCTGCTCCACCAGGGTGCGCAGCCGTTCGATCTCGCGCAGCACCAGCCGTACGGCCACCGCCGGCTCCCTGGGCAGGCGCTCGGCCTCCTCGGAGAGCATGTCGGTCACCGCGGTCATCGCGGTCAGCGGGGTGCGCAGCTCGTGGGAGACGTCGGCCACGAACCGGCGGGACATCGCCTCCAGCGCCCGCAGCTCCGACACGCTGCGCTCCAGTTCGGCGGCGGTGTCGTTGAAGGTGGCCGTCAGCTCGGCCAGCTCGTCCTGGCCGTGCACGGGCAGCCGGGTGTCCAGGTGCCCGGCGCCGAGCGCCCGGGCGGCCGTGCCGAGCCGCCGCACCGGCAGCAGCACGCGCTGGGCCGACACCAGGGCCGCCGCGAGGGCCACGGCCAGCATGATGGCCCCGGCGACCGCCAGCGGCTGGCGCATGCCGATCAGCAGGTGCTCCTCCTCGGCGAGGGGGACGAACACGAAGACGCTCATCCCGGTCGGCTGCGGCAGGTGGATGGGCTCCACCCGCCACACGGGCGTGCCGATCACCAGCCACATCGCCCCGCGGATCTCCTGACGCTTGTAGGCCATCCGGTCGGCGGCGCGGGCGCGCAGGTCGGCGGGCACGTCGTTCATGCCGAAGGAGCCGTCGGCGTACAGGAAGTCCTCGTAGCGGACGACCACGGCGCCGCCGGGCACCCGCAGGCTCTTCTGCAGGACGGTGATCTCCATGTCGGTCGGCGGGCTGTCCCCCGGCCACAGGGCGCTGATGGGGAACCTGCTGCCCGTCAGGGTGTCGCGCACGTTGGCCGCGGCCGTGTACTCGGCGCGTTCGATCACCCGGTTCTTGACGAGCTCGTAGCCGATCACGGCCACCAGGGCGGAGGCCGCGACCGCGATCAGGGTGAAGGCGATGACCAGGCGTCCGCGCAGCCCCGTGTAGATCCGCCTCACGGCGGGCTGAACCGGTACCCGAAGCCGCGCACGGTGTGGATGAACTCCGGCTCGGCGGGCACCGCCTCGATCTTGGCGCGGATCCGCTGCACGCAGGCGTCCACCAGCCGGGAGTCCGCGGCGTGGGTGTGGTCCCACACCGCCCGCAGCAGATAGCGCCGGTTGAGCACCTGGCCGGGATGGCGGACCAGCTCCAGCAGGAGCCGGAGCTCGGTGGGGGTCAGGTGGACCTCCCGGCCGCCCAGCGTGACCTTGAGCGCCCCCCGGTCCACCACCAGGTCGCCGAAGGTGATGCGGTCGGAGGTGGCCGACTCCACCCGGCGCAGGACCGCGCGGATGCGGGCGTCCAGCACGCGCGGCTCGACCGGCTTGACCACGTAGTCGTCGGCCCCGGCCTCCAGGCCCACGACGATGTCGAGGTCGTCGCCCCTGGCGGTGAGGAGGATCACCGGCAGCTGGTCCATCTTGCGGATCCTGCGGCACACCTCGACCCCGTCGATCCCGGGCAGCATGACGTCCAGGATGGCGATCTCGGGACGGCGGGAGCGGATGTGGTCCAGCGCCTCCTCACCCGTCTCGTAGGAGGTCACGGAATGGCCCTGGCGGGCCAGCGCCAGCTCCAGAGCGGTCCTGACCGAAGGGTCGTCTTCAACGAGGAGAATGCCGGCCACCTGGTCATTATTCTTGCAACGTCCTATAGCTCCCACCATGTCATGAGACTGTGACCTGAGGTCTATGTCACAACCTCACGCGTGGAAAGTCCGGTACCGGGCCCTTCTCTCCGGCCCAAGGAGGAGCCCTGCCCCCCCTTCACCACGCCGATGTGATGAAAATCACATAGAGTGGGTCAAATATCGGGAAAGTCCTCGTAAGCAGGGAGTCGGGCCCTTGTGAACAGCGTGACTTTCCACGCAACCTCTCCCTCTTCTCCCGTTCCGGTTGCGGACCACCCCCCTGTGCACGGCAAGCTCATAGGTCGTGAGTGCAGGATCGCCCCCCGTGAAGGAGCGCCCGCCCCTGAAGGGGCGCCAGGCGCCCGGCTCCCGCCGTACCGGCAGGAAGTCGGAGAAGACTCCGAAGACGAAGGCTCCGGCGAAACCGCGGGGGTGGCTGACGCCCAAGCGCGGTCTGATCCTCGGCCTGGTGGCCGTGGTCGTCGCGGGCGGCGGCGGGTTCACCGCCTACACCGCGGCCCAGAACGCCTCCGCCCCGGCGGATCAGGCGCTCACTCTCGACCAGCTGGCCAACGCCTTCGGCGGCGGCGACCCCTTCGGGCCCGACCCCCAGGCGGACGCGCTGAAGGCACAGGCGGTCCAGGCGCTCAAGGCCGACGCGCTCAAGCGCAAGCGTGAGGGGCGCGAGCCGCTCGACCCCATCAAGATCGTCAAGGAGGCGCCGGGCGGCGGCGGCTTCGACCCCAAGCAGCTCCCGGCCGGCACCGCCAACCCGACCGGCAACCGGGCGATCGCCAAGCAGATGCTGGAGGCGCGCGGCTGGGCCGACCAGTGGGGCTGCCTGGAGAAGCTCTGGATGAAGGAGAGCGGCTGGAACGAGCGGGCGATGAACCGCTCCAGCGGCGCCTACGGCATCCCGCAGTCGCTGCCCGGTCACAAGATGGCCAGCGCGGGCGCCGACTGGCAGACCAACCCGGCCACCCAGATCGAGTGGGGGCTGGGCTACATCAAGGGCCGCTACGGCACGCCCTGCGGCGCCTGGGGTCATTCTCAGGCCAAGGGATGGTACTGAAACACCCCAGACCGGCAGGTCAGGCCCCATCCGCCCGTTAGGGCGCGCATCCTGGGCGGTATGGGGATAAAGGTCAGCGTGGTGGTGCCGGTGCACAACCCCGGTGATACGGCTGACGCGTGCATCCGATCGGTGATCGAACAGTCGATGGCCGCGGAGGAGTACGAGGTCGTCTTCGCCGACGACGGCTCCGACGACGGGACCGCCCGGCGGCTCGACGTGATCGCCGAGTCCCGCTCCAACGTCAGGGTCCTGCACCTGCCACGCATCGGCTCTCCGATGCGCGGCCGCAACGCCGCCCTGGAGGCCGCCAGGGGCGAGTACGTCTACATGCTCGACCAGGGCGACAAGCTGGATCGCACGGCCCTGGCGCGGATGTACGACCGCGCGGTCCAGACGGAGGCCGACGTCCTCGTCGGGCGGCTGGCCGGCGACGACGGGCCCGCGCCAGCGGCGTTCTCCCGGGACCGGCAGCGGGCCGACGTCCTCGGGGACGGGCTGCTGTCCCTGCTCACGCCGCACAAGCTCTACCGCAGGGCGTTCCTGGTGGCCGAGGGCATCGCCTTCCCCGGCGCCGGCGGGCCGCTGGCGGAGCAGGCCTTCGTCCTGCGGGCCTACCTGCGGGCGGCGACCGTGACCGTGATGGCCGGAGAGGTCTGCTGTCACCTGGGGGAGCGGCCCGAGTACCCGGTGGGCCCGCGCGCCCACGCCGCGGAGCTGGACAAGCTGCTCGACGTCATCGACGAGTCGGTCCCCCGCGGGCGCAAGCGCGACCGCCTGTACGCCCACTGGTTCCGCACCGCGGTCCTGCGCCGGCTCGGCGGCACCAGGTTCACCTCGTCGTCGGCCGACCGCTCCCTGGCCTTCACCACGCTGCGGGACATCGTCCTGCGGCGCTTCCCCGGGAGGCTGGACCACTACATGCCGGTCCAGCTGCGGGCGCGGGCCGCGCTGCTGCGCGCGGGCCGGCTCGACCAGCTCGTCGCGCTGGCCCACGCCCTGCGCGGCACCTTCCTGCGGGCGGAGATCAAGAGCGTCGCCTGGCGGGACGGCATGCTCGTGATGAACCTCACGGGGGAGATCATGCGGGGCGACGGCACCCCCACCCGCTTCCTGCCGCACGAGGACAACCGCCTGCTCTGGACCTCGCCGCTGCCGCTGGACGGGCTCCGGCTCCCGCCGGACGTGGCCGACGTCACCGCCGCGGTCTCCCGCACCCGCTTCGAGGTCTACATCCGGCACGAGGCGACCGGGGCCGTGCACATGCTCCCCGTCAGCTGCTCGGTGGTCCGCGTCCCGTACGGCGACGCGATCAGGGTGCAGGTCACCGGCACCGCGACCCTCGACGCCGCCTCCGCGCTCCCCGGCGGGACCCTGCCCTCCGGTCTGTGGGAGGTCCACATGCGGCTGCGCGGCGGCGTCCACCAGGGGCGCGCCCGGGTGGCCGGCGATCCGGTGCACTGCACCGGATCGCCGCAGGAGCACACGGGGCGGCCGGTGGTCCCCTGGTGGTCCGACCACGGCGAGCTGGGCCTGTGCGTGGAGCCCCGCTCCTTCCCCGAGTCGGTCGTCCTCGTCTCGACCGGGACCACGGTCACCCACGGGCGCGACCACGTCTTCGTCGTGGTGCCCGTGCCGTACATGCCGCCGGGCGGCGGGTCCCCGGCCGAACTGGTGCTGCGCCAGGCACCGGACGGCGAGCGCGAGGTCTGCGCCCCCGCCCTGGTCGAGCCGGGTCTGCCCGGTCACACCGCCGGGCGGCTGATCGCCAGGGTCCCGATGAAACGCCTGCCCCGCCACGGCTTTTTGGCCCCCGGCGCGTGGGTGCCGTTCCTGCGGATGGACGATGAGGAGGTCGGGCTCCGCTTCGGCGTGGAGATGAGCCGCGGCGGCCGGGTGGAGATCCGCCGCGGCGTCGTGCCCGCACCCCTGCCCGAGCGCCGCGACCCGCTGCTCAAACGCATCGCCCGGCGGATCCCCGGCGCCCGGAACATGGTCCGGTCATCCCGGCCCGTACCGCGCCGCTACACCCCCAACTGACACTCGTTGACGAGGTCGCCGCCGGCCGGGCGGGGCAGGGTCGCGCTGGGCGGCGGGCTCTGCCGCCGCTCCACCCAGCCCTCCATGGCCTCGAACGCGCTGCGGAAGCACGGCAGCAGCGGCCGCAGCCTGTCGGGGTAGGCGGCGTAGAGGCCGTCGGTGTGGGTGCCGTCGGTGACGCGGTAGTAGCGGAAGGGCCGGCGCTCGCCGACCATCTGCGCGTAGACGTCGCCGCTGCGGGAGATCGGCAGCAGCGTGTCGAGCGTGCCCTGGATCGTGATCAGCGGCTTGCCGATCCGGCCGGTCAGCGCGATCTTCCGCATCGCCCGGTACGGCTTGCGCGCGTCGTAGTCGTAGTCGGCGTCGCAGGCCGGGGTGCCGGAGGCGCAGTACGGGGTGCCCGCCTCGGTGGCGCCGTCGAAGTCCGGGTCGATCTCCTCCCGGTAGATGCGCTGGGTGAGGTCCCAGTAGACCTGGTGGTGGAACGGCCACAGGAACTCCGAGCCCTTGGCGAACCCGGCGTCGTACATCGCCTGGTTGTCGCCCTCGGGATAGGCGCGCAGCGCCGGGGGCAGGAAGTTCAGCAGGTTGTCACCCTTGACCCGCCAGAGCGTGCCCTCCCAGTCGATCCCGCCGTCGTACAGCCACGGCCGGTTCTCCAGCTGCCAGCGCACGAGATAGCCGCCGTTGGAGATGCCCGCCGCGTAGGTGCGCGCCGGGAGCCTGCCGTACCGCTGCCTGGCGACGGCCTTGGCCGCGACGGCGATCTGCGTGACCCGGTGGTTCCACTCGGCGATCGCGTCCCCGGGCTCCCGGCCGTCCTTGTGGAAGGCGACGCCGGTGTTGCCCTTGTCGGTCACCGCGTAGGCGTAGCCCTTGGCCAGCGCCCAGTCCGAGACGGTGAAGTCGTTGGCGTACTGCTCCCGGTTGCCGGGCGTGCCCGCCACGACCAGCCCGCCGTTCCACCTGTCGGGCAGCCGGAGCACGAACTGCGCGTCGTGGTTCCAGCCGTGGTTGGTGTTGGTGGTGGAGGTGTCGGGGAAGTAGCCGTCGACCTGGATGCCCGGCACGCCCGTGGGGTTGACCGCGCCCGCCGGGTGCAGCCCGGACCAGTCGGCCGGGTCGGTGTGCCCGGAGGCCACGGTCCCCGCCGTGGTCAGGTCGTCCAGGCAGGCGACGACCTGCTTCTCCGCCCCGGGCACGGCGACCCTGTCCTGCCGGTCGCAGTGCCCGCCCGCGGCCGTCTGCGTGGTGCCCGTCACCCCCGCGCTCGCGGCCGGTGCGCTCACCGCCAGCACGGCGGCGGTGGCGATCGCGAGTCCGGAGGCGAGCACGATCGGCCCGCGCGGCCGGCTCACGGCTTGACGCCTTCGGTGGCGGCGGCGGTCTCGTCGGCGCCGGCCTCAAGGGTGACGAGGTCGCGGCCCCGGGTCTCCTTGGCGAGGAGGATGGTGATCACCGTCAGCACGGCGCCGCCGGCGACGTAGAGCATGATCGGGAACGCGGAGCCGTACGACTTGAGCAGCGCCACCGCGATCAGCGGGGCCAGGCCGCCCGCGACGATCGAGGCGAGCTGCGCGCCGACCGACACGCCCGAGTAGCGCATCCGGGTGGCGAACAGCTCGGAGAAGAACGCCGCCTGCGGGCCGTACATCGCCCCGTGCAGGACCAGGCCGACCGTGACCGCCAGGGTGATCGCGGCGAAGTTGCCCGTGTCGATCAGCGGGAAGAACGCGAACGCCCACAGGCCCACGCCGACCGCGCCGATCAGGTAGACGGGGCGGCGGCCGAGCCGGTCGGACAGGGCGCCCCACATCGGGATCGAGACGAAGTGCACGGCCGAGCCGATCAGCACCGCGTTCAGTACGAAGCCCTTGTCCAGCTTGGTGGCCTCCACGGCGTAGACCAGGACGAAGGCGGTGATCACGTAGTAGGAGACGTTCTCGGCGAAGCGGGCGCCGATCGCGGTGATCACGTCCCGCCAGTGGTAGCGGAAGACGTCCACGATGGGCATCGACGCCTTGGGCCTGTGCTCGGCGTTGGCCATGGCCTGCTGGAAGACCGGGGACTCGCTGATGGACAGCCGGATCCACAGGCCCAGGAGCACCAGCGCGCCCGAGAGCAGGAACGGCACGCGCCAGCCCCAGCTCAGGAAGGTCTCATCGGACTGGACCGCGGCCAGCACCGCCAGGACGGCGGTGGCCAGCAGGTTGCCGCCGGGGGCGCCGGCCTGCGGCCAGGAGGCCCAGAAGCCGCGCCGCGCGGAGTCGCCGTGCTCGGAGACGATGAGCACCGCACCGCCCCACTCGCCGCCGAGCGCGAAGCCCTGCACCAGCCGCAGCGCCGTCAGCAGCAGCGGGGCCGCCGCGCCGATCGCCGCGTGCGTCGGCAGGCAGCCGATCAGGAAGGTCGCGCCGCCCATCAGGACCAGGCTGATGACGAGCAGCCGCTTGCGGCCCAGCCGGTCGCCGTAGTGGCCGAAGACGACCGCGCCGAGCGGGCGGGCGACGAAGCCCACCGCGTAGGTGAGGAACGCCAGCAGGGTGCCGGTGAGCGGGTCCGCCTCGGGGAAGAAGAGCTTGTTGAAGACGAGCGCGGCGGCGGAGCCGTACAGGAAGAAGTCGTACCACTCGATCGTGGTGCCGATGAGGCTGGCGCCGACGATCTTTCCGATGGGGGTGGGGGATTTCTCAGCCATCTCACTCACCAATGGGAGTCGCTGTCGGGGGGATGTCGGCTCACCGTACGTAGTGACCGGCATCACTCCTATGGGGGCGATCCCCATACCGGGTGAGGCGGCTATGTGGGAGCCCCGCGGCGGGGTCGTCAGCCGCGCAGCCGGTGCAGCCGCAGGGCGAGCTGGATCTCCAGGGCCCGCTCCGGGTCCTGCCAGTCGGCGCCCAGCAGCCGGCCGATCCGGTCCAGGCGCTGGGTGACGGTGTTGACGTGGATGTGCAGGGCCTCGGCCGTACGGGAGAGCGAGCCGCCCGCGCCGAAGTAGGCGGTGAGGGTGTGGACCAGCGCGGTGCCCCGGCGGGCGTCGTAGTCCAGCACCGGGCCGAGCGCCGAGCGCAGGTAGGCCTCGATGTCGCGGCCGTCGCCCACCAGCAGCCCGACGAAGCCCAGCTCCGCGGCACCGGCGCCCTCGCCGGCCCGGCCCAGGGCGCGCAGCGCGTCGGCGCAGCGGCGGGCCTCGTCGTGGGCCGCGGCGACCCCGGCGGGCCCGTGCACCGGGCCGCAGGCGCCCGCCGTGGCGGGCCGGCCGAGGGAGGCGCTCAGCTCGGCGGCGATCCGCTTGGCCAGCGGGCCCGGCCGGTCGCCGGGCAGCAGCAGCACCAGCTCGTCCCCGCGCTGGGCGGCCAGCCCGCGCTCCAGCGTGGCGCGTGAGGAGGCCCAGAAGGCGGCGCGCTCGCGCTGGCCGTCGTGCCGGACCACGACCACCACGTGACCGGCGTCCAGGTCCACGCCGACCCGGCGGGCCCGGTCGGCCAGCCCGTCGAGGCCGGGCCGCGAGATCAGGTCGTCGAGCAGCTCGCCCCTGACCCGGCCCTCTGCCTCGGCCACGGTGCGGCGGAACAGCAGCAGCAGCGCGGTGACCAGCGCCGCCCGCTCCAGGATGCGCTGGTCGGTGGCGGCCACCCGGCCGTCGGCCCGCAGCACGAGCGTGCACAGCGGTTCCGCGCCGACGTCCACCGACGCGACCAGCAGGTCGTCCTTCCTGACGGTGCGCCCCAGCGTCCGGGACGACTGCGCGGCCTCCGCGATGGCCGCCGCGGTCACACCGGCCGCCGCCATCCCGGCTGCGGTCGCTCCGGCCGGGGCTGCCCCGGACACGGTCTTCTCCGGCCCGTCCTGGGCGCCGCCGGCCGGCCGGCCCGTGCCGTCCAGCTCGCTCAGGTCGCCGGCGATCGGCCGTCCCGCGCCGTCCAGCACGACCAGCGAGCCGCCGAGCACCTCGGTGACCACGGCGGCCACGTCCTCGACCCCGCCGCCGCGCAGCACCAGCCCGGTCATCCGGTCGTGCGCGAGGGCGGCCCGCTCCACCGCCTGGCTGTGCGCGCCGGCCTGCCGGTTGGCCTCGCTGAGCTCCTCCAGGGCGTTGCGGGTCTCCTGCAGCAGGCGGGCGTTGTCGATGGCCACCGCCGCGTGGGCGGCCAGCGAGCCGAGCAGCACCACCTCGTCCTGGGTGAACGGCCGCACGCTCCGGTTGGCCGCGAACAGCACCCCGATGACCCGCGCGCCGAGCTTGAGCGGCACGCCGAGGATGGCGACCAGGCCCTCCTCCTTGACCGCGTCGTCGATGTGGGACATGTGCCGGAAGCGCTCGTCGGCGAAGTAGTCGGCCGTGGCGTACGGCGTGGCGGTCTGGGCCACCAGCCCGCCGAGCCCGGCCCCCATGGCCAGGCGCAGGGCGCGGAACTTGGCCGAGACCGAGCCGTCGGTGACCCGCATCCAGGTGTCGCCCCGGTCGGGGTCGTGCAGCGTCATGTAGGCGGCGTCCGTGCCGAGCAGCTGCCGGGCGCGGCGCACGATGGCCTCCAGCACGGCGTCCAGGTTCCGCAGGCCGGCCAGGTCGCCGGCGGTGTCGAACAGCGCCGACAGCTCGGCCTCGCGCCTGGCCCTGCGCCGCATCAGCGCCCGCACCTTGAGCGCGGCGAGCTTGGTCTCCTCCAGCTCGGCCAGCGTCGCCGGGTCCGCCCCGGACGTCCTGGCGGCCAGGACGGGCCCTTCGAACTCGACCGCCGAGGCCTCCCTGGCCAGCAGCTCCAGAAACACCCGCGCGCTCATGTCGTCCATTCTCGCGGTGCCGCCGCGCCCGGGATCCGGCCGCCCCCGGACCCGGGCGGTCGGCGTGGGTCCCCGGACGTCAGCGGGCGGTCCAGCCCCCGTCCACGGGCAGGGAGGCTCCGGTCATGAAGGAGCCGTGCGGGCCGCACAGGTAGGCGACCAGTTCGGCGACCTCGTCGGGCTCGATCAGCCGCTTGATCGCGGCGGGGGCGAGCATGATCTGTTCGACGACCTCGTCCCGGCCGATGCCGTGGGTGGCGGCCTGGGCGTCGATCTGGCGCTCCACGAGGGGAGTGCGGACGTAGGCGGGACTCACACAGTTGGAGGTGACCCCGTGTGCGGCGCCCTCCAGGGCGACGACCTTCGAGAACCCCTCCAGCGCGTGCTTCGCCGTGACGTAGGCCGCCTTGTACGGCGAGGCGCGCAGGCCGTGGATGGAGGAGATGTTGACGATCCGCCCCCATCCCCGCTCGTACATCCCGGGCAGGGCCGCCCGCACCAGCAGGAACGGGGCCTCGACCATGACCTTGAGGATCCTGGTGAAGACCTCCGGCGGGAACTCCTCGACCGGGGCCACGTGCTGGAACCCGGCGTTGTTCACCACGATGTCGGCCCCGCGCACGAGGCCGGGCGGGAAGGCCTCCAGGAAGCCGGGCGTGGACAGGTCCGCCACGACCGGCGTCCCGGAGACCTCCGCGGCCACCTTCGCGGCGGCCTCGGCGTCCATGTCCACCGCCACCACATGCGCTCCGGCGTCGGCCAGCCGTCGCGCGCAGGCGCGCCCGATCCCGCTGCCCGCCCCGGTCACCACGGCCCGTCGCGCCGTCAGGTCAATCATGTGCCGAATGTAGGCAACGGGCGGGATCCCGGCCCATGTCGCCCGCCGACACACTGTCGTGGCGGGTTATGTGCGGGACGCACGGCACGGCGGTCCGCAGGCGGTGCCGGCGGGACGGGGACGTCGTCGCCGATTCCCCGGAAACCACGGCGATGAGAGTACGGCGTGCCGCCCCCGCGACGGCGGGGGGCGACGTACCATCGAAACCGTGTTCGATGAAAGGGGTGCCGCCAGGAGCCGCCCATGGAGTTTCCGCCCGCCGGGGGCCGGCGGGCCGGGCGGTCACGTGGCCGTGCCGCCGCTCTCTCGTGGATCCGACCGATTTTTAGGTTCGACATATTTTCTCTTGACGGATCACTGTTTCGGTCCTAATTTTAGGTCCAACACAAATTTCGTGTGAGGAGAGGCTCCTGATCACCACCGGCACGGACTCGATCAAGGACTATCTCAAGCAGATCGGCACGATTCCGCTGCTCACCGCCGAGCAGGAGGTCGATCTGGCCAGGCGGATGGAGGCGGGCGCCTTCGCCAGGGAGCGGCTGGAGGCCGTGGGCGAGGCGCTCACGGCGGACGCGCGCGCCGAGCTGGAGTGGATCGCCGAGGACGGCCGGCGCGCCAGGGAGCGCATGCTGGAGGCCAATCTGCGGCTGGTCGTCTCGGTCGCCAAGCGCTACACCGGGCGCGGCCTGCTCCTGCAGGACCTGATCCAGGAGGGCAACGTCGGCCTGATCCGCACGGTGGAGAAGTTCGACCACACCATGGGCTTCAAGTTCTCCACCTACGCCACCTGGTGGATCAAGCAGGCGATCGGCCGGGCCGTGGCCGACCAGGCGCGGACCATCCGGGTCCCGGTCCACATGGTGGAGCAGATCAACAGGCTCACCCGGGCCAGACGGGAGCTGCTGACCACCCTGGGGCGCGAGCCCACCGGCGAGGAGCTGGCCCGCGAGCTCGACATGACCCCGCAGAAGGTCGCCGAGGTGCAGGGATACGACCGCGACCCCGTCTCCCTGCACACCCCGCTGGGCGACGGGAGCGACGGGGAGTTCGGCGACCTCATCGAGGACTCCCAGGCCGTCACCCCCGAGGACGTCGTCTCCGCCGGTCTCCTGCGCGAGCAGCTGCGCGAGCTGCTCGGCACGCTCAGCGAGCGCGAGGCCGGTGTGGTCGCCCTGCGCTTCGGCCTCGACGACGGGCGGCCCAGGACCCTGGACGAGATCGGCAAGGACTACGGTGTCACCCGGGAGCGCATCCGCCAGATCGAGGCCAAGGCCATGTCCAAGCTCCGCCACCCGTCCCGGTCGCTCGGGCTGCGCGCCTATCTCGGCTGACCCCGCCCCGCCGACCTCACCACCTCGCCGACCCCCTGACCCCGCTGAGCCCCTGACCCCTCGGCGCGGGCCCGTCCCCGCGGGACCGAGGCCCGGCCCCGTCCTCTTCCCGGAGCTCCCTTCCCCTTCGAGCCTCCGGCCTTCCCCACTTCGAGGAGAATCCGTGACCACGAACCCGCTGCGGCTGATGGCGGTGCACGCCCACCCCGACGACGAGTCCAGCAAGGGGGCGGCGACGCTCGCCCGCTACGTCCGGGAGGGGGTGGAGGTCCTGGTGTGCACCTGCACGGGCGGGGAGCGCGGCGACATCCTCAACCCGGCGATGGACCGGCCGGGAGTGCTGGAGAACATGGCGGAGATCCGGCGCAAGGAGATGGCCGAGGCCGCCGCGATCCTCGGCGTCGGCCACCGCTGGCTCGGCTTCGTCGACTCGGGGCTGCCCGGGGAGGGCGAGCCGCTGCCGGAGGGATGCTTCGCCGTACAGGACCTGGAGGTCGCCGCGCGGCCGCTGGTGGCGGCTGTGCGGGAGTTCCGGCCGCATGTGATCATCACCTACGACGAGACGGGCGGCTATCCGCACCCGGACCACATCATGACCCACCGGGTGTCGGTCGAGGCGTTCGAGGCCGCGGGCGACCCGGAGCGCCATCCCGGCACCGGGGAGCCGTGGCGGCCGCTCAAGCTCTACTACTCGGTGTCGTTCACCCGCGAGTGGTTCACCGCGATCAACGAGGGACTGCTCGCCCGGGGGCTGGAGTCGCCGCTGGCCGATGAGATCACCGACGACTGGTTCGAGGGCATGCCCCAGCTGGCCACGACCACCCGGGTGACCTGCGACGACTATTTCGAGATCCGGGACCGGGCGATCAAGGCGCACGCCACCCAGATCGACCCCGAGGGGCCGTGGTTCTCCACCCCGCGTGACGTGGAACGGGAGATCTGGCCCACCGAGGAGTACCACCTCGCCCGCTCACACGTCGAGACGACGCTGCCGGAGACCGACCTGTTCGCCGGGATCCGCGGCGATCAGACGGTGACCGGATAGGTCAGGGCCAGCTCGTCGCCGGGCACGCCCCGGATGCCCCAGTTCACCTGGGGCGCCTCCAGGATGACGATCTCCAGATCCTCGGGGGCGAGGCCGAGCGCCTCCCGCGTCCGGGCGAACAGGGCCCGGATCAGCTCGCGCTTGGCCTCGTCCGAGCGGCCGGTGAAGCAGACGATCTCCACGATCAGATAGCGCTCGCTCCGCTGCGGGCAGAGCAGGTCCTCGGCGTCCAGCAGCAGGAAGCGGTGGAACCGCTTGTCCGGCGGGAGCTTCCACGTCTCGACCACGCACTCGTGCACGACGTCGGACAGCTCCCGCCGAAGCGGGGCCCAGACGTCGCGGCGACCGTAGAACTTGATCTGCGTCATGGGGTGAGTCTGCCAGGCAGTCGATCTACGACGGCGGGCGGGTCATGGACAGGACGTCGAGCAGGGAGTCGAGCTGCTCCTCGGTGAGGGTGCCGTCGGCGACGTGGCCGCGCTCGATGACGACCTGCCGGATGGTCTTGCGCTCCTCCAGGGCCTGCTTGGCGATCTTCGCGGCCTCCTCGTAGCCGACGTGGCGGTTGAGCGGGGTGACGATGGACGGCGAGGACTCGGCGTACTCCCGCAGGCGCTCGGTGTTGGCCGTGATGCCCTGCACGCAGCGGTCGGCCAGCAGCCGGGAGACGTTGGCGAGCAGCCGTACGGACTCCAGGACGTTGCGCGCCATGACCGGCAGGGCCACGTTGAGCTCGAAGGTGCCCGAGGCCCCGGCGAAGGCGATGGCGGCGTCGTTCCCGACGACCTGGGCGGCGACCATGCACACGGCCTCGGGGATGACCGGGTTGACCTTGCCGGGCATGATCGAGGAGCCGGGCTGCAGGTCGGGCAGGTTGACCTCGCCGAGCCCGGCGCGCGGGCCCGAGCCCATCCAGCGGAGATCGTTGGCGATCTTGTTGAGGGAGACCGCGACGGTCCGGAGCTGGCCGGAGAGCTCCACCACCGCGTCCCGGGCGCCCTGGGCCTCGAAGTGGTCGGGGGCCTCGACGAACGGGAGCCCGGTGGCCTCGCGGAGCTTGTCGATGACCTTCGGAGCGAAGCCCGGCGGGGTGTTGACGCCGGTGCCGACCGCGGTCCCGCCCAGCGGGAGCTCGGCCAGATGGGGCAGCGCGCTCCGCACCCGGGCGACGGCGTTGTCGATCTGGGTGGCGTAGCCGCCGAACTCCTGGCCCAGCGTGACCGGGGTGGCGTCCATCAGGTGCGTACGGCCCGCCTTGACGACCTCGGAGAACTCCGCGGCCTTCGCGCGCAGCGCGGTGGCCAGGTGCTTCAGGGAGGGGATGAGGTGATAGGTCACCTCGGTCATGGCGGCCACGTGGATGGAGGTGGGGAACACGTCGTTGGAGGACTGGGAGGCGTTGACGTGGTCGTTCGGGTGCACGGGGCGGCCCAGCCGCTCCTCGGCGACGGTGGCGATCACTTCGTTGGCGTTCATGTTGGACGAGGTCCCCGAGCCGGTCTGGAAGACGTCGATCGGGAACTCGCTGTCCCACTCGTTCTCCGCGACGTCGGTGGCGGCCTCGGCGATGGCCTGGGCCAGCTCCTTGTCGAGCACGCCGAGCTCGGCGTTGACCTCGGCGGCGATCGCCTTGATCAGGCCGAGGGCGGCGATGTGCGGGCTCTCCAGGCCGCGGCCCGAGATCGGGAAGTTCTCCACCGCCCGCTGGGTCTGGGCCCGCCACCTGGCACTCGCCGGAACGCGCACGTCGCCCATCGAGTCATGTTCGATCCGATACTCACTCATGGCCCCAGTCTGCAACCCGGGGCATAAGCCCGCCGTTCGGTGGTGCCGGTGTCGCCACCGGCACCGCCGGACGGTGTCGCGCGGGCGGTGCTCAGGAGCCGCCGGAGGCCTTCTCCCCGGCGGGCCGGAAGGAGGCCAGCACGGCCTCGCGCATCCCCGCCTGCTCGTCCCAGGAGGTCGCGGGGACCGCCCAGTAGATGGTGTAGTCGTTCTCGCCCGGCAGGTTCACGAAGCGGGCCAGCACGTGGATGGTCTCGCCGCCGGCGACGTAGGTGAACTCCCAGTCGGCGGTCTTCGCCCCGGCGTACGGCTCGGGCTCGACCGCGGTGACGCCGATCAGCCGGTAGCCGGGGTAGGTCCCGGCGCTGGCCGCGGCCCTCTGGGCCGCCTTGACGCTCGCCCTGACGTTCCCGGAGGGGTGCGCGGAGGTGTTGACCCGGAGATAGCGGGTGTCGTCCTCACTCTTGAAGACGACGTCGTCCCCCCGGCTGCTCGCCCGCAGCGGGGCCGGCGGGTCGATGCTGAACCCCTCGGCGTCCTCGTGCCGCCGCAGGTCCGCAGCGAGCGAGGAGTCAGGGGACGCCGCGGGCGCGGCGTCCTCGCCGGCGCCCGACCCCGAGGCCGCGGACGTGCCGGCCGACAGGTTCGCCGCGGTGGGGTCGCCCGCGCCGGTCTCGGCGAAGGCCGCGACCACCAGGATCATGATGATCACCATGGAGACGGCGGCCACCCCGATGAGGACGAGCGTTCCGACCTTCCCGCCCGGGGGCTTGGCGTTCGGCGCGGCCGGTCCGCCCTGCGATCCGGCGATGGCGAACAGGTCGGTGCCCAGCCCGGAGGGCGGGTGGCTGCCGTTCGAGGGTCCCGGCCCCGATCCCGGCGGGAACGGCTGCCAGCCCTCCTGGGGACCGGGCCCGCCCGGTCCGCCCGGGCCCGGCGCGGGGAACCCGCCGGGACCACCGGGTCCACCCGGACCGCCGGTCATGCCCTGACCACCCGGGCCCGCCGGCCCGCCGGGACGGCCGGCGCCGGGCAGCATCCCCACGGCCGTCGACTCGTCGTCGGTGGAGGAGCCCGCCGGGGCACCCGGACCGGCCGGCTTGCCGGCCACCGGCGTGCCCAGCTTCGACACGACGGGAAAGCCGTGCGGCGGCGTCGGGGAGGAGTCGTCGATCTGCGGCGCGTCCGGGGCCCCGCGCTTCGCGGCCTCGGCGGCGGCCTGGCCCTTCGGCTTCCCGGCGACCGGCACCCCGAGGTCGGACGTCACGTCCGGCCGGGGCCGGGGCCTGGCCGGGGGAGCGGGGGGTACGGGGGCCGCCGTGGGGGTCTCACCGGTCCCGGGCAGGCGCAGGCCGTTCTTGGGCCGGATGACGATCATGGTGCGGTCGGCGTCGAACTCCTCTTCGTCCGCCGCCGGCCCGGCTTCGGCTCCCGCCTCCGCGGATCCGGTCCCACCACCGGTTCCCGGCTCCGCACCCTCGCCGGTTCCGTGCTCCGCGCCCTCGGCCGTCGCAGGCTCGGCCGCACTGTCGGCCCCGGCCTTCACGGCCCCGGCCTCGGCCTTCACGGCCCCGGTCCCGTCGCCCGACGCACCGGTTCCGTCCGCGTCTCCGGCAGCCTGCGAGACGTCCGAGGCGCCTGAGACGCCCGTGCCGCCCGCAGCGCCGGCACCCATGGCCACGGCCCGCACGGGGCCGGTTCCGGCCTCGTCGGCGGCCTCCGCCCCGTCCCGGGCGGTCTCCTCCGCGGTGCCGGACTCCGCGTCCCCGGCCGCCGGGGAGGCACCCGCGGCACCCTTCGAGCCCGCGGAGCCGGACCCGCCCGCGGTCCCGGGCTCGTCGAGCTCCAGGGACGCCGCCTCGGCGGAGGGGGTGTCGGCCACGGCGCGCAGCATGACGGCCGCCTGGCCGGGGGTCAGGCGTGCCGTGTGGTCCTTCTCCAGCAGCTGCTCCAGCACCGGGCGCAGCGGGCCCGCCTGGACCGGCGGGTCGACGTTCTCGGTCATCAGCGCGGCCAGCGTCTCGGCCACCGAGGAGCGCTCGTAGGCCGGGCGGCCCTCGACCGCGAAGTACAGCGTGGCCCCGAGCGACCACAGGTCGGACTCGGGCCCGGTGTGCTCTCCTCGGGCCCGCTCGGGGGCGGTGTAGCCGGGCGAGCCGATCACCATGCCGGTCTGGGTGAGGCTCGTGTCGCCCTCGGCCTTGGCGATGCCGAAATCGGTCAGCACCACCCGGCCGCTCTCGGTGATCAGCACGTTTCCGGGCTTGACGTCGCGGTGCAGGATCCCCTGGGCGTGGGCGGCGCGCAGCGCCCCCAGCAGGTCGGCGCCGATCTCGGCGACCAGGCGGGGCGGGAGCGGCCCCTCCTCCTCGATCACCCGTTCGAGGGAGCGCGCCTGCACCAGCTCCATGATGATCCACGGGCTGCCGTCCTCGATGATGGCGTCGTGGACGGTGGCGACTGATGGGTGGCTGATGCGGGCAGCCGTACGACCCTCGCGGATCATGCGCTCCCGTAGTTCGGCGCGTTGTGCCTCGCTGAGCCCGGGCTCCTGACGGATCTCCTTGATCGCCACGTCCCTGCCCAGGGAACGGTCGTGAGCCCGCCAAACGGTGCCCATCGTCCCTCGGCCGAGCGGTGTGATCAGCTCGTAGCGGTCAGCGAGCACGCGCGTCTGCTGTTCCGGCATGAGTAGAAGATAGCGATTGGAGCTTGATGAACGCTTTAACCGCGCTTGCGGAGTTCCTTGGGCCACAGGCGACGTGGGAGCACCAAGCGGATAAAAGGTGACATAAATCTCACAAAAGGACGCGGCGTCGGCCACGGATCCAGGGGTTTGCGGTGCGTCCCCTCCATCGGCCGGCGGTGCCCGCGCGGCATCGGAACCGGCGTCGCGACCGGCAGCGGGACGGGTCCGGGAGTCGATCCGGCACGGTGCAGGCCCCGGTGCTGGGGCCGGCGATGGAAAGACGGGGGCGCGATCATCGCGGCGTTGCGCACGGCCTTGCCCGCCGCGCGGGCGAGCGGATCCTCGGCCGACCCGCCGGCCGCCACGCGGGAGAGCATCAGGGAGGCGCGGACCGGGTCGAGACGGGTGACCGGGTCGATGCCGAGCAGGCCCTGGAGCACCGGGGCCAGCGGCCCGGCCTTCTCCATCGGGATCGGCTCGCCGCTGGTCAGCGCGGCCAGGGCGGCGGCGGCCGTACGGCGTCCGTGCAGGCCGCGTCCCTCGACGGCGGTGTAGAGGGTCGCCCCGAGCGACCACAGGTCGGCCGCGGGGCTCGCCTTGGCGCCCAGCACCCGCTCGGGCGCGATGTATCCCGCCGAGCCGAGCACGATGCCGGCCTGGGTGATCGAGGCGTCGCCTTCGAGCGCGGCGAGCCCGAAGTCGGTCAGGACCGCCCGGTCCTCGGTCACCAGGACGTTGCTGGGCTTGACGTCGCGGTGCAGGATGCCCTTGGCGTGCACGGCCCGCAGGGCGCCCAGGACCTGCCGCCCGATCTCCGCCGCCCGGCGCGGCGGCAGCGGGCCCTCCTGCTGCACCAGCTGCTCCAGGGACCTGGCGTTGAGCAGCTCCATGACGATCCAGGGGCGCTCGTCCTCGGTGACGACGTCGAAGACGGTGATCACCGAAGGATGGGCGACCATCGCGGTGGCCCGCCCCTCGCGCTCGGTCCTGGCGCACAGCTCCGCCCGCAGGTCCTCGTCCAGGACCAGGGGCAGGCGCACCTCCTTGACCGCGACCTCGCGGTCGAGCAGCTCGTCGCGCGCCCGCCAGACCGTGCCCATGCCGCCACGGCCGACCGGCTCCACAAGCCGATATCGCGCGGCAAGGAGGTATCCGGACGGCGCACGCATGTTGGGCAGCTTACCTATTTGCGCAATGCGACCAGTAGAGACAGGCCTGAAGTTTCTTGCCTGATGTAGTCAGATTTTCTGTCTTGTATCCGTTGGGAAACGCTCAGTGATATCCGGCCGGGTCCGGCGGCGGCCTCACGGCCTGCGCGGACCCGGCCGGAACCCGTCAGCGGCGGCCGATTGTCAGAACCGGTCCGGTGGTGTCGGTGAAGAAGTCCTCACCCTTGTCGTCGACCACGATGAAGGCCGGGAAATCCTCGACTTCGATCTTCCAGACGGCTTCCATGCCGAGCTCCGGATATTCCAGGACCTCGACCTTCTTGATGCAGTCCTGGGCCAGGCGGGCGGCCGGGCCGCCGATCGAGCCGAGGTAGAAGCCGCCGTACTTCTGGCAGGCCTCGGTGACCTGCTTGGACCGGTTGCCCTTGGCGAGCATCACCATGGAGCCGCCCGCGGCCTGGAAGCGCTCGACGTAGGAGTCCATCCGGCCGGCGGTGGTGGGGCCGAAGGAGCCGGAGGCGTAGCCCTCGGGGGTCTTGGCGGGGCCGGCGTAGTAGACGGCGTGGTCCTTCATGTACTGCGGCATCTCACCGCCCGCGTCGAGCAGCTCGCCGATCTTGGCGTGCGCGATGTCGCGGGCCACGACCAGCGGGCCGGTCAGCGACAGGCGGGTCTTGACCGGGTACTTCGTCAGCTCGGCGAGGATCTCCTGCATCGGCCGGTTGAGGTCGATCTTCACCACGTCGTCCGACAGGTGCTCGTCGGTGGTCTCCGGCAGGAACCGCGCCGGGTCGGTCTCCAGCTGCTCCAGGAAGATCCCCTCGGGGGTGATCTTGGCGAGGGCCTGGCGGTCGGCGCTGCAGGAGACCGCGACGGCGACCGGGCAGGAGGCGCCGTGCCGGGGCAGGCGGATCACGCGGACGTCGTGGCAGAAGTACTTGCCGCCGAACTGGGCGCCGATGCCGAGCTTCTGGGTGAGCTCGAAGACCTTGGCCTCCAGCTCGGTGTCGCGGAAGCCGTGACCGCTGGGGGAGCCGGAGGTGGGGATGGAGTCCAGATAGCGGGCGCTGGCGTACTTGGCCGTCTTCAGGGCGTACTCCGCCGAGGTGCCGCCCACCACGATCGCCAGGTGGTACGGCGGGCAGGCGGCGGTGCCCAGGGAGCGGATCTTCTCCTCCAGGAAGGCCAGCATGCGCTTCTCGTTGAGGACCGCCTTGGTCTCCTGGTACAGGAACGACTTGTTGGCGCTGCCGCCGCCCTTGGCCATGAACAGCAGCTTGTACTCGTCGGGGTGGCCGTGCGGGTCCTCGGCGTACAGCTCGATCTGGGCGGGGAGGTTGGAGCCGGTGTTCTTCTCCTCCCACATGGTGATCGGGGCCATCTGCGAGTAGCGCAGGTTGAGCCTGGTGTAGGCGTCGTAGACGCCCCGCGAGACGTGCTCGGCGTCGGCGCCGTCGGTGAGCACGTGCCGGCCGCGCTTGCCCATCACGATCGCGGTGCCGGTGTCCTGGCACATCGGGAGCACGCCGCCGGCCGAGATGGAGGCGTTCTTCAGCAGGTCGAGCGCGACGAAGCGGTCGTTGCCGCTGGACTCCGGGTCATCGATGATCTTCCGGAGCTGGGCGAGGTGCGAGGACCGGAGATAGTGGGAGATGTCGTGGATCGCGGTCTCGGTGAGCAGGCGCAGCGCCTCGGGTTCGACCTCCAGGAACCTGCGGCCCGCGGCCTCGACGACGCGCACCCCCTCGCTGCTGATCAGACGGTACTGCGTCTCATCCGGTCCCAGCGGGAGCAGGTCGGTGTAGTCGAACTCGGGCATCGTCTCGGATCCTCCGTGCCGGGGGTCTTCTCCGGTCCCCTAGAGGGTACGGCCTCCCGGCGGGCGCTCCGGAGGGCCGCGGCGCCGCCCCCGCCGCGGCCGGGCGCCTGACCGGATATCGGCGCCGAATCTTGACGCTGCCATCGGACGGGACGGGCAACCCCGGGACGCGGGCCGACGAAGATATCGATGAAGGCCGATCCACCGCTTGAGGAGGAGGAGTCATGGAAGCCGGTTACATCGTGATGTACGTGCTCGGGGCGATCATCAGCGTCGGTCTGGGAGGATCACTCCTCGCGATCGTGCTGCGGAGCGTCGCCGAGGAGAGCAAGTTCTGGGGACCGCTGCGGCACTGAGCCGCCGTCCGTTCCCGGGGGCGCCTGGCGGGTCCGGGAGACCCGCAGGCCGATGACGATGCCGGCGACGACCAGCGCGGCGCCGGCCAGGTCGGCGGCCGACGGGGCGCCGAGGCCGAGTACGGCCCCCGTCGCGATCGCGCCCACCGGGATCAGCCCGGCGAACAGCCCCGCCCGTCCGGGGCCGAGCCGGGGCAGCGCGTCGTACCACAGGAAGAACGCCACGGTGGTGACGATGATCGACTGGTAGCCGAGGCCCGCCGCCTCGGCGGGGGTCGGCACGCGCAGCATCGCGGCGCCGTCCACCGTCAGGCCGATCACCACGAGCATCGGCACGGCCAGCGCCGCCGAGTAGGCCGAGACCCGCACCGCGCCCAGCCGGGGCAGCAGCGGCAGGGCCAGCAGCGAGAAGCAGACCTCGCAGACCAGAGCGCCCAGCGACCACAGCAGACCGGTCATGTCGCCGCTGCCCAGCCCGGTGGCCACCGTCGCCCCGGCCACCACCACGGCCGCCGCCCCGACCACCCGGGGCGAGGGGCGGCCGTCCAGCAGGGCCAGCGCCAGCGGGACGGTGCCGAGTACGGTGCCGACCAGGGCGGGGCCGCCGTGCCCGGTCGCCTCGATCACGCAGACGTTGAAGATGACCAGCCCCGTGATGGAGAGCGCGACCAGAAGGGCGGTCTCCTTGAGCGTCAGCCGCAGGAACCTCAGACCGGCCAGTCGCGCGACGGCCAGCAGGACGGCCGAGGCCAGGAGATAGCGCAGCGCCTGCCCGCCGTACAGGGGATAGTCCCGGATCGCTCCGGCGACCCCGGCGAGGGTGCCCACCAGGAACATCGCCCCGGAGGCCTGGACGAGACCCCGGGTTTCCCCGCCTCTGGTGATGACATCGGTGCTCATGTCGGGAATGCTAGGAAGCCAATGGTTCCCTCGTTCAGTCCAATCGGCGCTTGGGAAACAGGACCAATCCCGGCTGCGGCCGATCTGGAGGGGGACGGGTGGCGGATCTTCACCTGACCATCGACCGCGAGGCGGGGGGCATCTCCGGGCAGATCACCCGCGAGCTGCGCGACGCCGTACGGCGCGGCAGGCTGGCGGCCGGGGAGCGGCTGCCCGCCAGCCGGGAGCTGGCCAGGGACCTCGGGCTCTCGCGCGGCGTGGTGGTGGAGGCCTACGAGCAGCTGGTCGCCGAGGGCTTCCTGATCTCCCGGGTGGGCGTGGGGACGCGGGTGGCCCCCGCGGCCTGCCGCGCCCCGTCGGCCCGGGACTCCGCCGCGGGCCCCGCCGCGGGCCCCGCCGCGGGCCCCGCCGCGGGCTTCACCGCCCCGGATCCCGCCGTCACAGGTGCTGCCGCCGCGAGTTCCGCGGACGCGGGTCCCGCCGTCGCAGGCCCCGCCGGCCCGCGCGAGCGCCCGGAGGGCGGCGCCGCGGCTCCCGGGGAGCCGGTCCCCGAGTGCGACTACACGCGCCGTCCCACCTCGCCCGACCTGCGCTCCTTCCCCCGCGAGCGGTGGACGGCCGCCACCCGGCGGGCGCTGGCCGCGCTGCCCGCCGACGCCCTGGACTACGGCGACCCCGGCGGCGTGTCCGAGCTGCGCGAGGAGCTGGCCGCCTACCTGCGCAGGGTCCGCGGGGCCGACGTCACGCCGGAGAACCTGGTGATCGTGGGCGGGGTGGCCCAGGGGCTGAACCTCACCGTGCAGGCGCTGGCCGGGCGGCTGCCCGCGGGCGACCGGAGCGGCGCCGACCTGAGCTGGTTCGTGGACGGGGGCGCGGCCCCGCCGCCGGGCCCCGGGCGGATCCGGCTCGCGGTCGAGGACCCGACCGGCCTGCGCCAGCTCCCGCTTCTCCGGTCGGCCGGGGCCGACCCGGTCGCGGTCCCGGTGGACGAGGAGGGCGTCGAGGTGGCGGCGCTCGCCGGGACGGGGGTGCGGGCGGTGCTGCTCACTCCGGCCCACCACTACCCGACCGGGGTCGTGCTCTCCCCGCGCCGCCGCGCCGAGCTGATCGAATGGGCCACGGCGACGGGCGCGACGGTCCTGGAGGACGACTACGACGCCGAGTTCCGCTTCGACCGCGACCCGGTGGGCTGCCTGCAGGGGCTCGCCCCCGACCGGGTGGTCCTGGCCGGGAGCGTCAGCAAGTCCCTGGCCCCCGGCCTCCGGCTCGGCTGGGTGGCGGCCCCGCCGGAGATCGCCGCCGCCGTACGGCTGGCGCGGAGCGAGCTGGACATGGGCTCCCCGGTGCTGGAGCAGTACGCGCTGGCGGACTTCGTGCGCACGGGCGCCTACGACCGGCACCTGCGGCGGATGCGCCGGGAGTACCGCATCCGGCGCGACGCCCTGGTCCGGGCCCTGGCCGAGCACCTCCCCGAGATCACCGTGCGCGGCGTCTCCGCCGGGCTGCACCTGCTCGCCGAGCTGCCCGGGGACTGGGACGAACCGGCCGTCGCGGCGGCGGCGCGGCAGTGCGGGCTGGCGGCCGAGCCGGTGGGGCCGATGCGCCGCCGGCCGGGCCCGCCCGCCCTCGTCATGGGGTTCGCCAGGCTCCCGGTCCACCGCACGGGAGAGGTGATCCGCGCCTTCGCGCTGAGGGCGCGCTGACGACCTCGCCGAGTTGATAGATCGTCCGCATGTCCTGACAAAGTCTTGACGATGCCCGGAGCGTCGCTTAGAACTGGAAACCAGCCGCTCTCTCCGCCGGAGGCATTATGCGCGTCGGTTTGCTGGGTCTCGGACGCATAGGGGCGTTCCACGCGATGACTCTGGCGGCGCACCCCCGCGTCGACGAGCTGGTGGTGGCCGACGAGGACGGGGAACGGGCCGCCGAAGTGGCCGCCGGGCTGGGGGAGAAGGCCGGGGTGGGCGATCCCTTCGAGGCCGAGGCCCTGGTGGTGGCGACCCCCACGGCCACCCACGCCGGGCTGCTGCTGCGGGCCTGCGCCGCGGGGATCCCGGTGTTCTGCGAGAAGCCCGCCGCCTCGGACGTGGACGACACGGTCCGGGTGCTGGAGGCCGCCAAGCAGAGCGGGACGGTCGTGCACATCGGCTTCCAGCGCCGTTTCGACGCCGGTTACGCCGAGGCCCGCCGGGCGCTGCGAGCCGGGGAGATCGGGCGGCTGCACCGGGTGCACCTGATCACCGCCGACCCCCGCCCGCCCGCCGCCGGATACATCGCCACCTCCGGCGGGATCTACCGCGACTGCCACATCCACGACTTCGACATCCTGCGCTGGGTCACCGGCCGGGAGGCCGTCGGCGTCTACGCGACCGGGGCCAACCGCGGCGAGGCGTTCTTCGCCGAGGCCGGGGACGTCGACAACAGCGCCGCCCTCGTCACGATGGACGACGGCACGCTGGTCACGCTGCAGGGCTCCCGCTACAACGGGGCCGGCTACGACGTGCGGATGGAGCTGGCCGGGACGCTGCGGACCCAGGCGGTCGGCCTCGATCCGCGCGCCCCGCTGACCAGCGCCGAGGGCCTGCAACCCGGCGGGGAGCCGTGGCCGGACTTCGCCACCAGGTTCGCCGCCGCCTACGTGGCCGAGCTGGGGGCCTTCCTGGCCGCCGCCCGCGGGGAGATCGACAGTCCGTGCACCGTCGAGGACGCGCTGGCCGCCCTCTACGTCGCCGAGGCGGCCGACCTGTCGCTGCGGCAACGGCGGGCGGTCCGAGTGGCGGAGGTGGTCAGATGAGCGGGCCGGAGCGGCCGGCGGGCAAGGGCGCGATCAGGACGGCCGGCGCCCCGATCTCCTGGGGCGTGTGCGAGGTCCCCGGATGGGGGCGGCAGCTGGACCGCTCCCTGGTGCTCGCCGAGATGCGGGACGTGGGCCTGACGGCCACCGAGCTGGGCCCCCCCGGCTTCCTGCCCCCCTCGCCGTCGCGGTGCCGCGCCCTGCTCGGGCGGTACGGCCTGCGCGCGGTCGGCGGGTTCGTCCCCGTCGTCCTGCACGACCCCCGCTACGACCCGCTCCCCGAGGTCCGCGCCACCATGCGCGCCTTCCAGGACGGCGACGTCGAGGTCGTCGTGCTGGCCGCCGCGACCGGCGGGGAGGGCTACGACGCCAAGCCCGTCCTGGACGCCGGCGGCTGGAAGACCCTGCTCAACAACCTGCGCCTGATCCTGCGCGACGCCAGGGAGTTCGGCCGCGCCGTCACCCTGCACCCGCACGTCGGGACCATGGTCGAGACCCCGCAGGAGGTGGACCGGGTGCTCGACGGCAGCACGGTGCCGCTCTGCCTGGACACCGGCCACCTGCTCATCGGCGGCACCGACCCCGGCGAGCTGGTCCGCCGCGCCGCCGGGCGCGTCGCCCACGTCCACCTCAAGGACGTGGACGCCGAGACGGCCGGGCGGGTGCGGGAGGGCGGGCTGACCTACACCCGGGCGGTGCGGGCGGGCCTGTACCGCCCGCTCGGGCTCGGCGACGTGGACGTGGCGGGCATCGTCGCCCGCCTGACCGCGGCCGGCTACGCCGGCTGGTACGTCCTGGAACAGGACGTCATCCTCGGACCCGGGGCCGCCTCGGACGAGGATCCCAGGTGGAACGTCCGGGAGAGCCTGGCCTACCTGGAAGGGCTCTCGTGAGGGCGGAGGGCTCCGCGCCGGCGCCCGAGGTCCTGACCATGGGACGGGTCGGGGTCGACGTCTACCCGCTGCAGGTGGGGGTGTCGCTGCGGGAGGTGGAGACCTTCGGCAAGTACCTGGGCGGCAGTCCGACCAACGTGGCCGTGGCCGCCGCCCGGCTGGGCCGCTCCAGCGCCGTGATCACCCGGACCGGGGCCGACCCGTTCGGCCTGTTCGTCCACGACGCGCTGCGGGAGTACGGCGTCGACGACCGCTACGTCACCGCGGTGCCCGGCCTGCCCACCCCGGTGACGTTCTGCGAGATCCGGCCGCCGGAGGACTTCCCTCTCTACTTCTACCGCTACCCCAAGGCCCCCGACCTGGAGATCCTCCCGGAGGAGCTCGACCTGCCCGCCGTGGCCGCGGCGCAGCTGTTCTGGGCGACGGTGACCGGATTGTCGGCGGAGCCGTCCCGCAGCGCGCACCTGGCCGCCTGGCGGGCCCGGGCGCGGGGCCGGCACACGGTGCTGGACCTCGACTACCGGCCGATGTTCTGGACGGATCCGGGGGAGGCCCGCGACCAGGTGCGCGGGGTGCTCGGGCACGTCACCGTCGCGGTCGGCAACCTCGACGAGGTCGAGGTCGCCACCGGCACGCGCAAGCCGCATGAGGCGGCCAGGGCGCTGCTGGAGGCGGGCGTGGAACTGGCGGTCGTCAAACAGGGCGGCGGCGGGGTGCTGGGCATGACCGCGGGCGAGACGGTGGAGGTGCCGCCGGTCCCGGTCGAGGTCGTCAACGGGCTCGGCGCTGGCGACGCCTTCGGCGGGGCGCTCTGCCACGGCCTGCTCGAAGGGTGGCCGCTGGAGCGCACGCTCCGGTTCGCCAACGCGGCCGGGGCGATCGTGGCGGGCCGGCTGGCCTGCGCGCCGGCCATGCCTGCGGTGGAGGAGGTGCTGGACGTGCTCGGTGCGGCCGGGACACCGGCCGCGCCGGGCGGGGGCCGGCCGGATGCGAGGCGAGGGGGCGGGCGGTGAGCGGATCGGGGGCCGAGAGATCTGGAGCCGAGGAGATCGCGGGGCTGCGGGAGGCCGACCACCGCAGGCTGCTGGAGACCAGGGCGCGTCATCCCTGGCGGATCGCCGAGGCGGCCGCCGCCCGGCGCAGGCGGAGCCTGCTGGAGGAGCGCGACCAGGTGCTGATCATCGCGGCCGACCACCCCGCCAGGGGCGCGCTCGGCGTCGGCAACCGGCCGCTGGCCATGGGCAGCCGGATCGATCTGCTCCGGCGATTGTGCGTGGCGCTGGCCAGGCCGGGCGTGGACGGGCTGCTGGCCACCCCCGACGTGGTCGAGGACCTGCTGCTGCTCGGCGCGCTGGACGGCAAGGTCGTCATCGGGTCGATGAACCGGGGCGGCGTGCAGGGCACCGTCTTCGAGTTCGACGACCGCTTCACCGCCTACGACGCCGCCACCATCGCGCGGATGGGCCTGGACGGCGGCAAGATGCTCTGCCGGATCGGCGTCGACGAGCCCGCCACCGCCGCCACGCTGGAGTCCTGCGGGCGGGCGGTCACCGAGCTGGCCGCCCGCGGGCTGGTCGCGATGGTCGAGCCGTTCTGGTCGCGCCGGGTGGACGGGGCGGTCACCCACGACCTGTCGGCCGAGGGCGTCATCCGGTCGGTGCACGTCTGCCAGGGCCTCGGCGCGACCTCGGCGCACACGTGGCTGAAGATCCCGGTCGTGGACGGCATGGAGCGGGTGATGCGCGCCACCACCCTGCCCACGCTGCTGCTGGGCGGCGACCCGGGCGACGCGCCCGACCTGGCGTACGCCGCCTGGCGCAAGGCGTTGCGGCTTCCCGGCGTCCGGGGGCTTGTGGTGGGCCGGGCGTTGCTGTACCCCTCCGATGACGACGTGGCAGCGGCGGTGGACACCGCGGCGGCGATGCTGGAGGCGACATGAGCAGGCGATCACACAGGCGCGGCGCGCTGCCGCCGCGTCCCGGCCGGTCACGGCGCGGGGAGGGGGCATGACGTTCATCCCGGCCGGCAGCACCGCGCTGGCTCCCTGGGCGCTGTGGCTGACCCCCGAGTCGGCCGGATGGACCTACTGCGGGCTGCGCCTGCTCAACCTGTCGGGCGAGAGCGTCGAGTTCGCCACCGGCGGCGAGGAGATGCTGGTCCTGCCGATGTCGGGGTCGTGCGTGGTCGAGTGCGACGGGGTACGGCTCGCGCTCGACGGCCGCACCTCGGTCTTCCACGCGGTCTCCGACTTCGCCTACCTGCCGGTCGAGGCGACCGTCCGGATCACCGGCGAGGGCCGCTTCGCCCTGCCCTCGGCCCGCGCGTCCCGGCGCCTGCCCGTGCGGTACGGCCCGGCCGGCGAGGTGCCGGTGGAGGTGCGCGGCACCGGGCAGGCCAGCCGCCAGGTCAACAACTTCTGCTCCCCCGACGCCTTCGAGTGCGACAAGCTCGTGGCGGTCGAGGTGCTCACCCCCGGCGGCAACTGGTCGTCCTACCCGCCGCACAAGCACGACACGGCCTCCGAGCACGAGGCCGTGCTGGAGGAGATCTACTACTTCGAGGGCGGCCCCGGCTACCAGCGGGTGTACGGCACGCACGACGTGCTCGCCGAGGTCTCGTGCGGTGACGTGGTGCTCGTCCCGCACGGCTACCACGGCCCGTCGATGGCGGCCCCCGGCTACGACCTGTACTACCTGAACGTGCTGGCCGGGCCCGCCGACGAGCGGTCGATGGCCTTCTGCGACGACCCCCGGCACGCGTGGGTCCGCTCCTCCTGGGCGGACCAGCCGCTCGACCCCCGGGTCCCCATGACGGGCCCCGCGGCGGGCCCCGTGACGGACGCGGCCACGCGGCGCTGACCCCGCTCCGGGCCGCGCGGCCCGGAGCCCCGGCTCTCCCCGAGGAGGCACGATGAGGCTCACGGTGGCACAGGCGCTGGTGCGCTTCCTCGCCGGCCAGTGGTCGGAGCGCGACGGCGCCGAACAGCGGCTGGTCGCGGGCGTCCTGGGCATCTTCGGCCACGGGAACGTGGCCGGCCTCGGCCAGGCCCTGGCCGAGCGGGGCGCGGGCACCGGTGACGCGCTGCCGTACTATCCGGCCCGCAACGAGCAGGCCATGGTGCACACCGCCGTCGGCTACGCCCGCGCCCGCTACCGGCTCTCGGCCTTCGCCTGCACCACCTCCATCGGCCCCGGCGCCACCAACCTCGTCACCGGGGCGGCGCTGGCCACGATCAACCGGATCCCCGTCCTGCTGCTGCCCGGCGACGTCTTCGCCACCCGCGTCGCCAACCCGGTCCTGCAGGAGCTCGAGGACCCGCGCTCCTACGACGTGACGGTCAACGACGCCCTGCGGCCGGTCTCCCGCTTCTTCGACCGGATCAACCGGCCCGAGCAG
Organism: Paraplanobispora takensis; assembly: GCF_016863195.1. Lineage (GTDB taxonomy): Bacteria > Actinomycetota > Actinomycetes > Streptosporangiales > Streptosporangiaceae > Planobispora > Planobispora takensis. Next base: position 152,149 of record NZ_BOOK01000005.1, on the reverse strand, counting down.
CTGCCCTCGGCGCTGCTGGCCGCGATGCGGGTGCTGACCGACCCGGCCGAGACCGGCGCGGTCACGCTGGCGCTGCCGCAGGACGTGCAGGCCGAGGCCCGCGACTGGCCCGAGGAGCTGTTCGCCCGGCGGGTCTGGCACGTGGCCCGGCCGGTGCCCGAGCCCGCCGCGCTGGAGCGGGCGCTGGAGCTGATCCGCGCCTCCCGCAGGCCGCTGGTCGTCGCCGGGGGAGGGGTGATCTACAGCGGGGCCGCCGGCGCGCTGGCCGCCTTCGCCGAGCGGCACGGCGTGCCGGTGGCCGAGACGCAGGCGGGCAAGGGCGCCGTGCCGTACGACCATCCCCGCTGGGTCGGCGCGGTCGGCCACACCGGCACCGCCGCGGCCAACGCGCTGGCGCGGGAGGCGGACCTGGTGATCGGCGTCGGGACCCGCTACAGCGACTTCACCACCGCCTCCCGGACCCTGTTCGGTCAGGCCCGGTTCCTCAACGTCAACGTCGCCGCCTTCGACGCGGCCAAGAACGCCGGGGAGACGCTCGTCGCCGACGCCCGCGCGGCGCTGGAGGCGTTCGGGGCGCTGGGGGACTGGCGGGCCGAGGCGGGGTGGACCGGCCGGGCCGCCGAGCTGGCCCACGGCTGGCACGAGCAGGTCTCCCTGGTCACCACCGGGGAGGAGCTGACCCAGCCGGTCGTGCTCGGCCTGGTCAACGAGGTCGCCCAGGACGGCGTGGTGGTCAACGCGGCCGGGTCGATGCCCGGGGACCTGCACAAGCTGTGGATGACGCGCGAGCCCGGCGCCTACCACGTGGAGTACGGCTACTCCTGCATGGGCTACGAGATCGCCGGAGGGCTGGGGGTGAAGCTCGCCGCCCCGGAGCGCGAGGTGTTCGTGCTGGTCGGCGACGGGTCCTACCTGATGATGGCCCAGGAGATCGCCACCGCCGTGCAGGAGGGCGTCAAGCTCGTGATCGTCCTGGTGGACAACCGCGGCTTCGCCTCGATCGGCGGGCTGTCGGAGTCCGTCGGGGCGCGCAGGCTCGGCACCGCCTACCGCGCCCGCGGCGCCTCCGGGCAGCTGGACGGCCCGTTCGTCCCGGTCGACCTGGCCGCCAACGCGGCCAGCCTGGGCGCCGAGGTGCTGCGCGCCGACGACCCCAAGTCGCTGCGCGCGGCGCTGACCGAGGCCCGCGGGTCCTCCCGCACCACGGTCGTGTACGTGGAGACCGTTCCCGGCCCCGCCGCGGCCACCACGGCCTGGTGGGACGTGCCGGTCGCGGAGGTGTCCGGCGAGGAGGAGGTACGGCGGGCCCGCGAGGCCTACGAGAGGGCCAAGCGGGACCAGCTGCCCTATCTGTGACACGCCCGGGAGCGGCGGACGTCCCGGCGAGCGCTATCCCTGACGCGCCGCGGCCTCGGCGGTCCGGGGCTGGAAGCCCTTCGCCAGGAACACGATCAGCGCCACCAGGACCGCGGCCGGGATGAACGCCACCCGCACGTTCACCAGGTCGTTGACCGTCCCGACCACGGCGGCGCCGACGACGAAGCCGACGTAGTTGAACAGGTTGACCCGGGCGATGGCGGTCTCGGCCCCTGCTCCCAGGCGGCCCGCCGCGGAGAACGACTGCGGGGCGATGATCGACAGGCCGATGCCGACGAGGCCGAAGGAGAGCACGGCCGGCACGGCGCCGGGGGCGACGACGATGCCGAGCAGGCCCAGCGTGGCGACCACCGAGCCCAGCCGGACCATCGGGGCCGGGCCGTACCGGCGCACGGCGAGGTCCCCGGGGATCCGCGCCAGGAGCATCGCCGCCTGGTAGGCGAGGTAGGCGAAGGGCACCAGCCAGCCGGTCGCCCCCAGCGCGCTCTCCATGTAGACGGTGCTGTAGTTGGAGACCGCCGCGTCGCCGACGTAGAGGAAGGCCATCGCCAGGCAGAGCGGGATGATCGGCCGCCACGGCACCCGGGCCGCCGCGACCTCCACGGCCCGCGCGGTCGCCCGCTCCTCCTCGCGCCCGTAGAGGCGGGGGAGCATGACCAGCGAGATGACCGCGCCGATCACCACCGGGACCGTGAAGGACCAGCTGAGGTCCACCCCGAGCGCGCTGAAGGCGGAGTTGATCCCGGCGCCCAGCATCGAGCCGACGCTCCACACCGCGTGGAAGCCGGTCAGCACGCTCATGCCGTAGGTGCGCTCGACCGCCACCGCCTGCATGTTCATCGCCGCGTCGACCGCTCCGACGGCGAGACCGAAGGCGGCGCTCAGCACGTACAGGCCGGTGAGGTCGCCGTTCCAGCCCAGGAGGACCACGATGGCGCACACGGCCAGCTGGGAGATCCTCAGCACCGGGGCGCTGCCGTACCGGGCGGCGAGGAAGCCCGCGGCGGCGCTCCCGACTCCCGCGATCACCGGCACCAGCAGCAGGACCATGGTGAGGTCGCCGTCGCTCAGCTCGAACTTGTGCTGCAGATCGGCCACGTGGGTGAGCAGGGTGGCGAAGCACAGGCCCTGGACGAAGAAGGCGCCCCAGGTCGCCACCCGTGCCTGCCTGTCACGCGGGGTCGGCACCACGGCCTCCATGAACATGAGGGGGGTTCAAGTTTCCGTCAGCGTAGGGGCGCCGTTCCCGGGGGTCAATGGTCCCGTGCGGGGCCGTGCCGATCCGCCCGGACAGGGGATGGGAGGGCTTATCGTCGAAGGGTGGACTCCTTCAGGCCTCCCGCGATCCGTAAGAACACCGCAGAGCCGAAACCCGCCGATCTGAGGGCGGGAGACACCGACCGTGAGCAGGTGGCCGTGGTCCTCAACGACGCCCTCGCCGACGGGCGGCTGAGCCACGACGAGCACGAGGAGCGGCTCGAAAGGCTCTATCAGGCCCGCACGCTCGGTGAGATCACCGCGCTCATCGCCGACCTCCTGCCGCCGGAGGAGCAGCCGCTGCGGACGGACGTCCGCCCGGTGGCGGCCTTCTTCGGCTCGGAGAGGCGCTCGGGCCGCTGGGTGGTCCCCTCGCACTTCACCGCCACCGCGATCTGCGCCAACGTCACCCTCGACCTGTGCGACGCGCTGCTGCAGTCCAGGCACGTGACCCTCCAGGTCACCGTGATGGGCGGGACGCTCACGCTGGTCGTCCCGGAGGGCGTCCGGATCGAGATGCCCGCCTCGACGTTCCTGGGCGGCAAGAAGAACCAGGTGCCGTCCTCGCCCGACGGCCCGGTCATCGAGATCACCGGCGTCGTCTCCATGGGCAACATCGTCGCCAAGTCGCCCAAGCGTCCCCGCCGTTCCTGGTTCCGCCGCTGACCCGCCCGCGCCCGCCCGGGGTCTGCGCCGGGCGGGCGGGGCCGGGACGTCTCGGCCCTCCCAGCCGCCTCGGCCGTCTCAGCCGGCGGTGTCGAAGTTGATCGCGCTGTAGGCGCGGAGCTTCCAGAGCTGGTGCTCGCTCTCGATCTTCCGGATCGTGCCGGACCGGCCGCGCATGACCAGGGAGCTGGTCACCGCGTGCCCGCCGCGGTAGCGCACGCCCTGCATCAGCTCGCCGTCGGTGATGCCGGAGGCCGCGAAGAACACGTCGTCGGACCTGACCAGGTCGTCGGTGGTCAGCGTGGCGTCCAGGTCGAGCCCCGCGTCCAGCGCCCGGCGGCGCTCGGCGTCGTCCTGCGGCCACAGCCTGCCCTGGATCACGCCGCCCAGGCACTTGAGCGCGCAGGCCGCGATGATGCCCTCGGGCGTGCCGCCGATGCCGAGCATCAGGTCGATGCCGGTGCCGACGCGGGCCGCCATGATCGCACCGGCCACGTCGCCGTCGGTGATGAGCTTGATCCGCGCGCCGGCCTCACGGATCTCCCTGATGATCTTCTCGTGCCGGGGCCGGTCGAGGATGACCACGGTGACGTCCGAGGGACCGCACCCCTTGGCGCGGGCCACCGCGTTGATGTTGTCGGCCACCGGCGCGTTGATGTCCACCGCGGAGGCGGCCTCGGGCCCGGTCACCAGCTTGTCCATGTAGAAGACGGCCGACGGGTCGTACATCGAGCCGCGCTCGCTGACCGCGATGACCGAGATCCCGTTGGGCATGCCCAGGGCGGTCAGCCGGGTGCCGTCGATCGGGTCGACGGCCACGTCGCACTCGGCACCGCTGCCGTCGCCCACGGACTCGCCGTTGTAGAGCATCGGCGCGTTGTCCTTCTCCCCCTCGCCGATCACCACCACGCCGTTCATCGAGACCGTGTTGATGAGCTGACGCATCGCGTTGACGGCGGCGCCGTCGGCGCCGTTCTTGTCGCCGCGTCCCACCCAGCGGGCCGCGGCCATCGCGGCGGCCTCGGTGACCCGGACCAGTTCGAGCGCGAGGTTGCGGTCGGGCGCGTGCTCGCCCGTGGCGAGGGCTGCGGGGACGGACGTCTGCTCGGACATGGCGGAAAGCCCCTCTCGTGGATTACGGCAATCGTAGTTGTCCCCTCCTTGCCAGGCCGCGGAGGATAATGTGTCCCAACCACGAGCAGCGACACGGAACGGTTGGTGACGAGCGTGACTGCACGGACCTCCGAGCGGGGCGCCGCCACACGCGTCTCGCTTCTGGCGGCGGCCAGGGACACCTTCGTCGCGAGCGGTTTCGCCGAGGCCGGGGTCACCGACGTGGTCGCGCGGGCGGGGGCGAGCGTGGGCAGCCTCTACCACCACTTCTCCGGCAAGGCCGATCTCTATCTGACGCTCTTCGACGAGTTCCAGAACCGCCAGGCCCAGCGCACCAAGCAGGCGGTCCAGGCCGCCAAGGCGGAGGGCGAGACCGACCCGATGCGGCTGTTCGTCGCCGGCGCCCGCGCCTATCTCGAAGGCTGCCTGGCCGAGCGCGAGCTGGCCGCGCTGTTCCTGCGCGGTGACGGCCCGCCCGGCTTCGAGGTCATCATGCGCGACCGGCTGCGCCAGTGGGCCAAGCGCAACGCCGCGCTGTTCGAGGACGACGAGGGGGCGCTGGTCGTGGTCCTCACCGGAGCCCTGGCCGCCGCGGTCTCCGAGGTCGCCCTGTCGGAGGACGAGACCGCCTCCCGCAGGCTCGCCGAGGACGCCCTGACCATCATCGGGCAGATCCGCCGCCCCTGACGCCGCCCCCGACGTCACCATCCCCGCCGCCATCCCCGGCGCGGGACCGGCCCTGCGGGCGGGTAGTCTCGCCAGTCGTGCAACGCTTCACTCAGGGTTTCTACGGCTACGTCGTCGCGATGGGCGTCTGCCTCGTCGGCGTCGTGATCTTCCTGTTCGTCACCCCGCAGAGCAGGACGGAGCGCATCCCGAGGGTCGACTACTCGATCGACGTGGCCAACCTGCGCCGCGACGCGCCGTTCCCGGTCTGGGCCCCCGAGCCGGTTCCGGCCAACTGGGTCCCCAACAGCTCCCGGGCGACGAACCAGAAGGGCGTGGTGACCTGGCGGCTCGGCTTCGCCACGGCCGAGCGCAGGCACGCGATGCTCATCCAGAGCGACGAGAAGCCCGCGGCCGGCTTCGCCAGCCGGATGGCCAACACCGACCAGGCCACCGGCAGCGTCCGGATCGCCGGTGAGAGCTGGGAGCAGCGCTATCGCAAGGACAAGAACCAGCGCTCGCTGGTACGGCTCCTGCCCGGCTCGACCGTCGTCGTCACCGGCACCGCGGAGTGGGACGAGCTGACCGCCCTGGCGAGCTCGCTCAAGCAGCAGCCCAAGCCCACCGAGACCCCCACGCCCACCCCCAGCTAGCCGAGAGCGGGTACGGCGACGCGCGGCGCGGGCCGTACGGAACCGGAGACTCAGAAGGGGGAGTCGGGAGCGGGCTGGCCGCGTTTGGCCATGGCCGCGGCGAGCTTCACCCGGGCGCCCTGCAGCCACTCCTCACAGAGCGCGGCCAGCTTCTCGCCCCGCTCCCACAGCTCGATCGACTGCTCCAGGGTCAGGCCGCCCGCCTCCAGACGGCGGACCACCTCGGTCAGCTCCTCGCGCGCCTGCTCATACGACGGCGTCTTGTCCTCAGCCACCCACCCACCCTAAAGGGTGGGATCACGCGGGAGGGCTGGGAGAATGGATCGATGACCGTCCGCGGCGCCACCCCCGACGACATCCCCGAGCTGGTCCGGCTGCGCCAGATCCTGGCCGACCGCATGGCCATGGACGGCAGCCTCCCGGTCGAGAGCCTCTGGGAGGAGGCTTACGCCGACAGCCTGAAGGAACGCCTCGGCAGCGCCGACACGGCCGTCTACGTCGTGGACGCCCCGCAGGGCGGTCTGGCCGCCTGTGGGATCGGTCTCATTTTCGACCGCTTCCCCGGGCCGAGCCTGCCCGACGGCAGGTACGGCTACATCCAGGGCATGACCACCGACCCCGGCCACCGGCGCCGCGGGCACAGCCGGGCCATCATGGGCGCGCTCATGGAGTGGTACCGGGCCTCGGGCATCCGCAAGGTGGACCTGCACGCCACCTCCGACGGGGAGCCGCTGTACCGGCAGTTCGGCTTCGTCGAGGACGGCTATCCCTCGCTCACGTGGCGGGCTTCTTCCTGACCTTCGGCGCCGTGACGGGCTCCCGCCCGGCTCCGGCGGCGCGATCCTGCCCGGCCGCCGTTTCCGTGGCCGGCTCCTTGCCGGCCTTCGTCCTCGTGGCGGGCCCCCGCCCGGCCTCGGCTCCGGCGGCGGGCTCCCTCTTGGCCCTCGTTCCCGCGGCGGCTTCGCGCCTGACCGTGATCCGGTCGTCGGCGAAGCGGACCGTCAGCTCGTCGCCGGGGGCGACGTCGGCCGCGCGCCGTACCACGTCGCCGGACGGACGCTGGACGATCGCGTAGCCGCGTTCCAGGGTGGCGGCGGGCGACAGGGCGACCAGGCGGGCGCGCAGGTGCCCCAGGGAGTCCCCGGCGCGGTCCAGGGACCCGGTGAGCGCGCGCCGGGCCCGGTCCCGCAGTTGCTCGGCCTGCTCGGCCCGGCGCTCGATCTCGCGGACCGGGTCGGCCAGGGACGGCCGGGAGCGGACCGCCGTCAGCCAGGCGGTCTCGCGGTCCAGCCAGCCGGCGGTCACCCGGCGGCCCCGGTCGCGCAGCTGGCGTACGAGCGTGAGCTGCTCGCCGACGTCCGGTACGACCTTCTTGGCCGCGTCGGTGGGGGTGGAGGCCCGCACGTCGGCGACCAGGTCGAGCAGCGGGCTGTCCTGCTCGTGGCCGATGGCGCTGACCACCGGGGTCCGGCACGCGGACACGGCCCGGACGAGGGACTCGTCGGAGAAGGGCAGCAGGTCCTCCAGCGACCCGCCGCCCCGTGCGATCACGATCACGTCCACCTCGGCGTCCGCGTCGAACTTCCGCAGCGCCTCGGTGACCTCGCCGACGGCGTACGGCCCCTGCACGGCGACCGGCTCGACCTTGAAGCGCACGGCGGGCCAGCGGCGGCGCGAGTTCTCCAGGACGTCGCGCTCGGCCGCGGAGTCGCGGCCGCAGATCAGCCCGATCGTGCCGGGCAGGAACGGCAGGCGGCGCTTGCGGTCGGCGCCGAAGAGCCCTTCGGCGGCGAGCACCTGACGCAGCCGTTCCAGCCGGGCCAGCAGCTCGCCGACGCCGACCGGGCGCATCTCCAGCGCGGTGAACGCGAAGGAGCCCCGGTTGACCCAGAAGTCCGGCTTCAGGTTCATGACGACCCGGGCGCCGTCCACCGGGCGGGGGACGGTCGCCTCGTAGACGCCGCGGGGGCAGGTGACCCGGGCGGACATGTTGGCCACCGGGTCGCGCAGGGTCAGGAACACCGTCCCGCCGCGTGCGGTCAGCTCGGTGATCTGCCCCTCGACCCAGACGGTGCCGAGCTTGCCGATCCAGCCGCCCACCATCTGCAGGACGGTGCGGACCGGCAGCGGCTGCTCCGGTGTGGTCTTCGCGCTCATGGCGAAGACCCTACGCGGACGCCGCACGCGGAGCGGGGGATTGCCTACGCGCAGCGGCGGATCACTGGCCGGCTTCGAGCTTGGTCAGGCGGTTCTCGAACATCCGCACAACCTCGGGACGCGCGCTGGTGGCCTTCTCGTAGGCGATCAGGTCCCTGATCTGCTCGGCGCTCTTGCCGCGCATCCGGGCGCGCAGCGAGGCCACGGTCAGCTCGGCGTACCCGGGCAGCGGCTCGGCGGGCACGGCCGCGACGCCGGCCTCGACGGCATCGGCCGTCCCGGTCCCGCTCTCCGGCTCGTCCGCGGCCTTGGCGGCCTTCGTGCTCCTGGAGGTCGTGCTCTTGGCGGCCGTCGCGGCCTTCGGCTTGGCCGTCCTCGGCTTGGCCGGCCTGGTCTTCACGACCTCGACCGCGGCGGCGTCGGCCGTCTCGGGCTTGGCCACCTCGACCTCGGCCACCTCGACCTTCACGGCCGGCGGCGCGGCGATCTCGGCCGCGGGCTCCGGCTCGGTCTCGGCGGGCTTGGGCTTGGCGGGGGCGAAGATGACCGGCTCGGGCCGGGCCTTGGCGCCGTTGGACTCGGTCGCGGCCGGCTCGGCCGTGGCCACGGCCGCGGGCTCGGTCTCCGCCGCGCTCTCGGCCTTCACCGGCTCGGGCTTCACGGTCTCGGCCTTCGCGGGCTCGGGCTTCACGGTCTCGGCCTTCACGGCCGCGGGCTCCGTCTCGGCCTCCGCCGTCTCGGCCTTCACCGGCTCCGGCTCGCTCTCGGCGGGCTTCGGCTTGGGCTTGGCGGGGGCGAAGATGACCGGCTCGCGGCGGGCGGGCTTGTCCTCGGCGGGCTTGTCCGTCTCGGCGAGCTGGTCGGCGGCGGTGGGACGGGTGGTCTCCTCCAGCTCCTCGTCGTTGCCCGCCAGGCGCTTGAGGCGGCTGCGCACCCGGTCGCCGAGCAGCAGGGCCTGGCCGACGCCGCTCAGCGCGGTCTGCAACATGTGCAGGGGCAGGTCCTTGGCCTTCCCCGCGACGGTGCGGAAGAGATCGGGGACTGACATTTCGTCTCCCTTGGGAGGTCTGTATTGGACGGCTTGTCTGGCAGTTGGGGTCATTGCGAGGTCAAGGGGCACATGAGCGGACCCCATGGGCACTCCACGTAGCATAAGAACATGACTTCAAAGACCCGCGCGACCCGTCGTGTACTTGTGGCGAAGCCCCGTGGTTACTGCGCGGGGGTCGACCGGGCGGTCCAGGCCGTCGAGAAGGCCCTGGAGCAGTACGGCGCGCCGATCTACGTCCGCAAGCAGATCGTGCACAACACCCACGTGGTCAAGACGCTGGAAGAGCGCGGAGCGATCTTCGTCGAGGAGACCGAGCAGGTCCCCGAGGGCGCCATCGTCGTCTTCTCCGCCCACGGCGTCTCCCCGGCCGTCCATCAGGAGGCCGCCCAGCGCGGGCTGAAGACGATCGACGCCACCTGCCCGCTGGTCACCAAGGTGCACAACGAGGCCAAGCGCTTCGCCTCCCAGGACTACGACATCCTGCTGATCGGCCACGAGGGCCACGAGGAGGTCGAGGGCACCGCGGGCGAGGCGCCCGACCACATCCAGCTCGTGGACGGCCTGGCCGCCGTCGACTCCGTCGAGGTCAAGGACCCCGGGCGGCTGGTGTGGCTCTCGCAGACCACGCTGTCGGTGGACGAGACGACCGAGACGGTCACCCGGCTCAAGGAGCGCTTCCCCGGCCTCATCGACCCGCCGAGCGACGACATCTGCTACGCCACCCAGAACCGCCAGGTCGCGGTGAAGGAGATCGCCGCGCAGGCCGAGCTGGTCATCGTCGTCGGCTCGGAGAACTCCTCCAACTCCAAGCGCCTGGTCGAGGTCGCCCTCGACCACGGGGCCGACGCCTCCTACCTCGTCGACAACGCCTCCTTCATCAAGGACGAGTGGCTCGACGGCGTCACCACCGTCGGCGTGACGAGCGGCGCCTCGGTCCCCGACGAGCTGGTCGCCGGCGTCCTGGCCCGCCTCGCCGAGAACGGCTTCGACGACGTCGAGGAAGTCCACTCCGTCGAGGAGAACGTGCGCTTCGCCCTCCCGCACGAGCTGCGCAAGAACCTCCGGGCCGCGGCCGTCTGACGCGCCCCGTCGTACGGCGGCGCCGGGCGCCGCCGTACGGCACCCACCGGGTCCGTACGGCGCCCGTCAGGCTCGGATGCGGTGCTCACCGGGCCCGTACGGCCCGCCGGACCGCGAGGGTCACTGACCCTCGCGGGGGGTGCCGTAGATCCGGGGCTCGAAATAACCCTCGGGCTCGGGTGCGAAGCCGGTGTCGTCGCCGACCCTCGGGCGGGGCACCCCCGGGGCTCCGGCGCGGATCTCCTCGCGCAGCTCGCGGACGCACCGGGTCAGCCCCCGCCGCCAGGCGACGACCAGCACCAGGGCCGAGCCGGCGAACAGCCACGGGGCCCCGCCGGACATCGCGGTGAACATGCCCAAGCCGAAGGCCTGGACCGGCGAGGCCGCCGACAACGAGCGGACCGCCTCGGTGATGAACACGGCGACGAAGAAGACCAGCGGCGGGGAGACCACCAGCGGGAGCAGGTCGCGCGGGTTGACCAGGGACACCGCGGCCACGCAGCCGACCACGAACGCCGCCCCGACCAGGGCGGAGGGCCCGAACAGGGCGTGCAGCACGCTTCCCGCCAATGTGAACACCAGCATGGACGCCACCGCCCCCCGCGCGGTCAGCCGGATGCCGGATGCCCGGCTACGTTCACTCATGCGACCACCTCGCCCGTCCCCCTCACAGCCGCCCCCGCGGTTTCCAGTGTCCGCCGCACCCCGGTTCCAGGAAACACCTTTCAAGGCAGGTCGTTGGCCAACTTACCGTTCAACCGGGAGATGAGGGATGAGCTTGGCGTGTCTTCTTCCAGCAGTTCCGGAGAGGTGAGCGCGCGGGGGAGGTCCTCGACCGTGGCGGGCCGATCCATGTCGGTGTCGACCAGCCCCAGGTCGTTCAGCTTGCGGGCGCTCACCAGCACCCGCGTCTCCAGGGAGCCGACCGTGCGGTTGTAGGCCTCCACCGCCCGGCTCAGCGAGCGGCCCATCGCGTCCATGTTCCTGCCCATGGTGCTCAGCCGTTCGTACAGCTCCTTGCCGAGCTCGAAGACCGCCCGGGCGTTCTCGCTGAGCGCCTCCTGCTGCCAGGCGTACTGGGCGGTCCGGAGCATGGTGATCAGTGTGGTGGGCGTGGCGATGTGGACCCGCCGCCGCATGGCGTACTCCAGCAGGCCGGAGTCGCGCTCCAGCGCCGGTGCGAGGAAGGCCTCTCCCGGGATGAACAGCACGACGAACTCCGGCGCCGGGCTGAAGGCCTGCCAGTAGCTCTTGGCGGCCAGCCGGTCCACGTGCTCGCGCACGTGCCTGGCGTGGGAGTCGAGCCGGGAGGACCGGTGGTCGGGGTCGGCGGACTCCGCGGCCTCCAGATAGGCGGCCAGGGAGACCTTGGAGTCGACCACGATGTTCTTGCCGCCCGCCAGCCGCACCACCATGTCGGGGCGGAGCGCGCCGTCGGCGGTCGTCGCGTTCGCCTGCTCGTCGAAGTCGCAGAAGCGCTGCATGCCGGCGATCTCGGCGACCCTGCGCAGCTGGAGCTCCCCCCACCGGCCCTGGGCGTCGGGCCGCTGCAGGGCCCGGACCAGGGCGCCGGTCTGGTCGCGGAGCCGGTCGTTGCTCTCGCGGATGACGTCGATGTGCCGGGTCAGCTCGGCGTGCGCGGCGCGCTGGCCCGACTGGGTGTCGCGCAGCTGCGTCTCGACCCGGGCCAGGGTGTCCTTCAGCGGCTCGATCAAGTGCTCGACCGCCTGCTTGCGCTGCTCCAGCTCCCCGGTCGCCTCGGCGCGGCTCGCGGCCAGCCGGGTCTCGGCCAGCTCCAGGAAGCGCAGGTTGTTGACGTCCAGCGCGCGGGCGGACAGGGCCTGGAAGCGCTCGGCGAGCTGCTCCTCGACGTAGCGGACCTTCTCCTCGGCCGCCGCGGCGCGGGCCTCGGCCTCCACCAGGCGGGTGACGGCGTCCGACGCCCCGGCCGACGCGCGCCCCCGGCCCAGCAGGAACCCGATCGCGAGCCCCGCCGCGAGTCCCACGGCCAACTGGAAGGCGAGTGCCATGACGTCCATCTTTCGCATGATCCCAGGTATGGCGGCTCCCATGCGTCCGACACGCTTTCCGACCGACCCTCGTGTTCCGCTTGTGCGAACGCATCCGATCACCCAAAGTTTGTTGTTGAACACGGAAAGTAGGGGGTCTCTGTGGGCGCACGGGGGTTGGGGTCCAGGGCGGTGCCCGCGCTCGGGGTGACGGCGGCCGTCACTGTGGCGGTGGTCGCCGCGACGGGGGTGTTCATCGCCGGGCGCGCCGAGCGGGCGCACGAGGCGACGCGGGCGGCCGAGGCGGCCACCGCCGCGCTCACCTGGAAGAAGGGGGCCTGCGTCGAGCGCGAGGGCGGCAGGTTCGCCCTGGTGCTCTGCGACGACGCCGACGGCAGGGTGATCTCTATGGTCGGCCTCCGCGCGCCCGACTGCCCCGTCATCACCGACGAGTTCGTCAGGATCACGACGCCTCCGGTCACACCGTCCCCGAAGGCGCCGGCCTCGCCGGCCTCGAAGGCGTCGTCCCCGAAGGCGTCCGATCCGGAGAGGGCGGAGGCCGGGATGTCCGCCTCGCGGTCCGACCGTACGGCGTGCGTACGCAACCTCCGCGGCCCGCACCCCGGAGACCCGGGCCGGGGCGGGGGAGTGCTGCGGGCGGGTGACTGCCTGACGCTGCGCGAGGGGGAGCGGCCCTGCTCGGCCGAGGGCTGGTACGGCAAGGTGCTGGCCGTGGTGGAGCGGAGCTCCGCCTGCCCCCGCGAGGCCCTGGACGCGATCGCCCTGGACGACCGGGCGGTCGCCTGCCTGGGAGAGGGCGGGCGGGTGCTCTCGGCGGGCGACTGCGTGGCCAGGCCGGGAGGGCGGCTGGTGAGCCGCGAGGCGCTGGTGAAGGCGCCGTGCGCGTCCGGCCGCGCCTGGGCGAAGGTGACGGCCAGGGCCGAGGCCCGCTCCGGCTGTCCCCGCGGCTCCGACCGTTACCTGCGGGTGCGCGACCCCGGGGTCCGCCGTCCCGTGACCTGCCTGCGCCGGACGGCGAAATCCGGCGCCCGGTGACCCGCCTCGCCGGACGGCGGGCTCCGGCGTCGGGTGACCCGCCTGCGCCGGACGGCGGACTCCGGCGCCCGTGACCTGCCTGCGTCGGGCAGCACTGCGCGCTTCCCCGTAGACTCGGGTCACGTGAGCCTGAGCATCGGCATCGTCGGATTGCCCAACGTCGGTAAGTCCACGCTTTTCAACGCGCTGACCAAGACCGCCAACGCCCTGGCGGCGAACTATCCGTTCGCCACCATCGAGCCCAACGTGGGCATCGTCGGTGTCCCCGACGCGCGCCTGGAGAAGCTGGCCGAGATCTTCGGCTCCGCGAAGATCATTCCTGCGAAGGTCGAGTTCGTCGACATCGCCGGGCTCGTCCGGGGCGCCTCCGAGGGGCAGGGGCGGGGCAACCAGTTCCTGGCCAACATCCGCGAGACCGATGCGATCTGCCAGGTCATCCGGGTCTTCAGCGACCCCGACGTGACCCACGTGGACGGCGCGGTCTCCCCCGAGCGCGACATCGAGACGATCAACACCGAGCTGATCCTCGCCGACCTGCAGACGCTGGAGAAGGCGATCCCGCGCCTGCAGAAGGAGGCCAGGACCAACAAGGACCGCAAGGCCACGCTGGACGCCGCCGAGGCGGCGTCCAAGCTCCTCGACGGCGGCACGACGCTCTACGCCGGGGCCAAGGGCGCCGGCATCGACCCGGCCGACCTGCGGGAGCTGCACCTGCTGACGGCCAAGCCGTTCCTCTACGTCTTCAACCTCGACGCCGACGAGCTGGTCGACGAGGAGCTGCGGGCCCGGCTGTCGGGGATCGTCGCCCCCGCCGAGGCGGTCTTCCTGGACGCCAAGATCGAGTCCGAGCTGGTCGAGCTCTCCGACGAGGAGGCCCTGGAGCTGCTGCAGTCCGTGGGCCAGGAGGAGTCGGGCCTGGCCCAGCTCGCCCGCGTCGGGTTCGAGACCCTCGGCCTGCAGACCTATCTGACGGCCGGCCCCAAGGAGACGCGGGCCTGGACGATCCGCAAGGGCGCGACCGCCCCCGAGGCCGCCGGGGTCATCCACACCGACTTCCAGCGCGGCTTCATCAAGGCCGAGATCGTCTCCTTCGACGAACTGGTGGAGGCCGGCTCCATCGCCGCGGCCCGGCAGGTGGGCAAGGCGCGCATCGAGGGCAAGGACTACGTCATGCGCGACGGCGACGTCGTGGAGTTCCGCTTCAACGTCTAGCCGCACGCGTCCGGCGTACACGTGTCCGGCCCGGCCGGGTGGCTCACCGCCCCCGTCCGGGCCGGACGCGTCATGACCGAGGGAGTCGCGGCCCCGTGGGACGCCCGGCTACTTGCGGACGATCGACCACGGTCCGGACGCCTTGACGCTCACGTACCGGGTGCCGGGCGGCAGCGGCACCGTCCCGCTGTAGCGGTCGACGTCGGAGGCCAGCAGGTCGTGCAGGCGCCCGGAGGCGGTCAGCGCCCAGGCGGAGAAGTAGCCGTCGCCGGCGTAGCGGATCCGCAAGGTGCGCAGGCCCCTGCTCGTCCTCGTCAGCCGGAGCACGTCGTCGCCCGGGCCCTTGGCGGTGATCGGCCAGTAGCGGGCCTTCGACAGGGGCAGGAACTGCACGGTCCACGCCCCATCGCCGCTGATCTTCAGTCCCGCGGTGTCGCCCGCCCCGGTGGTGTTGTAGGCGACCGTCCCCCTGTACGCCTCGGTGGCGGACGCCAGGAGGTCGTTCATCTTGCCCTTGGACGTGAGTCCCCAGACGGAGAAGTAGCCCTCCCCGTCATAGGTGATCTTCACGATGCCGGGCTCGGCCGTCGCCCGGATCCGCAGGACGCGGTCGCCTTCGCCCTTGTAGACCTTCGGAGCCGCGGAGGCCGGTGGGGCGAGGAGAAGCGTGGGGGCGAGCAGGAGCAGGACTGCGGCCATGCGGCGAACGCGCATCGGGCGTCTCCCTGGATCGAGGATGCGGGCGGGGAAGAGGACGCGCGTGGTGTGCGCTCGGTGCACGGACGCTGACGGATCGGATACGGATTCGGTCCGCAGGGGCCCGGCCCGCCGCGCCGGGGTGCCTTCCGGGGTCCGGCTCCGCCTGGACATCCGCGGGGCGGAGGCGCAGGCTGCGGATATGACCCGCAGAAGGAAGACCCCGGAACCCGCCGACCGCTCCGAGCCGAGCAGCCTTCCTCTCCAGGTGCTGAAGGAGATGGACCCGGAGCTGGTGCGCAAGCTGCTCGACGCGCGGATCCGCCGCTCGTGGACGCTTCAGCCGTGCACGGGCTTCGATCCTCCGTCCGAGTGATCCGTACGGCCTCCGCCCGGCCGAGCCGTACGGGATCCGTACGGACTTCGCCCGGCCGATCCGTGCGCGGTCCGTACGGCCGGCGCCTCCGTCCATCCGGCGGGGGCGCCGTGGTGTGAGGGCCCGGTGACGCCACGTCACGCCGTCCTCAGCAGTCCCTTCTCCCAAAGGCGCAGGTCGAGACAGTCACGGCGCTCCACGGATAGCAAGGGATGGCGTTTGGGTAACCGGTCCTGGCGCTGGCCAGGAGTAATGTGCTGCGTTCATCGTCCTGAACTGTCCCGGTCGTCCGGCCGCTCCCAGATCCGGTTTGCTCAGTGAGGGCGATGCCTGCAGCATGGGCGTGGTTTTCCTGGAAGAATCGGCAAGGCGGTTAGGGTAATTACTTCACCATGGCTAACGGGATCGGGAGTAATACGACACCGCGCCAACCGGGGGAATCGGCGCGAGCGGAGGCGTGATGGCTCGAAGGTCCACCGTCCAGCAGGATCCGCGGATCGCTGGCGACCCTGAGCTTTCGGCGTACACGGAGGAGTTCGACGATCCCGAGCGCGCTCCGGCGCGCGGGCGGACGCCGCGCCGCGGGCGCTGGTCCGGTGGCGGCGGGCGCTGGCTGGTGTGGACCGGGCGCGCCATCCTGTGGGCGTTAATTGTGGTTATCGTGGTAAATGGGGTCCGTGCGCCTTTTGAGCGATTTACCCAGCAAGGAACGGCGGGAGGAACTGCTTCCACCCCCACCGACCAGGGATTCCCCGTGACGGAGGCGACGTCTTTCGCCAGCCAGTTCGCGGCCGTCTACCTGAATTTCGACGCCGTCCGCGCGTCCGAGCGGGCCGGCCGCCTGGCTCCCTTCCTCCCCGACGGGGCCGAGCCGCAGTTCGGCTGGGACGGTCTCGGGAGGATGAGCGCCGGGGCGATCCAGCCGTACGACACCCGGGTCGTCGACGGCTCGAACGCGGTCGTGACCCTGATGTACCAGTCGGGCAACCGCCGGCAGCTGCTGTCCGTGCCGATCTTCCACGACCCGCAGGACGGGCGGTTCGTGGTCTCGGGGCGTCCGGGCATCCTGCCGGCCCCGTCGGCGGCGAACCTGCCCGTGCTGCCCGAGCCCGAGCGCGACGACGCCGTCGAGCGGGAGCTGCGCACCCCCATGGCCAACTTCTTCAAGGCCTACGCGGCGAGCGACACCGCCTCCCTGCAGCAGTACGCCGCCTCGGGCGTCACCCTGGAGGGCTTCGGAGGGGCGTTCACCTTCGTGGAGCTCAAGGACCTCGCCGTGCCGCTCGTCAGCGGCGCGACCCGGGAGGTGACCGCCACGGTGGTCTGGGGCGTGCCCACCGGGGCGGCCCCGTCCGCCGAGCCCACCCCCGGCGATCCGGGCGACATGAGCGGGAAGCTGGAACAGTCCTACGTCCTCACCGTGGTCGAGCAGGACGGCAAGTGGTTCGTCAAAGAAATCCGCGGCGCGGAACGGTCCGCGGGATGACGCATGATCGAACGGTGCCAGTCCGCAGTGAACAGAGCCCCCCTGATCGGCCAACCGGCGGTGAGGCGGCCGACGCGCGCGCGTCGCGCGCCCATGACCGCCGGAAATCGGCGATCATGAGCACGGAGGACGAGAAGTGACCCTGAAGACCATCCTGCTGAGCATGATCGATCTCGCTCAGCCGACCAATCCTCCGGCGGGTCCTCCCGCGGGCGTGAACACCGAGGGCCTGGCCGACTTCCTGCGCCGGTTCTTCGCCCCGCTCTTCCTCGTCATCGTCTCCGTGGTGGCCCTGTTCTTCCTGTTCACCCGGGAGATCACCAGGTTCGTGCAGTTCATCATCCTGGCCATCGCGATCGGCGTGATCTTCTACGTGCCCAACATCATCGAGGTGACGGCCAAGGCGATCGCCGGAGCCCTGGGCATCACCGGAGGCTGAGGCCGCATCCGTGCGGCCGGACATCGAGCAGCGAAAGGAGGAGCGAGTGGATCTGCCCACTTATACCAATATCTGGCGAATTGAGAAGCGGCTCTACAAGCTGTACGACCTACGGCTGCCGATGCCGCTTCCGATTGTCTGGATCGGTGTGTTCGTGGGTGTGATAGCACCGTGGTCGCTCCTGCTGTGGCTGGTCGGTGTGCCCTTCGAGACTCCCTGGCACGTCGTCTACCTGGTTCCGCCGGGAGTGGTGACCTGGCTCTCCACCCGGCCGGTGATCGAGAGCAAGAGGCTCACGGAGCTGCTGCAGTCGCAGGTGCGCTACATGGGCGAGCCGCGGACCTGGTGCAGGATGGCCCCCGACGCGGAACCCACGGAGATCGCCCTCACCGGCCGGGTCTGGCGCGCCACCCCCCAGCCCGCCGCGCCGGTCCGGGTCAAGGCCACCCGCCGGGCACGCCACGCGCAGCCGAAGCGGGCGGTCTCCCCCTCGCGGACGGTCCGCCCCGCCGTGGCCGCTGCCGCCGCCGCGGCGGCCTCCGCACCGGTCGCCGGCGACCGCGTGGTCTGGGGCACGGCCGTCGCCCCCCGCAAGGGCACCGCCCCCGCCCTCGGCCATGCCGCCCCGCCCGCCGATGCGCCCCCGTCCCCCCGGCCCGCCTCTGACGCGCGGCCCGATGTGCGACCCGTCTCCGACCTGCGGTCCGTGCCCGATGTACGGCCTGCGCCCGACGTACGGCCCGTCCCCGGCACGCGACCCGCGCGAGCCGACAAGCTCGTGGCCGCGAAGTCGGCCGATCCTGAAAGGCGCGGCACACGGGGTGATCGTCTCGTGGCGTCGGCACCGGCACCGGCACCGGAGGGGACCCCTTCCACCGCACGACCGGAGTCGGGGAGTTCCAGCGCACGGCCGGAGGCCGTCGACTCCACCGCGCGGGCGGAGTCGACGGGTTCTGCCGCGGCGGAGCCGGTGAACTCCACCGCGCGGGCGGAGCCGGCCGGTTCCGCCGAACAGGTGGGATCGGTGGGTTCCGACGTGCCGGTCCATCCCGGCGCTCCGGCCACCTCGTCCGAGTCCACCGCTCCGATCACCTCGTCCGAGCCCGCTGCTTCGGACGCCTCCCCGGGGTCGGTCTCCGCGACATCGGCCGCTCCCGCCTCCTCGTCCGGGGCGGCTCCCGCCACTCCGGCCGGATCCGCGTCCTCCTCCGGAGTGCCCGCCGGATCGGGTTCGGGCTCGGGTGCGGGTTCGGTGGAAGAGTCCCACGCCGCACCGCAGGAGCGTGCCGAACCGGCCGAGCCCTCCGGGGGTACGGCACCGCGACCCGCACGGGCGACGGGCGGACGCGCCACCCCGATCGACACCGAGGCGCTACGCCGCCTGCGCAGGCTCGCCGCCTCCGCCGAGGCCGACCGGGTCTCCCCGCCCCTGCCACCGCGCACCCCTTCGCCTCCGGCTCAGATCCCTCCGTCCGCCGGGCCGTTCCCCACCGAGGTTCCTTCAGGCCGGGCCGAGGGTGGCCCGGAGGATGCGGTTCCCGCGGAGCGGACTTCGGCGGCTCGGCCGTTCACGGCCGAGGATTCTCCGGCTCGGGCCGAGGGCGGCCTGGAGGGTACGGCTTCCGGCAGAGTCTCGGAGGAGCCATCCGGTAAGGCTCCGGCCGAGTCGCAGGGCGCCGGGACGAGGGCGGAGACGGACGAGGGCGTACGCGCCCAGCACCGCCGCGGGCAGCCGTCGCCCATCGGCAAGAGCGACTCCTCGACCGGGCAACCGGCGGCGATCCGGCCCGGGCGGAGATCGGCGGATCTGGCCGGTGAGGCGCAGCCCCGGACCGGACATCGGGCCGGGGAGCAGGCCCAGTCTCGAACCGGACGTCAGGCTGAGGAGCAGACCCGGGAAACGGCGGCCCGGAAGGCCGATGAAGTCCGGGCGGCCGAGCAGAGCGGGCAGCAGGCTGAAGGCCGGACCGGGCAGGGTGGGGCGGCTCAGAGCGGGCAGCGGGCCGGTGAGGGGCAAGGCGAGCGGACCGGGCAGGATCGGTGGGGTCGGGGGCCGGAGCGGCCGATGATCGTGCCGGGGAACGTCTCCATCCGGGCGGTTCCCTCGGGGACCGCGGGGGAGGCCGATCCCGGGGTGCCGGTGCCCAGGGCGGGGCGGGGCGAGAGCGGGCCGGGGCGTGGGGAGGCCAGGGTCCGCAGGGTCGAGTCGGTCGTCGGGCGTGACTCCGAAGGGGGATGGCGGCGGCTGGCCCAGGTCGTGATGGGCCCCGGGAGCGGGAGCCGTACGGACGGGTCGGAGATCGACGAGGCGCGGGCCAAGGGGATCTTCAGCGGCAGCCGCAGGGTGGTCGTGCTGGGGTGCACCGGTGGCGCGGGTCAGACCACCACGGCGCTCATGCTGGGACACACGCTCGCCCGCTACCGCGAGGACCGGGTGCTCGCGGTCGACGCCGGGGCCGGGCCGCATCCGCTGTCGGGGCGGATCGAGGAGGAGTCGCCCGAGACGCTGGGCTCCCTGCTGGCGAACCTGGACAACGTCCAGGGCTATCTGGGCATGCGGGCCTACACCAGCCGCTGCGCCTCCGGTCTGGAGGTCCTGGCGGGCGATACCGACGCGGGCGCCGAGCAGCGCCTGGCGGACCGGGCGCTGTTCTCCGACCACAGGCTCGGCCGGACGATGGACCTGCTGGACCTGCACTACAAGCTGATCGTCGTGGACCCCGCGGCGGCGCTGGCCGCCCGGGTCCTGCCGTACGCCGACCAGCTGGTCCTGGTCGCCCCGGCCAGCGAGGACGGGCCGGACGCGGTGGCGATGACCTACGAGTGGCTCGACGGGCACGGCTGCGAGGACCTGCGCCGGCGGGCGGTCATGGTCGTCAACGGGGTGAGCCGCCGGAGCATGGGTGACGTCGAGCAGGCGGAGGCGGTGGCGCGGGGAAGGTGCCGGGCCATCGTCCGTGTGCCCTGGGAGGACGAATTGGCTCCCGGCAGGTCCGATCGGGTGGAACCGTCCCACCTGCGCGCGGCCGGCCGACGGGCGTATCTCGCGCTGGCCGGTGTGGTGGTGGCCGGCTTCGGAGCGGCGCGGGCGGCGCGAACGAACGAGGAGGAACTGGCCCAGTGATCCCCGGGACGCGACAAGACGAGCTGTCCCCGACAGCGGCCGATCGGGCCGTGCGGCCGGAGGAGGGCGTATGAGCCGTGCGTCGCGGGCCCGCAGCCGCCTGGCCGTCCGTTACTTCGACGACCGGATCCTGCTGACCGACTCGGCGGCGTGGGCGTACTTCCGCCTCCCGACCGTGAGCTACGAGTTCATCACCCCCGAGGAGCGGGAGGCGCTGGCCACCAACATCACGATCGCGCTCGCGGCGATCAGGATGCCGGACGCCGAGGTGCACCTGCGGGTGGCGCACCGCACCTACCCGGCGGCGGAGTGGGCGATGGCGCTCAACGCGACCTCCGACGAGGGGCCGGGCTGGCGCGACTATCTGGAGGAGATGTACCGCCACGTCTGGGCCAAGGACTTCTGGAACAAGGAGGTCTACCTCGGCGTACGGCTCGGCCAGCGGGGCGTGCAGCTGGGCACCGGGGTGTTCGCCCAGCTCTTCGGCTTCTACCAGCGCAGCGAGAAGGCCCTGGGCATCGAGGACGACCAGATCCCCAAGGCCGAGATCACCCGGTGGACCGAGTCGGCCGAGCGGCTCGGGCGGGCCCTGGGGGCCAGCGCCCTGTACGCCCGGCACGCCACCTCCACCGAGATCGCCTGGCTGTTCCAGCACGCCGCGACCGGATCCCTGGGCGACCCGCCCGCCTCGGCCAGCCCGAAACGCCGGTGGGGCAAGGGGGAGATCGAGTCCCTGGTCGAGGGGCAGATCCACAACGGCAGGTCGCTGCTGCGGATCGAGCAGCCGCACGGCGACTCCTACGTCGCCCACCTGTCCTTCGCCCGCTTCCCCGACCTGATGCCCTTCCCCGACGGCGAGCCGTGGATGCACTTCGCCGACCAGCTGCCCTTCCCCGTCGAGATCAGCTCCCGGATGCGGCTGATCCCCCCGGTCAAGGCCAGCAAGGACGTCGCGCGCAAGCTCGCCCACGCCCGTGACATGGACATCCACATCCGGGAGGCGGGCGCGGAGGCGCCGCTGGCGCTGGCCGAGCAGATCGACGCGGCCCGGATGCTGGAGCACGGCATCACCAAGGAGCGCCTGCCGTTCGTGTACGGCTGGCACCGGCTGATCGTCTCCGCCCCCACCGAGGAGATCTGCGTGCAGCGGGTCGAGGCGGTCGTGGAGCACTACCGCGACATGGGCATCGACATCGTCAACTCCACCGGCGACCAGTTCTCGCTGTTCTGCGAGGCGTTACCCGGCGAGCGGGTGCGGGTCAACGCCTACGCCCAGCGGCAGCCGCTGCGCACCATCGCGGGCGGCATGGCCACCGCCACGGTGGACCTCGGCGACCGGGTGGACGAGACGAACGCCGGCTGGGCGGGGCCGTACATCGGGGAGACCCTGGGCCGGGCCCGCAGCATCGTGCACTTCGACCCGCTCGTGGCGGCGGCGCGCAACCGGCCGACGGCCATCGCGATCACCGGTGAGCCGGGCGGCGGCAAGACCACGCTGGCGCTGTTGATGATCTACCAGATGGCGATGCGCGGGGTCACGGTGGCGGTGATCGACCCCAAGGGCGACGCCGACTCCCTGGTCCGGCTCCTGCAGGAGCGGGGCAGGAAGGCGCGGATCATCCCGCTCGGCTCGGCCGCGCCGGGATTGCTCGACCCGTTCTCCTTCGGAGAGGATCTCGCGGCCAAGAAGACGATGGCCACCGAGACGCTGCGGCTGCTGCTGCCGCGCATGTCGGAGGAGCGCGAGTCGGCGATGATCCAGGCGGTGGCGGCGGTCTCCAACGGCGAGGCCCCCTCGCTGGGCAAGGTCGTCGACTTCCTGGAGCAGGCCGAGGACGCCGCCTCCAAGAACCTGGGCGCCGTGCTGCGCTCGATGTCGGAGATGCACCTGGCCCGGCTCTGCTTCGACCCCTCCGGCGGCGACCAGATCGACACCCAGGGCTGGACCACGGTCTTCACCCTCGGCGGCCTGACCCTGCCGGACGCCACCACCGGCCGCGACGACTACTCCTACGAGCAGCGGCTGTCGGTGGCGCTGCTGTACCTGGTCGCCCAGTTCGCCCGGGGCCTGATGAACGGCCTGGACCGGCGGACCCCCAAGGCGATCTTCCTGGACGAGGCGTGGGCGATCACCTCCACGCCTGAGGGCGCCAAGCTGGTGCCCGAGGTGAGCCGGATGGGCCGCTCGCGCAACACCGCGCTCGTCCTGGTCTCGCAGAACGCCGGCGACCTGCTGAACGAGCAGGTGACGAACTGTCTGTCGTCGGTGTTCGCCTTCCGCTCCACCGAGCGCGTCGAGGTGGAGAACGTCATGGCGCTGCTCGGGGTCGATCCCTCCGAGGAGCACAAGGCGGTGCTGCGCTTGCTGGGCAACGGCGAGTGCGTGTTCCGCGACCTGGACGGCCGTGCGGGCCGCATCGGGGTGGATCTCATCTCCGGTGAGCTGCTGAGCTGGCTCGACACGAATCCCACCCACGACAAACCCCACGAGAACGTGCATGATCTTCCTGGGGGCGACAGAGTCGGTCAGGCGGCGGCTGCGGCGCTGGAGGTGCGGTCATGAAGGACTCCGACGAGGGATCGAATCCTCCCCGTGGGAGACGTTCGCGCCGGTGGCCGGGACGTGCCGTCGGCGGATGGACGCTCAGGCGGCGTCCGGGACGGTCCGGCGGGCGAGTCGGTCGCCGGATCGCCGTGGCGCTCGTGGCGCTGGTGGCGTTCACGGCACTGCCGCTGGTGTTCCCCACAGGCGGGTCCATCGCGGCCGCGGCGCCCTGCGACCTCTCGCCCGATCTGGCCCCCGAGGTCGTCGGCGCCGGAGTGGACGGCCTGGTCGAGCCCCCGCCCGTCGAGGGTGCGGCGGCGCAGCCTTCGGGCGTGCAGTCGAACTACGCCACCTACGGCATGAGCGGTCAGTTCTGGCACACCAACGAGCTCGGCTGCGACGACGTCGCCGCGGTGCTGGGCAACGCCTGGGCCAACACGGTCTTCTCCTGGGCCAAGGCGCTGGACCGGCTGACCATCACGACCTACCAGGCGGCGGCCACCGAGGGGCCGCTGGAGTCGATCAAGAACGTGGTCGACGACATCGTGGTCAGCCTGTCCAACGCGATGTACTGGCCGTACCTGCGGCCCGTCGTGATCCTCGGGGCCATCTGGCTGGCCTGGTACGGCCTGATCCGCAAGCGCGCGACCACGACCGCCGAGGGCGTCATCTGGATGGTGCTCGCGGTCACCGTCGCGGTGTGGTTCTTCAGCCGTCCCGGCGACCTCACCGGGATGGGCAAGATCGTCACCGACAAGACCGGAGAGGTCGTCAACTCGGCCTTCTCCGGCCTGCCCGGCGCGGGCGGGGCGTCGTGCATACCGGCCAAGGGGGAGACCAGCCCGCAGGCGCAGGCCGGCGGCTACGGCCGCACGGGCGTCCCGGCGGTGGAACAGAACGCCGACGCCCTGTGGTCCACCCTGGTCTGCAAGCCGTGGCTGATGGGCATGTTCGGCACCGCCGACGCCGACGCTCCGGTGGTGCGCGACTTCGGGCCCAAGGTGCTGGACATCCAGGCCATCGACCTGGCCGAGCAGAAGGCCGCCCAGCTGCCCAGCAGCAGCGCCCATCAGGCCCGGTACGAGCAGGAGGTCGTCACCTACCTGAAGAACACCCCGATCTACTTCCTCCTGCAGGGCAAGGACTGGACCAGCCGGCTCGGCATCGCGATCGGCGCGCTCATGGCCGCGGTGGTCGCCGGGTTGCTGATCTTCCTGGTGGCGGTCTCGCTGCTGGTGCTGAAGGTCGGGTTCCTGTTATTGCTGATCCTCGCGCCGGTCTTCCTGCTGATCGGCGTGCATCCGGGCTCGGGCCGGATCATCGCGATGCGCTGGGTGGAGATGCTGGTCGGCACGCTCCTGCGGCAGGCCGTGCTGGCGCTGGTGCTGGGCGTGCTGGTGTACGGCTACGCCCTGATCATCTCCGCCGCCATGCCGTGGGGCATGCAGGTCATGTTCATGGCGCTGCTGACCATCGCGGTCTTCTTCTACCGGCGCCCCTTCCAGCACCTGTTCGCCTCGATGGACGGGCACACCTTCACCACCCGGGTGCTGGGCGAGGCGGCCAGCGCGCCCACCCTGCAGCGGGCGGCGGGCGTGCTGCCGCCGGTCGCGGCGGTGCGGGCCGGCCGGTGGGGCACGCGCAAGGCCGAGCCCCTGCTGCAGGCGGCCGCGGTGGCCGGGGGGGCGTCCGCCGGAGCGGCGGCCGCGGTCGCCCAGGGCAAGCTCCGCGGCGAGGAGGGCGGTGCGGCGGCGGGCACGCCCTCGGGCACCCGGGTCCCGGTGGCGGGACAGCCCGCGCCGCTGGACACCGACGCCCAGTCGGGCGCGCGGCGCAAGGGCGTGGGCCGTCCGGTCACCGCCCCGCGCACCGGCGCGGCGCCGCCGCTCAACCTGTCCGGAGGCCGTACGGCGGGCACCGTGCCCCCCGCCCGCGGCGCAAGCACCGGCGGCGGCGCCCCCGCACGCGGCGAGAGCACCGGCGGCGGCACTCCCGCACGCACCGGGAGCGCCGGCGGCTGGTTCGGCGGGCGGTCCGGCGGAGGCTGGGCCTCCCAGAACGCTTCGGGCTCGGGCGGCGGCTCGGCGCCCGCCCCGTCCTCCGGCGGTTCCCGGGCGTCCTCCGGCTCGTCGGGCGGCAGCATCTTCGGCGGCGGCTCGCGAGGCTCCTCGGGCGGCTCGCGCGGTTCCTCCGGCGGCTCGCGGAACACCGGTCCGCGCGGTTCCTCCGGCGGTTCCCGGACGTCCTCCGGCTCGTCGGGCGGCAGCATCTTCGGCGGCGGCTCACGGGGCTCCTCGGGCGGCTCGCGCGGTTCCTCCGACTCCGGCGGGAGCATCTTCGGCGGTTCGCGGGGATCGGGGGGTTCGCGCGGCGGCGACTCCGGCCGTTCGGACCGCGCCTCCGAGGCGCCCCCGCTCTGGCTGTCCGGCCGGTCCGACCGGGGCAAGCGGGCCGATGAGGCGCCCACGCCCTTCTGGCTCCGCCCGTCCAACCCGGACAAGGACTGACGATGTCGGAGCCGGGCGGCCGCAGGGGGGTCGTCTTCGCGGTGCTCGTGGCGGTGCTCGCCGCGGTCGGGGTGTACCTGACCATGTCCTCGGGCTCTCCGGGGTCCGAGGCCGGTGAGCGGCCGCGGGCCGAGTCCGCGGGCGTCGGCCGTACCGCACCGGCGACGGCGCGGGCGTCCGCGGAGCCGTCGCGCCCGGAGGCGACGGCGAGCGACGCGCCCTTCGACGTCTACTCCTACCTGCCGATGAGCAAGCAGGAGCTGGCCGCCGCCGCCGACTACGCCGAGCGCTTCGCCGCCGAGTACGGGACCTACCGCTACGACGAGGACCCGGTGGCCGCGGGGGAGCGGCTGCGGGGCTACGCCACGGCGGAGTTCGGCGACACGCTGGTGCGGGCGCGCACGGCGCCGGGCTTCGCGGAGGCCAACAGCGCCGACGAGGTGGTCTCGGCCGGATCGGCGAAGGTCAAGGAGATCCGGCAGATCCAGGACTCCTCGGTGGTGTTCGTGGTCACCGCCACCGAGCAGATCACCGCCAAGAGCGGCAGGCGTGACCGCACCGACGAGTACGCCGTCACACTCGTCCCGGTCGGCTCCGGCTGGCGGGTCCACGACCTCCAGCCGGCCGCGGACGGGCAGGAGGGCGACGACCGGGCCGCGGAGACGGACGGATGAGCGGCGGGAGGGCACGGATCATCCTGGTCCTCGCCGTCGCCGGGATCTGCCTGGTGACCCTGGTCATGGCCCCGATGATGATGGTGAGCACCTTCCCCTCGTTCACCGGCGGGGGCGACATCCCCGACTGCGAGGAGAGCGCGGGCCGGCCGGCCGGCGCCTCCGAGACGGCGACCTCCGACATCCCGCCGGAGTACCTGGAGCTGTACCGCGAGCACGGCGAGAAGGTCGGCGTGCAGTGGAACGTGCTGGCCGGGGTCGGCAAGCGCGAGACCGACCACGGGCGCTCCACGCTCCCGGGCGTGCAGAGCGGGACCAACTACGCCGGGGCCGCGGGGCCGATGCAGTTCCTGATCAGTACCTGGGGCGGCAAGGCGAAGATCAAGATCCCGT
Organism: Paraplanobispora takensis; assembly: GCF_016863195.1. Taxonomy (GTDB): domain Bacteria; phylum Actinomycetota; class Actinomycetes; order Streptosporangiales; family Streptosporangiaceae; genus Planobispora; species Planobispora takensis. The sequence goes on along the minus strand of NZ_BOOK01000005.1, from coordinate 125,612 downwards.
CGGAGTTCAACGGCTACGCCTCCGACGGCGACGGCGACGGCTGGGCCGACGTCTACAACCCGGCGGACGCCATCCTCGGCGCGGCGAAGATGCTCAAGCGCAACGGGGCGCCGGAGGACGTACGGCGGGCGCTGTTCGTCTACAACCGGGCCTGGTGGTACGTGGACCAGGTCATGGAGGTCGCCGGCAAGTACGCCGAGGACGGCGAGGTCGGCACCCCGCCGGAGGCGGAGCCCGCCTGCGACCCGCCGCTGGTGGCGGCGGCGCCCGACGACGTGGTGGCGCAGATCCTCTCCTACGCGCTGGCCCAGCGCGGCAAGCCGTACCTGTGGGGCGGCACGGGGCCCGACGCCTTCGACTGCTCGGGGATCATCTACATGGCCTACCGGAGCGTCGGCCTGTCCATCCCGCGCACCACCTTCGGCCAGTGGCCGTTCGGTGTGAAGGTCGAGGCCGGCCAGGAGCAGGCCGGGGACCTGGTCTTCTTCAACGCCGGTCCGGGCACCGGCCCCGACAGGCCGGGGCACGTGGGCATGGTGGTCTCACCGGGCAAGATGGTCGAGGCCAGGTGCCGCCTGTGCGGCCCGATCAAGGTCACGTCCTACCGGACCCGCACCGGCATCGTCGGCTTCACCCGCCCTCTCCAGAACCCCGCCATCCGGGCCCAGCTCGAACTGAGGGAGCAGGGTTAGGCCGTACCGCCCATGGGACAGAATCGAGGCTCATGGAAAGCGTGGAGAAAATCGTCGTGGGGGCCGCGATCGTCGACGGGGCGGGCCGGCTGCTGGCCGCCCAGCGCGCCGAGCCGCCCGAGCTCGCCGGGGGCTGGGAGTTCCCGGGCGGGAAGGTCGACCCGGGGGAGGACGACCACGAGGCGCTGATCCGCGAGTGCCACGAGGAACTCGGCGTCCTGATCGAGATCGGCGAGCGGGTCGGCGGCGACTGGCCGCTCACGAAGGGCTACGTGCTCCGGGTCTGGTTCGCGGTGATCGTGGAGGGGACCCCGGAGGCCAAGGAGCACCATGACCTGCGCTGGCTCACCCCGGACGAGCTGTACGACGTGCCCTGGCTGCCCGCCGACCTGCCGATCGTGAACGCCGTGCGAGACCTCATGCGTGAGGGTTGAAAGTGAGCGCATGGTGACATAACAGCTACTGGGCGTGCTGTCCTCGTACGTCCGAGTCGGGGGATCGGAGACGTACGGTGAGCGGGGTAACCGGATGGCTGAGGCATGTCGTGGTGGTGTCGGCCGTGGGCACGGGGGCGCTGGCTCCCGGTGCGATGGCGGTGGCGGACACGCCCGTGACGGACGCGCTCGGGGACGCGCCCGTCGTGTCCGGCCACTCCGCGGCCGAGGATCTCGCCTCGTGGCTGCGCGCCCTGGGAGAGGGCGAGCGGCTGGAGGACCGGCTCGGGGGGCAGGGCCAGGAGCGGCCGGAGGACTGGCTCCAGGAGCACGCCGAGGAGGCGGAGGAGCTCAGGCGGTGGCTCCGGGAGCACGAGACGGACGATATCTGGAGCCTGCTCCAGGAGCAGCGGGAGAGCGCGGAGGAGCTGTGGCGCTGGCTGCGCGACCATGACGAGGGTGACCTGGCCGGGCTCGTGGCGGCCCTGGAGAGCCTCTCCGGTTCCCCGTCCGACGTGCCGGAGGCTCCGGAGGAGGCCCCCGACGCCCCGGCCGGACCCGATGGGGAGGCGGTCGGTTTCGAGGGTGACGTCCCGGACGGCCCGCCGGGGTCTGAGGGTGATGTCCCGGACGGCCCGCCGGGATCCGAGGGTGACGTTCCGGAGGGCCCGTCCGGGCCGGAGGGTTCGCCCGGGTCCGAGGGCTCTTCCGGCTCTGAGGGCTCGTCCGGCTCTGAGGGCTCGTCCGGGTCCGGAGGGGAGTGCGCCGGAGACCCGGCCGGGGGCGGAGAGGGCGGCGCGGAGGCCGTGTCCGCCGATCCGGGGTGCCCGGCCCAGGAAGGGGAGGGGTCGGTCCCCCCCGTGCCCCCGGTCTCGCCCATCCCGGCGATCCCCGGCAAGCTGCCGTCCAAGCCGGGCACGTCGCCCGGCAGGCCCGGCACGCCTCCGGGCAAGCCGGCGCCGCTCAAGCCGGCCCCCTCCACCCCGGACGATCCCGAGGAGGAGCCCCGGGCCACGGTGCTGCCGAAATGGCCGGAGCCGGACGAGCCGCGGAAAAAGAAAGACCGCGAAAAGGAGAACCGGGGAGAGGACCCGTACGCCGGAGACCTGGGCAGTGAACTGCTGCCGGAGTCCTCGCAGGGCGAGCCCGATCCGCAGGGCACGCAGAGCGCGCAGCTCCCGCAGACTCCCCAGGCCCCGTACCCGATCATCATCGGAGACCTGTACACGAGCCCGGTGACCGTCGCCCCGGCTCCCGCCGCGCCGAGCTTCCCGCCGCCGGCGGCGGCCCAGACCCCCGGCGCCTGGGCCCCTCCCGGGGTCCGGATGCCCCCGGCCGCGCCGCCCCCGGCCGTACCGCCGGGCCTGTCGGGCTCGGAGCCGCTGGGGGCGCCGCTGCCCATGGACCCGGGCGGCTCGCAGCCGGAGATGCGTACCGTGGGCCAGTCAAGTGAGGACCTGAAAGGAATCCGCGGACTTCCCGCGGCGGGGGTCGCGATCGGCGGACTGCTCGGCCTGTTGTGGCTGCAAGCGAGGATCCAGCGGAGGCGCGCTTCGCGAGCTGTACTGTAAAAGGTGCTTTGCTGTTATTTTTACCGCACTAGAATTTCCTCGACCTGAGAAGTGCGGGATTTCACGGAGGCGTCGGTGACGAGATCTCGCCGTGTGGCGGCCGTCTCGGCCGTGGCCCTCTCCCTGGGGCTGAGCGGCATGATCACGATCGCCGCCGGGGCGCTCGCCGGCTCCGGCCAGGCGGACGCCTCCACCAGGGCGGTCATCGCCGGCCCCACCTCCATCCCGGGATGCGACGTCGATCCCTCCGCGGAGTGCGACCCCACGCCGGTCGTCACCGTCACGATCACCCACAACCCGGACGACCCCAACCCCGAGCCCACGAGCACCTCGACCGACCAGGTCACCGTGACCGCCACGGTCACCGTCACGCCGACGAAGACCACGACGAAGCCGCCGGCCACGACGGCGCCCGCCACGACGGCGCCCGCCACGACCGCGCCGCCGGCCCCGGCGACCACGGCCCCGGTCCAGCCGCCGCCCGTCGTGCCCTCGGAGACGGCCACCGACCCCGACGTCGTGTTCCCCAGCACCCAGCCGACGCAGACCGCGATCCCGACGGTGACGCCGGAGACGGGCGCCAGCTCGTTCGAGCCCGACTCCTCCACGGTGCCGTACGAGATCCGCAACGCGGGCTCCGAGTACAACACGACCGCGCTGAGCCAGCAGCTCGGCATCCCGGCGCTGATCCTGGTCCTGCTCGTGGTGTTCGCCATCCTGATCTTCGAGGGCAGGCTGCGCCGCCTGGCCCACGCCGCCGCGGTCCGCCGGGCCGGGCCCCGGGCCATGGACCCCGCCGCCTATCCGGCGGGCCCGGGGTACGCGTCGGCGGGCTTCCCGCACCCCGCCTACCAGGGGGGCGCGGCGTACGCCCCGATCATCAGCTTCGTCCCGATGCAGATGTATCCCCCGGTCTACCCCGAGGGCTACCTCCCCGAGCAGTACCCCCAGGGCTACGACCAGGCGGCCTACGACCAGACGCTCTACGACCAGCAGACGACGGCCTACGCGCCGCCGCCCGGCTCCGAGCAGCCCTTCTACGGCTTCGACGCCCCGCAGGCCCCCGGCCAGTCCTCGTGGTTCGAGCCCCCCGCCGCTCCCGGCGACCAGGGCGGGCACGGGCGCCCCGGCGACCCGTCGGCCGCGCATCCGCAGGGCCTGGGCGACTTCTCCGGCCCTCCCTTCCCGCAGGATCCCGCTCTGCAGGAGCAGTCCCCGCAGGGCCCGGCCGCCTCGGACCGCTTCCCCCAGGATCCCGGCCTCCAGGACGCGGGGCCGCAGGGCTCCGGACACGACCGTGGACCGCTCGGTCCGCAGGTCACGGGACATGACTTCGGACAGCCCGGCGCTCAGGGACCGGGTCCCGACCTCCCGCCGCCCGTGCCCGACGCCTGGTTCGCTCCCGGTGGATCGCCGGCCGGCCCGTCCCGGGGTCCGGCGGACGCTCCCGGTGGTCAGTTCCAGGGTCCGGTGGATCCCGCCGGCGGTCCGTTCCAGGGTCCGGCCGGTCCCACGGGCGGCCCCCAGGGTCCGGCCGACGGTCCGGGCGGCACGATGAGGTTCCCGGAGCAGCCCCCGCCGCAGTGGCAGGGGCCCGCCGGTCCGCCGCCCCAGGACGTCCCGCCCGGCGGCGCCACGGCGGTCTACCCGCTCCCCGAAAAGGGCCCGGGCAAGCAGAAGCGCGGCCTGTTCCGCCGCAAGCGCCCGTAGGCCCGCGGCACGGCCCCGCCCGCCCTCTGCCACGCCGCCCCTGATCCGTGCCCGCCGTACGGCTCCGCCTGCGCTCTGCCACGCCGCCCCACCGGCCTGCCCCGTCGTACGGTCCTTCCCGCCCTTTGCCCGTCCGCTCCCGCTGCCGCGCCCGCCGTACCCCGTGAGGTACGGCGGGCGCCCGGGTCGGGAGCGCGGATTTGTCGGTGGGGTTCTGTAGCGTCGGAGGCCGCCGGACGAAGGGATCGCCATGGTGACGTCACGCGATGGCACGCGCATCGCATTCGAGAAAGCGGGGACCGGGCCGACGCTCGTCCTGGTCGACGCGGCGGGCGGGTTCCGCGGGTTCGGGCCCATGGGCTCGCTGGCCCGGCACCTCGCCGACAGGTTCACGGTGGTGGCCTACGACCGGCGCGGGCGCGGCGAGAGCGGCGACACCCCGCCGTACGCGGTGGAGCGGGAGGTGGAGGACCTCGCGGCGGTGATCGAGGCGACCGGCGGGCGGGCGTTCGTCCACGGCTTCTCCTCCGGCGCGGTCCTGGGCCTGCTCGGCGCCGCGGCCGGGCTGCCGATCCCGATGCTCTCCCTCCTCGAACCGCCGATCGTCCTGGACCGGCCGCAGGAGGACGACCAGGGCGACCTCGCGGCCGAGATCGACGAGCTCGTCGCCGCCGGCCGCCGGGCCGACGCGGTCGAGCACTTCCACCGGAGCATCGGCGTCCCCGAGGAGATGACCGCGGGGATGCGGCAGGCCCCGTTCTTCCCGGCGCTGGAGGGCATCGCGCACACGCTCGCCTACGACAGCCGGGTCACCGCGGCCGTCTCCCGCGAGACGCTCCAGGCCGTCACCGCGCCCGCCCTGGTCGTCAACAGCGAGGCCAGCGACGACCGGCTGCGCGGCTGGGCCGAGGAGGTGGCGGCGGCTCTTCCGAGGGGGCGCCACCTGGCGCTCAAGGGCGACTGGCACGGCGTGCCCGACGAGGTGCTGGCCCCGGCGCTGGCCGACTTCTTCGGCGGCGCGGCCGCCTGAGGGGGGAGCCGCCCGGCGGAGGCCGGCGAAGGCCCGGAAAAGCAGAACTCGCCGCACCGGCCGCCTGGGCGGGCCGGTACGGCGAGCGGTCCGGGCCTCAGCCCTTCGTGCTCCTGGAGCGCTTGAAGATCTTGTCGCCCAGCCAGACGAGCGGGTCGTACTTGCGGTCGACGACGCGCTCCTTCATCGGGATCAGCGCGTTGTCGGTGATCTTGATGTGTTCGGGGCAGACCTCGGTGCAGCACTTGGTGATGTTGCAGTAGCCCAGGCCGTGGTCCTCCTGGGCGGAGTCCTTGCGGTCCACCACGTCGTAGGGGTGCATGTCCAGCTCGGCGATCCGCATCAGGAAGCGCGGCCCGGCGAAGGCGGGCTTGTTCTCCTCGTGGTCGCGGATCACGTGGCAGACGTTGTTGCACATGAAGCACTCGATGCACTTGCGGAACTCCTGGCTCCGCTCGACGTCGATCTGCTGCATGCGGTACTCACCCGGCTGCACGCCGGCCGGCGGGGTGAAGGACGGGATCTCCCGCGCCTTCTGATAGTTGAACGACACGTCCGTGACCAGGTCCTTGATCACCGGGAACGTCCTCATGGGCGTCACGGTGATCGTCTCGTCCTCCGCGAAGGTGGACATCCGGGTCATGCAGCCGAGCCGGGGCTTGCCGTTGATCTCCATCGAGCACGAACCGCACTTGCCGGCCTTGCAGTTCCACCGTACGGCCAGGTCGGGCGCCTGGGTGGCCTGGAGCCTGTGGATGATGTCGAGGACGACCTCGCCCTCGTTCACCTCGACGGTGAAATCCTCAAGCTTTCCCTCGCCGCCCTCGCCCCGCCACACGCGGAACTTCGCCTTGTAACTCATGGCTCTACTCCTTGACCAGCGCGTCGAAGTCGGCCAGCTCTTTCTCGGTGATGTACTTCTTCAGCTCGGCCCGGTCGAACAGGCTGATCAGGTCGTCGCGCATGGCGGGCTGGACCTTCTCCTCGACGGTGACGTCCGACCCGTCGGCGGAGGCGCCGCAGACCAGGAGCTTGCGCCGCCACTCGGGGGACATGCCGGGGAAGTCGTCGCGGGTGTGCCCGCCGCGGCTCTCCTCGCGCTTGAGCGCGGCCTTGGCCACGCACTCGGAGACCAGCAGCATGTTGCGCAGGTCGAGCGCGAGGTGCCAGCCGGGGTTGTAGATCCGGCCGCCGATCGCGCCCACGCCCTTGGCCCGCTCCTTGAGCTTCTCCACGGCCTCCAGGGCCTGGGTGATCTCCTCGGCCTTGCGGATGATGCCGACCAGCTCGTTCATCGTCCGCTGCAGTTCGTGGTGGACCTCGTAGGGGTTCTCACCGTCGCGCTCCAGGGGGGCCGTCGCCTCGGCCCGCGCCGCGGCCACCGACTCCTCGGAGACCGCCGGGCGGGCCTTGAGCCCGTCGACGTAGGCGGAGGCCCCGGCGCCCGCCCGGCGGCCGAAGACCAGCAGGTCGGACAGGGAATTGCCGCCCAGCCGGTTGGAGCCGTGCATGCCGCCGGAGACCTCGCCGGCGGCGAACAGGCCGGGTACGGACGCCGCGCCGCTGTCGGCGTCGACTTCGACGCCGCCCATGATGTAGTGACAGGTCGGGCCGACCTGCATGGGCTCCTTGGTGATGTCGACGTCGGCCAGCTCCTTGAACTGGTGGTGCATCGACGGCAGCCGCCTGGTGATCTCAGCGGCCGGGAGCCGGGTGGAGACGTCCAGATAGACGCCGCCCTGGGGTGAGCCCCGCCCGGCCTTCACCTCGGCGTTGATGGCGCGCGCCACCTCGTCGCGCGGGAGCAGCTCCGGGGGACGGCGGTTGTTGGCCTGGTCGTTGTACCAGCGGTCGCCCTCCTCCTCGGTGGTGGCGTACTGGTCCTTGAACACGTCCGGGATGTAGTCGAACATGAAGCGCCTGCCCTCGGAGTTGCGCAGCACGCCGCCGTCACCCCGGACGGACTCGGTGACGAGGATGCCGCGGACCGACGGCGGCCAGACCATCCCGGTCGGGTGGAACTGGATGAACTCCATGTTGATCAGCTTCGCCCCGGCCAGCAGCGCCAGCGCGTGGCCGTCCCCGGTGTACTCCCAGGAGTTGGAGGTGACCACGTAGGACTTGCCGATGCCGCCGGTGGCCAGCACGACCGCGGGGGCGTCGAACAGGATGAACCTGCCGTTCTCCCGCCAGTAGCCGAAGGCGCCGGAGACGGCGTCCCCGGGACGGTCGCCCGTCTTGAGCAGGCGGGTGACCGTGCACTCCTGGAAGACCCTGATGTAGGCCTCGGGGTCGCCGTGCAGCTTCTCGTCCTCCTGCTGCAGCGCGACCACGCGCTGCTGGAGGGTGCGGATCATCTCCAGGCCGGTGCGGTCGCCGACGTGGGCCAGGCGGGGGTACTGGTGGCCGCCGAAGTTGCGCTGGCTGATCTTGCCGTCCTTGGTGCGGTCGAACAGCGCGCCCCAGGCCTCCAGCTCCCAGACCCGGTCCGGGGCCTCCTTGGCGTGCAGCTCGGCCATCCGCCAGTTGTTGAGGAACTTGCCGCCGCGCATGGTGTCGCGGAAGTGCACCATCCAGTTGTCGTCGCTGTTGACGTTGCCCATGGCCGCGGCGGCACCGCCCTCGGCCATGACGGTGTGCGCCTTGCCGAACAGCGACTTGCAGACGATCGCGGTGCGTTTGCCCTGCTGTCGGGCCTCGATCGCGGCCCGCAGCCCCGCTCCGCCGGCGCCGATGACGACGACGTCGTATTCGTGACGCTCGATTTCCATGTGAGGTTCCACGGTTCCTTATGCGAACGGGAAGGAGATGACGCCCTTGGCGACCAGCCGTACGTACAGGTCGGCGCCCATGACCGAGAACATCGAGATCAGGGCCAGTTCCTGGTGCTTGGCGTTGAGCTTGGAGACGAAACCCCAGGCGCGGTAGCGGATCGGGTGCTTGGAGAAGTGGTTCAGGCGCCCGGCGGTGATGTGCCGGCAGGAGTGGCACGACAGCGTGTACAGGTTGATCAGGATCGCGTTGCCGATCAGGACCCAGGTGCCGATCCCGGCCGGCTTCTCGATGAGCGCCTTCACCGCGTCGTAGGCCAGGATCAGGCCGACCACGATCGCCGCGTAGAAGAAGTAGCGGTGGATGTTCTGCAGGATCAGCGGGAAACGGGACTCACCGGTGTACTTGCTGTGCGGCTCGTTGACGGCGCACGCCGGAGGCGACAGCCAGAAGGCGCGGTAGTAGGCCTTGCGGTAGTAGTAGCAGGTGAAGCGGAAGCCCGCCGGCAGGCCGAGGATCAGCAGGCCCGGAGGCCAGGTGTACCAGTCGCCGAACGGCGCCCAGCCGAACAGCTGCGCCTCCTCGGGGCAGACCGCCTCCGCCAGGCACGGCGAGGCGAAGGGCGCGTGGTACGGCGCGACGAAGAAATCGTTATCGAAGATCGCCCACGTGGCGTAGACGAGGAACGCCGTGAAAATGATGAAAGTGACCAGTGGATAACGCCACCACTGGTCGGTTCGCAGGGTGCGCTCTTTGAGCTGCGCGCGCTGCCTTCTGGCCGGGGCCGGACTGTCGGCCGCTGTCTGGGTCATCGGGGACCTCTCCACCTCCCACGGACCCTGCTCGCCAAGGGGTCCGGGTCGTTTCAGTTGTGCCGCACGCCGGAGCGGGCCCAGGCCGGCTCACAGGGGCGCACGCCTATCGGTGGGGGATACGTTACGACGCGGCCCAGCACTTGTGTGAGAAGCGTCACTCACATTTTCGCTGACTGAGTGTGATTCCTGTCACGTCAGACAGTGAGAGGTCCCGTAAAAGTCAGATAGAACTTGGCAGCTTCACCACCGTCACGAAGAAGTCGTCGATCCGGCGGACCACGCTGATGAACTGGTCGAAGTCCACCGGCTTGGAGACGTAGGCGTTGGCGTGCAGGTTGTAGCTGCGCAAGATGTCCTCCTCGGCCTCGGAGGTGGTCAGCACCACCACCGGGATCCGGCGCAGCTGGTCGTCGGCCTTGATGTCCTGCAGCACCTCGCGGCCGTCCTTACGGGGCAGGTTGAGGTCGAGCAGGATCAGGTCGGGGGTCGGCGCGTCGGCGTAGTCGCCCTCCTTGCGCAGGAACGCCATGGCCTGCTCACCGTCGTTGACGACGTGCAGCTTGTTCTTGACCTTGTTGAGCTCGAAGGCCTCCCGGGTCAGCAGGACGTCGCCCGGGTCGTCCTCGACCAGGAGCACGTCGATCCAGCGCATGTCATTCATTCGTGTCTCCGGAAGGAAGGGTCCAGCGGAAAGTTGTCCCGCTTTTCGGTGATTCATCGGTTTCTGTGAGGTCGGAAGAGCCGGCGCCGGCGTCCAGCCAGATGTGCCCGCCGTGATATTCGACAATCTTCTTGCACAGGGCGAGCCCGATCCCGGTGCCGGGGTAGACGTCGCGGCCGTGCAGGCGCTGGAAGATCAGGAAGATCCGGTCGGCGTACTTGCCGTCGATGCCGATGCCGTTGTCGGAGCAGGAGAACTCCCACATCTCCCCGTCGCGGCGCACCCCGATGTGCACGACCGGGGCCCGGTCGGAGCGGAACTTCAGCGCGTTGCCGATCAGGTTCTGGAACAGCTGGGTGAGCTGGGGGCGGTTGCCGAGCACCCGGGGCAGCTCGTCGTGGGTCACCGTCGCCCCGGTCTCCTCGATCCGGGCCGACAGGTTGTTCAGCGCCTCCTTCAGCGGCACGGCGCCGTCGACCGGGACGCGCTCGCCGCCGAGCCTGCCCACCCGGGAGAAGTCGAGCAGGTCGCTGATGAGCGACTGCATGCGCTTGGCGCCGTCCACCGCGAAGCCGATGTACTGCTTGGCCCGGTCGTCGAGCTGGTCGCCGTAGCGCTGCTCCAGCATCTGGCTGAAGCTGGCCACCTTGCGCAGCGGCTCCTGAAGGTCGTGGCTGGCCACGTAGGCGAACTGCTCCAGCTCGGCGTTCGAGCGCCGCAGCTCGGCCGCCTGCTCCTGGAGCTTGGCCTGCGCCTCACTGGCCCGCTGCCACTCCGAGAGGATGCGGCCGCGCATCGCGTCCACGTGGCCGGCGAGCTCGGCGAGCTCGGCGGGACGCTCCACCTTCAGGGCGTGCCCGAAATCGCCCTGGGCGACCGCGCGGACCTGTCCGGTGAGCTCGGCCACCGGGCGCAGTACGGCGTAGCGGACGATGAACGCGAAACCGAGACCCGTCAGGATCAGCACCGCGGCGATCCCGCCGAGGGCGAAGTAGACCCGCTGCCATCCCTGCTCCAGCTGCTCGCCCGCGGCCGAGTGCAGCCGTTTCAGGTGCTCCTCCAGCGCCGTCAGGGAGGCGCGGACCGCGGCGTAGCGCACGTTGCCGGCCTGCTGGGCGTCCCTCAGCACCTCCTGCGAGGGATCGGCCCGGCCGCCGGCCACGACGGCGTCGCCGTACTCCCTGCGCCAGCTCGCCGTGGCACCCCTGATCGCGGCGAGTTCGGCGCGCACGCCGTCCCGCTCGGGCATGCGGGGCAGGAGGTCGTCGATCACGGCCAGCGCGGCGCCCTCCCGGCGGATCCCCTCCCGGTAGTCGTCGAGGTGCTGCCGATCGCCGGTCCTGCCGTACGCCCGGGCCGCGCTCTCCTGGGTGGTCAGCGCGCCGGAGAGTTCGAGCGCGCTCAGCGCGGCGGGGTCGACGACGTCGACCACGACCGAGCGGGCCTCGCGGGTCGTGCTGATCACGCTGACCGTGATCACGGCGGTGACCGCGATCATCAGCGCCGCGGCCGACCCGGCGAGCAGGAACCACCGTCCGACCGGCAGCCTGCCGACTCCCTGGGCGGGCGCCGGGCGGGGCAGGGGACGGAGCCGGGAGGGCCCGCTCATTCCCTGCTTCCCCGTGAGATGAGCACGGTGGCCAGGTCGTCGCTGAGGCTGTCGCCGTTCAGCTCGACGACGCGTTCGATGAGCCGGTCGAGGTTGACCCCGCCCTGCTCGCGGACCAGCCGCTGCAGGCCCTCGGTGCCCAGCAGGTCCGGGCCGCCGCCCACGGTCGCCTCGATCAGGCCGTCGGTGTAGAGCAGGACCGACCACCGATCGCCCAGCGGCACGTCGATGGGGGTCCAGTCGATGTTGGGGAAGATGCCCAGGGGAGGCCCGGAGGGCGTGCCGGGCACCACGTCGATCACGCCGTCGCGGATCAGCAGCGGCGGCGGGTGGCCGACGACGTGCATGCGGGCGCTTCGCAGGCCCGGATCCACGGTCATCGTGCAGAGGGTGGTGAAGATCTCCCCGGACTTGCGCTCGACCCGGAGCACCGAGTCGAGGGTGCGCAGCACGTCGTTGCCGGTGTGGCCGGCCAGGACCAGGGTCCGCCAGGCGATGCGCAGCGCCACCCCGAGGGCGGCCTCGTCGGGGCCGTGCCCGCAGACGTCGCCGACCACCACGTGCACGGCGCCGTCGGGGCCCTGCACGGTGTCCCAGAAGTCCCCGGCCAGGAGCGTGCGCTGGCGGCCGGGCAGGTAGCGGGCCTCGTGGTCCAGGAGTCCGTCCTGCAGCAGGGGGACCGGGAGCAGGCCGCGCTCCAGCCGGGAGTTCTCCTTGGTCGTCAGCTCGGCCTCGACCAGCTTCAGGTGGGCCAGGTCGGCGCGCTTGCGCTCCATGGCGTAGCGGACGGCCCGGATCAGGAGCCGGGCGTCTATGTCCTGCTTGATCAGGAAGTCCTGGGCCCCGGCGGAGACCGCCTCGACGCCCACGTACGAGTCGTTCAGGCCGGTGAGCACCAGCACTGCCGCCTCCGGTGCCATCGTCAGCACCTGTTGCAGGGCCTCCAGGCCGGAGGCGTCGGGGAGCGAGAGGTCGACGAGGACGCATCGGACCTCGTCGGTCAGCCGTACCCGGCTCTCGGCCAGGCTGCGAACCCAAATGATCTTCGGCGGGTTCTCCGCCTCACTGAGCAGCTCCTCCACAAGGAAGGCGTCGCCCGCATCATCCTCAATGAGGAGGAGGGTGAGCGTTTCGTCGGGAGGGGCGGTCACGACGCCTCTTCGGGTTCGGGGGACACATGTTCGACCTTACGAGAATAGTGGGCCGGATCCCGTGTCGCGGATAGGCGATCGGTTTCGGTCCGGTGAAGGACTACGGCCGCCCCGCCTGGCCGCCGGGCAGCAGTTCCACCCCTTCGGGCAGGCTGCCCTCGTGGGCGGCCTCGGCCAGGAAGAACAGCAGAGTGGCGCGGAAGGCCTGCGCGGCCCGGGTCGGCTCGACGTCCTTGCGGTGGGCGATGGCGATCGTGCGCCGCAGACCGGGAGGCGCCAGCGGGGTCCCCGTCAGGCCGGGGCGTCCGTCCAGGACCATCGAGGGGACCAGCGCGATGCCCAGCCCGGCCTCCACGAAGCGCAGCACGGCGTCCATCTCGCCCCCCTCCACCGCGAAACGCGGCTCGAACCCCGCCTGCCGGCAGGCGCCGAGCGTGGCCTCCCGGAGGTCGTAACCGCGCCGGAACATCACCATCGGCTGCCCGCGCAGCTCCTGGATGCGCAGGTACGGCTTGCGCACCCGCGAGGAGGAGGGGGAGACGACGACCAGGTTCTCCCGCAGGATCTCCTCGGTGACCAGGGCGGGGTCGTCGCTCTGCAGCGGCATGATGATCAGCGCCAGGTCGAGCTGGCCGCGGGCCAGGGCGCGGACCAGGTCGCGGGAGCCGCCCTCCTCCACCAGCAGCTCGATGCCGGGGTAGGCCCGGTGGAAGCGGGCCAGGGCGTCGGCCATCAGCCCCGCGCAGAGCGAGGGGGTCGCGCCCAGCCGTACCCGCCCCCGCCGCAGCCCCGCCAGCTCCGCGACCTCCCGCCGGGCGGTGTCGGCGTCGGCCAGCATGCGGCGGGCCAGCGGCAGCAGGGCCTCCCCGGCCGGGGTGAGGGTGACGTTCCCCCGGGCACGGCTGAACAGCGGCGCGCCGAGCTCGGCCTCCAGGGTCTTGATCTGCTTGCTCAGCGACGGCTGGGCGACGCGCATCCGCTCGGCGGCCTGGGTGAAGTGCCGGGTCTCGGCGACCGCGACGAAGTAGGCCAGTTGCTGGAGCTGCACGTTTCCCTAGCGTACGGACGTCCCGACTTCCGTCCCCGGCCGCCCCGAGCCGCCGGGCTCAGCACGGCCGTAGACACTGTGAGTTTAGTCGCACTTACTTCGTTGACCAGGGGATGTAAGAGGTGCGTAAACAGAAGCCATAGCTGCAGGCTATGGAAACCACATCCACGATGACTTGGACGGGACTAAAGTCCTTTTCCTACCTTCGGGGTCGTGACTGCCATGATTGAGCGCGGAAGTTCCACCGCGCCGGTTGAGCCCCCCACGCCGACCCCCGCGAAGCAAGCGACTCCCCCGGGGAGCACCAGGCCGACAACGCGCGGGCGTCGCGGCGGGTTCCTGGGATCCTCCAACGGGAGGAAGGCCGTGATGGCCGTCACGGGCGCCGTACTGGTGCTCTTCCTCGTCGGCCACATGGTCGGCAACCTCAAGGCGTTCCTCGGCGCCGACTCGTTCAACGAGTACGCGAGCTTCCTGCGCACGATGGGCGAGCCGCTGCTCACCTACCGGGTCGCGCTGACCCTCGTGGAGGTCGTGCTGGGCGTCTGCATCGTCCTGCACATGTGGTCGGCGATCTCGCTGGCCCGCCGGGCGGGCAAGGCCCGTCCGGTCAAGTACGCGGCCAGGCGGAAGTCCCAGGCGAACGGCTACGCCGTCCACACCATGCGCTACGGCGGCGTCGTCATCCTGCTGTTCGTGATCTACCACCTGCTCGACCTGACCTTCGGCACGGTCAACCCGGCCGGCTGGGACGGCACGCCGTACGAGCGCCTGGTGGCGGGCTTCGCCCCCGAGCGCTGGTGGGTCACCCTCTTCTACGTGGTCGCCGTCATCATGGTCGGCCTGCACCTGCGCCACGGCCTGTGGAGCGCCTTCCAGACCCTCGGCCTGGCGAGCGGCCGCAGCTACCGCCCGCTGAAGCTCACCGCCGCCGCGATCTCCGCGGTGCTGGTCCTGGGCTTCCTCACGGTCCCCGTGGCGGTCATGATCGGAGTGATCAAGTGAACGAGCTGTACACCGAGGGCGAGCCCATCCGGGACGCCAAGGCTCCCGAGGGCCCGATCGAGGACCGCTGGGAGAAGCGGAAGTTCGGCGCCAAGCTGGTCAACCCGGCCAACAAGCGCAAGCTGCACGTCATCGTGGTCGGCACCGGTCTCGCGGGCGGTTCGGCCGCCGCGACCCTGGGCGAGCTGGGCTACAACGTCACCTCGTTCTGCTATCAGGACTCGCCCCGGCGCGCGCACTCCATCGCCGCGCAGGGCGGCATCAACGCGGCCAAGAACTACCGCGGTGACGGCGACTCGATCTACCGGCTGTTCTACGACACCGTCAAGGGCGGCGACTTCCGCGCCCGCGAGTCGAACGTCTACCGCCTGGCCCAGGTCAGCGTGAACATCATCGACCAGGCCGTGGCCCAGGGCGTGCCGTTCGCCCGGGAGTACGGCGGCCTGCTCGACACCCGCTCCTTCGGCGGCGCCCAGGTCTCCCGTACCTTCTACGCCCGCGGCCAGACGGGCCAGCAGCTGCTGCTCGGCGCCTACCAGGCGCTGGAGCGGCAGATCGCGGCCGGGACCGTGAAGATGAACACCCGCCACGAGATGCTCGAACTGATCGTGAGCGACGGCCGGGCGCGCGGCGTCATCGTCCGCGACATGGTCACCGGCGAGATCGAGCGGCACACCGCCGACGCGGTCGTGCTGGCCACCGGCGGCTACGGCAACGTGTTCTTCCTGTCCACCAACGCCAAGGGCTGCAACACCACGGCGATCTGGCGGGCGCACCGGCGCGGCGCGATGTTCGCCAACCCCTGCTACACGCAGATCCACCCGACCTGCATCCCGGTCAGCGGCGACTACCAGTCCAAGCTGACCCTGATGTCGGAGTCGCTGCGCAACGACGGCCGCGTCTGGGTGCCGGTCAAGGCCGGCGACACCCGTCCCGCCTCGGAGATCCCGGAGGAGGAGCGCGACTACTACCTGGAGCGCATCTACCCGGCCTTCGGCAACCTGGTCCCGCGTGACATCGCCTCCCGCGCCGCCAAGAACGTCTGCGACGAGGGCCGCGGCGTCGGCCCCGGCGGCCTGGGCGTCTACCTCGACTTCGCCGACGCGATCAGCCGTCTCGGCCGGGACGCGGTGGAGAAGAAGTACGGCAACCTCTTCGAGATGTACGAGCGCATCACCGGCGAGGACCCCTACACCCAGCCGATGCGCATCTACCCGGCCGTGCACTACACGATGGGCGGCCTGTGGGTGGACTACGACCTGCAGTCCACGATCCCCGGCCTGTTCGTGATCGGCGAGGCCAACTTCTCCGACCACGGCGCCAACCGCCTGGGCGCCTCCGCGCTGATGCAGGGCCTGGCCGACGGCTACTTCGTGCTGCCGACCACGATCGGCGACTATCTCGCGAACGGTCCCTACGGGGAGGTGGACGAGGAGGCCGTGGCCGAGGCCGAGATCGCGGTCCGCAACAAGATCGAGAAGCTGCTCTCGGTGAACGGCACCCGCACCGCCGACTCCTACCACCGCGAGCTCGGCAGGATCATGTGGGACTACTGCGGCATGGAGCGCACCGAGGAGTCGCTGCGCAAGGCCCTGGAGCGGATCCCCGAGCTCCGCGAGGAGTTCTGGCGGAACGTGAAGGTGTCCGGCCAGGCCGAGGAGCTGAACCAGGCGCTGGAGCGGGCCGGGCGGGTCGCGGACTTCTTCGACCTGGCCGAGCTGATGTGCATCGACGCCCTGCACCGCACCGAGTCGTGCGGCGGCCACTTCCGCGCCGAGTCGCAGGACGCCGACGGCGAGGCCCTGCGCGACGACGAGAACTTCGCCTACGTCGCGGCCTGGGAGTACGGCGAGCAGGGGCCGATCCTGCACAAGGAAGCGCTGGACTACGAGTACGTCAAGATGAGCCAGCGGAGCTACAAGTGAGCGAGCGAGCCAAGGGTATGAACCTCACTCTCAAGGTCTGGCGCCAGAACGGCCCCCAGGACAAGGGCCGGATGGTCACCTACCGGGTCGAGGACGTGTCCCCGGACATGTCCTTCCTGGAGATGCTGGACGTGCTCAACGAGCGGCTCATCCTGGAGGGCGACGACCCGATCGCCTTCGACCACGACTGCCGCGAGGGCATCTGCGGCATGTGCGGCATGGTCATCAACGGTGTCGCGCACGGCGAGCAGGTGGCCACCACCACCTGCCAGCTGCACATGCGGCACTTCGAGGACAACGCGGTCATCACCATCGAGCCGTGGCGCGCCGCGCCGTTCCCGGTGGTCAAGGACCTGGTCGTGGACCGCTCGGCGTTCGACCGGATCATCCAGGCGGGCGGCTTCATCTCCGTCCCGGCCGGTTCGGCCCCTGACGCGCACAGCGTCCCGGTGAAGAAGGTCGACGCCGACGCGGCGTTCGACGCGGCCACCTGCATCGGCTGCGGCGCCTGCGTCGCCGCCTGCCCCAACGGCTCGGCCTCCCTCTTCACCGCCGCCAAGATCACCCACCTGTCCCTGCTCCCCCAGGGCCAGCCCGAGCGCGCCTCCCGCGCCAAGGCCATGGTCGAGCAGATGGACGCCGAGGGCTTCGGCGGCTGCACCAACACCGGCGAGTGCACGGCGGTCTGCCCCAAGGGCATCCCGCTGGACACCATCGCCCAGATGAACCGCGACTATCTCAAGGCCTCGAAGTAGTCACGGATGTGAAGAATGTGAAAGTTGTGACCCGGTAAGGGAACATGGCTTCCGGACCGCGGGCCGTACCTTCGTGGGGAGGTGCGACCCGCGGTCCCGTTTTTCCGGCCGGTCACGGGTCCCGGCCGGCATGTTCTCCGGCCGGCATGTTCTCCGGCCGTCACGGCGTCGGCGGGCCCGCCGGGCGGGTGTGGGGATCGGCACGGTCTTCCGGCACTTCCCGGCCAAGGAGTCCCTGATCGAGGCCGTCTTCACCGAGCTCATGCGCCGCCTCGCCGACGAGGCCGACGCCCTGGTCGCGGCCGCCGACGTCGGCGTCCCCGAACTCGTCTCCCTGATGGTCGGCATGTCCAAGGCCACCGAGGCCGCACCCCCCGACGTGCGCAGCCGTACCTTCCAGGTCGTCTTCGACGGCCTGCGCGCTCCCGGAGGGGCCTGATCCGCCGCGGGCCGTGCCCTCCCGGGGGTTCGCGCCGGTTCAGGGGTGGGCGCGCAGGGCGGCGGCGAACCATTCGAAGGCGGGGGTGGCGGTCGGGACCGGCGAGCAGCCGTTGAGGATGCCCATCAGCTGCCAATAGCGCTCCACCCGCCGGTCGGTGAACGTCTCGATCTCCTCGGCCAGCCGGGCGCGCTCCCCGGCCGGGGTGCCCGGGGCGAGGATGCGTTCCAGGATCGCCCCGCCCTCGGCGCTGTCCGGGGCGACGCCCGCCTCCACGGCGCCTCCGGCGTGCTCCATGATCAGTGCGGTGTCGTACGGCTGCCGCTGCTCCTGCGCGGCCTGCGCGCCGGCCACCACTATCTGGCGCACGCGCCGCCGGAAGCCCTCGTCGGCGACCAGGCCGGTGAGCTCGATCCAGGCGTCCACCTGCTCGGGGGCGGGTTCGTCGGGCAGTTCGGCGGGGAGTCTCCGCATCGCCTCCGCGATGTGGGCTCCCGGCGCGCCGGGGGCGACGCCCTCGAAGGCGCGGTCGACGAAGTCGTCGATGAGGCGCTGCCGCTCCTGTGCGGACAGCCGGGCCATCTCGTGCATGATGCCGATCTCCTCGGTCGTGCTCCCACGCTGGGCGATCGACCGCAGCACCGCACGGCGCAGCCGCAGGACGCGGATCTCCGCGTCCAGGGCGTCCGCGTGCGTCCTGGCGACGTCGGTCACCGTGGCCTGCCCGCACAGCACCCGCTGGACCGTGTCGAGGCCCAGCCCCAGCTCGCGCAGGGTCCGGACCAGGTCCAGGCGGGCCACCGCCTCGGCGTCGTAGAGCCGGTGCCCGCCGGCGGAGCGGCGTGTCGGCGGCAGGAGTCCGGTGTCGGACCAGAAACGGATGGTGCGCACCGACAGGCCGGTGCGGTCGGAGAGCTGCCCGATGGTGAACAGCTCGGTGCGGTCGTTCACGAGACGAGCCTCAACCCTCCAGTGGCTGGAGATTCAATCCCTTTTCCCGCCCATCGTCCCGCGCGCCGTACGCCCCGCCGGACCGCACGTCAGGGAACGGCCGCCGTCCCGCTGCGGGGCGAGACGGTGTCAGCCGAGTTCGGTGACGATCTCCCGGCGGAGGGTCGCGAAGTCGATGTCGGCCTCGGCGAGGATGCGGGCGCCGAGGCCCTCGCCCTCGCGCAGGACGCCGAGCAGGACGTGGCCGTCGGCGATGTGGTTGTGCCTCAGGTGGATCGCCTCGCGCAGGGACAGCTCCAGGGTCTTCTTGGCCCGCGGGGTGAAGGGGATGTGGCGGCCGCCGAAGGGGCGGCCCTTGCGGCCGGGGCGCGGGGGGCGGTCCAGGGCGCCGGGGCCGAAGGCCGCCTCGACCTTCTCCCTGATGGCCGACAGGTCGATGCCGATCGCCTCCAGGGCCTCGGCGTCGATGTCGCCGCCCTGGGGCGGCACGAGTGTGGCGACGGCCTGCACGGCGCGGGCGTGGTCGATGCCGTGCCGGTCCAGCACCCGGGCCGACAGGCTCTGCGGCTGGGCGAGCAGGCCCAGCAGGATGTGCTCGGTGCCGATGTAGTGGTGCTTGAGCTGCCGGGCGTTCTCCTGGGCGAGGACGACCGCCTGGCGGGCCTCTTGCCGGAAGCGCTCGAACATGGTCACTTCTCCCTTCTCAGGAGCCCCCGGCCCCCCGCGTACTTCTTGTGCACCGCCTGCCGGGACACCTCCAGGCAGTGGGCGATCTCCTGCCAGGACCATCCCTGCGCGCGCGCGTTCTCCACCTGGAGGGCCTCCAGCCGCTCGACCAGCATCCGCAGGGCCCGTACGGCCCGCAGGCCGACGGAGGGATCGCGGCTGCCGGCGTCGGAGGCCAGTTGTGCCGTATCGCTCATGGTGTCAATTTACGTTGACAACGCCGTCGTGTCAACAATGGTTGACGGTCAAGGGAAAATGGTTTGCCCGGCCGGGGCGGATCTTGCCAGCCTGTAACGGTTATGCGCTCCTTGCCAGCCGATGATCCCGGCATCCCCGACGCCCGTTCGCCGATCCGCTACCTGTACTGGGTCGCCCGCCGCCAGGCGGGTGCCCTGACCGTCGGCATCGCCTACGCCATCGTGTGGTGGATCGCGCTGGCGCTGGTGCCCATCGCGGTCGGCGCGGGGATCGACGCCATCCGGGCCAAGGACACCTCGGCGCTGCTGACCTGCGGCGCGGTGGTGCTCGGCCTGGGCGTCGTGCAGGTGGTGGCGGGCACCATGCGGCACCGGATGGCCGTCTTCAACTGGCTGAGCGCCGCCTACCGGACCGTCCAGGTCACCGTCAGGCAGGCGACCCGGCTGGGCGCGACGCTGCCCAGGCGCGTGTCCACCGGCGAGGTGGTCAGCGTCGGCAACTCCGACATCGCGCACATCGGCAACGCGATCGACATCCTGCTCCGCGCCACCGGTTCGATCTTCGCCATCGTCACGGTGACCGTCGTCCTGATCAGGACCTCCGTGCCGCTGGGCCTGACGGTCCTGGTCGGCGTGCCGATCATGACGGTCGCCGTCGCGCCGTTGCTGCGCCCGCTCCACCGGCGCCAGCACGCGCACCGCGACCTGCAGGGCGAGCTGTCCACCCGGGCCGCCGACATCGTCGCCGGTCTCCGGGTGCTGCGCGGCGTCGGCGGCGAGCAGGTCTTCGCCGACCGCTACGCCGCGGAGTCGCAGCAGGTACGGCATGCGGGCGTGCGGGTGGCCTCGGTCCAGTCGATGCTGGAGGGCGCGCAGATCCTGCTCCCCGGCCTGCTGATCGCCGGAGTGACCTGGCTGGGCGCGACCTTCGCCATCCGGGACGAGATGACCCCCGGTGACCTCGTCGCCTTCTACGGCGCCGCCGTCTTCCTGATCGCCCCGATGCGGACCCTCACCGAGGCGGCCGACAAGCTGGCCAAGGGCCACGTCGCCGCCGGCCGGGTGGTGCGGATCCTGAACCTGGAGCCCGAGGTGACCGGCGGGACCGGTCACTCCGGCGCCGCCCACCCGGGGGGCCTGCTGCGTGACGTGGCCTCCGGGGTCGCGATCCGTCCCGGGATCTTCACCGCCGTCGCGGCGGCCACCCCCGAGGAGTCCATCGCGATCGCCGACCGGCTCGGCCGCTACACCGGCGGCGACGTGGACTTCGGCGACGTGCCGCTGGACACGCTGCCGCTGGCCGAGGTCCGCCGCCGGATCCTGGTGGCCGACAACGGCGCCGCTCTGTTCGCCGGGAGTCTCCGGCAGGAGCTGGACACCACCGGGACGGCGTCGGAGGAGGACCTCGCCGCCGCGCTGCACGCCGCGTGCGCCGAGGACATCATCGACGCCCTCCCGGACGGCCTGGACAGCGAGGTCGCCGAGGCGGGCCGGGAGTTCTCCGGCGGCCAGCAGCAGCGGCTCCGGCTCGTCCGCGCCCTGACGGCCGATCCGGAGGTGCTCATCCTGGTCGAACCCACCAGCGCCGTCGACGCCCACAGCGAGGCCCGCATCGCCGACCGGCTGACCAAGGCCCGGTCCGGCCGGACCACGCTGGTCTGCACCACCAGCCCGCTGGTGCTCGACCGGGCCGACCATGTGATCTACGTAGAGGAGGGCGTCGTGCAGGCCCAGGGCACCCACCGCGAGCTGCTGGCCACCGCGCCCGCCTACGCCGCCACCGTCACCCGAGAGGAGGGCTGAACCGGATGAGCAGGGAGATCCTGCCGGTCGCCGACCAGGCACAGGTCCGGGCCTACGCCCGGCGGCTCACGCTGAAGTATCCGCGGGAGCTGACGGCGACGCTGACCCTGCACGGCCTGGCCGCCGTCGCGGGCCTGGCGGTGCCGTGGCTGCTGGGCGGTCTCGTCGGGGACATCGAGAAGGGCGCGGAGGTCGACGTCACGGCGATCGCGCTGGCCGTCGCGGGGTTCCTGACCGTCCAGGCCCTGCTGGTCAGGTTCGCCGTCCTGACCTCCTCCCGGCTGGGCGAGAAGGTCCTCGCCGAGCTGCGCGAGGAGTTCGTCGGCCGGGTGCTCGGCCTGCCGTTGTCCACGGTCGAGCGCGCCGGGTCCGGCGACCTGATCAGCCGGACCTCGCGGGACGTGGACGCGCTGTCGCGAACCGTGCGGTACGCCGTGCCCGAGACGCTGATCGCGCTGGTCACCATCACGATCAGCGTCGGCGCGCTCCTGCTGGCGGGCCCGCTGCTGACGCTGCTCGCGCTCTCGTCGGTCCCGCTGCTGTGGTTCACCACCCGGTGGTACCTCAAGCGGGCCAGGGACGGCTACCTCCGCGAGAGCGCCGCGTACGCCGACATGACCGACGGCCTGGCCGAGACGGTCAACGGCGCCCGCACGGTCGAGGCGCTGGGCCTGCAGGAGCGCCGCCACCGGCGCACCGACACCGACATCGCCCGCTCCTGGGCGGCCGAGCGCTACACGCTCGGCCTGCGCACGGTCTGGTTCCCGGCGGTGGACTTCAGCTACGTGATCCCCATCGCCGTCACGCTGGTCGTCGGCGGCACGCTCTACATCGAGGGATGGGTCTCGCTGGCCCAGGTCACGATGGTCGTGCTCTACGTCCAGCAGCTCGCCGACCCGATCGACCGGCTGCTCATGTGGATCGACGAGCTCCAGGTCGGCGGGGCCTCCATGGCCCGCCTGCTGGGCGTGGCCGAGGTGCCCGACGACCGTGAGGCGGGCTCCGGCGTCCCCGACGGCGAGGAGCTGCGGGCCGACGGCGTGCGCTACGCCTACCGCCGGGGCCACGACGTGCTGCACGGCATCGACCTGACGGTCCGGCCGGGGGAGCGGCTGGCCATGGTCGGCCCGTCCGGCGCGGGCAAGTCCACGCTCGGCCGCCTGCTGGCGGGCATCCACGGCCCGCGCGAGGGCGCGGTCACGGTCGGCGGCACCCCGCTCGTCGGGCTGCCGCTGGACGACCTGCGCGGCCACGTCGCCCTGGTCACCCAGGAGCACCACGTGTTCCGCGGCACGCTGCGCGACAACGTGCTGATCGCCCGCCCCGACGCGGGCGACGGGCGCGTCCGCGCGTGCCTGGAGGCCGTCGACGCCTGGGAGTGGGTCCAGGCCCTGCCCGCCGGGCTGGACACCGTGGTGGGCTCGGGCGGCGAGCGGCTCTCGCCGGCCCAGGCGCAGCAGCTCGCGCTCGCGCGCCTGGTCCTGGCCGACCCGCACACCCTCGTCCTGGACGAGGCCACCTCGCTGATCGACCCCAGGGCGGCCCGCGACCTGGAACGGTCGCTGGCGGCGGTCCTCGACGGCCGTACGGTGATCGCCATCGCGCACCGCCTCTACACGGCGCACGACGCCGACCGGGTCGCGGTGATCGAGGACGGCCGGATCAGCGAGCTGGGCTCCCACGAGGAGCTCGTCGCCGCCGGAGGGTCCTACGCCGCCCTGTGGAGCAGCTGGCACGGCGCCCCCGAGGGGGCCTCCTCCGGCGCCCGCCGCTGACCGGCGGGCGCCGGGGTCACCCCACGCCGAGGGCCTTCTTGAGGAACTCCACCTGGAGCAGGAGCAGGTTCTCGGCCACGACCTCCTGCGGGGTCATGTGGGTGACCCCCGACAGCGGCAGCACGCTGTGCTGGCGGCCCGCCGCCAGCAGCGCGGAGGACAGCCGCAGCGTGTGCGCGGCGACCACGTTGTCGTCGGCCAGGCCGTGGATCAGCAGGAGCGGGCGGTCGAGCTTGCCGGCGTCGCCGAACAGGGACGAGGCGTCGTAGTGGCCCTCCTCCGGGTGGCCGAGATAGCGCTCGGTGTAGCAGGTGTCGTAGAGACTCCAGTCGGTCACCGGCGCCCCGGCGACGGCCGCGTGGAACACGTCGGGGCGGCGCATCACGGCCAGGGCCGACAGGAAGCCGCCGAAGGACCAGCCGCGGATCCCGACCCTGGACAGGTCGAGGTCGTCGGGATACTGGGCGGCGGCCCCGTGCAGGGCGTCCACCTGGTCCTGGAGGACCGGCCCGGCCAGGTCGTGCAGGATGGCCCGCTCGAAGGCGGGACCGCGGCCCGGGGTGCCCCGGCCGTCGGCCACGACCACGGCGAAGCCCTGGTCGGCGAACCACTGGCTGGTGAGGTAGGACCCGGAGGCGGACAGGACGCGCTGGGCGTGCGGCCCGCCGTACGGGTCCATCAGGACCGGCAGCCTCGCGGACCCGGGCACGTGCCCCGCGGGCAGGATCACGGCGGTGGACAGCTCGCGCTCGCCGGTCCTGATGAGGGAGACCCGCAGGTCCAGGCCGTGCCGCTCGATGTGGGAGGTGATGTGGCCGCGCGGCTTGTGGTGGTGGAGGACCTGGGTCACCGGGCCCTCGCTGTCGAGCGTGTGGCCGGTGATCACCAGGGTGCCGCCCGCCAGGTGCCCGCTGTAGACGCCGGCCTCGGAGGGGCTGACCAGGGTGATCCGGCCGTCGCGGTAGGCCCACACGGCGATCTCGGCGGGGTCGCCGCCGCTGGCCCGGAAGAGCACGGTGTCGCCCTCGACGTCGAGGACCTGCCGGACCTGGAGGGTGGGGGGCGTGGCCGGCGCGTCGCCGATGACCAGCCGCCGCCCGCCGTCGGAGTCGGCGACCCAGACGAGGGTGCCGTCGGAGAGGTGCCCGGGCACGCCGGTGACGATCTCCACCCAGGCGTCGTCGGTGTCACGGCGCAGGAGGGTCGTGGCCCCGGTCACGGGGTCCACCGAGAACACGCTCATCGACCGCTGGTCGCGGGACATGGTGACGATCACCAGATCGTGGGCGTCCCAGGCGGCCGTGACGAGGTATTCGTCGGTGAAGGGGACCCGGACGCGTGAGCCGTCCAGGCCGAGGACGAAGAGCTCGACCTCGGCGTTCGGCGTGCCCGCGGCGGGATAGCGCTGCTCGACGGCCGGGCGGGAGGGGTTGGCCGGGTCGGCGATGAACCACTTGTGCACCGGCGACTCGTCGGCGCGCTCGACCAGCACCGCGTCACCGGCGGGCGACCACCAGAAGCCCCGCATGCGGTCCATCTCCTCGGCCGCGACGAACTCCGCCAGGCCGTAGGTCACCTCGGGCCCCTCGGGGCGGGCCAGCGCGTGGTCCGTCCCCTGCTCCAGGTCCTGGACGTGGAAGGCGCCGCCGGTCACGTAGCCGACGTGGCCGCCGGTGGGGGACAGGCGCGGATCGATCACGGGGCCGGGGGTCGGCAGGCGGCGCACGCCCCCGCTGCGCAGGTCTGCGACGTAGAGGCCGCCGGCGAGGGCGAAGGCGGCCGTGGTCACCGCGGTGTCGGTGCCGTAGCCGACGATGCCGCCGGCCTGCTCACGGCTGCGCTCGCGGCGGGCGCGCTCCTCGGGAGGGAGGTCCCTGTCGTCGGCGTCCAGCGTGCGGGGGTCGACGATCAGCCGTTCGGTGCCGGCGGCGACGTCGAACTCCCACAGGCAGGTGACGGGGTCGGAGCCGCTCTTCGTCCGCAGGAAGACGACCCGCGAGCCGTCGGGCGCGACGGTGAAGCCGCGCGGCACACCGAGGCTGAAACGGCGGGTCCTGGCGTGCAGACGAGGAAAGCTCTCACTCATACCGCCCATCCTGCCAGCTTCGCCGGGCATCCCAGGCGCGCAGCGCGTGCGCGCCCGGCGGGGGCCGGTGCCCGCGTGACGCCTGTCATGGCGGGGGCGGGGGAGGCCGGAGCCGCCCGGCGGATCCGCCGCCTCCGGTCCCCGATACGCTCAGGGCATGAATGACCGGCGCCTGCTGCTCGTGCACGCCCACCCCGACGACGAGACGATCGGCACCGGGGCCACCATGGCCAAGTACGCCGCCGAGGGCGCCCACGTCACCCTCGTCACCTGCACCCTCGGCGAGGAGGGCGAGGTCATCCCGCCCGAGCTGGCCCGCCTGGCCGCCGACCGCGACGACACCCTGGGCGGACACCGCATCGGCGAGCTCGCCGCGGCCTGCAAGGCGCTGGGCGTCACCGACCACCGCTTCCTGGGCGCCCCCGGCCGCTGGCGCGACTCCGGGATGATGGGCGTGGCCTCCAACCACCGCGCGAACGCCTTCTGGCAGGCGGACCAGGACGAGGCGGCCGGCGAGCTGGTCAAGGTGATCCGCGAGGTACGGCCCCAGGTCCTGGTCACCTACGACGAGAACGGCTTCTACGGCCACCCCGACCACATCCAGGCCCACCGCGTCTCCCTGCGGGCCTTCGACCTGGCGGCCGACCCGGGCTTCGGCGAGGGCGAGCCGTGGCGGATCGCCAAGTTCTATCTCACCGCCCTGCCCCGCTCGGTCATGCGGCGCTCCGCCGAGGCGATGCGCGAGGCGGGCATCGGCTTCCTCCCGGAGGAGTCCGTGGACGACCTGCCGTTCGGCTGCGCCGACCGGGACGTCACCACCGAGATCGACGCCCGCGCGTACGTCGGCGCCAAGCTGGAGGCGATGCGCGCGCACGCCACCCAGATCAGCGTGGACGCGCCCTGGTTCGCCCTGTCCAACGGGATCGGCCAGGAGGCGCTCGGGGTCGAGCACTTCATCCTGCGCGCCGGCGTCCCGGGCCCGGCCGGGCCGGGCGCGCCGGTCGAGGCGGGCGGGATCGGCGAGCCGTACGACCGCGAGAACGATCTCTTCGCGGGCATCGGATAGCCTCGATGGTTGTGATGGAGCAGGTCCCGGCGGGCACGAGGCCGTCGTGGAGGGGTGCGGCCGCCGTGGCGACGTACGCCGCGCTCACCGTGCCCGGTCTTCTCCTGGGCGTGCTGGGCGGGTTCCACCACTCGTGGTACCTGCGGCCCGTCCCGGTCGCGGCCATCGCCTGGGTCGTGGCGCTGTTCGCGGTCTGCTACGGCGCCGGCCGGGGGATCGGCGGCAAGGCCGCCGCCCTGGCGCCCGCGGTGGGCTGGATCCTGGTCACGATGCTCTGGCTGGGCGAGCGCGCCGAGGGCGACCTGGTGGTGGCCAACGACCTGTCGGGCTACGTCTACCTGTACGGGGGCGTGTTCGCCGTCATGGCGGGCGTCCTGCTCGTCCCGTCGAGGGGCGGCGGGTCCTGGCTGCTCACCCCGCATCCGTACGGCCCCGCCCCGGTCAGGCCCGATCCGTCCTGATTGCATAAGGTGGCCTGCGTGCAGACAGATGATCGGGCGGATCGGGACTCCTACCGCAGGGCGGTAGGCCGGTTCGCGACCGGTGTCGCCGTCGTCACCACCCGCCGCGACGACGCCGACTACGCGATGACGATCAACTCCCTGGCCTCGGTCTCCCTCGATCCGCTGCTCGCGCTGTTCTGCGTGGAGAAGATCGCCCGCTTCCACGACGCGGTGCTCTCGGCCGGGGTGTGGGGCGTGTCGATCCTGCCGGACTCCGCCGAGGACGTCTCCCGCTTCTTCGCCCACCGCGGCCGCCCGCTCGCCGGCCAGCTCGACGCGCACCCGCACCACCACGGCCGGCTCGGCGTCGCGCTGTTCGACGAGGCCCTGGCCACCCTCGAGTGCCGCACCGCCGCGGTCCACGACGGCGGCGACCACTCCATCGTGGTCGGCGAGGTGGTCACGGTGACGACCCCGGCCGACGGCTCCCCCCTGCTGTATCACGAAGGTCGCTACCGCCGGCTGGCCGAATAGCGGACAATCACCGATATGCGGCGGTGGCATCGGGTGCGGCGGGTCGTCAACTACGTGAACCTCTCCACGCCTCTGGGGCTGCTGGTGGCGCGCCTGGGCCGCGCGCGGGTGACCCCCGGGCCCGACGGCCTGCTGCTGGCGTACGGCTACCGCATCCCGTTCCCGGTGGCGGGGGCCTTCACCCTCGGGAACGTGGTGCTGACCCGGCACGAGGAGGGCCGCCTGACCGGCCACCTGCTCCGCCACGAGGACCGGCACGCCTCGCAGTACGTGGCCTGCGCCGGGGTGTTCATGCTCCCGCTCTACGTGGTGGCGGTGCTCGTCTCGATGCTGATCTGCGGGAACCAGGCCTCCTGGAACGTCTTCGAGCGCCTGGCCAACCTGGAGGACGGCAACTATCCCCGCAGATCGCCCTGGTGGATCCGCTCGAAGACGCCCTGACGGACCGGCCTACGCGGCGGGCGTCAGCGTCAGCGTGTTCGCCGCCGCCTTCCTGACCGCCTCCTGCCCGGCGAGCATCGGGACCGTCCGGCCGCCCGCCCACAGGGGCGCCTGGTCGGCGTAGTTGTCGTGGAAGGCGTGGCCGGAGGCGCCGGTCAGGTTGATCCACTGCGACCGGTCGAAGTCGGCCAGGTCGACGACCATCCGCATGGACGGCAGCCAGCCCACCTCGTAGCCGTCCTGGACGTCCCAGCCGATGGCGTTGACCGCGTCGTCGTTGCCGCCCAGGGGGAACGGCCCCCGGTTGAACAGCCACTCGATCGGGCTGATCCCCGAGGCGCCCAGGGACTGGTGGACCAGGGTGAGGGAGTGCAGGTCGCCCCAGCGCCACTGCCCGGGGTCCGGGCCCAGGCGGGCGCTCAGCTCGTCGTAGGCCCGGCCCAGGGCCCGGCGCAGCATGTCGTCCCTGGTCTCGGTGAGCTCCGTCCCGGCGTCGTCCCAGAACGGGTCGTCGGCCCGCTCCAGCATGACGCGCACCACCTCGAACCAGCGGTCGCCGCCGCCCGGCCGCGCGCCCTCGGGCAGGTCGTCGTTGAAGGTCTCGATCAGCAGGTGGCGCCAGACGGCGTTGAAGTACATCGCGGGGGCGGAGCCGGCCCCCTGCGAGCCGTCCCAGCCGCGCAGCAGGGCGCGGGCCTGCTCGGCGGGCCCGGCGACGTCGAGCTCCATCAGCGGGGGCACCAGGAAGCGGGCGAGGCCGTTGTGGGTGTCCTGCTGCAGGCGGCCCATCGTCGCCACGTCCAGCCTGCCCTTGCCGGAGCCCTCCTCCAGTTCGGCGCGGAGCAGGTCCAGGATGCGCTGGGAGCGGTAGCCGTACGCCCAGTCCACGGTGAGCATGTGCGGATAGCGACCGGGGTCGGCGACCGCGTTGTTGGCGGTCACGATGTAGCCCTCCGGCGGGTTGTACAGGGAGGGCAGCTCGTCGAAGGGGATCGTGCCCTTCCAGGCGTACTCGCCGCTCCAGCCGGGCACCGGCCAGGTGCCGTCGCCGAGGGTCCTGACCGGGATCCGGCCGGGCGCCTGGTAGCCGATGTTGCCCTCGACGTCGGCGTAGACCAGGTTCTGCGCGGGCACGTCGAACAGGGCCGCCGCCGCGCGGAACTCCTGCCAGTTCTGCGCCGAGCCGATCGCGAAGATCGCGTCGGCGCTCTTGCCGGGCTCCAGCGCGGTCCACTTCAGCGCGACCGCGTCGGCCTCCTGCCCGGCGGCCCCGGCGGCGCCGGGCAGGGCGTCCGCCACGTTCTCCATGACGTCGGAGATGATCGGCCCGTGCATGGTGTCCCGGACGTCGAGCCGGACCGGGGCCCCGCCCGCGACCTTGATCGTCTCGGTCCTGACGGCCAGCGGCCGCCACTGGCCCATGAACAGGTAGGAGCCGTCCTTGACCTTCTCCATGTAGAGGTCGGCCACGTCCGGGCCGAGGTTCGTGAAGCCCCACGCGATCTTGTCGTTGTGACCGATGATCACGCCGGGTACGCCGGAGAAGGTGAACCCCGTGACGTCGAAGGGGCAGGCGGCGCTCTTCGTACGGCAGTGCAGCCCCGCCTGGTACCAGACCGAGGGCATGGCGGCCGACAGGTGCGGGTCGTTGGCCAGCAGCGGTTTGCCGGAGACGGTGTGCCGCCCGTCCACCACCCAGGAGTTGGAGCCGAT
Organism: Paraplanobispora takensis; assembly: GCF_016863195.1. GTDB lineage: Bacteria > Actinomycetota > Actinomycetes > Streptosporangiales > Streptosporangiaceae > Planobispora > Planobispora takensis. The sequence goes on along the minus strand of NZ_BOOK01000005.1, from coordinate 96,260 downwards.
GCCGTTGCCGCCGGCGGGGTCGCCCATCAGGCTCGGCACCGCCCGCATCGCCAGCGCGGCCCGGGTCAGCGCGCCGGTCGCCACGGTGTCCGTCGTCGCGGTGTCCCGGGACGGCTCCCCGTCCTGGTCGAACTTCCCCCGGACCACCGTGCCCCGGTTCACGATCGGCTGGTGGTCGTCGAACGGATAGTCCGGCCACAGCTGCTCCACCCGCTCGGGCGGCAGCTTCGTGGCGGCCAGGGCCCGGCCGATCTCGTCGGACATGTTGGAGCGCAGGTCCCAGGCCATGGCCTTGAGCCAGGCCAGGGAGTCGGCCGGGGTCCACGGCTCGGGCTCGTAGGAGGAGTTGGTCAGCTTGAGCACGCCGTACTCCAGGCTCCGCTCGGAGGCCCCCCGGTGCCGCTCCATCCAGGAGTTCACGCCCTTGGCGTAGGCGTCGAGGTGGCGCCGGGTGCTCTCGGCGAGCGTCGGCAGCTCCTCCTCGGCCACCCTGCGCCAGCCCATGGTCCGGATGACCTTGTCCTCGGTGAGCGTCGCGGAGCCGAACATCTCCGACAGCCGCCCGGCGGTCACGTGCCGCCGGAAGTCCATCTCGAAGAACCGGTCCTGCGCGTGGACGTATCCCTGGGCGAGGAACAGGTCCTCCGGAGAGTCCGCGTAGATGTGCGGGATGCCTGTCTTGTCGCGATATACGGTGACCTTGCCGGTCAGGCCGTCCACCTTGAGCTCGCCCGACAGCTGGGGGAAGGACGCGCGCACGTTCCACACGACCACCCCGCCCAGGGCCAGCCCGAGCACCACCAGCACGGTGAGCACCCGCGCGGGCCACCGCAGCGGCCGGGGCATCCAGGCATACGGCCGGAACCTCAACACAGACCTCCTGAGCGACATGTCTCAGCAAGTCTGGCAGGACTCCGGCTAGAGGGTGGCCTCCCTGACGGTGGAGTGCATCGCGAAACCGTTGCGTTCGAAGAAGCGCCCGGCCCCCTCGTTGCCGGTGTAGGCGGTCACCCCGGCGTACTGCGCACCGTGCAGGCGGGCCCAGTCGCGGAACTCCTCCACCAGCCGGGTGCCGATCTTGCGGCCGCGGTAGGCGGGCCGGACGTACATGCTGCCGAGGGTGGCCACCGTCACCGGGCGCATCGGGGTCGGCCCCGACAGCGCGCCGGTCAGGTGGCCGACGATCCGGCCGTCGTCGTCGGCCACCAGTACCAGGCGGTCGGGGTCGTGCAGCGCGTCGGCGAACTTCGCCGCGCCGTACTCCTTCGGCCAGTTCACGTTCACGGCCGGGTCGCGGGTCCCCGCGTCCTCGGCGAACAGCGCCGCGCTGCAGGCCACGACGCCGTCCAGATCCTCCGCCCTCGCGGGCCGTACTTCCACACCGGTCTCAGTCATGATCGTGACGCTATCGACCGGGGCCGACATTTCGGTCGCTCAGCTCCAGGTCTGGCCCTCGGGAGTGTCGGAGACCTTCACCCCCAGGTCGGCCAGCTCGTCGCGCAGGCGGTCGGCGGCCGCCCAGTCCCTGGCGGCCCGGGCCCGCCCGCGCTGCTCCAGCAGCTCGGCCGCGCCCGGCGGCAGCACCCTGACCTTGCCGATGTCCGCCGGCAGGTCCAGGCCGAGGATCTGGTCCAGGTGGAGGAAGGCCTCGAACCGGGAGCCGGGGGCGATCGACTCGTCCCGGTCGAGCTCGCGCAGCAGCCGCAGGGCCAGCGGGGTGTCCAGGTCGTCGTCCAGGGCCGCCTCGATCCGGGCGACCGGCTCGGCGGGCATCGGGGCGCTCGGCGACTCCGACCACTCGGCGACGCGGGAGCGCCAGCGCCGCAGGGTCCGGTCGGCGGCCCGCAGGGTGTCCCAGGTGAGGTTCATCTGCTGGCGGTAGCGGTGCTCCATCAGCGCCAGCCGTACGGCGAGCGGGTCGAGGCCCTGCTCGGCCACATCCCGCAGGAGCACGACGTTCCCGGTCGACTTGGCCATCTTGCGCCCGTCGAACAGCAGGTGCTCGCCGTGCACCCAGTGCCGGACCACCTCGTGCCCCGCGGTCGCGTCGGACTGGGCCCGCTCGTCCTCGTGGTGCGGGAAGCGCAGGTCGATGCCGCCGGTGTGGACGTCGATGTGCTCGCCGAGCAGGCGCAGCGACATGGCCGAGCACTCGATGTGCCAGCCCGGGAACCCGCGGCCCCACGGGGTCTCCCAGGTGGCCTCCCGGTCCGAGGACTTCCACAGGGCCCAGTCGGCGTGGAAGCGCTTGCGCGGGTCGACGGCCTCCCGGTGGCCGGGCTTGAGCCGGTCGAGCCGGTTGCCGGAGATCTCGCCGTAGGACGGGAAGGAGGCCGCGTCGAAGAAGACCGAGCCGTCGGGCGTCGCGTAGGCGTGCCCCTTCTCGATCAGCTCGGCGATCATCTCGATCATCAGGTCGATCGTCTCGCTCGCCCGGGGCGAGTGCTCCGGCGGGCGCATGTTCAGCGCCGCGGTGTCGGCCGTGAAGGCCTCCTCGTAGAAGCGGGCGATCTCCTGCCAGGCCCGGCCCTCGGCCCGAGCCTGGGCGAGCACCTTGTCCTCGCCGGTCGGGTCGATCTCGGTGTCGTCCACCAGGTGCCCGACGTCGGTGATGTTGCGGCAGACGGTCACCCGGAGCCGTTGCCGCTCGGCGATCCGCCTGATCAGGTCCGACAGCAGGTAGGACCGGAGGTTGCCGACGTGGGCGTGACGGTAGACGGTCGGGCCGCAGGTGTACATCCGCAGGGAGCGGGCGCCGTCCGGCACGACCGGCTGGACCTCGCGATTCCGCGTGTCATAGAGCCGCAGCATGAACCGAGACTAGTTCAGACGCCGCCCTCCAGGTAGGCGAGGATGTCGCGGTCGCCCCGCTCGCGCAGGCGGCCCAGCACGTCGTCGCGGCCGGCGCCCTCGGGCAGGCCGATGCGGGCGCCGATCAGGCGCAGGCCCTCGGTCTCCGAGGCCACCGGAGCGGTGTAGCCGATCAGGTGGAGCGCCCGGTTCAGCGCCGGGATGCCGGGCATCGCCGCGGGCAGATAGCGGGTGAGCAGCTCGCCTCCGTCGGAGACCGTCAGGAAGACGTGGTCGCCCTCGGAGGCGTTGGCGGTGACCAGCACCGGGCGGATGGAGCCCATGGTCGGCTGGTTGTGCCAGCTGATCACCACGTCGCCCGAGGGGGTGGAGGCGGTGAGCTGGCCGCCCGGGGCCATGCCGAGGTAGGCGGCGAAGCCGGTGGGCAGCGGGGAGCCCGAGCCGCGCAGGTGCTCGGCGTTGACGTCCACCCGGTGCCACCAGCGGCCGTCGCGGCTGCGGAAGCATCGGCGGGTGGCCGAGACGTCCCGGCGCGGCTGGTAGTCGGCCGGCTCGGTGCCGGCCACCCGGATCCACCCGCGCTGGGTGCGCTCGAAGCCGGGCCCGCCCGCGTAGGCGCGCACCGAGCTCTCGCTCACGTCGTAGCGGCCGGTGAGGTTGGCCACGATCGTGTTGACCGAGGCCTCGCCCCCGGCCCGCTCGATCTCCCGGACGATCATCTCGCGGATGCCGAGGTACTGCTCGCCGCCCCAGCGGGTCAGGCCGTACTTGTTGCGGTCGAGGCGCAGGAACCGGTCGTCGGCGGTGAGCTGGTTGCGGATGCCCACCAGGCTGTAGTCCTCGCCGATGCGCTCCTGGATCTCCTCGGGGGTCAGCGCGTTGCCCGCCACCGCGAGCACGGCCTCCGCCTTGTCGTTGACGCTGCGCGGCCAGGGCACCACGTGCTCCTCCAGCACCCGCAGCTGCGGCACGGAGATGAGCCAGCGCTCGGCCACGTCCTCGCGGATGCCGAGCTGGCTGACCAGCGTGATGGCCTCGGCCAGCGGGCGCGGCCCGTCGGTGAACAGCTGCCGGGTCTTCTCGCGCAGCTCGTCGGCGCCCCCGGCGACCAGCCACCCGTCCACCTGCTCGTAGCCCGTCAGCAGGGTGCGCACGAACCGCCAGGCCGGGATGTTCAGCGTGGCCAGGTCGCCGCGGTGCCACGGCACCGCGGCGGCCAGGTCGTCGGCCGGTACGGCGGAGCCCAGCCGGCCGCGCAGCCAGGACACGTGCGCCACCAGCGGGGCCGCGTCCGGGGAGGACAACCAGGCCTCGACGTGGTCGCGCAGGTCGCGCTCGATCTGCCGGATGCGCTCACGCGTCACCGAGAACCGCTGGGCCAGCTCGTCCAGCGTGACCCGCTGGGAGGCGTAGAGCCGGTCCCTGGCGATGGCCCGCTGGCGGTCGTCCAGTGAGGAGAAGACCTCGTCGATCAGCTCGGGCAGCGGGCGGTCGGGGCGGGAGGGGCGCGCCGGGGCGACGGTGTCCTCGCTGACCGGTTCGAGCAGCCTCTCCAGGACCCCGATGAACAGCTTGTGCACCGCTTCGCGGCCGAGCCCCTCGGGGGTGCTCACACTCGCGGCCGGGTCGGCGAACCTGAGCAGGGGCAGGACGTCGCCGAGCGCCAGATGTCCCCAGCACGCCAGGGCGAGATCGGCCAGCCGGCCGGCGACCTCGGAGGTCCCGATGGCGGAGCAGGCCCGCTCCAGCGGGATTGCCTGCCACCACGCCTCGGGAAGACGGGTGTCGTTTGCGATCGGCGCTACCTGGCCGGGAGAGGTCCAGCGCAGGGGTGGCGCGATGTCGCTCAGGCTGAGGTTCATTGGGGTCCAACCGGCAAAGGGGAATGTATCCGCAGTTCAGAGTATGTGGTCAGGTGGGTAGGAATGGGCTTGCCCGTCCGGAGTAGGACACGTACAGCACCTCCCTGGCCCGGGTGCAGGCCACGTAGAGCAGACCGCGCTCACGCTGGAGGTCGTGCGCCCGGGCCGCGGGGTCCTCCTCGGCCGGGGTGAGCGACTCGGGGGCCGGCACGATCCCGTCGGCCACGCCGATCACGGCGACCCGCCGGAACTCCAGCCCCTTCATGCCGTGCAGCGTGGTCACCCGCACCCCGGACTCCCGCAGGAGGGCTCTGGCGTCCCGGACCAGGGCCGGGGTCCTGGCGGCCACACCGATCTCGCCGGGGGCGACGCCGTCCTCCATCCACTGCGAGACGTGCGCGACCAGTCCGCTCAGCTCTTCCTCCGGTGAATCGTAGGCACGCACCATGGGGCGCGGGCCGTGCCGCGTGGCGCGGAAACCGTACAACTCCTGGACTCCGGCCACCAGCCCGTCGGCCGGTCCGCCCCCGCGCAGCCGTACCCCCCACGAGAGGATCTCCTGGGGGAGCCGGTGCGAGACCTGCAGGAGCTGCTGGATCGCGTCGATGCCCACCGCGCCCAGCGCCACCCGGGTGTCGAAGATGCGCTGGTGCGGGTCGCCGACGATGAACAGGTCGTCGGGCGCGTACGGCACCGCGGCGCGCAGCAGCCGCCACTGCGTGGGGTGCAGGTCCTGCGCCTCGTCCACGACGATGTGCCGGTACGGCTCCCGCCGCGGCTCGTCCTCCTCCAGCAGGTCCCCGGTGCTCTGGCCGAGCAGGGTGGCCGCCTCGGCGGCGAGCTGGAGCAGGGTGCGCTTGCCGCGCTCGGCCAGCCGGCCGGTGACGTGCCCGACGGCCTTCCAGACGCCGGTCCGCTCCTCGGCGGACAGTCCCACCCCGCGGCCGGGGCGCGGGGCGGCGAGATACTCCTCCAGGGTCTGGAGGTTCTGCGCCAGGATCACCTGCTCCCACTCGCGCAGCAGGAACGCCGGGCCGTGCTCGCTCTCCGCCTCCCGCCAGAGCGCGGTCAGCTCGGCCGCGCCGACCAGAGTGGGCGGGCGTCCCTCGGCCTGGGAGACGATGCGGTGGGCCAGCCGGTCCACGTTGCCGACCTCGACCCGCTTGCGCACCACCTCGTCCTCGATCAGCAGGTCGAGCTTGGCCGACAGCTCGGCGCTCAGCCCCTGGGAGAAGGTGACCAGCAGGATCGGCCCGCGCCCGTTCCCGGCCAGGTGGGCCGCGCGGTGCAGGGCGGTGAGGGTCTTGCCGGTGCCCGCGCCGCCGGTGACCAGCACGGGCCGCTCGTAGGACTCCCAGTGCGACAGCCGGTACTGCGGCGGGTGCAGGAACACGCACCAGCCGGGGGCGTCCAGCACGTGGTTCAGCTCGCGCGGGCCCTCGACGAAGACGGCGCGGTCGGGGCTGCGCAGGAGTGCGGCGGCGAGGTCCTCCAGCTCGGCGCCGCCGGCGGGCTCGAAGGGGGCCGGGACGCACCGCCGGTTCTCCAGCTCCCGCCAGGCCCCGGTCATCGACTCCCCCCGGGCCAGCGCGGCCAGCGGCGCGTACTGCGTGGGGGGCAGCAGCGGCTCCAGCGCCTCCAGGGTCAGCTCGTCGGTGATCTGCCGCACCAGCGGCAGGAACCGGTGGCCGACGCCCAGCTCGGCCAGGTCGGTGTCGCAGAATTCGGCGAACAGGCGGGCCCGGGACGAGCGCGCCGCCCGGCGGATCGCCGACTCGGCCCGCTCCAGCGCCGCGGCGTCCCACATCTCGACCACGCCCAGGGCGGAGTTGACCGCGAAGCGGTGACGCTGGGCGCAGGCCCACGCCTCGGGCTCGGGCAGGACGGTCAGCAGCCAGTAGACGTCCCGCTGCCTGACCACGACGCCGCGGTATCGGTCGGCCAGGCGCAGCGTCGCCACCCGCTCGTCCCGCGCCCCCCTGACCCGCTCCGGGTGCGGGGCCCCCGACACGTTCTGCAGGAACCGGCGTACGGCGACCACCGCGTCCCGGCGCACCGGCTGGGCCAGGGCGCTGAGCTCCGCGGGGAACTCGGGGGAGAGCGCTAGTCGGGGCATGGGCTACGCCAGCAGGGACTGGAGGTCGCGGTCCCCGCGCTCACGCAGGCGGGTCAGCAGCTCGGGCAGGCTCACCGGCCCGGACATCCCGACCCTGGTGCCGATCACCCGCGCGGCGTGCTCGACGGTCTCGCACGGCGCGGTGTAGCCCACCAGGCGCAGGGCCCGCACCACCGGCTCCATGCCCGTCCCGGCGGCCGGCAGGTGCCTGGCGCGCAGGACCCCCTCGTCGGACAGCGTCAGGAACAGGTGGCTTCCCTCCTTGGCGCCCGCGTCCCGCAGGAGGGTGCTCAGGGACTCCAGGACCGGCCGGTCGTGCCAGCTGACGACCAGCTCGCCGACCACGCTGCCGACCGTGCGGCTGTCGCCGGGCGCCATGCCCAGGTAGGCGGCGAACCCGCTGGGCAGCGGGCACTCCGCGCCTTCGAGGTGCTCGGCGGTGACGTCGATCCTCAGCCACCATCGGCCGTCGGGCTGCCGGAAGCAGCGCCGGGTGAGCGCGACGTCCTTGAGGGGCCGGAACGGGGCCTTGGCCCAGGCGGGGTTCTGCGGCGGCCCCTGGGCGGGTTCGTCCTCCGGATGTCCGGCGTACGGGTCGGAGATCGGCCCGGCGTACGGCGCGGAGAGCGGGTCGGCGTGCGGTGCGGGAGGCGGGCCGGACGCCTGGACCGGGATGGCGCCGTTGGAGCGCTGGGCCGCGGGATCGCCCCCGCCGAGGATGCGCAGCTGGGGGACGTTCTCCAGCCACTCCTCGGCCACCTCGGGGTGGATGCCGAGGGTGGAGACCAGTTCGAGGGCCCGGCTGACGGTGGGCGGGCGCTCGGCTCCGCCGATCAGGTCGCGGGTGCGGTGCTGGAGCTCGGCGATGTCGCCGTCCACCAGCCAGCCGTCGACCACGTAGTAGTCGGTCAGCGTCGCCAGCACGAACTGCCAGGCGGGCACGTCGAGCGAGCGCAGCTCGCGCGTGTGCCAGCCGGCCGCGCCGATCAGCCGGTTGCGCGGGGCGGCCTTGCCGAGGGCCGTCCTGATCTCCGCGAGGTGCTCCCGGTACGGCGCCGCCTCCTCCGAGCCGAGCCAGCCGGCCAGCCGGCGCCGCAGCCCGGCCTCGATCTCGCCGATGCTCTCGGGCGAGACCGCGAAGAGCTTGGCCAGCGCCTCCACGGTCGCGGGCTCGTCGCTGAACACCCGGTTCTGGGCGACGGCCCAGCTCGTGTCCTCCAGCCCGGCGAAGACGCCGTCCACCAGAGCAAGCAGATCGCGCGGCTCGTCCACCCCCACGTCCGGGGATACGGCTGCGCGGTGCCCGGCGTTCACGGGTGCGACGAGGTCTTCGTCCGGGTTTGCAGGCTCGGGTAGGTCTTCGTCCGCATTTGCGGGCGTGACGGCTTCTTCATCCGTGTCCGCGGGCGTGACGGCTTCTCCGTCCGCGGCCACGGCGCCGTCGTGCTCGGCGTCCACGGGCACGGCGGTCTCCCCGCTCACGCTCGCGGATGCGACCGGGACGTGCTCGGCGGCTTCCTCGTCCACACCGGCTTCGGCCGTTTCGGCCGCCTCGTCCACTTCGTCGACTCCGGCCGCGTCCACGGGCGTGGCCCCGATGAACTCGGCCTCGATGAACTCCGACGCGAGGGGGGTCTCGGCCGTACCGCTCTGCGCCGCGGGCACGTGTACGGGCGGCGCCTGCGCGGCGGGGGGCGCGGGGGCCAGGTGGGCGAAGACCGCGCCGAACAGGGCGTGCAGCACGGGGCGGGCCTGGATGAAGGGCTGGTCGCGCAGGTCGTGACCGGTCAGGGAGAGCAGGCCGGGCCACGAGCCGGCCCGGTCGAGGGCGATGGACGTGCAGGGCTCGTCGGCCTCTTCCGGGTCCAGGACGTACAGGGCCGGCAGCACGTCGCCCACGGCCGCCGCGGGCCAGTGCTCCAGGGCGATCTCCGCGAGCAGTTCGGCCAGTTCCTGGGGCGGCACCACGGCGAGCACCCGCGCCAGCGGCAGGCTCCGCCACCAGGCGTCCGGAAGGGCCGGCCGGTCGCGCAGAAGCGGGATCGCGGCCGCGTCGCTCCAGCGCAACGGCGGCACGAGGTCACTCAGACAGAAGTTCATCCGTTCCCTTCACCAGCCCCTCAAGCCGCCTGTTCCACTCCTCGCCGCTGGAGAACGAGACTCATGGAACAGACCTTAGTCTGGCAAATCACCCCAGCGCACGAGTCTGGTCAACGGCGTACGGCGGCGAACCTCAGCCGCACGTAGTCGGCCACCCACCCGGTCTCCCGCCGCAAAGCGGGCGCTGCCAGCTCATTCACCCGGCGCAGCAGGGATTCGACCAGGTTCACCGGGACTCCTCGCAGCAGCGAACCGGCGAACATCCGCACCCAGTCCGCCGCACCGTTGGGGCATTCGTCAAGTGGAGTCGGCCGGTCGAAGTACTCCAGAATTCGGACGGTGAACCCGCCCTTCTCCAGGCGCGTGGCGTACTCGGCCGGGGTCGGGAAGTACCACGGCAGATCGGGCTCGTGCAGACCGTGCTCGCGCCAGGCCGTGGAGACCGCGGCGGTCAGCGCGGCGCAGTTGCCCGCGCCGCCCATCTCGGCCACGAACCGCCCGCCCGGGGCCAGGGCCTCGCGGACGCTGGCGATCACCGCGTCCGGCTGCCGGCCCATCCAGTGCAGAGCCGCGTTGGAGAAGACCGCGTCGTACGGCTGGGCGAGCACGAAGTCGTGACCGTCGCCGACGATGAAGTCCAGCCCGGGGTACTGGGCCAGCGCCTTCTCGATCATCGCCTGTGATCCGTCGATGCCCAGGACGTGGGCGCCCCGGGAGGCGATCTCGGCCGTCAGCACTCCGGTGCCGCAGCCCAGGTCCACGATGCGCTCCCCGGGCTGGGGGTCGAGGAGGTCGACCAGGGGGGCGCCGTGCGCCGAGACGTAACCGAAGCTGCTGTCATAGGTGCGAGCGTTCCACCTGATCATGCTCGGTGTATCGAATCGCAAGATGATCAGCTCACATTCTGAGAAGACGCGGCCTCGTGCCGGTACTCTCCTGACACTTTAGAGCCTCAGGCATGTCGCGACATATCAGTCCCACCGGCATCAGTGTCACTCAACCGCCACGGCCCACTCACTTCGGATGTACGCCCTGGCGGCGTCGGTCTCCGGGACGGTGAGCACCACCGGCCGCGCCGCGGTCTCCGGGAGCCTGCGGGCGAGTTCCGCGTCGAGCGTCCCGCGCATCCGCATGGCCTCCATGCGGGCCGGGCGGGCGTAGCCCTTCAGCAACAGGTTCTGGCCCCGGTCGGAGAAGAGGAACTCCTGCCAGAGCCGGGCGGCGGCCGGGTGCGGGGCGTCCCTGCCGATGGCCTGCACGTAGTAGGAGCCGAGCACGCCGCCGCCGGGGATGACGACCTTCCAGCCCTTCCGGCTCGCCACGCGCCCGGCGTTGAGGAAGTCCCAGTCGAGGACGGCCGTGGGCGTGGCGCCGGGCTCGGCGAGGTTGCCGGCCTCCTTCAGGCGGCCGAAGAACTCCACCCCGCGCCGCGCGTCGGGCCTGCCGGGGCCCTCCGCGCCGCCCCGCCCGAAGGCGGTCGCCATCACGCCGCCGAAGGCGGCCGCGCTGTCGCGGGGGTCGCCGGGGAGCCAGAGGCTGTAGCCGGGCTTGAGCAGGTCCTCGTAGGAGGCCGGGGCGGGCACCTTGGCCGCGTCGTACCCGATGGACATGTAGCCGCCGTAGGCGGCGTACCAGGCGCCGTCGTAGTCCTTGAGGTCGTCGGGCAGGTCCTGCCAGCCGCGCACCTTGTAGGGGGCGAAGGAGCCGGCGTTGGCCACCGCCACCTCCAGGCTCAGGTCGAACACGTCGGGCTTGAGCCGCGGGACGGCCTCGATCTCCTGCGCGCTGCTGGCGCCCGGTTCGAGCTCGTTGACCTTGATGCCGTACTCGTCGGAGAAGACGTCGATGATCTCGCCGTAGTTCGCCCAGTCGCGTGCCAGGCCGATGACGTTGAGCGATCCCTCTTTCCTGGCCTCCTCCACGAGGCGCTCCATGCTCGTGAAGCCCTCCTGGAGGGAGGCGGCCTGGAGCTTCACCGGGGGGAGCGGCCCCTGCTCGGGAGCGGGGACGGCGGAGCTGCATCCGGTGATCACGGAGACGAGGATCACGGCGGCGGCGATGCTGCGTACGGTCACCCGCCGGATCCTTCTCGGGTCCCACCGGGGCGGTCGAGGAGGCGCGAGCGTTCTTGGTGAACGGCTTACGCCCGGCTCACGACAACCTTGGCCGCGGCGAGGGTGTCCTCGGGGATCTCGACGAGGGTGCCGTCACGCTTGCGCACGCCCAGCACGCCGTCCCGCCAGAACTCCAGCAGGCCCACGGCGTCGCGGAAGCCCTCGGGGACCCGTCGCCGGACGGTCACCCTTTCGCCCACGTCAGCTGGGGTTATGGTGATATTCAGCCGAGCGCCGAATGCGGGGGACACCGCAGAGGCCCCCCTCCTGTTCCAGACATATGGCGGGCACGGCAATACTAGGGCGTAGCAACCCGCGGTCGAAGTCGTGCCTAGGTGCGTAAAGAAGAAGGAGCCCGAGGTGACCTACGTCATCGCGCAGCCTTGCGTGGACGTCCTGGACAAGGCGTGCATCGAGGAGTGCCCCGTCGATTGCATCTACGAGGGCGAGCGCATGCTCTACATCCACCCCGACGAGTGCGTGGACTGCGGTGCGTGCGAGCCCGTCTGCCCCGTTGAGGCGATCTTCTACGAAGATGACCTTCCCGAGCAGTGGAAGGACTTCTACAAGGCCAACGTGGACTTCTTCGAGGACCTGGGGTCGCCCGGCGGCGCCTCCAAGGTCGGCAAGATCGAGAAGGACCACCCGGTCGTGGCGGCCCTGCCCCCGCAGGCCGAGGAGCACTAGAAAGCCCGTGTGCGCGGGGGCGGCGCGTCGCGCCGCCCCCGCGCACGGGTTCCATCGACGACCTTCCCCCCTCCCCGCCCGGGTGGGGGCATGCCAGCGGGGAGAGCTGTGATCGGGCTGCCGGACTTTCCATGGGATCGGCTCACGCCGTACAAGGAACTGGCGCAGGGGCACGAGGACGGGATCGTCGACCTGTCGGTGGGCACCCCCGTGGACCCCGTTCCCGACGTCGTACGGCGGGCGCTGGCCGACGCCTCCGACAGCCCCGGCTACCCGCTGACCTACGGCACCGAGCGGCTGCGCGCCGCCGCGGCCGGATGGCTCCGGCGCAGGCACGGGGTCGTCCTCGACCAGGCGGACGTGCTGCCGCTGATCGGCTCCAAGGAGTTCGTGGCCTGGCTGCCGACGCTGCTCGGCATCGGCTCCGGCCAGCGGGTGATCTTCCCCGAGCTGGCCTACCCCACCTACGACGTGGGCGCCCGCCTGGCCGGCGCGCAGCCGTACGCCACCGACGGGCTGCTCGCGCTCGGGCCCGAGCGGGTGCCGCTGGTGTGGGTGAACTCCCCCTCCAACCCGACCGGCAAGGTCCTGCCCGCCGAGCACCTGCGCAAGGTCGTCTCCTGGGCGCGCGAGCACGGCGCGATCGTGGCCTCCGACGAGTGCTACATCGAGCTGGGCTGGGAGGAGCGGCCGATCTCGGTCCTGCACCCCGACGTGTGCGGCGGCTCGCACGAGGGACTGCTCGCGGTGCACTCGCTGTCCAAGCGCTCCAACCTGGCGGGCTACCGGGCCGGCTTCGTGGCCGGGGACCCCGCGCTGATCCGGCGACTGCTGGAGGTGCGCAAGCACGCGGGCATGATCGTTCCGGCCCCGGTCCAGGCGGCGATGACCGCGGCGCTGGACGACGACGCGCACGCCGAGGAGCAGCGGGCCCGCTACGCCGCGCGGCGGGCGGCGCTGCGCCCCGCCCTGGAGGCGGCGGGCTGGCGGATCGAGCACTCCGCCGCGGGCCTGTACCTGTGGGCGTCCAACGGCGAGAACTGCTGGGACCAGGTGCGGACCCTGGCGGAGAAGGGCGTTCTCGTCGCTCCGGGTGACTTCTACGGGGCGGCCGGCGACCGTCATGTCCGGATCGCCGTGACCGCCGGTGACGAACGCGTCGATGCGGCGGTGCGCCGGCTCCAGTAGGATCCCGCGGCATGACCCCTGCGGTCGCCGTGATGCTCGGACTCGGCGTGATCACTGTGGTCCTGCTGCTGGGCGCGTTCTACGCGACCACCCGCCAGGACCGCAGGACGCCCGGGGACGGGTTCTCCGGCGAGACCCCCCTGCCGCCGCCGGTCGAAGCCGAGCGGTCGCCTCCGCGCGGGCCTGTGCAGGACACGGGCCATGTCGGCATCGACTATCCCGACCCCCGCACGATCAAGGTGGGCGACACGATCGAGTGCCAGGGAGCGCGCTCCCGGGTCCTCGGGGCGGTCTACCTGTCGTGCCAGGGCGTCCAGTGGACCGAGTACATGCTCGACGACGGCAGCCGCCACCACCGGTGGCTGTCGGTCGAGACGCGCTCGGGGAACACTCCGGGCGACGCCCCCCACCTCGAAGTGCTGCTGTGGACACCGGTGCCCACACAGGGGATGGTCCCCGCCAAGCGGATGATCATCGTCGAGGGAGCCGAGTTCTTCCCGGCGGACCGGGGCACCGCCTCCTTCCGCGCCGAGGGCTACACCGGCATGCCCGACCGGGGTCTGCTGGACTTCGCCGACTACCACGCGGCCGACGGCCGCCTGCTCTCCTTCGAGCGGGTCCAGGGCGGAGCGTGGAACTCCTCCTACGCCCAGTCGCTCCCGCCGGGCTCGATCATGATCGACAGGAAGGTCTGAGGGGCCCCGATCCGGGGACCCGCCGACCTCAGGAGATCTGGACCCGCTCCCGGGAGGCGCCGGCGTCGGGCTTCCAGTCGCCCTTCTCGCCCGTTGTCACGCTCCAGGCCTGACCGTCGTAGCTGATCCGGCGCAGGCCGTACTTCTGGGCGTGGGCGAGCGACCAGGTGGCGATCAGCCAGCCCCGCCTGCGCGAACCGGCCTCCAGGGTGGTCCCCGCGCCGAGCGTGCGGGCCAGCTCCTGCTCCGCCCCGTCCGGTGAGGGGGAGGGCGCGGGAGTCTCCTCGCCGCCGGGAGGGAACCAGCAGTGCACCGCCTTGGGCACCCGGCCGGTGAACGCCGCGGCCAGGATCTTGGCGTTCTCCTCGTGCTGGGCGTACAGCGAGCCGTCGGCCGAGCGCTGCACCTCCTGGGCGGCCTCGTGCAGCGGGATCTTCCGGTAGTTCTTCACCTTGACCAGGGCGGCGAAGAACTTGCCGCTGGCGTAGACCGGGTCGACGAGCTTGTCGGGCGGTCCCCAGCCCTGCGAGGGCCGCTGCTGGAAGACCCCGAGCGAGTCGCGGTCGCCGAAGGTCAGGTTGAGCAGCTTGGACTCCTGGATGCCGGTGGCGTAGGCGATCACCACGGCGCGCTCGGGCAGCTTGCGGCGGTGGGCCACACCGGCGATCGCCGCCGCCACCTGGGCCTGCTCGATGTCCAGGTCGAGGCTTCCCCGCGGGGTGGTCACCCGGCAGCCCTCGCGTGCGACGGTCAGAGTGTCGAACCGGTTGATCAGGATGAAGACGCCCACGGTGATGGCCACCGCGAGCACGGTCACGATCACCATGATCGCGATGACTCCATTGGATAACCGCCGCCGCACGGAGAAGAACCTACATGCCCACGACTGGTGTGCGGTCCGGCAAACCCTGTCGGACAGGAGATTGCGCTCAGTAAGGGCAGATCACCGGCCGAGCAACCGGACGACGTGCCGCTGCGCGGGGGACAGCTCGCCGATCCTGCCACCCCGCACGGCCCCGCTGGGACGGGTGTCGAAGAAGGGCCGCAGCAGGCGGCCGAGATCCTCGGCCAGGACCGCGACCTCGGGGGCCTCCGGCGGGGTGTCCCTGAGCTCCTCGAAGCGCAGGCCGACGTCCCACAGCCGGCGCCTGAGCCCCTCGTCGCCGATCGACGCCCGGTAGGCGCCGGCGAGCGCCCCGGCCAGCCCCGGCACCGCGGCGCCCAGCAGGGTGATCGTCTCCCTCGCCCGCTCCAGCAGCGGGTGGGCCGGGACGACGCGCTCCAGCTCGCCGACGATCTGGGCCAGCTCCGGGGTCGGGGCCGGGTCGGGCCCGGTGTGCCGCAGCTCGGCCAGCATCGCCCGCTGCCGCCGTACCGCCTCCTCCTGGACGGCCAGGTCGGCGTCCAGGCCGGCCAGGGCCCTGCGCAGATCCCCGTCGGGCCCGGGGCCGGTGCCCAGCACCCGGCCGATGTCGGGCAGGTCCACCCCGAGGGCCACCAGCCGCCGGATCCTGATCAGGCGGACCACGTCGGCCGTGCCGTACAGCCGCCGCCCCTTCGCGTCCGGCGGGCCGGGCAGCAGGCCCATCCGGTGGTAGCGGCGGACCGTTCCGACGCTGACCCCGGCCAGGGCGGCGAGCTCCCCGATGCGCAACACGTCTTCCAGTAAAACCCACGTTCCGGCGAAACCCGCGCTCCGGCGGAACCCGCGGGCGGCGATAAGGTCGCGGACATGAGTACGCGGCTGGATCTCACACAGGACGTCGGAGCGCTCACCGCGCGCATCGTCGACATCGAGTCGGTCAGCGGCGGCGAGAAGACGCTCGCCGACGCGGTGGAGGAGTCCCTGCGGGCCCTGCCGCACCTGAGCGTGGACCGCGACGGGGAGGCGGTCGTGGCCCGCACCCGGCTCGGCCGCGGCGAGCGGGTGGTGATCGCCGGGCACATCGACACCGTCCCGGTCGCCGGCAACCTGCCCAGCCGGGTCGAGGGCGACCTGCTGTACGGCTGCGGCACCTCCGACATGAAGAGCGGGGTCGCGGTCGCGCTGAGGCTGGCCGCCGCGCTGGAGGCGCCGAGCCGGGACGTGACCTACGTCTTCTACGACTGCGAGGAGATCGAAGCCGAGCGCAACGGGCTGCTGCGGCTCAGCCGCAACCGCCCGGACTGGCTGGCCGGCGACTTCGCGGTGCTCATGGAGCCCACCGACGGGACCATCGAGGGCGGCTGCCAGGGGACCCTGCGGGCCCAGGTCGTCACCCGGGGCAAGCGTGCCCACAGCGCCCGCTCCTGGCTCGGGGTCAACGCGATCCACGCCGCCCGGCCGGTGCTGGAGATCCTGGAGGCCTACGAGGCGAGGCTGCCGGTCGTCGACGGGCTGGAGTACCACGAGGGCCTGAACGCGGTGGGCGTCTCCGGCGGGGTCGCGGGCAACGTGATCCCCGACGAGTGCGCGGTGACGGTCAACTACCGCTTCGCCCCCGACCTGTCCCTGGAGGCGGCGCGCGAGCACGTGACCGAGGTGTTCGACGGCTTCGAGGTCCGCTTCACCGACGGCGCCCCCGCCGCCCGCCCCGGCCTGACCCACCCCGTGGCGGCCGCCTTCGTGACGGCCGTGGGCGGCGTCCCGAGGGCCAAGCTCGGCTGGACCGACGTCTCCCTGTTCTCCACCCTCGGCGTCCCGGCCGTCAACTACGGCCCCGGCGACCCCAACCTCGCCCACCAGCGCGACGAGCACGTCTCCCTGTCCAAGATCGCCGACTGCGAACACCGCATGCTCACCTGGCTCACCTGAGGACCTTCCATCCCCCCGGCCCCAGGAAGCCTCCCGTGGTCACGGCCTCCCGCGAGGGGGCGCCGGGGAACCAACCGAGGAACGCCCGCAGCCCGTGAGGAGGCGCCGGTGAAGCAACCGAGGAACGCCCGCAGCGAAGCGAGGACGTGACGAGGGCGGGAGCCGGATCGCGGAGCCCCCGAGCCTGCGACGCGTCAGCGTCGCCGTCAACACAGCGAGGGCAGGAGCCGGATCAAGGAGCCCCCGAGCCGCCGTGCGCAGCACGGCCATACAAAAGAAAGTGGCTTTCCTCGCCGGCCATTTGGCGGGGAAAGCCACTTTCAGTCCCGAGCAGCACCCTCGGCAGTTAGACGCAGCCTCCTGGAAATCCGGTTCCGTGTCTCCGGAGAGAATTTCAAGATTTTTTGTGGGGTGGCGCTAGCGTGATCGGCATGAAGAAGACACGTCCGGAGCGCCGTCAGGGATCCGCTGTGGTCCGCGGCGACTTCGTCCCCGATTCCACCTACGACCAGCGGCTCCTCGATCGCCGGGGGCCGGCGGACTGGCTGCACATGGATCCGTGGCGGGTCCTGCGCATCCAGGCGGAGTTCGTGGAGGGCTTCGGCCAGCTCGCCGAACTGCCCCAGGCGGTGACCGTCTTCGGCTCCGCCCGCACGCCCGAGGACTCCCCCGAGTACGCGCTGGGCGTCGAGCTCGGCCGCAAGCTCTCCGAGGCGGGCTACGCCGTGATCACCGGTGGCGGTCCGGGCTGCATGGAGGCGGCCAACAGGGGGGCCGTCGAGGCGGACGGCGTCTCGGTCGGGCTCGGCATCGAGCTGCCCTTCGAGCAGCAGATGAACGAGTACGTGGACCTCGGCATCGAGTTCCGCTACTTCTTCGTCCGCAAGACCATGTTCGTGAAGTACTCCTGCGGGTTCGTCACGCTTCCCGGCGGGTTCGGCACCCTGGACGAGCTGTTCGAGGCGCTGACGCTCGTCCAGACCCGCAAGGTGACCTCCTTCCCCGTGGTGCTGATGGGCACGGAGTTCTGGGGCGGGATGATCGACTGGATCAAGTCCACCCTCGCGGCCACGGGGAAGATCTCCCCGCAGGACCTCGACCTCATCCACGTGACCGACGATCCGGACGAGGCGGTGCGGATCATCGTCGACGCGGATCGCAACAGGTCCAGGCTGCGCGAGGAGGAGGCGCAGGCGGTCGAGAACACGGTGGGCGACGCCCAATAGGGTTGATCCGTGTTTATCTGCGTATTCCTGGCGTCGAGCCAGAAGATCGACCGGAAGTACCTGGCCCTGGCGGAGGAGGTGGGCCGGGAGCTCGCCGGACGCGGGCACACTCTGGTCAGCGGAGGCGCCACGGTGTCGTGCATGGGGGCGGTGGCGCGGGCGGCCCGCGCCGCCGGCGGCCGTACGGTCGGGGTGATCCCGCAGGCCCTGGTGGACGTCGAGATCGCCGACGAGGAGTCCGACGAGCTCGTCGTCACCGCCGACATGCGCGAGCGCAAGGGGATCATGGACGCCCGCTCCGACGCCTTCCTGGTGCTGCCCGGCGGCATCGGCACGCTGGAGGAGCTGTTCGAGATCTGGACGGCGCGGACGCTGGGGCTGCACGACAAGCCGCTGGTGATCCTGGACCCCTGGGGTCTGTACGCACCGCTGCGCGAGCTCGTCGAGGGCATGCACGAGGCCGGTTTCACCCGCCCGAACGTCTTCGACGCGATCTCCTGGACCACCACGGCCGAGGAGGCCTTCGAACTCCTGGAGAAGACGCCCCGGCACCTGGTCCCCAGCCCGGAGGAACTGGGCGAGGCCAGCCCGGCCTGACGCGCCGCCCGCCGTACCCGGCCGGTCACCCCTCGGATGGCCGGCCGGGGCGGCGCCGGCCGTACTGCAGCAGGATCACCGCGGCGATCCACCGGCATGTCGGGTAAAGGGGGTCCCGCTTCTCCTGCGCGGCGGCTGCGTCGTCGCGCCCGGTCGTCGCCTGCTCCGTCATGACCACCTTCCGTCCCACGCCTATGCAAGCTCCTCAGAGCTGTCAAGACCGGACGGATCAGGCGGCGCCTCAGGCGAGGCCGCGGCGGGCCAGGGCGGGGGGCCTGCGGCCGGCCAGGGACTCGGTCATCTCGACCGCGAGCCGTACCTGACCGGGCCGTGAGGTGCGGAAGACCCGGGCGCCCAGCCAGGCGCAGACCGAGGCCGCGGCCAGTTCGGCGGCCTCCTCGTCGTCCGGGGACCTCCCGTCCTGCGCCCCGGCCAGCTCCCCGGGGGTGACGACGACGGTGTGCCCGGCCCGGACGAGCCGTTCGATCTCCGCGACCGAGCGGGCCTCGACCCAGCCGGCCTCGCCGCCGTCATCCGGTCCGATCACCATGAGCGCCGCCATGCCACGATCCTAAGGCGGGAGAGTTGTGGCACGATTCGTAGTGTGCTGCTGGTCGTACTCGCCCTCGCCGCCCTCGCCATCCTCGCCGGTGTGGTGATGGTCGCCATGGGGAAAGGCGGCGAGCTCACCGAGTTCGCCCCCGACGTCCCCCCGCTCGCCCTGCCCGAGGCCGGGCAGCTCAACGCCGTGGACTTCATGGCGCTGCAGCTGCCGGTGAGCCTGGTCGGCTATCACACGCAGAGCGTCGACGAGGCGCTGCAGCGCGTCGCCAACGCGCTGAGCGAGCGCGACACCAGGATCGCGGTGCTGGAGCAGCGGGTCTCCGAGCTGCTCGCCAGCAGGCTCCAGGCGCGCCAGGAGGTCCACGCGGCCCCGGCGTACGGGCCGATCACCCAGCACAAGCCCGAGATCCCGCGCGAGGAGCCCGCCGAGGTGTCCGGGGACGCCGCCGGGTCCTTCGGCGGCTGGGAGGGCCCGTCGTCGGAGAACGGCGGGGCGCCCGCCGAGCACGCGGAGGCGGCCGGTCGCACCGGTACGGCGCGCGCCGGCCAACCCGAGGAGGCGGCCGGTCATACCGGTACGGCGAACGCCGGGCAGCCCGAGGAGGCGCCCGACGACCAGGCGGAGGCCGCGCCGGCCGATCGGGCCGAGACCGCGTCCGCCGGGCGGGCGGAGGCGGAGGAGTCCCGGTGACCGGGCGGCAGAACGGGTCCGTGCGCTGCGGGTGGGTGACCTCCGCCCCCGAGTACATCGCCTACCACGACGACGAGTGGGGCCGCAGGGTCGAGGGCGACGACCGGGTGTTCGAGCGGCTCACGCTGGAGGCCTTCCAGTCGGGCCTGTCCTGGATCACGATCCTGCGCAAGCGGGAGAACTTCCGCGCCGCCTTCGCCGGGTTCTCCATCCCGGCCGTGGCCGCGTTCGACCGGTCGGACGTGGACCGGTTGCTCGCCGACCCGGGCATCGTCCGCAACCGGGCCAAGATCGAGGCGGCCGTCGCCAACGCGCGGGTCGCGCTCGACGTCGGCCTCTCCGACCTGGTCTGGCGCCACGCCGACCCCGGATCTCCGGTGCCGGCCACCGACGCCGACGTGCCCGCCCAGACCCCCGGCTCCAAGGCGCTGGCCAAGGAGCTGCGCAGGCACGGCTTCCGCTTCGTCGGCCCCACCACCGCCTACGCGCTGATGCAGGCCATCGGCCTGGTCAACGACCACGTCGCCGACTGCTGGGTCAGGGACGCGGTCTCGGTCCCCTGACCGGGGCACGGCCCTCACCCCCGGCGACGGGCCTGTTCCTCGGCGACGATCGCCTTGCCCTCCTCGCCGGTGATCCCCAGCCGGGTGTGCAGGTTGTGCAGCGCCCTCCCCTGGAGCACGACGACCCCGATGCCGAGGAGGGTGCCCAGGAACGCCGCCGGTTTCGTCGCGGCGGGAGGGACGACCACCATCAGCAGGACGAACAGCGCGATCACCGCCGGGGCGAGGATCAGCACCCGCAGCCTGGTGCGCCGGGACGTCTCGTACAGGGCGGTGCGCTCCTCGGGGGTGAGGCGACGCCCGGAGGCGGGCTGAGGGCTGGACACCTGTGCTCCTCCAGGAGGGACCGCCGGGCCGGGACGCGCTCCGGTGCCGGAGACGCGTTTCCCGGAGTCCCCTGCCCGGCGCGTCACCCCCTCGGGCCCGATCCCGGCAAAGATCCGGGAAAGGCCCCGGTGGAGGGGCGGGGAGGACCTAGTGACCCTCGAAGACCGGTCGCTCCTTCTTGAGGAAGGCCCGGGTGGCGTTCAGGTGGTCGTCGGTCTTGGCGCAGGCGTCCTGCAGGTCGGCCTCCAGCTCCAGCGCCTCGCCCAGGCCGCTGTCCGCCGCGAAGGCCAGCGCCCGCTTGGTGGCGGCGTAGGCGGCGGTGGGGCCCTGCGCCAGCCGTACGGCGAGAGCCCGGGCCGCGGCGTCCAGCTCCTCGGCCGGGACGACCTTGGAGACGACGCCGAGCTCCATCGCGCGGGTGGCGTCCAGCGGCTCGCCCAGCAGCAGGAGCTCGGCCGCGCGAGCCGGGCCGACCAGGCGCTGCAGGGTCCAGGAGGCGCCGGAGTCGGGGGCCAGGCCGATCCCGGTGAAGGCCATCGCGAACTTGGCCTTCTCCGAGGCGATCCGCAGGTCGCAGGCGAAGGCCAGGGAGGCGCCCGCACCCGCCGCCACGCCGTTCACCGCGGCGATCACCGGCTTGCCCATCTCGGCGATCGTGCGGACGATCGGGTTGTAGTGCGCGCGCACCGTGTCGTTCAGGCCGCGACCGGCCTCCAGGTTCGCGGCGTGCTCGTTGAGGTCCTGTCCGGCGCAGAACGCCCGGCCCGACCCCGTCAGCAGCACCGCGCGCACGGCGAAGGCCTGGGAGGCCCGGGTCAGCGCCTCAAGCAGCTCGGTCTTCATCCGGACGGTGAGCGAGTTCATCGCCTCGGGGCGGTCCAGCGTGACGGTGGCGACCCCGTCGTCCACGGAGTAGAGGACATCGTTCAACGGAAAGACCCCTTCACTGTTCGGTCAGCTGACTGTCGACGAACGCCGCGGCCGCGGGGAGCAGCCGGGCGGCCTCCTGCTCGAAGTAGGCTCTGGCCTTCTCCCCGGGCCAGCCGTCCGGCAGCAGGCAGGCCGGGAGCCCGGGATCGCGGAAGAGGAAGTTGCGCCACCCGTGCAGCAGCCTGCTGCGGGTGGCGAAGACGCGGTCGTCGGGGGAGCCGTCCGGCAGGGCGCCGATCAGCTCCATCGCCTGGGACAGCCACTCCTCGTAGGCCGTCCCGATGGCCTCCAGGTCCCAGGTCCTGGCGACCATGGCCTGCGGGTCGCCGTCGAGCACGGCCTCGAACCGCTCGGCCACGGCGTTCTCGCCCGCGAGCAGGGAGTCGAGCTCGGGGGAGGAGCGCGGGCCGATCCAGGTCGTCTCCGACAGCGGCGCGTATCCGAGGAAGGACAGGTCGGCCCTGACCCGCTCGCGCCGCGGGCGCTCACGCATCGGCGGGAGCACGACCAGGTGCCAGCGGCCCGACCAGGCGATCGTTCCGGCCCGGTAAATTCTCAGTGCGGCCTCGTCGAGGCGGCGCACGCACTTGGGGGTGACCTCGTAGCCGGGACCGCTGGGCAGGCGGACGGGGGTGAGCCAGCCCTGCCGGACCATCCGCGAGATGGCCGTGCGCACGGCGGGAGCCGCGATCTCCAGGGGGGCGAGCAGCCGGACCAGCGCGGCCACGGACGCACGGCCGCCCCGGGACCGCAGGTGGTCCCCGTACAGGTCGAACAGCGCGGCGCGGGCGTTCACGAAGACAAGTTTGGTCGTCCGGAGGGGCTGCGGACAACGGTATTGAGCGCTTGATGGCGAGATGCGGAACCTGATCGTTCCCAATCCGAGTGCGGAGGCGGGATAATAGGACATCACAGAAGACGTGAATGCGTCGGCCACCCTCGGGTCAGTCGGA
Organism: Paraplanobispora takensis; assembly: GCF_016863195.1. Lineage (GTDB taxonomy): Bacteria > Actinomycetota > Actinomycetes > Streptosporangiales > Streptosporangiaceae > Planobispora > Planobispora takensis. The sequence goes on along the minus strand of NZ_BOOK01000005.1, from coordinate 74,042 downwards.
GATCCGGAGCCCGAAGCAGGAAGGGATACACGCATGGCGGCGATGAAGCCGAGGACCGGCGATGGTCCGCTGGAGGTCGTCAAGGAAGGCAGGGGCATCGTCATGCGGGTTCCCCTGGAGGGCGGCGGCCGGCTCGTCGTCGAGCTCTCGGCTGACGAGGCAGGGGCCCTCGGCGAGGAGCTGAAGAAGGTCGTCGGCTGAGTCCGGCCTGATCTCCGGCGGGGTGTGACGGGCGCCGACCTACGTGCTCCGAGAAGCATGACACCGACGATGGCCCGTCCGACCGCGACCGACGACACGGCCCTGGCCGCTGGACCGCCTCCATGGTGGCTCGCGCCAGGGCCGTGGTGTTTCCCGGTTCACGATCTGGAGTTGTCACGTGCCCATACAGACCTCGATCACCACGGTCGCGCAGGCGCCGGCGGACGCCGCCCTGCTCGCCGTCCCCTTCGGGGAGGATCTCGCCCCCCGGGTCGAGCTCCCCGTCCCCGTCACCCCACTGCTGGAGCACTACCAGGCCAAAGGCGAGGCGGGCGAGATCGTCGAGGTGCCGGTCGTCCGCGGTGACGCCGTCGGGCGCGTGCTGCTGTACGGCGTCGGCGACGGCTCGGCCGCCGCGCTGCGCAAGGCGGGGGCGGCGGTCGCGCGCCGGGCCAAGGGCCGTGACGCGCTCAGCGTGGTGCTGCCCGACGGGGCGCGGGCCGCGTTCGTCGAGGGCGCGCTGCTGGCCGCCTACACCTTCCGGATCGGCGAGAACGGCTCCGGCGCGGTCGCCGCGATCGAGTTCGCGGGCGAGGACGCCGAGGCCGAGGTGGCCAGGGGGCGGGCGATCGCCGGGGCGGTCGCGCTCGCCAGGGACCTGGCCAACACGCCGTCGTCGGAGAAGAACCCCGAGTGGCTCGCCGAGCGGGCCCTGGAGCAGCTGGCCGAGGACGGCCCGCAGGGGCGCACCAGCGCCCGGGTGTGGGACGAGGACGCGCTGCGGTCGGGCGGCTTCGGCGGCATCCTGGCCGTCGGCCAGGGCTCGGTGAGCCCGCCCCGGCTGATCCAGCTGTCCTACGAGCCCGCCGACGCGCCGGAGCGCCGCGCCCGGGGCGAGCGGATCGAGCACTACGTCCTGGTCGGCAAGGGCATCACCTACGACACCGGCGGCCTGTCGCTCAAGCCCACCGAGAACATGAAGTTCATGAAGACCGACATGGCGGGCGGAGCGGTCGTCATCGCGGTGCTCGGCGCGCTGGCCGGGCTCGGGGCGCCGGTCCGCGTCACGGGCCTGATCGCCGCCGCCGAGAACTCCTTCTCCGGCTCCGCCCAGCGGCCCGGAGACGTGATCACGCAGTACGGCGGGCGGACCGTCGAGGTGCTCAACACCGACGCCGAGGGCCGCCTGGTGATGGCCGACGCGCTGGCCTACGCCGACGCCGAGCTCGACCCGGACCTCATGGTGGACATCGCCACCCTGACCGGGGCGATCGGCATCGCGCTCGGCAAGGGCCTGGGCGCCCTGTTCGCCTCCGACGACGGGCTGGCCGCGAGCCTGGACGAGGCGGGGGAGGCCAGCGGCGAGCGACTGTGGCGAATGCCGCTGATCGACGACTACGTCCCGGCTCTGGAGTCCGCGGTCGCCGACCTGGCCAACATCGAGGCCGGGTCCGCCTACGGCGCGGGGTCGATCACCGCGGCGCTGTTCCTGCGGGAGTTCACCGGCGGGCGGCCGTGGGCCCACCTGGACATCGCCGGGGTCGGCCGCAGCACGGCCGACGAGGGCCTGCTCACCAAGGGCGCGACCGGGTTCGGCGTCCGCCTGCTGCTGGAGTGGCTGACCGGCCGCCCCGGCCGGTGAGACTGAGCGCTAGGCGGTGAGCTTGAGCGCGGCGAGGATGCCGTCGCCGAGCGGGAGCAGGAGCGGGCGGAGCCGTTCGTCGGCGCGCACCAGCTTGCCCAGCTCCCGTACGGCGACGGTGTCCGGGTCGCGCTGGGTCGGGTCGGCGACCCGGTGGTGCCACAGGGCGTTGTCGAACACCACGATGCCGCCCACCCGGAGCAGCCGGACGGCCTCGGCCAGATAGTCGCCGTACTCCTGCTTGGCGCCGTCGCAGAAGACCATGTCGTAGCCGCCGTCGGACAGGCGGGGCAGCACGTCGAGGGCGCGGCCGGTGATCAGCCTGACCCGGCCGCCGGAGAACCCCGCCTGGGCGAAGCTCTGGCGGGCCAGGCGCTGGTGCTCGGGCTCGACGTCCACGCTGGTGAGGGTGCCGTCCTGACGCATGCCACGGAGCAGCCACAGGCCGGAGACGCCGCAGCCGGTGCCGATCTCCACGACGGCGCGGGCGTTGATGGCCGTGGCCAGGAAGCACAGGGCGGCGCCGCCGCTGGGGGCGATCGGGGGCGCGCCCACCTCCGCGCCCCGCAGGCGTGCGGTGCGCAGGATCTCATCCTCGGGATGGAAGTCCTCGGCATAGGCCAGAGTGGCCTCCAACGGACTTGTCGGCGTCTCTGCCATCGGCCTCTCCTCCCGCTTTCTCCGTACACAGTCATATAGGACTGGGTCGCAGCCTAGGGGAGTCAGGCCCGATCGGGAACTCATGTCACGCCCGGTGCGTTGCACGGTTTAAGCGGCCTTTGCCGGTCCTGAAGGTAGTGAGTACGCATGAAGGGACGAAACCAGGCACTATGGCGATAGCGGTGGTCCCGGAGAGAGGAGTGCCGGTGGACGGATCCGACCACCAGGCGGATGCTCCCGTGTCTGACTGGACGCCTCCCACCTGGGAGGAGGTGGTCCGGACCCATTCGGCCCGTGTCTACCGGCTGGCCTATCGGCTGACCGGGAACGTCCACGACGCCGAGGACCTCACCCAGGAGGTCTTCGTCCGGGTCTTCAGATCCCTGTCGAACTACACGCCGGGCACCTTCGAGGGCTGGCTGCACCGCATCACGACCAACCTGTTCCTCGACATGGCGCGGCGCAAGCAGCGCATCAGGTTCGAGGGGCTCGCCGACGACGCGGCCGAACGGCTGCGCGGGCGCGAGCCGTCCCCGGCCCAGGCCTACGACGACAACCATCTGGAGCCCGACATCCAGGCGGCGCTCGACGCGCTCGCCCCGGAGTTCCGCGCGGCCGTCGTCCTGTGCGACATCGAGGGACTGTCCTACGAGGAGATCGCCGCGACGCTCGGGGTGAAGCTCGGCACCGTCCGCAGCCGCATCCACCGCGGCCGGGCCCAGTTGCGTGACGCGCTGGAGCACCGTGCGCCGCGAGACGAGCAGTTCCCCCCGAGTGTCACTCGCGGGGAGGAGTTGGCATGACGAACCAGCGAAGGCCCGAAATGAGCACCACCGTCAAGGGCGAATGTCACGACGAGTTGCTTGGCAAGGAGTCGGCATGAGTCATCTTGGAGAACGGGTTTCGGCCCTCGTCGACGGAGAGCTGAACCACCACGAGCGCGACCGCGCCCTGGCCCACCTGACCTTCTGCGCAGGCTGCCGGGCCGAGGTCGACACCATGCGCGCGCTGAAGAGCCGCCTGCGGTCCCTGGACGGGCCGTCGATGCCGGCGGACCTGACCGTGTCGCTGTTGCGGATGGCCGAGCCCGGTGGCCCGCTGCCGCCGCGGGAGCGGCCTTTTCCGGCGCCCAGGACCTTCGGCGGGGCGCCGATTCCGAGCATGCACAGCATCGCGCCGCCGGACAACCGGCCCCGAGGACGCGCCGCCGGACCCCGCCGGTCGCGCCGGGCGGGTTACGTCGCGGTGGGCTTCGCCTCGGCGGCCGTGGCGCTGGGCACGCTGTTCGTCGTAGGAGGGGCCGAGTCCGGCCCGCGCCCGCCGGCCGACATGTTCGCCAACCAGCACGGGGACATCGCGCCGTCCAACAGCCGTACGGCGACGCCGACCCCGCTGCCCACGCCGCTGTCTCCCAGCCCGTGACGGGGCCGCTCGCCCGGTGACGCGCCCCCGCGCAGGGGCGCGTCCCGTGCCGTGCGACGGGGCGGTCATCCCGTGCACGACGTCTCTCCGCGATACTGGTATCTGATGAATTCAGATCGTATGGCTGTGATGTCTGTTTCTCCGGGACCCCATGCGCCCGGCGAGTGCCCCGGTGCGGGCATGTACGACGGCGTCACGGGCATACGATCGGGATCCGGGCGGGGCCGCCCCCGCCTGGGACGATCCCTCCGGATGAGGCGTGCTTTATGTCTCTCGTATGCCGTTCCAGGGAAAATGGCGTGGCCTGCTGCCGGCGAGCGGTCTCATACGAGGCGAGGAGTAGTGAGTAGTCGATGACCGACGACCCCCGCACCCACCAGGGGAACGATGCCGAGGGGCGCGCGCCGTCGGATCTCGCCGACGCGCCGGTCCGGTCCCCGGAGCCCTCCCGGCCGGAGTTCCTGCCCGCCGAGGGCGCCGCGCCCGCCGAGGAGCCCGGCGGCGAGCGTCCCGGTGACGGCTGGAGCCAGCTGGGCGGGCCGCCCGCACGGGACCGCTGGGACCAGCCCGCGCCGCAACAGGGCCGGGCCGGATCCACACAGGACACCGGCTGGGGCGACCCCTCTGGCCGCCCGCGTTCGGACACCGCGACCATGATCGCGGCTCCGGGGCCGCCCGCGCCGCCCCGCAACGACACCGGGGTCTTCGGCAACCCGCCGCCCCCGCCCTCCCAGGCGTTCGGCATGGGGCCGGGCTGGGCGCCGCCGCCCGCCTCCGGCGCGACCGTCGCGCCCGTCGGAGCCCCCGTCAGGCGGGGCATGGGCATCGGCACCTTCGTCGCGCTCGCCGTGGTCATCGCCCTGCTCGCCTCGGCGCTCGGCAGCGTCGGCACCTACCTGCTCACCCGCACGTCGGGCTCGGGCGTGGACCCCTCCTACAACCTTCCCGCGGCCGGCTCCGGCGCCTCCAACCCGAGGCCGCCGGAGTCCGTGGCGGGCGTGGCGACCAAGGTGCTGCCCAGCGTGGTCTCGCTGGCCGTCGAGGGCGGGGGGAGCTCGGGCACCGGCTCCGGCTTCCTGATCAAGGGCGGCTACGTGGTCACCAACAACCATGTGGTCGCGGCCGCCGCCGGCGGCGGGCAGATCCAGATCCAGTTCAACAACCGCAAGTCCACCTCGGCCCGGATCATCGGCCGCGATCCCGAGTCCGACCTCGCCGTGGTCAAGCCCGAGGAGACCTTCGGCATGCCGGAGATCACCCTCGGCAACTCCGACAACGTGGTGGTGGGCGACCCGGTCATCGCGATCGGCTCCCCCCTCGGACTGACCGGCACGGTCACCACCGGCATCGTCAGCTCCCTCAACCGCCCGGTCCAGGCGGGCGAGGAGAACAGCTCCGACACCACCTGGTTCAGCGCCATCCAGACCGACGCCGCGATCAACCCCGGCAACTCCGGCGGCCCGCTGGTCAACGCCAACGGCGAGGTCATCGGCGTCAACTCGGCCATCGCCACCCTGGGCCGGCAGATGGGCGAGCAGGGCGGCAGCATCGGCCTCGGCTTCGCCATCCCGGTCAACCACGCGCGCAGGGTCGCCGAGGAGCTGGTCACCACCGGCAAGGCGAGCAAGTCCCGGATCGGCGTGATGATCGACCCCCGGTACGAGGGGACCGGCGTGCGGATCGCGAGCGAGGCGGTGGAGGGCAGCGCGCCGGTCACGCCGGGCGGGGCCGCCGACAAGGCCGGTCTCAAGCCGGGCGACGTCATCCTCGAGGTCAACGGCCTGGTCCTGCAGGACGGCAACGAGCTGATCGCCCTGGTGCGGGGCAAGGCGCCGGGCGACAAGCTGGAGGTCAAGTACCTGCGCGGCGGCCAGGAGAAGGCCGCCACCGTGATCGTGCAGGCGGATGTGGCCACCCCCACGCCCGCTCCCTCCTGACCGGCGGCCCGTGCGGGTGCATGCTTGAGGTCGGGAGCATTAGTCTGGAAGCTCTCCGGGATCCGTCCCGGAGAGCGACCTCGTTGAGCCCGTAGGAGATCACAGTGTTCGGACTCGGCTGGCCTGAGATCGCGGCGCTGGTGGTCATCGCCCTGCTGGTCTTCGGCCCGGAGAAGCTGCCGCAGGCCGCCGCCCAGGCCGGCAGGACCCTGCGCAACCTGCGCCGGATGGCCAACAACGCCAAGGAGGACCTGCAGACGGGACTCGGGCCCGAGTTCGCCGACTTCGACCCCGCGGACCTCAACCCGAAGAACTTCGTCCGCAAGCACCTCACCGCCGACCTCGAGGACGACTGGAACGCCTCCGGCACCGCGGCCGCCGTACCCGTCGCCGCCACCTCCTACGCGGCCGAGCCGGCCGCGGAGCTCGGCTACGGCGAGATCCCGCCGTATGATCCGGAGGCCACCTGAGCCGCCGGTACGGCGAGATCCCGTCCGCGCTGTCCGTGCCGATCCGGAGGCCACCTGAGCCGCCGGTACGGCACGCGACGAACGACAGAACGACAGGAGGCGCCCCCCTCGGGGAGCGCCTCCTGTCGTTCTGCGGCTAACGGCCCCGGGTGGGGGAGATGCCCAGCTGCAGGCCCTTGATGCTGCTCGACTTCTTGCTCAGGCCCGCCGCGATGCGGTGCAGTTCGGCCGCGGCCGGCGCGTCGGGGTCGGTGAGCACGAGCGGCTTGCCCTCGTCGCCGCCCTCGCGCAGCCGCATGTCGATGGGCACCTGGCCCAGCAGCGGCACGCGGGAACCGAGCGTGCGGGTGAGCGCGTCGGCCACGGTCTGGCCGCCGCCCTCGCCGAAGACCGAGATCTTCTCGTCGCAGTGCGGGCAGGGCAGCCACGCCATGTTCTCGATGACGCCGGCGATCTGCTGGTGGGTCTGCGCGGCGATGGAGCCGGCGCGCTCGGCGACCTCGGCGGCGGCCTGCTGCGGGGTGGTCACCACCAGGATCTCCGCGGACGGCATACGCTGCGCCACCGAGATCGCGATGTCGCCGGTGCCCGGGGGCAGGTCCATCAGCAGGACGTCGAGGTCGCCCCAGTAGACGTCCGCCAGGAACTGGTGCAGCGCGCGGTCGAGCATGGGGCCGCGCCACACGACCGGGGTGTTGCCCTCGGGCTTGAACATGCCGACCGAGATGACCTTGATGTCATGCGCCACCGGCGGCATGATCATGTCCTCGACCTTGGTGGGCCGCTCGGAGACGCCGAGCATGCGGGGCACGCTGTGGCCGTAGATGTCGGCGTCCACGACGCCGACCTTCAGGCCGTTGGAGGCCATGGCGGCGGCCAGGTTCACCGTGACGGAGGACTTGCCGACTCCGCCCTTGCCCGAGGCGACCGCGAACACGCGGGTCAGCGAGCCGGGCTTGGCGAACGGGATCTCCTTCTCGGGACCGCGGTCGCCGCGCAGCTTGGTCTGCAGCGTCTTGCGCTGCTCGGTGCTCATCACGTCCATCTCGACCTGGACGCCGGTCACACCCTCGACCTTGGAGACCGCGGCGGTGACGTCGCGGGTGATGGTGTCGCGCATGGGACAGCCCGCCACCGTGAGGAAGACGCCGACGCGCACCACCCCTTCGGGGGAGATGTCGACGCTCTTGACCATGTCGAGCTCGGTGATCGGCCGACGGATCTCAGGGTCGTTGACGGTCGCGAGGGCGGCCGTCACGAGTTCCGGGGTAGGTGCCATCGAAAGTGTAGGCAAGAGACCGCCACCTTGAGGGCGACGGGGGATGCCGTCCCTCCTTGTCGTGTGTCGTCCAGACGTTCAGGGGCCGGGTCCATGGTATGAACCCAGCGGGACTGCGAAGAACTCCGGGGGTGGGCACGCTGAACCGATCCGGACAATTCGCTATGTAGATGCGCATGCAACGTTCTAAGGTTACTCCGTGACCGTGACGGCGAGCGAGTCAAGAGACGCCATCGGCCCCGGGGAGATCAGTTCCGAGGAGCTGGTGGTCTGGCGCATGCTCCAGCGGGCCCAGGTGCGCATCACCCGGCTGCTGGAGACGGATCTGCTGGTCGAGCACGACCTGGCGCTGGCCTCCTACGACGTGCTGAGCCAGCTGTCGGAGGCGCCCGAGCGGCGGCTGCGGATGAACGACCTGGCGGAGCGGGTCCTGCTCTCGCGCAGCGGGCTGACCCGGCTCATCGACCGGCTCCAGCGCGACGGCCTGGTCCAGCGGGAGGCCTGCGCCAGTGACGCGCGCGGCCTGTTCGCGGTCCTCACCGACGCCGGCGCCCTGCGTCTGGCCGAGGCCACCCCCACCTACCTGCGCGGCATCCGGACCCGCTTCCTCGACGTGCTCGACGCCGACGAGCTGCGCCAGTGCGCGGCCATGCTCACCAAGCTGTTCCCCGACGCCGCCGAGCACTGAGCGGTGAGCCCGGCCGCCGGCGGCCGGGCCCGGGCGGCGGCTCACCGGACCACGTTGGAGCGGGGGAGGGCCGCCTCGGAGGACTCCCGGAGATCCTCCTGGAGACGCTGGAGCTCCGAGCGGATGTAGTCGCGGGTGGCCACCTCGCCGAGCGCGATGCGCAGGGCCGCGATCTCGCGGGTCAGATACTCGACGTCGGCCTGGTTGCGCGCGGCGGCCCGGCGGTCGTGCTCGTTCTGGATGCGGTCCCGGTCGTCCTGCCGGTTCTGGGCCAGCAGGATCAGCGGGGCGGCGTAGGAGGCCTGCAACGACAGCATGAGCGTGAGGAAGATGAACGGGTAGGGGTCGAACCGCCAGGCCTCGGGGGCGAAGATGTTCCACAGGATCCAGACCGCGACGAAGCCGGTCATGTAGACGAGGAACCTGGCGGTGCCGAGGAACCGGGCGATGCGCTCCGACAGCCGTCCGAAGGTCTCCGGGTCGTAGTGCGGGCGCAGGCGCAGGCCCAGTTCCCTGGGCTGGTCGAGCCGGTCGGTCATGCTCACGCTCCTCCGTGGTCCTCGTGCTCCCGCCAGTCGCCGGGGAGCAGATGGTCGAGCACGTCGTCGACGGTGACCGCGCCGACCAGCAGGCCCGCCTCGTCCACCACCGGTACGGCCACCAGGTCGTAGGTGGCCAGGTAGGAGGTCACCTGCTTCAGGGTGAAGTCGGGTCTGATCGGGTCCAGGGAGTCGTCCATCACGGTGCCGATCAGGGTGGACGGGGGCTCGCGGAGCAGGCGCTGGAAGTGGGCCAGGCCGAGATACCGGCCGGTCGGCGTCTCGACGGGCGGGCGGGTCACGTAGACCTGGGTGGCCACGGCCGGGATGTGGTCCCTCTGGCGGATGTGGGCCAGCGCCTCGGCGACGGTGGCGCTGGGCGGCAGGATGATCGGCTCGGACGTCATGATGCCGCCCGCGGTGTTCTCCGGATAGATCAGCAGCCGCCGGACCGGCGCGGCCTCCTCGGGCTCCATCAGCGCCATCAGCGCCTCGGCCTGGTCGAGGGGCAGGTCCTGGAGCAGGTCGGCCGCGTCGTCGGGGTCCATCTCCTCCAGCACGTCGGCGGCGCGCTCGGGGGCCAGCCGGCTGAGGATGCCGATCTGGTCGGGCTCGGGGAGCTCCTCCAGCACCTCGGCGAGCCGCGCGTCGTCCAGGGCGGCGGCGACCTCGACCCGCCGCTTGTCGGACAGCGTGTGCAGGGCGCTGGCCAGGTCGGCGGCGCGCTCGCTCTCGAAGGCGGCCAGCAGCGCCGCGGCGCCCTGGTCGTCCTGCACCGTGTCGAAGCCGGTGACCTCGTCCCAGTCCACGATCACGCTGGCGCCCCGCCGCCGAAGGCCGAGCACGGAACCGCTCTTGACCAGCGCGACCTTGGTGATCAGCCACTCCGCCGCCCTGGTCTTCTCCATGGACAGGTCCAGTACGGTCATCTTCCGGCCGCCGGCCTCCACGGTCCGGTCGAGCATCTCGGCGATCACCAGGGTCTCCGAGGCCCGCTGCTCGAACCTGCGCATGTTGACCCGTCCGCTGAAGACGATCGCGCCGGCCTCGATGCCGAGCACCCGGGTGATCGGCACGAAGATCCGGCGGCGCGGCTGCACCTCCACCACCAGGCCGTGCACGTGCGGCGGCGCGGCCCCCGGCACCGTCACCACCACGTCGCGCACCCGGCCGATCTGGTCACCGGCCGGGTCGAAGATCGGGGTGCCGGCGAGCCGGGCGATGAAGATCCTCACATTTGAAGCGTAGGCCGTATCCCCGGACACAGTCCCATGGCACGCCCATATACCGGATGCCACTTGCCCCCACCCGTCACACCGTGACAGCATCAAAAGACTAAGACGGTAGTTACATGGATGGTGCTGTATGAGGCGTGCAGGCCTGCTGATCGCGTTCGCGTCCTCCTGGTGCTTCGCCTTCTCCGGACCGATGGCCAAATACCTCGGGGCCGCCGGGCTGACGCCGCTGGAGGCGGTCTGGGTGCGGATGGCCGGGGCCGGGCTGCTGCTGCTCGGCATCCTGGCGGCGGTCAGGCCCCGCGCCCTGCGCATCCCGCGCTCGCGCCTGCCGTTCTTCCTGGCCTACGCGGTGGTCGCGGTGGCCGGCGTGCAGGCGCTCTACTTCGCGGCGATCACACGGCTGCCGGTGGGCGTCACCCTGCTGATCGAGTTCACCTCGCCGGTGCTCGTCGTGCTGTGGGTGCGCTTCGTGCGCCGGGTACGGCTGCCGCGTGCGGCCTTCACCGGGGCCGTGGTGGCGGTCGTCGGCCTGGGCATCGTGGTGGAGGCCTGGTCGGGCCTGAGCCTGGACCCGTTCGGCCTGCTGCTGGCCTTCGGCGCCGCGGCGTGCTGCGCCGGGTACTTCCTGCTCAGCGACGGCTTCGGCGACGACGTGGACCCGCTGGGGCTGATCGCCTGGGGCCTGGCCGGCGCGGCCGTCGTGCTGGTGCCGATCTCCCGGCCGTGGGACATCCCGTGGCAGGCCCTCACGCTGACCGCCGCACCCGAGGGCGGGTACGCCGTCCCGGTGCTGGGGGCGGTGCTGTGGATGATCGTGATCGCCACGGTCGTCGCCTACATCCTCGGCGTCACCGCGGTCCGCAGGCTGTCGGCCGCGGTCGGCTCCACGGTCGCCTCACTGGAGGTCATCGCCGGGGCGGTGATCGCCTGGGTGCTGGTCGGGGAGGCGCTGGGCGTCTTCCAGATCATCGGTGGCCTGATCGTGCTGACCGGGGCCTATCTCGCCCAGCGGGCCACGGCCGACCTGCCCGTCGCCGTCCGGGAGTCCGGGGAGCCGGTGCCGGTCGGGTGACCGGCGGGCCCGCGCGCACAGGACGGGCAGGGCCCGCGCGACGGGCCGGCGCCCCCGGGGACGGGCCCGGGCTCACGCGGGTGCGCTCAGGGGGGCGGCCTCCCGCGGCGTGAGCCGTACGACCTGGGACTCGGCGGCCCAGCGGTCGGTCATGGTCGCACCGTCGGCGGCGTTGAGCCGGTCCTTGGCCAGGGCCGCGACCGCCTCGGCGTGCGCGGCCTGGTCGACCACCTCGACGGAGGCGTCGAAGACGACCAGCCGCCCGCCGTTGTCCTTGCTGCGCAGCGTCACCTCGACCCGGCCGGAGCCGGTCAGGCCGGGCAGCTCCTGCTCGCCGCCCCCGGTGACCAGGTAGATCGCGCCCTCGTGCCAGGTGTGCCAGGCCAGCCGGGGCCGGTCCAGCGAGAGCCACAGGACGCTCGACTTCTTGGCGCCCTCTTCGATCACGCTCATGAAACGACTGTACGGCCTGCGCCCCGCGGATTCCGGGGCGCAGGCCGTACAGGATCGTGAGATCAGCGGCGGGCGAGCTTCCAGGCCGCCGGGAGCAGACCGGCCGCGACGGCGATCTTGATCGCGTCGCCGACGAGGAAGGGGATCACACCCACCGCGAGCGCCTTGCCCAGGCCCAGGCCCAGGGTGGCCATGAGGACCGGCAGGCCGAAGGCGTAGATGACCAGGTTGCCCAGGACCATCGTGCCGACCGTGCGGGCGACGGTGCGGTCGCCGCCGCGCTCGGCGAGCTTGCCGACCACGGCGGCGGCGGCGATGAAGCCGACGACGTAGCCGAAGGTGGGGCCGCCGAAGCCCGAGGCGCCCTCCGCGAACCACGGCACGCCCGCGATGCCCACGGCCATGTAGAGCGCCATGCTCAGCGCCGCGCGGCCCATGCCGAGGGTCGCGCCGACCAGCAGTACGGCGAAGGTCTGGCCGGTGACCGGGACCGGCCACATCGGGAAGCTGAGCTGCGCGGCCAGGCCGGTCAGCGCGGCGCCGCCGACGACGAGCGCGACGTCGCGGACCCGGGTGCCGGGGATGAGGTCGGACAGTACGGCGGGCCGGGCCACCGAGGAAGCGTTTGCCATCGTGTATGTCTCCCTTTACCGAGGCGTCGTGCCCATTATTCGGACATCGCACTGGAGACCTGCACGGGGGTGGCTCCAAGAACGGGGCCGAGACTTTGTATGACCGCCATAGGCCGGACCGGTCTGCCGCGGCCGGGCGGGCGGCCGCTACGGTGTGGCCATGCGCTCCCGTCGTTCGTGCCTCGCGGTCCCCGGCAGCAACCCCCGGTTCCTGGAGAAGGCGCAGGGACTGTCCGCCGACGAGGTCTTCCTCGATCTGGAGGACTCCGTCGCGCCGCTGGCCAAGGAGGGGGCCCGCAAGAACATCGTGGCCGCTCTGCGCGAGGGCGACTGGTCGGGCAAGGTCCGGGTGGTGCGGGTCAACGACGTCGGCACGCAGTGGACCTACCGCGACGTCATCGAGGTCGTCGAGGGCGCGGGGGAGTTCCTCGACTGCCTGATGCTGCCCAAGGTCGAGGACGCCACCCAGGTGATCTGGCTGGACACGCTGCTCGGCCAGATCGAGAAGGCCAACGGGCTGCCGGTCGGCCGGATCGGCATCGAGGCGCAGATCGAGAACGCCCGCGGCCTGGTCAACGTGGACGCCATCGCCGGGGCCTCGCCCCGCCTGGAGACGCTGGTCTTCGGCCCCGCCGACTTCATGGCCTCGATCAACATGCGGACCCTGGTGGTGGGCGAGCAGCCGCCCGGTTACACCGAGGGCGACGCCTACCACTACATCCTGATGCGCATCCTGATGGCCGCCCGCGCCAACGACCTGCAGGCCGTCGACGGACCGTATCTCGCGATCAAGGACCTGGACGGCTACCGCCGGGTGGCCGGGCGCGCGGCGGCGCTGGGGTTCGACGGCAAGTGGGTGCTCCACCCCACGCAGGTGGAGGCGGCCAACGAGGTGTTCTCGCCGTCGCAGGAGGACTACGACCACGCCGAGCTCATCCTCGACGCGTACGAGTACTACACGACGGTGGAGAAGCGCGGCGCGGTCATGCTCGGCGACGAGATGATCGACGAGGCGTCCCGGAAGATGGCGCTGGTGGTGGCGGCCAAGGGGCGCGCGGCAGGGCTCCCCCGGACCACCGCCTTCACCCCGCCGGAGACTAGAACTTGATCCCGATGGTGGTGAAGAACCAGAACGACGAGGTCAGCCAGAGCCCGGTCAGCGCGGTGAACGTCAGCCCGCCCAGCACCGGGAGGGTCCAACCGGGCAGCCCGCGCTTGGGCAGGGCGAGCATCTTCGCGGTGAAGACACCGTAGAAGAAGCAGCCCAGCAGTGAGTGGATCATCACGCGCGGCACGTCGAACTGGGCGCCCAGGGCGTACAGGCAGTGGAACGCCACCGGGATCGTCAGGACGAACGCCAGCCGGCCCGACCAGCGGTGCAGAGCGGGGGCCCACGGGGCGTCCATCTTGATCCTGCCCCACATCACCAGCGCGGAGAACAGCTGGACCAGCACCAGCAGGAACGCGCCGGTGGTGAGCCAGGCCTTCATCGCCAGCGGGCCGGAGAACCCGGCCGGGCCGACCGCGTAGCCGGTGGGCGTGTGCAGGCGTCCGTACACGCCCAGCGCGACCGCCACGAGGCCGCCGACGACGAGCGGGACGAGCAGCGGGGCGAGGCTCTGCGGCTGCGGAAGCCGAGAGACCTGCGTGTTCTCGTGCATCAGAACTCCCCTATGAACTCGTCGACGTCCTTGGGGTCGACCTCTTCGCCGTTGACGGTCGCGTTCTCGCCGGGCTCGGGGATCGCGACGTCGACGGGCTCGTCGTCGACGGAGAGCAGACCGACCCGGCTGCCGTCGGGCAGGTAGATCCAGCCGGCTTTGACCTGCGCGCCGCGGACGACGGCGCTGGCCCGGTAGAGGCCGGAGGGCTTCTTGACCGTGGGCGCGGTGAACTCCCACGACTTGGCGCCGAACTCCAGCGTCCCCGAGGCCCGGCCGCCGCCCAGGTTCGCCTCGAGGGAGGCGTTGCGGGCACCGGTCAGCGTGATCTTGCCGTCGGCGGCCTTGCCCTTGAGCCAGGCCTCGACCCTGCCGTCGCAGAAGTAGCCGACGGCCTTGCCGTTGCGGATGGAGATGGCGATGAGCCCGCCGTTGCCCTTGACCCGGCCGGCGTAGTCGGCCCTGGCCGGAACCGGCTTGGCGGTCTTGACGGGCTTGGGCGCGGCGGAGGCCTCGGAGGTGGCCTCGACCGCCGGAGCCTCCTGGCCCTGCGCGTTTGCGTTCTGAATCGTCGGTGAGGTGGTGGCGCTGAGCGCTCCGAGCGCGACGGCGATGACCGCGCCGGACGCCAGCGTGAGAACGGGCCCCAGCCGTTTCATAGTTCGCTCCCTGGGGTTGGGGTTTTCCTGGCCCCTATGAAAAGGTCCCACCGGCGAGGGTGTCTGTGAAGTAATCCGCAGATGTGCGATCTCCCACGGAGGCGGCGGTCGCGGACGGGTGCCCGAAGTCGTCCGCGGAGTCCGGTCGTCCTGCCCGGGGCGGAAGGTTCACGCGTTCCCTTCCGGGGCTCTGTGGACTAATGAACTCGGATTTATCTCTTTAATGAGTGACAAAACGGGCGCAGAGATGGTGAATCTCACTAGAGAGGTATCGCCATAGCCGTCGCGGCATGCTGCTCTGGATGGTGTACGGCGCGGCGCGAGACGGCCCGGAGGGCGAGGTGATCGTTTCGGGGATGGTGGGTAGGACTATGGTCACGTGCGATTTGCCCTTCCTGTAGGGAATTGCGGTTAAGTGTCATGGAGACGACTGGAACGGTCCGGTAATCGATAAAAACCGGACAGATAGGCTTCCTGCGAGGAGGTGCTGAGCGTGGCCTCGGGCTCTCACGACCCGCGCTCGAGACAACGGCCGCCGGACGACGGCGTGTCCGACGACACGGCGAACGCGTCCGGGACCCGCGAGTCCAACCGGTTCCCGCCGACGATCCAGCACTCCCCACCCGGTCCCTCCGACGACCGCACCCGCGGCCTCCCGCTGTCCTCCCCGTGGATGTCGCCGCCCTTCTCGGCCCCCGCCCCCGAGGACGCCGAGCCTCCCCGCCCTCCCGGCGAGCGCCGCCGTCCCTACGCCCGCCCCTACGCCCCCGCCTCCCGCCCCTCCGACCAGCCCTCACCCCCGGACCAGCCGAGCCCTTCCGGCCAGCCCGGTCCCTCGGGTCAGCCCGGGTCCTCGGACCAGCCGAGCCCCCACGATCCCGGCCCCGCGCCCGGCTGGGGAAGCGCTCACCCGCCCGCGGGTGAGCCGGGATCCGAGCGCGGGCACGAGGGGGCCGCACCTGAGCGGCGGCCGGAGCCCGAACCCGGACGAGAGCCCGGGGAACCGGCGCCTGCGGCGGGGCCGCGCCGCAGGATGGTGACCCGTCCGGATCTGCTGGTCGCCTCGGGACCGCCCAGGGACACCCGGGCCGCCCGGGACGGGGATGCCCCGGTGGCGCCCGCTGTTCCGCCGGAACCGGATCGGGCCGCGCCGGCCCATGGACCGGAACGGACGGCACCGGAACAGGCGGCTCGGGCCCGGGAACCGGATCGGGCCGCACCGGCCCGAGGATCGGAGCGGGCCGTACCGGCCCGTGAGCCGGGACAGCCAGCGCGAGTCCACGAGCCGGAACAGACGGGACCGGTCCCCGAGCCCGAACGGACAGCGCGGATCCACGAGCCGGAGCAGGTGACTCCGGCTCGGGAGCCGCAGGGGGAGACCCGGCAGGACTCCCGTCCCGAACCGGAAGGCCACGACGACTTCGAGCCGGTGCGCCGGGTCGGCAAGCCTCCCGGCGGGCGTCCGGCGCGGCCGGATCTCCTGGTGGCCCAGGGGCCGCCGCGCAGGCGGGGCCCCAACGGCGGACGGCACCACCGATCCGCCGCCGCCCCCTCGGCCGTGCGCCGCTCCAGCCCGATACGGAGCAGGCGCGGCCGGAGCCTGGTGATCCCCTTCCTGATGGTCCTCGTGCTGACCGCCGCGGTCGGCGGGGGCCTGGTGCTGTGGGGATGGATGAGCAGCCCGTTCGCCTCGGGCCTGCGCCTGGTCGGCGACGACTTCAGCTCGGGGGACCAGGCCTTCGTGCCCCCCGCCGGCGGCGGCGACGGCTCCAGCCAGGTGCTCAACTCCATCGCCTCGGACGGCTCCACCGTGGTCGCGGTCGGCACCGACACCACCAGCCCGCTTCCCCGGCCGCTGTTCCTGGTGTCCCCGGACGGCGGCGCGACGTGGCGGCTGGGCGAGCTGGCCGGACCGGTGCGTGAGGGCGGTCCGACCACCGTCAGCCTGGTGGCCGGCGGCGACGGCCGCTGGGTGGCCGTGGGCTACGAGCTGGCGGGCCCTCCGGGCCTGTGGACCAGCACCGACGGCCTGACCTGGATCGAGGTGGAGCCCGGCGGGTCGACCTTCAAGGCGGGGGATCGCATCATGGATCTGGCCCGGACCTCCTCCGGGTTCGTCGCGGTCGGCGCCACCGTCCCCGCGGACGGCAACCAGCGGGCCGCCGCCTGGACCTCGGCCGACGGGCGGAGCTGGACCCCGGTGCAGGCGCGCGACCTCGACGTGCCCGGCGGGGTGCGCAGTCTCAAGACGGTGGCCGCCAGGGGTGACACCGTGGCCGCGCTGGCCGACCGCGAGGGCGGCGGCGTCGTCACCCTGCGATCGGACGACGGCGGCGAGTCCTGGCGCCGGGGGGACAAGGAACTCGACGGCGTGGCGGCCCAGCCGGGATCGCTGGCCGTGGCGGGCAAGCAGTTCGTCCTGGTCCCCTCGCAGCAGCGCAGCGCCAAGGGGGAGACGGCGGTCTACTGCTCCTCCGACGGCGGTGACTGGAGCCGGTGCGGCGCCATCACGGGCCTGGACCGGCAGGGGATCGGCGTCAGGCGCCTGGCCGCCTTCCCCGGAGGACTGGCCGCGGTCGCCGACTCGGGCCCCGGCAGCTACACCGTCTACACCAGCAAGGACGGCCGTCAGTGGGCCAGGGGCACCGGCCTCGGCCGGGTGCCCGGCACGCTGCGTGCATTGGCGATCTCCGGGGACGGGACCCTCGTCGTCGGCGGTGACGAGCCCGGCGCCGGGGTGGACAACCGGCTCGTCCTCATGACGGCCCCCCGAGGGGGGGAGGCCAGGCAGGTCTCCCTGGACGCGATCACCGGCCTCACCCGGCCCGCGCGCGAGATGACCCGCGTGGCCGCGGGCAGGGACGGGTTCGTCGCGGTCGGCGCCATGTCCGGCGACGCCGGGATCTGGACCAGCCCGGACGGCGAGCGGTGGACGCCCGGCGGCCCCGCGCAGGTCCTCGGCGGCGACCGGCGCCAGGCGCTCAGCGACATCGCGTACGGCAGGCGGGGCTGGCTCGCCGTGGGCAGCACGATGAGCAGCGTCGCCTCCACCGAACCCCTGCTGGTCACCTCCGAAGACGGCCGGAACTGGCGCAGGGTCCCGGTCATGGGCGCCCTGAAGCCGGAGGGAGCCGACGAGACCTCCCTGGTCCCCCACGCGGTCGCGGCCGGCCCGTCCGGCTACGTCCTGGCCGGGGAGGAGCGCAACCTGTCCGGGACCGTGCCGGTGCTGTGGTTCTCCGCCGACCTCAAGCGCTTCACCAGGGCGGGCAAGCTCCCCGCGGGCGGTGCCGGAGTGCGCCTGTACGACGTCGCGCCGACCTCCTCCGGCTACATGGCCGTCGGCGGCGCCGGGACGCGGGACGGCGAGACCGGCGTGGTCTGGGTGTCTGCCGACGGGGCCGACTGGACGGCGCGCAAGCCCGTCCTGCCCGCCGGGGCGACCGCGGCGAGCCTGCGGCACGTGGTCACGTACGGCGGGCAGGCCGTCGTGGCCGGGGTCGCGCGGACCCCGGACGGCGAGCGGGCCTTCACCGCGATCTCCCGTGACAACGGGACGACGTGGCGGACGGTCTGGCTGCCGGCCGAGGGGGCGGCGGCCGTACAGGACCTGGCGGCGGTCGAGCACGGCGTGGTGGCGGTGGGCTGGCAGGGCACGCCGGGCGAGGGCGACAGCGTGGTCTGGACCTCAGGGGACGGACTGTCCTGGCAGCGGCACGCGCCCACCCAGGGGCAGCTGGCCGGCGACGGAGCCCAGGGGTTCGGCGCGGTGGCGGTCTCCGGCGATCAGGTGGTGGCCCTGGGACGGTCGACCACCTACGACGCCGACCACCTCACCCTGTGGCGTTCGACCCTGGACGGCGGCCGATGACCCCCCACTCGGTGAGGGCCTCCAGGAGACCGGGGGCCAGGGGCAGTCGCGGCAGCTCTCCGACGGGGAACCAGTGCGCCTCGGCGGCGTCGTCACCGGCGACGAGCGTGCCGCCGGTGACCTCGGCCAGATAGTCGCGGATCTCGTAGACGACCCCGCCGGGACCCGGGCGGTCCACCGCGCCGGCCAGGGGACCGACCGCGACCCTCAGGCCGGTCTCCTCCAGCATCTCGCGGACGACCGCCTCGGCGTCGGACTCGCCAGGCTCGATCCGGCCCCCGGGAACGGACCACATTCCCTGGGCCGGTGGGCGGCCACGACGGATGAGAAGGATCCGCCCGGAGGCGTCGAAGACGATCGCTCCCACACAATTTACGCGCACATGGACAAGATTACGACTGTATAACGACCTTCGGCCTTGACTCATGGGTGGCGGGGGGCGCACCGTGGGTAGTCGTGAGAGCCTCGCCTACCTGCCCGCGCTGTTTCGGCCCGCTCCGCCCGCCGAGTGCTTGGTCAAGTGCCTGGCGGTGCGGCCCGCACGGGGACGTCCTGCCTTTACAGCCAGCCAGACGCCCGTCGTCCGCGGCGGTGGAGGCGGTCGTCCAGAGCGCGCGCGTCCCGGTCTGGCTGCCCTGGCCGCTGCCGGCCGGATGGCTCGTCACGGGCTTCGCCGAGGCGGGTGACGAACGCACCGGCACCCGGGCCACGGTGGTGGCGCTCTCGGGTCCCTCGGTGACCCAGGGGCCCGCCGATCTGCTGATCATCGCGGAGGAGCCGGGAGTGGGACTGGGCGCGGCGTTCGCCGGGCTGGACGGCCCCGATCCGGGGGACGGGTTCGGCCAGGGCCCGCCGCACGCGAAGATCGAGGTCAAGGGCCATCCGGCGGCGCTGTGGTGCGTGGACGGCGCCTCCGACCGGGCGGTCTACGCCGGAGAGGCGCTGGGAGACTGGCTGTGGGCCGTCGCCTGGCCGGCCGAGGCGGGCTGCCTGATCACGCTGACCGAGCTCTGCCTGCGCGACCTGCGTGACGACGACCAGGCCCTCGATCTTCCCTTCGGGGCCTTCTCGCCCCGCCTGGGCATGGAAGGCGCCTGATCCGTCACTAGACTCGTCCCCCTGATCGTTTCCGGGGGGATTCGTGTTCGACGTCCAGTTCTTCGTTGAAGCACTCATCACGATGTTCGTCATCATGGATCCGCCCGGCATCATCCCGCTCTTCCTGGCCTACACCGGCGGCCGCAGCGCGGCCGAGCGCAAGCGGGTCGCCCGGCAGGCCCCCATCGTCGCCTTCTGCCTCATCGTCCTGTTCGCGGTGTTCGGCCAGGCGATCCTCGCCTACCTGCACGTCGAGGTGGCGGCCATGCAGATCGCCGGCGGCCTGCTGCTCCTGCTGGTGGCCCTCCAGCTGCTGACCGGGGAGACCGAACCGCCCGCCGGCACGATGAAGTCCAACGTCAACGTCGCGCTCGTCCCGCTCGGCACCCCCCTGCTCGCCGGCCCCGGCGCGATCGTCGCGACGATCGTCTTCGCCCAGCAGGCGGAGACCAAAACCGGCGGCATCCTGGCCCTGGCCCTGGCCATCGCGGTCGTGCACATCCTGCTGTGGGTGTTCATGCGCTTCTCCGTGACCATCGTCCGTGTGATCAAGGAGAACGGCATCGAACTCGTCACCCGCATCGCGGGCCTGCTCCTGTCCGCGCTGGCCGTACAACTCATCATCACCGCCGTCCGCACCCTCCTCGGCGCGGCATAGCCCCCTGATCTCCCCTTTCCCCCGCATCACGACCACCCCGAAGGACCGCCGGGGAACCGCCCGACGACTTTCCCCGTCGTCACGCCCTTGCGAGGGGGCGCCGGTGAACCAACGGAGGAGCGCCCGGAGCGAGGAACGAGCGAGGACGCGACGACGGCGGGAGCCGGATCCCCACGCCCCCGAGCCGCCGTGCGCAGCACGGCCATAAACACAGCGTCGCCATTAGTAGGTATGGTTTTGAGCCGTGACAGCGCGTATCGAGCGAGTGGTGACCGAAGGCGTCGTCGACATCGACGGCGTCGAGTACAAGGTCGAGAACAACACCTGGATCGTGGGTGACGATGAGGAGGTCATCGTCATCGACGCCGCGCGCGACGCGGAGAAGATCCTGGAACAGGTCGGCGAGCGCGAGGTGCTCGCGGTGATCTGTACCCACGGCCTGCCCGACCACGTCGGCGCGGCCATCGAGGTGGCGGCCCGGGACGAGGCCGTGGTGGCCATGCACCCCAAGGACAAGCCGCAGTGGCGCCGCACCTGGCCCGACACCTGGCCGGACATCGAGCTGGAGGACGAGGGCGTGTTCGCCGTCGCCGACGTCGAGCTCGAGGTCATGTCCACGCCCGGCATCACCCACGGCGGCATCTCGCTCTACTGCGAGGAACTGGACGCGGTCTTCACCGGCAAGACGCTGCTGGCCGACGGGCCCGGCAAGCTCGGCGGAGAGTACCCCGCGCTGGCCGACCAGCTCACCGCGATCGCCGGCCGGCTGTTCACCCTGCGCCACAACACCCGTGTGCTGCCCGCGCACGGGGAGGAGGCGGTCATCGGCGACCTGGAGCCGAAGCTGGACTCCTGGCTCTCCGGCTCGCTGACCGGCGGCGGCTCGGACACCGAGGAGGAGGGGCCGCTGTCCGACGGGACGCGCGCGGCGGGCATCCGGCTGAACATGGACGGCGACTAGTCCTCATGGACCAGCTCCCCCTGGAGGGCATGCCGCGCAGGCTGTACTCCTGCACGCCGTCGCGGCTGAACACCTGGCTGGACTGTCCCCGGCGTTACCGGTTCACCTACCTGGACCGCCCGGCCCCGCAGCGGGGACCGCGGTGGGCGCACAACAGCGTGGGCATCAGCGTGCACAACGCCCTGGCCGGCTGGTGGCGGGAGCCGTACGACCGCAGGACCCCGGCCATGGCGGGGATCCTGCTGTCCAACGGGTGGATCGGCGACGGGTTCAAGGACGCCGGGCAGTCCTCCGCCTGGCGTGACCGGGCGCGGGAGATGGTCGTCGACTACGCGGCGACCCTCGACCCCTCCCACGAGCCGGTCGGCGTCGAGCGGACCGTGGCCACCAGGACGTCCGTCCTGGCCCTGTCGGGCCGCGTCGACCGGCTCGACCAGCGGGGTGAGGAACTGGTCGTGGTCGACTACAAGACCGGACGCCGCCCGATGACGGCGGACGACGCCCGGTCCTCGCTCGCGCTGGCGGTCTACGCGGTCGCCTCCTCCAGGATGCTGCGCCGCCCGTGCCACCGGGTGGAGCTCCACCACCTGCCGACCGGCTCGGTCGTCGAGTGGGAGCACACCGACGAGTCCCTGGGGCGTCACCTGTCGCGCGCCGAGGAGATCGGCGGCGAGGCCTCCGAGGCCGACGAGCGCTATCAGGCTTGGGCGGGCACGGGGAAGACCTCCCGCGGCCCGGGCTCGCGTACGGCGGCCTCCCGCGGCTCGGGGTCACGCGCGGCGCGCACCCCGGCCGAGGGCTCCCAGGGGCCGGGTTCGCACGCGGCGGGTGCCGAGCGGGTGCCGCCGGCCGTACCCCCGGAGATAGACGCCCTCTTCCCGCCCCGCACGGGGCCCCTGTGCTCCTGGTGCGACTTCCGCGCCCACTGCCCCGACGGCAGGGCGGCGGCCCCCGACAAGGCCCCCTGGGACGCTCTGGCTGTTTGAACGGCGACGCTGACGCGTCGCAGGCTCGGGGGCTCCTCGGTTGGTTCACCGGCGCCCCCTCGCGGCTCAGGCGGCCCTGGAGGCTCCCCCCGGCCAGCGGCGGGGGTCGGTCAGGCCCTTGAGGCCGCGGCTCACGTCGTAGCCCGCCGCGCCCAGCCGCTGCCGGGAGGCGGCGAGCATCTCGCGGGTGTGCGGCATGAACGCGCGGTCGTGGACGGGCTCGGGGATGGCGTTCATGCCCAGCCGGAAAGCCCGCAGCGCCGCCGTCACCGTGGCGCGCGGCACCTCGGGCAGGGCGCCGTACATCTGCCTGGCCCAGTCCGGCAGCGAGTAGTAACACAGCGCGCCGAACGGGAAGTAGGCCGGTTTGCCGGGGTTGAGCATCCGCAGCTCGGCGGGCAGGCGCGGCCACAGCAGGAAGCGCACGGTGGAGGCGGCCTCCGGGGTGACCTTCAGCCGCGACCGGACCCCCGCGAAGTAGTCGTCCATCTCCGCCAGCGACCCGGGCACGTCCTCGGCGTGCAGGCCCACGTAGGTCGCGCTGCGGCGCTGCTCGTCGAGATAGCGGTCGGCCTGGCGGCGGCTCAGCCCGAGACCCGCGCGCCGCGCCACCGACAGGTAGGACGAGACCTCCGCGCAGTGCACCCACAGCAGCAGCTCCGGGTCGTCCACGCGGTGGATCCTGCCGGTGTCGGGGTCGTCGATGCGCAGGCTCCGGTGGATCCCCCGGACCCGCCGGCCGATCTCCCCGGCCTCCTGCGGGCTGCCGAAGGTGACGCGGCCCACGAAGTCCGCCGTACGGCGCAGCCGCCCGAACGGGTCCTCCTGGAAGGTGGAGTTCTGCCAGACCCCGCGCATCGCCAGCGGGTGCAGCGCCTGGAGCATGAGCCCCCGGACGCCGCCGATCCACATGGAGCGGTCGATGTGCACCAGCCAGGTCGCGGTGTGCGGAGGCTGGACGACGATGTCTTCGATGCTCGTCATAGTAAGTAGATGATTACATGACATTGGACTAGCTGTCCAAGAAGGGTGGTCAGTACGGCTCAGCTCAGCAGGCGGGCCTCGGCGGCGTTCCAGAACCGGGTGAGGGCGGCGGCGGTGGTCTCCGGGGCCTCCACGGCCGGGGAGTGGACCGCGCCGGGGACGACCACGCACTCGGCGTTCAGCCGGCGGGCCATGTCGGACTGCATCTCCGGCGGCCAGCCGTCGTCGTGCTCGCCGTACAGCACCAGGAGGTCCACCTCGACCTGGATGAGCTCCTCGCAGCGGTCGGGCGCGGAGAGCACCTCCCCGGTCATCGTGGCCATGCCGACCGGGGAGTTGGAGAACAGCCGCTTGCGCAGGAACGTCATGATCTCGTCGGGCACCCCGGCGGCCAGCGCCTCCGGCTCCATGCGGTTGTGCCAGAGGTACTCCAGGCCGCGCTCGGGGATCTCGGCGAGCATGATCCGGCCCGCGCGCTCGCGGGGGCCGACGATCGGGCCGGGGCCCGAGCTCATCAGCGTGTAGGAGGCGAACTTGGTGCGGCCGTCGATCACCGCCTCCCGGGTGACCAGTCCGCCGAAGGAGTGGCCGACCAGGTGGACGGGCTCGCCGCCGCCGATGGTGTGCGCCAGCACGTCGACGTCGTTGCCGAGCGCCGCGCAGGTGTAGGCACCGGGGTCGTCGGGGCCGCCGGTCTCGAACTGGCCGCGCATGTCGACCGCGATGACCCGGCGGCCGGCTTGGGCGAGCGTCTGCAGAACCGCGATGAAGTCTTCCTTGCTGCCGGTGAGACCGGGGACCAGGAGGGCGGGCCAGCGCTCGGGGACGCCGCTCACGGGCAGCGCCTCCAGGGCGGCGAACGAGCCCACCGCCGTGTCGATCGAGGTGGCTCGAACACCAGGTGGCAGGGTCAAAAATCGCGGCGTACTCACGTGAGACCACGATACCGCCAGGACCGGGATGACTCGGTGTTACTTGCAGAGTGGAAGCTGAGCGGAAAGCGGGCATCCGCTTCCCTGCGGGGCGGGACGAGGCAGCGGCCCGGCCCCCGGAACGGCGGAAGGGACGCACCCGCGCGGGGTGCGTCCCTTCCGTGCTGATGGAGCTAGTTTCCGCGTCGCGGGCCGCGCTGCTGGCCCTGGCCCCTGGGCGAGGGCCGGCGGCGGTTCTGGGCGCGCTCGGAGGCCGCCGAGGGGGCGATCTCGTCGTCGTCGGTCGCCAGGTCCGGCGACTGGAAGATCACCGCGAACGGGCTCGGCGGGATGATCTTCTCGGGCTGGGGCCGGGAGGCGGGAGCCTCGTGGTCCGGCTCGTCGTCCCAACCGGAGACCTCGGCCTGCTCGGGCGGCGTCGCGCCGAGAGTGACCTCGGGGTTGAGACCCGCCTTGCGGGTGCGACCGCGCCGGGGCGCGGACTCCTCGTTGCGCGGTGTCACGTCCGCCTCCACCGGGGGAAGTTCGATGACAGGGCTCTGGTTCTCCTCGGGCGCGACCGGCGCCGGGGTCTCCCCCGTCGTACGGCCGCCGCGGGTGCGGCGGGCCTTCGGCTCCTCCACGGGACGGCTCGCGGGCTCCTCGGCGAGGATGTCCCCCGGCCCCTCGAACGGCTCCTCGACGGGACGGGGCTCGGCGATCGCCTGCTCCGCGGCCTCGAGGCCGCGGCCGCCGCGGGTGCGGCGACGCTCGCGGGGCGTGCGGGCGGGACGCTCGCGGCGCTCCTCACGGTCGTCGTCGCGGCCCTTGCGGGAACGCGAGCGGATGCGGCCGGTCTCGCCGAGGTCCTCGACCTCTTCGGCGGCCAGGCCCGCGCGGGACCGGTTGGCGCGCGGCAGCACGCCCTTGGTGCCCTCGGGGATGCCCAGGTCGCTGTAGATGTGCGGCGAGGTCGAGTAGGTCTCGACGGGCTCGGCGAACGGCAGGGAGAGGGCGTTGTTGATGACCTTCCAGCGGGTGAGGTCCTCCCACTCCACGAAGGTCACCGCGACGCCGGTCCGCCCCGCCCGGCCGGTCCGGCCGATCCGGTGCACGTAGGACTTCTCGTCCTGCGGGCAGTCGTAGTTGACGACGTGGGTGACGTCGTCGACGTCGATGCCGCGCGCTGCGACGTCGGTCGCGACGAGCACGTCGATCTTGCCGTTGCGGAAGGCCCGCAGGGCCTGCTCGCGCTGGCCCTGGCCGAGGTCGCCGTGGACGGCCGCGGCCGCGAAGCCGCGCTCCTTGAGCTGCTCGACGACCATGTCGCAGGCGCGCTTGGTCTCGCAGAAGACCATCGTGAGCCCGCGGCCCTCGCACTGGAGGAGGCGGCCCATGATCTCGATCTTGTCCATCCGGTGCGTGCGCCAGACGAACTGGGTGGTCTGCGGGGTCGCCTCGGCCTCGGCGTCGTTGTTCTCGGCCCGCACGTGGGTGGGGCGGTTGAGGTAACGCCGGGACAGGGCGACGATCTCACCCGGCAGCGTCGCGGAGAACAGCATGGTCTGCCGCTCGGCCGGGACGAGCTTGATGATGCGCTCGATGTCGGGCAGGAAGCCCAGGTCGAGCATGCGGTCGGCCTCGTCCAGGACCAGCATGGCGATCTGGCTGAGGTCGAGGTGCTTCTGCTTGACCAGGTCGAGCAGGCGGCCGGGGGTGCCGACGATCACGTCGACGCCCTGCTTGAGCGCCTCGATCTGCGGCTCGTAGGCGCGCCCGCCGTACACCGTGAGGATGCGGGAGCCGAGCTTGCCGGCGGCGGTCACCAGGTCTTCGGTGACCTGGAGGGCCAGCTCGCGGGTCGGCACGACGACCAGCCCGCGCGGCTTCTTGCGGTTCTTCCTGGGCTTGCCGACACGCTGGAGCATCGCCACGCCGAAGGCGTAGGTCTTGCCGGTGCCGGTGCGAGCCTGACCGATGATGTCCTGGCCGCTGAGGGCCAGGGGGAGTGCCATCTCCTGGATGGGGAACGGCGTGATGATGCCCTCTGTCTCGAGGGCGTCGGCGATCTCCGGGGTGACTCCGAGGTCTCGGAACGTCGTCAGCTTGGCCTGCCTAATCTCCGTTGAAGGCAGTCCTGCCGGGACCGCGGGCGAAAAAGTCTCCCCGTGCCGGGTCCTCGCGGAAGGGCCAGCCCTCTCATGTCATCAGCGACCGCTGCGGCGTCACGCCGACTTTTGGGGGCGTCCGGGGGGAGAACCCCCGGATTAACACAGTGCGGTCGCACTTTCACACAGTAGTGTACCCGATACCACAACGGAGAACTGATTGCTCGGCATTCCCTCTGAATCGCGGAGCCCTCCGGCCTTCCACCAGCGGGGCTCCGGACCGCCGGGCCGCTGCGCCTCCCCGACGCCGGCGCCGCGTGGTGATTACCCGCCCGCCGCATGACGACGCCGGGCTCCCCGGCTCGTAGGCTGCGCTCATGAGTGATTCCTCTCCCGGTGTCGCCGATCTGCTCGGTGTCCTCGCCTACGCCGAGCTGACCGCGTTCCTGCGCCTCGCCGAGGACGCCGCGTGTCACGCTCCGACGCTCGCCGACCGGGCCGCGCTCGGCGAGCTCGCGGCGGCCGAGTACGCGCACTTCCGTCTGCTCCGCGAGCGTCTCGCCTCGCTCGGGGCGGATCCGGAGGAGGCGATGGAGCCGTTCGTCGGACCGCTGGACGGCTGGCACGAGCAGACCGCGCCGGCCGACTGGCTGGAGGCCCTGGTCAAGGCGTACGTCGGTACGGGGATCGCCTTCGACTTCTACCGCGAGGCGGCCGCCCACCTGGACGACGAGACGCGCCGGCTGGTCGAGGAGGTCCTGGCCGACGAGGGGCGCTCGCAGTTCGCGGTGGAGCGGGTCGGCGCGGCGATCAAGGAGGACCCCCGGCAGGCCGGACGGCTGGCCCTGTGGGCCAGGCGGATGGTCGGGGAGGCGCTGAGCCAGGCGCAGCAGGTGGCCGCCGCCCGCCCGGAGCTGGCGACGCTGCTGGTGAGCGGTGAGGACATCACCCGGATGTTCACCCGGCTGACGGAGGCCCACAACAGGCGGATGGACGCCCTGGGCCTGACCCCGGGCCCCTGACTTCCGCGAGCCTCCGGGGGGCGTGCGGCGACTCCGATCCCCGATGAGGAGAGGCCCGGTCTTCTGATCGGGCGGCGTGAGGGGGGCGAACGGCGGTAGCGTGCCAAGCATGAGGGCCTCGCGCCGCTACGGCAGTTCCTTGACGAGATGTGGGCCGAACCGCTGGGTTTCGCGTGCAGTGCTGCGCAGGGGGAGCGCGGACTGCCCGGCCACCGATCCAGGACGGGACGACGTCCAGCGCATCCGGCGCCCGCGTGGCTGCGGGTTCGGCGGGCGTGGAGAGTGCCGGGGCGGCTGATCCCATCGGACCGTCCGGGCGGCTCTCGGCCGGGTCGCGTCACCGGCCTCACGCCGGGCTGCCCGCAGCCCCGCCGGCCGGGCCGTCGCCCCTGCCGGAGGCCTCCGATCCTCCGGAGGCCTCCGGCGAGGGCACGCCTGTGCCGCGGCCCCGCAGTTCCGGAGGGCTCGTTCCAGAGGGTTCCTAGAGGGTGCCGCCGAAGCCGACCGGCCGGGCCTCCTCCTCGCCGATCTCGATGAACCCCAGGGAGGAGATCGGGATGAGGACCTTGCGCCCCTTGACGTCGGTCAGGGTGAAGATGCCGCGGTCGGTGGAGAGGGACTTGCCCAGTTCCTCCTCCACCTGCTCGGCCGTGAGCTCGGTCTCCACCACGAGCTCACGGTGCACTGAACGTACGCCGATCTTGACTTCCATCATGTTCCCTTTCGACGACGGCTCCGTCCCATCGTCACCCCATCCCCGCCACGACGCGCCGGTTGATCGCGTCAAGCGAACACTACGGAGCTGCGAGGGGGCGCCGGTGAACCAACCGAGGAACGCCCGCAGCGAAGCGAGGACGTGACGAGGGCGGGAGCCGGATCAAGGAGCCCCCGAGCCGCGACGCGCAGCGTCGCCATCAACACAGCATCAATTCGTACGGGGGAAGCCGGAGATGCCTCGCCAGGCGAGGCGGGCCATGAGCTGGGTGGCGGCGTCCTTGGGGATGGAGCCGGCGCTGCTGATCCAGTAGCGGGCGCTGACCTCGGCCATGCCGACCAGGCCGACGCCGAGGAGGCGGGCCTCGTCGCTGGAGCAGCCGGTGTCCTCCTGGATGACCTGACTGATCATCTCGGCGCTCTCGCGGAGGTTGCGCTCGATGCGCTGGCGGACCTGGGCGACGTTGCGCAGGTCGGACTCGAAGACGAGGCGGAAGGCCTCGCCCTGGCCGGAGACGAAGTCGAAGAAGGCGCCGATGGCGGCCTGGACCCGCTGCTTGTTGTCCGTCGTGGAGGCGAGGGCGTCGCGGCAGCGAGTGATCATGTCGTCGACGTGCAGGTCGAGCAGGGCCAGGTAGAGCTCCTGCTTACCGGGGAAGTGCTGGTACAGAACCGGCTTGCTGACCCCGGCCCGCTCGGCGATCTCATCCATCGCGGCCGCGTGGTAGCCGTTCTCCACGAACACTTCCTGCGCCGCGTTGAGCAGCTGGCGGCGGCGGGCCATCCGGGGCAGCCGGGTGCCCCGGGGCTTGGCGTCCGGGGTAGCGGTCACGGCGGTCTCCTTGCGGGATGCTCCTATGAGTGTCCGGCGGCAGAGGCGGCCTCACCAAGCGCCGCCCAGGCGGAGCCTGCTGTGCGTGCTCCCGCTGTCGAGCACTCCATGTCTCGGGTCATCCTACGCGCGGGTAACCAGGTCAGCGATAGTCGTCCTCGTCAATGCCCACTTCGCGAGTCTGGTCGGCGGCGTCGGCGGGGTCGGCGTCGAGCGGGATCCGGTCGGGCCAGGCGAAGCGTTCCTCCTGCATCGAGCGGTGCTGCTCGGCCGCGTCGGCCTCGGGGGTCTCGACGTCGATCTCCGTCCCGATCTCACCGGACAGGGCGTCGTCGATCTCCTCCAGGGTGGTTTCGTTCACATCCATCTCCGACATCGGCCTGTCCTTCCGTCCTCTTCGGGCAATGGGTGTGATCCAGCGTACGTCTCCGGTTCCCACCCGTTCGACAAGGCAGGGGCATCGGTTCCCCCGTGGCGGGTATGTGCCCCGCCGGTAAGTGTTTCCATCCACTTGGCGATATTTCCGAACATATGCGCGAAAATCAGTAGGAAGCTCCTGAAGTAGGTCGAGACAGGGAGACGTCATGCGAAGCATCTGGAACGGCGTGGTGTCGTTCGGGCTCGTCACGATCCCGATCAGGCTCTACACCGCTACCGAACAGCGCAACGTCTCCTTCCACCAGGTCCACCGGGAGGACGGCGGCCGGGTGCGGTTCCGCCGGGTCTGCGAGATCTGCGGTGAGGAGGTGCCCTTCGCCCATGTGGCCAAGGGTTACGAGCTGCCGACCGGGGAGATGGTGGTGCTCGGCGAGGACGACTTCGAGGACCTCCCGCTGACGACCGCCCACCGGATCGAGGTGCTCCAGTTCAGCCCCGCCGAGCAGATCGACCCGATCCTGTTCGGCAAGTCCTACTTCCTGGAGCCGGGCGACGAGGGCGTCAAGCCGTACGTGCTGCTGCGCGACGCGCTCCAGCGGTCGGGGCGGGTGGCGATCGCGAAGGTGGCGCTGCGGCAGCGCGAGTCGCTGGCGGCACTGCGGGTCAGGGAGGGCGTGCTCGTCCTGGAGACCATGCTCTGGCCCGACGAGGTCCGCGAGGCCGAGTTCGGCTTCCTGGAGGAAGGCGTGGAGATCCGCGCGCAGGAGTCGAGGATGGCCGCGTCGCTGATCGAGACCATGAGCGAGGACTTCGACCCGGCCGCCCATCACGACGCCTACCGCGAGGCGCTGCAGGAGGTCATCCAGGCGAAGGTGGACGGTCACGAGGTCGTCCGCCCGCAGGCGCCGGTGGCGGAGGGCGGGCCGTCGGCGGATCTGATGGCCGTACTGCGGGCCAGCGTGGACGCGGCGAAGCGGGACCGCGGGACGACCGGCCGCAAACCCCGCAAGACCCGCCGCTCCGCCTGAGCCGCCGTGCGCGGCACGGCCGTGGACACGACCCGTGCCGTGGGCCCTTGCGGGCACCACGGCACGGGTTCTCCTGGCGGGTTCGACAGTCACCGATCAGTACCGGAACTTCTGTCCCTTGTTCAGGTAGTACTTGTGAGAGAAGCCCTGCAGGCCGGAGTTGCCGATCACAGAGCGCCAGTTCTCCGTGGCGCGCCTGCACTTGCCGACGGTGGTCTGGCCGGGCATGAGAACGTCGATGACCTTGTAACGCTTGCCGTTGGCCTTGATGCCAGGGCCTCGGCGAACGTTGAGGTAGCTGCCGGCGGAGACGTTACGCACCTTGTAGAAGCACGCGGTCTCCGCGCTGGCCGGAGTGGCGGTGATGGCGCTGAGGACGATCAGACCGCCACCCGCGATGGTCGCTGCCGCGAGAGTACTCGCGAGGCGCTGGAACTTCATTTTCGGTCACTTCCTTGCAGTCGTTTCGGACTAACTCGTCGCCCTGCAACGGACAATTGCCACATATGGCGCAAATGCCGTTTATCGCAAGGGGAAAGTTGTCGGACGCGTCTTTTCAAGGCCCGTGTACATGCGGACAAACGCGACACATTGGGGCCCTCCTCGTGAGCGCCGCGTCATCGCCGTCCGAGAGTCGTTCCGGCTGTCAGGACAGCCGCGAGAGCTTCTTGAGGTAGTGCTTGTGCGAGAAGCCCTGGACTCCGTTGACGCCGTTGACGGCTCGCCAGTTCGGCCGCTGCAGTGCGCACCTGCCGATCGTGATCTGGCCGGGGCGCAGGACGTCGATGACGTCGGCGACCCTGCTGGGCTGGGCGCGGACGGCGAGCTGGTTGCCCGCCGGGACGTTGCGCACCCGGTAGGCGCAGACTGCGGCCTCGGCCGCGGTTGCGGTGACGGCGCTGAAGACGACCATGCCGCCGCCGGCGACGGTGGTGGCAATCAGAGCGCCAGCGAGTCGTTTAAAGATCATTAGTCACTCCTTCTCTATCGATGCGGTGACTACGGCCTTGATGTCCGGATTCGTGAACCGAAAACGGGCACAGAGCGTCATATACCAAACACATAGCGTTAAGATGCGTGCCCTTTTGTTATTTTCGGACAAAAGGGACATACCGCAGAGCGAATCCGCTCCGCGGTACGGGCGTGACAGGAGTGAGAGGAGGGACGGCCCTGTGGGCCGCCCCTCCGGGGCCGTTCGACGACCGGCTCGCGGGCCTCCGCGGCCGGTTCGCAGATCTCTAGAACCGGCTCGCGGGCCTGCGTGGCCCGTTCGCAGACCTCTGCGGCCGGCTCACAGGCCGAACTGCTTGGTCGTGCCGAGCCTCTTCAGGTTGCGCTGCCGGGTGTAGCCCTTCTTGAGCTTGCGGGTGCCCACGACCTTGTGCCAGTTCTTCTCCTTGCCGTACTTGCGGCAGCTGCCCAGGGTCCGGTCCCCCCGGCGGACCCGGTCCGTCGTCTTGGCCTTCTTGGCGGGCTCGGCCTTCACCGCGGCCGTGCGCTTGACCAGATAGACGCAGTTGAGATCCGCGGCCCGGGCGGGGCTCGCCAGGGCGGCGCCCGCCACCACCGTGCCGAGGGCGGTGAGGGCGGCGGTGAGGAGTGCGACGAGAAGGCGCTTGAGTCGCATGACGGAACTCCTTCGAGAGGTACCTTCGAGAGGTAAGAGCCTGTTCCGTCCTGGATGTCAGGATTCGACGCTCAATGTGGGGCGACGCTCGGTCTGTATGCCGAACGCATAGGTTCTTCGGGTTCACTCTTGTGGAATAAGGACGGAGCAGAGAGTGAACCGTGGGAGGACACGTGGGGGACAACCCGATTCCGTGCTGGCCGGGAACCATGGTCGACCTGGGAGGGCGGCGCGTCCACGTGCGCTCGACCCCGCCCGGTCCCACTGAGACGGCGGTCTACGTGCACGGTCTCGCCGGGTCGGCGACCAACTGGACCGACCTGATGGGCGAGCTGTCCGACGTGGTGACCGGCCACGCGATCGACCTTCCGGGCTCCGGATACTCGCCGGAGCCGCCGGACGGCGACTATTCCATCGTCGCCCACGCCGAGGCCGTCGCCCGGCTCGCCGAGAAGGTGGCCGAGCGGCCCGTCCACCTGTTCGGCAACTCCCTGGGCGGCGCGGTCGCGGTCCGGGTGGCCGCGACCAGGCCCGAGCTGGTCCGCTCGCTCACACTGGTCTCCCCGGCGCTGCCCGACCTGCTGCCCAGGTACGGCCCCGCCCGGGTGGCACTGTCGGCGATGCCCCGCCTGGGGGAGTGGGCCTTCGACCGGCTGCGGGCCCTGCCCGCCGAGCGCAGGCTCAACGCCACCCTCGGCATGTGCTACGCCGACCTCGGCCGGGTCCACCCGGTGCGCCTGCGGGAGGCGGCCGACGAGCTGCGCCGCCGCGACGACCTGCCGTACGCGGGGTCGGCGCTGGTCAACTCGGCCCGAGGCCTGATCTCCGAGTACTTCAGGGAGTACTTCGGGCGCGGAGCCGACAGCCTGTGGCGTCAGGCGGCCCAGGTGAAGGCGCCCACGCTGGTGATCCACGGCCGCCGCGACCGGCTGGTCAACCCGCGCTCGGCCGCACGCGCCGGGCGGACGTTCCCGCACGTGCGGCTGGTGCTGCTGCCCGACGCCGGGCACGTGGCGCAGATGGAAGTGCCGGGAAGGGTGGCTCGTGAGGCACGCCGTCTGATATATGAGACGACTCCCATCTCGATTGGGGAATGACCGGGGCCCCCGGCTAGGTTGTGAGGGGTGCGCTAGCCGCACTCCTCAAGACCCCTGAAACGGGAGCAGAACTGTGTCGTTGCCACCGCTGGTAGAGCCGGCAGCCGAGCTGACCGTCGACGAGGTGCGCCGTTACTCGCGCCACCTGATCATTCCCGACGTGGGCATGGCCGGGCAGAAGCGCCTGAAGAACGCCAAGGTGCTCTGTGTGGGCGCCGGCGGCCTGGGCTCCCCCGCCCTGCTGTACCTCGCCGCCGCCGGCGTGGGCACCTTGGGCGTCATCGACTTCGACGTCGTCGACGAGTCCAACCTGCAGCGTCAGGTGATCCACGGTCAGTCCGACGTCGGCCGCCCCAAGGCCGAGAGCGCGGCGGCGTCGGTCAGGGAGATCAACCCGCTGATCGACGTGGTGGTCCACAACGAGGTGCTGAGCACCGAGAACGTCATGGACATCTTCGCTCAGTACGACCTGATCGTCGACGGCACCGACAACTTCGCGACCCGTTACATGGTGAACGACGCGGCCGTCCTGCTCGGCAAGCCGTACGTCTGGGGCTCGATCTACCGCTTCGACGGCCAGGCCAGCGTCTTCTGGGCCGAGCACGGCCCCTGCTACCGCTGCCTGTACCCCGAGCCCCCGCCGCCCGGCATGGTCCCCTCCTGCGCCGAGGGCGGCGTGCTCGGCGTGCTGTGCGCCTCCATCGGCTCGATCCAGGTCAACGAGGCCATCAAGCTGCTCACCGGCATCGGCGAGCCGCTGGTCGGCCGACTGATGATCTACGACGCCCTGGAGATGACCTACCGCTCGGTCAAGGTCCGCAAGGACCCCGAGTGCGTGCTCTGCGGCAAGAACCCCACGGTCACCGAGCTCCTGGAGGACTACGAGGCGTTCTGCGGCGCGGTCTCCGAGGAGGCCCAGGAGGCCGCCTCCGGCTCCACGATCACCGCGACCGAGCTCAAGTCCTGGCAGGACCAGGGCGAGAACATCTACGTGATCGACGTCCGCGAGCCGAACGAGTACGAGATCGTCTCCATCCCCGGCGCCGTGCTCATCCCCAAGGGTGAGTTCCTCAACGGTTCGGCCCTGGAGAGGCTCCCGCAGGACAAGAAGATCGTCCTGCACTGCAAGTCCGGCGTCCGGTCCGCCGAGTGCCTGGCGATCGTCAAGAACGCCGGCTTCTCCGACGCGGTCCACGTGGGCGGCGGCGTGCTGAGCTGGATCAAGACGGTCGACCCGAGCCTGCCGGCCTACTGAGGCGGGCCCGCCCCACCCCGGCCGGACGCGAACGCCCCGCGGAGCCCATGCTCCGCGGGGCGTTCGGCGTTTTCCCGAAGGGATCGGGACGGGTGCGGCGGGCGGTTTCCCGAAGGGGCCGGGACGGGTGTGGCGGGCGGTGCCGTCCGGGGAGTGGCCGGCGGGCGGTGTCACTCGGGGGTGAGCCGGAGGCCGGACCGGGCGACGATGGCCTGGAGGGCGGCCACGTGGGCGCGATAGGCCTGGCGGCCCTGAGCGGAGAGCTTGAGCCAGGTCCTGGGCCGCTTGCCGACGTATCCCTTGCGGATGTCGACGTATCCCGCGGCCTCCAGGGCGCTGGCGTGCTTGGACAGGACCGAGTCGCTCACCTCGACCTGGTCGCGGACGAACCCGAACTCGGCCTCCTCCGCGGCGGCCAGCAGAGCGACGATCTGCAGCCGCACCGGCGCGTGGATGACCGGGTCGAGACCCATCAGCGACCCCTTTCGAGCTTGTCGGCGATGCGGCGGGAGATCCACCGGGCCAGGAGCGGGCCGGTGAGACCCATGACCGCGGTCATCGCCAGGCAGGCCCAGGTCGCAGCGTAGGGGATGTCCAGCGCGGCCAGGACCAGGGCGAGCGCCACGGCGAAGACCACGAGCGCGATGACCCAGACGAAGTATCCGACCATGCCCCCGGCCTCGACGACGCTCTTGTGCGTGCGCATCTTGCCGCTGCGGCCGATCACGATGGAGCAGCCGGTGATGCCGGCCACCGCCAGGACGAGGCCCGCGATCCGCAGGGGCAGCGCGGTGAGGGGGTCGGCGGCGAACTGGATGAGGGTGACGGACAGGCCGATGCCGATGACGAACCAGGTGGGGAACCAGGGAGTGGAGCGCACGGCGCGGGCCTGGGTGGCGCGGATGCCGGACAGGGCGCGGGCGGCCTCTTCGGGGGAGAGGTCGGCCTCGCGGGAGGTGTCGTTCACCGGGGACTCCTTCGGTTTCACTTTCCAAGAAGGAAAGTACTTTCCACTTTCCAATGCGTCAAGTACTTTCCATGCGATCGGATCGGAGTGGATCGGAGGTGACATCCGCTCTCTCGCATTAATGTCGATGGGGTGAACGACGTGCCGGACCGGCGCCGGGTATGGCCGGCGCTGGTGGCGGCGTCCGCGCTCACCCTGAGCTGCGCGGTCGTGGCCGCAGTCGCAGCGAGCACCGCGGGAGCCGAGCTCACCCGGGGTCCGAGCGCGGGGGAGCTGCGCCGGGCGGCCGCCGAGGAGGTGGCCCGCCGCTGGCAGGTCTGGCCCTCGGGCCGGATCTTCCCCGCGCGGGTCCGCTACTCCGCCGAGCAGGGCGGCCAGGAGCAGGCCCGCCGGGTGGGCATCTCTCCCGAGACCCGGTGCGACCGGGCCGTGGACGCCAGGCTGAGGGAGCCCCTGCGGCGGGCGGGGTGCAGGGCGATCCTGCGCGCCACCTACCTCGACGCGCTCCAGGCCGTCGTCATCACCGTCGGCGTCGCCGCCTTCCCCGACGACGAGGGCGCCGCGGCGGCCAAGGCGGCGCTGCCCAAGGGCGGGCGCCCCTCGCCGGGGCTCAAGGCGCTGGCCTTCCGCGGCACGGTCACCGACCGGTTCACCGCGGCGGGGCGGCAGACCTCCTCGGCGCGCAGGAGCGGGCCGTACCTCGTCATGATCACTATCGGCCAGACGGACGGCCGCCCGGCGAAGACCGTGGGGGAGCAGCGGCCGACCATGTTCGCCTTCGCCGACGACATCGCCGTGCAGATCCTCGCCGGCGTGTCCACCCCCGTGCCGCCCGACTGCCACTCCCGGGAGTGGCGGTGCTGAGGCGCCTGGCCGTCGTGGTGCCGGCGGCGGTCCTCGCCCTGTTCCTGACTCCGCCCGTCCACGCCGACGACGTCCGCGACGGCCAGCGGCAGGCGCTGCAGACGCTGGGCCTTCCGCAGGCGTGGCGGACCTCCGAGGGCGAGGGCGTGACCGTCGCGGTGCTCGACTCCGGGGTGGACGCGGGGCACCGCGACCTGGCGGGCTCGGTGACCGAGGGCAGGGACTTCACCGAGGGCGCCAACCCGCCCGGAGTGGAGCCGCTGCGCCTGCACGGCACCTACATGGCCTCGCTCATCGCCGGGCACGGACACGGTCCCGGCGGCGCGGACGGGGTGATCGGGGTCGCCCCCAGGGCCAGGATCCTGTCGGTACGGGTGATCCTGGAGGACGAGGAGGCCGGCTTCCGCGAGTTCAACGCCTCCGAGCGGTTCGAGAACGTGGTGGCCAAGGGCATCAGGTACGCCGTGGACCGCGGCGCCGACGTGATCAACATGTCGATCTCCAAGGACCTGGCGACCCGGGAGGAGCGGGCGGCGGTCCGCCACGCCATCTCCAAGGGGGTGGTGCTCGTCGCCGCGGCGGGCAACGACGGGGCGGACGAGCAGGACGCCGAGGGACACGCCCCGTACTCCTATCCGGCCTCCTTCCCCGGCGTGGTCTCGGTCGCGGCGACCGACGGGGGCATGCGCCGGGCGTCGTTCTCCAACTCCAACTCCTCGGTCCTGGTGGCGGCCCCCGGGGTGGACATCCTCGGCGCGGGGCCCGGCGACGAGTACTGGGTCGGCCGCGGCACCTCGCAGGCGACCGCCCTGGTCTCCGGGGTCGCCGCTCTCATAAAAGCGAAATATCCGAAAATGTCGCCCGCGCTGGTCGTGCAGGCGCTCACCGCGGGGGCGACCCGCAGGCCCGCCGGCGGATACGACACCGGCACGGGGTTCGGCATCGTCAACGCCGGCCGGGCGCTCGCCGAGGCCGCCAGGATCTCCCGGCACACCCACACCGCCCGCAAGGGCGACGCCCAGGACCCCGGCCGCCCGCTGGGCGGACCGGCCGGGCCGGTTCAGGTGGTCCACCGCGACCAGCGCAGGATCGCCCTCTACGGAGGGGTGGCCGTGGCGGCCGGTTCCGTGGCGGCCGTCTCCCTCGCGGTGATCATGGTCATGATCCGCCGGGCGCGGAGGGTGAGAATATAAATACACTCCGGATATGGGGTGTCGGACTCCCGGGACGTAGCATCGAAGGTATGTCGCAGCCCGGGAGGTCACAGGAGCCGCGCCGGCGCCTGCAGCCCTCGACGCCGCGCACCCGCGGCTGGCCCCCGGCGGGGTCGCGCGCCGCGCGGATCGGGCCGGACAGGAGCGGGGCGTCACAGGGCGAGGGCCCCCAGGGCGGATCGCCGCGCGGGAGGGCCCGGGACGGAGCGGCACCCGGCGCGACGACGCCGGACGGGAGGCGCGAGGGCGCCTCGACGCCGGACGGGACGGGCAAGGACGCCCCGGCGCCGGGCGCCGGGCGGGGTGCCCCGCCGGGACGCGCGTCCGGCGGCTCCTCCGGCGCGACCCGGCTTCCCGGGGCCACGCGCATGCGCCGCGCGTCCGCCTCGCCGGCCGGGGCCCGCAGGGCGCGGGTCCGCCCGTGGCCGGGGGCGAACCGCAGGCAGCCCGGGGCCGAGCGGGTCGAGGTGATCGCGCTCGAACAGGGCATCCGGCTGCGCACGATCTTCCTGCTGCTGATGGGGACCATCCTGGCCATCGCCACGACCGACGTGCTGTCCGGCGCCGTCGGGCTGCTGCGCGAGACCGCCGCGCGCCCGCTGACCGCCGCGGAGCAGAACCTCTACGTCCAGGAGGACATCGCCAGGCGCTGGCACACCTGGCCCACGACGCTGGTCTTCCCCGGCGAGCTGGAGTACGTCGCTCTCGGCCGCACCCAGCAGTACGCCCGCCGGGTCGGCATCGCCCCCGAGACCCCCTGCCGGGCCGGGACCGACGCCGCGGTCGGGGCCATCCTCTCCGAGAACGGCTGCCGCACCCTGCTGCGGGCCACCTACGTCGACCAGACGTCCACCTTCGCGATCACTGTGGGCGTCGCCGTCATGGAGGACGCCGACAAGCGCCGGGCGGCGACCGGGCAGCTGACGACCGACGACCGGGTGGGGGTGCGGCCGGTGGCCTTCCCCGGCACCGCCACCGAACTGTTCGGCGCGGCCCAGCGCCAGCGCAACGCCTGGGTCGGGGTCGGTCCGTACATCGTCTTCTCCACCGCCGGCTACACCGACGGCCGCACCCGCGAGGCGGTGGCCCAGGAGGAGATCCTGCACAGCGAGCTGTGGCCGACGGCCCAGACGGTCGCCGGGCGCATCGCCCGCGCCCTGGGCGCCGAGCCCGCCGTACCGCGCTGCACCCAGGGGAACGTGTGCTGAGCCGACGGGGGAGACGGGGGAGGGAGGCGCCGACCGCGTCCCCGCGCGCCGTGCCGCCGGCGATCCTGGCCGTCCTGCTGGCCGTGCTCCTGACCGCGCTCTCCGCGACCGCGGCGCCCCCGGCCGCCGCCGACGAGATCCGGGACGGGCAGCGGTGGGTGCTGGACGCGCTCAACGTCGAGGAGGCCTGGGAGGTCACCAGGGGGGCCGGGGTCACCGTGGCCGTGGTGGACGGCGCGGTCGACGGCGAGGTCGCCGAGCTGCGCGGCAGGGTCGTCACCGGGCCCGAGATGGGGTCGCAGGCCACCGGCGACGAGCGGCTCTCCGGCATGCGCCACGCCACCGCGATGGCCTCCCTCATCGCCGGGGCGGGCAAGGGCGGCGAGGACGGCCTGCTCGGGGTCGCCCCGGAGGCGCGGATCCTGTCCCTGCCGCTGAACTTCGAGGAGCGCGAGGACGTCCCCGAGGCGGACCGGCGCACGCTCCGGGGCAGCCCGGTGGCCCGGGCGATCCGCTACGCCGCCGACCACGGGGCGCAGGTGATCAGCATGTCGCTGGGCGCGTACGGCCCGCACCGCGCCGAACGCGAGGCGGTCTCCTACGCCCTGTCCAAGGGGGTGGTGCTCATCGCCGCCGTGGGCAACGAGGGCGGCGAAGAGTACTCCACGACCCACCAGACCTCCTACTGGAACTTCCCGGCCGGATACCCGGGGGTCGTCGGGGTGGGCGCGGCCGACCGGTTCGGCCAGCCCGCGGTCTTCAGCAGCGACAACCTGTCGGTCCTGGTCTCCGCGCCGGGCGTGCAGGTCCCGGTGGCGCTCCCCGGCGGGAAGTACGAGAACTCCGACGGGACGAGCGTGGCGACCGCCCTGGTGGCGGGGGTGGCCGCGCTGATCAAGGCGAAGTACCCGGACATGACGCCGCAGCAGGTGGCGCGGGCCCTGACCTCCACCGCGGGCTTCACCCCCGGCGCCGGTTACGACGAGCACGTCGGGTTCGGCGTGGTGGACGCCGGGGCGGCGCTGGCCAGGGCCGGGGAGCTGGCGGGCGTCGCGTCCCCGTCCCCGGTGCCCGACGGCCGGCACTTCGGCGGGGGCCCGCTCCCGGAGGAGCCGGCCAGGCCCGGGGCCGACCCGTTCCTCCTGTGGCTGTACGGCGCCGGCCTCGCCCTGGGCGTGCTCGCCTTCGCAGGGGCCGTCGTGGTCCTCAACCGGAAGTCCGCGCTCAGATCGGCGGCCGGGACCGCGCCGGACGCGGAGTTCGGCGCCGAAGGACGCGTGTGGCGCGTGTGACGCGATTCGAACGCGGTTTGGACACTGTTCGGACGCGGTCGGCCCGATGTCGCCTTTCCCGCTCCGGGGGCCGGTCAAGGTTCGCTAATGTCCCGCCCATGGGGTACGAGTTGCGGGTGGAGCGCCAGGCGCCTCTCTCCTTCGCGGAGCTCGCGAATGTGCTCGGGCGCGCGGGCTTCGAGTTCCGCGGTTCGCCGGAGTCCGGAGAGGTCCTCGCGCGCCACGGTGACGGGGTCCACGCCGTCGCCGTCTGGAACGGCGCGCTGTCCGGCGCGCCCGGGTCCGACTGGCACGTGGCCCAGCTCGCCCGGGTGTCCGGCCTGCTCGGGGCGCGGCTGGTCGGGGAGGACGGGGAGTCCTACGCGATCCGTGACGGCGTCGTGGAGCAGACGGGCGACCAGGCGGCCTACGAGTTCGGGCGGCTGGAGGAGATCCTCGCGGCCGGGCCCGCCACGTGGAGGGCCTGACCGCCGGGAGCGCTGGGGAGACTCCATGGAAGACGCCGTGGATGACATGAGGGAAGACGCCGCGCAGGACACGGGGTCGCGAGGGCACCCGAATCCCTACGCGGAGACGGTCCTCGATCTGGTCGAGCGCATCCCGCGCGGAAAGGTGATGTCCTACGGCGACGTCGCCGAGTATCTCGGCTCCGGCGGTCCGCGTCAGGTCGGCAGGGTCATGTCGACGTGGGGAGGCGGCGTTCCGTGGTGGCGGGTCGTGCACGCCGACGGCACCCCGCCTCCGGGTCATGAGCAGCGGTGTCTCGCCCGATGGCGGGAGGAGGGGACCCCGCTGCGGGGCTCCCGGGCGGACATGGGATCCGCGAGATGGGATGGACAGTCGGAAAGTAGCGCTTAACCGGCTCCCCGGTCCCACTAACATGGCGTGGGACGGACAGCGTCTGCCCGAAAGGCGGTGCCTCCCCCATGGCCACCGGCGTCTCACCCGCGCGAGCGAGCGGCGATGCCGTCGCCGAGCGTCTGCGGATCGTCCAGGATCTCTGCGACCGGGGAGAACCTCTGCCGGCGATCATGGAGGCGCTGACCGCGGGAGGTCTGACTCCCGCGCAGCGCAGGCGGTTCGACGCCGAGGTGCTCGCCGGTCCGCTCGGCTCCCGGATGGACATCGCGGTCAAGCGCGGCGCCGCCCGCCGCCGCGAGTTCCTCACGCTCGTCAGGCCCTACGTGATCGGGGTCGACCCCAAGGTCAAGCTCGATCTCCCGGTGGCCCGCCGGCTGGCCTTCCACCTGGTCGAGCACCGCGACGTCGAC
Source organism: Paraplanobispora takensis (assembly GCF_016863195.1). Taxonomy (GTDB): domain Bacteria; phylum Actinomycetota; class Actinomycetes; order Streptosporangiales; family Streptosporangiaceae; genus Planobispora; species Planobispora takensis. The sequence continues at coordinate 33,143 of NZ_BOOK01000005.1, read as the reverse complement.
GAGCTGGCCGAGGGCGACGCCCTGCAGCAGCTGGTCGCCGCCGCCGCGGAGCCGTCCCGGCGCGTCAGGAAGAAGATGCGCTGGTACGCCGACCTCCCGCTGCGCGAGGAGCTCCCCGAGTCGCTGTACCGGCTGCGCGCCGCCGACCTCATCCCGGTGACGCAGGTCGAGGAGATCACCTGGGAGAACGGCCGGCTGCGGGTCGGCGGTCACGCCTACCTCGCGGGGCTGTCGGTCCGCAGCCGCCGCTTCAACCGGGCGACCGTCGTGCTGCGAGGCCCCCGCTGGCTGCCGCCGGTGCGCATGCGCACCCGCAGGGTCCACCATCCCGAGGCGACGTACGGCGCCCGCGAGGCCGGCTGCAACTACGACTGGTCGGGCTTCACGGCGGAGCTGAACCCCTCGGCGCTGCGGTGGCGCGCCGCCCTGCGGGCCGTCGTCCGCGGCGGCAAGCGGCTGCTGCGCCGCCGCGCCACGGTGCGCGACACCACCACCTGGCGCGCCGAGATCGTGATCTGGAGCCGCGGCGCCCGCGCCGTCGGCATGCTCCGCGGGCCGTCCAGCGGCCGGACCGAGCGTCCCCGGGGCACCGAGCTCCGCAAGGGCTGGTGGGTCCGGCCGGTCTGGACCTCCGACCGCGCCCTTCAGGTCGTGCTCCAGCCGACCCGGGCCGAGCTGACCGGGGTGCGGCTGGAGGGCGAGCGGCTGGAGCTGACGGTGTTCCTGCCGGACCGGCGCTTCGCCAAGGGGCACGCGCGGCTGGACGGCCACCGCATCGCCGCCGACTTCACCCCGGGCCCGGGCGGCACCGAGGTCGTCGTCCCGCTGGCCGTGTCGTCGCTTCTCCAGGAGCGCGACGGCGGCAGGCTCTGGATCGAGCCCAAGGGCGATCCGGCGGCCCCCGTCATGCTCGGTTCCGCCGCGGAGAGCCGCTCGATCATCGGTGAGCGGGAGATCACGGTGCTGGGCGACCGGCGCGACCGCGTGATGGTCTCCGCGCACCGGGTCCGCCCGGTCGTCTCCCGGGCGGTCTGGGGCGAGGACGGCACGCTCCTGCTCGAAGGCTCCTATCCCGGCTCGGGGCGGGCGGAGCTGACGTTGCGCCACCGCACCGGGCTGATCTACGCCACGCCGATGGAGCGCGACGGCGAGGACTTCTCGGTGCGCCTGGCCCCGGCCGCGATGCCCCGCTTCGGCGAGACGGTCCCGCTGGGCGGCGGCAACTGGAGCATCGCGGCCCGCGAGGAGTCCGGCGAGATCGTCCCGATCCGGATGGACCACGCCGCCCTCGACGACCTGGACGAGGGTCCGAAGATCATCGACGGCCGCGAGTACCGCGTCATCTCCACCCGGTTCGACGTGCCGGTGCTGGCCGTCGCCGAGGACCGGCCCGACGACGAGAAGGGCCCGGGCGGGCTGTACGCCCTGCAGCGCTCGTTCTACCCGGCCGAGCGCTCCCGCGGGCTGAACGACGCGACGGTCTACGTCGCCTACGACGGGCGGCAGTACGAGGGCAACGTCCGCGCGGTCTACGAGGAGCGGGTGCGGCGCGGCGACGACCGCGAGCACATCTGGATCGTCAAGGACGGCGCGTTCACGCCGCCGGGGTCGGCGGAGCTCGGCTTCGGGGACGTCCGGCCGACCGTGGTGCGCGCGGGCAGCCGCGAGCACTACGCGGCGCTCGCCCGCTCGCGGTACGTGGTGACCAACGCCTTCCTGCCGCCGTGGTTCCGGGCGCGCGAGGACCAGGTGGTCGTGCAGACCTGGCACGGCAGCCCGCTCAAGCGCATGGGCAACGACCTGCCGCACATGTCCCGCGACCCGAAGCCGCCGGCCTGGCACCGGCAGGCCGTCGAGGTGCGCGGCTGGGACCTGCTGGTCTCGCAGAGCCCGTGGGCCACCCCGATCCTGCGCAAGGCCTTCGGCTACCAGGGCGAGGTCCTGGAGAGCGGATACCCGCGCAACGACGTGCTGGCCTCCCCGGACCGGGAGGAGCTGGCGGCGCGGGTGCGGGCGCGGCTCGGCATCGCCGAGGGCGTCCGGCTGGTGCTGTACGCGCCGACCTACCGCGACTACGACCGCAAGAACGCCTCGCTCAAATTGAACCTGGCCGAGGCGCGGCGGGTGCTCGGCTCCGACCACGAGTTCCTCATCAGGGGGCACTCGATGCAGGCGGCGCCCAACGTCCCCCGGGGACTGGGGCACGACGTCACGACATATCCGGATATGGCGGATCTGCTGCTGGTGGCGGACGTGCTGATCACGGATTACTCGTCCGTCATGTTCGACTTCGCCGCGACCGGACGGCCGATCCTGCTGTTCACCTACGACCTGCAGCGCTACTCGTCCAAGCGCGGCCTCTACCTCGACCTGGAGGCCGAGGGCCCCGGTCCGCTGCTGTCCACCGGCGCCGACGTGATCGAGGCGATCCGGACCATCGACCAGGTGGCCGCCGCCGGCGCCGACCGCTACGAGAACTTCAGGCGCACCTACGCGCCCCGTGACGACGGCAAGGCCACCGCCCGTCTGGTCGACCACGTCTTCCCGTCCTGACCCGCCGCTCCCGTCCCGGCCACTCGTCCTCCCGCGGCGGATCACGCCGCGGGAGGTTCCCCTCCCCGGGATCGCGATGATCTGATGCGCACATGAGATGGCGCATGCTCCCCGCCGCGCTGGCCGCGGCGGCGGTCCTGGCCACCGGTGCGTGCTCGGGCGACGGCGCGACCGCGTCCCCGAGCGGGACCTGGCACAGCCTGGTGCCCCTGCCCGCCGAGGTCGCCTACCGCGGGGCCGGCTTCACGATCGGCCGCGACACCGCGATCGCGGCGCCGCCGGAGGCCGGGCGCGCGGCCGGGCATCTGGCGGCGGCCGTACGGCGGGCGACCGGGTGGACGCCGCGGATCGGCGGGGAGGGGGAGATCCGCCTGGAGCTGACCGGCGAGCGGCCGGGCGCGTCCGGCGGGGCAGGCTCCTCCGCGGACGGGCCGATCGTCGGCGACCCCGGCGCCGAGGCGTACGAGCTCACCGTGGACCGGGACGGGGCCAGGGTGCGGGCCGGTACGCCGGTCGGGCTCTTCCGGGGGGTGCAGACGCTCGCGCAGCTCCTGCCGAGACGGGGCGCGACCCTGCCCGGTGTGCGGATCGCCGACCGGCCGCGGTTCGCCTGGCGCGGCGCGATGCTGGACGTCGCCCGGCACTTCTTCACCGTCGAGGAGGTCGAGCGGTACGTCGACCTCCTCGCCGCCTACAAGATCAACGTGCTGCACCTGCACCTCAGCGACGACCAGGGCTGGCGGCTGGCCGTCGCGGGGCGGCCCGAGCTGACCGCGGTCGGCGGGGCCACCGAGGTGGGCGGCGGGCCCGGGGGCTCCTACACCGAGCAGGACTACCGGCGGATCGTCGCCCACGCCCGCGAGCGGTACGTCGAGATCGTGCCCGAGATCGAGATGCCCGGCCACACCAACGCGGCGCTGGCCGCCGACCCCGCGCTCAGCTGCGACGGCAGGCGGCGCAGGCCGTACACCGGGATCGACGTCGGCTTCAGCGCGCTGTGCGTGGGCCGGCCCGCCGTCGACCGCTTCCTCGCCGACGTGATCGCGACGATGGCCCGGCTGACACCCGGCCCCTACCTGCACATCGGCGGCGACGAGGTGGAGACGCTCACGCAGGAGCAGTACAACGACCTGATCGAGCGGGCGCAGGAGCTGGTCGGGGCCGCGGGCAAGCGGATGGTGGGCTGGCAGGAGGTCGGCGGCGCGCGGCTCGCCCCCGGCAGCGTCAGCCAGTACTGGCAGACCGGCCGCACCCCCGACGACGTCCACCGCGCCGTACGGCGGGGCGCGAAGCTGATCATGTCCCCGGCCTCCCGGGTCTACCTGGACATGAAGTACGACGAGGAGACCAGGCTCGGGCTGGAGTGGGCCGGGCTCATCGAGATCGAGGACGCCTACGGCTGGGATCCGGCCGAGCTGGTCGACGGGGTGGGGGACGACCGCGTGCTCGGTGTGGAGGCCCCGCTGTGGACCGAGACCGCCGAGACGATGGACGACCTGGAGTATCTGGCCTTCCCCCGGCTGCCCGCGGTCGCCGAGGTGGCCTGGACGCCGCAGGAGGCGAGGGACTTCGGCGACTTCGCGGCCCGCCTGGCCGGGCACGGGCCCCGGTGGTCCGAGCTGGGCGTGGACTTCCATCGCTCACCGGCGGTGACCTGGCCGAACTGATCTCTCCTCATGCCGGACCCGCCGACTCGGCACGATCACTGCCCGGGATCTGGTGGAATGACGAGTTGTGAGTGGTCAGGGCTGGCGGCTGGTGCGTCGCGGGGATACGGGGAGGGCCGTTGCCCCCGTGCTCGACGAGCATCAGCGGGCGGTGGTGGCCCATGAGAGCGGCCCCCTGCTGGTCCTGGCGGGCCCGGGCACCGGCAAGACCACCACGATCGTGGAGACCGTGGTGGACCGCGTGGAGCGCCGGGGGGCGGACCCCGAGCGGGTGCTCGTGCTGACCTACAGCCGCAAGGCCGCCGACGAACTGCGCGAGCGGATCACCGGCCGGCTGCGCCGTACCACCAGGACGCCGCTCGCCCTCACCTTCCACAGCTACGCCTACGCCCTGCTGCGCCGCGAGGCGGTGCTGACCGGGGACCCGCCGCCCCGGCTGCTGACGGCCCCCGAGCAGCTGCTGGAGATCCGCCGCCTGCTCCTGGGCGAGCTGGAGGACGGCGCGCTCCACTGGCCCGAGGACATGCGCGAGGCGCTCAAGACCCGCGGCTTCGCCCAGGAGCTGCGCGACTTCATCGCCCGCGCCTCCGAGCGGGGCCTCGACGGGGAGGGCCTGGTCGGGCTGGGCCGCCGCCACGGCCGCACCGACTGGATCGCGGCCGGGCGGTTCGCCGACCGCTACCAGGCCCGCTTCGACCTGGACCTGGAGCCGGTGCTCGACTACGCCGAGCTGATCCGCGCCGCCGGAGCCCTGCTCACCGACCCGGACGTACGGCTGCGCGAACGCTCGGCCTACGACGTCGTCCTCGTGGACGAGTACCAGGACACCGACCCCTCCCAGGAGTTCCTGCTGGCGCAGCTGGCCGGGGAGGGCCGCGACCTGATCGCCGTCGGCGACCCCGACCAGTCGATCTACGGCTTCCGCGGCGCCGACGTCCACGGGATCATGGGATTCCCCGACCGGTTCCGCGACGCCGGCGGCCGGCGGGCGCCGATCATCGCGCTGCGCGTGTGCCGCCGCAGCGGCCCGGGGCTGCTGGCCGCCACCCGCCGCGTGGCCGCCCGCCTGCCCGCCGTCCCCGGCGGGGCCGCCCACCGCGACCTGACGCCCCTGCCGGAGGCCGAGCACGGCACGGTCCGGGTGGTGGTGGCCGACAGCCCCACCCAGGAGGCGGCGATCGTCGCCGACACCCTGCGCCGGGCCAACCTGCTCGACGGCGTGCCCTGGTCGCGGATGGCCGTGCTGGTCAGGTCGGCGACCCGGCAGACGCCGCTGCTGCGCCGGGCGCTGGTCGCGGCCGGGGTGCCGGTCGTGGTGGGCGGCGGCGAGGTGCCGCTGTTCCAGGAGCCGGGCGTGCGGCCGCTGATCCGCCTGATCCAGGTGGCCATGCACCCCGACACCCTCGACGAGGGCCTGGCCGAGGAGTTGCTGACCGGGGCGCTGGGCGGCACCGACATGATCGGGGTGCGCCGCCTGCGCCGCGCACTGCGCATCGCCGAGCACGAGGCCATGGCGCTGCCGGTGGAGCTCGACGGCGAGGGCGGTGCGGACGGCGAGGGCGGTGCGGACGGCGAGCGGGACGCGGCCGGGACTTCCGGTGACGGGACGCCCGACGGCGGGGCGTCCGGCGACGGGGCCGGGGATCCCGGGGCGCCCGATCGCGGGGCCTCCGGTGACGAGCCGGCCGGCGCGCGACCGGATCCCCGTACGGTGGCCGCGAGGGAGCGCCGGGCCCGGGTGGAGGCGCGCGAGCGCGCGGCCCTGGCGGAGACCGGTGACCTCGACGACCTCGACGACCTCGACGAGGCCGGGGACGCCGAGGAGGCCGTGCTCCCGGCGGGCGCCGGCGATCCGGAGGACGCCGGGGACCTGGCGCTGTCCGCCTCCCACCGCTCCCGCCCGGGCGAGCCGAGGTCGTCGGGCGAGCTGCTCATCGCGGCCCTGAAGGACGCCCGGGAGCTGGTCCCGGTCGACCCGCACGTGGCCCTGCCCGCCGAGCGCGTGGCCCGGCTCATCACCGCCGCCACCGAGGCCGTACGGCAGGGCGGCACGGCCGAGGACGTCCTGTGGGCCGTCTGGGACGCCACCGGGCTCGTCCCCAAGTGGAGCGAGACCAGCGCTGTGGGAGGGCACCGGGGACGGCAGGCCGACCGCGACCTGGACGCCGTGGTGGCGCTGTTCGACTACGCCTCCAGGTTCGTCGACCGGCTGCCCCACGCGGGCGTCGACGTGTTCGTGGAGGACCTGATCGCCCAGGAGATCCCCGGTGACTCCCTGGCGGCGCGGTCGCCCGAGGGTGACTCCGTGCGCATCATGACCGCCCACCGCTCCAAGGGCCTGGAGTGGGACGTCGTGGTCGTCGCGGGCGTGCAGGAGGGCACCTGGCCCGACCTGCGGCTGCGCGGAACCGTCCTGAGCACCGACGACATGGTCGCCCGGGCCGAGGGCTCCGAGCACGAGAACCCCGCCGCGGTCAGCGCCGCGCTCGCCTCCCAGCTGCTGGCCGAGGAGCGCCGGCTGTTCTACGTGGCCGCGACCAGGGCCAGGAAGAAGCTCGTCGTCACCGCGGTGGGAGGCGAGGACGTCGAGGAGCGGCCCTCGCGCTTCCTGACCGAGCTGGTGCCGGGATCGGGCGAGGAGACTGCCGTCCTCGACGAGCGGTCCCGCTGGCTGAGCATGTCCGCCCTGGTGGCCGACCTGCGCTCGGCGGTGTGCGACCCGACCCGGCCGGAACCGCTGCGCAGGGCCGCGGCCGGTCACCTGGCCAGGCTGGCCGCCGCCGGGGTGCAGGGCGCCCACCCCGACGAGTGGTACGCCCTCACGCCGATCTCCGACGACCGCCCGCTCGGCTGGCCCGACGACACCGTGCGCATCTCGCCCTCGGCCGTGGAGAGCTTCAGCAAGTGCGGCCTGCGCTGGCTGCTGGAGACCTCCGTGGGCGCGAGCGGCACCGACATGGCCCGGGGCCTGGGCACGGTCATCCACGCCCTGGCCGTGCTCGCCGCGACCGGCATGCCCACCGAGGAGACCCTGGGCAAGCGCCTGGACGAGGTCTGGAACGAGCTGGACTTCGGCGGCGTCTGGTACAACCGCAAGCAGCGCCGGGTCGCCGAGAAGATGATCGCCAGGTTCGTCCGCTGGCACCAGGAGAACCCCCGCGAGCTGGTCGGCATCGAGGAGTCCTTCATCGCCACGGTCTCCGAGGGCGTCCAGATCAAGGGCCGCGTCGACCGGGTCGAGCGCGACGGCGAGGGCCGGGCGGTGATCATCGACATCAAGACCGGCGGCACCAAGCCCTCCGACACCGACCTCGACCGCCATCCCCAGCTCGGCGTCTACCAGCTCGCCGCGCTGCTGGGCGCCTTCGAGCGGCACGGCATGACCGAGCCCGGCGGCGCCGCCCTGGTCCAGGTGGGCAAGGCGGCGGGCAAGGACGCCAGGGAGCAGTCCCAGCGTCCGCTCTCGGAGGACGACGACCCCGGCTGGGCCCGCGACATGGTCGACACCGTGGCGCTGGGCATGTCCGGCCCCTTCTTCCAGGCCAAGGTCAACGACGGCTGCCGCACCTGCGCCGCCCGGGCCAGCTGCCCGGTCAACGACAGCGGGGGCCAGGTGTGCTGAGCCGTACTACCCTGGACCGTCCCGGCACGGCCGGACGGGCGGGCGGAGCGGCGGGCCGTACGACCCCCTGTCGTGCCGTCTCCGGGCGCACGGACGAAGGCGCAGACGGAGGCACAGACGGAGGCGCAGACGGAGGCATGGTGTGCTGAGCCCGATCCAGCTCGCGGCGGAGCTGGGCATCCTTCCCCCGACCCCCGAACAGGCCGCGGTCATCGAGGCCGGTCTCGAACCGATGGTCGTGGTGGCGGGAGCCGGGTCCGGCAAGAGCGAGACCATGGCCGGGCGGGTCGTCTGGCTGGTCGCCAACGGCCTGGTCCGGCCCGAGCAGGTGCTCGGCCTGACCTTCACCAGGAAGGCCGCCAGCGAGCTGTCGCACCGCGTCCGCGAGCGGCTCACCGCGCTGGGCTCCGGGGTCCCCGCGGACCTGCTGGCGGGCGAGCCGACGATCTCGACCTACCACGCCTACGCCGCCCGGCTGGTCACCGACCACGCCCTGCGCGAGGCGCTGGAGCCCACCATGCGCCTGATCACCCCCGCCGTCGCCTGGCAGCTCGCCGGGCGGGTGGTCAGCGGCTACGACGGGCCGATGGAGCAGATCGAATGGGGACCGGCCACCGTCACCCGCGCGGTGCTGGAGCTGGCCGGGGAGCTGGCCGAGCACCTGCGCCGGCCGGCGGAGGTGCGGGAGGTGGGCGCCTGGCTGGCCGAGCGGTACGCCGCGCTGCCCGGCTCGCCGATCGTGGCCCAGCGCAAGCCCCTGGCCGTGCAGAAGGCCAGGGAGCAGCTCCTGCCGCTGGTGGAGGCCTACAACCGGCTCAAGCGCAGGCGCGAGGTCGTCGACCACGGCGACCAGATGGCCCTGGCCGCCCGGATCGCCGCCAAGCACCCGGAGGTCGGGGAGCTCGAACGCAGCCGGTTCGCCGTCGTCCTGCTGGACGAGTACCAGGACACCAGCCACGCCCAGCTCGTCCTGCTGCGCTCGCTGTTCGGCAACGGGCATCCGGTGACCGCCGTCGGCGACCCCTGCCAGTCCATCTACGGCTGGCGCGGGGCCTCGGCCGGGAACCTCACCCGCTTTCCGCGCGACTTCAGGACCGCCTCGGGGGAGCCCGCCCAGATCCGGCAGCTGTCGGTCAGCTTCCGCAACGGCGACGCCGTGCTCGACGTCGCCGCCCGGGTGCAGATCCCGCTGCGGATGGAGGCCCGCGAGGTGCCGGTGCTGGTGCCGGGCGGCAACCGGGTCGAGCGCGGCCGGGTGGTGACCGCCTTCCACGAGACGGCCGAGGACGAGGCCGAGTGGATCGCCCGCGAGATCTCCCGGCTGCTGGGGAGCGACACCGCGCCGGACGGCCTGCCGTGGGGCGAGGGCGAGCGCAAGAAGGCCAAGCAGAGCATGTGGGGCGGCCCGCAGTGCCTGCAGCCCCACGACGTGGCGATCCTGGCCCGCAAGCGCTCGCAGTTCCCCGCGCTGCGCCGGGCGCTGGAGGACCGGGGCATCCCGGTCGAGGTGGTCGGCCTGGGCGGCCTGCTCACCGTGCCCGAGGTCGCGGACATCGTGGCCACCCTGCGCGTGCTCTACGACCCGACGGCCGGGGACGCCCTGGTCCGGCTGCTGTCCGGCCCCCGCTGGCGGATCGGCCCGGCCGACCTGAAGGAGCTGGGCGAGCGGGCCCGCGAGCTGAACCGGGAGACCCGCGAGGACGCCTCCCCGGTGGCCGATCCGCTGGACCAGGTCGTCGCCGACCTCGCCGAGGAGCGCGGCAGCCTGGTCGACGCCCTGGACGAGCTGCCCGACCGCCCCGAGTGGCAGGACCGGTTCTCGCCGGCGGCGCGGGTACGGCTGCTCGCCATGGCCCAGGAGCTGCGGACGCTGCGCGCCCACGCAGGCCAGCCGCTGCCCGACCTGATCGTCGAGGTCGAGCGCCGCCTCGGCCTGGACATCGAGGTGGCGGCGCGCCACGCGGCCGTGGGGGCGTTCGCCGCCCGGGCCGACCTGGACGCCTTCCTCGACGCCGCCGCCCGCTTCGCCGGAGACTCCGAGGACCCGACGCTGGGCGCGTTCCTGGCGTTCCTGAAGGCGGCCGACGAGGAGGAGAACGGCCTGGACTCCGGGCGGGTGGGCGAGAGCAACAGCGTGAAGCTGATGACCGTGCACGCCTCCAAGGGCCTGGAGTGGCCGGTCGTGATCGTGCCCGGCATGTCCCAGGCGCTGTCGAAGACCGGCGGCCTGGCCGTCGGCACGATCTTCCCCGCGCGGCCGATGGTGAGCCCCAGGTGGACGGAGAACCCGCGGCGGCTGCCGTACCCGCTGCGCGGCGACGCCTCCGACCTGCCCGCGCTGACCGGGCTGGCCAGGGAGGAGCTCGCCGACTTCGACGAGCGCTGCCGCGACCGCGACCTGATGGAGGAGCGGCGGCTGGCCTACGTCGCCGTGACCCGCGCCCACTATCTGCTGGTCGCCTCCGGCTACCGCTGGGGCACCGCGGCCAAGCCCCTGGAGCCGTCGGACTTCCTGCTGGAGATCCGCGACACCTGCGGCCGGGTGGCCACGTGGGCCCCCGAGATCGAGGAGGGCGCCACCAACCCCCTGCTGGAGGAGCCCGCGGAGACCACCTGGCCGGTCACCCCCGAGGGCGCCCGTTACGAGTCCGTCGTCGACGGCGCCTTCCTCGTCGAGGCCGCCCTGGCCGACTTCGCCGCCCGCGCCGCCACCCCCGAGACGCCCGCCGTGGAGACCGCCGCCCAGACCGTCACTCCCACGACGCCCGCCGGGGAGACCACCGCGACGCCCGCCGCCCAGGCCCCCGCGCCGGACGCGCCGGCCCCCGCCTCCTCCGGCGTACCGGTCCCCGCTGCGGAGACCGCCGCGACGCCGTCTTCCGTGAGCGGAGCCGTCGGCGCCTCCGCGGTGGAGGCCGGCGGGGCGGGCGAAGCGGGGTCCGAGCCCGGGGGCGAGGGGGACCGGCTGCCGGCGGAGCTGCGCGGGTGGGACCGGGAGCGGGCCAAGGCCTGGGAGCGGGACACCGAGCTGCTGCTGCGAGAGCGCGAGCGCAACCGGCGGCGCGGCGGCAAGGAGGTCGAGCTGCCCACCCACCTCACCGTGTCGTCCCTGGTCACCCTGGCCGCCGACGCCAAGGCCCTGGCCCGACAGATCCGCCGTCCCGTCCCCAGGAAGCCCGCCCCCCTGGCCCGGCGCGGCACCTCCTTCCACGAGTGGCTGGAGTCCCGCTGGGGCCAGCAGCGCCTCCTCGACGAGATGGAGCTGCCCGGCGCCGGGGACGAGGCCGAGGACGCGGCGGACTTCGACGGTGCCGGCGCCCGGCTGGCCGAGCTCCAGGAGAGGTTCGAGGAGAGCGAGTGGGCGGGCCGCGAGCCCCTCGACGTCGAGGTCCCGTTCGAGACGATGATCGCCGACCGGCTGGTCCGCGGCCGGATGGACGCCGTCTTCCGGACGCCCGGCGGAGGCTACGAGGTCGTCGACTGGAAGACGGGCAGGCGCCCCGCGGGCAAGGCGGCCGAGGCAGCCGCCGTGCAGCTGGCCGCCTACCGCCTGGCCTGGTCCCACCTGGCGGGCGTCCCCCTCGACCGGGTGAGCGCGGCCTTCCACTACGTGCGCGTCAACGAGACGGTCCGCCCGGTGAACCTGCTGGACGAGCGGGGGCTGGTCGCGCTCGTCGAGTCGGTCCCCGTGCTCGGATGACCCCGGGCATGTCCCCCGGCATGTCCCCCGGTATGTCCCGGTACGGCTTCCGCCCGCCGCGTACGGCGGGCGGGAGGGCTCACGCCGAGGCCGCCAGCGGGTTGGCCACCGGCACGTAACCGGCCCTGCGGTCGGCCGAGCGCGCCCACCGCACCGACAGGTTGGCCTTGGCGGGCAGCGGCGCCCCGGCCAGCAGGTCCGACAGCTCGCGCGGCCATCCCCGCCGGGAGGCGTACCCGGCCAGCACGTCCCCGGCGACCGCCCACAGCTCGCGCACCGGCCCGGTCCCGGCGAGCGTGGCGGCGACCTCGGGCAGGTGGTTGACCATCAGGCAGTACAGCACCCGGTTCCAGCCTCCGGCCGCGTCGTAGGTGAGCGCCTCGGCGACCCGGCGGGGGACGCCCGACAGCTCGTGGCGCCCGGCCACGAGCTTGGTCCCCTCCAGGTCGCGGAAGACCGCCTCCACCGGCGTGCCGGCCCCGTCCACGCCGACCAGCACGTTCTGCAGGTGCGGCTCCAGCACCACGCCGTGCGTCAGATAGGCGTCCAGCACCGGGAGCGCGACCCGCTCCACATAGGCCCGCCACCAGCGCACGGGGTCGGCCGCGACGGCCTCGGACACGGTAGCGACGACGCCCGGCAGACCGGGCGTGGCCAGGGCGCCGCTCAGCAGCGGGGTGACGCCGGGGCGGCAGACCTGCCAGGGACTCATCCTGACGATCACCCCCAGCCCCTCCAGCAGCCGGGTGCCGAGGTCCGCCGACCGGTATCCGGGCTCGGGCAGCCAGCGGGTGCCGGGGAAGCGCGCGGACAGCTCCCGGAACACCGGGCCCAGCCGGGAGGTCAGCTCGACCGCCCCGGCCAGCTCGTACCAGGAGTTCTTGCGCACGCAGTTGGTGATGCGCACGTCCAGGCTGAACTTCAGGCACCGGTCGACGGCCGGCTCGTAGAGCGTGCGCACCGACGAGGTCGGGACCGCCGGGCGGGAGCCGTACCCCAGGTCGATCAGCCTCCCGTCGGCCAGCGGCGCGGCCAGCTCGGCCGCGAGCAGGCCGAGCTGCCAGGGGTGCGCCGGCAGCGGGGAGTACCCGGGCGGGGCCGTGCCGAGCTCGTCCAGCGCGGCCGTGTCGCCCGCCTGGGCCAGCACGTCGTCGCGGACCCCGAGGATCCGCAGCGGGAAGCTCGCGTGCGCCTCGGGGGCGTAGGCGAGCCAGCCGGCGTCGCCCTCGATGTCGTCAGCCGCGTCGGCCGGGGTCCCGCCGCGCGCCTTCGGGCTGGGGTGGAACGGGTGCCCGAACACCAGCGCCTGCTCGGAGGCCAGCCACGGGTCGGCCGGGGCGGCCGTCTCCCGCCGGGCCCGCAGCAGGGTGGCCATGGCCCGCCGGCTCGCCGCCACCTGGGACGCGAACTCCTCGTTGCCGCCGCCCAGCTCGGCCTCCACCAGCCGGACCAGCCGTCCGGCGGACAGCGGCTGCCAGCTGTCGCCGTCCAGCCACTCGGGAGAGCCCTCGAAGCGCAGCGCCAGGCCGCCGTGCGCCCGGACCCGCAGCGGGACGCCCGCCACGCGCAGGAGCACGTACGGCCCCGAGTGCCGGACCTGCCCGCGCGGCCCGGCCACCTCCCTGACGCAGCAGCGCAGCAACGCGGCGAGCGAGGCCTCCTCGGCGACGGCGGCGGGGGAGTCGAGCGCAAGGCTGGTCATGGCGTCCTCTGCGTGGTCACGGGGCGGATGGCCTGAGGGGGATGGCGAAGGTAGTTGGGGCCGCTGGTGCCGTAGAACTTGTTGACGTCGCGCGCCCCGGTGCGGGCCTTGTCGACCAGGGTCCCGGCGGTGACCATCGACTTGCCGACGAGCCGGGCGGCGTCGAGGGTCCTGGCGCGCAGCAGGCGGGCCATCGGGTCGTCGCCGTAGGGCTCCAGGGCCTCGGCGAGCGTCTCCCGCAGCAGCCCGGCGGCCCGCGGCGCGGGCAGCGCGCCGAACGCGGGGGCGGCGGCGGCCAGGTGGAGGGTGATGGTCACGAAGACGTCGGCCAGGGCGTGCGGGTCGTCGGTCAGCATCCGCCCGTCGGAGAAGTCCGGTACGGCCAGCCCCGCCGCCCGCAGGCGGTCGGGCGAGGTCAGCAGGCCGTCGTTGTCCTTGACCAGCAGCCGCACGGGGCCTTCACCGCCGACCACCAGGGAGAGGTTCTGCTGGTGGGCCTCCAGCGCCGTGCCGTACCGGACCAGGAGCCGTACGGCGAAGCCGAACAGCAGCCGCAGATACTCGGTGAGCAACCCGGTCACGTCACCGCCCCACCGGCGGTGGGCGAGCTCCTCGACGACCGTGCCCCCGCCCGGCAGCGGGGCGAGCAGCGCGGCGACCGGGACGGCCTCGCCCGGCGGCAGGCGGCGGACGAGCCAGCCGAGATACTCGTGCCCGGCGTGGGCGTGGGTCTGCTCGTCGGCCAGGAGCACCCCGGGGAACGGCATCGCGCGCAGCAGCAGTTCCGCGCGCGCTCCGTCGGCCAGGGTGCCGGGCTTGATCGAGCGCCGGTTGCGCAGCCCGAGGGTGCTGGTGGCCAGCGGCAGCTTCAGGTGCGTGCGCCCGTCGAGCGCGACGGTGCGCATCGACAGGGTGGGCCTGACCGTCACGCCGGGCTCCGGGGCCGGGACCGCCCAGGGAATCTCCCGGACGGCCGGGAGGGTCAGCGGGTGCACGGGGAAGAGCACATGCGTCCGTGCGAGCTCCCGGGGCAGCCCGGCCGCCGCGAAGCCCTCGGCCGGATCGGCGTCGTACCCCGCCGCGAGACCCCCGGCCCGGCCGGGCACGAGGCTCCCGGCGGGATCTCCGGTCCGTTCGGGCATGAGCCTGCCGGCGGGGCCTCCCGGCGCCGGCGGCAGGGGCGCCCCGGCCACCCGATCCGCGGGCACCGCCGCCCACCGCAGCTCGAAGCTCGGGGCGAACTCCGGCGCGTACGCCGTCAGGTCCTCGTCCGTCAGCCCGCTCTTGCACCGCGCCGTCGGGTACACCGGATGGTCGACGAAGGCCGCCAGCGTCTCGTAGCGCACGGCGCCCGCGCCCGGCCCGCGGCCCAGGCGCTCCAGGATCTCCCCGGACCGGGCGGCGTGCAGGTCCAGGGCGCGCAGCGCCTCGTGGCACTCGCGGGCGAAGGCCTCCACCCCCGGCGCGTCGGCGGCGGGGGCGATCTCCCGCAGGGCGGAGAGCACCTCCTCCAGGCGCAGGCGCTCCTCGGGGGCCACCACGAAGTCCTGGAACGGCGAGCCGGGTGTGAGCCGGATGCGGCGCCCGGCGGGCAGGACCAGCGCGACGCCGTCCTTGCTCCGGGTCACCCGGCCGGCCAGGCCGCCGTAGTTCTCGCGCAGCAGGCAGTCCAGGACCCGGGCGGCGAGGTACGGCTCCCGCGCCGTCAGGGCGGTCCTCACGCTCATCCGACCACCCACGGGCTCCGGGCGCCGAACGCCGCCAGGGCCTCGTCCACGCTCGCCCGGTCGGGCCCGATGGCGCGGACGACGCCCAGGTAGTCGCGGTTGGTGTGGCTGAGGTCGATCCGGTCGCCCACCGCGCGCAGGGGACGGTGCCAGATCCGCACCGGGCCGGGGCCGGAGGGCGCGACCGTCCCCGGGGCGGCGACGACGGTCCCCGAGCGCTCCGCGACCAGGCTCAGGGCGGTGCCGTGCCCGCGGGCGACGCCGGGCTCCGGGGCCAGGCCGGCCCCGAGGTGCACGCCGAGGATGCGCTCGAACAGCGGGATCCCCAGCAGGTCCGCCATCAGGAAGTCGCAGTGGTCGCCGATCACGCGATAGTTGACCTCGATGATCCGCGGCCCGCCGGAGGTCATCGCGTACTCCGTGTGGCAGGCGCCGAAGCCCACCCCGAGGGCCCGCAGGGCCGCCAGCACGTGGTCGGCGCCGGGCGGGGGCTCCCAGTCCAGGCGCTCCTCCACGAAGTACGGCAACGGCCCGAGCGTGGTGCGGAACCCGCCCAGGACCTGCAGGGTCCGGCCGTCGCCCAGCGTCTCCAGCGTGTGCAGGGGACCGTCGAGATACTCCTCCACGACCAGGGCCTCGCCGGGTCGGCGGGCGCGGATGGCCCGTACGGCCTCGGCCAGCTCGCGCGCGTCCCCGGCCAGCACCACGTCCTCGCTGGCCACCCCCTCCCGGGGCTTGACCACGGCGGGCAGCGGCACGTCCCCGGGCACCGGGTCGCCGGGCGCCAGCCGTACCGAACGCACCGTCTCGACCCCGGCCTCGGCCAGCCTGCGCCGGGTGAGCGCCTTGTTCTTGGCCGCGGCGCAGGCCCGCCAGTCCTTGCCCGGCAGGTCGAAGTAGGCGGCGGCCAGGGCGGTCTCCGCCTGGATGTGGTCGGAGTTGGAGAAGATCGCGGCGGGCGGGTGGTGGTGCGCCACGACGTCGATGACCGCGCGGGCGTCGCGCACGTCGCACGCGAGCACCTCGGCCCCGGCGTCCCGGTAGTGCTCCGGGCGGTCGGTCAGGATCGTGATGTCGCAGCCCAGCGCGCGGGCCGCGGGCAGGAAGCCGTCGGCGACCGAATCCGTCGGTTTGAGCGCGGTGAGGTACAGCCGCAATTCAGGACCCCCGATATCAGGTAAGGCTAACCTAACCCGGTGCATCCTAGCCGCCTGGAGATCATCGCGGGGGTGGGACTCCGTATTAACCGTATATGTGCCCTCGGCCGGCCCTGCCTGTCGTCTCCGGAGCCAGGTGAGGGCGGGGAGAAAGCTCCCCGCTCCGGCGCCTTTGCGTTCCCTGGCCTAGGATGTCTGCGGCTCGGAAGGACGGACGCGTGGAGATCACGGCAGAAGAAGGACTGTTGGGGCCGCTGCTGCTCGCGCGCAGTGCCATCGACCGGTCGGCGGCGCTGCGCGGCGACGACGACTGGCTCGCGGGGGCCTGGGCGGAGGAGAGGACCAGGGTCGTGGTCGTCGACGACGGGCAGGCGCTGGTACGGCGCGACGGACGGGAGGCCCGCCTGGTCCTGCTGTCCCCCGCGGAGGCGCCCGAGGGCGCGCGCCACCTGCTGGGCGTGGACGACGACGGCGTCGCCTACTTCTCGGTGACGGCTCCGCTGGCCGGCGGGGAGACCGGCCGCGGCGGCCCCGTGCCCCGGATCGTGGCCCCGCTGGGCGCCGCCGCGCTGCCCGAGGGGGAGCCCGTGCTCGCCGGCCTGCGCCAGGTCGGCGCCCTGCTGGGGGACCTCGACGCCGGGCTGCTGGTCTACGCGGTCGCACTGGACGCCTGGCACTCCACGCACCGGTTCTGCCCGCGCTGCGGCGGCCCCACGGAGGTACGGGCGGGCGGGCACGTGCGCGTGTGCCCCGCCGACGGCAGCCAGCACTTCCCCCGGGTCGACCCCGCGGTGATCATGCTCGTCCACGACGACGCGGACCGGTGCCTGCTGGCCAGGGGACCGCAGTGGCCCGAGGGGCGGATGTCGGTGCTGGCCGGATTCGTGGAGCCGGGGGAGTCCCTGGAGCACGCGGTGATCCGCGAGGTGGTCGAGGAGGTGGGCGTGAACGTCACCGCCCCCCGCTACCTGGGCAGCCAGCCGTGGCCGTTCCCGCGGAGCCTGATGCTCGGCTTCTTCGCGCGCGCCGTCTCCACCGAGCTCTCACTCGATCCCGAGGAGATCGCCGAGGCGCGCTGGTTCAGCCGCGCGGAGCTGCTGGCCGCGATGGAGAACGGCGAGGTGCGCCTGCCGCCGGCGGTCTCGATCGCGCGCCGGCTGATCGAGACCTGGTACGGCACGGAGCTGAACGGCGACTGGTGATCGCGGGCTCCCCGCGCGTGGAGCGGCGGCCGCACGGCCACGCGATCCGCGCAGGCCGTGACCGCGGGGCTCCCGGGAGACCTCCGGGGAGCCCCGCGTTCTGCCGGACCGGGTCAGGCGGCGCCTTCGAGGAGCCGCTTCACCTCGGCGACCGAGGGGTTCGTCAGCGACACCTTGCCGGCGGTGGAGTTCACCACGACGGTGGGGACGGTCTGGTTGCCGTTGTTGACGCTCATCACGAACGCGGCGGCGTCGGGGTTCCGCTCGATGTCGATCTCCTCGTAGGAGATGCCCTCACGGGTGAGCTGAGCCTTGAGCCGCTTGCAGGGACCGCACCACGTGGTGGTGTAGACGGTGAGCGCCATGGCGTGAATATCCCCTCTGGTGGTGTTTGGCGCTTATTGCCAACACAGCGCGGGCCGTACATCTTCCCGATGTCCCGGCGGCCGTGCGGGCGCGCCCGCGCCGCGGGAGCGGGAGGGCCCCGCCCCGCGTCAGAGCAGCTTGTCGGCGACCCAGCCCTGGACCAGATCGGCCACGCCGGGCATCCGGTAGAGCGGCGCGCTGTGGTTGATCCCCGGCTCGGTGACCACCGTCATCTGCACGCCGAACTGGCGCAGGCGGTCCTTGAGCTGGTTGCTGTGGGAGGCCGGCACGAACTCGTCCTGGGAGTGCACGCTCAGCACGGGCACGTCGCCGCGGCTGGCGTGCTCGGGGACCTCCATGCTCTGCCAGATCCTGGCGCACTTGCCGGAGGGCTCGCAGCCGCCCGCGAGCTTGATGGCCGCCTCGCGCAGCTTGCGCTTGTTCGGGTCCAGGGTGTCGGCGCCGTCGAGGTAGGCCGTGAGCGGGGAGACCACCGGCGAGATGCCCACCACGCCCCGCAGGCCGGGCAGGCCGCCGGTCTTGTAGGTGCCGACCGCGGTGGCCAGGTGGCCGCCCGCGGAGAAGCCGACGACCACGTAGTTGTTCGGGTCGAAGGACCACAGGGCCGCGTGCCGCCGGGCCGTGGCGATCGCGTCGAAGGCGTCGACGCGCTGGGCCGGCCACGCCGCGTCGCTGGAGAGGCGGTAGTTGATGTTGAAGACCGTGTAGCCGAGCTCGGCGAAGCTCCGGCTGATCTCGGTCATGTACTTCTTGTCGCCGGAGGACCACCAGCCGCCGTGGATCAGGAAGACGCCCGGCCGCTTGATCTCGTCGGCCTGGTGCCAGACGTCCATGCGCTGGCGCACGTGCGGGCCGTAGGCGATGGTGTCGACGATGGTCCCCTGGACCAGGGCGTCGGTCCTCGGGGGAGGCGGGGTGGGGTCGCCCCCGCCGGTCGCGGCGGCCGCCACGGGGGCGGCGAGCGCGGGGGAGGAGTGCAGGGCGGAAGGCGCGAGCGCCAGTGCCGCCACGACGAGTGCACCCACGGTTGCCGCAGTTCGCACGGGTCCTCTTCCTCTCCCCCGAGTTTGGTCGGCACCCATTGTGGAGTAAACATCCCTGTTTACGCATCTCAGGGGTGACCCAAGTGAGAGACGTTACGGTGCCAGAATGGGTGAAGCCCGGGTTACGGCAGGAAAAGCCGGGGCCCGAACCGTCGAGAGCGTTTAAGGAGTCCCATGGAGCCCGCTGACGTCCTGGCGGGGCTGGACCCCGAGCAGCGCGAGGTCGCCGAGGCCGTACGGGGTCCGGTGTGCGTCCTCGCGGGCGCGGGCACCGGCAAGACGCGGGCGATCACCCACCGCATCGCCCACGCCGTGCGCAGCGGAGCGGTCGACGCCCAGGGGGTGCTCGCCGTGACGTTCACCACACGGGCCGCCGGTGAGCTGCGCCAGCGATTGCGCGCGCTCGGCGCGCCCGGGGTGCAGGCGCGCACCTTCCACGCCGCCGCACTGCGCCAGCTCACCTACTTCTGGCCGCGCGTCATCGGCGGCGACCCGCCCGCGGTGATCGAGTCGAAGCTGCCGCTGCTGATCAGCGCCTCCCGCCACCTCGGGCGGGACCTCGAACGCTCCGAGCTGCGCGACGTCGCCTCGGAGATCGAGTGGGCCAAGGTCACCCAGATCAGCCCCGAGGACTACGCCGAGGCCTCCAGGAAGGCGCACCGCACCCCGCCGATCCCGGCCGAGGACGTCGTGCGCCTCTACGACGCCTACGAGACGATCCGCCGCGAGCGGCACCTGATCGACTTCGAGACGATCCTGGAGCTCACCGCCGCGCTGATGACCGAGCACCGCGAGGTGGCCACCCAGATCCGCCAGCAGTACCGCTACTTCGTCGTCGACGAGTACCAGGACGTCAACCCCCTGCAGAAGCTGCTGCTCGACACCTGGCTCGGCGGCCGCGACGACCTGTGCGTGGTCGGCGACCCCAACCAGACGATCTACTCCTTCACCGGCGCGACCCCGCGCTACCTGACCAACTTCCCGGTCGAGTACCCCGACGCCGCGGTGATCCGGCTGGTCCGCGACTACCGCTCCACGCCGCAGGTGGTCTCCCTGGCCAACCGGGTGCTGGCGGCGGCGCGGACCCCGCACCGGATGAGCCTGATCGCCCAGCGCCCCGACGGCCCCGAGCCCGTCTTCGCCGAGTACGACGACGAGCCCGCCGAGGCCGCGGGCGTGGCGCGGGCGGTGCGCAGGCTCGCCGACGGCGGCGTCCCGCTGCGCGAGATCGCCGTGCTGTTCCGGGTCAACGCCCAGTCGGAGGCCTACGAGCAGGCCTTCGGCGAGGCGGGCATCCCCTACCTCGTGCGCGGCGCCGACCGGTTCTTCGAGCGCCCCGAGGTGCGCCAGGCGGTCGTGCTGCTGCGCGGCGCCGCCCGCTCGGCCGGCGCCGACGACGAGCTGGCCCCGACCGTCCACCACATCCTGGCGGGCGTCGGCCTCACCCCCGAGCCCCCCGGCGGCGGCAAGGCGCGCGAGAAGTGGGAGTCACTCAAGGCCCTGGCCGACCTGGCCGAGGACATGGCCGCCGAGGGAGCCGATCTCGCCGGCTTCGTCGCCGAGCTGGAGCGCCGGGCCGGAGAGCAGCACGCGCCCCCGGTCGAGGGCGTGACGCTGGCCTCCCTGCACGCGGCCAAGGGCCTGGAGTGGGACGCGGTCTTCCTGGTCGGCGCCACCGACGGCATGCTGCCGATCGTCTACGCCGAGACGCCCGACCAGATCGAGGAGGAGCGCCGCCTGCTCTACGTGGGCGTCACCCGCGCCCGGGTCCACCTGACGGTGTCGTGGGCGCTGGCGCGCGCCCAGGGCGGCCGGCGCTCCCGGCGGCCCTCGCGCTTCCTCGACGGCCTCACCGGCCGCCCCGCCGCCCGTGCCCGCAGCTCCTCCTCGGCGCCCAGGGAACGCCGCCAGGCCGCCGTCCCGGTGAGCTGCCGGGTCTGCGCCAAGACGCTGGTCGCCGCCGCCGAGCAGAAGCTCGGCCGATGCGCCACCTGCCCGGTCGACTACGACGAGGCCCTGCTGGAGAGCCTCAAGGCCTGGCGCACGACCGTGGCCAAGGAGGCCAAGGTCCCCGCCTACGTGGTCTTCACCGACGTCACCCTCCAGGCGATCGCCGAGAAGGCACCGGCATCCGAGCAGGACCTGCTGTCCATCACCGGAGTGGGACGCGTCAAACTGGAGCGGTACGGCGATGCGGTGCTCGGGCTGTGCCGGGACGCCGCGGACAGGACGGAGAACGCGTGAACGAGGCGCTCAAGGAGCTGCTCGACCTGCTCGACCTGGAGCAGATCGAGCTGGACATCTTCAGGGGCCGCAGCCCCGAGGAGCGCATCCAGCGCGTCTTCGGCGGCCAGGTGGCCGCCCAGGCGCTGGTGGCGGCGGGCCGTACGGTGCCCTCCGACCGGCACGTGCACTCGCTGCACGCCTACTTCATCAGGCCCGGCGACCCGGCGATCCCGATCGTCTACAACGTCGAGCGGGTCCGCGACGGCCGGTCCTTCACCACCCGCAGGGTCGTGGCCGTCCAGCACGGCAAGGCGATATTCACCATGTCGGCCTCCTTCCACATGCTGGAGAGCGGCGTCGAGCACCAGGCGTCGGCGATGCCGGCCGTGCCCGAGCCGCAGGGTCTCCCCACGCTGCAGGAGCGGATGCGCGAGGTCATCGGCGAGAGCTCGCCGCTGCGCGAGTGGCTGAGCAGGCCGCGCCCGGTGGACGTGCGCTATGTGACCCCGCTGACCTGGGAGGCGCACCGCGACCCCGAGCTGCGCGGCGCCGAGACGAACGTGTGGTTCCGCTACGACGCCGACCTGCCCGACGACCCGCTGCTCCACGTGGTGCTGGCCGCCTACGCCTCCGACTACACGCTGGTGGACACGGTGCTGCTGACCCACGGCCTGGCGTGGGGGGCCTCCAACGTCTCCGGGGCGTCCCTGGACCACGCGATGTGGTTCCATCGTCCGCTGCGCGCCGACGACTGGGTGCTGTACGCCCAGGAGTCGCCCTGGTCGGGGGCGGCGCGCGGGCTGGCCAGGGGACAGATGTTCACCCGATCCGGCGAACTGGCGGTGTCGGTGGTGCAGGAAGCGATGATCCGCGTCTCGTAATCTGTAAAACTGCAGGTAGAAAATATGTTGCCCCTTCCTGGGGGGCGGGTTTAGGGTCATGGTCAAGCAAGTCGGACAGTCCTGTCCGACGATCCACGAATGGAGGTGAGTCCGCTGTGATGATCAACATGATGCCGGTCCTGACGGGGCTCACTTCCGCATGCACCGGCACGACCCTGCCCACCTGTGCGGGCCAGGTCATCCTCGCGGATGCACCGGCTTCCCGGCTCCGGCAGGAGAAGTCCGTCCTCTTCCAGATCCAGGCCGGCCGTCAGGCCGTTTTCGCCGGCTCCCCGGCGGTGAACGGCGCACTGGTTGTCCCGGCCCCTGAAATCGGCGGCTACGACGCACAGCAGACCAAGCACATCCGTAACAACGGTGGGCTGCGTGGTCCGCAACCCTGGAGGCACCCTCAGGTCACATGACCTGACAGAGGGAGAGCCTTCAGGCCGCGGATCCGCAGACAGGATCCGCGGCCTTACTTATTTAGCCGCATCATCCCTGACCCCCACCCACGAGGTAGTCCAAAAGATCAATACCAACAGAGAGGTGACACAGATGGGGGCCAAGACGGTCATGGACCTGATCGACGAAGCCGCAATCCCCTGTCGTACCGACCCCGACCTCTGGTTCGCCGAGTCTCCGGAGGACGTGGAGTTCGCCAAGGCGCTCTGCGGAGGCTGCCCGATCCAGCAGGCCTGCCTGGCCCGCGCGCTCGAGCGCGAGGAGCCGTGGGGCGTCTGGGGCGGCGAGCTCATCCTGCGGGGCGTCATCGTTCCGCGGAAGCGCCCGCGTGGACGTCCTCGCAAGACCCCGGTCGCTGCCTGACCGGCCGGTTCACCAGCTTCATCAGCTTCACCCGACGAAAAATCTGAAACGTCCTGAAAGGACCACTCCAATGACCTCCTTCTCCAACTGGAGCCTCGGCGCACCGTCTATGCAAGAAGAACTGGTGCGTGACCGAATACAAACCCTCCACCGCGAGGCGGCGGAGTATCGCCGGGCCGCCGGCATCCAGCGTCTTCAGCGCGCCCGACGCGACGCTGAACGCGCTTCCGTCCGCCTTCGCCACGCCCTCCTGCGCCTGGTCTGATCCTTCCGGGCCCGTGCCCCACCCGGCACGGGCCCACTGATCACCCTCCAGAACCCGGTTCCCCCTCCGGACCCCGGAACGGGAACCCGAGGGCGGCCCCCCACGGGTCGCCGCCCGAAGCAGAGGGCACCACCTCCACCGGCAGCCCGCGGATCACCCCTCCCCGACCCGGAGGAGCGGTGCCCCCCGCGGGCTGCCGCGCTGTCGGCCACACGCACCGCCTCCCCCGGAATCGAGATCCGGAGGACCGGCGCGGGTGGGCAACAGCTCGGACCGCCTCCTCCAGGGCCGGGATCCGGATCGGAAGAACGACGTTTCCCCGAGCTCAGGCTCCGGGGGAGCGGTATGGGAGGTTGCCTCATCGGCAGCTACCCGCACCGCCTCCCTCAGGACCGGCCCCGGAAGAACGATGTTTTGCCGAGGCCGGGCCGGGAAATGACGGGCGTTTCCTGCACCGGGGACCGACCAGGTCCCCCGGGCCGGGGATCGAATGGGATCCGCGGCCCGGGGTCGACAGCGGTCATCCGGACAACGGGCCCGACGGGGCCCGGCAGAGACGCCACGAGCTCGAAGGAGCCCGGCTGAGACCAGCCCGGCTCCCCTGGGCGCCTGGCCGAACCGAGCTCGGGCTCACCGGAGCCCGGCCGCGACGACGAAGAGGGATGCCTCGTCCACACGAGGCATCCCTCTTCTCATGTCCACCGCACCCACCACGGTCCGGACATCTCTCACCCGCGCGCCGCGCTCGCCGCCGCACGATCCCGCTTCGCGGGCGGGTTTCGCCGGGTGTTGCCGACTGTCCTTCCCGGATCCTTTCGGGCTGTGTCTCGGGTCGGCCGGGGTCACTCCTCAGGGGTGTCGTCGGGCGGGGTGTCCTGGGCGGGGAGGTCGTCGGCGAAGCCGGGGACCCAGCGGATGACCTCGTCGCGGAAGCGGGCGGTGGCGCCGAGCTGGCACAGGACGCCGACGCCGGCCGCGTGGACGCGGTGGATGAGGACGTAGGACACCGGCAGGTTGAGCTGGCGCACCACGTTGCCGGGGCGCAGGTCGGTGGCCGTGGCGGCCTGCTGCTGAAGCCATTCGCGGCTGAAGCTGAACTCCTCCACCGCGGTCGGCTCGACGTAGGGGGCCAGGAAGGCCCGCAGGGCCTCGGGATCCACCTCGATGTGGGGGAGGATGAAACCCTCGTCGCGCAGGCCCTGGACCACGGTGTCCATGTCGCCCTGGTGGAAGATGCGGGTCAGCCTGCCGAAGGCGGGCGGGTAACCCTGGGGCAGCCGGTTGACCGCGCCGAAGTCGAGCACGCACAGCCGGCCGTCGTCGGTGATCCGGAAGTTGCCCGGGTGCGGGTCGGCGTGGAGCATCCCGACCCGGGACGGGGAGCAGAACAGGAACCGGACGAACTGCAGGCCGGCCCGGTCGCGCTCTTCCTGGGAACCCTGGGCGATGATCCGTGAGAGCGGGGTGCCGTCGACCCACTCGGAGACGATCACCTGCTCGTTGGCGGCCACGACGTCCGGGACGAGGAAGTCGGGGTCGTCCTTGAACTCCAGGGCGAAGGCGTGCTGGGCCTCGGCCTCCTGGAGATAGTCGAGCTCCTCGACGATCCGCTCACGCAATTCGACGAGGACGGCCTTGATGTCGAGGCCGGGCAGGAGCACCCCGAAAAGCTTGCCGAGGCGGGCGAGCTGGTTGAAGTCGGACAGCAGCGCCTTGCCGGCCCCCGGGTACTGGATCTTCACCGCCACCGTGCGCCCGTCGTGCCAGACGGCCTTGTGCACCTGGCCGATCGAGGCGGCCGCCGTCGGGTGGTCCTCGAACGACTGGAAGTGCTCGCGCCAGTCGTCACCCAGTTGCTCGGAGAGCACTTTGTGCACGGTCTTGGCCGGGAGCGGCGGAGCGGCGTCCTGGAGCTTGGTCAGCGTGGCCCGGTAGGGAGCGACGATCTCGGGAGGCAGGGCGGCTTCGAAGATCGACAGAGCCTGGCCGAGCTTCATCGCCCCGCCCTTGAGCTCGCCGAGAACCTTGAATATCTGCTCCGCCGTACGCTCCTGGATCTCCTGAGCGACGAGTTCGGCGGACTTCCCCCCGATGCGTTTTCCCAGGCCGAGAGCGGTGCGACCGGCGAACCCGATGGGCAGGGCCGCCAGCTTGGCGGAGCGCGTGACTGCGCGGCGCGGAAGGTCACTCACCTCGGTTCGCGGCATGCCTCCCGTTAGCGAGACGCCGCTCCCTCCCTTCGCTGTGGTGCCTGTCAACGGCAGGGTGCCGACGCGACCATTGTCAGCGAACCCAACTCGTTTCGGAAGCAACGACATTGAGGATGAACGTTCCAGGATGCTGCCTTCCATCTCCAATCAGGCATTACATCTATTGTGCCGTTTGTCACAGAGGACTCACGCCCATCGATCTGAGCAAGCGCATGACCGGCCGCCATGGCCGCCACCAGCGAGGACAGGGCGGCGGAACACGCGATCTCCCCTGCGGGGAACCCGCCGAGGCGGGCGCTGACCACGGGCCAGCCGGGATCGCGGTCGCGCCGGGCGAGGTCGAGGCAGTCGAGGCAGGCGCTCTGACCCGGCAGCACCAGCGGGCCGACCGAGCCGAACCCCTCGAAGGCGGTCGCCAGCAGGTGCGGGATCCGCCAGGTGACCAGGTCGCGCACGAGCAGGCCGTCCAGCGGCGTCACCGGCGCGAGCACCGCGAGCGCGGGGCGCCTGGCCCCGTCGGACAGGTGGGCGGCGTTCTCCCCGGTCCACGCGGTGACGGAGGGGGACAGGCTCCTGGCCAGCTCCACCGCGCCGTCCTGCCTGCTCATCCCCGGCTCGATCCGGGTGAGCCCGCCGGGGACGAGGTCCTGCGGGCGCGCCGTACCGGGATCGATCACGCAGAGCTGCCCGACTCCGGAGGCGGCGAGCAGGGCGACGATCTGCGCGCCGACCCGGCCGGCGCCGTACACCCGCACCTGGGCGGCGCGCCTGCGCTCAAGGACGGCGAGCCCGCCGTCGGTCACGCCGGGGTCCAGGGACAGCGCGTCCAGGTCGGGCTGGAGCCGGTCGCGCTCGGCCAGGGTCATGGAGCGCGCCGGCCGCGAGGCCGCCCCGGCGTCGTCGACGACTCCCCGCTCGGCCAGCATGCCGAGCAGGGCCCGGCCCCGGTCTCCGCCGAGACCGGCGGCGGCCGCGCCGGCGAGCGCCCCGTCAAGGTCGCGCGTGCCGTCCAGGCTCTCGACCCAGCGCCGGACCCGGGGTTCGAGATCGGTCAGCACGACCGCGCGACGGGGATGCACGCCGAACTGCAGGGTGCGCTCGTCCCTGGTGACCCGCCGGAGCACGGGCTTCAGACGCGGCCTCACGCGACCGCCTTCCCATGGGACCTCATACGGGACCTCATACGGGACCTCGGGCAGGACCTCATGGGACCGCCCTCTCGGGGGATCTCGTATGAGGACTCCATGCGAGGCTTCGGGCAGGACCTCATGGGACCGCCTTCCTGTGAGGGGTCGGACGGCACCTCATGCGGATGCCTTCCTTCGGGGGACGCACCGGTGGTGCCGGGGAGGTGCCAGCGTGCCACGGTCCCCGCCGGGCCCGGACGGCTTTCCACCTGCCTGTGGACAACCCGGCTGCAGGCGATCTGCCTGTGGACAACCCGCTGCGGACGACCCCGCCGCCGGGCGGTCGCCCGGGGCGCCCGTGGAGGTGATCCCGGGTCCACTACGCTCGCCCGCATGGATGAGCTCTTGGTGGAGCGGCGGGACAACGGTGTGGTGTTGCTCACTCTCAACCGTCCCGACCGGCGCAACGCGATGACCGACGGGATGACCGGGCAGTGGCGGCAGACCATCGCCGGGCTGCGCCGCGACCGGGATGTGCGGTGCGTCGTCGTCACCGGCGCCGGGGGCGCCTTCTCCTCGGGAGGGGACCTGTCCTGGCTGGCCGAGCGGGGCGCCGAGAGCGTCCCCGCCCTGCGCGAGCGCATGCTGGACTTCTACAGGACGTGGTTGTCGATCGCGGACCTGGAGGTGCCGACCATCGCCGCGGTCAACGGCGCCGCCGTCGGGGCCGGGTTCTGCTTCGCCCTCGCCTGCGACCTGGTCTACGCGGCCGAGGACGCCAAACTGCTGGTTCCCTTCACCTCGCTCGGCCTGCATCCCGGCATGGCCGCGACCTACCTGCTGCCCAGGGCCGCCGGGGTGGGCGTGGCCAGGGAGATGCTCCTGACCGGGCGCACGGTTCTCGGCGCCGAGGCCGCCTCCGTCGGGCTCGTCACCCGGGCCTTCCCCCGCGTGTCCCTGCTCGACGAGGTGTTGGAGATCGCCGACAGGACGGCGGCCAACGCCCCCATCGCCACGAGGCTCACCAAGCTCGCCCTCGCCGGCGGCGGCCACGCGGATCTGGAGGCCGCACTGCGCTGGGAGTCCCTGGCGCAGCCGGTGACGATGACCTCCGATGACATGCGTGAAGGACTCGCGGCACAGAGAGAACGACGGGCTCCGCGATTCGGGAACTCGTGAGACGGCGGATATCCCGGTTAATTCGATAAGTCAGACCCATAGTCGATCGGTCTGGAAGAACAATCAACGAACGGGGATTGACCAGCAGGAACGTGTTCTGCCCTCTGGTGGGGATTCACCATTCTCGGCTACCGTGCATATGTGCCCCCCGAGACAGTCGAGGTCCGTCGGAGTTCTCGTCGTCGGCGGACCGTTTCCGCGTACCGCGACGGCGAGAAAACGATCGTGCTGCTCCCAGACGGATTGAGCAGGACCGATGAAGAGCAGTGGGTGCGCCGGATGCTCGACAGACTGGCGGCCAAGGAGCAGCGCAGACGGCCCTCCGACGAAGGCCTCCTCGAGCGGGCCAACGAGCTGTCGGCCCGCTACCTCGACAACAGGGCACGGCCGGTGAGCGTGCGGTGGGTCGAGAACCAGCATCACCGGTGGGGCTCGTGCACCCCCGACCACGGGACGATCAGGATCTCCACGCGCTTGAGGGGCATGCCCGCGTGGGTGGTCGACTACGTGATCATGCACGAGCTCGTGCACCTGCTGGTGCCCAGCCACGGTCCCCGGTTCTGGGCGCTGGTCGAGAACTATCCGCGGGCCGAGCGGGCGCGCGGGTTCCTGGAGGGATTCTCGATGGCCTCCAACGGCGCCGCGGAAGACAGCGGAGCCCCGGAAGAATGGTGACGGAGGAGCCTCCGGCCGGAGACCGGCGGCTGGTCGCGGTCCTCGTCACGCCCGCGATGGCGGACGCCGCGCCGGTGGGCGTCGACCCCGGCGAGTTCCTGACGGCCGTGGCCGAGGACACCTACGAGGTGGCCGCCGGGCTCGACTTCGTGACCCCCGTGCTCGTGACGGGTGTGCCGGGGATGGAAGAGATCGTCTGGCCGGGGACGCCGGTGCTGCCCATCGATCCGGAGCTGTCCGGCGGCGCTCTGGTGACGGCGGCCTTCGCGGCGCTCCGCGCGGCCCTGCCGGACGGCGGGCAGGCGGTCCTGCTGAGCGGGGACGCGCCCGACCTGCCGCCGCTGCTGATCGGCAAGCTCTTCCGCGAGCTGGGACGCGCCGGGATCGCCGTCTGCCCCGCCGACGGGGGCGGGGCCGTGGCGGTGGCCGCCCGCCTGCCCTATCCCGAGTGGGCCGGGGCGGGCCTCGACGACACCGACCCGGTCAAGGCGCTGCGGGCCTCGGCTCCCGGCCGCCGCATGGTCGCCACCGGCCCCGGCTGGCACCGCCTGCGCGTCCCCGACGACATCCGGCGCCTCGATCCCGGCCTGGAGGGCTGGGACAACACCCGTGACCTGCTGGCCGCGGGGAGACACCGCTGACGCCTCGCTCAGGAGGGCGGAGGTACGGCTGACCGCCCCTCGGAAGAGCACGCCGTTCCCCGGAAGGGCACGCCCGTTCCCCGGAAGAGCACGCCGTCCCCGCAGAAGGGCGCGCCGCCCCCTCAGAGGGGCAGGCCGCTTCCTCAGAAGGGCAGGCGCAGGTCGGCGAAGACGGCGCGGTGGTCGGTCCCGGGCACGGTGTGGACGCTGACCTCGTTCACGCCCACCCGCTCGTCCACCACGACGTGGTCGATGGTGATGATCGGCGGGATGCTCCTGCCCGCCGGCCAGGTGGCGATGAGGCCCTTGCCGGCCCGGTCGGCGGCGTCGGCGTACCCCTGGTCCAGGAAACGGCGCAGCACCGCGTGGTCGAGACTGGCGTTGAAGTCGCCGGCGAGGATGCGGATCTTGTCGGCGGCGGCCGGCGGGAAGGCCTCGATGGCCGCCGTCCAGTCGTGCACCTGACCGCCCAGCGGCGGGTAGGGATGCACGTCCACGAACTCGATCGGCTTGGCCCCCGGGACCGTGATGACGGCGGCGGGCATGTTGTGCCCGATCGGCTGGAACAGGTTCTCCAGCGGGGTCATCGGATACCGGGAGTACAGGCCGCTGCCCCCGGCGCTCCACTCGTCCTGGAGCACGCGGTGCGGCAGGATCTCCCCGATCCCGGCCGCGTCGAGCTTCTCGACCATCCCCGGCGTGAGCTCCTGCGTGCTCAGCACGTCCGGCCTCAACCGCTTGACCAGATCGATGACGGCGTCGGGCTCGGCGTGGCCGAACAGCATGTTGAGGCTCAGTACGCGCAGCGGCGTGCCGGACCCGGCGGCCTCGGCCGAGCCGACGGCCCGGGGCAGCACGCTGAAGCCGAGCGCGGCCGTGGTGACCAGGGCGACGGCGGTGGCGGCGCGGTTGCGGGCGAGCAGGCCGAAGACGACCGGCACCAGCGAGCCCGCCGCCGCGTACGGCGTCGCGGTCATGAGCTGGGTGGTCAGCGAGTCGCGCTCCAGCCCGCCCACCCTGGCGACCGCCCAGGCGGCGAACGGGGCCACGGCGGCCCAGGCCAACGCGGTGGGAACGCGCCAGCGGCGACGGGGCGGCGTCACGACCGTGCCGCCGACGCTCCTGCTCGACGCGATGTCCACACTCACGCTGCCCCGATTCGCTCGTCGTCTGTGAGCACGACCATAACCGGCATCATGTGAAACGCGTGTAAAACGGTCCAACTTCGACGTACCTAGCCGGATAGCAGGACGTCCCGGGCGCGTCGGGCCAGTCTCCGGGTGGCCTCGTCGGTCGGGTCGGGGATCTCGTCCACCGGGAACCAGCGCAGGTCCATCGACTCTTCGCTGATGACCGCCTCGGCCCCGGCCGGGGCGACCGCGCCGTACTCGACGTCGAGATGGTGGCTGAACGGCTGATGGCACCAGACGCGGTGCTTGTCGAGCGCCAGGGGCCCGGGCAGCAGGCGCAGGCCCGGGATCCCCGACTCCTCGGTGGCCTCCCGCAGGGCCACCGCCTCGAGCGAGAGGTCGGCGGGCTCGCAGTGGCCGCCCATCGGGAACCACATCCTGGCCTTGCCGTGCAGCGTCAGCAGCACCATCTCGCCGTCGTGGGAGAGCACCGCCGTCGTGGCGGTCAGGTGGCCGGGGACGCACTCGCGGTACATCCCGTCCTCGTTGGCGTGCAGGTGCTCCAGGAAATCCTTGCGCAGGAGCTCCTCCTGCGCGGTCGGCGCCGTCCACCCCCCGAGCACGGCCCGGGCGTCCGCGTGCAGGCTCACCCGGCTCCCGCCGGCCTCGCGGTTCCCGAGGTTCCCGCCGATCCCGAGCTTCCCGGCGACCCTGAGGCTCCCGCCGGTGCCGCAGCGCGACCGCGTCCCTCGACTCGCCCGCTCACGCGCCGCGGCCCTCCCCGCCCTCGTCCTTCTTCTCCTCGTCGGCCTTCTCGTTCTCACCCGCGGACTCCCGCAGGGAGGCCTCCAGCCCGGAAAGGTCGAACTCGGGCTCGCCCCGGACGAAGCCCGCCGGGTCGTCGAGGTCGGAGGCGGTGGGCATCAGGTCGGGGTGGTTCCAGACCGCGTCGCGGCCGTCGGCGCCGCGGTCGGCCTCCAGCGCCTGCCACAGGGCGGCGGCCTCGCGCAGGCGGCGCGGCCGCAGTTCGAGGCCGACGAGGGTGGCGAAGGTCTGCTCGGCGGGCCCGCCGGTCGCGCGGCGGCGCCGTACCGTCTCGCCCAGGGCGGCGGCGGAGGGCAGCTTGCCGGCGGCGGCACCGGCGACCACGGTGCTCACCCAGCCCTCGATCAGGGCGAGCGTGGTCTCCAGACGGCTCAGGGCGGTCTTCTGCTGCTCGGTCTCCTCGGGCTTGAGCAGGGCGCCCCCGCCCAGGATCTCCTGGATCTGCTCGGGGTTGTTGATGTCGAGCCCGCGCAGCTGTTCCTCCAGCCCGGACACGTCCACCGTGATGCCCCTGGCGTACTCCTCGACGGCGTTCAGCAGGTTGGCGCGCAGCCACGGCACGTGCTGGAACAGCCGGTGGTGGGCCGCCTCGCGCAGCGCGAGGTACAGGCGGATCTCCTCGGCGGGCATCTCCAGGCCCTGGCTGAACGCGGCGATCCCGCCGGGCAGCAGGGCGGCGTCACCCGACAGCGGCAGGCCGATGTCGGTGGAGCCGACCACCTCCCGGGCGAGCGAGCCGAGGGCCTGGCCGATCTGCTGGCCGACCATCATGCCGCCCATCTGCTTCATCATGCCCATCAGCGGCCCGGCCATGGCCTGGGCCTCGGCGGGCAGGCCCGCGGCGCCGAGCGTGCCGCTCATGGTCTCCACCATGCGGGCGGCGACGGGATCGCAGAGCTGCCGCCAGACGGGGACGGTCTTCTCGATCCACTCCGACCGGCTCCACGCCTGGGGGTTGCCCACCCCGCTCGGGAGCGCGGTGGCCTCGTTGAGCCACAGGTCGGCGAGGTTCAGGGCGTCGACGATCTGACGCCGCTCGCCTTCCATGACGCTGGGGTCGCCTTCGGCGGCCACCGCGTGCCGTGCGATGTTCTTCGCCATGTCCCAGTTGACGGGACCGGAACTCTGCGGAGCGGACAGCATGTCGGCGAACTGGCGCATCGCCGCCGCGATCTGCTCCGGGTTCCCGAACATGGCGAACGGGTTCTCGTTGGGGTCGTTTTCCCGACCTGGCAAGTCAGTCACCGCTCTACCTCATGCAGGATGGAGGAGTCCACATCCGCCACGTTATCCGTCGGACGGCGGATCAGTGCAAAGTGAGGACCTGGTGCCTACCTCGAAACGCCTCCGGCCACCGGTCGTCGCCGTCACCGGCGCGGCCTCGGGCATAGGCCGCGCTTTTCTCGCGAAGGTCGCCTCGTCTGCGGATTTCCGCAGAGTCGTGGCCATCGACGATCAGCGCGGCGACGTGCCCGACGTCACGTGGCGGGTGCTCGACATCCGGGATCCGCTCTTGGCGAACCGGATATCCGACATCGACGTCCTCGTCCATCTGGCGACGGACTGCGCACTCGGGTCCGACGCCGCGGAGCGGCGCGCCTACAACCTGCGCGCCGCCCAGACGGTGCTCACCGCCAGCGCCGCCGCCCGGGTCCGGCGCGTCGTCGTGGTCACCAGCGCCATGGTGTACGGCGCGGCGCCCGACAACGAGGTCCCGCTGCCGGAGGACTCCGCGGTGGCGGCCGAGCTGGACACGGGGATCGTCGGCGACCACCTGGAGATCGAGGCCCTGGTACGGCGGGCGCTGCGCAGCCATCCCGGCCTCGACGTGACCGTGCTGCGCCCCGCGGCCCTGGTCGGTCCCGGCGTGGACAACGTGGTCACCCGGCACTTCGAGGCGCCCCGGCTGCTGACGGTGAAGGGCTGCAGTCCCCGCTGGCAGTTCTGCCACGTCGACGACCTGGTCTCCGCCCTGGAGCTGGCCGCGCTCGGCACGGTCTCCGGCGTGGTCGCGGTGGGCGGCGAGGGCTGGCTGGAGCAGGAGCAGGTGGAGGAGGTCTCCGGGCTGCGCCGCTTCGAGCTGCCCGCCGGGCTGACCTTCGGCACCGCCCAGCGCCTGCACCGGCTGGGCATCACCCCGGCCCCGGCCACCGACCTGCACTACGTCGTCTATCCGTGGGTGGTCGACTGCGCGGCTCTGCGTACGGCGGGCTGGAAGCCCCAGTGGACCAACGAGGCCGCGCTGACCCAGCTGCTGGAGCTGCGCGAGGGCAAGCACGCGGTCGTCGGCCGCCGCCTGTCCGGCAAGGAGGCCACGCTCACCGCGGCCGGCGCCACCGTCGCGGTCCTGGGCACCGCCGCGATCGTGCGCGTCGCGCGCAAGAAGCGCCGCACCT
>NZ_BOOK01000004.1 GCF_016863195.1 Paraplanobispora takensis | reverse complement strand
CGTTTCCGGGGGGTTCGTGCGTTTCCAGGGGGACGTGCATTTCCAGGGGGAAGGTTCGAGGGGTCGTCCCGGGCGGGACGGCCCCTTTCTCATCGGGCCGGGTTCCGGCACCGCCGGGTTCCAGCACCCGGATAGCGCCTCTTCCACGTGAGGGCCTGTCATGAGCCGTCCCCTCACGAGAGGTGAGGGGACGGCGAACGGGCCAGAGAATCCCGGAATCCAGAGAACCCGGAACCCGGAGAGCCCAGAAGACAGGGTCAGGGGACGATGAACAGGCCGTCGCCCACGGTGCGCTCGCGGCCGTCGGAGGGGCGGTTGATGACCTTGTGGCGGATCACCATCGCGGTCGAGCCGCCGCCGTCGAAGTTGATGGCCTGCTTGGCGCCCAGCCAGCGCATGACCTGGGCGGCCTCCACCATGGAGGCGCCGACGGAGACGCCCGGGTTGCGGCCGTCGACCGTGACCAGGATCAGCCCGCCCGACTTGGTGACGCCGACCATCGTGCGCGGGTGGCGGCGGAGCATCATGTTGACCGAGGCGTGCCCGTCGGCCGCCGCCGTGATCCGGACGCGGCCGTTCCTGACCAGCCCGACACCGCCGCCCATCACGTAGGTCTGCGGGGTCAGGGGGATGGCCCGGCGGGTGCGGAGGTCGACGACCTTGTTGCTGACCTTCATCAGCCCGCCCTCGGCGGCGTGCTCGTACAGCCAGTCGGCGAAGACGCCGGTGCCGTGGAGCACGTAGTGGCCCTTGGGCACGGTGCCGCCGGCGGCGCGGGCGTTGACGATCCGGCCCCGGGCGTCGACCACGACCTCGGCGCCGCCGTCCGCGGCGGTCTTGGCGCCGAACTCCTCGGTGTAGAGCACGAGCTCCTCGGCGGCGGCGGCCCGGTTGATGCCCTTGACCTCCACCTTCGCACCGGTGGAGGAGACCGCGATGACCGTGGTCTGCAACTCGGTGATGCGGGCCTTGCGGCCGGTGATGACCAGACCGCTGCGACCGGGGACGGCCTCACTGAGGAGCTTGCCGCCCACCACCGACACGCCCACGGGGTCGCCCTGGAGCGCCTTGGGGGTGTGGATGTTGAAGAATCCCCCGTTGACCCCGGCGAGGGCCTTGACCTGCTTGGACATGGAGCTGGTGGTCTCGCGCTCGGCGACGCTGGTGCCGACGCTGGTCCGGTAGGAACCCCGGAAGGCCTTGGGGTCCACCATGACCACGCGCATGTCCCAGGGGCCGGTGGTCATGTCGCCGTCGTCACCGAGATAGTCGGTCTTGGCCCGGATGTCGAACTCCTTGAGCTCCTTGACCACCTTGTCGGCCTTGGCGCGCTGCTTGAACGTCCACAGTCCCACCCGGACCATGTAGCGCTCGACGGCGGGGGCGTCCGCCGCGGCGGGCTGCACGATCTTCAGCACGCTGGGGGTGAACCCGGCGGCCTCCACGGCCTCGGCCCTGGCCTGGGCGGTGGGCAACGGGCCGTTGTCGTGCCCGTTGGGCATCAGTACCGACACCGTCCACCCCTGCGTGGACTTGCCGTGCATCACGTTGAAAAGCTCGACACCGGGAGCCACCGTGCGCTGGTTCTTGGTCGGCATGCCGCGCTCACCGAGCGGGAACGCCGATCCCGGAAATCCGACACTCGCCTGCTCCGCCTCGGCCGGAATCGCCGTGAGCATGAGCGCCGTGACCGAAAGCCCGGCGGCAAGGCGTCGTGACATATGTATCTCTCCCCGTCAGTGGTCAAATCCGGTGGCCGAACGTCGGTGAACCATGCTGCCGGGATCCACCGATGAATGGGGGCGAAATGCAAGAAACGGCCTAACACATCGCCCAAAAACGAATCATCTTATCGGTTGTCCATTACGGCGTATCGGTACATGGCGGCAAATGACGGCGAGGACCAGGGAGGAAGGCGTCGAAAAGCAGGCGGAGAGTGCGATCCTGCAGGTCGGGTGACCAGTCACTGCGTTCGGCGGCGACGCAGGTCGCGCTGAGCAGTGCCAGGAGTTCCGGCATCCGGAGGTCCTCGCGGATCGCGCCGGACCGCTGGGCGCGGGTGAGCAGGCTCTCGATGGCGTGCCGCATGTCGCGCCGGACGTCCGACAGGCCGTCCTTCGGATCGACTCCGGCCTGGGCGAGCGCGTCGGCCAGGATCTTCTTCCGCTTGGCGCTGTCGACGACGAGGGTGAAGAACCGCAGGAAGGCCGCGCCGGGATCGGCCGCGGTGCGAAGCTCCTCGCCCTCGTCGATGAGCCGTCGCATGCGGTCGGCGATGATGGCCTGGTGGAGGGCCTCCCGGGTGGGGAAGTGCCGGTAGATCGTGCCGAGCCCGACCCCGGCCTCCTGGGCGATCGCCCGCATCGAGGCCGACAGCCCGTCACGGGCCAGGATCAGCTCCGCCGCCTCCAGTACGCGGGCCCGGTTGCGCAGGGCGTCGGCGCGCAGTGGCTTGGCATCGCCTGTCATGACGGGCCTTCCTTCGGATGACGAGCTCGCGGGCGGCAGGTCTGAGGGTAACGAGTGTTCGCCGGCGGCGACCCCCGGGGGCGTTGACAAGCGGAACAAGTGTTCCGTATGTTCCAAGCGGAACAAGTGTTCCGCTGAAAATCCGACCGGGAGGCATCACCGATGGACTATCCGACCCTGGGCCGCTCGGGTCTCAAGGTCTCCCGCGCCTGCCTGGGAGCGATGAACTTCGGCACCTCCGGAGGGGTGGCGAGCTGTGACGAGTCCGAGGCCGGGCGCATCGTGGACGCCTTCCTGGAGGCGGGGCACACTTTCTTCGACACCGCCGACGCCTACACCGGCGGCCGGTCCGAGGAGATCCTCGGCCGGGCCATCGGCCGCAGGCGGGATTCCGTCGTCCTCGCCACCAAGGCGTTCCTGCCGCAGGGGCCGGGACCCAACGACCGCGGGCTGTCACGGGCGCACCTGACCAGGGCGCTGGAGGCGAGCCTGCGCCGGCTCGGCACCGACTACATCGACCTCTACCAGTGCCACCAGTGGGACCACGGCACCCCGATCGAGGAGACCCTGGCCACTCTGGATGGTTTCGTCCGGGCCGGGAAGGTCCGCTACATCGGCTGCTCGAACTTCACCGCGAGCCAGATCGTGGAGTCCGCCTGGGCCGCCGAGCGCCTCGGCGTCACCGCGTTCACCAGTCTCCAGCCGCAGTACTCGCTGGTGGTCCGCGACGTCGAGGCCGAGATCCTGCCGGCCTGCGAGCGTCACGGTCTGGGCGCCATGGTCTGGTCGCCGCTGGCCGGCGGTGTGCTCACCGGCCGCTACGCCCGGGGCGTCGCCCCCGCAGCCGACAGCAGGATGGGACGGCTGATGGCCTCCCCGGCGCCGATGGCCCGGGCCTGGGCCGACGGCCTGCTGCACGAGCGGGCCCTCGGCATCGCCGACGAGGTCGGCAGGGTGGCGGCGGAGCTCGGCACCACCTCCACGGCCGTGGCCATCGCGTGGGTACGGCGGCGGCCCGGTGTCACCTCCGTCGTCATCGGGCCCCGTACGGTGGAACAGCTCCACGGCACCTTGGCGGGCTTCGCCCTCGACCTCCCGGCCGAGGCGGCCGAGCGGCTCGACGAGGTCTCCCGGTCCGCCGCGCTCACTCCCGTCAACGGGATGCCGCCGGGGAGCATCCGGGAGCGCGTCCGATCCTGAGCGCGCGGCGCCGGGATCCCGGCGGTGTTCTGGGACGTTCCAACAGGTCGTCAGGAGGAGCGGGGGACGTCCCGCCGGAAGGACTCCAGCGCCAGCAGGGCGACGTGCAGGGAGAGGCAGGACTCGACGTCGTCGAGATCGGTGTCGAGGATGCGCTCCAGGCGGCGGAGCCGGTCGTAGAAGGCGGGCCGGGACAGGTGGGCCTTCTGCGCGGCGACGGCCTTGTTGCGGCCGGCGTCGAGATAGATGCGCAGGATCCGGGTCAGGTCGCCGCCGCGCTGGGCGTCGTGGGCCAGCAGCGGGCTGAGCTCGCGCTCGGCGAAGGTCTGCAGCCGGGCGTCGTCGCGCAGCAGATGGAGCAGGCCGCGCAGGCGCAGGTCGGGCAGGCGGTAGAAGGCCCGGCCGTCGGGCTGCCGGACGGCGACGTCGGCGACCTGCTCGGCCTCCAGGAAGCTGCGCCGTACGTCGCGGACGGACTCGACCACCGAGCCGGCGGCGAGCACGAACGGGGTGGTGAAGGCGGCGCGCAGGCGCTCGGACAGGGTGCTCAGGGCAGGCTCGGCGAGGACCCGGGGAGGCAGGGGGAGCAGGACGCCGACGCGGTTCTGGTCCAGCGCGCCGACCAGGGCGGCCATCCGCGCCTCGCGGCAGGCGGCGGCGGTGGCGTCGGCCAGCTCGCCGAGCCTGGCGAGCTGCTCCTGGCTGTCGGGCTGACCGTCGGGCGAGTCGGCCAGGCGGAGCACCGCGCTGATCAGTTTGCGGCCGGTGAGCGGCACGCCGACCGCGCGGGCGCGGGCCGCCGCCTCGTCGGGATCGGCGTAGGCGTGGGTGAGGATGCCGGTGATGATCGTGCCGTGGGCCTGGCGCTCCAGCGACTCCTGGTGGCGCTCCAGCAGGCGGCCCAGGGCCAGCGTGGTCGCGGCGCGCTCGGCGAGGACGATGTCCCGGGGGCTGGGATCGGTGTCGCACAGCAGGATCAGCCGGCCCCAGTCCTGACCGCGGGCGCCGACCATGGTGACCAGCCAGCCGGAGGAGGCGTCGTAGGCGGTGCGCTGGCCGGGCGCCACCGCGCGTGATCGGGTCTCCCAGCTGGCCAGCAGCGTGCCGGTGTCCCTGCCGACCGTCTCGCAGGCGAGCACCTGGTGGGCGAGGTTCTCCAGCAGCACGGGGCGGCCGGACAGGCGCGCGACCTGGCTGAGGACCTCGGCCGGGGAGGCGCCCTCGACCGACAGCTCGGTGAAGACCTCGTGGAGCTGCTCGGAGGCGCGCAGCTCCTCCAGCTGCCGGTCGATGATCCGGGCGTGCACCGACTCGGTGATCTGCACGAACGGGGTCTCGCGGGCCAGCGTGACCAGCGGCAGGCCGTGCTCCTCGGCGGCGGTGACCACCGAGCGGGGCAGCTCCCTGACGAACTTGCGGCCCAGCTCCACGATCAGGCCGGACGCCCCGACGGAGGCCAGTTCGGCGATATAGCTCGCCAGCTTGTCGGGGTCGTCGGGCAGGGCGATGCCGGTGGTGAGCACCAGCTCGCCGCCGCGCAGCAGGTGGGCGATGTCGGTGACCTCGCCGACGTGGACCCAGCGCACCCGGGTGTCCAGCCGGTCGGCTCCCGCCACGACGCGGGGGTTGCCGCGGCGGACGGTGTCCAGGGCGAGGACGTCGGCGACGGTGGGGAGCACCCACCGAGAATAGCCGATCAAAGTGTATGTGTGATGGCCCGATGTCTTACATTATGTTCGCGGCGCCCGGTCGGTGTCCGAGGTGACGCCGGAGGCGGCATCCGAAGCGGTATCCGGGATGCCGGCACCCGCCCTGTCCCGGCACTCGGCCAGCCGTACCCGCAGCCCGTCCAGCAGGCAGGTCAGGCCGAAGTCGAAGGCGATCGCCCGGACGACGTCGGGGTCCTTCACCCGGTAGTCGTCGAAGCGTTCGAGTATGTCCGGGTGGTTCCGGGCGGCCTGGCGCACCGTCTTCATCATGGCCGCGTCCAGTTCCTCACCGCTCATCCCCGAATTGGCGAGGGTGGACCGCCAGGCGAGCTCGGGCCCGGTCCAGCCGAGGACGAAGGCCAGCAGCGTGGAGACCGCGTAGTCCAGCGGCGGGCTCGTGAAGCCCGCCCGCTCGAAGGCCCTCAGCATCAGGGAGGACATGCGCATCGCGTTGGGGCCGAGGGACGGCATGGTCCCGACGAGCGGGATCACCCACGGGTGCCCGACGAACGCCGCGCGCAGGCCGTACGCGAGGATCGAGGCCATGTCCTCCCAGCTGGTCACCTCCGGGTCGGGGAGGTCGACCTTGCCGTAGACCTCGTCCATGACGAGCTCCATCAGCTCGTCCTTGTGCGCGATGTGCCAGTAGAGGCTGGTGGCGCCGGAGCCGAGCTTGGCGCCCAGGCGGCGCATGCTCAGCGCGTCCACCCCCTCGGCGTCCAGGATCTCCATGGCCGCGCGCACGATCTGGTCGCGGCTCAGGCCGGGGCTCTTGGCGGGCCGGCCCTCGCGGGTCCACACCGAGCTGAAGGGCTCTTTCACGGTTCCAGCATAAATCCACTCGCACACTGTTCGATTTCCATCGTACGCTGTGCGAGTGACATCGAACACTGTACGAGTCGAATCGAACGATGTGCGAGACGAGCGGGATCCGCGGCGCTGGTGGATCCTCGGCGTCCTGTGCCTGAGCCTGCTGGTCCTGGTCGTGGACAACACCGTCCTGAACCTGGCCATCCCGTCCCTGATGACCGAACTCGGCGCGAGCCCCGCGGACATCCAGTGGATCATCGACGCCTACGTCCTGGTCTTCGCGGGACTCCTGCTCACCGCGGGCAGCCTCTCCGACCGGTACGGCCGCCGCCGCTTCCTGGTCATCGGCCTGGTGCTGTTCGGCGGGGCCTCGGCGCTGGCCCCGCTGGTCACCGAGCCGTGGCACCTGATCGCGGTGCGGGCGCTGATGGGCGTGGGCGGTTCCGTCCTCATGCCGAGCACCCTGTCGATCCTGGTCACCGTCTTCGACGACGGCGAGCGCCGCAAGGCCATCGCGGCGTGGAGCGCGGTGGCGATGGTCGGCGTGATCGCCGGGCCCACCCTGGGCGGCTTCCTGCTGGACCACTACGGGTGGTCCTCCGTCTTCCTGATCAACGTGCCCGTCGCGCTCGTGGCCATCGCGGCGGCGATCCTGCTGATGCCCGAGTCGCGCGGCCCGGGCCGGCGGCTCGACCCGATCGGCGTCCTGCTGTCCGTGGCGGGCATGAGCGCGCTGGTCTTCGTGGTCATCTCCGTCCCCGCCGAGGGCTGGACCGCTCCCTCCGTGCTGGCCGCCGCGGCCCTGGCCGTGCTGGCGCTGGGCGCCTTCGTGCTCTGGGAGCGCCGCGCCGAACACCCGATGCTGCCGCTGGAGCTCTTCCGCGACCGCAACTTCAGCGGCGCCTCGTTCTCCATCGTGCTGCTGTCGTTCGGCACCGGCGCGCTGCTGCTGATGCTCACCCAGTACCTGCAGTTCGTGCTGGGCTACGACCCGATGAAGGCCGGGCTCGCGCTGCTGCCGTACGCGGTGGCGGCCGCGCTGTTCAACGCGGTCGGCGCGGGCCTGGGGCAGAAGGTGAGCAACCGCACGCTCATGGCCGCGGGTCTGGGCGTCATGGCGATCGGTTTCGGGGTGCTCGCCCTCATGACGGCCGAGAGCGGGTACGGCATGCTGATCACCGGCCTCATGGTCATGGGGATCGGCGGCGGTCTCGCGGGACCTGCGGCCTACACGACGCTGATGGGTGCGGTCCCGCCGGCGCACGCGGGCGTCGGCTCGGCGCTCAACGACACCGTCCAGCAGGTCGGCATGGCGCTGAGCGTCGCGGTGCTCGGCAGCGTGCTCGCCGGGGTCTACACCTCCTCGATGCCCGCGGACGCGCCCGCAGCCGCCCGCGACTCGATCGCCGGGGCGGCGCAACTGGGCGACCCGGCCGTGATGGAGACCGCCGACCGGGCGTTCGTCTCGGCCATGTCGTTCGGCTCCTGGGTCGGCGTCGCCTTCTGCCTGGCCGCCGTGGCCCTGGCGCTGGCGGTGATCCGTCCCCTGCCGAAGCCCCCCGCGGCCGCGGAGCCCGGCCTCGCCGAGGCGGGGCGCCCGGCCGGTTCCTGAAGGGCGCCGGATTCCCGGAGATCGGGTACGGCCCGCGCCGCCTCCACGGGGACGCGGGCCGTACCGGAGCGGGACGCGGGCCGTACGGGAACAGGGTGTGGACCGTAAGGGAACGGCACGTCACAGGGTTGACATCATGACGGGTTCGGGGTCTTTTCCCCGACACTCTGGCGGTAGGACCGGAGGTGTCGAACCGGGATACTCAATGCATGTCGGACCTTCTTGCGCGCCACCGGGCGGTCATGCCCAACTGGGTGGCCCTCTACTACAACGAGCCCATCGAGATCGTCGGCGGCAAGGGCAACCGGGTCGTCGACGCCTCGGGCAAGAGCTACCTGGACTTCTTCGCGGGCATCCTGACCAACATGATCGGGTACGACGTGCCCGAGGTGCGCGAGGCCGTCGAGCGGCAGATCGCCACCGGTGTCGTGCACACCTCCACCGTCTATCTCCTGCGCGGCCAGATCGAGCTGGCCGAGAAGATCGCCGAGCTCTCCGGGATCGAGAACGCGAAGGTGTTCTTCACCAACTCCGGGACCGAGGCCAACGAGACGGCCCTGCTGCTGACCACCTACGCGCGCAAGACCGACCAGGTGCTGGCCATGCGGCAGAGCTACCACGGCCGCAGCTTCGGCGCGCTCGGCGTGACCAGCAACCGCTCCTGGAAGAACAACTCGCTCTCGCCGCTGAACGTGCACTTCCTGCACGGTGCCGACCGGCACCTGTCGCAGTTCCGCGGGATGTCGGACGCCGACTACATCAAGGTCTGCGTCGAGGACCTGCGCCACGTGCTGTCCACCGCGGTCGGCGGCGACGTCGCCGCACTGATCGCCGAGCCGATCCAGGGCGTGGGCGGGTTCACCATGGCGCCCGACGGCCTGTTCGCCGCCTACAAGGAGGTCCTGGACGAGCAGGGCATCCTGTTCATCTCCGACGAGGTGCAGACCGGCTGGGGCCGTACCGGCTCGGCCTTCTTCGGCATCGGCAACCACGGCGTCACGCCGGACATGATGACCTTCGCCAAGGGCCTGGGCAACGGCTTCGCGGTCGGCGGCGTCGTGGCGCGGGGCGACCTGATGGACGGCCTGCACGCCACCGGCCTGGCCACCTTCGGCGGCAACCCGATCTCCATGGCCGCCGCCAACGCCACCCTGGACTACGTGCTCAGCCACGACCTGCAGGCCAACGCGGCCCGCACCGGCACGCTGATCATCGACGGGCTCCGCGAGGCCGCGACCCGCCTGCCGGTCGTCGGCGACGTGCGCGGCAAGGGCCTGATGTTCGCCGTCGAGCTGGTCGACCCCGCCACCGGCGCGCCCTCGCCGGCGCTGGCGGCCCGGTTCATGGAGGAGACGAAGAAGGCCGGCCTGCTCGCCGGCAAGGGCGGCCTGCACGGCAACGTGCTGCGCATGGCGCCGCCGCTCACGCTGACGACCGAGGAGGCCGCCGAGGGCCTGGGCATCATCGTCAACGCGCTCGAAGTCCTCAACGCCGAAGTCGCCGCCTGACAGGCGCCGAGGAGTACACATCGTGAAGAACGTCACCCACTGGATCAACGGAACCCCCGTCGCGGGGCAGGACCGCACCGCTGAGATCTTCAACCCGGCGACGGGGGAGGTCGGCGGGAGGGTCCACCTGGCCTCGGCCGCAGAGGTGGACGCAGCCGTGGCCGCCGCCGTGGCCGCCTGGCCCGCTTGGCGGGACGCCTCGCTGGTCAAGCGGGCGCAGGTGC
The DNA here is from genome assembly GCF_016863195.1 of Paraplanobispora takensis. Taxonomy (GTDB): domain Bacteria; phylum Actinomycetota; class Actinomycetes; order Streptosporangiales; family Streptosporangiaceae; genus Planobispora; species Planobispora takensis. The sequence continues at coordinate 368,584 of NZ_BOOK01000004.1, read as the reverse complement.
TGTTCCGCTTCCGCGAGCTGCTGGTCGCCCACCGCGACGAGCTCGCCGCGCTGATCAGCTCCGAGCACGGCAAGGTCCACTCCGACGCGCTGGGCGAGGTCGCCCGCGGCCTGGAGGTCGTGGAGTTCGCCTGCGGCATCCCGCACCTGCTCAAGGGCGGTTTCTCCGAGGGCGTCTCCACCCGGGTGGACTCCTACTCGATCCGCCAGCCGCTGGGCGTGGTGGCCGGGATCACCCCGTTCAACTTCCCCGCCATGGTCCCGATGTGGATGTTCCCCGTCGCGATCGCCTGCGGCAACGCCTTCATCCTCAAGCCGTCCGAGCGGGACCCCTCGGCCTCGCTGCTGATGGCCCGGCTCTGGAAGGAGGCGGGGCTGCCCGACGGGATCTTCAACGTCGTCCAGGGCGACAAGGAGGCCGTGGACCGGCTGCTGGAGCACCCGGACGTCAGGGCGGTCTCGTTCGTCGGCTCGACCCCCATCGCCAAGTACGTGTACGAGACCGGCACCTCGCACGGCAAGCGGGTCCAGGCGCTGGGCGGGGCCAAGAACCACATGCTGGTGCTGCCCGACGCCGATCTCGACCTGGTCGCGGACTCGGCCGTCTCGGCGGGCTTCGGCTCGGCGGGGGAGCGCTGCATGGCGATCTCCGTCGTGCTGGCGGTGGACCCGGTCGGCGACGAGCTCGTCAGCAAGATCGTCGAGCGGGTGGAGAAGCTCGTCGTCGGCCCCGGCGACGATCCGAAGTCCGAGATGGGCCCGCTGGTCACCGGCGCCCACCGCGACAAGGTCGCCTCCTACCTCGACCTCGACGAGGGTTTCAAGATCGTCGTAGACGGGCGTGCCACCCCGGTCCTGGGCGGCACCACGGCGGCCGAGACCCCCGGCTTCTGGCTCGGGCCCACCGTGCTCGACCACGTCCGCCCCGGCTCGCAGGTGCACACCGAGGAGATCTTCGGCCCGGTGCTGTCGGTCGTGCGGGTCTCCTCCTACGAGGAGGGCCTGGCGCTGATCAACGGCGGCGAGTACGGCAACGGCACCGCGATCTTCACCAACGACGGCGGCGCCGCCCGGCGCTTCCAGAACGAGGTGGAGGTCGGCATGGTCGGCATCAACGTGCCGATCCCGGTGCCGATGGCCTTCTACAGCTTCGGCGGCTGGAAGGCCTCCCTGTTCGGGGACACCCACGTGCACGGGACCGAGGGGGTGCACTTCTACACCCGGGGCAAGGTCGTCACCTCGCGCTGGCTCGACCCGAGCCACGGCGGGGTCAACCTCGGGTTCCCCACGAACAAGTAGGCCCCACGAACAAGTAGGCCCCACGAACAAGTAGGCCCCACCAACAAGTAGGCCCGGGAGCGGGCCGGCCCCGCGGTGCGGGGAGGCGGCCCGCGGTTCCCCGCACCGCGGGCCGCCTCCGGTGCCGCGGGGCCGGCCCGCTCCGCCCGCCGGGCCGCCGAAAGGCCGGTAGGCTCCGGGAGGCGGATGTCGGCGGAGGTGTTCCGAGGGGGTTTGCGTGCGCAGGAACAGGCTCGGTCGTGCGCGGCTGGCGGCGGTTGCGGGAGCGGGCGTCCTCGCCCTCGCGGCCTGCACCGCTGCGGGGGCCGATAGCGCCGGGCCCGTACCCGGCGCGAGTGCGACCCCGGGCGCGGGGACGAGCGCGAGCCCGGTCCTGAGCGCGGGCGCGAACGCCGGGACGAGCCCGGGTCCCGCGGCGAGCCCGTCCTCCAGCGCGAGCCCGGGCCTGACCGCGACTGCGAACTCGACTGCGAACTCGACTGCGAACTCGACGGCGAGCCCGACCGCGAGCCCGGCCGTGAGTCCCACCCCCTCGGCGTCCATCGGCGCCTCCGAGGGCACGTTGCGGGTGCTCACCTTCGTCGGTCACGTCGAGTACGGCGGGATGAGCTCCAGGGCCAACTGGGTGGCGCCCTTCGAGAGCGAGACCGGATGCCGGGTCGCGACGCTCGACCGGGTCACCACGAGCGAGGAGATGGCGGCCAAGTTCGCCGCGAACGCCTACGACGTCGTCTCGCCCTCCCCGGAGCTGGCCGGGCTGCTGACGGCCCGGGGGAGCGTGGCGCCGGTCGACACCTCCCTCATCGAGGGCTACGGGGACATCCCGGAGAGGCTGCGCGAGCTTCCCGCCCTGCGGCGGGGCGATCGGGTCTACGGCATCCCGTACCTGTGGGGGATCAACCGGATCATCGGCCCGCGAGACGGCGACGACGGCCCCGCGGGCCTCTACGCGACGGGCCCGGCGGCGATCAGGAACAGCCCGCTGAGCATCGCCGACGCCGCGCTGGTGCTCAAGAGGACCCAGCCGGCCCTGGGGATCGGCGACCCGTTCCGGCTCACCCCGGCCCAGCTCGACGCCGCGGAGAAACTGCTGGCCGCCCAGGACGGGCCCGGCCGGATCTACTGGAGCGACCCCGTCGAGGTGATCAGGGCCGTGGCCGGCGGCTCGGTGCGCCTGGCCCAGGCGTGGCCGTACCACGAGGACCTCTTTGAGCGCGCGGGCCGGCCGGTGCGCGCGGTCGAGGCGGCGGAGACGACCGGCTGGGCCGACTCCTGGATGCTCGCCGCCGAGCCCGCCAGCCCGAACTGCGCCTACAAGTGGCTCAACTGGGTCGTCTCGGAGCGGACGCAGCAGCGGGCCTCGGCCTGGACGGGGCTGGCTCCGGCGAATCCGGAGGGCTGCACCGGCCATGCCCGTCCCATCTGCGACCGCCACCACCTGGGGGACGACAAGTGGCTCGACCGCGTCTTCTTCGCCGTTCGCCCGTCACGGGATTGCGGGGGACAAGATGGGGAATGCACTGATTACGACGACTGGGTGAACCGCTGGAAGAAGCTGGTGAGCTAGCCGGCGACCCCCGGTCCGGACGTGAGAGCTGCGGGCGCGTCCGTCCCCCCGCTGGACGTCGCCTGCCGGGGCGCTTCGGGCGCTCCCCCGACCCCGGGGCGCCCCACTCGCGATCGCCCCGGCTTGCGATCTCCCCTCAGCCCAGTCCCTCGTAGGCGACGGCGAAGGCGTCACGGATCACCGCATAGCAGGAGCAGGCGTGCTCCTGCAGCCGTTCGTGGTCGGTGACGTCGATGGTGCCGCGGCTGTAGCGGATGCATCCGTCGGCGGCCAGGGCGGTGGCGACCTCGCTGACCGAGGCGCGGCGCACTCCCAGCATCTGGGCCAGGAACTCCTGGGTGAGGCTGAAGGAGTCGCTGTGCACCCGGTCGGCGGTCATCAGCAGCCAGCGGGCGCAGCGCTGGCGGATGTTGTGGGCGCGGTTGCAGGCGGCGTTGCGGGCCATCATGGTGAACATGGCCTGGACGTAGCGCTGGATGGCGGTCTGCAACCCGCCGTCCAGGACGACGACGTCGTGGCGGAACTGCTCGGCGCCGATCCGCAGGGCCGAGCCGGCGATCTGCACGGTGGCGCGCTCGCTGGGCGGCCCGGCGCCGAGGAAGACCGGGAGTCCGGCCAGGCCCTCGTCCCCGACGGTGGCCACCTCCACGAAGTGCCCGTGCCCGTTGCCGACGTCGGTGATCAGGGACAGTACCGCGGTCAGCGGGAAGTACACATGGGGCACGCTTCCGCCGATCTCGTAGAGCATGTCGCCGACTTTCAGCGTCACAGGCTCCAGATGCTCGGCCAGGCGGTCCAGTTCGGGCCGGGGCACGGCCGCCAGGACCCGGTTGCCGCGCATGTCCGCCTCGGTTGTCACCGCTGCCTCCACCTCGTGCCCTGTGCCACGGATAGCCTCAACCGGTCTCGGCGGACACCATCGGCGTGCCGGTCCGAGGGGGGACGGCCTGCGCCCAGGGCGGCAGCGCCGTGCGCATCATCGACGCCGCCCCGGGAGCCATGACCAGTGCGGTGATCGCGTCGGCCAGCACGGGCAGGGGCAGGACGAAGTCGACGCAGCCCGTGGCTATCGCCGAGGCGGGCATCTGGTAGGCATGAGCTTGGCACGTCGACTCGTCCTGGGCCAGCACCCTGCCGCCTGCGCCTTTGACGTGGCGCACCCCGGCGGTGCCGTCGTCCAGGCGCCCGGACAGCACCCCGGCGATCAGCCGGGGGCCGTGCAGCGCCGCCGCCGAGGTGAACATCGCATCGGCCAGCCGGTGTCCCTTCTTGGGCCGCAGAGTGACCGCCCCGTCGGGACCGAAGACCGTCTCCTGCCCGGCCGGGACCACGTGCACCGTGCCCGCCGCCGGGACGTGCCCGTCGGCCAGCGCCACCACCGGCAACGCCGAGTGCCGGTTCAGCACGGTGGGGAAGTTGTCGGGCAGTTCGGCCGAACGGTGCTGGACCAGCACGATCGCGGCCGGGAAGGAGGGAGGCAGCGCCGACAGCAGCCGGCCGTAGGCGAACACCCCGCCCAGCGACGCGGTGAGGCAGACCATGTCGAAGGCGCGTTCGGCCGCCGTGCTCTGTACGGTAGCGGACACACTCACACTTTAGAGTACGCCACCGTACAAAGGCGGGAGACTCGGCTGATCTTCCGGAGACGCGGCGGCTCCGGCTCTCTCCCCGGCCGTGATCCCCCACCTGCGAGGTCACGGTCCGAACCCGATCCGAACTCGGTGCAGAAAATCCTCACTCCGCTATTGGCTGGTCAGTCAGTCAGTGGATAGAGTCCCGCCATGAGAATCCTTCTTGTGGGAGCCGGCGGCGTCGGCTCCGCCGTCGTTCCCATCGCCGCCCGCCGAGATTTCTTCGAACACATCGTGGTGGCGGACTATAAACAGAGCCGCGCCGCCGAGGTGGTGGCCAAGATCGGAGACCCGCGCTTCAGCGCCGTCGCACTGGACGCCTCCGACCAGGGGGCGGTCGAGGCCGCCCTCGCCGAGCACCGTTGCGACGTGCTCTTCAACGCCGTCGATCCGCGCTTCACCATGCCGCTGTTCCGCGCCGCCCTGAACCGCGGCGCCCACTACCTGGACATGGCGATGTCCCTGTCGCGCCCCCACCCCGGCCGGCCGTACGAACTGCCCGGGGTCAAGCTGGGCGACGAGCAGTTCGCGCTCGACGGCGCGTGGCGCGAATCCGGGAAGCTGGCGCTGGTCGGCATGGGTGTGGAGCCGGGTCTGGCCGACGTGTTCGCGCGTTACGCCGCCGACCACCTCTTCGAGAGCATCGAGGAGATCGGCATCCGCGACGGGTCGAACCTGGTGGTGGAGGGATACGACTTCGCCCCGACCTTCTCCATCTGGACGACCATCGAGGAGTGCCTGAACCCGCCGGTGGTCTGGGAGGACGGCCGGTGGTACACCACCGAGCCGTTCAGCGAACCGGAGGTGTTCGACTTCCCCGAGGGGATCGGCCCGGTCGAGTGCGTGAACGTCGAGCACGAGGAGGTCCTGCTGGTCCCGCGCTGGATCGACGCCAAGCGGGTGACGTTCAAGTACGGCCTCGGCGAGGAGTTCATCGGCGTCCTGAAGACGCTGCGCAAACTCGGCCTGGACAGCGCGGAGAAGGTCCGGGTGGGCGGCGTCGAGACCTCCCCGCGTGACGTGGTCGCCGCCAGGCTGCCCGACCCGGCCACGCTCGGCGACCGGATGCGCGGCAAGACCTGCGCCGGGACCTGGGTGAAGGGCGTCGGCAAGGACGGGTCGCCGCGCGAGGTCTACCTGTACCACGTGGTCGACAACGAGTGGTCCATGCGCGAGTACGGCTCCCAGGCGGTGGTCTGGCAGACGGCGGTGCACCCGGTGGTCGCGCTGGAGCTGCTGGCCTCCGGCGTCTGGTCGGGCACGGGCGTGCTGGGACCGGAGGCCTTCGACTCGGTGCCGTTCCTGAACCTGCTGAACGAGTACGGCTCGCCGTGGGGCATGCGCGACCAGACGCCCGCGGCGCACGAGGAGCCGGGCGAGGTGCTGCTGTCCGCCTGACACCTGACATCTGAGCGCGGCCGGCCGGCGGAACCGGCCCCGCGGACCGACGCCGAAGGGCGGTGACCAGGGGTTCCTGGTCACCGCCCTTCGGTGTACAGGGACAACCGATGTCTACGCTGCTGTCGATCAGGTGTCGAACGTCACATCGTCCGGGAAACCCCTTGTGTTACAGAATCCGGACACTGTTACGCCTGATCGTTACACGAGACGTCCTATCTTTACCTTGCTCACAGGTATCGTTTCGAGCATCCCGGATTAAACCGTAATAAACGGGATCAATCATGCGTTTATTGGGGTTTTGGCGTGCTCGGATATGGGTGAGCCACGTTGCCCCTCGAGCTCTCGGTGATAAACGAGGGGAGGACGATGGGCGCCTACCTGCTGAAGCGGCTGGTCAGCAATGTCCTGCTGGTGGCGATCGCCGCGAGCATGGCCTACTTCCTCGCCGCGACCAGCCTCAACCCGCGCGCCAAGTATGAGGGCAAGCAGCCGCCGGTGGCGGAGGCCGTCGTCGACGCGACGCTGGACGACTACAACCTCAACGACAAGACGCCGGTCTTCGAGCGGTACGTCACCTGGGTCTCCGGGGTCGTCACCGGCGACCTGGGCGAGACCTGGGACGGCAAGTCCATCAACGAGGAGATGGGCCGCCGGGTCGGCGTCAGCCTGCGGCTGCTGCTCATCGGCACGCTCGTCGGCTCCGCCGTCGGCGTCACCGTCGGCGGCTACGCCGCGGTCAAGCAGTACCGGCTCAGCGACCGGGTGATCGGGGTGAGCGCCTTCGTCATCATGGCGATCCCCGTCTTCGTCCTCGCGACGATGCTCACCCTGGTGGCGGTCGGGATCAACGACACACTCGGGTTCACGCTCCTGGAGTACACCGGTGAGTACAACCCGGCGCTGAGCGGCTGGGACCAGTTCACCAACCGGCTCAACCACCTGATCCTGCCGACGATCTCCCTCGCTCTCGGGCAGATCGCCTTCTACAGCCGCATCCAGCGGAACATGATGCTCGACGTGCTGGGCCAGGACTTCGTCCGCACCGCCCGGGCCAAGGGACTCAGCCGCCGGAGCGCGCTGTTCAAGCACGCGTTGCGGACCTCGCTGATCCCCGCGGCGACCTACTTCGCCTTCGCGTTCGGCACGCTGCTGACCGGCGCGACCTTCACCGAGAAGATCTTCGGCTGGCACGGCATGGGCGCCTGGCTGGTCGACTCGATCCAGAGCAACGACGTCAACGCGGTCGCCGCGGTGAGCCTCTTCACCGCCGCCTGCGTCCTGGTGGCCGGTTTCCTCTCGGACCTGATCGTGGCGGCCCTCGACCCCCGGGTGCGGGTGAGCTAGATGCGTTCCAAGGTGACCCTCGCCCGCCTGGTGCGGAACCCCCAGGCCCGTTACGGCCTGATCGCGCTGGTCCTGCTGCTGGCGCTGGCCTACGTCGGCCCGTTCTTCGGTCCCTACGACTGGACCGACAAGGACTTCATGTCCTTCCTGTCCCCGCCCTCCGCCGACCACTGGTGGGGCACCACCCAGATCGGCCAGGACGTCTACGCGGTCACGCTGCGCGGGATGCAGAAGTCGATCATCATCGGCTTCCTCGTCGCCCTGTTCTCCACCGGCCTGGCCGCCCTGGTCGGCGCCGCCGCCGGCTACTTCGGCGGCTGGGTGGACCGGGTCCTGATGTGGGGCGCGGACCTGCTGCTCGTGCTGCCCAGCTTCCTGATCATCGCGATCGTCTCGCCGAGGCTCAAGGGCGCCTCCTGGCTCTGGTTCGTCGTCCTGCTCGCGGTCTTCTCCTGGATGATCACCTCCCGGGTGGTCCGGAGCATGACGCTCTCGCTGCGGGAACGTGAATTCGTGCTGGCCGCCCGGTACATGGGCATCCCCGGCTGGAAGATCATCCTCCGGCACATCGTGCCGAACCTCTCCTCGCTGCTGATCATCGACGCGACCATCAACGTCAGCGGGGCGATCATCGGCGAGGCCGCGCTCTCGTTCTTCGGGTTCGGCATCCAGCCGCCCGACGTCTCGCTGGGCACGCTGATCGCCGCGGGAAGCGGCAAGGTCACCGGTTACCCGTGGCTGTTCCTCTTCCCGGCCGGTCTCCTGGTGCTCCTGGTGCTCAGCATCAACCTCATCGGCGACGGCCTGCGCGACGCGCTCGACCCGGGGAGCAACAAGTGAACGAGCCCATCCTCGAGGTCGACGACCTCAACGTCACCTTCCGCGGCGGCATCAAGGCCGTGCGGGGGGTCAGCTACCGGCTCGGCCGGGGCGAGGTCCTCGGCATCGTCGGCGAGTCCGGCTCCGGCAAGTCCGTGACCTCGCTGGCGGTGATGGGCCTGCTCCCCGAGGGGGCCGAGGTCACCGGTTCGGTCCGGCTGCACGGCAAGGAGCTGATCGGCGCGCGGGAGGAGGACCTCACGCGGCTGCGCGGCAAGAGCGTCAGCATGATCTTCCAGGATCCGCTGTCGGCCTTCACCCCCGTCTACACCATCGGCGACCAGATCGCCGAGGCGGTGCGGATCCACCAGAAGGTCGGCAGGGACAAGGCGGCCGAGCGGGCGGTCGAGCTGCTGGACCTGGTCGGCATCCCGCGCCCGGACGTGCGGGCCAAGGCGTTCCCGCACGAGTTCTCCGGCGGCATGCGCCAGCGCGCGATGATCGCCATGGCCATCGCCAACGATCCCGACGTGCTGATCTGCGACGAGCCGACCACCGCGCTCGACGTCACCATCCAGGCCCAGGTCCTGGAGGTGCTCAAGACCGCCCAGCGGGAGACCGGCGCCGGGATCGTGATGATCACCCACGACCTGGGCGTCGTGGCGGGCCTGGCCGACCGGGTGCTGGTGATGTACGCCGGCAAGCCCGTCGAGACGGGCACCGTGGACGAGATCTACTACCGCCCGCGGCAGCCGTACACCATGGGCCTGCTCGCCTCGATCCCGCGCATGGACCGCCCGACCGAGCGGCTGATCCCGATCGAGGGCAACCCGCCCTCGCCCGCGGCGCTCCCGCCGGGCTGCCCGTTCGCGCCGCGCTGCCCGCTCAAGGTCGACGCGTGCGACGACGCCGAGCCCGAGCTGGAGCGGATCGGCACCGGCGGGCGCATGTCGGCCTGCATCCGCTCGCACGAGATCGACCTCAAGGGCCTGGACGGCGCGACCGTCTACCCGGTCCCGGAGGCCCCCGCGCAGAAGGAGGAGCGCAGGCCGCGCGCCGAGCGGGAGACCGTGCTGAAGGTGGAGGACCTGGTCCGGCACTACCCGCTCATGAAGGGCGCGGTCTTCAAGCGCCGGGTCGGCACCGTGTACGCGGTGGACGGCATCAGCTTCGACATCGCCCAGGGCGAGACGCTGGCCCTGGTCGGCGAGTCGGGCTGCGGCAAGACCACCACGCTCCAGCAGATCATGCAGCTGCAGGCGCCGGAGGGCGGCACGGTCGTGGTGCTCGGCAAGGACAGCGCCAAGCTCGCCAAGGCCGAGCGCAAGGGGCTCCGCAGGGACCTGCAGATCGTCTTCCAGGACCCGATGGCCGCACTCGACCCGCGCATGCCGGTCGGCGACATCCTCGCCGAGCCGCTGCGCGCGCACGGCTACAAGGACGCCAAGGCCATCCAGGCCAGGATCGCCGAACTGCTCACCCTGGTCGGCCTGGCGCCCGAGCACGCCGAGCGCTATCCCCAGCACTTCTCCGGCGGCCAGCGCCAGCGCATCGGCATCGCCCGCGCCCTGGCGCTGGAGCCGAAGCTGATCGTGCTGGACGAGCCGGTCTCGGCGCTGGACGTCTCCATCCAGGCGGGTGTGATCAACCTGCTGGAGGACCTGAAGGTCAGGCTGGGGCTGTCCTATCTGTTCGTCGCGCACGACCTGTCGGTGGTGCGGCACATCGCCGACCGGGTCGCCGTCATGTATCTCGGCAAGATCGCCGAGATCGGCGCGGTGGACGAGGTGTACGGCGCGCCCGCGCACCCCTACACCCGGGCGCTGCTGTCGGCGATCCCGCTGCCGGACCCCGAGCTGGAGCGCTCCCGGACGCGCATCCTGCTCAAGGGCGACCTGCCCAGCCCCGCAGACCCCCCGTCGGGCTGTCGCTTCCGCACCCGCTGCCCCAAGCGCGCCCTGCTGGGCGAGGCCGAGGCGCGCAAGTGCGACGAGGCGGAACCCGCCGTGATACGGCTCGCGCCCGCCGGAGACCACGGCGCCGCCTGCCACTACCCCGAGAACACCGAGGCCGTCGCGGCCCCGGGTGTGTGAAATCCCTGTGTTGGAGGAACACGTGAAGGTTGGCTACAAGGCCACCGCCGGAGCCGCGCTCCTGGCCATGGCCCTCACCGCCTGTGGCGGCGGCGCCGCCGACAAGCCCAAGGCCGCCTCGTCCGAGGCCGCCAAGGAGGCCGCGGCGCAGCTTCCCAGCAGCACCATCAACCCCGTCGCCTACGAGCAGGTCGCCGACGGCGGCACCGTGACCCTGGCCACCAGCTCATGGCAGGCCAACTGGAACTACAACCAGGTCAACGGCACCCACGACAACACCGACCAGGTGATCGAGCCGCTCATGCCGAGCATGGGCATCGCCGACGACAAGGCCGACGTCAACAACCACCCGGACTACGTCACCGAGTGGAACATGGAGCTCAAGGACGGCGTCCAGGTCGTCACCTACAAGCTCCACGAGAAGGCCACCTGGTCGGACGGGACGCCGATCACCTACAAGGACCTCCAGGCGCAGTGGAAGGCCCTGAACGGCTCCAACAAGAAGTACCAGGTCACCTCGACCGACGGTTACGACCGGGTCAAGTCGGTGGAGAAGGGCGCCACCGACAAGGACGTCGTGGTGACCTTCGAGAAGAACTACCCGGACTGGAAGGGCATGTTCTCGCCCCTCTACCCGGCCTCCACCAACTCCGACCCCGAGGCCTTCAACAAGGGCTGGGTCGGCAAGATCCCGGTCACCGCGGGCCCGTTCAAGGTCGAGAAGCTCGACGAGACCACCAAGACCGTCACCCTCGTGCGTGACGACAACTGGTGGGGCCGCAAGGCCAAGCTCGACAAGGTGCTCTTCCGCGCCATCGAGGACGGCGCGACGATGAACGCCTTCGCCAACGGCGAGATCGACGCCTTCGAGATCCCGGCCAACGCCTCCGACCTCAAGCGGGCCAAGGAGGTGCCGAACGTCGACATCCGCAAGGCGGCGGCCCCGAACTGGCGCCACTTCACCGTCAACGGCTCGGCCGAGCTGCTGAAGGACAAGTCGGTCCGCCAGGCCGTCGCCATGGGCATCAACCGCGAGACGATCGCCGCGTCCGACCTCAAGGACATGGACTGGCCGATCCAGACGCTCGGCAACCACCTGTACATGAACACCCACAAGGGTTACGTGGACAACTCCGGCGAGGTCGGCAAGTACAACCCGGAGAAGGCCAAGCAGCTGCTGGAGGCCGCGGGCTGGAAGCAGGAGGGCGAGTACCGCAAGAAGGACGGCAAGGAGTTCGCCATCCGCTTCACCTACCCGGCCTCGCTGGCGGTCTCCAAGCAGGAGGGTGAGCTCACCCAGGCGATGCTGAAGGAGATCGGCGTCAAGGTCAACGTCGAGCCGGTCCCGGACGACAAGTTCTTCGACGACTACGTCATCCCCGGCAACTTCGACATCGTTCCGTTCTCCTGGCTGGGCACGCCGTTCCCGAACGGCGCCCTGCCGCAGATCTACAAGACGCCGGAGAGCGCCGAGAACTACGGCAGCAACTTCCCGCGCGTCGGCACCCCCGAGCTGGACACCCTGATCGAGCAGGCGGCCGGTGAGATGGACCCGCAGAAGGCCATCGACCTGGGCAACCAGGCCGACAAGCTGATCTGGGACCTGGTCCACACCATCCCGATGTACCAGCGTCCGAGCATCTACGCGGCCAAGAAGAACCTGGCCAACTACGGCGCCTTCGGCTACGCCGACCCGAAGGACTGGACCGCCGTCGGTTTCACCAAGTAATCCCGGGCGGCCCCCGGTGTGAGCCCCGCGCGGGGACCCTGCGCGGGGCGGCCGGCTCCGTCCGGTGAGCCCGGAGGTTCCGTGCCCTTCCCCGTTCCGGCGGGGGAGGGCACGGCCCTTTTCCCGGCCCCGCCCGGTCCCTTCCTCAGCGGGGCCGTACGCCCTCGGAGGCCGGGAAGGCCGCGCGCTCCGGGAGCGGACGGGAAGTCCGTCCCGGGAGAATCCTCAGGAGAAGGCGACCCGGCGGGAGAACGGGCGGACGTTCTCCACGGGCTCGGGGACCAGCGCGTCCGCGCACTCCGGGCAGGCGAACAGGATCGCCTCGTTGGGCAGGCGGCCGATCCTGATCCTGGGCCGTGGCCACCTCTTGTGGCAGGCCACGCAGGCGTCACCGTCGCATTGGGCGCGGGTCAGGCCTTCTGGGTCGAACATCATCATGGTCCGTACCGTTCTGGTCGGCCTCCAGTCCACCACGCCTCCCCTCCTGCTCACTCTGTCACCTGTCGCAACCGTTATAACGTTCCTACCCCCGGTGATCGATTTGCTGGAGCCCAAGCGAGGGTTAAATCGCCGCCAGGGTGTGATTCGTCGAACGACAAAAGGGGCACCAGGCATCAAGCCGGGTGCCCCTTCCAGCGGGCTTCAAACCGTCAGATCTCGGAGACGACCTTCTCCAGGATGGCCAGGCCCTCTTCCAGCAGGTGGTCGGGCATGACCAGCGGCGGCAGGAACCGCAGGACGTTGCCGTAGGTGCCGGCCGTCAGCACGAGCAGACCCTCGGCGTGGCACCTCCTGGCGATCTCGCCCGCGGCCGTGGGGTGCGGCTCCCGGGTGCCGGGGACCACCAGCTCGATGGCGATCATGGCGCCGCGGCCGCGCACGTCGCCCACGATCGGGCTCTTGTCCGCGATGGCGCGCAGGCGCGGGAGCATGACCTCGCCGATGCGCCGGGCCCTGCCCACCAGGTCGTCGGCCTCGATGGTCTCCAGCACGCCGAGCGCCGCCTCGCAGGCCAGCGGGTTGCCGCCGTAGGTGCCGCCCAGGCCGCCGACGTGGACCTTGTCGAGGATCTCGGCGCGGCCGGTGACGGCCGCCAGCGGCAGGCCGCCCGCGATGCCCTTGGCGGTGACGATGATGTCGGGGACGACGCCCTCGTCCTCGCACGCGAACAGGTCGCCGGTGCGGGCGAAGCCGGTCTGCACCTCGTCGGCGATGAAGACGATCCCGTTGGCCCTGCAGAACTCGGCGATCCTCGGCAGGAAGCCCTTGGCCGGCTCGATGAAGCCGCCCTCGCCCGCGATCGGCTCGATCAGCACCGCCGCCACGTTCTCGGCGCCGACCTGCTTGTTGATCTGGTCGATCGCCTGGGCCGCGGCCTCCTCGGCGCAGTTCTCCGGGCCCGACGGCCAGCGGAACGGGTAGGCCAACGGCACCCGGTAGACCTCGGGCGCGAACGGGCCGAAGCCCTGCTTGTACGGCATGTTCTTGGCCGTCAGCGACATCGTCAGCAGGGTCCGGCCGTGGTAGCCGTGGTCGAAGACGACGACCGCCTGGCGGCCGGTGGCGTGCCGGGCCACCTTGACCGCGTTCTCCACGGCCTCGGCGCCGCTGTTGAGCAGGAAGGTGCGCTTCTCGTGGTCGCCGGGGGTGATCTCGTTGAGCTTCTCGGCGACCTGCACGTACGACTCGTACGGCGTGATCATGAAGCAGGTGTGCGTGAAGTCCGCCACCTGGCGCCGGACCCGCTCGACCACGCGCGGGGCGGCGTTGCCCACGTTGGTCACCGCGATGCCCGAGCCGAAGTCGATCAGGGAGTTGCCGTCGGCGTCGACGACGACACCGCCACCGGCGTGCGTCACGAAGACCGGCAGGGTGGTGCCGATGCCCGGCGGGACGGCTGCCTGCTTGCGGGCGAACATCTCGCGGGACTTCGGGCCGGGGATCTCGGTGACGACGCGGCGCTCCTGCGGAAGCGACGGGCCGCCCTGGGTGACGGTGCTCATGCTGCGACGGTATGCCGGGTGTGCCGGGATGCCGATGATGCACTATGGCAAAATTGCGAGGATCGCTCTGGCCGTAACGTACAAACCGGGGGTGATGGTGGCGCCGACGCTGCGCACCGTCGTGCGGCGCCTGCCGCTCGGGCTCGCCGTGCTCGCCGGGCACGAGGCGCTCGACCGGCCGGTGCGCTGGGTGGCCGTGAGCGAGCTGGAGGATCCCACGCCGTTCCTGGAGGGCGGCGAGCTCGTCCTGACCACGGGCATGCGCCTGGACGCCGCCGGCGCCGCGCCGTACGTCGAGCGCCTGGTCGCCCGGGGCGTCACCGGCCTGGGGTTCGGCGTCGGCCTGGGGCACGAGGAGATCCCCGCCGAGCTGGTGACGGCCGCCTCCCGGGCGGGGCTGCCGCTGGTCGAGGTGCCGCGCCAGACCCCGTTCGTCGCGATCGGCAAGGCGGTCAGCGACCTGCTCGCCGCCGAGCAGTACGAGGAGATCACCCGGGCCTTCGCGGCCCAGAACCGCCTCACCCGCGCGGCTCTGCGTCCCGAGGGGCCACGGGCCGTGATCGAGCGCCTGGCGCGGGAGCTCGGCGGCTGGGCCGTCCTTCTCGACGAGGCGGGAGCCGAACGGCACGCGGCGGGCAGGGGCGCCGCGGGCGTGGCCGCCGTCGTCCCCGAGCTCGGTCGCCTGCGCGGCCGGCCGCGCGAGGGCGGGACCCCCTCCAGCCTCGCGTTCTCCACCCCCGGGGCGCACGTCGTCGTCCAGCCGCTCGGCGCCCGCCGGATCAGGGGGTTCTTCGCGGTCGGGCTCGGCAAGCCCTTCTCGCCGGTCGAGCACACCGTGGTCAACGCCGCCGGATCGCTGCTCACCCTCCTGCTCGAACACGGCAGGGAGCACCAGGAGGCCGAGCGCGGCGTCCGCTCCGCCGTACTGCGGCTGCTGCTGGCCGGGGAGACGCGGGCCGGGCGGGAGACGCTGGAGCTGCTGGGCGGCGCTCTCGCGGACGGGCCGCTGACCGTGCTGGCCTGCGGCGGCGATCCCGAGGCGGTGCTGGAGGCGGCGAGGGAGTCGGCGGGGGAGGCGTTCGCGGCGGACACCGGCGGCCGGGTGGTCGTCGTCGTGCCGGCCGAGCGCGCCGAGACCGCGGCGGCGGCGCTGTGCGGTCACGGACCGGTCGGCGTCGGCACCCCGGTGGACGATCAGCGGCTGGGCCCGGGCCTGGACCAGGCCGACCGGGCGCTCGCCGCGGCCCGCCGCGGCGGTGAGCCGGTCATGCGCTTCGCCGATCTGGCGGGGCAGGGACTGCTCTCCCTGCTGGACGCCGGAGCGGCCGCGGCATTCTCCGCGGCGCTGCTCGCACCCTTGAGGGAGTACGGCTCCCGCGCCGACCTGCTGGAGTCGCTGCGCGCCTATCTGGCGTGCAACGGACACTGGGACGCGGCGGCGCAGCGGCTCGGCGTGCACCGGCACACCCTGCGCTATCGCATGCGCCGCGTCGCCGAGATCCTCGGCCGCGACCTGGACGACCCCGCGGCCCGGGCCGAGCTCTGGGTCGCGCTGAACCTCTGACCTCCGACGTCCGAGGTCTAAGGCCTGTCCTGTGAATCTTCTCTTCAGGAGTTCGGCCTGGTCACCGATGTGGCAGGCATGGTGCACCGGGGAGAACTCACCGATCAGCAGTGGGAGCAGATCGAACCGCTGCTGCCGCAAGGCGGCGGCCAGGGCGGCCAGTGGCGCGACCACCGGCAGGTGATCAACGGGATTCTGTGGCAGGCCCGCACCGGAGCGCCCTGGCGGGACGTCCCCGACCGCTACGGACCCTGGAAGACGCTGCACGAGCGGCTGCGCCGATGGAGCGCCGACGGCACCTGGGAGCGGATCTTCGAGCACGTCAAAGCGAATGTCCAGGCCGATGAAGGCGGCCTGGACGGAGCCGTCTATGAGGTGGCGGTCGACTCCACCGTCACCCGGGCGCACCAGCATGCCGCCGGTGCCCGGATTAGGGGGCACCGCTCCCATCGGGGCCTCGGGTGCGACGGTGGACGCCGTCGACGGCGAAGCGCTGGGCCGCTCCCGGGGCGGCCTGAGCAGCAAACTGCATCTGGCCGTGGACGCCTGGTGCCGGGTACTGGCGGTGATCTTGTCTTCTGGCCAGGCCGGGGACAACCCGCGGTTGATCCCCTTGATCGATCAGGTGCGCCCGCCCGTCGGCTACCCGCGGCCGGAGGGCTGGTGGTTTCGAGTGATCGCTGACAAGGCCTACAGCGCCCGTGGCACGCGCCGGTATCTGCGCCGTCGGCGGATCGCCGCCACGATTCCGGAGAAGCAGGACCAGCTGGCCCATCGCCGGAGCCGGGGCTCGCGGGGCGGTCGGCCGTACGCCTTCGATCTGGAGATCTACAAGCGACGCAACGTGGTGGAACGCGCGATCGCGCGGCTCAAGCGGTACCGCGCGCTGGCCTGTCGGTATGCCAAGCGCGCGGTCATCTACCGCTGCCAGATCCTGCTGGTCGCTGCTTTGGACTGGCTTTCATGCCCCTAATGGCCGGTAGGTGAACCGTCCGGCCGGATCGTGATCCATGGGCCTGCGTAGCTGGTGGTTTGCGCGTTGAGGATGACCTCGGCGGCGCCGTCGCGAAACGGCAGGACGCTGCGGAACCTTTTCCCGAGCGGGATCCGCCAGGCACCGGTACCGTCGATCAGCCCGTAGGAGTACGGGGAGCCCTCCTGCGACTCCACCCAAGCCAAGTCCAGATCCTGGGCGGTGTACGGTGCCTGGTCGTAGGAGCCGCCCAGCGAGTAGTCGAGGAGCCGGTGCGGGTCGCCCTCGCCGCCGTTCTTCTCACGCAGTGCGGCGATCTCATCGGTCTCGAATGCGGTGACGTAGGCGTGCAGCCGGGAGATCTCCCTGTCCAGCCACTCGGTGAAGGTGCCGATCTCCTCCTGCGGCATGCCGCGCTCGACCAGCCAGACGACCGGCTCGCCGCCGCCGGCCGCCGGTCCGAACGAGTAGCCCTCGATCCCGGACAGGTCGTATCCGGCGAAGAAGGCGTGCCGGCAGAGGGTCGGCCGATCGTCGGCGGGCTCGGGCCACGCATCCTCGGGGTCGGGCAGGTCGACCGAGAGGCGCGCCATCGCCTCCGGCGGGAGGAAGGAGATCCCGTCCCTGTCGTAGTAGCCGAACCCGATGACCGGATATCCCACCTCGGAAACGAACGCCCGGTAGTCGGCGGGGAGGAGGTGATCCACGCCAGCTCCGCGCGGATGCTCGGCGGAGCGGGCGTAGCGGAGTTGTTCCGGGGCGAAGTGCAATCCCCAGGCGAGCTCGCGGTCGCGGAGCGTCTTTTCGAAGGCCCGCCACCGGCCGATGATATCGATCACGTTCTCAGCATATTTTCGAGCGACGAGCTGGCTGAATCAGCGTCAGAAGATTCACAGGACAGGCCTTAGAGCAGGGCGGCTCCGGAGTCGCTCAGCTCCGGGGCGGGCTTGACCATGTAGCGGAAGACGATGGCGCGGGTGACGGTCTCGTAGACGTGCCCGTCGCGCAGGTGACCGGCACGTTCCAGGCTGATCGCCCCCTGCGCCGCCGCCCACAGCGCGTCGGCGATCTTCCTGGGCTGGGTGGGGACGAGATAGCCCGCCGAGATGCAGTCGGCGATCACCCGGTCGAAGACGTTGAGCGCCGCCCTGGCCAGGGTCCTGGCCCGCTCGCTGGGGGTGAAGCCGGGGATCGCCTTCTCGAACATCAGGCCGTAGTAGCCGGGCTCGGCCAGCGCGGCCTCCCGGTAGGCCGGGCCGAGGGCGTTGAGGTGCTCAAGGGAGTTCTTGCGGGCGGGCACCTCGTTCAGGCGCCGCCGGAACCGCTCGAAGCCCTCCAGGTAGAGGGCCTCGGCCAGGCCCTCCTTGCTGCCGAACATGGTGTAGATGACGGTGGTGGAACATCCGGCCTCGCCGGCGATACGCCGCATCGACAGGCTCTCCGGCCCGACGGTGACCAGAAGACGGCTGGCCACGTCGAGGAGCCGGCCGCGCAACTCGTCCTGACCGGCCCGCTCGCCGAGCATGTAGGCGCCCTGCAACCCGAGCGGCGCCGAGGAGGTCATGGGGGCACGCCTTTCCGATCTGGGGGGTGGCACACGAGACTTAGCCAGGGTGAAGATCGTTCAAACCGTCGTCCATAAGAAATATCCCTTAATAATCCCTATTTCGTTACAGGAGATCGAGGGTGATGTTTATGCGGAACGGCGAGCGATGTCACGGGTCTTGTGCGGAGTGGAGTAGGGCCCGGTACCCGCGGGTGACATACGGTCGGAAGCATGGACGTGCGCCCCTTCTGGCTCGCCGGCCGCCCCGCGACCGGGGACGGCGAGCTCACCGTGACCAACTCCCATGACGGCCGCACCGTCGGCGTCTGCTCCGTACCGACCCCCGGCCAGGTCGAGGAGGCCGTCGCCGCGGCGGACGCCGTACGCAAGGAGGCCGCCGCGCTCCCCATCCACGTGCGGGCCGAGGCCCTCGCCCACGTCTCGCGCCGCCTGGCCGAGCGCGCCGACGAGATCGCCCGCCTCATCATGGAGGAGAACGGCAAGCCCCTCTTCTGGGCCCGCGGCGAGGTCGGCCGTGCTGTCTCCACCTTCCGCTTCGCCGCCGAGGAGACCCGCCGCCTGAGCGGCGAGGCGATGCGCCTGGACACCGAGCCCGCCGCGACCGGCCGCCTGGCGTATGTCTCGCGTGTGCCGTACGGGCCGATCCTGGCGATCACGCCGTTCAACTTCCCGCTCAACCTCGTCGCCCACAAGGTCGCCCCGGCCATCGCCGCCGGCGCGCCGGTCATCGTCAAGCCCGCCCCGGCCACCCCGCTGTCGGCGCTGGTGCTCGGCGAGATCCTCGCCGAGACGGACCTGCCGGCCGGGATGTTCTCCGTGCTGCCGGTGCCCAACGACCGCGCCTCCACGCTGGTCACCGACCCCCGCCTGCCGGTGGTCTCCTTCACCGGCTCGGGCCCGGTCGGATACGCGATCATGGACCAGGTGCCGCGCAAGCACGTCACCCTGGAGCTCGGCGGCAACGCCGCCGCGGTCGTGCTGGCCGACGCCGACCTCGACTGGGCCGCCTCCCGGGTGGCGCTGTTCTCCAACTACCAGGCGGGCCAGAGCTGCATCGCGGTCCAGCGGGTGATCGTCGAGGAGTCCGTGCGCGAGGAGTTCCTGGGCAGGCTGGTCCCGGCCGTCGAGGCCCTGGTGACCGGCGACCCGGCCGACGAGAAGACCCAGGTCGGCCCGCTGGTCTCGGTCGAGGCCGCCGAGCGTGTCGAGCAGTGGGTCAACGAGGCCGTCGCGTCCGGCGCCCGCGTCCTGACCGGCGGCACCCGCGACGGCGCCACCGTCACCCCGACCGTCCTGGCCGACGTCCCCACCGGGGCCAAGGTCTCCTGCGAGGAGGTCTTCGGCCCCGTGATGATCGTCCAGACCGTCTCCGGCCCGGACGAGGCCTTCGCGGCGGTCAACGACTCCAAGTACGGCCTGCAGGCCGGGGTGTTCACCCGCAACCTCGACCTGGCCTTCCGCGCCAACCGCGAACTCGAGGTCGGCGGCGTCATCATCGGCGACGTCCCGTCCTACCGCGCCGACCAGATGCCCTACGGCGGCGTCAAGGACTCCGGCGTCGGCCGCGAGGGCATCCGCTCCGCCATCGCCGACTACACCTACGAGAAGGTCATGGTCCTCACCGGCCTGTCCCTGTAGGCGCCGGATACGGCGCGGATTCAAAGCAGGGCCCGGCGCCGGTACGGCGGGGCGTCGGACGGCGGTGCTCGGCGCCTTTCGTACGGCGGGCGGCTTCGGTGGGCGGGGCCGGCCTGCCGGGGTGGGAGACATGGTCGTGCTGTGCGGGCGCGGGGCCGCTCATGGTCGGCCGCCGTCGCCTTGCGGCTTCGCCGACGGGAAGGACCTCAGGGCGGGCCGCCGTAGCTGTGCCCGACGGGGGCACCTGATGTCTGCGGGTCAGGTGTGGGCGAGGGCTCGGGTGGAGGATCGGAGGATGTCGTCCAGAGCCGTGCGGGCCCGGGTGAGGTCGGCTATGTGGGAGTCCAGCTCGGCCAGCTGGGTCTTGAGGTGGTCGAGGACGCAGGCCTGAAGTTCGGTGCCGTCGCCGACGAAGCAGGGCATGAGCTCGCGGATGACCTTGGTGGGCAGCCCGGCGGCGAGCAGGGCGCGGATGCGGGCGACGGCGGCGGGGGCCTCCGGGCCGTAATGGCGGTGGCCGCCCTCGCTGCGCTGGGAGGTGAGCAACCCCTGGGCCTCGTAGTAACGGAGGAGCCGGACGGCCACACCCGTTTCGCGGGACAGCTCTCCGATCTTCATGTGACCCACCTCACAGAGAAGCGGCTTGAATCTGACACCGGTGTCACATCCTAACGTCGATCACATGACGACGACCTTGAGGCCGCGGACGCCCGTTTCGCTGTATGGATTCCTGACCCCCAAGCCCGGCCACGCCGACGAGCTCAGAAGGCTCCTGCTGGACCTCGTCGAGCCGTCCCGGGGGCATGAGGGCAGCCTTCAGTACCACCTTCACGAGCAGGAGGACGGCCGGTTCTTCCTCTACGAGGTCTGGCGCTCGCAAGAGGACCTCGACCGGCACAACGCGACCCCGCTGCTGCGCGCCTGCATGGCCGAACTGCCCAACCACATCGAAGGAGCACCCGAGGTCTACTTCGGCGAGATGAGGAGCCCCCATCCGGCCGCCGCGGTGTAAGCCGCCTCCGGGTGGGGCGCAGCCACGGTAACTTGCCCCGCGCTCCTGCCCCACGCTCCTGCCCCGCGCTCCTGCCCCACGCTTCTGCCCTGCGCTCCTGCCCCACGCTTCTGCCCTGCGCTCCTTCCCGCACCGTGGGCTTCAGCTACGGCGGCCCGCCCCGAACGGCCCCGCCACCGATTGCTTCAGCCACCCGGCGCACCCTGGGCGTCCGGGAAGGTTCCGCCACTACGGCGGGTCAGGGGTACGGCGGAGCAGAGACGGGCGCGGAGCGGGCGGGTGTGCAGGCCGGCGTATGAAAGGACCGCACCCCGCGCGCCCGGGCAGGCCGAAGGCCTGAATGCACCAGAAGCCCGCTGAGACGGCCGGCCGGAACACCCGCCCGCACAGCGCCCCACCCACCCCCGCCCCGATGGTGCAACACCCGTCCCCGCCACCCCGGCCGCCCGCCGTACGAACGGCGCCGACCTCCACCGCCCACCGTCTCGCCGTACCGGCGCCGGTGCCCCGGCTCGAACCCGCGCCGTACCCGGCGCCGACTACACGCCGTACCCGGCGCCACGCGCCGGATTCAGGCGCTCTGGGCGATGGTGTACAGGTTCTTGGCGATCTCGCCGAAGTAGGGGCCGTACATCGTGCCCTGGTCGTCGCTGTACTTGAAGCTGCTCACCGAGGTGATGACGCCGCGGCCGGTGGCGGGGTTGAAGTCGCTGAACCAGGGGCCGCCGCTGGAGCCGGCGGTCATGGTGCAGCCGAGGCCCTGGTCCCCGGTCTGGTCGTGGGGATCGGCGCGGACGGGGCCGGCGCAGTAGATCAGGTGCTCGCCGTTGTAGGGGGGATCGACGGGGAAGCCGAAGCCGTAGGTCTGGCGGCCGCGAGGGGTGCCGAAGGAGATGTCCTGGGCGCCGACGACCTCGGCGAGGTGCTTGGTGCCGTTCTTGTTGAGGGCGACCATGCCGACGTCGTGGTTGTCGTCCGCGCTGCGGGACCACGGGCCGGCCACGAACATGCGGCGGGCGGTGAACTGCCCGTACGGCTGGCGGCCCCGGTCGTAGCCGGGGACGAAGGTCCAGTTGTCCGCCCACGCGCCGGTGCCGTCCTTGACGCAGTGCCCGGCGGTGACGACCAGGTCCTTGTTGGCGCCCTTCACCGAACTGGCCGAGCACACGAAGTCGACCCCGCCCAGGGTGAGGAACACGCGCCCGGTGGTCCGGCCCACCAGCCCGCCGGTGGTCCAGCGGGACCCGCCGGTGGCGGTGGAGGCGCCGGCGCCGGTGCCGGGCCGGGCGGCCTGGTGGCGGGCCGGGGCGCTCGAACCGACGAGCGCTCCCTTCAGCGTTCCGAGCAGGCCGATCGGCAGGGCGGCCGCCATCCGGCGTGGGGTCCAGTAGTCGAGCACGCGGCGCCGCTCCGCCTCGTTGCCGGCGGCCACGTGCTCGACGACGTCGGTCCCGCCCGGGATCGTCGCGGTGGTGCGGACGGCGGTCCCGAGCGGCCGGAGTGCCTGGGCGGCGCTCGCGACCCAGGAGCGGTTCTCTGTGATCGTCACATCGGCGGAAGGGGCGCCCATCAGTCCGGCGACGACGGAAGCGGCCACAAGCAGGGCGAGGCTCGAGGTCATAGGAGCCGAGTTTGCACTACCCGATGTGTTGTTGTGGCTACTTTCGGCAATCTACGGCGTGCCGGTGCTCTGCGCGGCGTCGTAGACGGCCTTGGCCTCCGCGCCGAAGTAGGGACCGAACATCCAGCCGCTGGCGAAGTTGTACTTGAAGCTGTTCACCGAGTTCTGCGTGCCCAGCCCGGTGCTCTCGTTGAAGTTGAGGAACCACGGCCCGCCGCTGGATCCTCCGGTCATGTTGCAGTTCAGGCCGAGGTCGCGGCTGGCGAGGAAGTCGTCGAAGGCCCGGCCGCTGCAGTAGATCAGCTTGGAGCCGTCGTAGGGGCTGGCGGCCGGATAGCCGAAGGCGTGCATCTGCTGGCGCCTGGCCTGGTTGAAGGCGACGCCCTGGCCGCCGACCACGTCGGTCAGCCGCCTGCCGTTCAGCGGGGCCACCACGGCGGCGGCCATGTCGTAGTTGATGTCCTCGTTGTTGTTCCACTGGGGGGTCGTGTAGAGCGTGGTCGCCACCCATGTGCCGTGCGGCCGCTCGCCGTTGTTGTAACCCGGCACGAAGACCCAGTTGGTGTGGAAGGCCCCGCCCATCTTCACGCAGTGCCCGGCGGTGATCACGGTGCTCTCGTTCTCGCTGGTGACGGCGTTGCCCGAACACGAGGCGTTGCGTCCCTGGTAGGTGAAGAACACCCGCCCGGCGGTCTTGGTTATCTCTCCGCCCCGCGTCCAGGGCGAGCCGCCGGAGGCGCGGGCGGCGACGGCGCGGGAGTCCGCGACGTCGTCTGCGGGGTCGGCGGGGACCGAGAAGGGTTGAGCCTGTGCGGTGTTCGTCTCCGCGGTGAGGCGCACGCCGCCCTTTTTGGGGGCCAGGGCGTCCAGCGGCAGCGCCGCCTCCATCTTCGCCTCGGTCCAGTAGCGCTGGACGACGCGCTGCTCGCTCTTGGTGTCGGCGGCCTCCTCCTCGGCGGGCGGGGCGGCGGATGCTGCGGTGGCGCTCTGCGCGACCGCCGCGGAGAGCAGGGTGCTCCCCGCGGCGAGGGCGAGGATCGGAACCAGGCGTGCCGTGCGGCGCATTTGTACCTCCCGAGACCTGATGCTGGTTCGGGAAGCTAGTGCGCCGCATATCCGCATTTCTCAAAATTCGCGACTATTGATATAGCAGGATTCGGGCGTAAATAGCACTATTCACCGTGCGTTTCTGGCATCACAGATCTCCATGCCGGTTCGACATGTGTACGGCACCCGCGAGAATGGGGCCGTGCAGCCAGACATCACGCGTTCCGTCGTCCTGCTCGGCTCGACCGGCTCCATCGGGACCCAGTCCCTCGACGTCATCGCCCGCAACCCGCAGAGCCTCCGGGTGGTGGCGCTGGCCGCAGGAGGCGGCCGGATCGACCTGCTCGCCCGCCAGGCCGCCGAGTTCCGGCCCGAGGTCGTGGCCGTGGCCGACCCGTCGGCCGTCCCCGCGCTGAAGGAGGCCCTGGCGGCCCGCGGCGTGAGCGCGAAGGTCCTGGCGGGCCCCGAGGGCGTCGCCGAGGCGGCGACCTGGCCGTGCGACATCGTGCTCAACGGCGTCACCGGCGCGCTCGGGCTGACCTCGACGCTGGCCGCCCTGGAGGCGGGCCGGACGCTCGCGCTGGCCAACAAGGAGTCGCTCATCGTCGGCGGTCCGCTGGTCAAGCGCCTGGCCAAGCCCGGTCAGCTGATCCCGGTGGACTCCGAGCACTCCGCGCTGGCCCAGTGCCTGTGGGCCGCCGGGCCGGCCGGCCAGGACGCCGCGGCCGTACGGAAGCTGATCGTCACGGCGAGCGGCGGGCCCTTCCGCGGCCGGACCCGCGAGGAGCTCGGGGACGTCACGCCGGAGCAGGCCCTGGCCCACCCGACGTGGTCGATGGGCCCGGTCATCACCGTGAATTCCGCCACACTCGTCAACAAGGGCCTGGAGGTCATCGAGGCCCACCTGCTCTTCGACATCGGCTTCGACCGGATCGAGGTCGTGGTCCACCCGCAGTCGGTCATCCACTCGATGGTGGAGTTCGTCGACGGCTCGACCATCGCCCAGGCCAGCCCGCCCGACATGCGGCTGCCGATCGCGCTCGCCCTCGGCTGGCCCGAGCGGGTCCCCGGCGCCGCCGTCCCCGTCGACTGGACCGCGGCCCACACCTGGACCTTCGAGCCGCTCGACGAGGAGGCCTTCCCCTCCGTCGCGCTCGCCCGCCACGTCGGTTCCGCGGGCGGTACGGCCCCGGCCGTCTACAACGCCGCCAACGAGGTCTGCGTGGAGGCGTTCATGGCCGGACGCCTGCCGTTCCTGGGCATCGTGGACACCGTGGCCGCGGTCGTCGCCGAGCACGACGTCACCGGGGCGGGCTCGGTCGAGGAGGTCCTGGCGGCCGACGCCTGGGCCCGGGCGCGGGCGCGTGAGCTCACCGCCACTACCTAGACTGGAACGCGTCGTCGACTCTTCAAAGGGCTGAAAATGACTTCTGTTGCTCTCGGTATCCCCTCGGTCAGGATCAAGCCGATCGCCGAGCGACGCCGTTCCCGCCAGATCATGGTCGGCTCCGTCCCGGTGGGCGGTGACGCGCCGGTCTCGGTGCAGTCCATGACCACCACGGTCACCGCCGACATCAACGCCACCCTCCAGCAGATCGCCGCGCTCACCGCGTCGGGCTGCCAGATCGTCCGGGTGGCGGTGCCCTCCCAGGACGACGCCGAGGCGTTGCCGATCATCGCGAAGAAGTCGCAGATCCCGGTGATCGCCGACATCCACTTCCAGCCGAAGTACGTCTTCGCCGCGATCGAGGCGGGCTGCGCGGCGGTCCGGGTCAACCCGGGCAACATCAAGAAGTTCGACGACAAGGTCGGCGAGATCGCCAAGGCCGCGGCCGACCACGGGGTGCCGATCCGCATCGGCGTCAACGCCGGTTCACTCGACCCGCGCCTGCTGCAGAAGTACGGCAAGGCGACCCCCGAGGCGCTGGTGGAGTCCGCGCTGTGGGAGTGCTCGCTGTTCGAGGAGCACGGTTTCCGGGACATCAAGATCTCGGTCAAGCACAACGACCCGGTCGTGATGATCCAGGCCTACCGGCTGCTCGCGCAGCAGTGCGACTACCCGCTGCACCTGGGCGTCACCGAGGCCGGCCCGGCCTTCCAGGGCACCATCAAGTCGGCGGTGGCCTTCGGCGCGCTGCTGGCCGAGGGCATCGGCGACACCATCCGCGTCTCGCTGTCGGCCCCGCCGGTGGAGGAGATCA
The DNA here is from genome assembly GCF_016863195.1 of Paraplanobispora takensis. Classification (GTDB taxonomy): domain Bacteria; phylum Actinomycetota; class Actinomycetes; order Streptosporangiales; family Streptosporangiaceae; genus Planobispora; species Planobispora takensis. The sequence continues at coordinate 343,076 of NZ_BOOK01000004.1, read as the reverse complement.
AGGTCGGCATCGGCATCCTGGAGTCGCTGGGCCTGCGCGAGCGCGGCCTGGAGATCGTCTCCTGCCCGTCGTGCGGCCGGGCCCAGGTCGACGTCTACACCCTGGCCGAGCAGGTCCAGGCCGGGCTGGAGGGCCTGAAGGTCCCGCTGCGGGTGGCGGTCATGGGCTGCGTCGTCAACGGCCCGGGCGAGGCCCGCGAGGCCGACCTGGGCGTCGCCTCGGGTAACGGCAAGGGCCAGATCTTCGTCAAGGGCGAGGTCATCAAGACCGTGCCCGAGTCGCAGATCGTCGAGACCCTGATCGAGGAGGCCCTGCGGCTGGCCGAGGAGATGGGCGTCGAGGTCGACCTCGACGACGCCTCCGGCCCCGAGGTCGTCGTGCGCTGACCTGCCCGCGTTCCTGCGGCGGTCTGCGCCGGGCCCGGGATGATTACACCTGGCAATCGATTGACTACATATTGGTAATCGTCTGCCCGGATGACCCCTCCCCGCGACGCCTTCCGAGGGACCATCTCCTCTGGCACCAGCGAGGGGAGAGACCCAGTGAAGAGGGTCGTGGGGGTCACCGGCGTCGCATTGATGCTTGCCGTCACCGTCGGAGCGCCGCCGCAGGCGGTGGCGCAGGTTCACCCGGGGATCGGGAGGCTGATCTGGGGGCCGTGTGACGGGGCGGGTGGCCGGGAGCCCGCGGACCCGGGGGTGGAGTGCGCGACGCTCCGGGTGCCGCTCGACTACCGCGAGCCGTACCAGACGATCTCCATCGCCCTGAACCGCATCAAGGGCCGGGCCTCCCGGGACCGCGACCACCTGGGCGTCCTGCTGGTCAACCCCGGCGGGCCGGGGGCCTCCGGGCGCAGCCTGGCCAGGCGGGTCGCGGCGGCGCTGCCCCCGGGGCTGGCCGACCGCTACGACGTGATCGGCTTCGACCCGCGCGGGGTGGGCCGCAGCGAGCCCGCGCTGCGGTGCATGGACCCGCGCAAGCACTACGCGGCCCCGCGGCCGGACAACGTGCCCGGGAGCACCCGGGAGGAGTCGCTGCTCCTGGGCCGGGCCCGCCAGTACGCCGAGGCGTGCGAGATGCGGTGGAGCTGGGTGCTGCCCCACATGACCACCGAGAACTCCGCCCGGGACATGGACGCGATCCGGAGGGCGCTGGGCGAGCCCAAGATCAGCTACCTGGGCTACTCCTACGGGACCTACCTCGGCGCGGTCTACGCGACGCTCTTCCCCGGCCGGGTCAAGCGGCTGGTACTGGACAGCGTGGTCGACCCCCGGCGCGTCTGGTACACCGCCAACCTCAGCCAGAACGTCGCCTTCGACCGGCGGCACCAGGACTTCCTGCGGTGGACGGCCCGCCACAACGACGCCTACCGGCTGGGCGGGACCCGCAAGGCGGTCTCCTTCGCCTGGTACTCCACGCGCGAGCGGCTGCGCACCCGCCCGGCGGGCGGCGTGATCGGCCCGAGCGAGTTCGACGACATCTACACCGTCGGCGGCTACTCCGACATGGTCTGGCCGGAGCTGGCCAAGGCGCTGTCCGCCTACGTCCGGCGTGGCGACACCGCGCCCCTGCTGGCCGCCCACCGCCGGTACGCCGCCGGCGACGCCGAGAGCGAGAACGGCTACGCCGTCTATCTGGCGGTGCAGTGCAGCGACGCGGCCTGGCCGCGTCAGTGGACCCGGTGGCGGGCCGACACGGCGGCGATCCACGCCGACCGGCCCTTCCTCGCCTGGTCGAACGCCTGGTACAACGCGCCGTGCGTGTTCTGGCCCGGCCCGGCCGGCTCCCCGGTGCGGATCCAGGACGACAGGAAGCTCCCGCCCATCCTGCTCCTGCAGTCCCGGCGCGACGCGGCCACCCCCTACTCCGGGGCGCTGGAGCTGCGCAGGATCTTCTCGCGCTCCCGGCTGGTGGTCGAGCCCGGCGGCAACCACGGCGTCTCCTTCGCCGGCAACCAGTGCGCCGACCGGATCCTGGCCGCCTACCTCAGGGACGGCACGCTGCCCCGCCCCGCGGGCGACTCCGGCGCCGACGCGCGCTGCGCGGCGACCCCGGAACCGCAGCCGGAGCAGCGGGCCATCCCCCTGGCGCAGCGCAAGGCCGGGCAGGGCCGGTGACGGCCGCCGCCCGAGATGGCACTTCACGCCGGTCATGCGTGGGTTCCTGCCAAAATCGAGGGGGTCGCGTAGGCTGGGCGGGTGATGCTGCGTACAACGGCGTCGCGCGTGCTCGACGACAACGATCGTGACGAGGTCCTGGCGCTTCTGGACGCCGACCCCGTCGTCAACGTCTTCGTCGCCTCCAGGGTCCGTTCGGTCGGGCTCAATCCGGCCCGGCTCGGTGGTCAGATGTGGGGGTTCGGCCCGCGCGGCGGTCTGACCTCTCTGTGTTACGCGGGAGCCAACCTGGTCCCGGTGAACGCCGGTCCCGAGGCCGTGCACGCCTTCGCCGACCGGGCGCGCAGGCAGGGGCGCCGCTGCTCGTCGATCGTCGGGCCCGCGGGCCCGGTCGAGCTGCTGTGGGAGCGGCTGGAGCCCTCCTGGGGACCCGCCCGGGCGATCCGCTGGGCGCAGCCGCTGATGGCCATCTCGGCGCCCTCGCCGGTGCCGGCCGACCCGCTGGTACGGCGGGTGCGGCCGGAGGAGTTCGAGATCCTGCTGCCGGCCTGCGTGGCGATGTTCACCGAGGAGGTGGGCGTCTCCCCGGAGGCGGGCGACGGCGGCGCGCTGTACCGCTCACGGGTCGCCGAGCTGATCCGCATCGGCCGTTCCTACGCCCGGATCGAGGACGGCACGGTCGTCTTCAAGGCGGAGATCGGCGCCGTCACCCCGCTGGCCTGCCAGATCCAGGGGGTCTGGGTGCATCCCGACCACCGTGGGAAGGGTCACGCGGTGGCCGGGATGGCCGCGGTGGTCAAGTACGCCCTCGACTGCTTCGCGCCGGTGGTCTCGCTGTACGTCAACGACTACAACGCCCCGGCCAGGGCCGCCTACCGCAGGGCGGGCTTCAAAGAGGTCGACACCTTCATGTCGGTGCTCTTCTGACCCGCTTTCCGCCGGACGGCCGGGTCAGACGGCCGTCCTGACCAGGCGGGTCATCAGGTGCTCCAGCTCGGCCTCGGGGGATTCGGTGAGACCCGCGTGGACCGGGCCGGCCTGCACGATCGTGCTACGCGGCGCGGTCAGCCAGCGGAACCGGCTGCCGAGCGGCTCCGCGGACAGCGGGCCGGTCTCGCCGGCGCAGGAGATGGGATAGGCGCCGAGCGCGTGCCGTACCCCGTCGAGGTCCACGTGGGCGTCCAGCGCGCGCAGCCGCGCCTCGTCCAGCTCCACCCTGGCGCACAGGTAGTCGCGGGGCTGGCAGTAGAGCAGGATGCCCGCGTTGATCAGCTCGCCCCGCTCGACGCGGGGGATGACCCGGATGACGGCGTACTCGTAGACGTCTCTCATCGGATGCCCTTCCAGAACGCGCCGACCGAGCCGGACCTCTTGTTCTCGCGCGGGGCGGGGGTCCCCGTTCCCGGCTCCGGCCGCCACTGCCGCGGCCCGTGCGCGCGGGCGAGCAGGTGCTCGGTGTAGGCATGCCGTACGGCCTGCGCGTCGTCGAACCCCGGCTCGCCGGCCAGCCACTCGTCCGGCACCTCGGCCACCACCGCGTCGAGGAGCTCGGGGGTGATCCGCTCGCTCAGCTCGGCGTCGGCCTCGTCCATCGCGGTGGCGAAGGGGGCCAGGACGTGGTCGCCCGCGTCGAAGCCGCGCTGCGGGTCGGCGGTGCGCCAGTTGTGGTGGAACCACAGCGCGGCGCCGTGGTCGATCAGCCAGACGTCGCCGTGCCAGAGCAGCAGGTTGGGGTTGCGCCAGCTGCGGTCGACGTTGTGGATCAGCGCGTCGAACCACAGCAGCCGGGAGGCGAAGACCGGGTCCGGCGGCCAGGCCAGCGGCTCGAACCCCAGGGCGCCGGGCAGGAAGTCGACGGCGAGGTTGCGCCCGGCGCTGGCCTTGAGCAGGTCCTGGATCTCCTCGTCGGGCTCGCGGGCGCCCAGCTGCGGATCGACCCCGATCACCTTCAGCTCGGGGGTGCGCAGGCCGAGCCGCCTGGCCAGCTCGGCGCAGACGACCTCGGCGACCAGCACCCGGGGGCCCTGCCCGGCCCCCCGGAACTTCACGGCGTAGGTGCCGAGGTCGTCGGCCTCCATCACCCCGGGCAGCGACCCGCCCTCACGCAGCGGCGTGACGTAACGGGTCGCCGTGATCTCTTCCAGCACCGGGCCAGGCTATCGGCTCACCCGGGCGTGGCCCGTCAGCCGGCGCCGACGCGGCGGGCCTCCCGTTCCAGGTTGTCCAGGAGCCGCTCCAGGACGGCGTCGTGCTGCCAGCGGATCAGCACCGGCCACAGCAGCCGGAACAATCCCGTGGTGCGGCCCTTGATCTCGTGCCGGACGAGGGTGCCGCCCTCGACCGGGCGGAGCGTGAAGCCGTGCCCGCCGGTCATCTCCTCGGTGTCGAACCAGATCCGGCGATGGGGCTCGACGGCGCCGACCGTGTAGCGCATCGGGTCGTGCTCGACGGGGGCGCCGGGCCTGACGCCCTCGGGGAGGTGGAACCGGCCCTTCTCCTGCGGCCAGAGCCGGTCCCCTTCGCCGCCCAGTCCCATGAGCAGGTCCCAGACGCGCTCGGGGGATGCCGGGACGACGCGTTCGTGCATGTTGTAGACCACGGTCCACCTCCATACGGTTGCGTATGGTTTGACTATACGCCTGCGTATGGAAGGGTGGCCGGCCGCCCCCGCCATACGCCCGCGCATGGAAGACTGGCCAGGTGGGACGGTTGAGCGCGCAGGACTGGGCGGGAGCGGCGCTGGAGGCGCTGGCCGAGGGCGGCCTGGCGGCCGTCGCGGTGGAGCCGGTGGCGGTACGGCTCGGCGCCACCAAGGGGAGCTTCTACTGGCACTTCGCCAACCGCCGGGCGCTGGTCGAGGCCGCCCTCGGCCGCTGGGAGGCCTCCAGCGAGGAGATCATCGCCGAGCTGCTGGAGATCCCCGATCCGGCCCTGCGCATGCGCACGCTGCTGGAGCACGCCTTCGGCGACCCGGTGGACGCCAAGATCGCCTTTCAGCTGATCAGCGCGGCCGACGACCCGCTCGCCGCCGAGACGGCCCGCCGGGTGAGCGCGCGGCGGCTGGAGTTCATGGCGGCCTCCCTGGAGGAGGCCGGGCAGCCGCCCGGCCTCGCCCGGGGACGCGCCGTCGCGGGCTACAGCGTCTATCTGGGGATGGCCGCCCTGCACAGGGTCGGCGCCGTCACCGAGCCCATCGGCGCCTTCATGGACCTGGCCCTGGCCGAGATGGGGCTCGCCGGCCGTTAGGGGATCCGGCCCGTGGCGCGTCCGGCGCTCAACGGTCGAGTTTCGCGATGACCTCCTCGGCGAAGCGTTCGAGGGTGGCGGTCTTGAGCGCCAGGGTGCCCCTGCCGTACCGCTCCTTCTCCTGCGGGGTGGCCAGCCACCAGGGGGCGGCCATCGTCCCGGTGACGCCCTTGTCGGCGAAGCGGCGGTAGGTGTCCGCGTCGGGCATGACGGCGAGCGGGGCGATGATCTCCAGGGCGTCCTGCGGCCTGCCGTACTCCTGCAGATAGCGCCGCAGGTCGGCGAGGACCGCGTCGAGCCGCTCCTCGGTGTAGATGCGGTTGCCGATCCAGCCGTCGCCCAGCCGGGCCGCGCGGCGCAGCGCCGCCTCGCTGTCGCCGCCGACGAAGAACGGCACGGGCGCGGCGGGCACGGGGCAGATCGACAGCGGGCCGAAGTCGAAGTGCGTGCCGTGGTGCTCGACCGTGCCCCCGGCCCACAGCCGCCGCAGCGCCGGGATCATCTCGTCCAGCCTCCGGCCGCGGGTGTGGAAGTCCTGGCCGGTCTGGAGGAACTCCTCCTTGCACCAGCCGACCCCGACCCCGAAGCTCACCCGGTCCCCGGACAGGACCGCGGCCGTCGAGACCTGCTTGGCGACGGTGAACAGGTCGCGGGCCGGGGCGATGTAGACGTTGGGGGAGAAGCGCAGGGTCGAGGTGACCGCCGCCATCGCGCCGATCGTCACCCACACGTCCGGCCAGTGCGTGTCGGCGTCCCAGCGGGGGGCGCCGGTGTCGGAGTAGGGATAGGGGGAGTCGAAGTCGGCGTAGAAGATGTGGTCCGACAACGTGAGCGTGTGGATGCCGCACCGCTCCGCCACCCTGGCCAGCTCCGTGAACTGGTCGGTCGGAACGAAGGACGCCCCTAGCCAGAACTGCACAGATCCTCCGGGGTCAGTCGGCGAACTCGGGGATGACCTTGGTGGCGAACAGCTCCAGGTTGCGCTTGACGGTGTCGAGCGGGAGCACGCCCTGCTGGCCCTGCATGAACAGGCCGAACCACTCCAGGTCGGGCATGCGGTCGAGCATGCGCTGGATGCCGCGCTTGACGTCGTCGGGACCGCCCAGCAGGGCCATCTCGACCTCGTTCATGCGCTTGTAGTCGCCCTTCTCCGGGCTGATCGGCTTGTGCTTGTCGTCCTCCTGCTTGCGCAGGACCTCCAGATAGCCGAACGGGCCGAAGAAGGCGGCGAAGTCCTTCTGCATGCCCTTGCCGTAGGTGGCGATGGCCTCCTCGCGGGTGTCGGCCATGCCGACGATCTTGAGGATGCCGGTGTGCTCGCCCAGCTTGTAGTCCCGGCCGCACTTGGCCGACTCCTCCTGGTAGAGCCTGGCCTTGGCGGCGTGCTCGTCCGGGTTCGGGGTGAACATCCAGGGCAGGATGTCCTCCTGGGCGGCGCGGATCACCGAGCGGTCGGAGATGGTGAACGGCTGCCACAGCTCCGGGTAGGGGTTCTGGTACGGCTTGGGCCCGACGGAGACGGCGTGGATGCGGCCCTGCTCGTCCACCTCGCCGGGGGCGCCGAACTTCTTCGTCCACTCCAGCGCCGGCCAGCCCTCGATCCCCTCGTACGGCGAGGGCACCTCGTAGTCCAGCACGTCCGACTTGTAGCGCAGGCTGTCCTGGGTCCACGCCATCTTCATGATCTTCAGTACCTCGCCGAAGACGTCGAAGTTGCGGGTGTCGGAGGCCGAGCCGTCGGAGCGGGCGGCGGCGGCGTGCCAGCGCTGGCCCAGCACGTTCATCCACCGGTTCTGGTAGCCGCGGGCCACGCCCAGGCGGAGCCGTCCCTTGCTGAAGTGGTCCAGCAGCGCCACGTCCTCGGCGGCGCGGATCGGGTCCCAGGCCGGCAGCACGATGCCCAGCGGCGCCAGCAGGATGCGCTCGGTCCTGGCGGCCAGGTCGGTCAGGAACATCAGCGGGTTGACCGAGAACTCGAAGCCCTCGGAGTGGAAGTGGTGCTCGGTCATCATGAGCGCGTCGAAGCCGATCTGGTCGGCGTGCACCGCGATCTCACGCACCTCGTGCAGCAGCGCCTGGTAGGACTCGACGTCGCGCCCGATCGGCCGCTTGGCGACGGCGTTGTCCTCCTGGGAGTATCCGGAGCCGGGAATCTGCGGATTGAGGAATATCGAGAACTTCACGACGACAGACTCCTTAGCCAGTTGGTGACGACGAGGAGAAACTCCCCGGGACGTTCCTCGTGCAGCCGGTGGCTGCTGCCCTCCCAGGCGACGACCTTGGACCGGGGGTCCTTGAGCAGACCCGCCTCCCACGCGGCCTGGGCCGGATCGAACCAGAAGGCCAGCACCGGGCAGGTGCGGCGGGACAGGTAGGCGTCGGAGTTGTGGCGGACGCCGAGCGCGTCCTGCCCGCCGAACATCGCCTCGAACGCCTGCAGCAGCACGTGCGGGGCAGTGGCGAGGATCCGCCGCCGGTGCCACTCGCGCAGCCACGGCGGGGTGGCCGGGTTCGAGGTCCACCGGTCGTTGGCCAGGGACACCGCCAGCGTGTCCTCGCGCATCCGCTCGATCATCGAGGGGAAGGCGTCGGCCACCGGGCCCGCGAAGCCGTACCCGGGGTCGACCGCGACCACCGCCTCCACCAGCGAGGGATGCTCCACCGCCAGGTGGGAGACGATCTGGCCGCCCATCGAGTGGCCGACGGCGACGCACGAGCCGACCCCCAGGCGGGCGCACAGGCGGGCGAGGTCGTCGGCCATCGCGCGGGGGGTGTTGCCGGTCTCCGGGGCGGAGGAGTGGCCGTGCCCGCGCATGTCGGCGGCGATCACGCGGTGGTGCTCCGCCAGGGCCGGGATGTGGTGGACCCACTCGTGGGAGTCCGACCCCAGGCCGTGGACGAGCAGCAGCGTCGTGTCCCCCGCACCGTCGTCGGTGTGGAACAGCCGTACGTCGCCTAAGTCCGTGAACGCCATGAGCGCCTTCCGTGAGGGTCGCCGTGTCCCTGGCAGCCCGGGCCGTGCGTCGCGGTCGTCTCGTCCTCGTCTCCCGCGACGTCAGCAAGCTACCCTAGGAATGATAACCGAGCAATCGCTTGGTTTACCAAGGATCCGCCCGGCGGGGCGGAACGCAACGAGAGCCGGAGGCAGCCATGCGCCTGGGTGTCACGATGTTCGCCACCGACACGGCGATGCCGGTCGCCGATCTGGCCGTGGCCGCCGAGGAGCGCGGGTTCGCCTCCCTCTACCTGCCCGAGCACACCCACATCCCCCTCTCGCGCCGCACGCCCCCCGCCGGCGGCCAGGACACGCTCCCCGAGGAGTACCGGCGCACGCTCGACCCGCTGGTGGCCCTGGCCACCGCCGCCGCCGTGACCGAGCGGATCTCCCTGGGCACCGGCATCATGCTCGTCGCCCAGCGCGAGCCCCTCGTGACCGCCAAGGCCGTGGCCACCCTCGACCACGTCTCCGGCGGCCGGGTGGTGCTCGGCATCGGGTTCGGCTGGAACGTGGAGGAGATCGAGGACCACGGCGTGCCGTACGGCTCCCGCAGGGACGTCGCGCGCGAGCACATGCTGGCGATGAGGGAGCTGTGGAGCCGGGAGGAGGCGGGCTTCGAGGGGCGCCACGTGCGCTTCGAGCCCTCCTGGTCATGGCCCAAGCCGGTCTCCGGGCCGCCCGTCTACCTCGGCGGCGCGGCGGGGCCCAAGCTCTTCGCCCACGTCGCCGAGTACGCCGAGGGCTGGATGCCGATCGGCGGCAGGGGGGTGCGGGCCGCGCTCCCGGCCCTGCGCGAGGCCTGCGAGAAGGCGGAGCGCCCGATGGCGAAGGTGATCCCGTTCGGCACGCTGCCGAGTGAGGAGAAGCTCGCCTACTACGCGGAGAACGGCATCGAGGAGGTCGTGCTGAGCCTGCCCAGCGCTCCGGCGGACCGCGTGCTGCGCGTGCTCGACGACTACGCCGGGTTCATCACGTTATAGTCGGGTCTCATGTCGCGAGCGGCTCCCCTCCAGCCGGAAGACCCCCACAGGATCGGTGCATACCGGCTGGTCGGACGGCTCGGAGCCGGCGGTCAGGGAGTCGTCTTCCTCGCCGAGCCGGCGGAGCCTGCGGAGTCTGACGATCCCACCGGGTCCGGCGGGGGTCCGCCCGTCGCCATCAAGCTGCTGCACGCCCGGCTGCTGGACGACGAGAAGGTCCGGCGCAGGTTCCTCGGCGAGATCGAGGCCGTGCGGCGGGTGGCGCCCTTCTGCACCGCCCAGGTGCTCGACGCGGACCTGGACGGCGACCGCCCCTACATCGTCAGCGAATACGTCGACGGGGTCTCGCTGCAGGAGCACATCGCCGCCGAGGGGCCGCGGGCGGACGGCTCGCTGGACCGGATCGCGGTCGGCACCGCCACCGCGCTGGCGGCCATCCACCGGGCCGGGGTGGTCCACCGCGACTTCAAGCCGGGCAACGTGCTGCTCGGCATGGACGGCCCGAGAGTGATCGACTTCGGCATCTCCCGGATGATGGACGCCGCCGTCACCACCGGGAAGATCCCCTTCGGCACCCCGGCCTACATGTCGCCCGAGCAGATCAAGGGCGAGCCCGCCGGGCCCCCGGCCGACATGTTCAGCTGGGCGCTGACGGTCGCCTTCGCCGCCACCGGCCGCCACGCCTTCTCCGCCGACTCCTACCACGCCGTGCTCGCCAGGATCCTGTACGGCACGCCCGAGCTGGGACCGCTCGCCGGCCCGCTGCGGGAGATCGTGATCGACTGCCTGGCCGCGGAGCCGCAGGACCGCCCGGGGGCCGAGGAGGTGCTGGGCCGGCTGTACGGCCACGGCGGCCGGGTCGTCTCCCGGCCGGCTCCCGCGTGGGCGGACGAGGCCGACAAGAGGGTCGCGACGGCGGAGATGCCGCCGGTGGGCGCCTCCACGGCGGAGATGCCCGCCGTACGGGAGCCCGCGGCCGGGACGGCGGCGCGCGCTCCCGCCGCGGAGATCCCCGTGCTCGTGGCCTCCACGGCGGAGATGCCCGCGGTGCGGGATTCCACCGCCGAGATGCCCGCGATCCGGGAGCCCGTGACCGGGGCGAGGGCGGAGCGCGGTTCCACGGCGGAGATGCCCGCGTTGAGGCTCCTCGTTTCGGAGCTCCCGACGCTCGCCTCCGTGCCGCGGACGCTGCGGCGGTGGCGGTGGGTGCTGGCGGCGACGGCCGCCGCCGCGGTCGTGATCGCGGTGGTGGCGTTCCTGCTGTCCGCCTCCGGCGGTTCCCCGCTGACGGGGACCTGGAAGGGCGTCGCCGACCACGCGAGCGCCGGACGCGTCTTCCCCGTGGAGATCCGCCTGTCGGACGGAGACCCGGTCCTGCGCTGGGGCGCCGACCTGCACTGCGCGGGACGGCTCACGGTCAAGGAGGAGGCCCTGCCCCTCGCGACCACCTACCGTCTCGATCGGGTGACGGGAGAAGAGTGCTATCCGGGGACCCTGGTGCTGTTCCCCCGGGGGGAGGATCAGGTGACGTTCGAGGTGATCAGGAGCGGTGAGAAGGAGGCGCGCTACAGCGGCCGGGCCCTCCGGTCGCGTTGATTCGGACATAACGCGAATATCACAGTCTGGGATATAAGCAAGTGGTTCCCGTTGACGCGCCGCGAGACCTCTTCTTGAGTGGAGGGGTAGGGCGAGGGGAGGCCCGCGTTGTCCTATGCGCAACCGCTCAAACCGGGGGATCCCGAAAGGCTCGGTGAGTACGAGATCGTCGGCCGCCTGGGTCAGGGCGGTCAGGGGGTGGTGTACCTCGGCGTGCGCCCGGTCGCCGGACCGGAGTCGTACGCGGTCAAACTGCTGCACGACCCGGTGCTGGAGGAACGGGAGACGTTCCTGCGCGAGGTGGAGCTGGCCAAGCAGGTGGCGCGGTTCTGCACCGCCCAGGTGATCGAGGCGGGCCTGGACGGCGACCGCCCCTACATCGTCAGCGAGTACGTCGACGGCCCGTCGCTGCACCGGGAGGTCGCCGTCAGCGGCCCCAGGAGCGGGGGCGGGCTGGAGCGGCTGGCCATCGGCACGGCGACGGCGCTGGCCGCCATCCACCGCGCCGGGATCGTCCACCGCGACTTCAAGCCGCAGAACGTCCTGCTGGGCCCCGACGGGCCCAGGGTCATCGACTTCGGGCTGGCCAGGGCGCTGGACGCCGCGGCCACCCAGAGCGGCCGCGGCGTGGGCACCCCGGCCTACATGGCGCCCGAGCAGGTGGAGGGTGCGGCGGTCAGCCCGGCCGCCGACGTCTTCTCCTGGGGCGCGACCATGTGCTTCGCGGCCAACGGTCACGCCCCCTTCGGGCAGGACTCGATCGCGGCCGTCCTGCACCGCATCCTCACCGCCCCGCCCGAGCTGGGCCACCTCGACGGCTGGCTCGGCGCGCTGGTCGCCGCCTGCCTGAACAAGGATCCCGGCGACCGGCCCACCGGGCAGGAACTGCTGCTGGCGCTGCTCGACGACGACGCGAGATCGACCATGCTCAGGTCGTCGCTCGTCTCCATCCGCTCGTCGGTCTCCCCGCTCGTCTCCGGATCGTCCGCGCCCGGCCGCGCGGGCTCCGCGGGTGCGTCCGGGGGCGCCGGCGGATACGACGACCCCCCGGGGGGCGTCTCCGGCGAGCACGCCGTGGTCAGGACGCATCCCGGCCGGGCGGCCACCAGGGCGTCGGTCGCGATGTCGGGGTCGCTGCTGGTCAGCGCGGCCGTCCTGGTGGCGGTGCTGATCCCGGCGCTGAGCGCGGGCCGCGGGTCGCAGACCGACGGGCAGCAGTTCAGGCCGCCGGTGGCGACCGCCGGGCAGACCGCTCCCAGCGAGCAGCCGAGCGACGACGCGGTGGCCGACGACCGGTCCCACACCTCGGAGCCGACCCGCGGGCAGGCGCCGTCCCGCACGGCCGGGCCCACCCGCGGGGAGCAGACCACGGCCCCGCCTCCCGCCGGGATCGCGGTGCCCGCGCTGGTGGGGCTGGATCGTTCCGCGGCGACGCGCGCGATCAGGCGCGCCGGGCTGGTCCCCGGCGCCGTCACCCAGGCCGACTCCCGCGAGCCCGTCGGGCGGGTGCTCCGATCCTGGCCGGCGGCGGGGAGCACGGCGGCCAAGGGGAGCACGGTCCGCCTGGAGGTCTCGGCGGGGGTACGGGTGCCCCAGGTGGTCGGGCTGCGCAGGAAGGCGGCCGGGGCGGCGCTCACGCAGGCGGGACTGGCCCCGGGCACGGTGACCGCCCGCTGCTCGGACCAGCCCCAGGGGCAGGTGCTCTCCAGCACTCCGGCGGGTGGGAAGCACGTCTCCGCCGGGACCGCGGTCGCGCTGGTCGTGTCCCGCAAGGGCGGGAAGGTGCCCGCGGTGGTCGGCCTGAGCCAGGCGAAGGCGCGCAACGTGCTGGCCGCGGCGGGCTTCGCGGTGCGGGTGCGGGCGCGCCTGGTCACCGACGCCTCGAAGGACGGGGTCGTGCTGCAGCAGAACGCGGCGGCCGGCTCGTGCGCCCGCCAGGGGGTCGCGATCGCCATAACGGTCGGCGTCAAGGCGCAGACCGGGCCGGGGGGCGATCCCACCCCCTCGCCCGACCCGACGGACTCCGCCGAGCAGGGGTACGGCGGCGCCTACCCGTGACCGGTCCCGCGGCGGAGCGGCCGGACGGGCGCCGGTCCCGCGTCGGTGCGGATCCGGAGGCCGGGCGCCGGCCCCGCGGCCGGGCGGGTGGTCAGGCCGAGGAGCCGTAGGCGGCCGAGGCGGCGGCCAGCAGGGCCTCCCGGACGACCTCCTCGGGCAGGTCGCCCGTCTTGACCACGGCGTACTGCAGCGAGCCCACCACCGCCCAGGCGCGCACCCGGCCGGCCGGGTCGGGGTCCGGGCCGGCGAGCCGGGCGTGGATGCAGTCGCGGAAGGCGCGGATGGCCTCGCCGGGGGAGCCGGGCGGGGCGCTGTCGGCGCCGCCGATGTCCTCCATGATCAGGCGGATGATCGTCCGGTGGCGGACGACGAAGGTGACCAGCGCCTCCAGGAACGCGTGCTCGTCGTCGAACTCGGACTCGATCAGAGCGATGATGTCCTGGGCCGCGGGGGCGATCAGCTCGGCGGCCAGCCGGTCCTTGGGATGGAAGTGGTAGGCGACCGCCGTCTTGGTCAGGCCCACCGCCGAGGCGATGTCGGCCAGCGACGTGGCGGCGTAACCGCGTTCGGCGAACAGTTGACGGGCGGCGTCGAGGATCCGGCTCCTGGTGTCGTAGCCGGGCTCAAGTGTGGTCATCGTCTCATTTCCACGGGGAGCGCGATCGACCCGGAATGACGGGTACTAGGCTTTCATCGTCGTTCTGTACGACCGTACAGAACGGTGTTACAGGCGTATGTCACCGAGTTTAATAGGGGCGGTCACCATGTCTGGCCTGTTGGGGCGAATAGGCGGTTGGTGCGCGAGGCACGGCGTGATCGTGTTGTCGATTTGGATCCTCCTGGCGGCGGGGCTCACCGCGGGGTCGCTGCTCTTCCCCGGACCGGTGAGCAACAACGTCTCCATTCCGGGGACCGACGCGCAGCGCGCCCACGACCTGATGAGCGAGGGATTCGGCCCGGGTTACGACGCCGGCGGAACGATCCAGCTCGTCCTGTACTCCGGTGACGGCCTCCTCACCACCGAGGCCCGCGAAGAGGCCGTGGAGCAGGCGATGGACGACATCCGCCGGCTGCCGCACGTGGCCGAGGTGCTGAGCCCCTACCGGGTCGGCGGCATGGCCGCCAACCGGCAGATCGGCCTCATCACGGTCAAGCTCGAGGGCCACGACAACACCAAGCTGGCCGAGACGACCAAGACGATCTCCGCGGCCGCCGGGCCGGTCCGCGCGGCGGGCGTCGAAGCGGTGCCCGCCAACGCCGGGACCCCGGCCGACAAGGAGATCAAGACGGGCACCAGTGAGATCATCGGCGTCGTCTGCGCGATGCTGGTGCTGCTGTTCGCCTTCGGCACGCTGGTGGCCGCGATGATCCCGATCTTCGTGGCGCTGGTCAGCATCGCGACCGGCCTGGGTGTGATCGGCCTGCTCGGCCACCTCGTGGACGTGCCCAAGCAGGCCTCCATCATGGCGACGATGATCGGCCTGGGCGTCGGCATCGACTACGCGCTCTTCCTGCTCAGCAGGCACCGCAAGCTGCTCGGCGACGGCGTGCCCGTGCGCGAGGCGGTCCGCCGGGTGGCCGCGAGCTCGGGCGGGGCCGTGGTGTTCGCCGGCGGCACGGTGGTCATCGCGCTCAGCGCGCTGATGCTCGCCGGGTTCCCGATGCTGCGCACCCTCGGCTGGATCACCGGCATCTCGGTCATCTGCGCGGTGCTCACCTCGGTCACCCTCGTGCCCGCGCTGCTCGGCCTGCTCGGGCACCGGGTGAACGCGCTGCGCCTGCCGTTCGTGGGCAGGCGCCGGAGCGACGGCTCCTCGGGCTGGGCCGGGCTGGGCAACTGGGTCGCCCGGCGTCCCTGGGGCGTGCTCGCCCTGAGCGTCGCGGTCCTGGCCGCGCTGGCCGCCCCCGCCCTCGCGCTCAAGCTCGGCCCGCTCGACGACGGCTTCGGCGACCGGGGCACCGACTCGCGCCGCTCCTACGAGCTCATCGAGGCCGGGTTCGGGCCGGGCATGAACGGCCCGCTGGTGATCGTCGCCGAGCTGGAGGAGAAGGTCACCGACCGCGAGCCCGAGCCGGCCGTACTCCAGGCGCTGAAGGACGGGGTCGAGGACGTCGACGGCGTGCGCTTCGCCGGCGATCCGGTGCTCAACTCCGCGGGCACCGCGGTGCTGCTGCAGGCCGTCCCCGAGTACGCGCCCAGCGACCCCCGGGCCCTGGACGTGGTCGAGGACGTGCGCGCGCTCCGGATCGAGGGGGCGAGCGTCCACGTGGGCGGCAAGGTGGCCGGCATGGCCGACGCGGGCAACACGATCGCCGAGCGCACCCCCCTGGTCGTCGGCGTCGTGGTGCTGCTCAGCGCGCTGCTGCTGCTCCTGGCGTTCCGCTCGCCGATCGTGGCGATCAAGGCCGCGCTGATGAACCTGATCTCGCTCGGCGCCGCCTTCGGTGCGCTCTCGCTGGTCTTCTCCCTGGGCCTGGGCAGCGGCCTGGTCGGCATGGACCCGCCGGTCGGCGTGGACGACTCCTACCTGGCCACGCTCTTCTTCTCGGTGCCGATCGACAGCTACATCCCGCTGATGCTGTTCGCGGTGCTGTTCGGCCTGTCGATGGACTACGAGGTGTTCCTGCTGACCGCCGTGCGGCAGTCCTACCTCAAGCACGGTGACAACACCCGGGCGGTGGCCGAGGGCCTGGGCACGACCGGCCGGGTCATCACCTCCGCCGCACTGATCATGGTGTCCGTGTTCGTCGCCTTCATCGCCTACCCGGACCCGATGGTCAAGATCTTCGGTGTCGGCCTGGCGGTGGCCATCGCGGTGGACGCCACGATCATCCGGGGCTTCCTGGTCCCGGCCACCATGGTCCTGCTCGGCCGCTACAACTGGTGGTGCCCCCGCTGGCTGGACCGGATCCTGCCCAACCTCTCCGTCGAGGGGCACGACGAGGAGTCCATGACCGAGGAGGAGCCCCGCAAGGAGCTCGTCGGCGCAGGTCGTCCTTAGCGGTGTCCGCGACCCGGCCCCGGCGCCGGGTCGCGGCCGTCACGCGCAGAGCGCGTTGTCGATCAACTCGGTGACGGCCGCCTCCTGGGCGAAGGCCCTCGGCCCGTCGGCCCGGAAGGTGGAAACCGAGACCACCACGCCGCGCGAGCCGTCCTCGGTGAAGCCCTCCGCGCTGAGGTACCCGGGGACGGCGCCGCCGTGCCGCCAGTATCCGCCGCCGCACGACAGCGGGCTCCAGCCCAGCCCCAGGCCGTAGCGGCCGTCCCCCTCGGGGACGGTGTCCTTCATCTGCACCAGGAGCTCCGGCGCGAGCAGCCCGCCGCCGAGCAGGGCGCGGAAGAAGCGGGTCAGGTCCCGGGGCGTGCTGATGAGGGCGCCGCCGGCGTCGCCCGCGCTGGGGTCGAGCAGGGTGGCGTCGACGAGCGGGCCGCCCGGCTCGAACTGGTGGTAGCCCCTGGCGTGCGGGCTGGGCATCCGCCAGTCCTCGCCCAGCGTGGTGCGCGTCAGCCCGAGCGGCTCGATGACGCGGTCGCGGACCTCGGCCCGCCAGGGGTTCCCGGTCACCTTCCTGATGATCATCCCGGCGAGCACGTAGTTGGTGTTGGAGTAGGCGTAGGCCGTCCCCGGCGCGAAGGCCGGGGGGTGGCGCATGGCCACCGCCACCAGCTCTTCGGGCTCGTAGTGGTCGAAGCGGCGCTCGTCGAAGGTCTTCCGCGTGGCGAAGGGGTTCCACTCCGGATCGACGGAGTGGTCGTAGATCCCGCTGGTGTGCCCGAGCAGGTGGCGGATCGTGATCGCGCGGCCGTCGTGGCCGTGGCCGCGCACCACGCCGGGCAGGTGCCGTTCCACGGCGTCGTCGAGGGAGAGCCTGCCCTCCCCGGCGAGCTGGAGGACCACCGCTGCGACGAACGGCTTGGTGTCGCTGGCGATGCGGAAGCGGCCGTCCAGGGGTACGGTCTCGCGGGTCTCCAGGTCGGCGACGCCGCTGACGGCGTGGATCGGCTCGCCGTCCTCCGCGGTCACCAGGGCCTGGACGCCGATCGCGCCCGCGTTGCGGACGCCGTTCAGATCCCGCTGCAGCTCGTCCCGGCCGTACCCGCCGCCGGGCGAGCAGGCGGCGAGGGCCACCGCCGCCGCGACGACCGCCGGCGCCGCCGCGGGGATCCGGGCGGTGAACCTGTTCCCCATGGATGCCCGCCTCCCTCAGGGTGACCGGTGGACCGGCGCGGACGGCTGCCGTCCGCCCAGGAGCCAGCCCGCGAGGGCGGCGGCCAGGGGGACGCCGATACCGACGGCGAGCAGATGGGGGACCGGCGGGGGGAGCAGCGCATCGAGCTCCGTGCTGAAGCCCGCGGCCAGTCCCAGGTAGGCGCCGCAGACACCGAGGGCGACGCCGCCGGTGGCCAGCGCGCAGGCGGTGGAGGCGGTGAGCACCCGGCGGATCGTGGCGGTGGCCCCGGCCGCGGTCAGGATGCGCAGGTCTCCCGCGGCCTCGGCGCGGATCAGCCCCACGGTCATGGCCAGGACGCCGAGTGTCATCACCGCCCCCGCCGCCGTCGCGCCCGTGCGCAGTGAGCGCAGCTCCTGCAGGTTCACCCCGTCCCTGTACTCCACCTGCAGGCCGGCGGTGTCGGCCGCGCTGTGGACGTCTGCGATCTGCCCGCTGGTCAGGGGGGCGCCGGTCGTGACGAGCCACCCGGCCCGCATCGTCTCCCAGCCCCGCCGGCGGAGACCCTCGGAGGTGATCAGCGAGGTCGGGGCCGAGGAGTGGGCCGGGACGTCGATCCGCTGGACGTTCGCGACCGGTTCCTCCTCGATGCCGAGCCGCAGGCCGATCTCGCCCCGCCGTACGGTGAGGACGTCGGTGCCGGGAGCGGGAGCGAGCCGGTAGAGCGCGAGGATCTCCGGGGTGGCCACGAAGAGGGGCCCGGGACGGGCGGTCCGCGCGCCGTCACCCACCTGCACCGCATGTCGCCACGCGTTCTCCATGCCGCCGCGGCCGGGGTGGGGGGCTTCGGAGGGGTCCACCGCCATCTCCAGGGCGGTGACCGCCGGATCGTCGAGGGCGGCGGTGATCCGGCGGACCTGGGTGTCCAGGGCCCGGAGCTGTCCGGGGGACCGTACCGTCACCAGTTCCCTGATCCGCTTGCCCCTCTCGGTGATCAGGAGCTGGTGTTCGGACAGGTTGCCGGCGTCGGCGGTGCGTTCGGCCGACGTCACGACGACGATGACCGTCACGGCGATCCCGGACGCGAGGCTGATCGCGGCCAGGGCGGCGCCGGAGCGGGCCTGGTGGCGGGCCAGGTCGCGCAGGGCCAGCCGGACCGTGACGGGCGCGTGCCCGGCGGCCGCGGCCAGCGCCCGGATCACCGCCGGACCGGTGGCCAGCACGCCCAAGACGGTGGCCACGGTGCCCGCGGCGACGAGTGGTCCGTTCTCCCGGTCGGCTGCGGCCAGGCAGGCCACGCCGGACACGATGAGGACGCTCGCCAGCACCGCCGAGCGGCGCACCGGCCCGGGCGGAGACGGGCGTCCCGACAGTGCGAGGGCCACCGGGATGCGCGCCGCCGTCCGGGCGGGCCACCAGGCGGCGGCGGTCGCCGTCCCCAGGGCGAGCAGCATGGCGGTGACGATCAGCCACCACGGCAGCACGTCCGACCGGTCGAGCCGCGCCCCCACGGCGGTCTCCAGGTACGGCACGGCCGCGGCCCAGCCCAGCAGACCGAGCGCGGCCCCGGCCACGGCGGCCACCGCGCCGACCATCGCGCCGTCGGCCAGCATCACCAGGCCGAGCTGCCGCCGGGAGGCCCCGATCGCGGCGAGCACGCCGAGCCGGCGCCGGCGGCGCCGGGCGACGACGGCGAAACCGGCCGCGGCGACGAGCGCGACCAGGACCATGGCCACCGCCGCGGCGCCGAGCGCCGCCACGGCCGCGAACACCTGCTGTTCGTCCGCGAACTGATCCGCCATCGACCAGTCGTACCCGTCCTCGCGGGCCGCCGGAATCGAATGGTTCTGCTCGGCGCTGCGGACCAGAGCCGTCACGGTGGAGAGCGGGCCCGCGTGCGCGGGGTGGACCAGGGCGAAGCCGTCATGCAGGTCGTTGGGATTCTCCACCATGCCGACGACCTCGCGATCGTCATCGGCCAGGGTGAGCCGGGAGCCGAGGCGCAGGCCGAAGGTCCTGGCCACGGAGGCGGTCACCGCGACCTCGCCGGGTCCCGCCGGGTAGCGGCCCTGCCGCAGGGCCAGCATCGAGGCGCCGTAGGCCCCCCGGGGATCCTGCGCCCGGAACTCGACCACGTCGGAGGAACCGGGGACCGGCGCGTACCGGCGCCCGATCACGTCGACGGTGCCGAACTGCCGGCGCAGCGCCGCGGTGTTGGCCTCCAGCGCCCGCGCGTCGAGCCCTTCGAAGGTGAACGCCTGGTTGGCGGTGCCCCATCGGGCGGCGTCACCGAGCGGGACCATGCTGTGGACCGCGGACACGCCGCCGACGGTGGCGGCGACCGCGAGGGTGAGCAGGGCCAGCACCAGGGTCTGCTGCCGCCACTCTCGGCGCAGCATCCGCCAGGACCAGCGGACGAGCGCGCGGCGGGCGGCGAGGCCGCTCATGTCATCGGTCCCGGTGTGAGCAGGGATTCGGGACCCGCGGGCGCCGCCGTCCGGTCGATCACCCGGCCGTCGCGCAGGAACACCACCCGGTCGGCCCACGAGGCCAGCCGGGCGTTGTGGGTGACGACCACGCCGGCCGTCCCCTCCCGGCAGGCGGCGCGGATCAGCCGCATCACCGTCTCGCCGTTGACCGAGTCCAGGGCGCCGGTCGGCTCGTCGGCGAGCAGCAGGCGGCGGTCACCCACGATGGCGCGGGCGATCGCCAGCCGCTGGCGCTCACCGCCCGACAGCTCGTCGGGATAGCGGGCGGCCCGGTCGGCCAGGCCCAGCTTCTCCAGCGTCGCCACTCCCGCCGCGGCGGCGGTCCGCACGCCGACGCCGTCGAGTTCGAGCGGCAGCGTGACGTTCTCGGCGGCGGTGAGTCCGGGCAGGAGGTTGAAGTCCTGGAAGACGTAGCCGACCGAGCGGCGGCGCATCCGGGCCCTGTCGTCGGAGGACATGCCCGACAGCGGGACCCCCTCGACGAGCACCTCGCCCTCCGTGGCCTCCTCCAGGCTGCCCGCGATCATCAGCAGCGTGGACTTGCCGGAGCCGCTCGGCCCCATGATCGCCACCAGCTCGCCGTGCCGGACCGCCAGGTCCACCTCCCGCAGGGCGCGCACCTCGGCGGGGCCCGAGCCGTACACCTTCGAGACCCGGCGCAGTTCGAGCGCCGGTCCGGACGCCGTGGTCATGGCCGCACCTCCGGGGTGAGAACGGGCGGGACGGACGCTTCGGACGCCCCGTTGGGATGGGGGGCGGGGAAGCGCGCCAGCCGGGCCTCGGCGGCGTCGAGCCACCGCGTGGTCGCCTCGAACCGGAACAGCTCGGCGTCGACGACCAGGCCCAGGGCCACGTCGTCCTCGGGCGTGTCCTCCTTGAGACGCGTGTAACGCTGCATCGTCTCCACCAGGTGCCGGCGGTGGGCCTGGATGAGCTCGTGCACGTCGACGCCGGGGACCCGCCGGGCCACCAGGACCTTCATGACGAGCTCGTCGCGGGGCGGGGGCATGGTGCCGGGAGGGGTCCGGAGCCACTGGGCGAACTCGCGGCCGCCGGCCGGGGTGATCCTGAAGGTCTTCTGCTGGCCCTCGCCCCCCGCGTCGTCGGACTCGATCAGCCCGTCGCGTTCGAGGCGCTGGAGGGTCGTGTAGACCTGCCCGACGTTGAGCGGCCAGACCTCTCCGGTCCTGGCCGTGAACTCCTGCTGCAGCTGCAGGCCGTACCGTGGGCCCTCGCTCAGCAGGGCCAGAAGGGCGTGGCGGACGCTCATGGCGCGTCCTGACGGTAAAGCGCGAGAGCTGTCATACCGAGTATTATACTGAGTATAGACGGCTCGTAAAGGGACCCGGGAGAGCGCCGATCGAGGCGGTTCAGTCGAAGACGACGACGCTGCGGGCCACCGCGCCCTCGCGGACGTGGCGGACGGCCTCGTTGATCTCCTCCAGCGGCACGCGCTCGCTGACCAGGCGGTCGAGGTCGAGGCGGCCCCGCAGATACTGCTCGGCGAGCATCGGCAGGTCCCTGATCGGGGCGGCGTCCCCGCCCTGGGTGCCCATGAGGCGGCGGGAGGCGAACAGCAGGCCGGGTTCGAGGGTGATCGGGCGGCCCTGCGGCGGGCTGCCCACCATCACGGTCGTGCCGCCGGGCTGGGTCGAGGCGAAGGCGTCGGCCAGCACGCCCGGCACGCCGGTGACGTCGAAGGCGTAGTCCACCCCGCCCCGGACGATCTCGCCGACCTGCCGGGGCAGGTCGGCGGAGAGGATCGCGTGGGTGGCGCCGAACTCGCGGGCCATTTTCAGCTTGGGCTCGGCGACGTCGGCGGCGATGACGGTCGTCGCCCCGGCCAGCACCGCGCCCTGCACGACGTTCAGCCCGACGCCGCCGCAGCCGGCCACCAGGACGCTGGAGCCCGGCGTCACCCCGGCCACGTTCAGCACCGCGCCCACCCCGGTGATCACGCCGCAGGCGAGCAGGCACATGGTGTCGAACGGCGCGTCCTTGGCGATCTTCACGCACATGGGCTCGTTGACCACGGCGTACTCGGCGAAGGACCCGATGCCGATCATCGTCCGCGCCCCGGCGCCGTCCACCTTTATCCGGGTGGTGCCGTCGCGCATGGTGCCCATGATGGCGGCCATCCTGGCCGGGCCCGAGCACAGGTGGAAGCGCCCGGCCCCGCAGTTGCGGCACCGGCCGCAGGCGCCGTTCATCGCGATGATCACATGGTCGCCCGGCCGGACGCCCGTCACCCCCTCGCCGACGCTCTCCACGATCCCGGCGCTCTCGTGGCCCAGGACGAAGGGGAGCCGGCGCACCACGGGGCTCTTGCCGTCCATGGCCTTGATATCGGAGCCGCACACGCCGGAGGCCTTGATGCGGACCCGTACCTCACCGGGGCCGGGGTCGTCGATCTCGACCTCCCGGACCTCCATGGGCCTGTCGAACCCGGTCAGTACGGCCGCACGCATCAACATCAGTCCGCTCCCGTCGCGCCGGAGGCCCGGTCCGCTCCGCACGCTAGCCCGGGAGGTCATTTAAAGCAAGCAGTTGCTTGGTAAGCACGTAGGTACAACGCTCCCGTAACGGTCCATTGACACCTCTGATCGGGCAAACCTACGCTGACCGAAACCAAGCGAGCGCTAGGCCAAATAACCCTAGGCCAGACAACCGCAACAGGGCATGGCTGTACGGCACGGCAGGGAGTGACCTATGGGACGGCAGGCAGTGCGACTCGTCGGCCTGGTGGCCGCGGCGGCGCTGGCCGCGGCGGGCTGCGCGGCCGAGCAGAAGGCCGCGGGCGGGGGCGGCTCCGGCGGGACACCCGGGGTGACCGCCACCGCGATCAGGGTCGGCGGGGTGCTCACCAAGACCAGCGCGAGCGGCTACTCCACCAAGGACGCCGAGATCGGCGCCAGGGCCCGCTTCGAGCGGGCCAACGGCGCCGGCGGCGTGCACGGGCGGAAGATCGAGTTCGTCGGGGCCGAGGACGACAACCAGGACGCGGCCAAGGGTGACGCGGCGGCCAAGAAGCTGGTCCAAAAGGACAAGGTCTTCGCGCTGGTCCCGGTGCACGGGCCCAACTTCGGCGGGGCCGCCTTCCTGGAGCAGCAGGGCGTGCCGTGGTTCGGCTGGGCGACCGGCCCGCAGTGGTGCGGGACCCGGACGGGCTTCGGCTACAACGGCTGCCTGGCCCCCAAACCGGGCGCCGGTTCGCAGACCTGGTGGGGCAACCAGATGGCCGAGCTGCTCGGCGGCTCCGAGGGCAGGACGGTCTACGTCCAGACCACCGACTCCAGCGGCAGCAAGTACGGCGGCAAGACCATCTCGCAGTCCTTCGAGGCCGCCGGCTTCAAGGTCGTCGGAATCAACTCCGGACTGCCCGCCGCGGCCCCGCCGCCCGACTGGCTGCCCTACGTCAACAAGATCATGACTTCGGACGGCGGGAAGGCGCCGGACCTGGTGGTCTCGATCATCGCCGGGACCAAGTTCAACGTCGGCCTCTACTCGGCGCTGAAGAAGGCCGGGTACGAGGGCCTGCTGTCCGACGCCACCAGCTACGACGCGGCCATCCTGAAGGACCAGGCCACCGCCCAGGCGCTGGAGGGCGTGATCGCGGCCCCGATGTTCGAGCCCTTCGAGTCCGACGCGCCGGAGATCGCCCAGCTCAAGGCGGACGTGGAGAAGGTCGCCCCGGGCACCGTGCTCACCCAGCACCTGGCCATCGGCTACTGGTCGGCGGACATCTTCCTGAAGGTCCTGGAGCAGACCGGCAAGGACCTGACCCGGGAGAGGTTCCTGGCCACCGCCAACGGCTCGTTCGCCTACGAGAACGCCGGATTCGGCAGGATCCAGTACCCCAGGGACCACAACGAGCCCAACGGCTGCGGCGCCCTGGTCAAGCTGGAGGGCGGCACCTTCAAGGTCGCCAAGAACATGAAGTGCTTCGACAACGTGCCGCTGAAGTAGGTCCCGTGCGGGACCGGCGGCCCCGGCGTGCCGCCCACGAGCTGGCGGGCCACGTGGGCGGCATGACGCGAGCGGCCGGGGCGACCCCCCACGCCCCGGCCCTCGCCGTACGGCGGGCGCCGCCCGTCGCCGCGACGCCGCCCGCCGTACCGGCGGCAAGGCGGCCGGTGGGAGTGGCCGGGAGTCGGGGGATCCGGCCGGTGGAGCAGGCGCGAACTTTCGGAGTGAAGACCCTTGTCGGAGCTTGTCGGCTACATCGTCAGCGGTCTCGTCACCGGGGCCGTCTTCGCCGTCATGGCCTCGGGCCTGACCCTGTCCTACGCGGCGACGGGCGTGTTCAACTTCGCCCACGGCGCCGTCGGTTTCCTGGCCGCGCTGCTGTTCTTCGAGCTCAACGTCGGGTTCGGGCTGCCGGCCTGGCTGGCCGGGCTCATCGCGGTGACGGTGTTCTCGCCCCTGCTCGGATACGTGCTGCACCGGGCGATGTTCCGGGGGCTGGCCCAGGCGGGGGAGACCGCGCAGATCGTCGGGACCATCGGCCTGACGATCGCGCTTCCCGCGCTCGGGCTCTGGATCGTCGACCTGGTCGCGGAGCCGCTCGGCCTGCCGCGCGCCGACGCGACCTCGCTGCCACGCGGCCTGGGGCCGTACCCGCCGGTCAACGTCACGGTCGCCGGCGTCACCCTCGACTCCGACCAGCTCCTCACCTTCGTCTTCGCGGTGCTGGCCGCCGCCGGACTCTGGGCCTTCATGCGGCACACGCCGTACGGCCTGCGGATGCGCGCCTCGGTCGACCGCCGCAGGCTGGCCACCCTGCGCGGGATCGACGCCGACGCCTCCTCGGCGATGGCCTGGATACTCGGCTCCACCCTCGCCGGGCTCGCCGGGGTCCTGGCCGTGCCGACCCTGGGGCTGGACTCCACCGCGTTCACCGTGATGCTGTTCGTCTCGGCGACCGCCGCGGTCTTCGGGCGGCTGCGCTCGATCCCGGTGACGTTCGCCGCCGGGCTCGGGCTCGGCGTGGTGCAGAACCTCGTGGCCGGATACGCCGACTTCGCCGAGGACGTCACGGGCCTGCGCACGGCGGTCCCGGTGATCCTGCTGTTCGCCGGGCTGATCCTGCTCAACCGGTCGGGGGAGCGGGTCGCGGGCTCCGCCGCCGAGGACGCGCCCCCGCCCGACTATCTGGCCGACCTGCCGATGTGGCGGCGGCGCCTGCCCTGGGTCGTGGGCCTGACCCTGCTGCTCGGCTGGACGCTCACCCGTCCCGCGGACGACTTCTACGTGAGCGTGGTGGCGCAGGGACTGGTCCTCGCGCTGATCTTCTGCTCGTTCGTGGTCGTCACCGGCATCGGCGGCATGGTGAACCTGGCCCAGGCCTCCTTCGCCTCGATGGCCGCGCTGACCTGCGGCTGGGCGTTCTCGGCCGGGCTGCCCTTCCCGGTGGCGATCGTGCTCGGCGTGCTGGGCGCCACGGCGGTGGGCGTGCTCGTCGCGCTGCCCGCCCTGCGGCTGGGCGGGCGGATCCTCACGCTCGCCACGCTCGCCCTGGCCCTCCTCGCCGACCAGGTGCTCTTCCAGGTCGACGCGTTCAGCAACGGCACGATCGGCTGGCAGCTGCCCGCGATCGGTCTCGGGTTCGCCGACACCACCGACCCGCGCGTGCGGGTCGTGCTGCTGCTCGCCCTGATCGGCCTCGTCGGCCTGCTGGTGCGGAACCTGGAACGCTCGGCCTCGGGCCGGGCCATCCTGGCCGTGCGCTCGGCCCCGGCCGCCGCGACGACCTCGGGCGTCTCCGCGCCCCGTACCAAGATCATGCTCTTCGCCCTCGCCTCGGGCATCGCCGGGCTCGGGGGCGTGCTGTTCGCGAGCTTCAAGGGGTCGGTGACGGCCACGGACCTGCCCGCCCTGGCGGGGTTCGTCTGGCTGGCGGTGGTGGTCCTGCAGGGCGTGCGCCGGATCGGCGGGGCGGTGCTCGGCGGCCTGATCGCCGCGATCTTCCCCGAGCTGCTGGCCACCTGGCACGTCTCCGCGCACGTCGGCGCGATCCTGTTCGGAACCGGCGGGATGATCCTGGCCAAGCACCCCGACGGGGTGCTCGCCCAGATGGCCGAGGCCCGCTACCGCCGCCGGCGGCGCAGGCTCGAACGGGCCAGGGCCGCCGAGATCCAGGCGGAGGCCGCGTCGAACGGGGCCGGGCCGCCTCCGGGGGGCCGGGACACGGCGGCCGGGGTGCCCGCCGGCGCCCGGGGGACGGCCGCGGCGGATGCGGCGTCCCCGGTGGGGGCCGCGGTGGAGGCGGGTGAGGATTCCGCCGGCCGGGGCGCGCTGTTCCGGCTGGAGAACGTGGTCGCGGGATACGGCGACGTGACGGTGCTGCGCGGGGTGGACCTGTCGGTACGGCCCGGCGAGGTGGTGGCGCTGCTCGGGGCCAACGGCGCGGGCAAGTCCACGACCTGCGCGGTGGCGGCCGGGGATCTTCCGGTGACGGCCGGGCGGGTGCTGCTGGACGGGGTGGACGTCACCTCCTGGCCCGCGCACCGCCGCGCCCGGGAGGGCGTGCTGCTGGCCCCGGAGGGGCGCGGGGTCTTCCCCGGCCTGACCGTGGAGGAGAACCTGCGGACCTGGCTGCCGGACCCCGATCCCGTCTACGAGCGCATGCCGCAGCTGGCCGAGCGCCGCAGGATCGCGGCGGGAGCCCTGTCCGGCGGGGAGCAACAGCTGCTCACCCTGGCCCCGGCGCTGATCAGGCCGCCCCGGGTGCTGATCGCCGACGAGCCGTCCCTGGGCCTGGCCCCCCTCGTCGCGGAGCGGGTCTTCGAGGTCTTCGCCGAGCTGAGAGAGCGCGGCGTCGCACTCCTGCTGGTGGAGGAGAAGGCCACCTCCGCGCTGGAGCTGGCCGACCGGGTGGCCTTCATGAGCCTGGGCCGTGTCATCTGGACCGGCCCGCGCACCGAGGTGGACGAGACCCGGCTCACCGCCGCGTACCTGGGGGTGTCGAGGTGAACGGCGCGACGGACGGCGGGACGGGCGTGAACGGGCGAGCGGGCGCGGGCGGCGAGATGGGGATGGACGGGCGGGCGGGCGCGGGCGGCGGGACGGGCGTGAACGGTGAGGCCGGCGCGGAGGCGCGTGAGGGGGTGGGCGCGGCGCTGGCGGTCGAGGCGGTCTCGGTGTCCTTCGGCGGTGTGCACGCCCTGTCGGGCGTCTCGTTCGAGGTGCCCGCGGGGCAGGTCTGCGGGGTGATCGGTCCCAACGGCGCGGGCAAGACCACGCTGTTCGACGTCATCTCCGGGCTGCGCCGGCCGACCTCCGGCTCGGTCACGATGGCGGGCCGCGACGTCACGGCCGTACCGGCGGTACGGCGGGCACGCGCCGGGCTGCGCCGTACCTTCCAGCGAACCCAGGTGTTCGGCCGCCTGACCGTGGCCGACAACGTGCTGACCGCGATGGAGTGGCGCGGGGGCGGCGGTGGTCTCCTGGCCGACCTGACGGGCCTGCCCTCCCGGCGGGCCCGGGAACGGGAACGCCGGCGGCGGGTGGAGGAGGTGCTCGGCCTGTGCGGGCTGACCGAGCTGCGCGACGCCTACGCGGCCGCCCTGCCCGTGGGCCGGCGCCGTCTGGTCGAGCTCGCCCGGGCCGTGGCCGACGGCCCCTCGCTGCTCCTGCTCGACGAGCCGACCTCCGGACTCGACGCCGAGCAGACCGCCCGCCTCGGCGAGGTCGTCCGCTCCCTGAACACCACGACGCTGCTGGTCGAACACGACATGAGCTTCGTCATGGGGGTCTGCGACCGTCTCGTGGTCCTCGACCTGGGCAAGGTCATCGCCACCGGCACCCCCGCCGAGGTCCGCGACGACCCCGCCGTCCGCGCCGCCTACCTCGGCTGAGGGCGACGGAGACCCGCACGGGATCAGGTGAACAGCTGGCCGGCGTTGACGTCGAGGGTGGCGCCGGTGATGGAGCGGGCCCGGTCGGAGGCGAGGAAGACGATCGCGCGGGCCACGTCCTCCTCGGTGGCGATCCGGCGCAGGGCCATCGCGCTCAGGTCGCGGGCCAGGATGTCCTCGTAGGCGACGCCCTCGGCGGCGGCCCGGGTGCGCATCCAGTCGTCCAGGACCTCGCTGGCGATCCAGCCCGGCGCCACGCAGTTGACCCGCACGCCGTACGGTCCCAGCTCGTCGGCCAGGCAGTGGGAGAGCAGGTGCGCGGCGGCCTTGCCCGCCGCGAAGTCGCTGCGGCCGGCGTATCCCTTCCTGGACGACATGGACGTCACGTTCACGATCGCGCCCTCGCCCCGCTCGACCATCGGGGGGGCGAGGAAGCGGCAGGCCAGCAGCGTGCCGTACCCGCCGATGTCGACCGCCGTGCGCCAGGAGGCCAGGTCGTCCGGGGTCATCTCCAGCACGTTCTTGCGGTGAGTGCCCGGAAAGGCCGCGTTGACCAGGATGTCCGGACCGCCGAGCCGGTCGGTGACCGTGGCGGCGAGGGCCTCCATGTCCCGGGCGCTGGTCACGTCGGCGGGGACGGCCAGCGTGCCGGGGATCTCCGCGGCGATCTTCTCGACCGTGGCGGCCGTCCGGGCGGCGACGACGACGCGGGCCCCCTCGGCGGCCATCAGGCGGGCCAGCGTCCGTCCCAGGCCGGGCCCGGCCCCGGTGACGACCGCGACCTTCCCCCGGAGCGCGCCGCCCGGTTCGGGGGAGCCGTACGGCGCCCGGCCCGGTTCGCGGAGGCCGGGGTGCGTGCCGTACGGCGCCCGGCCCGGTTCCGGCGTGTGGTCTGTCCCATCCGGCATGGGAGTAAGATACCAAGCGGTCGTTAGGTTGGCGTATCCGTACCCGATCTTCCTCCTGTACGGCTTACCAAGCGTGCGCTAGGTTGGTAGCCGATGGGGAGACCGCGTCCGGGAAGCGGTCTCCGGGTCGGCGGTTCGGAGGTGGCCGTGAGGTTCGGAGTGCCGCTCGGGCTCCTGCACCCGGACGCGTGGAAGGACGTCGCGATCGCCGCGGACGAACTCGGCTTCGAGTCGGTGTGGCTCCCCGAGCACCTGGTCTTCACCACGGATCTGTCGCTCGCGGTCTACCCCGGGACCGACAAGCCCGGCATCTCACCGGCCACCCCGCTGTTCGACGCGCCCGCCTACCTGTGCTGGCTGGCCGGGCTGACCTCGCGCGTCATGCTCGGCACCGCCGTCCATCTCTACGCCCTGCGGCACCCGTTCGTCTCGGCCCGGGCCTTCGCCACACTCGACCGGGTCTCCGGCGGGAGGGCGATCTGCGGGGTCGGGGCCGGGTGGTACGAGGGGGAGTGGCTGGCGGCCGGGGTGGACTTCGCCACCCGCGGGGCGCGGCTGGACGAGGCGATCGAGGTGACCCGGAGACTGTGGTCGGAGCCCGCCGTCGCGCACGCGGGACGCTTCTACGACTTCCCCGAGGTGGCCTTCGAACCCAAGCCGGTCCAGGCACGGCTGCCCATCCTCGCCGGAGGCGAGTCCGGGGCCGCCCTGCGCCGCGCGGCGCGGCTGTGCGACGGCTGGATCAGCATGCCCCACTCCCTGGCCTCGATCCGCGGCCCCCTCGACAGACTCGCGGCCCTGCGCGACGGAACCGCCTCGGACGGCCGTCCGTTCTCGGTCACCGCCCACGCCTACGAACTCACCGGCCCCGCCGAGGTCCCGCACTGGGAACGCCTCGGCGTCGACCGGATGATCGTGCGCCCCTGGCGCCGAAGCCGCGAGGCGGTCACAGCCCTGACCGCCTTCGCCGCCGAGTACGGCCTCCGCCCCTGACCGCCGCCCAGCGGGTGGGGAAGATCCGGCCCCGGCACGGAGGCCTTTCTCATCCACGGCGGCGGGGATCCCGGTCGGCGGGGTCCGGCGGGAGGCGCTTCTCGTCTGTGCCGGTGGCCGTGACCCCGGCCGGTGGGCAAGACCTCGCTCCGCTGCGTGGATGCTTTTTCGCTGTGGCGCCGGGGCGGTGGGAGGGGGTCAGACGGTTGTCGGCGCCTGCGTGCGGTGGGCGGCCCGGCGGTGGGCGACGGGGGCGAGGATGTCGCCGTCCGCGGGGGCGGTGGGGCGCGGGACGGACGGGACGGTCGCGTTGACGGAGGGTTCGGGGCGGCGGTGGCGGCGGCCCCGCGTCGGGGCGTCCTGGTGGAAGGCCGCGGGCTCCTGAAGGAAGGTGGAGGACTCGGCCCTGCGGTGGCGCCGGCCGCGAGGGGCGGCGTCCTGGACGAACGTCGAGGTTTCGGCCCTGCGGTGACGACGGCCGCGCAGCGGGGCGTCCTGGGAGAAGGTGGACGACTCGGCGACCGGGCGTTCCGCGAAGCGGCGCCGGCCCTGGTACGGGAGGCGGGTGCGCTCGGTGGAGGCGATCTCCTCGACCCGGGCCACCGGGACGGTGGTGGTGGGGAACTCGACGGGGAACGCCGTGGGGCGGGCCGTCGTGACGTCGGAGGCGGGCCCGTGGGCGGCCTCCCGCCCGGCGGCGGCGGTTCCCCGGCTCGGGACGCTCTCCCGCCCGGCGCCGGTTGCCCGGCCTGCGGCGGTTCCCCGGCGGGTGTCCGGGACCGAGAAGGCGTTCCAGGTGGAGGCGGTCTCCAGTGCGAGGAGGGTGGCCTCGGCGGAGGCGGTCACCGGAGCGGCGGAGTCCTGCGTGGTGAGAGCGGTCGCGGTGAGGGCCGCCGTGGTGAGGGAGGTGTCCTGCGCGGTGAGAGCGGTCGCGGCGAGAGGGGCGTTCCGGGTGATCCGCCGGCGGCCGGGTGCGCGGCGGCCGCCGGAGCGGTGCGAGCCGGCGCGGCGGGACGGGCGCGCGGAGCCCCCGCCGGCCGGTGCGAGCCGTATCCCGGCCTGCTTGGCCTTGGCGTGGGCGATGATCGCGAGGGCGGCGAGCAGGACCGGGGCGAGCACCGCGGGGGTGCCCAGCTCGGGGAGGCTCGTGGCCGGTTCGGCGACGACCGGGGCGGGGACCGCGGCGAAGGAGTTGGTGTCGGCCGTGCTGGGCTTGGCGTGCTTGCCCGTCGTGGTCGTGCGCCCGGCGGCGGTCTGGGGCGGGGCGGAGGCCGCGGCCGGCGGCGTCTCGGCGGTCTCGCCCGAGGTGCCGGAGGTGCCGGAGGAGGTCTTCTCGGAGGCGGTGCTCTTGGGCGCGCTCTTTGAGGCGGCCTTGGCGACGGTCTCGCCGGTGGGGGCGGACGTCTTCTCGGCGGACTCGGGCTTGCGGGCCGTCTCGGGCTCACGCTCCAGTGGGACGATGGAGGGGAGGAGGGAGGACAGCAGGTCGGGCTGCGGCTTCAGGGCCACGAAGTTGTCGGGCGTGGCGGTGGCCGAGGTGATGATCGTCTTCTTCTCGGACGCCTCGCGGTCCAGCCGGGCCTTGATCTTCTCCGGGTAGCCGTACCCGACGATCTTGCTCGCGTCGCGCTCCTTGCGCTTGGCGACGCCGCCGTCGATGTTGCCCTCGATCGTGTGGACGACCTTGCCCTCCACGCGGGTCACGATCCCCACGTGGTCGATGTTGTCGATCTTCTTGGAGCCGCCCCAGTCGAAGAACACGATGGCGCCGGGCTTGGGGACGGTGCCCCAGGCGTCCTGCTCGCGGAACCACTCGGCGTGGTACACGGTGTAGGCGAACTGGCCGATCCAGTCCTCGTAGCCGAGCTTCTTGGCGGCCCAGGACAGGTACATGTCGCACCACGGGGCGTTCGTGTAGTCCGCGTCGAACTCGACGCTGCTGCCGTACCAGTCGCCGAACTTGGTGTAACCGTTGCTCTTCTCGGCGTACCCGAGCTGGCTTTCCAGCAGCTCGATGAACTTCTTCATCTCTGGGGTCATAGGAAGTGGTGCACCTTCCGGAGCCGTGCAGGCATGGTCGCGCCGCCCTCGCGACCGGGCTTCGGGAGATCGGGTCGAACGATGGCGCGTTCACGCGGCCCGCCGGATACGGGTGGGACGCGTGTGGCGGCGCCACAGGTCAGGGTCTTCCGTGGGCAGGGAGGTTACCCGGGCAAAAGAGGAGGTCAAGACAGGCCAAAGCGACTGCCAAGGCGGCCGGGGGACGAAGCTGACGGGTAAAACCCCATGTCAGCGGCCTTTAGAGGATTTTTGCACAGAAAGCCGTGAGGGCAAAAAGATCTACGAAAACCTCCGTCCCCGGCGTACGGTCCGAATGATGTTCTATAGAACGTGTTCTAATATGAGGCCATGACGATCGATGTCACCGCCGAGGACGCCGGGGCCCGCCACACCGCGCTGTCCCTGCTCAGCCAGCAGACCCGCGACCTCATCGACGCGGTGGTGATGACGGACGTCCCCCAGGACGAGCTCCTCGCGGTCGCCGCCGAGCTGGCCGCCCTGACCGAGCGGCTCAACGCGGTGCGGCGCGACTCCACGCGGGGCTTCGACCTCGGCTCCGACGGCGTGCCCCGCCACCCGGGCAACGCCGTGATCGGCTCGGCCAACCCGCTCGCGCTCCCCCTGGCCGTCGAGACGACCCCGGAGCGGACGGCCCGTGCGGAGCTCAGCTTCCGCCCGGCCCACGAGGGCCCGCCGGACTCGGTCCACGGCGGCGTGAGCGCGATGGTCCTCGACCACCTCCTGGGTCACGCCGCCGCGGTGGCGGGCTTCCCCGGCATGACGGCCTCCCTCACCGTGCACTACCGGCGGCCCGTGCCGTACGGCGAGCCGCTGGTGGCCACCGCCGAATACACGCGGTCGGAGGGGCGCAAGAACTGGGCCGACGGCCGCATCGCCCTGCCGGACGGGACCCCGCTGGTGGAGGCGACCGGATTGTTCATCACCCCGTCCGGCTGGGTCACGCAGGGCGGCCCCGCCTGAGAGCCTCCGAGGAGCCCGCGACGGGGCCGGCGCCGGCCTTCGACCTCCCCGGCCTCGCGCGGGACCGGTGGACTCTCGTCCTCCCCGGCACCACGCGGGTCCCGCCCGGCGTTCAGCCTGCCGGCTGCCGGGCGGGACCCGCGGGCCTCATACGGGGATCTCGGCGCTGAACGGCCGCCCGCCGAAGCTTCCGGAGACGGGGACCGGGTCCAGGGCGCGCAGGGCGGGCCAGGAGAAGGTCGCCTCGGTGCCGCCGACCGTCAGCCGGGCGGTGGCGGTGCCGTCCGGCCCCAGGACGACCTGACCGCTCACCGCCAGGTCGCGCACGAAGCGCGCCTCCTCCAAGCGGATGGCCGAGGCCTCGTCGTCGAAGACCAGCTTCCCGCCGCGCAGGCCCGGCTCCTCCTTCAGCGCCCGGTAGGACGCCGAACCCGGGTCGCGCCGGACCGCGGCGTCGGCCGCCGTGGCGAACGCGGCGGCGAGGCGCGGGTCGACACCCTCGGTCTCCGGCAGGTCCTTCACCGCCTGAGGGAAGGACGCGATCGGGCGGTGGCTCGACACGTCGCAGGAGCGGGGCGGCTCACCGGGCCGGGCCAGGAAGGACCGCAGCGCCTCGCGGGAGCAGGGCACGCCGAGCGTCGTGCCGTGCCCGCCGCCGACGACTCGCAGCACGGAGGCCTCCGGGAGGTACCGGGCGACCTCGGCCGGGCTGTGGGTGTCGTAGTCCCCGGCCACCGCCGCGGCCGGCACACCGGGACGGTCCGCCCGCGGCGGGACCGGGGGGTTGTCGCGCGGGGTCGGCCAGTGGACGCACCAGTCGGCCCATCCGGTCATGCCGCCCACCTCGGCCACGGTGAACGGCCGCAGGGGCCGCTGGCGGGCGTAGAAGCGGTCGAGCTGCCGCCTGCGTCCGGCGGCCGTGGCGTCCCGGTCGAAGGGGAAGCGCGCGTCACCGCACTTGTAGGCGAGCAGGCCGGCGAAGTCGGGCCCGCGCAGCGGCGGGACCGGTGCCGCGCCGGCGGCCTCGGCCAGACGGCGCAGCGGCAGCGGGTCGCCGCGCAGGTAGGCGGAGGCGGCGGCGTTCAGCTCGCGTCCGAACACCGGCTCGTTGAGGCGGGGCAGCAGGCCCAGCAGGGTCGTCATCGGGATCGCGGGATCGGGCCGGGCGCGCAGCCGCCGTACGAGGGCCGACCAGGCCTTCTCGCAGTCGCGGGAGGACCGGCAGGTCGGTTCCAGCAGATCGGTGCGGGCCCGGATCGGCTCGACGGCGTAGCCGTCCCCGCCCACCGGGACGAGGCTGTCCAGGAACACCCCGGCGGTGCTGTCCGGATGGCGGGCGGCGTAGGCCTGGGCGAACAGGGTGCCGTAGGAGACGCCGTAGAACGTCACCTTCGGCACGCCCAGCGCCTCGCGCACGGCGTCCATGTCGGCGACGGCCTGGTCCGCGGTGAAGAACCGGCCGCGGGCGCCCACCTGCCCGGCGCAGGAGGCGATGGTCTCCGGGCGGTTCAGATCCAGGTCCGGGCAGCGCAGCGGGCTGGACTCGCCCAGTCCGCGGGGCTCGACCACCAGCAGGTTCTGCCGGTCGACCGTCTGCTCCAGCACGGGCAGCAGCGGCAGCGCGGGCAGCGGTCCGCCGGGGTTGGCCAGGACCGTGGAGGTGGCACCGGCCCGGGGGACCCAGGCGAACGCGACGGTGATCCGCTCCGAGGAGGGGTCGTTCCAGTCGAGCGGCACCGTGATCCGGCCCTCGCACCGCTGTGCGGCCGCGGCGCAGGCGTGGGTGGACGGGGGGATGCCGGAGGAGGCGGGGGCCGATGAGGACGGGGATGATGCGGAGGGGACGGCGAGCAGCCCGGGGAGAAGAGCTGCGGCCGTTGCGATCGTCCGTAGCATCCGGAACGGCTTCCCCGGGATCTTGGCGGCAAACCCCTCTATATGCCCCCGTACGGGCTCAGTATCCGGCGCCGGTGAGCATGCCCCCGTCCACCGTGAACTCGCTGCCGGTGCAGTAGCTCGACCGCTCCGAGGCCAGGAACGCCACCACGTGCGAGACCTCGACCGGCTTGGCGAAGCGCTTGATGACCATGGACTTGAAGAACGCCTCGGCGTCCACCTCGGATGCGATCTCCGGGTCGGCGACCATGGCGGTGTCGATGGCCCCGGGGTGCACGGAGTTCACCCGGATCTTGAAACGGGCGAGCTCGCGGGCCGCGGCCTTGGTGACGCCGCGCACGCCGAACTTGGAGGCGGCGTAGGCGGACATGCCCTCGGCGCCGATGAAGCCCTCGACGGAGGAGATGTTCACGATCGAGCCCCGGCCCGCCGCCTTCATCGGCTCGATCACCGACTTGATCCCGAGCCAGGTGCCCTTGAGGTTCACGTCGAGGATCCGGTCGTACTCCTCGATCGTCATGTCCGCGATCCGGCGAAATTTAAGGATCCCGGCGTTGTTGACCAGGATGTCGAGCTTGCCGTACGTCTCGACCGTGGCGTTCACCGCCCGTTCCCAGTCGCCGGGGACGGTCACGTCCTGGTGGACGAACAGCGCCCCGGTCTCCTCGGCGAGTGCCTTGCCCTCCTCGTCCAGGACGTCCCCGAAGGCGACCTGTGCGCCCTCCTCGACGAACAGCCGCACGTGGGCCGCGCCCATTCCCCGCGCGCCCCCCGTGATCAGCGCGACCTTGCCCTCCAGCAGACCCATCTTCCAGCTCCTCGGATGATTCAAGCGACTCGATCGACACGCACGGCCCGGATGAAGCGCCCGGCGGCGGCGATGGCCGTCGCCGCCGCCTCCATCGAGCGGTAGACGGGGATCCCGGCCTCCGCCGCGATCTCGCGGAGCTCGTCCTCGACCCCGTACGGCGCGCACTCGCCGTTCCTGGTCACCAGGGTGATCCGGAGGCCGGGCAGCTCCCGCTGGGCCCGCGCCAGGGCGCGCGTGTAGGCGTGCAAGGGCTCGGCGGAGGTCCCGTAGGTGAAGAAGCTCTGCACGTTGACGTGCGCCACGACGTCCGGGTACGGCCGCCGCGCCACGATCGCCCCGACGGCCTCCCGTACGAGGTCCGGCCGTCCGCGGGGGCCCACGGGGATCTCCAGGGGGTTGGCGAGCGAGCTGCCCACCCCGACCCCCAGGGCCCGCAGCCCGTCCAGGGCCTCCTGCGGCAACGCCCTCAGCGACAGCCCGGCCCCGTCGAACACGTCCGCGGCCAGCACGCTGGCCCCGCCGCTCGGGCCCACCACCAGCACCCCGCCGTCGTCCTCGTCCGGCGGGCGCCGGGGAACGGGGATCTCCAGACCGGGACCGGGACCGGGGGCGACGGGGCCGGGGCCGGGCAGGCGGGCGGCGTGGGACTGGAAGAAGGACAGGACGCCGATCAGATCGTCCTGGCCGGTGACGAGAGCGGCCCCGGTCTGTTCGGCCAGGGAGCGCCACAGACGGGCGTCGCCGACCATTCCCCCGGTGTGGGAGGCGGCGGCGCGGCGTCCCTGGGCGCTGCGGCCGCCGACCAGCAGGACCACGGGCAGGCGCCCGCGCACCGACATCAGCGCCTCGAACAGGGCACGCCCGCCGCGCGGGTCCTCCAGGTACATGCCGACGGCCGAGGTGTGCTCGTCGACGGCCAGCCAGCGCAGCAGCTCGGCGGGGGTCACGTCGGCGGAGTTCCCCACCGTCGCCACCCGGCTGAAGGCCAGCCCGCGCCGCTCGCCGACCTTGATGACCTCCCCGGCCAGGCCGCCGCTCTGCGAGATCAGCGCCACGTGCCCGGGCGGGCCCTGCTGCCCGCCGACGAACGTCTGACCGCCGCGGGGGCTGTAGACGCCCATGCAGTTCGGGCCCAGCAGCCGGGTCCCGGCCTCGGCCGCCGCCCGGACCAGCCCGGCCTCCAGCTCCGGCCGCCCGGCCTCGCCGAACCCGCCGCTCATCACCTGGACGAACGGGATGCCGCGGGCCTGCCGTACGACCTCGGCGCACCGCCCGGCGGGCACGGCCACCAGCGCGTAGTCGGCCTGCGCCGCGTCCAGCCCGCGCACCGCCGGCACCCCGTCGACCTCGTCCGCCTCCGGATGCACCGCCACCAGCGGCACCCCGGTCGCCTTGTAGAACTCCAGGAACATGTTCCCGAAGTTCGGCCGGTTCGCCGACGCCCCCACCACGGCCACCCGCCGCGGCTCGAACAACGCCGTGAAGTCCGTCCCCCGCCGCCCGACGGCCCCGTGTGCCCGCGTGGCGCCGTCCGTGCTGCCGGGAGCGGCCGGTTCGAGTGGTGTGGTGGGGTTCGTTTCCGGTCCGGTGGCCCCGTGTGTCTGCGAAGCGCCGCTCGCTCTGCCGGGGACCGGCCGGCTGTCCGGGGTGTCCGAGGCGGAGCCGAGGGTGGGGACCGTGGGCGGCGAGTCGGCCGGGAGGTAGCGGGCGTCGACCGCGATGACGCCCTTCTCCGCGGCGATCACCGGGTTCAGCTCGAACTCGCCCAGGTCCAGCCGTTCCCAGAGCCCGCCGGCCCCGCCGACCGTGACGAGCAGCTCGACCAGGGCCCGCACGTCCACGGCGGGACGGCCACGGTAGCCGTGCAGCAGGGGGGCGCCCCGCAGGGAGGCGAGCATCTCCCGGGCGTCGGCCTCGGTGATCGGGCACAGCCGCAGGGCGGTGTCGCGCATCGCCTCGGTCCAGACGCCGCCGAGCCCGGTCAGCAGGACCGGCCCGAACCCCGGGTCGTCCACGACGCCCACGATCAGCTCGACCCCGGGCGCGGCCTGCTCCTCGACCAGGAACCCGGCGGGCGTGACGCCCCGGGCGAGGAGCGCCCGCAGCATCCCGGCCGCCGCCTCCCCGGCCTCGGCCGCGCCGCCGAGCGCCAGCCGTACCGCGCCCGCCTCCGACTTGTGCACGAGGCCGGGCCCGTAGGCCTTCAGGACCAGCGGCGGGGCCAGGTCCCGGGCCGCGGCGGCCACATCGGCGACGACCTGGGCGGCCACCCCGGCGGCGACCTCGGCCGCTCCAGGCGTTCCGGGCGCTCCGGGCGTCCCGGCGGCTGCGGTGGCCCCGGCGGGCAGGGCCACCGCGGCGCCGCGCGGCACGGTCACTCCGGCCGCGCGCAGCAGCGCCTTGACCTCGTGCTCGGGGATCATGCGGTTCTTCCTCCCGCGGGGGGTCGGGGTGGCTGCGCGCCGGGACGGGAGCCGGAGGGGTCAGTCGAACAGGTGCCGGTACCTCTCGCGGATCTCGCGGCGGAGCAGCTTGCCCGGTCCGCCGGAGGCGTCCTGGAAGTGGGGCAGCTCCTCGGCGACCACGACGCGGTCCGGCCGCTGGTGCCCGGGAAGCGTCTCACCCAGCGCCAGCTCGATCTTGGAGGCGTCGAGCGAGTGCCCGGACCTGGGGACCACCGCCAGCAGGATCTTCTGCTCGACGGCACCGGCGCCCTCGACGTGGGCGGGCACGCCCACGACCCCGGCCTCGGCCACGCCGTCCAGGGCCACCGCCGCCTCCTCGATCGCCGAGGGCTGCGACCACGTGCCGCCCTTGAGGATGGCGTCCTCGCGGCGGCCGAGCACGGTCAGGTTGCCGTCCTCCGACAGCACGCCCAGGTCGCCGCCGACGTACCAGCCGTCACGCAGCACCTCGGCGGTCTTGTCGGGGAGCCCGTCGTAGCCGGCCATCCGGTGCGGTCCGGACAGGTTGATCTCGCCGGTCTCGCCCAGCACCCGGGAGCCGTCCGGCCCGGTGATCCGTACGGCGTTGCCGATCCTGGCCCGGCCGGAGGAGCCGAGCGGGGTGCTGCCGTCGTCCACCCGGCCGAAGCAGGTGTAGGGGGCCTCGGTCTGGCCGTAGTAGCAGTAGACGCCCGCCTCCGGCAGCCGCTCCTTCATCCGGGCCAGCAACGCCGCCGGGAGCGGTTCGCCGCCGAGCATGATGACCCGCAGGGAGGACAGGTCGGCGGAGGCGTGGTCGTCGGAGCCGAGCAGCGCCGCGTAGAACGACGGGATCTGCGAGACGTGCGTGACCTTCTCGCGGGGGACGACCTTCAGGAAGTTCCCCGGGCCCCAGTCCTGCTCCAGCACCAGCCGCATCCCGGCGTAGAGGGCGGGCCCGACCAGGGCGGGGAAGCCGATGCCCCAGATGATCGCGCCGGTGCCGAGCACCGAGTCCTCCGCGCGCGGCACGTCCAGCCAGATCTGCGCGGTGGCCAGGGCCGAGGCGTGGGTGTGGATCACGGCCTTGGGCAGGCCTGTGGTCCCGGAGGTGTAGTACAGCGCCAGCGGGTCGTCCCAGGCCGCGCCCGGCTCCGGCTCCTCCTCGGAGGCCGCGGCGCTCAGCGCGTCCAGGTCCACGGCGTCCTCACCCGGGCCGCCGACCTTGATCCAGGTGGTGATCCCGGGCAGTTCGGGCCTGATCCGCGCCACGGTCTGCTCGACCGTCGAGTCGTAGACGAACGCGGTGGCGCCGGAGGCGGCCACGACCGCCTGGAGCGTCTCCACCGGCCAGTAGGGGTTGAGCGCCGCGGTGACCGCGCCGAGCTTGGCCGTGGCGAGATAGACCTCGGCCACGTGCAGCGTCTCGTTGAGCAGCGCGGCCACCCGCCGCCCCGGCTCGACCCCGGCCTCGGCCAGCGCGTGGACGCGCCGGTTGACGACCCGGTCGAGCTCCGCGTAGGTGAAGCTCTGCGTGCCGCAGTAGGTCAGCGCGACCCGGTCCGGGGTGCGCAGGGCGTTGGCGGACAGGACGGCGTAGGCGTAGTTGCCGTAGGGGTTGCCGTGCGGGTTGCCGTGCGGGTTGCCGTGGGGGGATCGCGCCATGGGGGCCTCCGGTCGGTGATGTCCTTGCGCGGTGTCCTCGGCCGCGCCCCGCGTGGACGGGGTCACAGGGCGAGACGGGGTCTCACAGGGGCGAGTAGAGGACGAAGACGTTTCCTGACGGGTCGCGCAGCACGGCCCGGGTCTCGTGGGGGCCGGTCTCGGGCCCGAGCACGACCTCGGCGCCGGCCTCGGACAGTTCCCGTACGGCCCGCGCGGTGTCGCCGACCTTGTAGGAGGGCGCGGTGACCGCCCCGGCCACCTGCTCTCCCGCGGTGGCGAGCGCCACCGTGACACCCCCGCCGTCCAGGGCCGCGAACCGGTCGCCGTCGCGGAACTTGACCGTC
The DNA here is from genome assembly GCF_016863195.1 of Paraplanobispora takensis. Taxonomy (GTDB): domain Bacteria; phylum Actinomycetota; class Actinomycetes; order Streptosporangiales; family Streptosporangiaceae; genus Planobispora; species Planobispora takensis. Next base: position 303,484 of record NZ_BOOK01000004.1, on the reverse strand, counting down.
AGCCCGAGCGCGTCGCAGTAGAACGCGATGGCCTTGTCCAGGTCGTCGACGGGGATGAGGACGTTGCCGAGCTTGCTCACGCGGGTCTCCACTGGGGTAGGTCGTCGACGAAGGTCACGCGCACGGGCATGCCGATCCGCACCTGCCCGGGCGGGCAGCCGACGACCCCGCCGAACGCCCTGACCCCTTCCGGCAGGTCGATCCAGGCCAGCACGTACGGCTCCCGCCCGCGGAACTCCGGCACGAACGAGCGGTGCACCACGGTGAACGTGTGCACGCGGCCCTCGCCCGACACGGGCGCATAGGGAAGGTCGGTGCCGCCGCAGTGGGGGCACTCGGCGGCGGGCAGGTGCACCCACCGCGCGCAGGCCGCGCAGCGCTGGACGAGCAACTCGCCGCGGCGGCAGGCCTCCCAGTAGGGGAGCGTGTCACTGGCCATCGATCGCCAAGCTAGCGCACGCTTGGTTTGCTCACAAGGTGTCGTACCGGGTGGATTCCTCCCCCTCCACCGGCTCGTCCGGAGGACTCCCGCCGGTGCCGTCGGCCTCGGGCGGCCCGGTCTCGGGCTCGTCCGTCGAACCGCCGGTGAGCCCGTCCCGATCCGAGGCGCTCGGCTCCGGGCAGGGCTCGCCCCGGGCCTCCACGACGAGCGAATGCGCGCCGTCGGAGGCCCGCGGGTAGGTGGTGACGGTGGCGCGGCGCAGAAGGGTCTGCCCGCACGGGGGGACGGTGAAGGCGTGCGGGACCGTCTCGATGTAGACCTCCCGGCCCGAGAGCGTGAGGGTCTGCTCGGCGGTGTCCCGCAGCTCCTCCTCGTCGGGCCCTTCGGCGAACCTGACGGTCAGGACGACGTCCGCCGTGGTCGAGGCGCGCAGCGCGACCGTGGCCCCGTCGGCGTCGATCCCGGCGACGGCCAGGCCGACGACCTCGTGGCGGAGGGTGGGCGTGGTGGGGGAGGCGGGGGAAGGCGTCGAGGAGGCCGTAGCGGAGGGTTTCGGGGCGGTCGCGGTGCGCGAGGTCCCGGGGGAGGCGGTGGTCGGGACGGGGACGGGGACGGCCGGAACGGAGCCGGACGGCCTCACCGGCGCCGCGGACGAGGCTCCCGGGCGGGGGAGGGCGGGCGGGTCCGGGGCGGCGGCCGTACCGGACGGCAGGGGGGCCTCGGCGGTGGTCTCCGCGGGCCGCCGCGAGGGCCCGGAGACGCCCGCGGACCGGGAGGGGGCGGCGGTCGCGCGCCCGGTGCCGCCCGGCGCCCCGCCCGCGGGATACCGCGGCGGCGTGAAGACGTCGTCCGAGGCGAGGGGGCCGGACGGCCGGTCGGCGGCGATCAGCGCGACGGCGGCCGCGACGGCCACCAGCCCCGCGACGGCGACCGTCCGCCGTCGCGGACGCTGGAAGATCCGCGCCCGGCCGCGCGCGGTCCCGGCGGCCGGGCGGTCCGTCCCGGTGGCGGTCCTGGCCAGCGGGAAGCTCAGCGCGAACAGGGTGGCGGTCTCGGCCAGCCGGCGGCGGCCGCGCTGCTCCCAGTCCGGCCCGTAGGCGGCCGGCGCGGCCACCTCCAGCTCCGCGGCGAACGTGCGGGCCGTCGGCGGCCGGTCGGCCGGGTTCGCGGCCATCCCGTGCGCGACCAGGTGGCGCAGCGGCTCCGGGACCTCGTCCATGGGGACCGGCTCCGCGCGGTGCCGGGCCGGTACGGCGTGGCGGTCCGGTGCGCGCCCGGTGAGGCATTCGAGGAACACGCAGGTGGCCGCGTAGAGGTCGGCCTCGGCGCTCGCCGGCTGCCCGGAGCGGCGCTCGGGGGCCAGGTGGCGCGGGTCCCCGGCCGGGCCGTCCCCCTCGGGGGCGACGATGCCGAAGTCGGAGAGCTTGCCGGTCCCGTCCGCCCGGACCAGCACGTTCTCCGGCCGGCAGTCGCGGTGCACGATGCCCAGCGCGTGCCCCGCGGCCAGGCCCGTGAGCACGTCCTTGAACACGGTCAGCGCCGTCTCGGGGCTCGTCGCGCCGTGGTCGCGCAGGATCGCGCGCAGCGCGACGCCGTCGACCAGCTCCATCACGACCGCGGCCTCGAGCACGTCCTCGTAGTACTCGTGCAGCCTGACCACGTTGGGATGGTCGAGCTCGACCAGGGAGCGCGCCTCCCGGCGCAGGCGCGTCACGAAGCGCGGGTCGTCCTTCAGGGCGGCGGTCAGGTATTTGATGGCCACGTAGGCGCCGGTCTCGGTGTAGGTCGCCAGTACGACGCGGCCGCCGACCCCCGTGCCGAGTTCCCGAACCTCGCGGTATCCCGGAACCATGCAGTCCCCTTCCGAGTGCCGTCCTTGTTCGACGGTCTCACCCGGGGTGCCGGTTGTCATGATTCATGAACTTTGGCGGAGTGCGACCCGGATGTCACATCGGGTGGGGACCGTACGGCGGGGGCCGTGTTACGCTCGCCGTACCAAGCAAGCGCTCGTGTAGATCTCGGCTGTGGAGGTCGGATGCCGGTCGATCTGGGGTCCATGGTCGCGCCCGGACGCAGCGCGGTGCTGGTCATGGAGATGCAACGCGGAGTCGCCGGCGACCTGAGCGGATTCCCCGAGCTGGTGGAGGTCTGCGAGCGCCGCGGTGTGGTGGCGGGCGCGGCCGCGGTGCTGGACGCCGCGCGCGCCGCGGGGGTGCCGGTGATCCACTGCACCGCCGCCTTCCGGGCCGACCGGGCCGGGTCGCACACCGACAACTGCCCCTTCGTCGCCGCGCTCCTGAAGGACCCCTCGCACATGCTGGAGGGCACCGGCGCCGTCGAGGTCCTGCCCGCGCTGCTCGGGCCCGGCGACCTGGAGTCGCGCCGCTATCACGGGTTCTCACCCTTCACCGGCACCTCGCTCGACACGACCCTGCGCTCGCTGGGCGTCTCCACCGTCGTCGCCGTCGGCCTGTCGCTCAATCTCGGCATCCCCGGCCTCGCCCTGGAGGCGGTCAACCTGGGATACCGGGTGGCGGTGGTGACCGACGCGGTGGCCGGGGTCCCGGACGACTACGCGCAGGCCGTACTGAAACACACCGTGAGCCTGCTGGCCACGCGGGTGGGCGCCGCCGATCTGGTGGAGGTGTGGAAGTGACGGACGGCACGCCCGCGACCGGGTTCGGGGCCGGGGCCGGGGAGGGCCGGCCATGATGGACGGCCTGCGCCTGGACGGCCGGACCGCCGTCGTCACCGGCGGGGCCGGGGCCATCGGCACCGCCGTCTGCCGCGACCTGGCCTCGCTGGGCGCCCGCGTCGTGGTCGCCGACGTCGACGAGCCCGCCGCCGCGGCGACCGCCGCCGCGCTGAACGCGGCCCGTCCCGCACCGGAGGCGGGGGCAGGGGCCGCAGTGGGGGGAGGAGACAGGCCGGGGACACGGCCCAAGGGCGGACCGGCGGACGGGGCCGGACCGGGGGACGGGCCAGGGGACGGAGCGGGGACGCGGCCCGGGGACGGGGCGCGTGTCACGCATCTGGCGGTGGACCTGGCCGACCCGGCCTCCATCGAGGAGTTCTGCGGCCGGGTGGGGCCGGTGGACATCCTGGTGCACAACGCCGGGATCTCGATCGTGGAGCCGTTCGTCACCAGCGACCCGGCGGGCTGGGACCTGATGTGGCGGGTCAACCTGCGGGCCCCGATGCTGCTCACCAAGCTCCTGCTGCCCGGCATGACCGAGCGCGGATGGGGGCGCCTGGTCTTCGTCTCCTCGGACGGCGCGCGGGCCGGCTCCGGGGGCGAGGGCGCCTACGCGGCGACCAAGGCGGGCCTGTTCGGCCTGGCCAAGACCCTGGCCCGCGAGGCGGCCAGGGCGAACGTGACCTCGAACGTGGTCTGCCCGGGGCCGACGGACACCCCGATGCTGCGCAGGATCGACGCCGAGAAGCCGGGGCTGGTCGACAAGATCGCCAGGGGCATCCCGCTGCGCCGCCTCGGCACGCCGCAGGACGTCGCCGGGCTCGTCGCGTACCTGTGCACCGACAGGGCGGCCTACGTCACGGGCCAGACCCTGTCGGTCAGCGGCGGCGTCACGATGCAGTGAACGGGCCGCGGGGCATGTCAGGTGAGCGCGTCGTAGACGGCCTCGGCCAGGCGGTGGGCGCGCATGCTGCCGGAGACGGCGTCGGCCATCTTGTTCATCGTGTAACCCATGGCCAGCCCGTGCTCCACGTCGCCCAGGCCGAGGAAGCCGCCCATGCCGGTGTGGCCGAAGGCGGTCTCGGCGCCCCGGGCGGGGGTGAGGAAGGTCAGGGCCGGGCGCATGTAGCCCAGCCCGAAGGAGCTGTCGATGAACAGCACCCGGTCCGGGCCGTGGACGCGGCGCCGCATGGCGTCGCGCAGCGTCTCGGGACGCAGGATCCGCCCGGCGGTCAGCTCCCGGTAGAAACCGGCCAGGCCCCGGGCCGTGGTGACCACGCCCATCGCCGGCCAGCCCGCCCGCAGGATGACCGGGTGGTTGCCGCCCCCGGGCAGCTTGTGGACCGGCGGGTTGCCCAGGGCCCTGTTCATCAGGCTGTCCTTGTCCAGGGAGGCCTTGGCCATCTCGTAGATCGGGTCGCCCGGCCCCTGCCCGGGGAGGCGGGCCGCGGTGGACGGCGCGCCCGCCCCGGCGTCGGTCTCCGCGGGAGCGGGCAGCTCTCCGGCTCCGGACCCGCCCGAGGCTTCGAACGCCCCGGAGAGCCCTGCCGCGCCGGATGCTCCGGCGCCGCCGCCCCCTCCGGCGTCCTTCGGCTTCGCGCGCTTGCCGGCGGACAGGCGGGCCGCCCGCGCCGCCACCTCGTCCGGGGCCCCGAGCCACAGCTCCAGGCCGAGCGGCCCGGCGATCTCGGCGGCCACGATCTCGCCCACGCTCTTGCCCGACACCCGGCGGATCACCTCGCCGAGCAGGAACCCGTAGGTCAGCGCGTGATAGCCGTGCGCGGTGCCCGGCTCCCAGATCGGCTCCTGGGCGGCCAGCCGGGCGGCGATGGCCGGATGGTCCTCGAACTCCTCCACCGGGACCGGCTCCTCGATCACCGGCAGCCCCGCCTGATGGGTGAACAGGTGCTCGACGGTGATCCGTTCCTTGCCCCGCCGCCCGAACTCCGGCCAGAGGTCGGATACCGGCGCGGCCACGTCGAGCAGCCCGCGCTCGGCCAGCAGCAGCCCGGCCGTCGCGGTCACCGCCTTGGTGCAGGAGTAGGCCAGCGCGGGGGTGTGCTCCTGCCACGCACGCCCGGTGTGCCGGTCGGCGACGCCGCCCCACAGGTCCACCACCGGCTCGCCGTCCAGATAGACCGCGAACGCCGCGCCCAGTTCCTCGCCGCCGGCGAAGTGCCCGTCGAACACCTCGCGGACCCGGGAGAAGCGGGGGTCGCACCACCCGCTCGTCGTGGTCCCCGCCTCTTCCCCGATCTGGCCGTCCGCCGTCATGACCCGTCCTCAAGAATGTGAGCAATCGCTTGGTTACCGAGCCTAACAACTGGGGCCGCTTCGGCCCAGACGATCAACGCGGCACGCTGAACCTCCTGACCCCCGCCACCGTCCTGGCCGCGCTGGCCTCGGCGGTCACCGGTCAGGTGATCAGCCTGGCCATGCCGATCAGGGGCGCCACCTCCTCGCCCGCCCCCACGACGGTCCCGCACCTGCGGGGCCGCCCGCTCCCGCAGCACTTCATGTCGGTCGACGGCGCCGACTACGCGGCCGGCACCAGGCCGGTGGGCGCCGGGCTCCGCATGGCCGACGACGCCGTCGTCGTCACCCCGCACGGCACGACCACCCACATGGACGCGCTGTGCCACATGTGGGCGGGCGAGGAGCTCTACAACGGCCACCCCGCCGCCCGCGTCAGGTCGTACGGCGCGACCCGCTGCGGCATCGAGCACGCCGGCGGCGTCGTGGCCCGCGGGGTCCTGTTCGACGTCCCCCGGCACCTGGGCCTGGACCGCCTGCCCGCCGATTTCCGGATCTCCGGGGACCTGCTGGCGGAGATCGAGGACGACGTGCGGCCCGGCGACGTGGCCGTGATCCGCACCGGCTGGCCGCTGGCCTGGGAGAGCTCCCCGCAGGAGTACTGGTCCGGCCAGCCGGGCCTGTCCGCGGACGGGGGACGCTGGCTCGCGGCCAGGGACGTGGCCGTGGTCGCCTCCGACAACGCCGCCATCGGCGGCCTCAACGCCCGTCAGCTCGCCGACGAGGGGCTGGAGGACGACCTGCACCTGATCCTGCTGTGGCGGCACGGCGTCCACCTGGCCGAGATGCTCTGGCTGGAGGAGCTGGGTACGGCGTGCGCGGGCCGTACGGGCCGGGACTTCGTCTTCGTCGCGGCCCCCCTCAAGATCGAGGGAGGCACCGGCAGCCCCGTCAACCCGCTGGCGATCCTGTGACCGGCGCCGGGAACCGCATTTCCTCAGAAAGGCCGTTCCCCGGTGCCGCAGACTGAAGTATTTCATTACTGGCCGCACCGCCGGTACGACACTTTGAACGGTCATTGGATTATGCATGTCCGCCGTGCGGCAGATTAGCCCCTGGACCAGGGCGCAACCGTGCGGCCGTGCCGGTCGGGAGAGGGGCTGACAGCCAATGGCCAGGGGAGACGTCGAGCGGCGCCTCGAAAGAATGGAGAAGCTCCTTTCCGGAAGGAATTCCGTGAATCCCGCAAGGGCCTCCGCGAACGGCGGCCGGGAATTTCCGGAAACGCGCGACGCGAAATCCGCGCACCGTCCCCCGGACGGGATCGACGCCACCGCCGAGCCGCCGGCCGAAGGGGTCGAAGAGGCCGCGGAGGCCGTCACGACGCCCATACCCGTGATCGCGGGGCCGGAGGAGACGACCGGGTGAGCCCTCACCCGGCCGGCCGCACGCGGGCGTCCGCGTGCGGCCGGCGCGAGGTCAGGAGCCGGGATAGCTGCCGCCTCCGTGGGCGGCGTCGAGGGCGTCGTAGTCGGGGGTGAAGCCCTTCTTCGGGATGGACTCCGCGAAGTCGACGTGGCGGGGCTTCTTGTAGGAGGCGAGCGACCCCCTGACGTGCTCGACGATCTCCTCGGCAGAGGCGGTCAGCCCCTCCCTGAGCACCACGACGGCCTTGACGGCCTGGTGCCACTTCTCGTCGGGCACGCCGATGACGGCGGCGTCGGCGACGGCCGGGTGGGTCTTCAGCGCCCGCTCGACCTCGGCCGGGTAGACGTTCTCGTTCCCGGACTTGATCATGCGCAGCCGGGGGCCGATGAAGGTGATCGTGCCGTCGGGCTCGCGGCGCCCGAGGTCGCCGGTGTGGTGCCAGCCGCCGCGGGTCTTGGCCTCGTTCAGCTCGGGCCTGTTGAGGTATCCGGAGAAGAGCGACTTGCCGCGGGCGCAGATCTCGCCGACCTCGCCCGGCGGGACCTCGGTCCCGTCGGCGGCCAGGATGCGGACCCGGACCAGCGGCGAGGGCCGCCCGGCGAACCCGGCGGCGCCCGGGGCGAGGCCGAGGAAGGTCAGCATGCCGCCCACCTCGGTCTGGCCGTACCCGCCCATCTTGGAGCGGCACCAGGGGGAGTCGTCCACGGTCGTCATCGCGTCCCACTCCTCGGAGTGGGAGATGAAGCGCAGTGAGGACAGGTCGTACTTGCCGCCCGCGTTGGCGGCCACCACGGCGTCGATCATCTGCCCGAACAGGAACGCCTGGGTGACCTTCTCCGCGTCGATGAGGCGGCAGACCTCCTCGGCGTCGAAGGCCGGGGTGAACACGTTGGTCCCGCCGATCTGGAAGGTGGCCAGGCAGAACATCATCGTGCCGACGTGGAACAGCGGGCCGTTGTTCAGGAAGGTGAACCCCGGCTCCATCTGCCGGACGACCAGCAGCGAGGTGCTGTGCGCGACCAGTGCGGCGCTGCTGAGCAGGGCCGCGTTCGGGCGGCCGTCGAAGGCGGCGGTGTAGAGCGCGAGCACCGGGGCCGTGTCGTCGGCCGCCTCGTCCGCCACGTCGCCGGGATCGCGCGGCTCGTCGGACCCGCCGGCCAGGAACGCCTCGTAGTCCTCACCGGCCGTGATCCAGTCCTCGCCGCGGAGCGGGGCGGCGGTCTCGGAGCGCTCCCAGACCACGGCCTTCGGCGCCAGGTCCTCCAGCACGAACGCCAGCTCGTCGGCGGACTGCCGCCAGTTGGCCGGGCAGAAGATCGCGCCGAGCCGGGAGGAGGCCAGCAGCAGCTCCAGCACGGCGTGGGAGTTCTGGCCGAGCCACAGCACCCGCTCCCCGGCCGCGACCCCCCGCGCGGCCAGCGCGTCCGCCAGGCGGGTGACCCGCCGGTCGAGTTCGGGATAGGTGAGCCGCAGCTCGCCGTCCACCACCGCCGTCACCTGCGGGCGGCTGCGGGCGTGCTCGGCGAGGACGTCGGACAGGGTCAGCTGGTGGATCATCGCGCCTCCTGAGACGGGGGGTTACTGGAACGCGGGCATGACCTCTGCGGCGAAGAACCGCATGACCTTCTTCATGTCGTCCAGCGGCATCGGCCGGGTGCTGCCGAAGTCGCACAGCAGGTTGGCGAACCCGGCCTCCTCCAGGAGCTTGATCTGCCCGATCACCCGCTCCGGGTCGCCGATCACCTCCAGCTGCTCCCAGCGGAAGTCGTTGGAGACCGCGCCGCCCTTGAGATAGCGGTCCTGGTAGTACTCGAAGCCCTGGGCGGCCCTGCCGGTCTTCGGGTCGATCGGCGCGCTCTTCTCGTTGAAGATCCGGGCCCGGTCGAACATCGCCTCGAAGCGGGCCTGGTCCTCGCGGGCCTGCTCGGCGGTCGGCGCGACGTAGACGCTGCGGGCCACGACCAGCTCCGCCGCGGCCACGTCGTGCCCGGCCCGCTCGGCGGTCTCCCGCCAGGTCTCGGCCGCCCTGACCACCTTGCGGAACGGCGCGGCGGGGTCGGCCAGCACGGGCAGGCCGCGCTCGGCGTACATGGTCACCGTCTCCGGGGAGACCGCGGCCACGTGGACCGGCGGGTGCGGGGCCTGCACGGGCCGGGGGACCAGTTCGACCTCGGCGCCGGTCCGGTAGAACTTGCCCTCGTGCCGGAAGACGGGGCTGGTCCACAGGCCGAGGATCATCTCCAGCGCCTCGTTGAAGCGGTCGCGGGCCTCGGCCAGGTCGATGCCGAAGCCCTCGAACTCGAAGCTCTGGTAGCCGCGCCCGATGCCCAGCTCCAGCCGCCCGCCGGACAGCAGGTCCACCATGGCCGCCTCCTCGGCGACGTGGACCGGGTTGTGCAGCGGCAGCACCACGATGCCGGTGCCCAGGCGCAGCCGTTCGGTGCGCGCGGCCAGGTGGGACAGCATGGTGAACAGGTTCGGCACCACCCCGTAGTCGCGGAAGTGGTGCTCGGCCAGCCGTACCCCGGTGAATCCCAGCTCCTCGGCGAGTTCCGCCAGCTCCAGGTGATAGTCGTAGACCTCCTTGAAGCTCTGGCCGTCGAACCGGTGGAAGAGGTGGAAGGTCGAGAACTTCATCGGCGTCCCCTGGCGGTCGTCTCCGTGTGTCCCGTTCCGAGCTCCGGGTACGGCGGGCCGTACGAAACCAAGCGCTCGCTTGGGAGCGTATCAGTGCTCGCCCCGGACGGTCCAGGTGACCGGTTGAGCTGGGACTCTCGTCCGGGGGGAACGTGTACCGTTTCGCGGGTGACCGTCCTGCTGCCCGGTGCCGCCCTCACCGACCACGTCTTCACCGTCCCCCTCGACCACGCCGACCCGGGCGGGGCGCTGATCGAGGTCTTCGCCCGCGAGGCGGTCGACCCGGCCAGGCGGGATGAGGACCTGCCCTGGCTGCTGTACCTGCAGGGCGGTCCCGGCGGCAGCTCGCCCCGGCCGGTGTCGGCCGGGGGATGGCTGGGACACGCGCTCAAGACCCACCGGGTGCTCCTGCTCGACCAGCGGGGGACCGGCCGCAGCACCCCCGTCACGGCCGCGACCCTGCCCGGGTCCGCCGCAGGTCCCTCCGCGGCCGGGTCCGCCGCGGAGGCCGCCGGGTATCTGAGGCATTTCCGCGCCGACGCGATCGTGGCCGACGCCGAGCTGATCCGGCGCGAGCTGTGCGGCGACCGGCCGTGGGAGACCCTCGGCCAGAGCTACGGCGGGTTCATCACGATGACCTACCTGTCACGGGCGCCCGAGGGGCTTCGGGCCTGCTACGTCACCGGCGGCCTGCCCGGCCTGACGGCCACCGCCGAGGAGGTCTACGCCCGCACCTATCCCCGGGTCCGCGAGAAGGCCGAGCGCTTCTTCGCCCGCCACCCCGGCGACGCCGCCCGCCTGGAGGCGATCGCCGACCACGTGCGCCACCACGGGACGCGGTTGCCCGACGGGGACGTGCTGACCGTGCGCCGCCTGCAGACCCTCGGCATGCGCCTGGGGACCGGCGACGGGGCCGAGCACCTGCACTGGCTCCTGGAGGGGGCCTGGAGCGGCGGCGAGCTGTCCGACGCGTTCCGCTACGAGGTCATGACGGCCACCGGCTTCGTCGGCAACCCCCTCTACGCGGTCCTGCACGAGTCGATCTACGCCCAGGGCGCCCCCACCGCCTGGTCGGCGCACCGGCTGCTGCCGGAGGAGTTCGCCGAGGACGCCCGCCCGCTGCTGCCCACCGGAGAGATGATCTACCCGTGGATGTTCGACGAGATCGCCTGCCTGCGCCCCTTCAAGGCCGTGGCCGAGGTGCTCGCCGAGACCGGTGACTGGCCCGCCCTCTACGACCCGGTGCGGCTGGCGGCCAACGAGGTCCCGGTGGCCGCCGCCGTCTACTACGACGACATGTACGTCGACGAGCGCCTGTCCATGGAGACCGCCCGCGCCGTCGGCAACGTGCGGACCTGGGTGACCAGCGAGTGGGAGCACGACGGCGTCCGCGTGTACGGCGACCGGATCCTGGCCCGCCTGATGGACATGGCGGCCGGCCGCGCCTGACGCCGCGGGAGCGGCCCGCCGGGGTCAGCCCGCGTGACCGGCGTGCTGCGCGCCGGGCGGTTCGGTCAGCGGGAGGCGGACCTGGAAGCGGGTGTCGCCGGGGACGGACTCCACCCGCAGGTCGCCGCCGTGGCGGCCGGCGACGATGCGGAAGGAGATGTCCAGGCCGAGGCCGGTGCCCTCGCCGACGGCCTTGGTCGTGAAGAACGGCTCGAAGATCCGCTCGCGCAGGTGATCGGGGACGCCGGGACCGGTGTCGCAGACCTCGATCAGCGCGGTGGTGTCGTGCTCCAGGCGGGTCCGCACGGTCAGCGTGCCCGTGCCGTCCATCGCGTCCAGGGCGTTGTGGATCAGGTTGGTCCACACCTGGTTGAGCTCGCCGGCGTAGCCGGGCAGCGGCGGCAGGGCGGGATCGTAGTCGGTGGCCAGGGTGACGCCCGGCGGGATCTTGCCGCGGAACATCGTCAGCGTGCTGTCCAGCAGCTCGCGTACGTCCACCGTCCGGTACGGCGCGCGGTCCATCTGGGAGTACTGCTTGGCGGAGGCGAGCAGCGAGGAGATGCGCTCGGTCGCGTCGACCACCTCGTCCAGCATCTGGGAGATCTCGATCGCCTCGGCCAGCCAGTGCATCGCCCCCGGCAGGTGGCCGTCGCCGACCTCGCCGCGGACCTTCTCCAGCTTCTCCGCGCCGAACCCGGCCGCGACCAGGGGGGCGGCGACCTCCCAGCCGTCGGCGACCCCGGCCTCCTCCAGCGCGTCGCCCAGCGCGTCCTCGGCGTCGGAGATCTCCAGCGGCGACCGGGCGGGAACGTTCGCCATGCCGCTCGCGCACTTCTCCTCCAGGTCCACCAGCGCCCGCAGCCGCTCGGGGGAGATGCCCGCCTCCGCCAGCTCGGCCAGGCGCCGGCGGGAGGAGCGGACCTTCTCCCGCAGCTCGCCCACGGCCCGCGCGGCCGCCGCGGCGGGGTTGTTGAGCTCGTGGGTGAGCCCGGCGGTGATCGTGCCGAGGGCGGTCAGCCGCTGCCTGCGGTCGATGAGGTCCCGCTGGGCCAGGCCGCCCAGGCGCACCCCGTCCAGCAGGTGCACCGCCATCGGGAACCACTCGTTCATGATCCGGCCGAACTCCGCCGCGGGCAGCGCGAACAACCGTGAGGGCTTGGTCGCGTGGAGCGAGTGGAGGTAGGTCTCGGGCGCGCGGTCGCCGAGATAGGCGGCCACGGCCCCGGCGTAGACCCCGGGCTGGGAGGTGGGCGTCATGGAGACGGCGCCCGCGGGGGTCAGGGTGGACATCACCACCTCGCCCTCGACCAGCACCATGAAGCAGTCCGCCGGGTCGCCCTGCCGTACGACCAGCTCACCCGCCTCCGCCTCGCGGATCTCGCCGAGGGCGGCCAGGTGATCGAGCTTGTCGTCCTCCAGTGCCTCGAACAGGAACAGCCCGCGGAGCACGTCCTTGTCGGCGATCATCGGTCATCCGCCCTCTCTGCGCCTGTGTCGCTCACCGGTCCGTCCCCGCCCCGCGACGCCTCAGGTCTTCTCCAGGTAGCGGTGGACGAGGGCCACGGCCATCGCCCCCTCGCCGACCGCGGAGGCGACCCGCTTGATCGAGTCGGCGCGGACGTCCCCGGCGGCGAACACGCCCGGCACGTTGGTCTCCAGGTGGTACGGCTCGCGCCGCAGCGGCCAGTTCCTGGGACGGCTCTCCGCGGCGGTCAGATCGGGCCCGGTCAGGACGAAGCCCCGCTCGTCCCGCTCGATCGCGTCGCCGAGCCAGTCGGTCATCGGTTCGGCGCCGATGAAGACGAACAGCCACTCGGCCTCGGCCGTCCGCTCGCCCTCGGGGCCCTTCAGGGTGAGCGTCTCCAGGTGGTCGACGCCCCCGGCGCCCACGACCTCGGTCCCGGTGTGCACCTCGATGTTCGGGATCCGTGCGATCTGCTCGATCAGGTAGTGCGACATGGACCTCTCCAGCCCGTCGCTTCTGACGATCAGGTGGACCCTGCTGGCGTACCCCGACAGGTGGACCGCGCCCTGCCCGGCGGAGTTGGCCGCGCCCACGATGTAGACCTCGCTGTCGCGGCAGTTGGGCGCCTCCGTCACGGCCGCGCCGTAGTAGACGCCCCTGCCGATGAAGTCGTCCAGGCCGGGGGTGCTCAGGCGCCGGTAGGAGACGCCGGTGGCCAGGATCACCGTGTGCGCGGCGATGCTGCTGCCGTCGGCGAAGCCGACCACCCGGGCCTGGCCCTTGACCTCCAGGCTGGTGACCGTGCGGGCGGTGAGCAGCTCGGCCCCGAACTTCAGGGCCTGGCGGCGGGCCCGGTCGGCGAGCTGGGCGCCGGAGACGCCGTCGGGGAAGCCCAGGTAGTTCTCGATGCGGGAGCTCTGGCCGGCCTGCCCGCCGGAGGCGTGCTTCTCCACCAGCACGGTGCGCAGCCCCTCGGAGGCGCCGTAGACGGCCGCGCCCAGCCCGCCGGGGCCGCCGCCGACGACGATCAGGTCGTAGAAGCCGGTGGCGGGGGAGGTGGACAGCCCCACCGCCCCGGCCAGCTCGGCGGTGGTCGGCGCCGCCAGGACGGCGCCCTCCGCGGTGACGACGAGCGGGAGCGCGGCCGGGCCGGCGTCGCCGTCCACGCCCGCGGCGGCGACCAGCTGCGCGCCCTGCGGGTCCTCGGCCAGCAGCCAGCGGTAGGGGACCTGGTTGCGGGCCAGGAAGTCACGGATCTCGTAGGAGCGGGCCGACCAGCGGGCCCCGACCACCCGCAGCTCGTCCACCGGCCGGCGGTCGGTCCGCTGCCAGGCGTCGAGCTGGGCGTCCAGCACCGGGTAGAACTTCTCCTCCGGCGGGTCCCACGGCTTGAGCATGTAGTGGTCGAGGTCCACGACGTTGATCGCCTGGATGGCCGCGTCGGTGTCGGCGTAGGCGGTCAGCAGCACGCGGCGGGCGTGCGGGTACAGGTCCATGGCCTGTTCCAGGAACTCCACGCCGTTCATCTGCGGCATCCGGTAGTCGGCCAGGATGGCCGCGACGTCGTCGCCGCGCAGGCGCATCTCCCGAACGCTCTCCATGCCCTCGGCGGCCGTGTCGGCCCGGACGATCCGGTAGGAGTGCCCGTACCGGCGCCGCAGGTCGCGAGCCACCGAGCGCGAGACGCCCGGATCGTCGTCGACCGTCACGATGACTGGCTTGTCCATGCGCGCCTTCCCCCGAACCAATGCGAATCCCTTCGAAGGATGTCATACCGGTACTACCTGAACGTCCTCGGAAACACGGAGGCCGTGGACGCCCCCGGCAGGGTGTCCACGGCCTCCGCGCGTCCCGATGGATCGGACGCGGTGGATCGAACTCGGCGGATCAGACCAGGCCGGCCTTCTCCAGGGCGGCGCAGCAGGTGTCGACCAGCAGGCGGGTCACCACGTAGGGGTCGACGTTGGCGTTCGGGCGGCGGTCCTCGATGTAGCCCTTCTTGTCGACCTCGACCTGCCACGGGATGCGGACCGAGGCGCCGCGGTCGGAGACGCCGTAGCTGTACTTGTTCCACGGGGCGGTCTCGTGGTGGCCGGTGAGGCGGTCCTCGATGCCGTGGCCGTACTGCTTGACGTGCTCCAGGGGCTTGTCGCCCTCGCCCAGCGCCTCGCAGGCGGCGATGATGGCGTCGTAGCCCTCGCGCATCGCCTTGGTGGAGAAGTTGGTGTGCGCGCCGGCGCCGTTCCAGTCGCCCTTGGCCGGCTTGGGGTCCAGGGTGGCGGCCACGCCGAAGTCCTCGGCCACGCGGTAGAGCAGCCAGCGCGCGACCCACAGGTGGTCGGCGACCTCGACCGGGCCGGCCGCGCCGACCTGGAACTCCCACTGGCCGGGCATGACCTCGGCGTTGATGCCGGAGACCTTCAGACCGGCCTCCAGGCACAGGTCGAGGTGCTTCTCGACGATGTCGCGGCCGAAGACCTCGTCGGCGCCGACGCCGCAGTAGTAGCCGCCCTGCGGGGCCGGGAAGCCGCCGGTCGGGAAGCCGAGCGGGCGGCCCTCCTTGAAGAAGGTGTACTCCTGCTCGATGCCGAACCAGGGGTCCTGGTCGGCGTACTTCTCGGCCACCTCGGTCAGCAGCGCACGGGTGTTGGTGCGGTGCGGGGTCATGTCGATGTTCAGGACCTCACACATGACCAGCACGTTGTCGCCGCCGCGGATCGGGTCCGGGCAGGTGAACACCGGCTTGAGCACGAGGTCGGAGGAGTGGCCGTCGGCCTGGTTGGTGCTGGATCCGTCGAAGCCCCAGATCGGGAGCTCGGCGCCGTCCGCCAGGACCCTGGTCTTCGAACGGAGCTTGGCCGTCGGCTCGGTGCCGTCGATCCAGATGTATTCAGCCTTGAAGGTCATCGCCGGAGTCCTTGGGGAGGAAGTGGTCTGCTGCCCTCAAAGAGTCGCAAGTGGCAATTTCACATCTGTTGCCCGTATGTGAACGGGATGTTACTTAGGCCCGTTTTGCCAGGCAGGACCGTTACGAAAAGGTTTCACAGCCTCCTCCGGACCGTTGTGAGCTGCGGGTGCGGCTCCGGGCACAGGGTGGCGACCGGTGCGCTTCCGTGTTGAAGTGGAGCCGTGGCCCGAAACCTGATCCTCTCCGGAGGCATGTACCACGACTTCCCCGCGACCTCGGCGGCACTGGCGCAGACCCTCGCCGAGGTCGGGGTGGAGTCCGATGTCACCGAGGACATCGTCGGAGGCCTGGCCGACGCCCCCGAGTACCAGCTGATCACGATCAACGCGCTGCGCTGGCGGATGCGCCAGGAGCGCTTCGCCGACCACCGGGCCCGGTGGCGTTTCGAGCTGCCCGCCCAGGCCCGTACGGCGCTGCTGGACCACCTGGAGCGGGGCGGCGGCCTGCTGTGCATGCACAGCGCCGCCATCTGCTTCGACGACTGGCAGGGCTGGCCCCGCGTGCTGGGCGCCTGCTGGGACTGGAGCAAGTCCCACCATCCGCCGCTGGGCTGGGCGAGCGTGCGGGTCCACGGCGGGCACCCGGTGGTCGACGGCCTGCGGGACTTCGACCTGGTGGACGAGGTCTACAGCGACCTGACCGTCCTGTCCGACGTGCACCCCCTGGCCTCCGCGATGGGCCAGCCCCTGGTCTGGGCCCGCCCGGTGCGGCGCGGCCGGGTCGTCTACGACGCGCTGGGCCACGACACCCGCTCCTACGACAGCCCGATCCACCGCACGCTCCTGCAGCGCGCGGCCCTGTGGCTGCTCAAGCGCCCGGTCGACGTCGGAGACTAGGCCGGCCGCCGTCAGGGGGCGGGCGCCTTCCCGGTCCCGTCGCCGAAGATCCCGGCGGAGGCCGACTCCTGGGCCAGGCGTCGCATGACGTCCAGGACGCGGCCGTGCACGACGGTGCCGACGACCAGGGCCTGCACCGCCTCCTCGCGGGTGCCGGAGGCGCGGATCGTGCCGATCTCGTGCTCGCTCACCAGGCGCATGGCCGCCTCGGCGTAGGGGAGCAGAGCCTCGCCGGTGGCGGGCATGCCGAGCTCGCCGAGGGTGAGCATGGCCTGGGCGAGCTCGTCGCGGGTGGGGGCGTCGGGGTCGACCCGCCAGCCGAGGCCGGCGATCATGCGGTCGGCCCGGTCGCGGGCCTCACTCCACCGGTCGTCGCCGGGGTGCGGCTCGGCCGTCGGGGCGATGGCGTAGTGGGCGGTGCCGAGCACCTGGTGCATGCTCAGCTCCGGGTCGTCCACGGCGGACAGCACCTTGCGGATCGCCGCGATGGGCAGCCGCCCGACCTCCAGCAGCGCCCGGATCAGGCGGAGCCGCCGTAGGTGCCGCTCGCCGTACTCCGCCCGGGTGGCGGCGGTCTGCTCCCCGGCGGGGAGCAGACCTTCGCGGAGGTAGTACTTGATCGTCGGGATGGGCACGCCCGAGGCGGCGCTGAGCTGGGATATCCGCACTGTTGGATAGTACAGCTAGCCAATGGATGCGGAAATCCCCGGGCGGGATGTCACGGCACCCTGGCCACCACACCGATCAGGCCGGGCGGGGTGAAGTCGACCACGGCGTCCTCCTCGTACTCCGGCCGCCAGGCCTGGATCGGGACGATCCCGGGGCGGAGCTGCTCCATGCCCTCGGTGTAGGCGGCCAGGTGGGCGGGGGTCCGGGTGGCGATGCCGCCGGCGCTGGTGGAGCGGTAGACGCCGGTCGCCCCGGCCTGGACGTCGGCCGGCATGTCCCCGGCGTAGATGTGGGAGATCACCAGATGGCTGCCCGGGACCAGCTTCTTGCGGACCGCCGCGACGATGGCCGCGGCGGCATCGTCGTCGGGGACGAAGTGCAGCATGGCGGCCAGGATGACGGCCACCGGCCGGTCGAAGTCGATGTTCGCGCGGATCTCGGGGTGGTCGAGCAGGGTCTCGGGCTCACGCATGTCGGCCTGGACGACGGTGGTGTGGGGATTGTCCTCCAGCAGCGCCCGGCCGTGCGCCATGACGATGGGGTCGTTGTCGACGTAGACGATCCTTGCCTCGGGGTCGATCCGGTGCGCCACCTGGTGGACGTTCTCCTGGGTGGGCAGGCCGGAGCCGATGTCCAGGAACTGGCGCACGCCCTGCCGGGCGATCTCGGTCACCGTCCGGGCCAGGAAGGCGCGGTTAGCGCGGGCGTTGGCGCGGGCCTCCGGGATCATCTTGATGATCTGCTCCGCGGCCTCGCGGTCGGAGGCGAAGTTGTCCTTGCCGCCGAGGTAGTAGTCGTACATCCGCGCCACGCTGGGAGTCGTAGGGTCGATCCCCGCCGGCGCCTGCTGATCGTCCATGAAGCGCTCCTCGGCCCTTTCTGTCGCTTCCGACGATGCTAGAGGAAAGATCACCAAATTGGGCAGCTTTGTTAACCGAGCAAGCGCTTGCCTAAGTAATCGCGCCGCGTTAGCGTGACGTCGGCGGCCCGTACCGGCCGCCCGCAGACGTCGCCCGCCGGGGTGGATCGCGCCCCGTCCCGGCGGGCGACACGACCTCTCCGGGAGTTCCATGCGGGGCAGGGCGGCCGTGGCCGGGATCGGGATGACGGCCCTGACGAGGAGGTCCGGCAGGACCGAGCTGGAGCTGGCGGTCGAGGCCGCCCGCGCCGCGTGCGCCGACGCGGGCGTCGAGCCCGGCGAGGTGGACGCGGTCCTCAGCTACCACATGAACGACTCGGCCCCGGTGGTCCGGGTCGCCGCAGCCCTGCGGATCGAGCGGCTGGGCTGGCACAACGACATCACCGGCGGCGGCACCCAGGCGGCCTCGATCCTGGGCGACGCGGCCATGCTGATCGCCTCGGGCCTGGCCCGCACGGTCCTGGTCTACCGGGCGCTGAACGGCCGCTCCGGCACGCGCATGAACACCGCCTCCACCGGCCCGCAGGAGCGCTTCACCGTCCCGTACGGCATGGCCGGCCCGATCCCCATGTTCGCCCTGGCCGCCCAGCGCTACCTGTACGAGACCGGGCTCACCGAGGAGCACCTGCACGCGGTCGTGGCCCAGTCCCGGCAGAACGCCGCGGCCAACCCGCGCGCCCTGCGCCGCGACCCCCTGTCCCTGGCGGACTATCTCGCCAGGCCGTACGTCTGCTCGCCGCTGCGCACGGTGGACTGCTGCCAGGAGACCGACGGCGCGTGCGCGCTGGTGGTCCGGGACGCGCGGCTGGCGCCCGGAGCCCCGCGCGTCCACACCGTGGTGCGGGGCGGCGGCCCCGGCTGCTCGGCCATGGACCGCGCGCCGGACGTCACGCGGATCTTCTCCGGCCACCTGGCCCCCCTGCTGTGGGAACGCTCGGGCATGAAGCCGGACGACGTGGACGTGGCGCTGCTGTACGACGCCTACTCCTGGCTGGTGCCCCGGCAGCTGGAGGACTTCGGCCTGGCCGACCGGGCCGACCTGGGCGCCTTCCTGCTGGAGCGCCGCCACGCCGGGGTCAACCCGCACGGCGGTCTGCTGTCGGAGGGCTATGTGCACGGCCTCAACAACGTGGCCCAGGCCGTACGGGAACTCCGCGGAGACCGCGAGACGGCACTGGTGACCGGCTTCGGCGGCTCCTACGGCAGCGCCGCGCTCCTCACCCGGGGCGGTTGAGCACCACCCCGGCCACCGGCGGGTCCGGTGGCGCCTGACGTCGCCGGAAGACCTGCCATACCGACACGCCGGGCATCGTGCCCGGGGTCTTGACGTGGGAGGTTGACAAGAATAATTTTCATGCATCCATTCCTTGGGTGAAAGGAATGTCTGTGGCCGCAGGCGCGCTCGGACGCATCCGGACCGAGACGCCCGCCCTGCCCGAGGCTCTGCGCCGGGTGGGGGAGACGATCCTGGCCGATCCCGCCGGGGCGGCCCGCTCCACGATCATCGCGCTCGCCGAGGTCAGCGGGAGCTCGCCGGCCACCGTCACGCGGTTCTGCCGGGTCTTCGGCTTCGGCGGATACGCCGAGCTGCGCGTCGCGCTGGCCACCGAGACCGGCCGGGTCGCGCAGGCCCACTGGGACGCCGGGGTGGGCCACGAGATCGGCCCCACCGACCCGCTCGACGCGGCGATCGGCGTGATGGCCGCGGCCGACTCGCGGCTCATCCAGGACACCGCCGCCCAGCTCGACCCCGCCACCGTCGCCGCGATCGCCGACGCGGTCGTCGCGGCCCGGCGGGTCCTGATCTTCGGGGTCTCCACCAGCGGCGCGGTGGCCGGCATGCTGGGCGGGCGGCTGCGCCGGATCCGGGTGCCCTGCTGGAGCCACGCCGACGCGCACGAGGCGCTGGCCGACGCGGCGCTGCTGGCCGAGGGCGACGTCGCGATCGGGATCTCCCACCAGGGCCGCACCCGGGAGGTGCTGGAGTCCCTGGCCGAGGCCGGCGACCGGGGCGCGCTGACCGTCGCGGTCACCTCCTTCGCCCGTTCCCCGCTGGCCGAGCTGGCCGAGCTGGTGCTGACCACCGCCAGCCGGGAGACCACCTTCAGGCTGGGCGGGCTCGCCGCCGTGCACTCGCAGCTGTTCGTGCTCGACGCCGTCTACGTGGCCGTCGCCCAGCGCACCTACGAGCGGACCAACGAGTCGTTCGAGCGGACGATCCGGGCGCTGGAGAGCCACCGGGTGGAGAGGAGCTGACCGCATGGACATCGGTGCCTCCGACTACGTCCGCGAGGTGCGGTCCCTGCTGGAGGAGACCGTGCGCACGCAGGGCGAGGCGGTGGGCAGGGCCGCCGCCCTGATGGCCGCCTCGCTGCGCGGCGGCGGCGTGATCCAGGCGTTCGGCTCCGGCCACTCCGAGGCCGTCGCGATGGAGATCGCCGGGCGCGCGGGCGGCCTGGTGCCCAGCAACCGGCTCGCCCTGCGCGACATCGTCCTGTACGGCGGCGCCCCGGTGAGCGTGCTGACCGAGGCGCCCTCGCGGCTGGAGCGCGACCCCTCCGTGGCCCGCAGGATCTACGACCTGGCCCCCGTCGAGCCGCAGGACGTGTTCGTGCTGGTCTCCAGCTCCGGCGTGAACGGCTCGGTGGTGGAGCTGGCCTCCCTCGTCAAGGAGCGCGGCCACGACCTGATCGCGCTGACCTCGGTGCGCCACAGCACCGCGATGACCTCCCGCCACCCCTCGGGCCGCAAGCTCCTCGACCTCGCCGACGTGGTGCTCGACAACGGCGCCCCGTACGGCGACGCCGTCCTGCCGCTGCCGGGCGGCGGCTCGTTCGGCGCGGTCTCCACGATCACCTCGGCGCTGCTGGCCCAGATGGTCGTGGCCGAGGTGGTGCGCGAGCTGGCCGGGGACGGGCAGAGCCCGCCGGTCTACCGCTCGGCGAACGTGGCCGGCGGCGACGAGCACAACCAGGCTCTGGAGAGCCGTTACGCCGGAAGGATCCGGCGAGGTGCCTAACCATCCAGGAGGAAGCATGACCCCGCTATCCAGGCGCGAACTCCTGCGCAGCGCGGTCCTCGCCGGGCTCGCCCTGCCCGTCGCGTCCGCGTGCGCCACCCCCGCCGGCGACGGCGGCACCTCCTCGGCGCCGGCCGCCGGGGCGACCAGCGCCGCCAACCCGCTCGGCCTGGCCGAGAACCGGCCGCTGGAGATCTGGATCTTCGACGGCGGCTTCGGCGACGCCTACGCCACGGACATCCACGAACCGCTGCTCAAGGCGAAGTACCCCAAGCTGGAGATCAAGCACAACGCCACCCAGGAGATCGCCAAGACCCTCCAGCCGCGCTTCGCCGGGGGCAACCCGCCGGAGTTCATCAACAACTCCGGCGCCAACGCGATGGACTTCGGCGCCCTGGTCCAGGACGGCCAGCTGGCCGACCTCACCCCCCTGTACGACGCGCCGAGCTGGGACGACCCCACCGTGAAGGTGCGCGACACGATCGACCCCTCCGCCATCGAGCTGGGCAGCTACGACGGCACGCCGTACGTCCTGAACTACGTCAACACGGTCTGGGGCATCTGGTACTCGCAGAAGCTCTTCGACGACAACGGCTGGCGGCCGCCCAGGACGTGGGAGGCCTTCACCGCGCTCTGCGAGGAGATCAAGAAGGCGGGCGAGACGGCGCCCTTCACCTACGCGGGCAGGCACCCGTACTACATCTACGAGGCCATCCTCACGCTCGCCGCCAAGATCGGCGGTAAGGACGTGCTGAAGAACATCGACAACCTGGAGGAGGGCGCCTGGACGGCCGAGCCGGTCAAGCAGGCGGCGGGGGCCTTCGCCGAGATCGGGGCCAAGTACCTCATGCAGGGCACCGCGGGCCTGGACCACGTCCAGACCCAGACCGCGCAGAACAAGGGGCAGGTCGCCATGCTGCCCTGCGGGTCCTGGCTGGAGAACGAGCAGAAGGACACCACCCCCGAGGACTTCGGCTACGCCATGTTCGCGCTGCCCTCCTTCACCTCCTCCGACGCCATGCCGTACGGCACGCTGCACGTCCAGCCGGGCGAGGAGTACGTCGTGTCGGCGAAGTCGGCCAACCCCCGGGCGGGCATGGAGTACATGCGGGCGATGCTCTCCAAGGACGGCGCCGGCGACTTCATGGAGCTGGTCTCCACGCTCACGGTCGTCAAGGGCGCGGGCGAGGGCCGTACGCTCAAGCCGGGGCTGAAGAGCGCCGCCAAGGCCCTGCTCGTGGCGGGCGACAACGCGGTCTGGTTCCTGTTCCGCAAGTGGTACGCCGAGCTGCACGACGAGGTGGCCGCCGCGTCCGGCCAGCTGATGAACGGCAAGCTGACGGTGGACGAGTGGGCGGAGCGCGCCCAGAAGAAGGCCGAATCGATCAAGAACGACTCGTCGGTCAAGAAGTTCAAGCGGTGAGCCGTCCGGAGCGGGCGGGCTCGTGCGGCCGAGCGGCGGGCGGGTCATGAGGCACGGGAGGATGCGGTTCGCCGTCGGGTTCCTCGTGCTCCCGGTGACCCTCTACGTGATCTACGTGATCGCCCCCTACGCGCAGGCGTTCTCCATCGCGCTGACCAACTGGCGCGGGGTGAACGCCAGCCCGCGGTTCGTGGGCCTGGAGAACTTCCGCAGGCTGCTGGAAGACACCGTCTTCTGGAAGGCGGTCGGCCACAACCTCCTGCTGCTGGTCCTGCTGCCGGTGCTCACCCTCGTGATCGCTCTGTTCTTCGCCTTCCTGCTCAACGCGGGCGGGCGCGGCGGGGCCGGGGGAGTGTGGGGGTCGAGGTTCTACCGGGTGGTGTTCTTCTTCCCCCAGGTCCTGGCGATCGCCGTGATCGCGGTCCTGTTCCAGCAGGTCTTCCGCCCCGACCGCAGCGGCATGCTCAACGCGCCGCTGATCGCGATGGGCTTCGAGCCGATCGGGTTCCTGTCCGACACCGACATCGCGCTCTGGTCGATCCTCGGCGTGCTCGTCTGGCAGGCCGTCGGCTTCTACGTGGTGCTGTTCTCGGCGGGCATCGCCTCCATCCCGCGCGAGCTGTTCGAGGCGGCGGCGATCGACGGGGCGGGCGGCCCGCCGATGTTCTTCCGGATCACGCTCCCGCTGCTGTGGGACACCATCCAGGTCGGATGGGTCTATCTCGGCATCATCGCGCTGGACGTCTTCGCGATCGTGTGGGTGATGACGCCCGAGCAGGGCGGCCCCGACTACTCGACGACGGTGATGGCGGCGGAGATCTACCGCAACGCGTTCGAGTACTCCAAGTTCGGCTACGCCTCCGCGATGGGCGTGGTGCTGTTCTTCTTCACCATCGGGTTCGCGGCGCTGGCCCTGCGGCTGTCGCGGCGTGAGCGGATCGAGTTCTGATGGCGGACGCGGCGGTCGCCCGGAGCAGGTCCTACGCCCGGCGGGAGCGCAGGAGGCGGCTGGGGCCGCTGTCGGTCCTGACGCACGCGGCGCTGATGGTCTGGACGGTCCTGGTGGTCGTCCCGATCGTGTGGACGTTCCTGGCGTCGGTGAAGAGCGAGGACGAGATCTTCGGCGACGCCTGGTCGCTGCCGGCCACCGTGCGCCTGGACAACTGGGCCCGCGCCTGGGAGCAGGCGAACGTCGGGCAGTACATGATCAACAGTGTCATCGTGGTGGCGTGCAGCACGTTCGGCACCATGCTGCTCGGCTCGATGGCGGCCTACGTGCTGGCCCGCTATCCCTTCCGCGGCAGCCGGGCGATCTATCTGCTGTTCGTCTCCGGGCTGGCCTTCCCCGTCTATCTGGCGCTGACCCCGCTGTTCTTCGTCGTGCAGAACATGGGCGGGGTCCCGGTGATCGGCCCGTTCATCGGCCTGAACACCCACGGCGGGCTGATCCTGGTCTACATCGCCTACTCGCTGCCGTTCACGGTGTTCTTCCTGGCGGCGTTCTTCCGGACGCTGCCCGGGGCGGTGGCCGAGGCGGCCTTCGTGGACGGGGCCTCGCACACCCGGGTGTTCTTCCAGGTCATGCTCCCGATGGCCAGGCCGGGCATCATCAGCGTGACCGTGTTCAACATCCTGGGGCAGTGGAACCAGTATCAGCTGCCCCTGGTGCTGCTCACCTCGGTCAAGGACAAGTGGGTGCTCACCCAGGGCATCGCCGAGATCTCCGCGGACGCCGGGTACGACGCCGACTGGGCGGCGCTGTTCGCGGCCCTGAGCATGGCCATCCTCCCGATGCTGGTCGTCTATGTGATCTTCCAGAGCCAGATCCAGAAGGGGCTGACGGCCGGGGCGCTCAAATAGCCCCGCCCGGCCGGGGCGCTCGAACAGCCCCGCCCGGTCACGGGCTCGGCGGCGGGCTCACCGGACCGGGAGGTTCTTCAGCGCCTCGCGCCGGCTCAGGCCGCTGATGCCCTTGTGGGTGACATAGCGGACGACCTCCTGGGGGTTGGTCTTGGCGTACTCCCGCAGGGCCCAGCCGATCGCCTTGCGGGCGAAGAAGGCGGTGTCGGACAGGCTGGGCTCGATGCAGGCGTACAGCAGGCCGGTGTCGGTGTCGGCCTTGAACTTGTTCTGGCAGATGATCGAGGTACGGCGCTTCCACAGGTCGTCGCTGTGCGCCCACTCCAGCATGAGCGGGCGCATGGTGTCGGGGAACCTGCGCAGCAGGGCGCCGACCCGCTGGATGGCGACCTCGTCGACGAAGTCCCACCACGCCCCGGAGACGACCATCTCCTCGTAGATCGGGAGCGTGTAGAGCGTCTGGCCCCAGTGCAGCGGGAAGGCGGTGAGGGTGATCGCCGCGTAGCGCTCCTCGCGGTACTCCGCCTCCCGCCACAGGGCGAGCACGGCCCTGCGCCACTCGGGCGCGCTCTCCAGCGGGTGCTCGGCGAAGACCCTTCTCAGCAGCGTGCGGCGGGTGGTGGCGTGCACCCCGAGGAAGGGCATGGACGACTTCATGTAGGCCTGCATGGCAGGGGCCTTGGCGGGATCGGCTGCCTCGGCGAGCGCCAGCCTCACTGCCTTCAGGAGTGCCTCCATGCCCGCTCATCACTCCTCGTTCGCTCATCACGGACGACTCATCCCTCGCCGGCCGTAGAGCGTACCGCGCCGGCCCGGCCCGTGGGGGGAGCCATGCCCCTTCAGGATCGCTCGCGGATCGCTCGCAGGGCGTTCACGACGGAGCCGTGCCGCGGGAGGCGCCGCGGGGTCAGGCCTTCTGGCTGGTGCGCTCGCCGGTGGCCAGGCCGTCGAACAGGACGGTGACGTAGTGGTCGGCCAGGCCCGCGGTGTTGAGGCGGCCTCCGGGGCGGAACCAGCGCACGGCGACCCAGATGGTGTCGCGGATCATGCGGTAGGTGAGCTTGGGGTCGACGTCGGAGCGGAACTGGCCGGCGGCCTGGCCGCGCTTGATCTGCTCGACCCACATGCGCTCGACCTCGTCCTCGGCCTTGACGAGGTAGTCGAAGCGGTCACCGGGCAGGGAGCGCAGGTAGTTCCAGTCGTTCTGCATGACGGTGATCGCCGCGCGGTGGGGTTCGAGGGTGCTGAAGCCGATGCGCACCATCTCTGACAGGATCGTGCGGGGGTCGCCGTCCTGCTCCAGGGCGGCCCGGTAGCGGCCGACCAGGTCGTCGAGGAAGGTGGTGAGCACCTCGTCGACGATCGTCTCCTTGGAGTCGAAGTGGTGGTAGAGGCTCCCCGAGAGGATGCCCGCCTCCTCCGCGATCTCGCGGACGGTGGTCGCCTGGAAACCCTTGCGGGCGAAGAGCTCGGCGGCGAGCTTGACGAGGTGGTCGCGGCGCTCCGAAGCGGAGCCGGAGGCGGTCGCGCGCTTCGTCGTGCCCTGCCGCTTGACCGGGGTGGCGGCGGCGCCGGAGTTCTTTCGCGTGTTCACCCTCCCATTATGAGCCCTTGCGCAATCGCTTGTTCACAAGAACGCGCCAGCTCATCGAGGCGGCACGGCGTCCGAGAGGACGGGCCGCCCGTATCCGGTGATCTGGCGCGACCGATGCCGTGATCACCGAAAGACTCTGACAAATCACGCTTTGTGCGTCACGATCGTCCCATGGCGAAGCTCGGGTTCCCTTTCACACTCGGGGTGGCCTCGGGGGAGCCGGCGCCCGACGGGGTGATCATCTGGACCCGGCTCGCCCCCGACCCGCTCGGCCAGGACCCCCAGCGTCCGGGCGGCATGCCCGACACGGTCGTGACGGTCCGGTGGCAGGTCGCCGAGGACGAGGGCTTCACGCGGATCGTCCGCGAGGGAACCGCCCGGGCGGAGCGGCGCTGGGCGCACAGCGTGCACGTCAAGGTCGCCGGCCTGAACCCGGCGACCGAGTACTTCTACCGCTTCTCCGTCGGCGCGCCGTTCGCCGCCACCGCCAGCCCGGCCGGCCGGACCAGAACCGCGCCGGCGGCCTCCTCCCTGGCGCCGGTGCGCTTCGCGTTCGTCTCCTGCCAGCGCTACGAGCACGGGCGCTACACCGCGCTGCGGCACATGACGGACGAGCGGCCCGATGTGGTCTTCCAGCTCGGCGACTACATCTACGAGTACGGCAAGCCCGCAGCCCCGGCGCCGGGGCGCTACGTCCGCAAGCTGGAGCCTCCCGAGAGGGCCTGCGAGACCCTCCACCAGTACCGCAACCGCTACGCCCGCTATCGGACCGACCCGGACCTGCAGGCCGCGCACCGGGCCGTGCCCTGGGTGACCGTCTGGGACGACCACGAGGTCAGGGACAACTACCAGGGAACGCTTCCGGGGGACGGGTCCGACCCGGCCGCCTTCCGGCGCCGGCGCGCCGCCGCCTACCAGGCGTACTACGAGCACCTGCCGCTGCGGGTGCGGCCGTCGGACTCCGGGCTGCAGATGTACCGGTGGCGGCCCTACGGCCGGGTCGCCGACTTCCTGGCCCTGGACGTCCGCCAGTACAGGACGAGGGCCGACATGCTCGGCGCCGCGCAGGAGCGGTGGCTGATGGAGCGGCTCGCGGCGTCGTCGGCGCGCTGGAAGGTGCTGGCGCAGCCGCTGTTCTTCGCGCGCAGGCTCCTGCCCGGCCCGCCGCCCCACGTGAGCACCGACGCCTGGGACGGCTATCCGGCGCTGCGCGCGCGCATCGCGAACGCGGGCGTGCGGGGCCTGGTGGTCATCTCCGGGGACGTCCACAACGC
The DNA here is from genome assembly GCF_016863195.1 of Paraplanobispora takensis. Lineage (GTDB taxonomy): Bacteria > Actinomycetota > Actinomycetes > Streptosporangiales > Streptosporangiaceae > Planobispora > Planobispora takensis. The sequence continues at coordinate 276,553 of NZ_BOOK01000004.1, read as the reverse complement.
CTGGGCGGGGGAGATCATGGCCGACTTCGCCGACCCGTCGTCGGCCCGGACCGGCGTGGAGTTCGTCGGCTCGTCGGTGACCAGTGCGTCCTCGGTGACCGACGCCGACGCCGTCCTCGCGGCCAACCCGCACCTGAAGTTCTTCGACGGCCGCCGCGGCTACGTGATGTGCACGGTCACGGCGGAGGGCTGGCACACCGCCTACCGCGCCGTCGACTTCGTCGACCTGCCGGGAGCACCGGTGCGCGACGTGGCCGGTTTCACCGTCCAGGACAACCGGCTCGTCCCCGACACCGCCTGAGCGCGCCCGCGGACGGCCGGGGTGTTCCCGGCGTTCCTCGCGGCATTCGCCGCGTGTCCCCTTCTCCGTCCCGCACCGGGGAAGAGCCATGGTCAGCCCTATAGCTTTTAGGAAACTTTCCTATTAGATTTGCGCGCAGGCTCCTGGGAGCGCTTTCCCAAAGGGCCGAGACGACAAGGTGTCTGTGCGCCTTCGGCATGCCATGCCGCCGGTCCGCCAGCGAGGAGGATGCATGAAGCGCAGCCCAGAGCTGCTCCGTCTGGCGGACGCGGTCCTGTTCCCCGGGTTCGAGGGGAAGACGCCGCCAGAGTGGCTCCGCAGGCGCCTGTCCGGCGGGTTGTCCGGGGTGGTGCTCTTCTCCCGCAACATCGCCGGGCCCGCCCAGGTGGCCGAGCTGACGGCCGCGCTCCGCGCGGAGAACCCCGCCCTCCTGGTCGGCATCGACGAAGAGGGCGGCGAGGTCACCCGCCTGGAGGTGGCGGCCGGGAGCACCCGCCCCGGCAACTACGCGCTCGGCGTGGTGGACGACGTCGAGCTGACCGAGCGGATCGCCAGGGATCTCGGCCACGACCTGGCGCGGGCGGGCGTCAACTTCGACTTCGCCCCCTCGGCGGACGTGAACTCCAACCCCGACAACCCGGTCATCGGCCTGCGCTCCTTCGGCGCCGACCCCGACCTGGTCGCCCGGCACGCCGTCGCCTGGATCAAGGGCCTGCAGTCCGCGTGCGTGGCCGCCTGCGCCAAGCACTTCCCCGGTCACGGCGACACCTCCGTGGACTCCCACCACGGGCTCCCGGCGGTCGCGGCCGGTGTGGAGGAGCTGTACGAGGTGGCCCTGCGGCCCTTCCGCGCCGCCATCGATGCGGGCGTGCAGTCGATCATGACGGGCCACCTGCTGGTGTCCGCCTACGACGGCGGGATGCCCGCGACGCTCAGCAGCCGGATCCTGCACGATCTGCTCCGGGCCGAGATGGGCTTCGAGGGCGTCATCATCACCGACGGCATCGAGATGCAGGCCGTCTCCGGCCCCTTCGGCATCGGCGGCGCCTCCGCGCGGGCCATCGCCGGGGGTGCCGACGCCGTCTGCATCGGCGGCGAGCACGCCGACGAGCAGACCGCCGTGGAGGCCCGCGACGCCATCGTGGACGCCGTGCTGGAAGGATGGCTGCCCGAGGAGCGGCTGGCCGACGCGGCCCGCAGGGTCGGCGCCCTCGCCGCCTGGGGCACCCCCGGCCCGACCCCGCCGGTCGTGCCCAGCCGTCCGGGCGACGTCCCGATCGGCCTGGTCGCCGCCCGGCGCGCCCTGCGGATCACCCGCCGCTCCGCGGCGGACGTGCTGCCCCTGCCGGCCCCGCCGCACGTGGTCGAGCTCGCCCCCGAGATGAACCTCGCCATCGACAAGGCCACCCCCTGGGGGGTGGGCGAGCCGCTCGGCAAGCTCCTGCCGGGCACCACGGTGACCCGCCTGGACGTCTCGGCCGCCACCGGGGGCGCGATCGAGACCGCCCTGGGCTCGGCCGAGGGCCGGCCCCTGGTCGTCGTGGTCCGCGACGCCCACCGCCACCTGTGGCAGGAGGACGCCCTGAACCATCTCCTGGCCGCCCGCCCGGACACCGTCGTGATCGAGATGGGGCTGCCGGGCCGCTCCGACCTCGGCGCCGTGCACATCGCCACCCACGGCTCGGCCCGCGTCTGCGGCCAGGCCGCCGCCGAGTTCCTGGCGGGTGAGCTCCCGGCCTGACGCGCCGCCGTGCCGGACGTCGGCGGAGCGCGCCTCGGACGGTGCGTCGTACCGGGGCGTGTCCGGCATGGGATGACATTACTTCGTAAAGGACCATCCTTCTCTTCCTGTATTACCTAACGCTTGCTTGGTATGGTGGCGTGCGGCGGACCGGGAGAGAAGGCGAGGGCCGGCGTGCGGGTCTCCTACGACTACACCGGATCGGTGGTTCTGGTCACCGGCGGGACCCGGGGGATCGGCGCCGGGATCGCGCAGGCGTTCCTGGCGGCCGGGGCCCGCGTGGTCGTGTGCGCCCGAGGGAGGCCCGGCTCCTCCGTGGCCGGTGACTTCGCCGCCGCCGACGTCAGGGACCCGGCGGAGGTGGACCGGCTGTTCGCGGGGATCGAGGAGCGGTACGGCCGGCTCGACGTCGTGGTCAACAACGCGGGCGGCTCGCCGTACGCGCCCGTGGCCGGGACCTCGCCGCGGCTGCACGCCCGGATCGTCGAGCTCAACCTGATCGCGCCGCTGCTGGTCGCCCAGCGGGCCTACCCCCTCCTGGCCGCGAGTGCCTCAGGTGCCCCGGGCGTCCCGGGAGATCCGGGAGGACCGGACGGCGCGCAGGCGGGGGCCGCCGGGTCGGTCATCATGATCGGCAGTTCGAGCGGTGCGCGGCCCTCGCCCGGCACCTCCGCCTACGGCGCGGCGAAGGCGGGCCTGCACCATCTGGCCGCGTGCCTGGCCGCCGAGTGGGCCCCGCGCGTCCGGGTCAACACGGTGGTCGTCGGCCTGGCCGAGACCGAGGCCGCGGCCGGCCACTACGGAGGACCGGAGGGCGTGCGGCGGATGGGCGCCGCCGTACCGGCCGGGCGGATGGCCTCGCCCGCGGACGTGGCGCAGGCGTGCCTGTGGCTGGCCGCCCCCGGCTACGTGACGGGAGCCGAGATCGCTCTGCACGGCGGCGGGGAGATCCCCGCCTGGCGGGAGATCGCCTCCGGACAGGCCGCCTCCGGACAGGCCGCCTCTGGACACGGCGGATGAACCGCGGGGAAACTCTGGATGATCACGGCGAAGGGACCTTGGCATGAGCGGGATCTGTGACGGCCGCGTGGTGATCGTGACCGGTGCCGGGCGCGGCATCGGGCGGGAGCACGCCCTGGAGTTCGCCCGGCAGGGCGCCTCGGTCGTGGTCAACGACCTGGGGGCCGGACGGGACGGCACCGGGCGCTCCGGCGGCCCCGCGCTGGGGGTGGTCGAGGAGATCAAGGCCATGGGCGGCCGCGCGGTGGCCAACAGCGACGACGTCGCCGACTGGGACGGCGCGGCCCGGCTGGTCAAGATGGCGGTGAGCGCCTTCGGGCGGCTGGACGTGCTGGTGAACAACGCCGGGTTCGTCCGCGACCGGATGCTGGTCTCGATGACCGAGCAGGAATGGGACGACGTGATCCGGGTGCACCTCAAGGGTCACTTCCTGCCGTTGCGGCACGCCGCGGCGCACTGGCGGGAGCGTGCGAAGTCGGGTGAGCGGGTGGACGCCCGGGTGATCAACACCTCATCGGGGGCGGGACTGCTCGGCAGCGTGGGCCAGGGCAACTACGCCGCGGCCAAGGCCGGCATCGCGGCGTTCACGGTGGTGGCCGCCGCCGAACTGGGCCGCTACGGGGTGACCGCGAACGCGATCGCCCCGGCCGCCCGCACCCGGATGACCGAGCGGGTCTTCGCCGAGACGATGGCCCGCCCGCGGGACGGGTTCGACGCGATGGACCCGGCCAACGTGGCGCCGCTGGTGGCCTGGCTGGGGTCGATCGAGTCCGCGCACGTGACGGGCCGGGTGTTCGAGGTGGAGGGCGGGGTCATCTCGCTCGCCGACGGCTGGCGGCACGGCCCGCGCGCCGAACGGGACTCCCGGTGGGAGGCGGCCGAGGTCGGCGAGGCGGTCGCCAAGCTGCTGGCCGACGCCCCGGACCCGGAACCGGTCTACGGCGCGTAGGGATCGGATCCTCCCGTTCGGCGATGGGCGTCCCGAATGGTGGGACTACGGTTGGATTGAGGTCTCGTGTCCGCTGTGTAATGTCCTCAGCATTGTTTGGATACTGACATAGGGGCATTGCTGTGAGCGTTTCCGCGGCGTACGTGACGTACGAGGACCCGGACGGCTTCGACGACGAGAAGGAGATCGCGCTCGCCGCCTGGGCCGAGGCCGGGATCGACGGGCGGATCGTGCGCTGGGACGACCCCGGGGTCGACTGGTCCGCCTTCGACATCGTGGTCGTCCGCTCGGTCTGGGACTACGTGGCCCGCCGTGCGGAGTTCCTCGACTGGGCGCGCCGGGTGGAGTCCGTCACCCGGCTGGCCAACCCGGCCGCCGTGCTGGAGCGCAACACCGACAAGACGTACCTGCGGGACCTGGCGGTGCCGATCATCCCCACCTCCTGGGTCGAGCCGGGGCAGGCGGTGGACCTGCCGGACCTCGACGAGTACGTGGTCAAGCCCGCGATCTCGGCGGGTGCCCGCGACACCATCAGGACCACCGACCGGGGCAAGGCCGAGGCGCACGCCGCCCGGCTGGCCGCCGAGGGCCGGACCGCGATGATCCAGCCGTACCTGGACATGGTCGAGACCGAGGGGGAGACCTCGCTGCTGTACTTCGGCGGGCGCCTCAGCCACACCGTGCGCCGCAACCCGATGCTGGCCGGGGGCACCGCCGCGCCGGACGCCGACAACGCCCGGGCCCAGCTGCGCGACCCCGACCCCGACCAGGTGGCGCTCGCCGAGCGGGTCCTGGCGGAGTTCCCCGGCGTGCTGTACGCCCGGGTCGACCTGGTCCGCCTGCCCGACGGCGGTGCGGCGGTCATCGAGGTCGAACTGACCGAGCCGTACCTGTTCCTGCGCTACGCCCCCGACGCGGCGGCCGGCATGGCCCGCGCGGTGGCCGAGGCGGTCTGACGGGATCGGGCCCGGCCGGGTCGAGCCGGGGCGGACCGAGCCCGGCCGGGGTGGTCCACGCCCGGCCGGGCCGGGGCTCCCGTCCCGGCGCGCGGGGCGGGAGGAGACCGCGGGCCTCACCGACCGGGCTCGAACCGGCGTCCACCCGGTCCCAGAGCCGGGCGCTCTACCACTGAGCTACGGTGAGGCCGCTCTCATCATGCAGCCCCCTCCGCCCCGGCGCCCAGCGATTTTCCCGGACCGCCGCAGCCGTCCCTCCCCGGAGCCGCCGCAGTCGCGCCGGGATCGCCGGAGCCCTCCCGGGGCCGCAGGAGCCGTCCCCGAGGAGGTCCGTCACTCCGGTGCGTCGTCCCGCACCGGCAGATCGCTGAGCACGACGCCGGCGGCCAGGCCGTGGGCCGCGTCGCCGGCGAGCTCCGCCTTGACGGGCCTGCCGCTGAACGCCCCGGCCCGGCGCAGCAGCGACGCCCACACCGGGTCGGCGACGGTCACCCCGTGCACCAGCTCGGGGGTCGGCCGGAAGGCCGCCACCCCGCGCGTGGCCGCGGGCGCCGTCCAGCCGGACCGCTCCGGGTCCAGCCCCGCCATCCGGCAGACCTCCTCGACCTCGGCCCGCGTGCACGAGGCGGTGCCGTCCAGTACCTGCCACGGCGGCGGCAGCAGGGCCCAGACCATGGTGGCGGGGTCGACGTCCCCGCCGGTGCCGCGGTGCCAGAAGGCCAGGTCGGCGGCCATCAGGCGCATGGCCTTGCCGGGGCAGGCGGCGTCCAGGAGCTCCAGCGCGCCGAGCGACTGCAGGCACGCCAGCCATCCGGCGCGCGCCGCGTTGTAGGCGGTCGCGACGGTGTTCCAGGTCGAGGAGTCGTCCCCGCGCCGGACGATCATCGTCTCCCGGTCCGAACCGGGCCGCCACGTCCTGCCCAGCCGCTCGGCGGCGTGCCGCATGACCGCCGACCACCGGCCGAGCAGCAGCCCGCGCTCCCGCTCGGTCAGGCGCTCCAGCACGTCCGGTGCGGCGCGGACCTGGGCGATCATCCACCAGTCGCCGCCGGCCCGGCACCGGTCGAACAGGACCTCGGCGATCTCGTCGAACGGGTTCTCCCGGCCCGACAGGCTGAACTCCCGGCGCAGCTTGCGCCGCGCGGTGTAGTAGGCCACGAAGCAGGCGGCGTCGGGATCGGCCAGGAAGCGCTCCAGCGGGATGTCCGAGGCGAACCCGGCGACGCCGACCATGAGCATCCGCCGCTTGTCCTGCTCGGCGGCGAGCGTCCCGGCCTTGGCGGCCAGGCGGCGCAGCACGCGGAAGCGGCGGTTGTACTGCCGCTTGGACAGGTCCATCCCGGCGGCGTCCCGGGCCTGCCGGTTCAGCCGGTCGCGCAGGAAGTCGGTCCGGTCCGGCGCCCATCCGACGGCCCGGCCGGTCCGCGCCGCGAAGGCGAGCAACCGGTCCGCGTCGTCGGCGTCCACCTCGGAGGACCGTCCGAACAGCCGGTTGGCCGCCGCGACCTGGCGGGCGCCGCCGACCGGCCGGGCGAAGTCGTCCGGCATGGAGGAGAACTGTCCCGTCACCCGCGACGAACGCCCGGCCGCGCGCTCCAGCACGGCCCGCTCACGCCGTACCAGCCGCCCCTCCAGGGCGCGCAAGACCAGGTCGGCGACGTCCTCGGGGCGATAGCGCCGGTCCAGCGACGCGTGCAGCTCCACGAGGATCCTCCGCCGTGAGGTGTCCTTCTCCCTGCGAGATGCCATGCCGCCATGATGCGCGCCGCCGTCCCCGCACTTCGACCGAATTACCCGGGACCGGACTACCCGGGACCGGACTACCCGAGGCCGGATTATCCGATCGCCAGGCGGAGGACCGGTCGGCCAGAATGTGACGGCATGACGGATGAGCGGCGGCTGGTGAAGGTCTCCAAGTACCTGGCCAAGCATCTGCGGCACCAGCCCGAGCGGATCGGGATCGAGCTGGACGCCCGGGGCTGGGTGGAGGTGGACGCGCTGCTGGCGGCCGCGGCCGCGCACGGGTTCCCGATCTCGCCCGAGGAGCTGGAACAGGTCGTCGCGGGCAACGACAAGCGGCGCTACGCGATCGAGGACGGCAGGATCCGCGCCAGCCAGGGGCACTCCGTCCCGGTGGAGCTCGACCTGCCGGTGGCCGAGCCGCCCGCCTTCCTCTACCACGGCACCGTGGCCGGCAACGTCGCCGCGATCCGCGCCGAGGGGCTGCGCCCGATGGGCCGCCACCACGTGCACCTGTCCCCCGACCGCGAGACCGCCACCCGGGTGGGCTCCCGCCGGGGCAGGCCGGTCGTGCTGGCCGTCGACGCCGCAGCCATGCACGCCGCCGGGCACGAGTTCCACCTGAGCGCCAACGGCGTCTGGCTGGTCGGGCACGTCCCCCCGTCCTTCATCCGTTTCCCGGGCTGAAGGATGATGGGCGGAGTGGAGGTGCGGGCCATGAAGCATCGGGACATCCGCCGGCTGGTGCTCGACACGTTCGCGCGGGAGGGCCGGGCGCCTTCGGTGGCCGAGCTCGCAGACCGGCTCGGCCTGGACGGGAAGGCCGTGCTGAACGGGCTGGAGGACCTCCACGACGCCCACGCGGTGGTGCTGGGGGACTACGGCGACGCGATCCGGATGGCGCACCCGTTCTCCGCCGCGCCGATGGGGTTCGTGGTGACCCCCGCGGCGCCGTACGACGACCGCATGTGGTGGGGCGGCTGCACCTGGGACTCCTTCGGCATCGGCGCGGCGCTCAAGCTGGAGGTCGTCGTCGCCACCCGCTGCCCCGGCTGCGGGCGGGAGCTGCGCATGGAGGCCGGCCCGAGCCGCCCGCCTGGGCAGGACTGGGTGGCGCACGTCCCCCGGCCCGCCCGCGAGTGGTGGCACGACGTCATCGACACGTGCGGCAACCTGCGCACCTTCTGCTCCGCCGAGCACCTGGCGCGCTGGTCGGCGAGAACGGGCCGTGCCACAGGGGAGGCCGTGCCGGTCGCCCGGCTGTGGAGGCTCGCCCAGCCCTGGTACGGCGACCGCCTCGACCCGGACTACCGCCCGCGCCGGACGGCCGCCTCGCAGCGGCTGCTCACGGAGGCGGGCTTCACCGGGGACTTCTGGAGGCTGCCCGTGGACCGGGTGGAAGCGGTCATGACCGGTGAGGACCCCGGCTGACGCAGGTGACCTGTAGCGTGCCCTGACGTGAGGAGAGCGGAAGGACGTCGCGGCGCATGACACTGGTGAACGGGGACTTCGGCGTACCGGGCTCGCTGGCGCGGGTGCTCGCCGACATCGGGACCGAGCGCGCCGCCCAGGACGCCCGGTGGGGGATCCAGGACATCGCCGACGGCACGGACCCGGAGCGGGCGGCCGCGGCCGAGCGGGCCAAGGACGAGACCGCGGCGGCGTTCGCGGACGGGACGCTGACCTGGCGGCACATCCTGATCGAGGAGGTGCTGGAGGCGTTCGCCGAGGACGACCCCGAGGCGCTGCGGACGGAGCTGGTCCAGGTCGCCGCCGTCGCCGCCAAGTGGATCCAGGCCCTCGACCGCCGCCGTCCCGGCCCGGAGCCGGTCGTCAAGGAGCGGTTCAGGGCCATCGTGGACGTCCACGTGCTGCTGGTCCGCGGCGGCGAGGTGCTCCTGCTGCGCCGGGCGAACACCGGGTACGGCGACGGCCGCTGGCACCTGCCCTCCGGCCACCTCGAAGCGGGGGAGTCGGCCGTGGCCGCGGCCGTCAGGGAGACCCACGAGGAGACCGGCGTGACGATCGCCCCCGAGGACCTGACGTTCGCCCACGTCATGCACCGCGCCCCCGACCGCGTCGGCCTGTTCTTCCTGGCCCGGAACTGGAACGGCGAGCCGTGCAACGCCGAGCCCGCCAAATGCTCCGAGATCGCCTGGCACCCCCTGGACGACCTCCCCCCGGACATGATCGCCTACCCGGCGTCGGCCGTACACGCCATCACCACCGGAGAGCCGTTCGCCCTCCACGAGTGGAACGCCACCCCCGCGACCGGTGAGGCGCCGGAGCATTCCGATGTAGGCGAACCCGAGGGGCTCGCCTACAAAATGCGGATATCTGAATGAGTGGCATGTTAATGCGGGTTGTATATGGATATTCTGACGATTCCTATTCTGCCCCGTAGTGAAGGACATCCCGTTGATGGCGGGAGGGCGAATGACTTGGGATCCTCTGAGCCCCTGTCGTCGATGAGCAGGTCGACTCGCCTGCGAATCCCTGGTGACCTGGCCTAATCTCATGAAGCGTTGACCCCTGTCCTCGAACGCGTTTTCAATCGAAGGGAGCGGGAGGTGCTGGTCGTGGGAAACGCGGCGCCTACACTGGACACCGTGATGTCCGCTGTGACCCTTCGGGGTCCCGCTGCGGCAGTCGCCCATCTGCTGGCGACGGCCCGTGTCAGCGGTGTGCGCGTCAATCGCACCAAGCTCAGTGAGCTTCTCTATCTCGCCGACCTGCGCGCCGTCGAGAACGGCCTCCCTCCCGGTTCGGGCGTCGAATGGAGATGGCGCGACCGGGGTCCCCACAGCCGGCGCCTTGCCGAGGTCGAGGAGGACCTTCGTGAGGCGGGCATCATCCTCGTGGAAGACAAGGCCGATCCCTTCGCGGGTCATCGGGAATGTCTCGTCCATCTCGTGGACACTCCCCGGACGGACATCGACGCCGAGTTCGCGGAGATCGTGAACGGTGTCCTGGCTGACTACGGGCGATGGTCGGCCGGGCAGCTGCGTGATCTCGCCTGTCAGACGCCTCCCATGCAGGAGGCTCTCAAGAGGCGTCAACGTGATGTGCGGCTCGACCTCGCAGGGGGACCACCTCTGCCCGACCTCGGTTCCGGGCTTGCCCGGCTTCGCAGATGGGCCAGGGGTAACCCTCTGCCGGACGACGAGCCAGGCGGCATCGGCGATCTCGCCGAAGAGGTCGACCAACTCGCCGATCACCGCGCCGATGCCACCCGGCACCTTCTGGAGGACTAGTGCCCGGTCCGTACATGGCGGGCGGTGTTCACCTCGTCAGCGACAAAGCCCTGCGCCTCATCCCTGAGGAGGAGCGAGTCGTCCACGATGAGCGACGACCTGTGGTCGTGGTCACGGGAACGGAAACCAACGGCGACCCGGCCTGGCCGTTCGTCCTCATCTGCCCCATCTCCGGTTCCACCTCGCGACGCACCCGTTTCGACGTTCAGTTGGCCAAGGGCCAGGGTGGGGCCGTCAAGAAGTGCTGGATCCGCATTCCGGCCGTGCAGCCTCTCATGAAGTCGGCTCTGGAAGACCGGACCGGAATGCTCGATGAGGACTTGCTGACCCAGCTTCAAGGCCGTCTCGCTCAGTATCTCGGCCTCTTGGACTGACCGCTGAAAGCCCCGGCGACAAGACAGCCGGCGTGGAGAAAATGACGGCGCGCGCCCCGGGGGTCGGGGCGCGCGCCGTGCTCGGGTGGGTCAGTGGGGGAGGACCACCGCGAGGGGGGTGACGCCTGCGGTGCGCAGGGCGGCGGGGAGCCTGGCCGCCCAGGGGTGTTCGTCGGCGCTCAGGCCGCCGGGGTTGGCGACCACGAAGCGGACCGCGCCGCCGGGGGCGGGCTGTTCGGTCCAGGTGGCGCCGTAGCCGGTCAGGATCCCGGCGACCGCGGCCTTGCGGGCCGCCGGGACCGTGATCCTGATGGCGGACTCCCGGTCGGGTACGGCCGCCGCGGCGCGGGCGGCGTCCGGATCGGGGGCCTGTGCCTTCGCCCGGGTGGAGGGCAGGTCGGCGGTGACGGCGTTGGCGACGATCCTGGCGGTGCCGTCGGTGAAGGCGCGGAAGTTCGGGTCGGCGGCGAACAGCACCGCGTGGCCCGCGCCGACCGGCTCGTCCACCACGGCGGCCGTGCCGCCGAGCTCCTCGGCGCCCATCGCGAAGCCGGACACGAACCAGTCGGGGGAGTCCGGCGCCGGGTAGGAGACCACCGCGTGGGACGGGTCGGCGGCCCGCATCACCAGGTCGTAGGCGTAGAAGGTCATGACGTCCGGCCCGGCGCCCGCGCCCAGCGGACCGCCGGACACGGTCGTGCGGAACAGCGAGCCGGGCACGTCGGACGTCGGCTCGGCCAGCGTGACGCCGGAGACGCCCGCCAGCACGGCCAGCTGCGTGCCGCCCGCCCAGCCGACGTACCGTCCGCCCGCGGCGACCCACTCCCGCAGCGCCGTACGGCCCGCGTCACCGAGCTGGGCGTTGCCCGTCGCGGCCGGGCCGTCCGGGACCAGCAGCACGTCCAGCCCGGCGAGCCCGCCCGCGGCGACGTCGGCGGGGACGAGCACCTCGTAGGACAGCTTCCAGTCGCGGTCGAGCCGGTGGCGCAGCCAGCCGGTGGACTCGTTGGCGGCCTGGGACGGGCCGGCCAGCTGGAGCACGCCGATCCTGCGGGAGGTGGTGATCCGGCCGGAGGGGGCGGCGACGGGCTTGACCGGGGCCGCGGCCGGGAGCAGGACCTGGCCTGAGGAGCCGCCGGAGACGTCGGCCAGCAGCGGCAGGCTCCAGGCCGTGACGTCGTAGAAGTAGGGGAAGGGCGTGTAGGTGTCCTCGTTCAGCATGGCCTGGGCCCAGTGCTTCTGGCCCTGGGCCATGGGGATCCAGTAGGTGCCCGCGGGCAGGGTGGTCCTGGCCTCGGGCCTGCCGTACGCCTTGAAGTCCCTGACCGTCAGCGGCCGGGTGAGCCTGAACACCTGCACGTCCATGCGCTGCAGGCGGCGCACGATCAGCTCGGTCCCGGCCTTCTCGGCCGGGTCGCCGGCGCGCAGGAAGTAGTGGCGGACCTTGCGGTCCGGGACCTGGGTGATGACCTCGTTGCCCGGGTTGTAGACCTTGTTCGGCTCCAGTTCACCGGCCAGGCCCTGCCTGAACGCCTCCCGGTGCACGCCCGCCCAGGTGGTGAGGATCTCGGCCCTCCGGTCGGCGGCGGCCGACAGGGAGACCCACTGGGTCAGCCGCTGCTCGAAGGTGCGGGCGGCGATCGGGGAGGAGCCGCCCTTCTCGAAGGTCATGCCCGCGGCGCTGAAGCCGGTCACCGGGACCGTGTCGCCGTAGCCCATGTAGAACAGGTCGTAGACGTCGCGGTTGAAGAACGGGATGCCGCGCCGGGTGAACTCGGCGATCATCGAGGCGCCGTAGACGTCGTTGATCCAGCTGACCGTGGGCTCGGCGATGTCGTGATAGATCGGGTCGGCGTTCGGCGGGAAGAAGTACTCCGTGCCGCCCATCTCGTGGGCGTCGATGAACAGCTGCGGCGGATACTTCCGGAGCAGCTCGATCTTGCCGTCGGTCTCCGGCTGGGTCCGGGCGAACCAGTCGCGGTTCATGTCGAAGGCGTAGGCGTTGCGCCGGGTGTCGGCCTCGCGGCCGTCGGGGTTCTGCGTGGGCAGGATGACGACGACGGCGTTGTCCAGGATGCGCCGGGCGGCGCAGTCGTCGCGTCCGGCGAGGTCGTGGAGGGTCTTCAGGGCGGCGTCGGTGCCGCTCTCCTCGCCGCCGTGGACGTTCCCGGCGACCCAGAGGATCGCCGGAGTCTTCCGGGCCAGGGCGCGGGCGGCGGGTTCGGGGACGAGGGGGTTGCGCAGCGTCTTGATCGCGGCCTCGATCGCGGGCAGGCGCCTGATGTTGCCGGGGGTGCCGACGATCGCGTACCTCAGCGGGCGTCCCTGCGCGCTGGTGGCCAGGGTGCCGGAGACCACCCGGTCGCTGGCCGTGTCGATCGCGGCCAGCAGGGTGTCGGACTCGGCGGTGGTGACCTCGCGCTCGCCGAGGTCGAAGCCGAGCACGCTCCGGGGCGTGGGCACGTCGCCGGTGTAGGAGGGGGGTGTCTGGGTGGCGTCGCAGGCGGCGGGGGGCGTCGCCGCGGCGGAGGCGGGGGTGGGATCCGCGTGGGCGGCTCCGGCGGGAAGCGTGACGGCGACGGCCAGGACGGCCGTCGCGATCGCTGTGAAGCGGTTCGCCATGACGATCACGCTGTCACCCGGAATCGATCACAGCAAGACGTGAGACCGGGTCATGTGCGAGAGGGGCGCCCGCGGTGGCCCGTCCCGGCGCGCAGTCCCGGGACGGGCCACCGCGGGCGGCCGGTTCGGCGCCGGTCCGATCGGTACCCGGCCGGTTCTGTGCTCGACTGCTCGGCGCCCGGCCGTTCGGTGCCGGGCCGTTCGGTGCCGGACGGCTCAGCCGTGGGTGGTGATGCCGCCGTCCACCGGGATCACGGCCCCGGTCAGATAGGAGCCCGCCCGCGAGGCGAGATAGATGGCGGTGCCCGCCATGTCCTCCGGGCGGCCGATCCGGCCGAGCGGCACGCTCGACGCGATCGCGTCGCGGGTGCCCGGGTCGTCGAGGGCGAAGGCCATCATCTTGGAGTCGAACGGGCCGGGCGCGATCGCGTTGACCGTGATCGACTCGTTCGCGAGCCGGTGCGCCAGCTGGCGGGTGAGCATGTGCACGGCGGCCTTGGTCGTGGAGTAGGCATAGGTCTCCAGCGCGGGCACCCGGATGCCGTCCACGGACCCGATGTTGACGACCCGGGCCGGGTCCTCGGCGGAGGCGGCGGCGCGCAGCAGCGGCAGGAACCGCTGGGTCAGATAGAACACGCCCTTGACGTTGACGCCCCAGAGCTTGTCGAAGGCGTGCCCGGGATACTCCTCCAGCGGCGCGCCCCAGGTCGCCCCGGCGTTGTTGACCAGGACGTCCAGCCGGTCCTCGCGGGCGGAGACCGCCTCCACGAGCGCGGTGACGCCCTCCTCGGTGGACAGGTCGGCCGGTACGGCGACGCACCCCAGCTCGGCGGCCGTCTTCTCCACCTCGGCGGCCTTGCGCGAGGAGATGTAGACCGTCGCCCCCGCCCGGGCGAACCCCTCTGCGATCATCCGGCCGATCCCGCGGGAACCGCCCGTGACCACGACTTTCTTGCCTTCCACAGAGAACAGACTCATGTTCGGTAAGCATGCCGTACGGCTGCCGCGCCGTCCATACCGACTGGTCGGTTCCTCGTCACACCGCCCTCGCCGGACTTCGCGGGGGTTGAAAAATAATGTCGGGGTAAAACACAAGAGTGAAACAATCTTCCACGACTCGTTGACATGTCCCCCCGCCAGGGTGTGCCTTCGACTACAACGATTCACTGGTTGGAAGGTGAGGAACCACCATGACCAGATTGGGCGGGCGGCTGGCGGCGCTGGGACTGGCGCTGTCGCTCGCGGCTTTCCCCGCGACCGCCGCGCAGGCCGGGCAGGCTCGGGCGCAGGCCGTACAGGAACCCGCGGAAGGCAAGAGGATCGTCCGGCTGGGGGCGATCCAGGCCATCGACTCGATGAACCCCTTCCTGGCGGTCCGGGTGATCTCGACCTCGGTCCACCGGTGGATGTACGCCTACCTGACGACTCCCGACTCCAAGACCCTCCAGCCCAGTCCCGACCTGGCCGAGTCCTGGCAGACCTCGGACGACAAGCTCACCTGGACCTTCAAGATCCGCGACACGAAGTGGTCCGACGGCACGCCGGTCACCGCGCAGGACGCGGCGTGGACCCTCAACAAGATCATGACCGACGACGGGGCGAAGACGGCCAACGGCCCGGCGGTGGAGAACTTCGAGAGCGTGACCGCCTCCGACGACCGCACGCTGGTCATCAAGACCAAGCAGCCGCAGGCCTCGATGCTGGAGCTGCCGATCCCGATCGTGCCCAAGCACGTCTGGGAGAAGGTCCCCGACGTCGGCACCTACGAGGCCGAGCAGTACCCGGCCGTCGGCGACGGACCCTACATCGCGGTCGAGCACAAGAAGAACGCCTACGTGAAGCTGAAGGCCAACCCGGCCTACTGGCGCGGCGCCCCCAAGATCGACGAGCTGCACGTGATCTTCTACGAGAACCCCGAGGCGGCCAACGTCGGGCTGAAGAAGGGCGACATCGACTGGATCGGCCGGCTGGCCGGCCCGCAGTTCCAGGCCCTGGCCGGCGACCCGAACATCGTGCAGTGGAACACCCAGGGCCGCCGGGCGAGCTATCTGCAGCTCAACCCCGGGGCGGCCACCGCCGACGGCGAGGCGATCGGCGACGGCCACCCGGCGCTGAAGGACGTGAAGGTGCGCCAGGCGATCCACCACGCGATCGACAAGAAGGCCCTGGTCGACCAGGTGCAGAACGGCCTGGCCGTGCCCGCCGACGGCTCGATCGTCCCGCCGATGTACAAGGACTTCTTCTGGCAGGCCGAGGGCGACACGCGGGTGAGCTTCGACCCGGCCCGGGCCAACAAGATCCTCGACGACGCGGGCTACAAGAAGGGCGCCGACGGCATCCGCACCATGCCGGACGGGGACCGGAAGCTGGAGATGCGCTTCAGCATCCACACCGAGGACCCCATCGAGGACAAGCTCGCCCAGTTCCTCACCGGCTGGCTCAAGGACATCGGCATCCAGCTGACCACGCGCAAGCTCGACTCCAACAAGTTCACCGAGGAGACCGGGAGCACCGCGCTGTACGACATCGCCATCAGCGGCTGGTCGGTCAACCCGGACCCCGAGGAGGTCTTCGCCACCCACCTGTGCAGCCGGCGGCCGACGGCGGCCGGTGAGGGCGGCGGCACCGAGTCGTTCTACTGCAACGAGGAGTACGAGAAGCTCTACCGGCAGCAGCTGGCCGAGCTCGACCGGCCCAAGCGCATCGCGCTGATGAAGCAGATGCAGGAGAAGCTCTACACCGACGCGCCGATCATCGCCGTCTACTACCCGAACAACCTGGAGGGCTACCGCAAGGACCGGATCACCTCGATCACCCCGATCCCGGAGGACAAGGGCATCCTGTACGGCGGCAGCGGCTACTGGCCCGTCTACTCGCTCCAGGCGCCGGCCGGCCCGGCCCCCTCGGACGACGGCGGCGCCGGTCCCTTCACCACCGCCGTCGTGGCGACCGCGGCGGGCGTCGTGGTCGTCTTCGGCCTGGGACTCGTGCTGATGGCGCGGCTGCGCCGCAAGGGTGACGACGACCGTGAGTGAGCGCCGATGACGGCACCCATCGAGATCGAGCCCGCCGCCGGTCCGGCGGCGGGCCCGGAGGATGGACGCGGCGCCCGGCGGGGCGCGCTCGGATACGCGCTGGCCAAGCTCGGCGGCGCGCTGCTGAGCATCGGCATGGTCGTCGTCGCGACCTTCTTCCTGTTCCGGCTGATCCCCGGCGACCCGGCGATCGCCTACACCCGGGACGTGCCGCTCACCCCGGACCAGCTGACCCTGCTCCGCCGCCAGATGGGGCTGGACCGGCCGCTGCCCGAGCAGTTCCTGGACTTCGTGGCCAGGGCGCTGCAGGGCGATCTCGGCACCTCCTACGAGTACCGCCGGCCGGTCGCCGAGCTCATCGGCGAGCGGCTGGGGCCGACCCTGCTGCTGGTCGGCACCGGCCTGGTGATCGCCGTCACCCTGGGCCTGTGGCAGGGCACCCGGGCCGCCTGGAACCACGGGGGACGGCTGGACCGCTTCTCCACCGGGATCTCGCTGACCCTGTGGTCGGTGCCGACGTTCTGGCTCGGGCTGTTGCTGCTGATGGTGTTCGCGGCCGGGGTGGGCCCGATCCCGGGCATCTTCCCCACCCGAGGCATGGAGGACGTCGACGCGCCGGACGGCCCGATGTACCTGCTGCACGTCGCCCACCACCTGGTGCTGCCGTGCATCACCCTGGTCGCGGTGGTCTACGCGCAGTACCTGGTGGTCATGCGCTCCTCGCTGCTCGACGAGATCGGCCAGGACTACGTGACCACCGCGCGCGCCAAGGGGCTGCGCGACGCCCAGGTGCGCCGCCGCCACGCCGTGCCCAACGCCCTGCTGCCCACGGTGACGCTGGTCTTCCTGCACATCGGGCTGGTGGTGCAGGGCGCGGTGACCACCGAGACCGTCTACTCCTGGCCGGGCCTGGGCCTGCTGTTCTACGAGGCGATCAAGGGCCCGGACTTCGCCGTGATGCAGGGGACGTTCATGGTCCTGTGCGTCGCGGTGATCATCATGAACACGCTGGCCGACGTGCTGTACCACGTCCTGGACCCCCGGGTGAGGTCCGCATGAGTGAGACGGCGGCGCGCCGCCGGAGAGCGCTGATGCGGTTCTGGCGGGACTACCGCGCCCAGCGGGCCGGGCTGTACGGCGCCGCGATCCTGGCCGTGTTCGTCCTGCTGGCCCTGGTCACACCCCTGGTCACCGACCCGTCGGGCCTGGACGTGACCAAGGCGACGGGACCCAAGATGGCGCCGCCGAGCGCGCAGTTCCCGCTGGGCACCGACGAGTCGGGCCGCTCGATCCTGCTGATGATCCTGTGGGGCTCGCGGGTGTCGCTGCTGATCGGCTTCCTGGCGGCGCTGCTCAGCATGGTCATCGGCACGGTCACCGGGATCACCGCCGGGCACTTCCGGGGCTGGTCGTCGGCGGTGCTGATGCGGATCACGGACTGGTTCCTGGTCCTGCCCTCGCTCGTGCTCGCCCTGGTGCTGGCGGCCATCCTCGGCGGCGGCACCTCCACGATCATCCTGGCGATCGGGGTGACCTCCTGGGCGGCGACGGCCCGGCTGATCCGGGCCCAGACGCTGGCCGTGGAGGCCAGGCCGTACGTCGAGCGCTCGCGGGTGCTCGGCGCCGGGCACTGGCACGTCATGACCCGGCACGTGCTGCCCAACGTCGCCCCGCTCGTGCTGGCCAACACCACGCTCACGGTGGCCGGCGCCATCGTCACCGAGTCGACCCTGGCCTTCCTCGGCGCGGACGCGGGGCAGGCGTCGTGGGGCAGCATGCTGCGCGGCTCCTACGACTGGGGGGCGGTCACCTCCGGCGCGTGGTGGTACGTCCTGCCGCCGGGCCTGTGCATCGTCGCGGTCGTCCTGGCGTTCACGTTCTGCGGCCGGGCGCTGGAGGCCGTGCTCAACCCACGCCTGCGGGGGGTCGCGTGACATCGTCGGGGACACAACCGGGGACACAGCCGGAGACGCGACCGGAGACGCGGCCGGGGAGGCTGCTGGAGCTGCGGGATGTGGCGGTCACCTACCGGAGCGCCGCCGGGGACGTGCCCGCCGTGCGCGGGATCTCGCTGGAGGTGGCCGAGGGCGAGGCCCTGGGCCTGGCGGGGGAGTCGGGGTCGGGCAAGTCGACCCTGGCCATGACGCTGCTGCGGCTGCTGCCCAAGAGCGCCCGGGTCACCGGGGAGATCCTGCTGGACGGCGAGGACGTGCTCCGGATGAACTGGGGACGGCTGCGCGCGGTGCGGTGGGCCTCGGCCTCGGTGGTCTTCCAGGGGGCCCAGCACGCGCTGAACCCGGTGCGCCGGGTCGGCGAGCAGATCGCCGAGCCGCTGCTGGTGCACGGCATCGCCGCGCCGGCCGAGGCGCGCACGCGGGTGGCCGGGCTGCTGGAGCAGGTCGGCCTGCCCGCCTGGCGGGCCAGGAGCTACCCGCACGAGCTGTCCGGCGGGCAGCGTCAACGGGTGATGATCGCCATGGCGCTGGCCTGCTCGCCCCGCCTGATCATCGCCGACGAGCCGACGACGGCCCTGGACGTGATGATCCAGGCGCAGGTGCTCACGCTGATCCGCTCGCTCATCGCCGACCGGGGCATCGGCCTGATCATGATCTCGCACGACCTGTCCGTCCTGGCCGCCACGTGCGACCGGCTGGCGGTGATGTACGCCGGGCGGGTGGTCGAGACGGGACCGGCGCGCGAGGTCTTCACCGGCGCCCGGCACCCGTACGGCAGGGCGCTGGCCGAGGCGTTCCCCACGGTCGGCGACCCCTCCTCCCGGATGGCGCCCCGGGGCCTGGGCGGCGACCCGCCCGACCCGATGCGGCTGCCCGGCGGCTGCTCCTTCCACCCGCGCTGCCCGGTGGCCCTGCCGTCCTGCGCGTGGCGGGAGGTCGAGCTGTGGCCGGCGGACGGCGCCGCCGTGGATCCCGCGGATCACGTCACCCGGAGCACGGAGACCCGGCACACCGCGGCGTGCGTCCACGTCCTGCCGGAGCCGGAGGAGGAGAGCGCATGACCCTGCTCGAAGCCAGAGACCTGCACGTGGAGTTCGCCTCCCGCGGGCGGCGGGCCCGGGCCGTGGACGGGGTCGACCTCACCGTCGGCGAGGGCGAGATCGTCGCGCTGGTGGGCGAGTCGGGCTGCGGCAAGACGACGCTGGCACGCACCCTGCTCGGGCTGGAGCGGCCCGCCTCGGGCACGGTCCTGTACGGCGGGGCGCCCCTGGCCTACTCCGCCCGCGCGCTCAAGGCCTACCGCCGCGAGGTCCAGCTGGTGCCGCAGGACCCGACCGGCTCGCTCAACCCCCGGCACACGGTCTACGAGGCGGTGGCCGAGGGGCCGCGCATCCACGGCCTGCGCGACGAGCGGGAGCGGGTCGCCTCGGCGCTGTCGCGGGCCGGGCTCCGGCCGCCCGAGCGGTTCTTCCCGGTGTACCCGCACGAGCTGTCCGGCGGCCAGCGCCAGCGCGTGGTCATCGCCGGGGCGCTCGCCCTGGACCCCGAGGTCCTGGTCGCCGACGAGCCGGTGGCCTCCCTGGACGCCTCCGTCCGCGGCGAGATCCTCGCCCTGCTGCTGCGCCTGCGCGCGGAGCTGGGCCTGTCGGCGCTGGTGGTCACCCACGACCTCGGCCTGGCGTGGAACATCGCCGACCGGGTCGCGGTGATGTACCTCGGCAGGATCGTCGAGTCGGGCCCCGTCGAGCAGGTGCTGAGCGCGCCCTCCCACCCCTACACGCAGGCGCTGCTCTCGGTGCTCCCGGAGTCGCCCGCGCCCATCGTGCTGAGCGGCGAGCCGCCCGACCCGACCCGCATCCCCGGCGGCTGCCGCTTCCACCCCCGCTGCCACGTCCTGGCCGCGGGGAAGGCGGCCGAGGCCGGGGTCGACGGGCTGTGCCGGTCGCAGCCGCTGGAGGTCCTGCCGTCCTCGGCCGCCCTGCAGGCCGCCTGCCACTACGCGCGGGCCCGTCAGCCCCGGCTCTGAGCCCGCCCGGTGCTCCACCACATCGGGGCCGCCGCGGGGCCGGGATCGTCGTGGATCGCGAAGCCGCACCGGAGTGTCGGAAGGCCGCGGGGCCCGGTGGTCCCGCGGCCCCGGGGTGTCGGTCAGGGTTGTGCGTGGAGCTGGGCGCGGGTCGTTTCGGCCTGCTCGTTGACGGTGGCCAGGACGGGGCCGGGGACGTCCTTGACGCGGAAGGTCTCGACGAGCTGGTCCAGGACGGCGTCGGCCTCTTTGAGGTCGCCGCCGCGGGCGTGGGCGCGGGCCAGGCGGCGCATGGCCTCATTCAGGGTGATGTTGTCGACGCCCGCGTCGGTGCCGGGGTCGAGGGTGGTTTCCACGACCGCGTTGAGCTGGTCGATGCTGGTCTCGGTGTCGGCGGTGCGCACGGTGATGCCGTCGTCGGTCAGGGTGAGGAAGTGGCGTCCGGCGTTGGCGCCCTTGGCCAGGCGCGCGTGGACGGTCAGGGGGTGGTCGGGGTGGTCGGCGATGAGCCGGTCGAGGGCGGCGTTGCCGTCGGCGAGCTGGGGGGCGTCGGAGCCGCGCAGGGCCAGCAGGGTGCCCTGCTGGTCGCCCAGCAGCAGGTCGCCGGCGGCCCGGTCGGCCTCGTCGGCGGGCGGGTTGATCTGGACGGAGTGGTCGGGTGAGACGACGGTGGAGCCGTCGGGTGCCCGGTAGCGGGCCTGCAGCCGGTAGGTGCCGGGCTGGGGGAAGGTGAAGCCGGCGGCGCCGTAGCCGAGGTAGGCGCTGCCGTACAGGGCCGGGGTGGTGGCGTCGAGGGTGACGGCGCGGTGGCCGCCGCAGGGGCGGGCGATCGGCCGGAAGGGGCGGACCTGCCCGGCCGGGTCGGTGACCAGGACGGACAGGTGGCCGCCTCCCGGGGTGAGGTCGTCGGCGGCCTGGGCCGTGGGACGGCTGCCGTCCAGGGACACCTTGATCTCGACGGTGACGGGCTCGCCGTGGGAGAAGGCCTCGCGGCCCGACAGCTGCACGCGCAACCCGGACCGGCTGGGGGCGGGCGGGGCGAGGTCGGCCAGGTGGGCGCCGCCGGTGTGCATGTCCGAGCCGCCGAAGACGACGTCGGAGTAGAAGCCGTGGCGCAGGTGCCGGAGCTCGTCGGGGGTGAACCGCCAGGTGAACACCTTCCAGAAGAGCGCCTCGTCGCCCTCCGTCGCCGCCGGGTCCTCCCTGTAGTCCTGCTGGTAGTTCATGAACGACTTGTCGCCGTAGCCCTTGCACGGGCCCAGCGGTGACGGGGGGATGTTCTCGTCCTTCTGCCAGGAGTGGGCCAGGTTGAGAGCGTGGCCGATCTCGTGGATGTAGGTGAACAACTCGTCGCGCGTGCCGAGCGTGTCGGCCGTTTTCATGACGTTGTAGAAGGTGGCCACGCCCTGCCGCGGGACGTCGTCGGTGTCGTCGAACATGACGCCGTCGGCCTCGTCGATCTTGCCTTCGGCGTTGATGTAGCTGTCGGCGATGAAATTCCACAACTTCCATTGCGGCTCGTCGCGGTACAGGCTGAAGTGGCCGGCCATCGCGGCGTGCAGTTCGGCCGCCGACCAGTGCCTGTCCTCGCCCGCCTCGGATACGGGCACCTCGTTGGGCTTGCCCGCCATGCGCAGTTCGATTCCGGCGTCGGCGAAGGCCGACTGGACAGTGATGATCTTCTTGTCCAGTCCGGCCGGGAGCGGCTGGTGCTCGGTGGTGGCGTACTGGCCGGGTGGTTCGGTGTCCTTGACGTAGTCGATCTCCCAGTCGATGGTCCGCAGGAACCGCGAGACGTAGTCGCAGGTGTAGACGGTGGGGCCGGCTCCGTCCGATCCGGTGAGGGTGAGCGTGGCGATGCCGCCGGGGGCGAGCTTGTCGACCTCCACCGACTGCACCGGCGGCCCGGACTCATCCGACTTCGTCACCGTGCCGATGATGGTGGCGGGCAGGGCGACGGCCGTGCCGCCGTCCAGGATGAACGACGTGGCGTAGGTCTCCACGCCGTCGGCGAGGTCGAAGAAGTCTCCGGACACCACCGGCTTCTCGCCGGCCAGGTCGACGCGCAGCTCGACCTTCGAATCGCCCGCGGCGGTGGTGCCGGTGAAACGCCCGGCGGCCGGGAGCCGCAGCCGCCGGTACTCGGCGGGCAGCGCGCCGAGCCCGGCCAGCACCTCGGCGTAGGCGCCGATGCTCTTGGGGCCTTTGATCCAGTCGAACTGCATCGCCCGGTCGCCTTTGACGAACAGGGTCTGGAAGTTGCCGTCGGCGTTGGGGAGCATGACGGCGTGGTCGAAGTCGCCGCGCATGTCGGCGGGCAGCTTCTTCCACCCGGCTTCGGGCAGCCCTGACAGCGGCCCCGTATAGGTGGCCCCCTTGCCCCAGGTGATCGATGTGCACCGGTCGCCCTTGATCAGCAGCGTGACCACCGGGTTGACGCTCGGCCGTTGCAGCAGGACGTCGACGTCGCTGCGGAACTCCGCCGGCAGGTGGGAACCGAAGTTCGCCAGGCCGGTGAGCAGTCCCGTGTACTGGGCGCCGACGCCGTGTTTCCAGTCCACGCACATGTCACCGGCGATGAACACGGTGCGCCGTACGCCGTCGGAGGCGGTCGCCATGATCGCCGCCTCGCTGCAGCTGGCGAACGGCTCGGGCAGGCCGTTCAGCTTCCCGCCGAACTGCTGCGTCAGCGGCCCCTGTGACACCAGCGCCTGCTGGCCGACCAGCGCGACCTGCTCGCCCCGCAGGAACATCGCCCTCCACTGCGACTCCCGCGTGTGGAAGACTCCCGCGAACCCCGTGGTCTTCGCTCGTAAGAACCCCATGGTGCAGCCTCTCCCTCTCCTCGAACCGCCGATGGCCCGGGCAGGGCCCCGGCATGCGGAAGATGACCGGCGCGTACGGCCGGACGCTCCCGAGACGACCGGGAAAGGAGGCGGGCAGGCGATCATCTGACGCGACCATCGCCGCACCTGGTCAACCACTGGCTACAGGCGGCTGTGCACGTGTTCCGGTTCTCCCGGATGGGCGGGCACGACGATCCCGGACACCACGAATGAATCGTGTGCTGGACCGATCCACCCGTCAACGTCCGAATGCGGCCATTTCCGTACATCACGCGGGGACTGAGAGCCCCGGTCGATCCCGGGGCCGGGTCAGAGGCCGGGCAGGCGGCCGTTGCGGAACAGGTCGACGAAGAGCTGGTGGTCGGTCCTGGCCTGGGCGCCGTAGGCGTGGGCGAAGTCGACCAGCATGGCGGTGAAGCCCTTCTCGTCGCCGTCGATCACCGACACGATGGCGTCCTCGGTGGAGAAGTCGACCAGGTCGTGGCTGGACTCGTCGTCGGCCACCGAGTGCATGCGCGCCACCGCCGTACCCAGGTCGCCCACCACCGAGGCCAGCTCCTCGGGCTCGTTGACGTCGCCCCAGTCGAGGTCGGTGGAGTACGGCGAGACCTCGGCGACCATCTGGCCGACGCCGTTCAGCGTGGTGTAGCCGAGCCACGGGTCGGCGTAGGCCTGCAGGGCCCGCTGGGACTCGGCGGTGCGGTGCCCCTGGTGCTTGAAGTAGCCGCGCACCTTCTCGTCGGTGATGTACCGGGCCACGGCCGGGACCTGGGCCTGCTTCATGTAGAGGATGACGTCGTTCTCCAGCGCCTGGGTGTGGCCCTCCAGGAGCATGTTGTAGGAGGGCAGCCCGGCGGAGCCGATGCCGACCCCCTTGCGCAGGGCGAAGTCCTTGATCGTGTGCTCGACCTCGGAGACCGAGGGGAGCGTGGTCAGATAGTCCAGGAAGGCGGTCTCGACCGTTTTGCGGGTCTCCTCGTCGACCGGATAGCGCCCCTCCATGACGGTGAAGCGGCGGTCGTAGTTCTCGATCGTGGTCTCCACGTCGAGCAGGGCCACCCGGGTGTGCAGGCGGGCCTGCTGGAGCACCCGGTGCAGCACGCCGCTGGTGGTCTCCAGGGTCAGCGCGCCGATGGCGTCGTCGCCGCCGTGCGAGATGCCGTGCAGCTCGGCGAGGTAGGCCTGGGAGAAGCGGGCGACCAGCTCGCCGATGGTCTCATCCGACAGGGCCTTGGCGTAGCCGATCAGCGCGACGCTGGCGGCGAACCTCTTGAGGTCCCACACGTACGGGCCCACGTAGGCCTCGTCGAAGTCGTTGACGTTGAAGACCAGCACGCCCGAGGCGTTCATGTAGGTGCCGAAGTTCTCGGCGTGCAGGTCGCCGTGGATCCACACCCGGCTCGTCCTGTCCTCCAGGAACGCCTCGTCGGCGAACGAGCCGGTCATGTCCGCGTAGAACAGGCTGGCGCTGCCCCGGTAGAAGGCGAAGGGCGAGGCGGCCATCTTCCGGAACTTGCGCCGGAAGGCGGGTGGGTCGAGCGCGATGGCGTCACCGAACTCGGTGGTCAGGACGTCGAGGATGTGGGCCGAGCGCCCTTCGGTGGTCATGCTGCGCACGCTAGACCGGGGAACGGCACTGCGCCAGATGGGAAAGCCCGTGATTTTGGAACGTATCAATGACTTTTTGCGACAGGCCGGTCGGCGCTCCCCGAGATAGGCCGGGTGCCGTCGCCTCGTCGTCATCGCCGCGCGGGGTCCTCAGTAGTCCTTCAGCTTGATCGAGTTCGCCGCCCTGGTGGTCAGCCTGTTGAAAGGGGCGGACATGATGGGCGAGGACAGGATCCGGTAGGTCCGGTTGCGGTTGCGGATCTTCCTGTCGGTGGGCGGGGCGAAGAACGGGCCGACATTGCCCGCGACCTTCTGGCAGGCCCTGGCGTAGCCGCGGATCTCCTGCTCGTAGCGGGCCAGGCCGGTACGGTGCCCGCCCCCGGCCGCCGCCAGCTCGCCGGCCAGCACGTAGGCGGAGATCATGGCCATCCCCGCGCCCATGCCGCCGCAGGTGGCGCCGTACCCGGCGTCCCCGAGCAGCGCCACCCGTCCCCGGGTGAAGCGCTCCATGCGGACCAGGCCGATCGCGTCGAAATAGAGGTCCCCGGCCTCCCGCACGCCCTTCATCAGCCGCGCGGCCTCCCAGCCCATGCCCTCGTAGACGTCGGCCAGGAAGCGGCGCTGCCGCCCGGTGTCGCGGTGGTCGCCGCCCGGCGGGTGCTCGGCGGAGAAGACGCACATGACGCCGGTACGGCCGCGCTCGTCGCCCGCGGCCAGGGACCTGCCGGGCTCGGTGTACATCAGCGAGCCCGGCCCGAGACCGAGGTCGTCGGGGGTGGTGAAGATCGCGACGTAGTAGCCGGAGGGGTGCACGAACCGCTCCTCGGGCCCGAAGGCCAGCCTGCGCACGGTGGAGTGCAGGCCGTCGGCGCCCACCACCAGATCGAAGGTACGGCGGGCGCCGCTCTCGAAGGCGACGTCCACCCCGCCGGGGGTCTCGGTCATGGAGGCGATGGAGTCGCCGAAGAGGTACTCGGCGTCGTCGCGGGTCCTGTCGTACAGCAGGCGGCTGAGGTCGCCGCGGAGGATCTCCACCTCGCCTCCGGTGAACTCCGGCGGCAGGCTCGCCAGCGGCCTCCCCTGCCCGTCGACGACGGTCAGCGGGCCCGGGGTGGTGCGCAACCGGCGGATGTCCTCCAGCACCCCCATGCGCCGCAGCATGCCCATGTGCGCCGCGCCGCGGAAGTCGACCGCCTGGCCGCCCTCCCGCAGCGCCGCGGCCCGCTCCACCACCGTCACGGTGAAGCCGCGGCGGTGCAGCCAGAAGGCCAGCGCGGGCCCGGCGATGCCGGCGCCGGAGATGAGAACGGACGCGCTCTTCACGGGGTCCCCCTGTCGTCAGGCCCGGATCCGCGGACGCGGACCCGGTGATCTGAAGACTGGGGGAGGACGCTGACGGGCCGCCTACCGGCCGCTGACGGGGACCGGACGGCGGGATCGGGCGCGGTGCGTGCGGACACCCGCCGTGCCTCCCCCTGCGGAGCGGGCGGCTCAGTCCGAGCGGACGTCGAGGCCGAGCACGGTGGCGATCGTGACCGCCTGCGCGAGGTCGACCACCGCGCCCTTCAGCGTGACGTTGAGCGGGTCGACCGCCGACAGGTCGCTGCCGCGCAGGTCGCAGCGGGTCAGGTCGGCGCCGTGCAGCCACGCCCCGGACAGGTCGACCCCCCGGAACGTGGCCCGCTCGCACCGCGCCCCGGTCAGGTCGGCCTCGCGCATCCGCACGTCACCGAAGGAGACGCCGAGCAGGCCTGCCCCGGACAGGCCGGTGTAGGACCAGTCGCCGCCGGAGACCTTCAGCAGCTCGAAGGTGCAGCCGTCGAACACGCTGCCGACGAGCTTGCAGTCGGTGAAGGTGGCGTCGAAGAACGCGCACCGGGTGAAGGTGCAGTTCAGGAACGCGCTCTCGGTGTGGGTGGAGGCGTTGAACCGGACGTTGCGGAAGGTGCACTCGGTGAAGACCGCGCCGCGGCTGGTCGCCTCGGTCATGTCCACGTCGATGAAGGCGACCCGCTCGTAGGAGCGGTCGGCCAGGTCCTCGCTGTCCCAGTCTTCGCCGCTGATCGTCGATTCGGTCGCGGGCGCGGGCACGCCGTGTTCGCGCTCAGCCATGGGCGGCGCTCCGGGGGGAACCGGGGGCGGAGCTTCGGATGCAGATCACCCGCCGGATCCTGCCACGCCGTACCGACAGTTCCCGGACGGCGATCACGCGGGGAGCCGAGGGAACCGTTTCTCATGAAGTTCCCAGGTGAAGTTTGTGGCACTTTCGATAGAGATTTATGAGTATGGGGCGATGGAGCGCGTACCGCAGGAGGCCGGTACGGCTGAGGCTCAGGGGGCTCAGGCAGCTCAGGGGGCCGTGGCCGGGAGAACCCGGCGGTTCGCCGTCGGGGGTGTCGCGCTCGTCCTCGTGGCGGTGCTGGCGTACCGGCTGGGCGGCGGCGGGGGCGGCGAAGTGGCCGGGTCCGCGCCGAGCGCGACGCCGACGCCCGGCGCGACGCTCACGGTGGCCGACGTCTACGAGAGGGTCGGGCCGTCGGTGGTGGTCGTCCGGGCCGGGCGCTCGCTCGGGACCGGGGTGATCGCGGCCGAGGACGGGACGGTCCTGACGGCGCACCACGTCGTCAAAGGCGCCGAGGAGGTCACCCTGACCTTCGCCGACGGCACCAAGTCGAAGGCCGTCGTGGCGTCGTCGAACCCCGGGCGCGACGTCGCGACCCTCAAGCCCGCGCAGCTGCCGGAGATCGTCGTCCCGGCGACGCTCGGCGGCGCCGTGGCCGTGGGCGCGCCCGTCGTGGCGATCGGCAATCCGCTGGGCCTGACCTACAGCGTCTCCACCGGCGTCGTGTCGGGCCTCGACCGGACCGCCGGCCGGACCGCCGAGGACGGCGACCTGAGCGGGCTCATCCAGTTCGACGCCTCCGTCAACCCGGGCAGCTCCGGCGGGCCCCTCCTGGACGCCCGCGGCCTGGTCGTCGGGATCGTCGTCTCGATCGCCGACCCGGGAGGGGACGAGGCGTTCGCCGGCATCGCGTTCGCGGTGCCGATCGGCGCGGCCCTGGGCGGCGGCGAAGGCGACGGCCCGCCGGGGGACGGGCCCCTGATCTGACCGAAGCCGACCGAAGCGTCAGGAGAAGGATCACCATATGACCTCGACCAAGCCCCTCGATCCGGCCCATCCGCTCGAACAGGTGTTGTTCGAGGTCAAACGCACGATCGTCGGGCAGGACGTCCTGCTGGAGCGCATGGCCGTCGCGCTGATCGCCGACGGCCACCTGCTGGTGGAGGGCGTGCCGGGCCTGGCCAAGACGCTCGCGGTGAGGTCGCTGGCCGCCGCGATCGCCGGGAGCTTCCAGCGCGTCCAGTTCACCCCCGACCTGGTGCCCGCCGACCTCGTGGGCACGCGGGTCTACCACCAGCACTCCGGGGAGTTCCGGACCGAGCTCGGCCCGGTGTTCGCGAACCTGCTGCTGGCCGACGAGATCAACCGCGCCCCCGCCAAGGTGCAGAGCGCCCTGCTGGAGGTGATGCAGGAGCACCAGGTGACGATCGGCCGTGAGACGTTCCGGGTGCCCGAGCCGTTCCTGGTCATGGCGACGGAGAACCCGATCGAGTCGGAGGGCACCTACCCGCTGCCCGAGGCGCAGGTCGACCGTTTCATGATGAAGGTGGTCGTCGACTATCCGACCCAGCCCGAGGAACAGGCGATCGTCGCGCGGGCGCTGCGCCCGCCGGAGCCGCCGCAGCCGACGGTGACGACCGAGGACCTGATCGCGATGCGGGCCCGCGCCCGGCAGGTGTACGTCGATCCGGCGATCGTCGACTACGCGGTACGGCTGGTCGCCGTGACGCGTTCCCCCGCGACGGCCGGGCTCGGCGAGCTGGAACGGTACGTCACCTACGGGGCGAGCCCGCGGGCGTCCATCGCGCTCGTCACGGGCGCCCGGGCGCTGGCGTTCCTGCGCGGCCGCGACTACGTCCTGCCGCACGACCTGTCCGAGATCGCGCTCGACGTGCTGCGCCACCGCCTCGTGCTGTCCTACGAGGCCCTCGCCGACGACGTCGACGCCGACACGATCATCACCGGGGTGCTCGGGGCCGTCCGCGCGCCCGACGTCGTCCTGCAGAATCGCTGAGCCATGGCCACCGCCCCAGAGAGACTCCTGCTCCGCCTGGAGTGGAAGGTCGTCCGCAGGCTCGACGGCCGGCTCCAGGGCGACCACCGCACCGCGCACCGCGGCTCCGGGATCGACTTCACCGGGGTGCGCGCGTACAGCGAGGGCGACGACGCCCGCCACATCGACTGGAACGTGACCGCGCGGCTGGACGAGCCGCACCTGCGCGTGTTCACCGAGGACCGCGAGCTGACGGTGTGGCTCGTGCTCGACCGGTCGGCGTCGATGGCGGCCGGCCGTCCCGGGCGCGGCAAGCACGACGTGCTCGCCGAGCTCGCGCTCGTCCTCGCCCGGCTGTTCGGCCGGGGCGGCAACCGCGTCGGCGCCCTGCTGTTCGGCACCGGGGTGCTGCGCGTCGTGCCGCCCGGCACCGGCCGGCGGCACGCGCTGCGGATCGGCGCCGAGCTGGAACGCACCGCGGAAGGCGCCACCGGGGCGCGCGGCGGCACCACCACCGACCTGGCGGAGATGCTCGAGGCGGCCGGACGGCTCGCGCGCCGCCGCGCGCTCGTCGTCGTGCTGTCGGACTTCATCGGCGACGGCGACTGGGAGCGCGCGCTCCAGCGCCTGGTCCGGCGGCACGAGGTGGTCGCCCTGCGGATCGTGGACACCGCCGACGACGTGCTGCCCGAAGCCGGGCTGATCGTGGTCGAGGACGCCGAGACCGGCGAGCAGCTCGTCGTCGACTCCGCCGACCCGCTGCTGCGGGTCCGTTTCCGCGAGGCCGTCGACGCCCGCGACGCCCGGCTCACGACGGGCATGCGCCGGGCCGGGGTGCCCGTCCACCGCATCGACACCGACCGCGACCTGGCCGAGGCGCTCGTCGAGGTCGTCGCCCGCACCCGGGACCGGTCGCCATGACCGGGACCGTCACCGGACGCGGCGTCCTGGTCACGGGACCGGGGGGAGGCCTCATGACCGGGACCGTCACCGGACGCGGCGTCCTGGGCGCGAGGCCGGCGGGGGAGGCCACATGACCCTGTCCTCTCCGTTGCTGCTGGTCGTCGGGCTGCTCATCACGGCGGCGCTGGCCTGGGGGGTCGTCGTCTCGGCGCGCCGCCGGACGGCCGCGCTGGCCGCGGCGGGCGTCGCCGTAGCGGGCGGCCGCCGTACATACCTCGGAGCCGGCCTGACGGTCGCCGGCGTCGGGGTGCTCGCGGTCGCCACGGCGGGACCGGCGGCGATGGTGCCGGTCCCGCGGACCGCGGGCACCGTCGTCCTCGCCGTCGACGTCTCCAACAGCATGGGGGCCGAGGACGTCGCGCCCACCCGGCTGGCGGCCGCGCAGCGGGCGGCCCGCGCCTTCGTGGCGGCGCAGCCCGACAGCGTCGACATCGGAGTCGTCGCGTTCGAGCGGGGCGCGCTCACCACCGCGCGGCCCGACGCCGACCACGCCAAGGCGCTCGCGGCCATCGACCGGCTGAAGATCACCGGCGGCACCTCGCTGGCCACGGCCATCACGGGCTCGCTGTCGGCGATCACCGGCAAGCCGGTGGCCGTCGGCCGCGACGGCACCGCGCCCGACATCGGCTACTGGCCGTCGGCGACGATCGTGATGTTCTCCGACGGCCAGAACCAGGGCGCGGACGTCGAACAGGCCGCCGCCGTGGCCCAGCGGGCGGGCGTCCACATCCACACCGTGGGGGTGGGCACCACGGCCGGGGCGACGGTCACGGTCGACGGCTACCGCCTGCAGACCTCGCTGGAGGAGGAGACCCTCACCTTGATCGCGCAGACCACCGGCGGCGCCTACCACCCCGCCTCCGACGTCGCGCGGCTCGACGGGATCGCCGA
The DNA here is from genome assembly GCF_016863195.1 of Paraplanobispora takensis. Taxonomy (GTDB): domain Bacteria; phylum Actinomycetota; class Actinomycetes; order Streptosporangiales; family Streptosporangiaceae; genus Planobispora; species Planobispora takensis. The sequence goes on along the minus strand of NZ_BOOK01000004.1, from coordinate 246,157 downwards.
CACGATCGACCTGCGGCTCACCGTCTCCGACGAGCCGCTGCCCCTCGCCGGCGGGCTGATCGGGCTCGCCCTCGCGCTGCTCACCGCGGGAGCGGCGTTCACCGTGCTCCGATCCGGACGGGTGATCTGAATGACGTTCTCATGGCCGTGGGCGCTGTTGTCGGCCCTGATCATTCCGCTGATCTTCGCCGTCCGGGAGTGGGCGCGGCGCCGCCGCCGCAAGGCCGCCGTGCGCGTCACCTCGATCGCGCTGGTCCGCAGCGCCCTGCCCGGCCGTACGCGCTGGACGCGGAGGATCCCCGCGGCGCTGTTCGTCGCCGGGCTCGCGCTGCTCACGGTCGGGGCCGCGCGACCGCAGGCGTCGATGCCGGTGCCGCGGACGTCGGCGACGATCCTGCTCGCGCTCGACACCTCCGGCTCCATGTGCTCCACGGACGTCGACCCCAACCGCATCACCGCCGCGAAGAAGGCCGCCGCCGAGTTCATCGAGTCACAGCGGGGCGGGCCGCGCATCGGCCTGGTCACCTTCGCGGGCACCGCGGGCCTGCTCGTCCCGCCGACCGACGACACCGACTCGCTGATCGAGGCGCTGGAGGGCCTCACCGTGGCCCGCGGCACCGCGATCGGGCAGGCCATGCTCACCTCGATCGACGCGATCGCGGAGGTCGACCCGTCGGTCGCTCCCAGCGGGGCGGCCCCCGGCGACGGCGAAGGCGACGCCGGCGCCGCGATCATCGTGCTCACCGACGGCGCCAACACCCAGGGCGTCGACCCCCGGATCGCCGCCCGGGAGGCGGCCCTGCGCCGCGTCCGCGTCTTCACCATCGGCTTCGGCACCACGAACCCGGCCCCGCTGGTGTGCGACAACTCCCAGTTCGACGGCCGCGGTTTCGGCGGCTGGGGCGGCCGCGGCAGATTCGACAGAGGCCGCAACATCCGCATGATCGACGAGCCCGCACTCAAACAGATAGCCCAGACCACCGGCGGCTCCTACCACCGGGCCGAGAACGCCGACCAGCTCCAAAGCGCTCTCAACGCCCTGCCCGGCAGCTTCACCGTCGTCCACCGGCGGGTCGACGCGGCCGCCGCCTTCGCCGCAGGCGGCGCCGTCCTCATCACCGCGGCCCTGTCCCTGTCCCTGTGGTGGAACCGTCCCCGGGCCCCGGCCCGCTGACCGGGGACGTGCTCCGGCACCCGCATCCGGATCCGGCCGGCGAGGATCACGATGCGCTCGCTACCCCTTGGGCAGGCCCAGGGTGCGTTCGGCGATGATGTTGCGCTGGATCTCGCTGGACCCGGCGTAGATGGTGTCGGCCCGGCTGAACAGGTACAGCCTCTGCAGGTCGTTCAGCTCGTACGGCGGGCCGTCGGCGACCAGCCCCGCCCTGCCCTGTACGGCCTGCGCCAGCTCGCCCAGCCGCCGGTGCCACTCCGACCAGTAGAGCTTGGCGATCGAGACCTCGGGACCCGGTTCCCCGGCCGACAGGGAGGTCATCGTGCGCAGCGCGTTCAGGCGCATGATCCGCAGCTCCAGCCACGACCGGATCAGCCGGTCGCGCAGCACCGGGTCCCCGGCCGCGCCGGTGCGCCCGGCGGTCTCCACGACCTCGGCGAGCTCCCGCTGGAAGCCGATCTGCTGGCCCAGCGTGGAGGCGCCGCGCTCGTAGCCGAGGGTGGCCATCGCGATCCGCCAGCCGTCGCCGGGCGCGCCCAGGATGTCGGCGGCGGCCGTACGGGCCCCGTCGAAGAAGACCTCGTTGAACTCGCTCGTGCCGGTCAGCTGGACGATGGGCCGGACCTCGACGCCCGGCTGGTCCATCGGGACCAGCAGGTAGGACAGCCCCCGGTGCCGCTGCGAGCCGGGCTCGGTGCGGGCCAGCACGAAGCACCGGTCGGCGACGTGGGCCAGCGAGGTCCACACCTTCTGACCGGTGATCACCCACTCGCCGTCCTCCAGGCGCGCCCGGGTCTGCACGTTGGCCAGGTCGGATCCGGCCTCCGGCTCGGAGTATCCCTGGCACCACAGCTCCCGGCCGAGCCGGATCGGCGGCAGGAAGCGCCGTTTCTGCTCCTCGGTGCCGTGGTCGATGATCGTGGGCCCGATGAGGCCCTCGCCGATGTGCCCGACCCGGGCCGGGGCCGCCGCCCGGGCGTACTCCTCATGGAAGACGACCTGCTCGGCGAGGGTGGCGTCGCGTCCGCCGTGCTCCTTGGGCCAGCCCAGGCAGGTCCACCCGGCCTCGCCGAGCCGCCGCTCCCAGGCCAGGCGCACCTCGTGGCCCTCGTGCTCGCGACCGGGCCCGCCCAGCCCGCGGGCGTGGGCGAACTCCCCGTTCAGGTGCTCCTCCAGCCAGGAGCGGATCTCCCGGCGGAAGTCCTCGGTCATCCGGGGAGCGGTCATGCGCGGAAGCGGCCGTAGCCGCCGCGGAAGAACACCAGCGGGCCCCGGTCGCCCTGGATGTCGAGCTGGTGGACCCGGGCCACGACGATGACGTGGTCGCCGGCGGGGTACTCCGCCTCGACGGAGCAGTCGATCCAGGCCAGGGTGCCGCCGATCACCGGGTTGCCGCAGGGGGAGGCGGCCCAGTCGAGGTCGGCGAACTTGTCGCCGCCCCTGCTGGCGAGGGCCGCGCAGACCGGCTGCTGGTGCTCGGCCAGGACGTTGACCGTGAGCGTCGCGGCGGCGCGCACGCGCGGCCACGACGTGCTGGTGTGGGCCACGCAGAAGGCCACGAGGGGCGGGTCGAGCGAGACCGAGGTGAAGGAGTTGGCGGCCAGGCCGCAGGGCTCGCCCGTCTCGGGGTCGATCGCGGTGATGGCCACGACGCCGGTGGCGAAGTGCCCGAGCACGGATCGGAACCGGTTGCCGTCCACGGCGGAGCCGCGGTCGCCGGATCCGTCGGACAGGCCTGGGGAGAGGCCGTTGCGCATGGCGGCTCCGTTGACGGTGGGCCCGTGCCCGTTCTGGTGGGCACGGGGGTGGCCGTGCAGCAGTCGCGCCGCGTGGGTGCTCATGGTCACGTTCCGCCTCCTCATTCGCGCCCGGTCGGCCCCCGAGGGGATGGTGACGGCAGTCTTGCAGCGTGCCGTCCCCATCATATTACCAAGCGCTTGCTTGGATGGTAGGGGAGGGCCGGAAAAAGTGCTTCGTTGACACGCGCGAGCCGCCCGATCTAGCCTCTGGCCAAGCGCTTGCTTGATGGCTGGGGGTGCGCGTGGCGGGATTCCGGGACCGTACGGCCGTCGCGGGCGTCGGCTACACCCGGTTCTCCAAGGACTCCGGGGTCAGCACGCTGACCCTCGCCTGCGAGGCGATCCTGGCCGCCCTGGACGACGCCGGGCTGACGGCCGACGACGTGGACGGCCTGGCCACCCACCGGGTCGGCGACTCCGCCGCCCCGTCGGTGGTCGGCCCCGCCCTCGGCATCCGCGAACCGGCCTGGCACCTCGACCAGTTCGGCGGCGGCAGCGTCTCCCACGCGGTGATCGGGCAGGCCGCGCTCGCGGTCGCGGCCGGGGTGGCGCGGACGGTCGTCTGCTACCGGGCGATCAACGCGCGGTCGGAGTTCCGGATGGGCGGGACGGGCCGGGCGCTGCCCGTCAGTCCGGAGGTGCAGTACCAGGCGCCGTACGGCTACGTCGCGCCGCCGCAGCAGTACGCGATGTTCGCCCGCGCCCATATGACGAAATATGGAACTAAAGAGGAGCACTTCGGGCAGCTCGCCGTACGGCAGCGCGCCAGCGCCGTGAAGAACCCCCGGGCGCTGATGCGCACCCCGATCACGCTCGACGACTATCTCGCCAGCCGCTGGATCGCTGAGCCGTTCCGGCTGCTCGACTGCTGCCTGGAGACCGACGGCGCCTGCGCGCTGGTCGTGACCTCCGCCGAGCGGGCGCGGGACCTGCGCCGGCCGCCGGTGCTGATCTCCGCGGCGGCCTGGGGCGGCGGCGACTCCTTCCTGTCCGGGGGCGGGGGCGACGTCACGGTGACCGCGGCGGCGGAGATGGCCCCGCGCCTGTACCGGCAGGCGGGCCTCGGGCCGGCCGAGATCGACGTGGCCGAGATCTACGACTGCTTCACCTACTCGGTGATCGTCCAGCTGGAGGACTACGGCTTCTGCGCCAAGGGGGAGGGCGGGCCGTACGCGGCCTCCGGCGCGGGCGTCCCGGTCAACACGCACGGCGGGTTCCTGTCGGAGGGGTACGTGCACGGGATCAACCACGTCGCCGAGGCCGTCTCGCAGCTGCGGGGCGAGGCGGGCGACCGGCAGGTGGACGGCGCGCAGGTGGCGCTGTCCACCGCCCAGCCCGGCTACATCCTGCCCGCCACCTCCGCCCTGATCCTCAGGAAGGGGTGAGCGCGTGCCGGCGGAGGAGGGAGGCCCCGTGCGCCCGGTGACCGACCGGGACTCGGCGGCCTGGTGGGAGCGGGTCCGCGCGGGCGAGTTCGTGCTCCAGCGGTGCGACTCCTGCGGCACACGGCGCTTCCCGGCCCGCGCCTACTGCCACCGCTGCCGTACCGCGGGGTGGAGCTGGGAGCCGGTGGAGCCCGCCGGGCGGATCGAGAGCTGGATCGTCAGCCACCAGCCGTTCCTGCCCGGGGTGCGGGAGCCGTACGTCGTGGTGATGGTACGGCTGGCCGACGCGTCCGAGTGCGTGATGTACGGCAACTGGCGCTGCGAGGAGCCCCCGCGGGCCGGGCGGCGCGTCGAGGCGGTCTTCACCGCGGTGGACGACGGGCTCACACTGATCGACTGGCGCCCGGCGGGCTGAGCGACCGGGACCTCTCCGGCGGGCTGAGCGACCCGGATCTCTCCGGCGGAGCGGCCGCCGCGGGGGCCTACTCCGGCGTGTACCACATCGCGATCTTGTCGATCTCGGCGGCGGGGCCGTCGGCGAGCACCCGGACGGCCTTGCCCGACAGGTCGAGCATGACGACCTCGGAGACCTTCCCCCCCTTCCGGGTGGCCAGCAGGTGCTCCGCGCCCAGCCAGCCGTGCACCGTGGTCCGCTCGCCGGTCCGCAGCCGGGCCTCGCGCGTGCCCGAGCGGTAGTCCCAGACGCACGTGTCCCGGGGCGCGTCCGGGCAGGCGGTCAGGAACAGGCCGCCTGCGGCGGTGGCGACGGCCCCGTCCCAGAGCAGGTCGCCCACGCCGGGGACGGTCCGCCGCAGCGTGCCGTCCAGCCCGTACACCAGGGCCGCGCCGCCGGGACCCCGCTGCATCACGGTGCCGGGTTCGGGGCCCCACATGTAGGGGTGGCCGCTCGCGGGCATCCGGGTGATGTACGCGGTGCGCTTGACGGGGTCCACCACCACGAAGCCGACGCGCGCCGCGTCGTCCCTGGCCTCGGCGTGGACGGTGAGCAGGACCCTGGTGCCGTCGTCGTTCCAGGAGAGGCCGTCGGTGAACAGCGGCCGGTCCACGGTGCGGATGTCGTAGGAGTCGCCGGAGACGCGGTCCGCGATGTTGACGCGGTCGTAGTCGAGCGTGAACAGGCGCAGGGCCGAGAGCGAGGCGACCAGGCGCCCGCCCGGGGCCACCTCCATCGCCTGCCGCGGTTCCCCGACGGCCTGGAAGGCGCCCGAGCCGGGATCCCGCAGGAACCAGGCCGAGGTCTTCGTGCGCCGGTCCTGGTAGGCCGAGACCCGCATCTCATCGGAGGGGGCCTCGTGCAGCGTCACCCCGGAGCCGGGGACGGGGGTCCGCGTCGTCGACCCGGCCGCCATGGTCGGCGGGGTGAGGGGGGCGGAGGAGGAGGGCGGAGGCGTGGAGGGGGAGGAGGGCGGCGGGTCGCCGGCCGCCAGCAGGCGGGCGGTCACCAGGCCGCCCGCGGTCAGCGCGATCGCCAGCGCTGCCGCCACCGCCACGATCCGCCCGGGCCGCCGCGCCCGTTCCGGAGCCGACGGCACGGTGTCGCCCTCCTCGGGCGGGGCATCCGGTGCGGCCCGGCGGCTCCCCTCGGGCAGGAGCTCCCGGGCGGGCACCTCCCCGCCCAGCAGGCGCATCAGGGCGCCCGCCGCGGTGGGCCGCCGGGCGGGGTCCTTGTCCAGGCAGGCGGTCACCAGCTCGCGCAGCTCGCCGTCCAGCCCATCCGCCCCACCCAGGTCCGGCGGCCCGTTCAGGATCCGGTTGATCACCACGGGGGTCGGCCCGGTCCCGAAGGGGGGCCTGCCGGTGGCGGCGCACACGACGGTGGAGGCCCAGGCGAACATGTCCGCGGGCGGCCCGGCCTCCGCCCCGTCGAACTGCTCCGGCGCCATGTAGGGCGGAGTGCCGACCAGCTCGCCGGTGCCGTCGGCGGCGTCCAGCAGCCGGGCGATCCCGAAGTCGATCACCCGCGGCCCGTCCCGGCCGAGCAGCACGTTGGCCGGTTTGAAGTCCCGGTGCACCACCCCGGCCTGGTGGACGGCGGCCAGCGCGGTGAGCGTGCCGAAGACCAGCCGGACCAGCTCGGCCCCGCGCAGCGCGTCGCGCTCCTCGATCACCTGGGCCAGGCTCGGCCCGTCGACGTACTCGGTGACGAGGTACGGCAGGCCGTCGGCCACCCCCGAGTCCACCACCTGGGCGGTGCAGAACGCCCGGACCCTGCCGATCAGCCCGGCCTCGGCGAGGAACGGGCCCGGGTCGCCGGCCGCGTGCCGGTGGAGCACCTTGACCGCGACGCGCCCGCCCCCGGTCTGCTCCGCGAGGTAGACCACGCCCTGCCCGCCCGCGCCGAGCGTGCCGAGCACGCGGTAGCCCGCCGGAAGCTCGCGGAGCTCGCGGAGCCCGGGGTCCTCGGAGGAGGGGGATGCGGCGGAAGGCATCAGCTCGTGGCCCGGTCGAACATGAGGAGGGTCTCGTTCTCCTCGGGCAGGTCGGCCAGCACGCGCTCGACGACGCCGTCGAGGGCCACGAGCTGGTATCGGGTGCCCTTCTTGTGCGGGACCTGCACGATGAGGTGCTGCTCGTTGAACCAGCCGGCCGGCTGCGTCTTCGGGGGCACGCTGACGGTCGCCCGCCGCTCGCCCGTCGCGGTGTTCCAGACGCAGAGGCTCCCGTCGCCCTTGGGGCAGTAGGTGGCGAACAGGGCGCCGGAGGGGGAGAACCAGGAGGTGCCCTGCGGGCTGCCCACCCAGTGCAGGGACCTGGCCACCCGACCGGAGGTGTCGTAGAGGTTGATCCCGATCCGCCTGCCGTCCGAGAACCCGCGGGCGATGCGGCCGTCGGGCGTGAAGGTGAACGGCCTGGCCGCGTCGTCGAAGTACTCGGCCTGCACGGCGGTGGCCGTACGGGAGACCGGGTCGACGAGCACGAAACCGGTGATCAGCCCCTTCGCCGGGTCGTGGATCGACAGCAGCAGCCGGGAGCCGTCGCGCGACCAGACCGGGAACGTCGTCTGCAGGGGCTTCTTGACCGTGGCGACCGTGAACTTCTCTCCGCCAGCCGGGTCGCTCAGCCCTATCCGGTCGTGGTCGGAGCCGGCGAACTTGACGAACGGGTTCAGCGCCACCCACCTGCCGTCCGGGGACGGCACGGCCTGCTCCGCCGTGCCGACCTGGCGGAAGCTCCCGGACCGATCCCGCAGGTAGGACGTGAACGGCTGCTTGGCCAGCACATATGTGCTGATCTTGACGGGGTCGGAGGGGTGCTCGTGGACGGTGACGGAGGTGCCGGCGAGCTTGACCTCCGTGTTCGGCTTCTCGACCTTCGCCCAGGCCGCACCGGTCGGCTGCGCCGTCGCGACGGGCGGGGCGGCGGTGGGCGCCGGGGCCGGCGAACCGCCGGGCGAGACCGCCGCGGCGGCCCGCCGGACCTCCGCCGGTCTCGGCGGCGCCAGCAGGTAGACCGCCGCGCCGGAGACGGCGGCCGCCGCGAGGAGGGCCCCGCCCAGGACCAGCGCGCGCCGGCCGCGGCCTTGGGACGGCGCGGCCGGGGACACGGCCGGCGGCGCGGGCGGTGGTGCGGCCACCCGCCCGGTGGTGATGGCCGTGGCGGCCTGCAGCAGCGAGTCCTCGCCGATCAGCCGGAGCAGCACCGCGTTGGCGGCGGGCCGGTCCGCCGGGTCCTTGGCCAGGCACTCCGCCAGCACGGCGTCCAGTTCCCCGGGGACGGCGGCGAGGTCCGGCTCGTCGTTCAGGACCCGGTTGACCGTCGCGGCCACCGTGCCGCCCGCGAACGGGGCGGTGCCGCTCGCGGCGAACGCCACCGTCGCCGCCCAGGCGAACACGTCGGCCCGCGCGGCGGGCGGAGCGCCGTCCAGCTGTTCGGGCGCCTGGTAGGCGGGCAGCCCGACGGGCCTGGTCGGGGCGCCCTCCACGGCCGCCAGCGCCGAGACGAACCCGAAGTCCACGACGACCGGGCCGCCGGGTCCCAGGACGACCGTCTCGGGCCGGATGTCGCCGTGCACGGCGCCGGCCCGGTGGACGGCGGCCAGCGCGGCCATCGTGCCGATGGCGAGCCGGTCCAGGGCCGCGCCGCGCAGGGTGCCGTCCGCCGCGACCGCCTCGGCCAGCGTCGGTCCCTCGACGTGCTCGCTGACGATGTAGGGCCGGTCCCCGTACATCCCGCCGCCCAGCACCTGCGCCACACCGAACGCCGAGACCCCGCGCAGCGGCTCCACGGTCCGCAGGAAGCGCTCGGGGTCCGCGCCGGGGGGCAGCAGCCTGACCACCACCCGCTTCCCGGAGGGGTCCTCGGCGAGGTAGGCCTCCTGCGGCCGGGCGCCGCCGGCTCCGCCGGTGATCCGGTATCCCGCGAACTCGTGCGGGCCGGCCGGATTCGGTGGTACGGCGTGCGGCATGCGGAACGCCCCCGTCTCCCGGATGGGACAGCCGTCTGATCGTCATTATGGGCGAGCGGCACGGGGGGAGAGAAGCCCGTCGTACGTTCCGTATGCGGGCCGGGGCCGGATGCGGAAACGCGCCCTGGCGGGCGTGGGGGACCCGCCAGGACGCGTTCCGTCCCCGCGCGGCGGACGAGGACCCCGGCGAGGGATGGGGTCCTCGAACCGGCTACTCGCGCAGGGAGTCGGTGGGGATGAAGGCCGTGGTCTCCGGGTCGTCCTCCGGGGCCGGCCGCCGGTAGTGCCGCGAGATCAGGCGTGCGGCTCCGACCGGATCGTCCGCCGGATGTGAGACCTCGTGCCCGTCTTCATGCCATACGAACAATCCGTTCTTGCACCACACCGTCAGATCGGTGAGCACCGAAAGCACGGACATTCCCGTCCCGTTGCTCTGGTAGGTGTGGGTGAATCCCTGGCGATGCAACGCGTAGCGCAGTAAACGAGTCGCCTCGCAGGGATCTCGCCAGGGCAGGTACGGCATGCCCGTCGGGACCGACAGCACTGGCATTCACCCCCTGCCGACCTTTCGATGGATTTGTACCAACGATTGGATGATGCGGCTCCTGGGAGGCTGGGTCAAGGGGCTGTTCCCCACTAGAACCAGATCGTCTAGTTTTGTTGGAATAAAGGGGACTTAATGGCACGGTCGACGCTGTACCAATTGGTGGCCTCAGAACTTCGGAGGACCATCTACTCCGGCGTGCTCGGACCCGGAGATCAGCTGCCGACCGAGGCGGAGCTCATGTCGGCCCACCAGGTGAGCCGCAACACCGTCCGGCTCGCCCTCGGTGAGCTGGTCAACGAGGGCCTGGTGACCCGTACCCCGCGCCGGGGCACCGTGGTCAGGGAACGCCGCCCGCTGCTCATGCACCCGCAACGGGAGCTCCAGCCCCAGCCGGGGGAGACCAGGGAGGCCTTCGCCTGGGCGGTCTCCCAGGAGGGGCGCGCGCCCAGCCAGGAGATCGAGGTCTCCATCGTGCACCCGTCCGAGGAGATCGCCAGCAGGCTGGAACTGCCCGACGACGAGCTGGCCGTGGTCCGCCGCCGGCTGCGGTACGTGGACGGCCAGCCGTACAACACCAACGACTCCTACTTCCCGCTCACGCTGGTCTCCGGTTCGGAGATCGCCCGCCCCGGCGACATCGGGCGGGGGGCCAACCGTGTGCTGGAGGAGCTCGGCCATCCGCAGGTCAGGGTGGTGGACGACATCTGGGCCCGGATGCCCACGAGCTCGGAGAGCGAGCGTCTGCAGCTCCAGCTCGGCACGCCGGTCGTCGTCTACGTCCGCGTCGGATACGACGAGGAGGGCACGCCCGTGCGCGTCGCGGTGTCCGTGCTCCCCGCGGACAAGCACCTGATCAGGTACGAGCTGGAGAGCCGTTGAGGTCTCCGTGGCCGCCCTGACGTGGCGGCCCCCGCCTCGTCCGCGCCGCGGACGGGCACTGGACCGTCTCCGTGACACGGGCGGGCACGGTTCTCTTTTCCTCCGTTTCGCCTCGGGCCCCTAGCGACTCAGGGGCCCGGCATGGACGCCGTGTGCCATCGGTCGGCCACTGTCCGTGTCCACTCGTGCACCCAACGCAACGAAGGGATGAATCATGCACTCGAACACCGCTGATCTCGTAACGCCCCGGCGGCTCACATTGCGCAGAGCGACGGAGGACGACCTCCCGGCGGTGCTGGAGCTCCTGGCGGAGACGGCCGCGTGGCTGAACGGCCGCGGGGTCCGCCAGTGGCCCGCCGGCGGCTTCCCCGCGGTGCGCATCGTCCCACTGATCGGGGAGGGTGTCATGTACCTGCTGGACGGCGAGGACGGCCCGGCCGCCACCCTGGCCCTGGACGGCGGCGCCGACCCCGAGTTCTGGACCTCCGCGGACCGGCCGGACGCGGCCCTGTACGTCCACAAGCTGGCGGTGGCGCGCAGCCACTCCGGCCGGGGACTGGGCGAGGCGCTGCTCGACTGGGCCGGTCTGCGCGTGCTCACCGCGGGCCGGCGGTGGCTCCGGCTGGACTGCGCCAAGGACAATCCGGGTCTGCAGGACTACTACCGGCGGCAGCGCTTCACCCACCTGCGCACGGTGGATCTGCCGCACCGCGCCTCCGGCGCCCTGTTCCAGCGGGCGGGAGGTCTGCGCGGCGGCGTCCCCGGAAGCCCCCTGCCGTTCGTCGACCGGCGCGGTACGGCGGTGGAGCCGGTGGTGGAGCATGTCTGATCCAGGGCGATCCCAGGACAAAGCCATCGGATAGCCTCGCTTCATGACCGGATCCCTGCTTGAGGTGATAGCGCTCGACGTGCGTGATGCCGTCGCGGCGGAGGAGGGCGGCGCGGACCGCCTGGAGATCGTCGCCGACATGACGTCCGACGGCCTCACCCCCGCGGTGGAGACGGTCGCGGCGATCTCCAGGGAGTGCACGCTGCCGCAGATGGTGATGCTGCGCGCGGAGGCCTCGTTCCTGGCCGCCCCCGAGACGCTGGAGGTCCTGCGGCGCGACGCCAAGGCCCTGGCGGAGGCGGGGGCGGCCGGGTTCGTGTTCGGCTTCCTCGACGCCGCGGGAGCGGTGGACCTGGCCGCCACCGAGGCGATGATCCACGCGGTGGCCCCGCTGCCCTGGACCTTCCACCGGGCGGTGGACCACGCGGCCGACGTGCAGGCCGGCTGGCGCGCCGTGCGCCTGCTGCCCAACCTCGCCACCGTGCTCACCTCGGGCGCGCCCGGCGGGGTGGGCGAGGGCCTGGCGGTGCTCAAGACCCGCTGCGAGGCCGGCGACGGGCCCCTGATCATGGCGGGCGGCGGGCTGCGGCCCGGTCACGTGCCCGCTCTGCTGGAGTACGGCGTGCGGGCCTTCCACGTCGGCAGCGCCGTACGGACCTCGTGGTCCGACCCGGTCGACCCCCTCATGGTCCGCCGGTGGCGTGACCTGATCGACTGACGGCCGCCGGGGAGCCGGCGCTCACCCGCCCCCGAGGGCCAGGTCGGCGCGGCGCAGCGCCGCGGCCATCGTCTTGACCGTCGCCGGCTCGTCCATCACCCCGCCGCCCGCCTCGCGCTGTTCCTGCCAGGCCCGGACCCGGTGGGAGAACTCGGCGTAGTGGCGCAGGTGGAAGGCGTAGACCGCGGCGTAGCGGCTGACGAGGTGCGAGGGGTGCATGTCCCAGCCCTGGTGGAAACCGTGGCGCAGGGAGTGGCCGACCAACTCGGCGTGGCGCGCCCACAGCGCGTGCACGTCGGGCCCGGAGTCGGAGGCGGGGGAGGCGGCCAGCGAGCCGTCCGACAGCTCCACGCCGGTCCCGGCGAAGGCGGTCTGCATGACGTGCCGGGCGTGGTCGCAGGCGGGGTGGTCCAGCCGCTGCTCGTGCGGCGGGAGCGAGCAGCTGGCGGTGTAGTCGAAGACGCCGAAGTGCGCCGCCGCCAGCCTGCCGCCGAGTGAGGCGGCCAGGCCCGTGCCGAGGAAGCCCAGGGTCTGGGTGGCCTCGACCTGGATCTCGAAGCGGAGCGCGCCCTCGGCCAGTCCCAGCCCCTTCTCCAGGGCTGCCAGGCAGTCGGCGAACTGGTACAGGTAGTCCTTCATCAGCACCTTGGGGAAGGTGACCGTGAAGCCCTCGGGCAGGCCCCCGGCCCGCTCGGCGACGCCGGTCAGGAACCCGTCCAGCGTCCGCAGGCTCCGGCCGGGGTCGCCGTCGGCGAACGACTTGACCCGCAGCCCCCAGCGGCGCGGGAGCGTTCCGGCCGCGTGCATGGCGGCGACCGCCTCGGCGGCCCCGGCGGCGTGGCCGTCCTCCTCGGCGGGGCGCACGCCGTACCCGTCCTCGAAGTCCACCCGCAGGTCCTCGACCGGTTCCCGGCCCAGCTTGGCGGCCACCCTGCGGTGCACCTCGGCGGCCAGGTCGTCCTCCGTCCCGAGGAGCCCGGCCAGGTCCCCGGGGGCGGCCAGGTGCCGGGCGAACAGATCGAGCGCCTCACCGCCCCAGCGCGCCACGGTGTCGGCGTCGAACCGGTCGGCCGGCACGTAGACGGTGTGCACCGGCTGCCAGCCGGGGACCGTGGCCGGATAGAGCTCCGACTGCTCCCGATGGGCTCGCTCGAAGCCCGGGATCAGGGTCAGGGGGTCGGAGAGCGTGACGCGCATGGTGGTGCTCCTCGCGGGCGGACCGGGTCAGAGGCACCCTAACGGGTGCCCCGCCGTGCCCGGCCCGGTGGCCCGTCCCGTCCGTCCCGTGCCTCCGCCTCAGCGGACGTGCGGCGGGACGGGGAGGTCGCGGTGGCGGCGGCGTTCGGTCAGGGCGGTGCCGGAGGTGGCGCAGACCCTGTTGCGGCCCTTGTGCTTGGCCGTGTACAGGTTCGCGTCGGCCAGGGCGAGCAGCTCGGCCTGGGTGCTGTGCGGCTGGGAGGCGGTGACGCCGATGCTCACCGTGACGGGCAGGTCCCCGGTCAGCGACCGCCAGGAGCGCGCGGCGACGGAGGCGCGCAGGTCCTCCAGGCGGACCACGGCCTCGGTGGGGGTCATGCCGGTCAGGACGAGGAGGAACTCCTCGCCGCCCATCCGCGCGGCGAAGCCGGAGGCGACGCCGTCGCAGGAGGGCGTCGCGTCGAGCATCTCGGCCACGGCGACCAGCACCTGGTCGCCCACGTCGTGGGAGCAGGTGTCGTTGATCCGCTTGAAGTGGTCGAGGTCGACGATCGCCACCGTGACCGCGCCGCCGGTCGCGGTGGCCTCGGCGATCAGGGCGGGCAGGTGCTCGTCGACGTAACGGCGGTTGCGCAGCCCGGTCAGCGGGTCGCGGCGGGCCTGCTCGCGGAAGAGCTCGGCCTCCTGCCGGGCCTCGGTGGCCTCGAACATCGCCTGCCGGGTGCGGGCCTGGGCCTCGCGCTGCTGTGAGGCCAGCTCCTTCTCGAAGGCGTGATAGGCCTTGTAGGCCTCGAAGGCCTTGCGGTAGTCGCCGGTGGCGGCGTGCAGCTCGGCCTGCTCCTTGTGCACCCGCAGGCGGATCCTGAGATAGCCGTGCTCGTCGCACATCGTGCGGCTGAGGTCCAGGCTCTCCTGGGCGTCCTTCGTCGTGCCCATCAGGCGCTGGGCGACGGCCAGGGTCAGCAGCGCCTCGGGCAGCGCGTCGGCCTGCTTCATCTCCTGGGAGTCGTAGATCTGGATGGCCGTCTGCGCGGTCATCACGGCCTCGTCGTAGCGGCCGAGCGCGATCTGGACGCGGGCGACGGTGTCCAGCACGGTCGCGTCCAGCTCGAACTTGTGCGTCGTGCTCAGCGCCAGCATGCGCTCGATGACCGCCCAGGCGAGCTCGGTCTGGCCGGCCTCGTACTCGGCGTAGGCGATGTTGTTGAGCACCGTCACGTGGCGCTCCACGTCGATGGTGGCGGCCAGCCGCTCGGCCTGCTGGTAGCGCTCGCGGGAGGCCTCCAGGGAGCCGGTCTCGTCGAGGATGTCGGCGAGCTTCATCAGGTGGTAGATCCGGATGCGGGCGGGGGTGTCCTCGTCGAGGGCCTCCACGGAGGCCACCGTGTGTTCCAGCGCGGAGGCCAGATCGCCCAGGTCGCGGTGGACCCGGGCCATCAGCAGGTGGCTGCGCGACAGCAGCGGCCGGACGCCGTGGGCGACGGCCCACTGGTTGATCTGCCAGACGATCGAGACCACCGAGGTCAGCTCGCCCCCGCGGACCCGCACGTCGATCTGGATCAGCCGGGCGCGCAGCTCCAGCGCGACCTCGCCGAGCTCCTCGGCGATCCGCTCCAGCTCTCCCGCGCGGTCGTAGGCGGCCTCGATGTTGTAGCCGCTGGTTCCCTCGAGCCTCTCCAGTTCGAGCCGGAGCTGCTCGACGGTGAGCGTGTCGGCGGGCATGGTGGACGTGCAGGGCGCCTCGGAGGCGCCGGGCGCACCGGACGCGGCAGGCGTGCTGGAGGCGCTGGAGGCGCCGGGCGCGGCGGGCGGGCCCGGGTCGGCCGCGCGGTCGCCGGAAGCCGCGTACGCCGCGTCGTCCGGGGCGCACGCCCTCGATGCCTGTCCCGGGATCTTGCCTGCCAGAGGTCCATTCACGCAGGCTCCATCGGCCCGCCCGCCACACGTATTAGCTGTTTTCCGAGATAGCCAGAAAAATCACTCACCGTGCCGTGCGGGACGGCTCCGTGTCCCTTCCCGGACCGGCTCCGCGTGCCTTCCCCCGCCGGAGCCGTCACCCTGCGCGTACGGCCTCCTCACCCCTCCGGTCCGGCGCCGTCCCCGCCGCCGGTCATGGCGCCGAGCATGGCGGCCAGGCCCGGCAGCTTCACCCGCTCGCCCCGGCCCAGGCTCCGCGCCAGTTCCGCCTCGGCGGCCTCGATGGACAGCCACTGCCGGTAGGTCACCGGGAAGACTCCGCGCCCGGCGAGCAGGGAGACGAGATCGGCGCGCGCGGCGGGCTCGCGGCCGTCCAGGTCGGCCAGGAGGGTGCGGACCGTCTCGGCGGCGTCGGACTTGTTGGTGCCGATCACGCCTGTCGGGCCGCGTTTGAGCCAGCCCGCCACGTACTCGCGGTCGCGCACCCGCCCGGCCTCGTTGGGCACGGTCATGGTGGCCTCGGAGAAGGGGACGCCGGGCAGCGGGACGCTCTGGTAGCCCACCGAGCGCAGCACCATGCCGACCGGGAGGGTCTCGAACACCCCGGTGCCGACGACCCGGCCCCCCTCCAGCCGGGTGCGCTCCAGCCGCAGCGCCTCCACCCGCCCGTCGCCGAGGATCTCCACGGGGCGCATCCAGAAGCGCACGTCCAGGCGGCGGGGCCGGCCCACGGGGATACGGGCGGCCCAGGCCTGCAGCACCTCCACGTTCCCCCGGACCTGCCGGGGCAGGGCGGAGGGCTCCCCGGAGACGGGGGCCTCGTCGGGCCGCACGCACACGTCCGCGTTGGTCAGCTCACCGAGTTCGCGCAGCTCCTTGAGGGTGAACTTGGCGTGCTCCGGCCCCCGGCGGCCGATCATGTGGATGGCCTTCACCTGGCTGTCGGCCAGCCGGGCCAGCACCTCCTCGGGCACGTCGGTGGCGCTCAGCTCCCCGGCGGTCTTGGCCAGGACGCGCACCACGTCCACCGCCACGTTCCCCACGCCGATCACCGCGACCTCGGGGCTGTCGAGGACGAAGCGGTCGGCGGGCACGTCGGGGTGCCCGCAGTACCAGTTGACGAAGTCGGTGGCCGCCACGCTCCCGGGCAGGTCCTCGCCGGGGATGCCCATCCGCCGGTCCACCATCGCCCCGGTGCAGTAGACGACCGCGTCGTAACAGGCCAGCAGGTCCCCGACGCCGGCGTCCCGGCCGAACTCGATCCCGCCCAGGAAGCGCACGCCCGGCAGCTCCAGGACCCGGCGGAGATAGCCGGCGATCGACTTGATCGAGGTGTGGTCGGGGGCCACGCCGTACCGGACCAGTCCGTAGGGGGTGGGCAGGCGCTCGATCACGTCCACTTCGACGGGAGCGGTGGCCTGTTTCGTCAGTGCTTCGGCCGTGTAGACCCCGGCGGGCCCGGATCCCACGATCGCGACTCGCAGCGGCACATCGCCTCCCTGGCATGTCGCCCTGTAGACGTTATTCCCGCGATTGTGTATCAACCGAACTACGCCCGACCAGACTCAACCGGCCGGCGTGGTCGAGATAGCCCGTGTCCCCGGTGCGCACGAAACCGTCCTTGGCGAAGATCTCGGCGCTCGCCTCGGGGTCGCGGTAGTAGCCGTCGGTCACCGCCCCCGACCGCAGCAGCACCTCGCCGACCTCGCCCGGCGGCAGCGCCCGCCCGCCGGGGTCGCGCAGCGCGAGGCTCACCCCGCCGCGCGGGCGGCCCACCGTGTGCTCGGCGTCCTCGGGCGGGTCCTCGGGGCGGGTCCCCAGGCCCAGCCCCGCCTCGGTGCACAGGTAACGGTTGCAGACCGGTACGCCGAACCGCTCCCGCAGCGCCCGGATCAGCCCGTCGGCCGGCGGGCCGCCGCCGGACAGGACCAGGCGCAGGTGCGGCAGCTCCACCCGGCCGCCCGGCCGGCGGCTCTCGTGGTCCAGCAGCCCGGCCAGCTGCGCCGGGGTGCCCTGCAGCACGCTGAGCCGGTGCTCGGCCAGGACCCGGAAGGCCGCCGCGGACTCCCAGCGGGGCAGCACGTGCGCGGTCCTGCCCGTCTGCAGGAAGACCGGCAGCCTCGTCATGAACGTCAGGTGCCCCAGGGGGCGGGACAGCAGCCGCGCGTCACCGGTGCCCCAGCGCACCCCGGCCCCGTGCGCGCGGACCGCCTCCAGCTGCCGATCGGAGAACACGGCCCCCCTGGGCGGGCCCGAGGAGGCCGCGGTGAACACCACGGCCACCGGGCGCCGCGGATCCGGCGGCAGCGGGGGCGGCGGCCGTTCGGGCCGGTGCAGCCCCCTGAGCCGGCCGGCGTCGTACGGCTCGCGCCGGGCCGGGTCCTCCCCGCCGGCGCCGTACGGCTCGCCCTGGGCCGGGCGCTCCCCGAGGGGAAGGGTGAGCACGTCGAGACCGGGAAGCGGGGGGAGCAGCCCGGGAGCGGTGATCACCAGCGCCGGGTCGAAGCGGCTCAGCGGGACGGGGCGGTCCGGGCGGAGCCCCGCGGTGACCGCGCCGATCTTGGCCGCGGCCAGGTAGCAGATCGGGAACTCCGGCCCGTCGGGGAGCGCGAGCGCCACCAGGTCGCCCATCCGCACACCCTGATGGGCGAGGCCGGCGGCGACCCCGTCGGAGAGCCGGTCGAGATCGGCGAAGGACAGGACGAGGGATCCGGAGTCGACCGCCGCGCGCGCCCCGAACCGGCGCGCGGCCTCCCCGGCGAGCAGTCGCAGCATCGCGGGGCTCCCCTGGTGAGAAGGCGCCCATCCAACCTACTCCCGCGATCGCCCCGCCGCCCCTGTCTCCGCCCTCCGAGATCGGCGGCCCCGCGACCGCCCTCCCGGGATCGGCGGCCTCCGTGACCGCCCCGTGGTCTCTCTTCCCGCCCTCCCGGGACCGGTCTTCCCCGGGAGGGCGCGATCCGTCCCGCTACTCGGCGGTCCGCTCCCGGAGGACCCGCTTGTCGATCTTGCCGTTGGCGTTCACCGGGAGGGCGTCCACCACGATCACCCGCCGGGGCACCTTGTAGTTGGACATGTTGTCCCGGGCCCAGGCGATGATCTTGTCGGGGTCGGCGGTGCGGCCCGGGCGGGGCACCACGAACGCCCAGCCGGCCTCGCCCAGCCGCTCGTCCGGCACCCCGACCACCGCCGCCTGGGCCAGCGAGCCCTCCCGCAGCAGCAGGCCCTCGACCTCGGCGGGGGAGACGTTGAACCCGTTGACGATGAACAGCTCCTTCTTGCGGTCAACGACGGCCAGGTTCCCGGCGGCGTCGAAGGTGCCGACGTCGCCGGTGTGGAGCCAGCCGTCGCGGACCACCTCGGCGGTCTTGTCCGGCTCGTCCCAGTAGCCGCGCATGACGCCGTACCCCCGCATGAGGATCTCGCCGCGCTCCCCGACGGGGACCTCCCGGCCCGCGTCGTCCACGATCCTGACCTCGATGCCCGGCACGGGACGGCCGGTGCTGGAGGCGATGACCTCGACCGGGTCCCGCGCCCTGGTCATGGAGACGACCGTGCCCTCCATCAGCCCGTAGGCGTTGATCATGCGCTCCAGCCCCAGCCGGTCCAGCGCCCGGCGGACGAGCTCGGCCGGGACGGAGGCCGCGCCGCAGATCGCCACCCGCAGCGTGTGGCCGGTGGTGTCGACCTCCTCCAGCACGCGGTGGAACAGCGTCGGCGGGCCGGCCAGGATCGTGATCCTCCGCCTCTGCACCAGCTCCGTGAGCAGATCCGGGCTGAACGCCCTGATCGGCATCATCGTGGCGCGGCGCAGCACGCAGGCGAGCATCCCGGCGTTGAGCCCGAACCCGTGGGCGAAGGGCGCGATGATCGGATAGCGGTCGCCCGGCCCCAGCGTGACGATCTCCGACCAGTCCCAGTAACCGCGCAGGACCTGGGAGTGCTCCAGCATCACGCCCTTGGGCGTGCCGGTGGTCCCGGAGGTGGACATGATCTCGCACAGGTCGTCGGGCCGTACGGCCAGCGCCCGCTCCTCGGCCTCGGCCCGGGAGACCCGCGCGCCCGCCGCGAGCAGCCCCGACGCCGGGAGGCATCCCGGACGCCGCACGTCCTCGGGGACGATCACGTGCTCCAGGGCGGGGAGCCCGGTCACGGGCCGTCCCGGCGCGGGCCCGCCGGCCGCCCCGGAGAGCAGGTCGGCGAAGACCGTCCCGTCGGGGCCCGCACCGGTGATCAGCACGCTCGCGGAGGTCTTGCGCAGCAGCTCGACCGCCTCGATGCCCTTGTACCGCGAGGACAGCGGCACCACCATCGCCCCGGCGTCCCAGACGCCGAAGGCCGCCAGGACCCACTGCAGGTCGTTCACACCCCAGATCGCCACCCGGTCGCCCGGCTCGACGCCCAGGGCGATCAGCCCCCGGGCGACGGCGCCGGCCCGGGTGCGCAGCTCGGCCAGCGACAGCCGGACCTCCCCGTCGGCCACGACGATGTCGGAGGGATGGCCGGCGGCCTGGTCGCGCAGCATCCGGGGGATGGTCCCCCAGTCCGGAACGTCCATCTCGCGCCTTTCGAAGGACGGTTCAGGGAGCCGGGGCCGTACGGTCGCGGCCCAGGTGGTGACCTCGCGCGTCGGTCACCGTGCCCGGCGCGCCCGTCTCGGCGGCCCGCTCGGCGACCTCCACGGCGATCGTGATCGGGGTGATGGCCTTGAGCGACTGCTGGATGCGGGACCGCCACATGGGGTTGCCGATGAGGCTCTCCCGGTTGAACGTCACCGTCAGGGTCACGACGTCGAGCGTGCCCTGCCGGGAGAGGCCCAGCTCCCAGCCCGACACCCCGTCGATCCTGCCGAGCGCCCTGCGCAGCCGTTCCAGCGACAGCCAGACCCCGCGTACCAGTACGTGATCGCCCACCGTGTGCACGGGGGCGGGGATCACCTCCCCGGCGGGCACCCGGGCGACCTGCCCGGTCCGCAGCACGGTGTCGCCGTCGACGATCGCCAGCTCGGCCAGCCCCTCGGCGTACGGCGGGGCGAGCAGCTCGTCCTTCTCCAGCGAGGCCAGGCGGAGCGAGCCCGGGTCGATCGGCGTGAGCGGGTCGGCCTCCGAGGAGCGCCAGCCCAGCGGCACCCCGGTGAACGGGGAGCAGTAGACCTCGGTGACGTCCGCCTCGAACTCGGAGGCCAGGTGCTCCATGGTCCGCCGGGAGGCGATCTCGCCGGTCAGGATGATGCGCCGCAGCCCCAGGTCCAGCGGGTCGAGCAGGAACTCCAGGTGCAGCCTGGCCAGCAGGTCCATCGCCCCGGTCGGCGTGATGACCAGGGTCGTCGCGCCCAGGGCCTCCAGCGCGTGGTGCAGCCGCAGCCGCCCCCGCGGGCCGATCGAGGCCGCCGCCTGCGCCCGCTCGGCGGCGGCGTGCGCCCACTGCGGGCCGGCCAGCTCTCCGTCGTTCGACAGGGCCACCACGACCCGGTCCGACGGCCCGACGCCGGCCGCCTCCAGGGCGGCGGTGAAGGCCCCGGCCGCCGCGGCCGGCGCGCCGCGCACGACGGTGTCGCCGTCCGGGGAGACCAGCAGGAGCCCGGTCAGGGCGCGCGCCGCGGAGGCGGGGCCGCCGCGGGTCCGCCAGACCGCCGGGGCGCCGCCGTCGGCGCCGGGAAGGGACGTCGTGCTCTCCGGGGTCACTTCATCACCTCGGTCATGAACAGCCGCATCGACTCGCAGACGTGCTCGTGGGCCAGGCCGCCCACCTGGGCCTGGAGGATCAGGTCGGTGGCCCCGGCCTCGGCCACGCGGGCGGCGGCCTTGCGGGAGCCCTCCACGTCGTCGACCACGACCATGTGGTGCTCGCGGAGGGTGGCCATGGCCTCATCCGGTGGCAGCCCGGCGGCGAGCTGGCCCAGGACCTTGTGGGTGGCGTGCCGGGCGTCGTAGTAGTCGGGCGGGGTGACCAGGTTGACCTGGCGCCTGATGTACCACAGGACGGGGTCGGCGGCGATCCCGATCGCCTCCTCGCGGGTCCGCCCGACGAACCAGGGGATCATCAGCGCGATCCGCCGCGTCGCGGGGTCGAAGCCGTTGTCGGCCAGGCACTGCTTGTAGGCGGCGATGTCCTCGGCGACGTCGTCGATGCCCTTGAGCATCGTCATGCCGAGCAGGTGGTAGCCGTGCCGGGCCGCGGCGAGATAGCCCTCCAGCGAGGTGGACGCCACCCACACCGGCGGATGCGGGACCTGGGCGGGCCGGGGATAGACCGCGACGTCGGGGATCTCGAAGAACTCGTTGGACCGGCTGACCGGCTCTCCGTCGGCGTTCCAGATCGCCAGCGTCGCCTCCAGGGAGTCCTCCCAGATCTGCCGCGACTTCTCGAACGGCCGCTGGAACGCCTGGTACTCCAGCGGGGAGGCGCCCCGGCCGGTGCCGAACTCCACCCGGCCGCCGGACAGGACGTCGAGGGTCGCCACCCGCTCGGCCGTGCGGATCGGGGACTGGAAGGGCAGCAGCACCACGCCGAGACCCAGGTGGATCCGCTCGGTCAGCTGGGAGGCGGCCGCCAGGACGAGATCGGGGGCGGACGAGTGGGAGAAGCCCCGGGTGAAGTGATGTTCGACGAACCACGCGGTGTCGAAGCCCAGCCGGTCGCCGAGGACCACCTGGTCGACGACGTTCCGGAACGCGCGCTGCTCGACCTCGCGGGAACGCCCGCGGACCTCCAGCTCGTATCCCAGGCTGATCCGTAGGGACGTCATCCACGCCTCCGTTGTGTCATGTCAGTCCACTGCCGCGGATCGAAATTTAACCAAGCGCTCGCTTGGCGAGATTACCAGCCGGGTGGAACGGCAACAAGCCGAGTCCGTGCGCCCGGCGGGAAAGGGGACGTGCGATGACAAGCCGGTCTCCTGTGGCGGGTTCACGTGTGGCGGGGGCGAAGAAGCGGCAAAGCGGGAGACGCGACATCCGGAAGGTGGCACGCTCCCAGTCATGAGGGGACTGCGCGTAGGGCGCTCCGCGAGCGCACCCGACGAGATCCAGCTGGCCGGCGCGCGCCGCTTCGAGGCGTTCGGCCGGGTGATGGCCGCACTCGCCTGCGACGCCGAGCTGATGGAGGGCTGCCGCGACCTGACGTGGTGGCGGGGGACCGACCACAGCTGGTACATCGAGTGGCGTGAGGGCCTGTACGCCGCCGAGGTCGCCGTCACGCTCGCCGAGCGCATCCGCGACCCCGACTCTCCCGCCGCGCTGGTCACCCCCGCCGGGCTGGCCACCCCCGGCTCGGCCGCCCTCGACGTGATGGGGGTGCGCTTCCTGCTGCGGGCCGTCGACCCCCTGGGCCGCGACCGGCTCCGCACCCGCCCCGGCCCCTGGCGCCTGGCCGACGCCCTCGACACCACCCGCCGTACGACCTCGCGTCACCCCTGGGAGGAGCTCCTGGGCGGCTGAGGCCGTCCACCAGTGGGTCACCAGTCGGTTCCCAGTCCCGTCGGTCACAGTGGTGACCGGTAGAGAGAGGAGCCGAATGGCCATTCAGACCAGGGGCGGGCACGTCGCGCCGGTCCTCGTCGCCGTCCGTCGGACCGAGGACGCGCTCGCCCGCGAGGTGCGGGACGGCATGCTCGGGGAGGCCCTGCGGGACCTGCTGACCGGATGGTCGGAGCACACGGGGATCGCGGTGGAGCTCTGGGCGCTGCCCCGGGGCAGGGTGCCCGCCCAGATCGCCGGCAGCGTCCTCGTCGTGGTGAGCGGGGCGCTGTCGAACGTCGCCCGGCACAGCGGGGCGCGCACCGTCTCCGTCGCGGTCACCGCGGGCCCCGGGAAGCTGCGGCTGACGGTGGGCGACGACGGCCGGGGCTTCCCCGGTCCGGCGCGCGGGCGCGGCCTGGCGGCCATGGAGGCCTCCTTCGCCGCCGTCGGCGGCCGGCTCACGGTCAGGAGCGTGCTCGGCGAGGGCACGACGGTCTCCGGCGCCGTTCCCCTGTGAGCCCGTGACCCTCCGCGCCCCCGGGTGACCTGACCCGGGCACCGGCCTCCTCACAGACCGGACTTACGGGCCGGACTCACAGGCCGGCCGCCGCGGCCAGGCGGGCGCGGTGGGCCTGGGGCGGGCCGAACAGCTGGGCGTCGGAGGTGGCGCGCTTGAAGTAGCGGTGGGCCGGGTGCTCCCAGGTGATCCCGGTGCCGCCGTGGATCTGGATGTTCTCGCCGGCGGCGGCCAGGTAGGCCTCGGTGCAGTAGGAACCGGCCACCGCGGCGGCGACGGGCAGCTCGCCGGCGGGGGCCCGGGCCGCGGCCAGGGCGGCCGACCTGGCGGACTCGACCAGCAGGAGCAGGTCGGCGAGCTTGTGCTTGACGGCCTGGAAGGAGCCGATGGGGCGGCCGAACTGGTGACGTCGCCCGGCGTGGGCCACGGCCGATTCCAGGCAGCGCGCGGCGCCGCCCACCTGCTCGGCGGCCAGGCCGGTGACGCCCAGGTCGCGGACCCGCTCCCAGCCCGAGCCGTCGCCGGCGGGCACGACCGGGACGGCGTCGAAGGACAGCGCGGTCAGCGGGCGGGTGGGGTCGAGGGTGGTGTGGGGCGTCCTGGAGGAGGGGACGGCCTCCACCAGCTCGCCGCCGGCGAAGGCCAGCACCACCTCGCCGTCCGGCGCGTAGGGGGCGGTGCCGGTGAGCCGCCCGCCGGACAGCGTCAGGTCGGCGTCGCCGGGCAGCAGGACGGTCGCGGTGCGCGAGCCGTCGGCGATGCCGGGCAGCAGCCGGGCCATCGCCGTACGGTCCCCGCCGGCCACGAGCGCCCCGACGGCGAGGACGGCGGTGGCCAGATAGGGATGGGGGCTCAGCGCGCCGCCGAGCTCCTCGCAGACGACGGCGGTCTCCGCCGGTCCGCACCCCGCCCCGCCGTACTCCTCGGGTACGGCCAGGCCCGCGACGCCGAGTTCGGCGGCGAACCGGCGCCACGACGCGTCCGGCCGCGCGGAGAGGAAGGCGCGCACGGCGTCGCGCAGATCGGCCTGTTCCTCGGTGAGGGTCATGTCGGCAGCGTCCACAGGCGGAGCATAAGCAAGCGCTCGCTTGTTTGGTATAGCTTGAACGTTTTTGTCGATATTTGCAGGTCAGATATGCTCCATATAGCCACAGTCGGATGCAGATCGGGGGATCAGCGGCTTTGGTTGGACAGAACGACACGCTCGACTTCCTCGCGGGGGAGCGAAGGGAACGGGCGATCCTGCGTCACATGGTCTTCTCCCTCACCATGGGACTGGCCTTCGGCGCGCTGGGAGAGGCGCTCGCGAGCGGACCGGCGTCATTGCACGGCGCCATCGACCCCTACGCCTACCTTCTCCTGGTGGCCGTGGTGGGGCGGACCGCCGCCGGGTTCGGCTGGGCGCTGCTGGGCAGCGCGCTGGCCGCTCTGGGGCCCGTCATCGCCATGCTGGCGGCGACGGCCCTGATGCCGGAGGCCCACCTGCTGCGGCTGGACGGCGACGGCCTGACGCTGAACTTCGTGTTCCTGAGCCTGGCGGCCTTCGGGACGCTGGCCCACTTCGCCGGGTACGAGGGCCTGCGGGGCGACCTGGCCACGGGCCTGCCCGCCGGGTTCATGGCGATCCAGGCGATCCGGGCGCTGCAGGACGGGACCTGGACGGTCTTCACGGCGGCCATCCTCGTGGCCGTGGTGCTGCTCTGCATGCGCGGGGGCGTGGGACGCGTCCGCGCCGCCGTGGTGGCGCTGGCGCTGGGGGCCGCGCACTTCGTGTACGCGGCGGGCGGATAGCGCGAGGTGAGGATGGCCTCGTGCGCGCGGCGGGGGATAACGCCAAGCGGTCCGGTTGCCCGAGTCGATACGCTGTAGGGCAGCAATCCCTGTAATCCTCTGTAATCCCTGTGATTCCCTGCTAGCGAGGAGTAGCCGTGCTGCTGCGCATGTCGTCGTTGTTTCTCCGAACCCTGAGGGACGACCCGGCAGACGCGGAGGTCCCGAGCCACAAGCTGCTCGTCCGCGCCGGTTACGTCCGCCGCGTCGCACCCGGCGTCTACTCCTGGCTGCCGCTCGGCAAGATGGTCCTGGAGAACGTCACGCGCGTCGTCCGCGAGGAGATGGACCGGATGGGCGGCCAGGAAGTGCTCTTCCCCGCCCTCCTGCCCAGGGAGTACTACGAGGGCACCGGCCGCTGGACGGAGTACGGCGACACGCTCTTCCGCCTCAAGGACCGCAAGGGCGCCGACTATCTCCTCGGGCCCACGCACGAGGAGATGTTCACCGACATGGTCAAGGGGGAGTACTCCTCCTACAAGGACTACCCGGTGACGCTGTACCAGATCCAGACGAAGTACCGCGACGAGGCCCGCCCCCGGGCCGGCATCCTGCGCGGCCGCGAGTTCGTCATGAAGGACTCCTACTCCTTCGACCTCGACGACGACGGCCTCAAGCGCTCCTACGAGCAGCACCGCGAGGCCTACATCCGGACCTTCGACCGGCTCGGGCTCACCTACAAGATCTGCTTCGCCACCTCCGGCGCGATGGGCGGCTCGGCCTCGGAGGAGTTCCTCGCCCCGGCCGGGACCGGCGAGGACACCTTCGTGGCCTGCCACCACTGCGGCTACGCGGCCAACGCCGAGGCGGTCACCACCCCCGCCCCCGCCGCGCCCGGAGGCGAGAGCCCGGCCCTGCGGGTGCTGGACACCCCGGACACCCCGACCATCGAGTCGCTGGTGACCTACATCAACGAGCACTACGGCCTGGGCATCACCGCCGCCGACACGCTCAAGAACGTCGTGGTCAAGGTCACCACCCCCGGCTCCGGCAAGACCGAGACCCTCGTCATCGGCGTGCCCGGCGACCGCGAGGTCGACTTCAAGCGGCTCGAGGCGTCCCTGGCCCCCGGCGAGCCCGCCATCTTCGAGGCCGAGGACTTCGCCAGGCACCCCGGCCTGGTGCGCGGCTACATCGGCCCGCAGGTGCTCAAGGACCTGGGCATCCGCTACCTCGTCGACCCCCGGGTCGTCGCCGGCAGCGCCTGGGTGACCGGCGCCAACGAGCCCGGCAAGCACGCCGTGAACGTGGTCGCCGGACGCGACTTCGTCGCCGAGGGGACCATCGAGGCGGCCGAGGTCCGCGCCGGGGACGACTGCCCCGCGTGCGGCTCGCCGCTCTCCATCGACCGCGGCATCGAGATCGGCCACATCTTCCAGCTCGGCCGCAAGTACGCCGACGCCGCCAAGCTCGACGCCCTGGGCCCCGACGGCAAGCCCGTGCGCATCACCATGGGCTCGTACGGCATCGGCGTCTCGCGGGCGGTGGCGGTGCTGGTCGAGCAGAAGCACGACGAACTCGGCCTGGTCTGGCCCCGTGAGGTCGCCCCCGCCGACGTGCACATCGTGGGCACCGGCAAGGAGAACCAGATCGAGGTGGCCGTCCGGCTCGCCGAGGAGCTCCGGGCCCGCGGCCTGCGCGTCCTGGTGGACGATCGCGCCGGGGTCTCGCCGGGCGTGAAGTTCAAGGACGCCGAGCTGCTCGGCATGCCGACCATCGTGGTCATCGGCCGGGGCCTGGCCCAGGGCGTCGCCGAGCTGCGCGACCGGGCCACCGGCGTCAAGGAGGAGATCCCGATCGCCGAGGCCGCCGACCGCGTCGAGGCCGCCTGCCGCGCCTGACCGTCCGGACGGTCACCGTCTGAACGACCGATGAGCGGCCCGCCGTCCCGGCGGGCCGCTCATCGGCGTGCCCGGACGCGCGGCGATCCGCCTCGGCCGAGAAGATGACCGCGATATTCGCCGACGCGGGCAAGGTCGGCCAGGCGGAGAAGAACGCGCACGCGGAGATCGAGCGGATCGAGCGGATCGAGCGGGAGACCCTGCCGCTGATCGACGAGGTGATCACCCTGCGCATGGCCGGCGACACCGACGAGGCCAGGGCGATCCTGATGGAGCAGGCCAAGCCGCTGTTCGCCGACTGGCTCGCGGCCATCAACCGCCTGATCGGCGACGTGGTGAAGGTGATCACCTCGATCGCCGAGCAGACCAGCCTGCTGGCGCTCAACGCCACCATCGAGGCGGCCCGCGCCGGGGAGTCCGGCAAGGGCTTCGCGGTGGTCGCGGGCGAGGTCAAGGACCTGGCCCAGGAGACCGCGCGGGCGACCGAGGACATCGCGCGCCGGGTCGAGGCGATCCAGGCCGACACCGCCGGGGCCGTCCAGGCGATCGCGGACGTGGCCGGGGTCATCGCCCAGATCGACGACTATCAGACGACCATCGCCGCCGCCGTCGAGGAGCCGCGGCGCGCCGCGGGCGAACTGGCGGAGGTCTCGGAGCGGCTGCGCTCCCTGGCCGCGGGATTCCGCTCCTGAGACCGGGGCCCGCCCGGGAGCCCCGTCACGGCGGGGCTCCCGGGCGGGCCCGGTTATGCTAGTAGCGGTGACGGCGATAGCGGGAGCGCTTGCCGATCGCCTTGCCGACGTGGAAGCCGCCGGGCAGGTTCAGCGTCACGTACTTGCGGCCGTCGGGGGTCCTGCTGACGTGGAACCTGCGGGTGCCGAAACTCTGACCCACCCCGTGGGGGGACAGGTCGAGACGGAACGGACCCAGCTTGATCGACTTCCTGTAGTGCCAGCCCATGTCATCTCCCCGGAACCTCGTGCGTCATCGGGGACAACGGCCGGTGCCCGCGGATGGTTCCTGCGCGACCGGCTAGCGCCGGGAGCCGCTGAGGGTCTTGCGCCAGTGGAAGCCGCCCGGCAGGTTGACGCTCAGCGTCCGGCGGCCGTCGGCTGTCTTGGTCACGCGGAAGGCCCGGTTGCCCCAGCTGTGCCCGACCCCGCTGCGGGACAGGTTGAGGCGGAACGGCCCCATCTTGACGGATTTCCTGAATCCCCAGCCCATTGTTTTCCTCCCTCGGTGAACTCGGGGTGCTTCCTCTACCCGTCAGTGATCCGCCAAACATCGACAAAGGGGAGCAAAGGGGGCACGGGCCCTCGGGTCCCGGGGACCCGGGGTCAGGAGGAGGACGTCGTCGTCGGTGTCGGCGCGGGCGTGCCCGGCGCGGGCGGAGCGACCTCGGGCATGCCGGGGAAGGCGTCGATCGACGGGCGCAGGCCGTACGACCGGGTGGCGCACTCCTGCATGGCCAGCGCGGCCATCCGCCGCAGGGACATGTCGTCGGAGGCGGCCAGCTCCAGATAGGCCGTCGTCACTCTCTGCTCGATCAGCACGGCCAGCTCGACGGCCTGGTCCGCGGTGGAGGGGGTGACGGGCAGCGTGTAGGAGGCGCCCGGCTCGGCCGGGGTGCCGCCGCGCGTGGTGATCAGCGCGCGGAGCCGGTCGCGGCGGGCGCGGTGGGCGTTGAACGCGTTCGTCGCGGTGGCCCGCAGCCTGCCCGTGGTCCTGGCGGCGATGACCCCGTAGGCGTAGACGGCGGCGTGCTCGGCGGCCAGGGCCGTGCCGAGCCCCTGCTCGGAGCTCACAGGGCCCTCGACAGAGCCGTGGCGTGGGCGGCCTCGCAGGCGCCGATGGAGGCCACCAGCTGGGCCAGCGCGGGAGAGACGTCGGCGACCTGCCGGGAGCGCAGGGCCGCCGCCTTGCGTTCGAGATCGCGCAGCTCGCGCACGGAGACCGCCGGTTCCGGCGCCGGGGTCGGCGAGGAGGCGGGACCTCCCGGCGACGGGGCCGCGGAGGAGGGCGCCGGGGAGGACGCCGGGCGGTCGGCGGGCAGGCGCCTGCGCAGCTCGGCGAGGTGGGCCTCGTGCCGTTGCCGGAAGGGGAGGAGCTTGCTCGACGACGCCGAGGCGTAGAGCGCGATCGTCTGCTCCTTGTCCGCGATGAGCTGCCGCAGCAGCACGGTCTCCGGGTCGGGAGGCGCGGACGCGGCCGGCTCGGGCTGCTCGGCGGAGCATCCCGCGACCACCGCGGCGGCCACGCCGAGAGCGCCGCCCCCCAGCAGGGTGCGCCGGGAGAGGGAACGCACGGACGACCTCCGGTCTAGGGTGGTTGCTGACGCATCTAGCATCGTACGGGTTCACAATGGCAGCCATCGCGCTTCTTGGTCGGTCTCGCCACACCGAGTGGCGCTCTTTCTACGCCCTGGTGTGGATAGGCTGGTGGACCGCGTGGGCGAGGGACGCCCGCGCAGATCGTGACAATGGGAGGTCGACATGGGCAGCGCCACATCCCGCGACCGCCTGATGAAGCTTCTGGAGCCCGTCGTCGGAGCCGAAGGGCTCGACCTGGAGGACGTCACGGTCACTCCGGCGGGCAAGCGGCGGCTGCTGCGCGTCGTCGTCGACCGTGACGGCGGCGTGAGCCTGGACGACGTCGCGGAGGTCAGCCAAGCCGTCTCCGCCGCGCTGGACGCCGATGACGTCATGGGGTCGGCGCCGTACGTGCTGGAGGTCTCCTCTCCCGGGGTCGACCGCCCCCTCACCGAGCCGCGCCACTGGCGGCGCGCGGTGAAGCGGCTGGTCAAGGCCGACCTGCGGGACGGCACCTCTCTGGAGGGACGGATCCTCGCCGTCGACGAGACCGGCGTGGATCTGGACGTCGACGGCGTGCCGCACCGCCTCGACCATCAGGACCTGACCCGAGGCCGGGTGCAGGTGGAGT
The DNA here is from genome assembly GCF_016863195.1 of Paraplanobispora takensis. Classification (GTDB taxonomy): domain Bacteria; phylum Actinomycetota; class Actinomycetes; order Streptosporangiales; family Streptosporangiaceae; genus Planobispora; species Planobispora takensis. The sequence goes on along the minus strand of NZ_BOOK01000004.1, from coordinate 216,698 downwards.
TCCGCCGGTTCGACGAGACCGACGACGACGGCGACGACGCCGGAGACGACGGCGACGACGGCGACGAGGGCTAAGGGGAAGCCTCGTGGACATCGACATGAGCGTCCTGCGCAGCCTGGAGCGGGAGAAGGACATCTCCTTCGACCTGGTCGTCAAGGCGATCGAGGACGCACTGCTGATCGCATATTTCCGGACCGAGGGAGCGGCCGCCAAGGCGCGCGCCGAGCTCGACAGGCACACCGGGCACGTGACCATCTACGCCGCCGAGATCGGCGAGGGCGGGGAGGTGCTCAGGGAGTTCGACGACACCCCGGGCAACTTCAGCCGCATCGCCGCGACCACGGCCAAGCAGGTCATCCTGCAGCAGCTCAGGGACGCCGAGGACGAGATCAACTTCGGCGAGTTCGCCAGCCGTGAGGGCGAGCTCGTGGCCGGCGTCATCCAGCAGGGCAAGGACCCCCGGGTGGTCCTGGTGGACCTGGGCAAGATCGAGGCCGTGCTCCCGCACAACGAGCAGGTCCCCGGCGAGGAGTACGTCCACGGAGAGCGCATCCGCTGCTACGTGGTCCAGGTCAAGAAGGGCCACAAGGGCCCGTCGGTGACGCTGTCGCGCACCCACCCCGGCCTGGTCAAGAAGCTCTTCGCGCTGGAGGTCCCGGAGATCGGCGACGGCACGGTCGAGATCGCCGCCGTCGCCCGGGAGGCGGGCCACCGTACGAAGATCGCCGTGCGCTCCCGCCGTCCCGGGGTCAACGCCAAGGGCGCCTGCATCGGCCCGATGGGCTCGCGGGTGCGCAACGTGATGACCGAGCTGCACGGCGAGAAGATCGACATCATCGACTGGTCGGACGACCCGGCGGAGTTCGTGGGCAACGCCCTCTCGCCCGCCCGTGTTTCGAGCGTCGAGGTGATCGATCCCGCGGGCCGTGCCGCGCGCGTGGTCGTGCCGGACTACCAGCTCTCCCTCGCCATCGGCAAGGAGGGGCAGAACGCCCGGCTGGCCGCCCGGCTCACCGGCTGGCGCATCGACATCCGTTCCGACGCCCAGGCGGGGGACGCGGCCGGTTCCACAGATGCGTCCACACGGTAAGCTGGAATATGGTGACCAGGTTGCCCCGCTGAGAACATGCGTGGGCTGCCGGGTTCGCACGGTTTACTCCGAGCTGCTCCGCCTGGTGGTGGTCGAGGGCGTCATCGTCCCTGACCTGCGACGACGGCTCCCGGGGAGAGGTGCTTCACTGCATCCCGCCCTGAGCTGTCTCGAACTCGCCGAGCGTCGTCGGGCGTTTCCGCGCGCGTTCCGCGCCGTGGGGATGCTCGATCCGTCGCCGGTGAGACGCCACCTGGAAGGGCTGCAGACCGAAAGGATCGGGTGAAGATGGTTGCCAACTGTCATGTAGGACGCCGAGTTGATGGGCTGGTCAGATAGCTATGAGCGCCTGATGAGCATGCGGCGATGAGTACGTTCACGTAACGACGGTCCGGCGGCACTGCCTCCCGGGCCGAGTAAGGGAGTGCAGTGGCGAAGGTCCGGGTATACGAGCTCGCCAAGGAGTTCGGTGTCGAGAGCAAGGTCGTCATGGCCAAGCTCCAGGAGATGGGCGAGTTCGTGCGTTCGGCGTCCTCGACTATCGAAGCACCGGTAGTCCGCAGGCTCACGGAAGCTTTGGGCGGGCCGAGCAAGGGCTCGTCCGACAGGGGCGGCAACAGGACGCCCAGGCCGCCGCAGGCGGCCCCCCGGCCGGCAGACAGCCAGGCCGGCAACGGCGCTCCGGCGCCCACCTCAGTCCCGCGGCCGGGACCGGCTCCCAAGCCGGGTCCGCGCCCCGGTCCGGCTCCTCGGCCGGCGGCCCCCGCGCCGCAGGCCCAGCAGCCTCAGATCCAGCAGCAGCCTCCGGCGGCGCCGCAGCAGCCGTCCCCGGTTCAGCCGCCGCGCTTCGAGGCTCCCCGTTCCGACGCTCCGCGTCCGGCGGGCCCCGGTCCCAAGCCGGGTCCGCGCCCCGGTCCGGCCCCTCGGCCGGCTCAGGGCGGGCGTCCCGAGGCCGCGCGTCCGGAGGGCCGCCCCGCGGGTGGTCCCGGTGGAGCGCCTTCCGCGCCCCGTCCCGGTGCCGGCGGTGCGAAGCCCGGTCCGCGTCCGGGTCCGCGCGGCCCGCGTCCGGGCAACAACCCGTTCTCCTCCAACGCCAGCGGCATGGGCCAGGCCCGTCCGCCGCGTCCGGGCGGCCCCGGCGGCCCCGGTGGCCGTGACGGCGGTCCCGGCGACCGCGGCCCGCGCCCGGGTCCCCGCGAGGACCGCGGCCCGCGCGAGGACCGCGCTCCGCGTGACGGCGCCGGTCCGCGTCCCGGCGGTCCGCGTCCCGGTCCGCCCGGTGCGGCCGGTCCGCGTCCGGGTCCCGGCGCCGGTGGCCCGCGTCCGGGCGGTGGCGGCGGTGTCGCCGGTCCGCGTCCGGGTGGTCCGCGTCCCAGCCCGATGATGATGCCCCAGGGCCGTCCCGCGGGTCCGGGCGGCGGCGGTGGCGCCGGTCGTCCCGGCGGCGGTGGCCGTCCGGGTGGCGGCGGTGGCGCCGGTCGTCCCGGCGGCGGTGGCCGTCCGGGCGGTGGCGGCGGCTTCGCCGGTCGTCCCGGCGGCGGTGGCGGCGCCGGTCGTCCCGGCACCGGCACCGGTGGTCCCGGTGGCGGTGGCGGCGGCGGCTTCGCCGGTCGTCCCGGCGGCGGTGGCGGCCGTGGCCGCGGCGGCGGTACGGCGGGTGCCTTCGGCCGTCCGGGCGGACGCCCGGCCCGCGGTCGCAAGTCCAAGCGCCAGAGGCGCCAGGAGTTCGACAACATGCAGGCCCCGGCGATCGGCGGCGTGCAGGCTCCCCGCGGCGGCGGTCAGACGATCCGCCTGTCGCGCGGCGCCTCCCTGGCGGACTTCGCCGACAAGATCGGTGCGAACCCCGCGTCGCTGGTGCAGATCATGCTGCACCTCGGCGAGATGGTGACCGCCACGCAGTCGGTCAACGAGGAGACGCTGCAGCTGCTGGCCGCCGAGCTCGACTACAACCTCCTGGTCGTCAGCCCGGAGGAGGAGGACCGCGAGCTGCTCGAGTCCTTCGACATCGAGTTCGGCGAGGACGAGGGCGACGAGGCCGACCTGGTCGCGCGTCCGCCGGTGGTGACCGTCATGGGTCACGTCGACCACGGTAAGACCAGGCTGCTCGACGCCATCCGCAAGACCAACGTGGTGGCCCGTGAGGCCGGTGGCATCACCCAGCACATCGGTGCCTACCAGATCACCACCGAGCACGAGGACGAGCAGCGGCGGATCACCTTCATCGACACCCCGGGTCACGAGGCGTTCACCGCCATGCGTGCCCGCGGTGCCAAGGTCACCGACATCGCCATCCTGGTGGTCGCGGCCGACGACGGTGTGAAGCCGCAGACCATCGAGGCGCTGAACCACGCCCAGGCGGCGGACGTGCCGATCGTGGTCGCGGTCAACAAGATCGACAAGGAGGGCGCCGACCCGAACAAGGTCCGGGCCCAGCTCACCGAGTACGGCCTCGTCGCCGAGGAGTACGGCGGCAGCACGCTGTTCGTCGACATCTCCGCCAAGAACGACATCGGCATCGAGAACCTGCTCGAGGCGGTCCTGCTCACCGCGGACGCCGAGCTCGACCTGCGGGCGAACCCGACGATGGACGCCCAGGGCGTCGCGATCGAGGCCCACCTCGACAAGGGCCGCGGCCCGGTGGCGACCGTGCTGGTCCAGCGCGGCACGCTCCGCGTCGGCGACTCGATCGTCTGCGGCGAGGCCTTCGGCCGCGTCCGGGCGATGCTGGACGAGAACGGCGACTCCATCGAGGAGGCCGACCCGTCGCGTCCGGTCCTGGTGCTCGGTCTGACCGCGGTGCCCGGCGCCGGTGACAACTTCATCGTCGTCACCGACGACCGGATGGCGCGCCAGATCGCCCAGCAGCGGGCGGCCCGCAAGCGCATCGCCGACATGGCCAAGTCCGGCCGGCGTCGCACCCTCGAAGAGATCTTCAACGAGATGGAGAAGGGTCAGGCCGACGAGCTCAAGCTCATCATCAAGGGTGACGTCTCCGGTTCCGTCGAGGCTCTGGAGGACGCGCTGCTCAAGATCGACGTCGGCGAGGAGGTGCGCCTCCGGGTGCTCCACCGCGCGGTCGGCGCGATCACCGAGTACGACGTCAACCTGGCCATGGCCGACGACAACGCCGTCATCATCGGCTTCAACGTGCGTCCCGAGGTCCGGGCGCGCGACCTGGCCGAGCGCGAGGGCGTCGACATCCGCTACTACTCGGTCATCTACCAGGCGATCGAGGAGATCGAGGCGGCCCTGAAGGGCATGCTGAAGCCCGAGTTCGAAGAGGTCCAGATGGGCACCGCCGAAGTCCGCGAGGTCTTCAAGGTGCCGAAGATCGGCAACATCGCCGGTGCGCTGGTCCGCTCGGGTCTCATCGTCCGCAACAGCAAGGCCCGCATCATCCGTGGCGGTGTCGTCATCTCCGACAACCTCACCGTGTCGTCGCTGCGTCGCTTCAAGGACGACGCGACCGAGGTCCGCGAGGGCTACGAGTGCGGTATCGGTGTCGGCTACAACGACATCAAGGTCGACGACGTCATCGAGACCTTCGAGATGCGGGAGAAGCCGCGCGTGTGACGCCCGTCCCCGCCCGCGCCGGTGCGGCATGCCGCACCGGCGCGGGCGGGGGAAGGCACGCGTGGTGAACCAGCCATGTACGTAGGTGCCCTGACATTGGACATCCTGCTCGGCGACGTCCGTTCGCTGAAGCAGAAGCGCTCCGCGGTGCGTCCCATCATCGCCGAGGTGCAGCGCCGGTTCCCGGGGGTGGCGGTCGCCGAGACCGGCCATCTGGACCTGCACCGCCGTACCGAGATCGGCATCGCGGTCGTCTCCGCCACCGCGGCCAACTGCACCGGCGTGCTGGACGACTGCGAGCGTCTGGTCGCCGGCCGCCCGGAGATCGAGCTGCTGTCAGCCAGGCAGCGGCTCTACAACGAGGACGAGGACTAGTTACGGACGGCCGGAGACGGGGCAGCAGCCCCGCGACCGGCCGCCCGCGAGAAGGGGGGAAGCGAAGATGGTGGACGCCGCACGCGCGCGCAAGATCGCTGACCGTATCCAGCAGATCGTGGCCGAGCTGCTGGAGCGCCGCATCAAGGATCCGCGGCTGGGCTTCGTCACCATAACCGACGCCCGCATCACCGCCGACCTCAGCGACGCGACGGTGTTCTACACCGTGTTCGGCTCCGAGGCCGAGCGGGCCGACTCCGCCGCCGCCCTGGAGAGCGCCAAGGGGCTCATCCGCTCCGAGGTCGGTCGTCAGACCGGCCTGCGCCACACGCCGAGCCTGACGTTCACCCACGACCCGCTCCCGGACAGCGCCCGCCACCTCGACGACCTGCTCGCCGAGGCCAGGGCCAAGGACGCCGAGATCGCCAGGCAGGCGCAGAGCGCCCAGTACGCGGGGGAGGCCGACCCCTACAAGAAGCCCGACGAGGACGGCGAATCCGCCGAAAACGCGGACGACTCGTCAGACCGCGCGGGACACTCGGCAACGTGACGCCCCACCTGCGTGACGACGGTCCGGTGCCCGAGCGTGACTGGGGCCGGGCCGTCGAACTGATCTCGTCCGCCGACGAGATCGCCCTGGCCTGTCACGTCTCGCCGGACGGCGACGCCCTCGGCTCGATGCTCGCGGCCGGCATGGCGCTGCGGGCGGCGGGCAGGCGTGTGACGGCCTCCTTCGGCGACCGCCGTTTCGAGGTGCCCCGGCTGCTGGGCTTCCTGCCCGGCCAGGACCTCCTGGTCGAGCCCGCCGACTACCCGGCCGCGCCCGACCTGATGATCACCTTCGACGTGGCCGTCGCCGACCGGCTCGGCGTGCTCGCCGAGAACGCCGGCAAGGCCCGCGAGCTGATCGTGGTGGACCACCACCCCTCCAACCCCGGCTTCGGCACGGTCAACCTCGTCGATCCGGCGGCGCCCTCCACCACCACGCTGGTCGAGGAACTGCTGCGCAGGCTCGGCCTGCCGGTCGACGAGGCCGTCGCCACCTGCCTGTACACCGGCCTGGTGACCGACACCGGCTCGTTCAGGCACTCCTCGACCACCCCCGCGGCGCACCTCATGGCCGCCCGGATGGTGGCCGCGGGCCTGGATCCCGAGGAGATCTCCCGGCGGCTGTGGGACCGCTCGCCGTTCGGCTACCTGAAGGCGCTCAGCGCCGTCCTCGCGCGGGTGACGCTGGAGGCCGAGGTGGGCGCGGGCCTGGTCTGGACGTTCGTCACCCGCGACGACCGGGCCGCCCACGGCCTGCCGTACGACGCGGTGGAGGGGATCATCGACGTGGTCCGGCGCGTCGACGAGGCGGAGGTCGCCGTGATCCTCAAGGAGGACGACGACGGGGCCTGGCAGGTCTCCACCCGCTCCAAGGGCGGGGTGGACGTCGCGCGCCTGTGCGCCGCGCTGGGCGGCGGCGGGCACGCCAGGGCCGCCGGTTTCACCTCCCACCTGACCGTCGAAGAGACGATGGCGCGGCTGCGCGCGCTTCTGTAGAAGGATTCCTCCATGAGTACGGCTCGCGCCAAGCGAACCCCGCCGCCGAGCGGGCTGATCATCGTCGACAAGCCCGCCGAGTGGACCTCGCACGACGTCGTGGGCAAGCTGCGCGGCATCGCCGGCACCCGCCGGGTCGGCCACGCCGGGACGCTGGACCCGATGGCCACCGGCGTGCTGGTGGTCGGCGTGGAGAAGGCGACCCGTCTGCTGGGCCACCTGGCCCTCACCGAGAAGGGCTACGACGGCACGATCCGGCTCGGCCGGTCCACCAACACCGACGACGCCGAGGGCGAGATCGTCGCGACGGCGTCCGCGGCGGCGGTGACCGACGAGGACGTCCGCAAGGGCGTCGAGGCGCTGACCGGCCGGATCATGCAGGTCCCGCCGCAGGTGAGCGCCATCAAGGTGAACGGCGAGCGGGCCTACAAGCGGGCCAGGGCCGGCGAGGAGGTCGAGCTCCAGGCGCGCCCGGTCACGGTCTCCGGCTTCGAGGTCACCGCCGTGCGCCGCGAGGGCGACCTGGTCGACGTGGACGTCTCGGTGACCTGCTCCAGCGGGACCTACATCCGGGCGCTGGCCCGCGACCTCGGCGCGGCCCTGGGCACCGGCGGCCACCTGACCGCCCTGCGCCGCACCCGCGTCGGCCCCTACGACCTGTCGATGGCACGCACGATCGAGGAGCTCGGCGGGGAGTGCGTCATCCTGCCCATGGCCGAGGCGGTCGCCGCGGCCTTCCCGCGCCGCGACGTGACCGAGCAGGAGGCCGGTACGGTGGCGCACGGCGGGCGGCTGCCCGCCGCGGGACTGGGCAAGGGCCCGATCGGGGTCTTCGGCCCCGACGGCACGCTGATCGCCTTGGTCGAGGAGCAGGGCAAGATCGCCAAGTCCCTGGCCGTGTTCGTGGGCTGAGCGCGCCCGGGTTCCGCCCCGGCCGGAGGCGGGTGACCGGTTCCCGGCCAGGCCGGAGGGGGTGCCGCCGGTCAAGGGACTCCCCGATTGGGGACAGGGCGGTGGCGCATGGCAGTCTTTAGGGGTCGATCCGTCACGAGGGAAGAGGCTGCGGTGCGAGGCTGGCACGGATTGGACGACGTGCCCGATGACTGGGGCAGGTCCGTCATCACGATCGGCGTCTTCGACGGCGTGCACACCGGACACCAGCAGATGGTGGCCAGGGCCGTGGCGATGGCCGGCCGGCTCGGGGTGCCGTCGGTGGCGGTGACGTTCGACCCCCATCCGGAGGAGGTGGTCCGGCCGGGCACGCATCCGCCCAGGCTGACGACCGCCAGGCACCGCACCGAGCTGCTGGCCGCCCTGGGCGTCGACGCCGTGTGCGTGCTGCCGTTCACGCTGGAGTTCTCCCGGATGACCCCCGACGAGTTCGTGCAGACCGTCCTGGTGGACCGGTTGCACGCGGCGGGGGTCGTGGTGGGGGAGAACTTCCGCTTCGGCCACAAGGCCGCCGGCGACGTCGAGACGCTGCGGAACCTCGGCGAGAAGTACGACTTCGAGGCCGAGGGCGTGCCGCTGGTGAGCAACGGGGAGGCCATCTCCTCGACGCTGATCCGCGAGCGCCTGGCCGCCGGGGACATCGAGGGCGTCACCGCGGCGCTGGGCCGCCCGCACCGGGTGGAGGGCGTAGTGGTCCGCGGCTATCAGCGCGGCCGTCAGCTCGGCTTCCCGACCGCCAACGTCGAGTCGCCGGAGTTCACCGCGATCCCCGCCGACGGCGTCTACGCCGGCTGGCTGCAGGGCATCCCGACCGGCAACCTGCCCGCCGTCTACGGCGGCGAGCGCTGGCCCGCCGCGATCTCCGTGGGCACCAACCCCACCTTCGAGGGCGTGGACCGCACCGTCGAGGCCTACGCGCTCGACCGCGACGACCTCGACCTGTACGGCGCGCACGTGGCCGTCGACTTCGGCCACCGGCTGCGCGGCAACACGAAGTTCGACTCGATCGAGGCGCTGATCGAGCAGATGAACGCCGACGTCGCCGAGGCCCGCCGCCTGACCTCCTGACCCGGGCCCGCCCGTCAGGAGGTCACTGCCCGCCGTAGAGACGCTCCAGGCCGATCAGCTCGACGTCGTGCCGGGCCTCGATCACCACCACGTCCGGGTGCGCGTCCGGGTCTTGGCGTGGCCGCGAGGGCTGAGCGCGTTCTGGACGATCGAGGTCAGGGGAGGGGCCGCGTCCATGAGATAGGAGAACTCGTCCAGCACGACCGTGACCGGCCGGTCCCGGTCTTCCCCGAGCCGGAGCAGCGCGTCGACGGCCTCCCGCCAGTCGCCGAAGGCGGCGCCGGGGGCCGGGTTCCCGGCGAACTCCGTCAGTTCGCCCCACTCGATCTCCCTGTCGAAGAGCGCGCCGGGCTTGGCCCACTCGGACGAGGACCCACCTCCAGAAGCGGCAACCATGGTCATGGTAACTGCAGCTACATGTCCGTGGAGGGAGATCGCCGATAGGGCCGGGCGGGCTCCGAGGGGGTCAGGCCGGGGCGGGCAGGAGGGCCTGGCGGGCGTAGGCGGTCGCGTGGACGATCGAGCCCTCCCGGGTCACTCCGGGGACGCCGATCACGATCTGGGTGCTGAACCCGTCCAGCATGGCGCGCAGCCGTACGGAGAAGTCCTCCAGGTTCACGGGGGCGAACTCGCCGGCGCGCGCGCCCTGCTCCAGGAGGGCGACCAGGTCGCGGTGCCAGGCCAGGTCGAGCTCGACCTGGGTGTCGCGCAGTTCGGGCACCGCCAGCGTGCGGCCCCAGACGTGGACCCAGAGCAGCCAGCGGGGGTCGGCCGCGCCCTCGGGGAGGTACAGGCCGGCGTAGGCGGGGATGCGGTCCATCGCGCTCCCGCCGGAGGCCAGCAGCGCCGTCCGGCCCGGGACGTGCTTCTCCTCGCTCCAGCGGAGCGTCTCCAGCAGGACCTGGTCCTTGCTGCCGAAGTAGTACAGGACGTGGCCGCCGCTGGTGCCCAGCCTGCGCGCGAGCTCGGCCATGGTCGTCTCCGCGGGGCCGTACTCGGTGATCGCCTCCATCGCGGCTTCCAGCATCTGCTCGCGCGGGCGCTCCAGTCGCCGCCGGCCCGTGCCGCGCGCCTGACCGCGTGCCATACCGCCTCGTTCCGGTAACGGGTCATTGGGAAGTCTTGACGCACGACTCTACGGCAGGGCATTTTGAACGCCATTCAAAGTTATTGAACGCCATTCAAAATGGCCGTCCCCAAGGGGGTCGCCCCGTGCTGGACCAGGTCACGGTCACCCAGCCGACAACGCCGTCCTTGCCCCGGGTGCTCGGGTTGTTCGGCGCGGTCATGCTGACTCTGTCGTGCATCACCCCCACCTCGTCGCTGTTCATCATCGTTCCGGAGGTGCTGGCGGGGCAGGGGAGCGGCGCGGTGATCGCGCTGGTCGCCGGCCTGGTCGTCTCGGCCGGGATCGCGTTCTGCTACGCCGAACTGGGCACGCTCGCGCCCAGCTCCGGCGGGGAGTACGCCATGGTGACCGCGGTGCTCGGCCGGTTCGCCGGCTGGATCACCTTCGGCCTGTCGGCCTCCCTGCTGGTCGTCATCCCGCCGATCATCGCGCTGGGCACCGCCGACTATCTGGCGGACCTGTTCGCCGTGGACCGCTCGCTCGCCGGCGCGGTCGTGATGCTGCTGGCGACCCTGCTGGCGGTGCTCGACGTCCGCTCCAACGCGTTCATCACCGGCGTCTTCCTCGCCATCGAGATCGTCGCCGCCGCGGTGGTCGCCGGCCTGGGGCTGCTCAACTCCCAGCGCGACGCCTCGGTGCTGGTCTCCCCCGTGGTGCCCGACGGGCAGGGCGGGCTGTCGGCCTTCTCGCTGGCGATCCTGATGGCCGGGCTGACGGTCACCATGTTCTCCTTCAACGGGTTCGGCTCGGCCGTCTATCTCACCGAGGAGATCAAGGACCCGCGCCGCGACGTCCCGCGGACCGTCTTCTGGGCGCTGGGACTGGCCGCGGTGGTCATCATCGTGCCCACGGCCGCCGCGGTGCTCGGCGTCGGCTCGCTCGACGACCTGGTCAACGGCACCTTCCCCGACTACGTGCGGCAGTGGACCAGTCCCGGCTTCGCCGCCGTGATCAACCTGGGCATCGCGATCGCGATCCTCAACGCGGTGCTGGTCATGGCTCTGCAGAACGGCCGCGTCATCTTCGCCTCCGGCCGCGACCGCGCCTGGCCCGAGCCCGTCAACCGGGCGCTGACCCGGCTGCACCCGAAGTGGGGATCGCCCTGGGTGAGCACCCTGGCCGTCGGCCTGCCAGGCGCGCTGATGGCGGCCCTGTTCGACATCGAGGGACTGCTCGGCGTGACGTCGGTGATCCTGACGCTGGTCTCCCTGGTCATCGCGGTCGCCGCCCTGCGCGCCCGCTCCGGGGCCCGCCGTACGGCCGCCGCCTGGCGGATGCCGCTGTGGCCGGTCGTCCCGGTCGCGGTGATCGCCGCCCTGGTCTACGCGCTGGCCGAGCAGGCGGTGGCCGACCTGGTCGTCGCCGGGGTCATCGTCGCGGTCTGCACCGTGTACTACGCGTTCTACCTGCGGCCCCGTACGGCGAGCCGCTGGGTCGTGACGACTCCCGAGGACCCGGTGCCGTGAACGATCTCGTAGTGCGCAACGCCCGCGTCCACACCGTGGACCCCGCGCTGCCGCGGGCGCAGGCGCTGGCCGTACGCGACGGGCGGATCACCTGGATCGGCGACGACGCCTCGTGCCCGGAGGCCGCCGAGGTGATCGACGCGGGCGGGCGGCCGGTCCTGCCCGGCTTCGTGGACGCCCACAACCACGTACGGCTCGGCTCGGACGAGGCGTGCGTCCAGCTCGCCGGGGCGGGCTCCCTCGCCGAGATCGGCCGGCGGATCGCCGCCTGGCGGGCGGCCAACCCCGACGCCCGGTGGATCGAGTGCGAGGGCTTCGAGTACTCCGCGATCCCCGGCGGCCGGATGCCGCGCGCCGCCGACCTGGACCCGCTCACCGGGGGCCTGCCCGCCTTCGTGTTCGGCTACGACGTGCACACCATGTGGCTGAACACGGCGGGCCTGCGCGAGCTGGGCGTCGACCGCGACCACACCGACCTGCCGTACGGCGTGGCCGAGACCGACGCGGCGGGCGAGCCGACCGGCTTCGTCACCGAGTTCGCGGTGCGCGGGCTGTCGCGGGACGGCCAGCGCGCCCTGGCGGAGCTGGGCGTGCCGTGGGCGGGCGCCGGGCGGCAGTACCCCCGGCTGCTGGCCAGCCTCGACATGGCCACCCGGTACGGCATCACCACGATCGTCGAGCCGCAGAACTCGCCGGACGACCTGGCGCTGTTCGCGCGGGCCCGGGCCGAGGGGCGGCTCCGGTCCCGGGTGATCGCCGCACTGTTCCATCCCCGGGGCACGAGCGACGCCGACCTGGCGGACTTCGCCGCGGCGGCCCGCGGCGGGGACGAGTGGCTGCGGGCCGGGCCGCTCAAGCTCTACATCGACGACGTGGTGGAGCCGCACACGGCGGCGCTGCTGGAGCCGTACTGCGGGCACGCGCACCGGGGGGAGACCTTCTATCCTCCCGAGGAGTTCGCCGGGCTGCTGGCCAAGCTGGACGCGGCGGGCTTCCAGGCGTTCGTGCACGCCACCGGGGACCGGGGCATCCGCACCGTGCTGGACGCCGTGGAGCACGCCCGCGAGGTGAACGGTCCCCGCGACGCCCGCCACCAGATCGTCCACGTCGAGTGCCTCGACCCGGCGGACGTGCCGCGCTTCGCCGAGCTGGGCGTGGTGGCCTGCATGCAGCCCCGGCACTGCTCGCCCGACATCGCCGGGCCCGGCCACGACTGGGCCGAGGCCGTGGGGCCCGGCCGGTGGGCCAAGGCCTGGCCGATGCGCTCGCTGCACGAGGCGGGGGCCGTACTGGCCTTCTCCAGCGACTGGAACGTCGCCGAGATGGACCCGATGATCGGCCTCTACACCGCGGTCACCCGGCGCGGCCTGTCGGGCGGCCCCGCCTGGGTGCCGGAGGAGACCGTCGACCTGGAGACCGCGATCCGGGCCTACACCCTGGGTTCGGCCTACGCCAACTTCTGCGACCACGACCGCGGCTCCCTGACCGTGGGCAAGCTCGCCGACCTGGTGATCCTCTCGGAGGACCTGTTCGCGATCCCGGTGGAGCGCATCCCCGAGGTCCGTACCGAGACGGTGATCGTGGGCGGCCGGGTCGTGCACCGGGCGGAGTGAACCTCGTGTGCCGGGCGGCGCACGCGGGCTCCGGCGGTGCGGGGGAGCCGGGGCCGATGGTAGTCTGGCGTGTCAGCTCTGTAACCGGTGGTGTCGTAGCCCCCGGCGGCTGATCCGCCACGGCGACTGTAGGCACGCACGGTCGCTCGGGCTTTTTCCGAAATCACGTGTGCCCGTAGACGTTCAAGGAGAGACGTGTCACTCGACACCGCCGCCAAGAAGCAGATCATCAGTGAGTACGCCAAGAGCGAGACCGACACCGGCTCGCCCGAGGTGCAGATCGCGCTCCTCAGCAAGCGCATCAGCGAGCTCACCGAGCACATGAAGCGCAACAAGCACGACTTCCACAGCCAGCGCGGTCTGCTGCTGCTGGTCGGCCGTCGCCGTCGTCTGCTCAAGTACCTGCAGAGCAAGGACATCCAGCGTTACCGTTCGCTCATCGAGCGGCTCGGCCTGCGCCGATAGCATGAAGGGGGAGTGGCGTCCGCGCCGCTCCCCCACTTTCGTGGGGGATGTTCCGGCGCGTCGCGCCGTGGGAACCTGTCCCTGCGAGCAAACTGAATAGCCGAGAAAGTGCCCCCGCGTCCGCAAGCAAACGCGCCCCACGGCGTCGGAGGGCCGGTCCTCGGTAGTGGCCCCCGGTCATCACGGCACACGCCGTATCACTGGAACCGGGCGCTTCGATCGAAGACCGGCGCTGCACCTACGGGGAAGCGGCAACAAAGACGACCCAGGTACGACACGCGTGCCCGGGCGGACGCGGGTGACCAACCACAAGGAGGTCCCCCGTGGAGGGTGTCCACAGCAGTGAAGCCGTCATCGACAACGGCTCCTTCGGCACGCGTACCATCCGGTTCGAGACCGGGCGGCTCGCGCGCCAGGCGGCGGGTTCCGCCGTCGTCTACCTGGACGACGAGACGATGGTCCTTTCCGCGACCACCGCGTCCAAAGCTCCCAAGGAGAACCTCGACTTCTTCCCCCTCACGGTGGACGTCGAGGAGCGGATGTACGCCGCGGGCCGCATCCCCGGCTCGTTCTTCCGGCGTGAGGGCCGTCCCTCCGAGGACGCCATCCTCACCTGCCGCCTGATCGACCGGCCGCTGCGCCCGTCGTTCGTCAAGGGCCTGCGCAACGAGATCCAGGTCGTCGCCACGATCATGGCGCTCAACCCCGACCACCTCTACGACGTGGTCGCGATCAACGCCGCGTCCCTGTCCACCCAGCTCGCCGGGCTGCCCTTCTCCGGCCCGATCGGCGGCGTGCGCGTCGCGCTGATCGAGGGCCAGTGGATCGCCTTCCCGACCCACTCGGAGCTGGAGAACGCCACCTTCGACATGGTCGTGGCCGGCCGCGTCCTGGATGACGGCGACGTCGCGATCATGATGGTCGAGGCCGAGTCCACCCGTGACACGCTCAAGCTCATCGCCGACGGCGCCGTCGCGCCGACCGAGGAGACCGTGGCGCAGGGCCTGGAGGCCTCCAAGCCGTTCATCAAGGTGCTGTGCGAGGCGCAGGCCAAGGTGGCCAAGGTCGCCGCCAAGGAGACCGCCGAGTACCCCCTGTTCCTCGACTACCAGGACGACGTCCTGGAGGCCGTGACCGGCGCGGTCAAGACCGAGCTCGCCGCCGCGCTGACCATCGCCGGCAAGCAGGAGCGCGAGACCGAGCTCGACCGGGTCAAGGCCCTGGCCGCCGAGAAGGTCGCCCCCGACTTCGAGGGCCGCGAGAAGGAGATCGGCGCCGCCTTCCGGTCGCTGACCAAGAAGCTCATGCGCGAGCGCGTGATCAACGAGGGCGTGCGCATCGACGGCCGCGGCGTCAAGGACATCCGCCAGCTCAACGCCGAGGTCCACGTCGTCCCCCGGGTGCACGGCTCGGCCCTGTTCGAGCGCGGCGAGACCCAGATCCTGGGCATCACCACGCTGAACATGCTCCGCATGGAGCAGATGATCGACACGCTCAACCCCGAGCGCACCAAGCGCTACATGCACAACTACAACTTCCCGCCGTACTCCACCGGTGAGACCGGCCGCGTGGGCTCGCCCAAGCGCCGCGAGATCGGCCACGGCGCCCTCGCCGAGCGGGCGCTCATCCCGGTCCTGCCGGCCCGCGAGGAGTTCCCCTACGCGATCCGCCAGGTGTCGGAGGCGCTGGGCTCCAACGGCTCCACCTCGATGGGTTCGGTCTGCGCCTCGACCATGGCGCTGCTCGACGCGGGCGTGCCGCTCAAGGGCATCGTCGCGGGCATCGCGATGGGCCTGATCAACGAGGGCGACCAGTACGTCACGCTGACCGACATCCTCGGCGCCGAGGACGCCATGGGCGACATGGACTTCAAGGTCGCCGGCACCAAGGACGTCATCACCGCGCTCCAGCTCGACACCAAGCTCGACGGCATCCCCGCCTCGGTCCTGGCCGCCGCGCTGAAGCAGGCCAAGGGCGCCCGCCTGGCCATCATCGACGTGATGCAGGAGGCCATCGACTCCCCGGCGGAGATGAACGCCACGGCCCCGCGCATCATCACGATCAAGGTCCCGGTCGACAAGATCGGCGAGGTCATCGGCCCGAAGGGCAAGATGATCAACCAGATCCAGGACGACACCGGCGCCGAGATCACGATCGAGGACGACGGAACCATCTACATCGGCGCCACCGACGGCCCGTCCGCCGAGGCGGCCCGTTCGGCGATCAACGCCATCGCCAACCCGCACATGCCGGAGGTCGGCGAGCGCTACCTGGGCACGGTCGTCAAGATCGCCGCCTTCGGTGCGTTCATCTCCCTCATGCCGGGCAAGGACGGCCTGCTGCACGTCTCCCAGATCCGCAAGCTGCACGGCGGCAAGCGCATCGAGAACGTCGAGGACGTCATGAACGTCGGCGAGAAGATCCAGGTGGAGATCGCCGAGATCGACTCGCGCGGCAAGCTCTCCCTGGTCCCGGTCGAGGTCGTCGAGAAGGAGGCCGAGGCCAAGGGCGAGGCCGGCACGCCCGAGTCGGGCGATTCGGACGCCGCTCCGGCCGACGCCGCCCCGGCCTCGGACAGGCCCGCCGCCGACAAGTCGGCCGACGACAAGCCCCGCCGCACCCGCGTGCGGACCCGCAGCGGCGGCAACCGCGGGGGAGAAGACCGCAACTCGTGATCACCACCACTCTGCACCCCGGCAAGGACGGCGCCGGGGTCGTGCAGCGCACCGTCCTCCCCGGTGGGCTCCGGGTGGTGACCGAGTCCATGCCGACCGTGCGATCCGTCGCGGTCGGCATGTGGGTCGGCATCGGCTCCAGGGACGAGGCCCCCGAGCACATGGGGGCCTCCCACTTCCTTGAGCACCTGCTGTTCAAGGGGACCCCCACGCGGGACGCGCTGGAGATCTCCGCGGCGATCGAGGGCATCGGCGGTGAGATCAACGCCTTCACCGCCAAGGAGTACACCTGCTACTACGCCCGGGTCCTCGACGAGGACCTGAGGGTGGCGATCGACGTGCTCGCCGACGTGGTGACCTCCTCGCGCATCACCGCCGAGGACGTCGAGGCCGAGCGCGGCGTGATCCTGGAGGAGATCGCCATGCACGACGACGACCCGTCGGACATGGTGCACGAGCAGTTCTCCGCGGAGCTGTACGGCGACACGCCCATCGGCAGGCCGATCCTCGGCACGGTCGAGTCGATCAACGCGATCGACCGCGACCGGATCACGGAGTACTACCGGCGCCACTACAAGCCCACGCACACCGTGGTGTCGGTGGCGGGCAACGTCACCCACGAGCAGGTCGTCTCCCTGGTCGCCGCCGCCTACGAGCGGGCCGGCGCCCTGGGCGGCGGCGCCGAGCCGATCCCGCCCAGGGTGTCCGGCGAGGGCGTCGAGCCGCGCTCGGGCATCCGGGTGCTGCACCGGCCCACCGAGCAGGCCAACCTCGTGCTCGGCACGACCGGCCTGACCCGCACCGACGAGCGCCGCTTCGCCCTGGGCGTGCTCAACGCGGCGCTCGGCGGCGGCATGTCCTCGCGCCTGTTCCAGGAGATCCGGGAGAAGCGCGGCCTGGCCTACTCGACGTACAGCTACACCTCCCAGTACGCCGACACCGGCCAGTTCGGCATCTACGCCGGCTGCCTGCCCTCCAAGATCGACGATGTCCTGGAGATCTGCCGGGAGGAGCTCCACCGGGTGCTCGACGGCGGCATCACCGTGGAGGAGATCGACCGCGGCAAGGGCCAGATGCGCGGCGGCCTCGTGCTCGGCCTGGAGGACACCGGCTCCCGGATGTCCCGGATCGGCAAGGGCGAGCTCGTCTACGACGAGCTGCTCTCGGTCGACGAGGTCCTGGCGCGGATCGACGAGGTCACCCCGGAGGAGGTCGTCGCGATCGCCCACGACGTCTTCACCCGCCCCATGACCCTCGCGGTCATCGGTCCCTACGAGGACAAGGACTTCAGCGGCGCACTGTCCGCCTGACGTCACGACACGGCGGTCCGCCATGCTTCCCGGCGGACCGCCACCCCGTACGGCGCCGCATCCCGTACGGCGCGGAACTCAGGGCCGGGCGCCGGAGTCCGTGCCCCGCCCAGGCGGCTGCAGACCCGGCAGCACATCGGCGGCGATCCTGTCCAGGACGGCCTCGTCACCCGCGTACCAGCCCGCACTGCGCGGCCAGTACGTGACAGCGTCGGTGAAGCCGTACTCGGCCGCCCGCGCGAGCGCGTCGGCGAAGAACCCCGCGCCGGACAGCGAGTAGACCGGCGAGGCCGGGTCCAGCATCAGATATCGATCCACGGTCGCCGGATCACGGCCGGCGGCGGCCAGGACGTCGTCGAAACGGCGCCCTGCCCCGGCCACCGTACGCCCCGGCGCGCCGCCGCCGTTGCGCGGCGACCGTCCACGGCTGATCCGGAAGGATCACGATGCCTGCCCGCATGACACTCAACGCTACGTCGGCGGAGCGCGGAGCTGAACCGCCGATTTTCCGCGATCGGAGCACGGCGCCCCGGGTCGGGGGGTTGTGGACACCGGGCGGTGTCGGGAAGCGCGGACGGTATACCCTGGGGCGCGTGATCAGGGTAGGTGTTCTCGGCGCCGGCGGGCGCGTCGGTGTGGAAGTGTGCAAGGCCGTCGAGGCGGCCGGCGATCTGGAGCTGGTCGCGACGGTCGACAAGGACGACCCGATCGAGCGGCTGGACGGCGCCGAGGTGGTGGTCGATTTCACCCACCCCGGCGTGGTCATGGACAACATGCGCTGGTGCATCGAGCACGGCATCCACCCGGTGGTCGGAACCACCGGCTTCGACGCCGGCCGGCTGGCCACGGTGCGCGGCTGGCTGGACGCCAATCCCGGGGTCAACGCGCTGATCGCGCCCAACTTCGGCATCGCCGCGGTGCTGATGATGCACTTCGCCCAGCAGGCCGCCCGCTACTTCGACTCCGTCGAGATCGTCGAGCTGCACCACCCGAACAAGGCCGACGCGCCCTCCGGCACCGCCCGCCGTACGGCCGAGCTGGTCGCCGAGGCCCGGCGCAAGGCCGGGATGGGCCCGATGCCCGACGCGACCAGCCAGGAACTGGACGGCGCGCGCGGGGCGGACGTGGACGGCGTGCACGTCCACGCCGTACGGCTGGCCGGGCTGATCGCGCACCAGGAGGTGATCCTGGGCGGCGACGGGGAGATCCTCACCATCCGGCACGACACCATGAACCGCTCGTCGTTCACCCCGGGCGTGCTGCTGGGCGTGCGCCGGGTCCGTGAGATCCCGGGCCTGACCGTGGGGCTGGAGAACCTGCTCGACCTCTGAGGGACATGCGCGCCGGGAGCCCGGAACTCCCGGCGCCCGGCCGCTCGTCCTATGGATATGACGAGACCTGAGCTCGCTTGCCCGCTCTGTGACAACACGGAGTTCCAGCAGGAGCAGGGCCGGTTGGAGGGCCGGTGGGGGTTCACCTCCCACCGGTTGACCCTGATGATCTGCACGCGATGCCGCTATATCCTCCACTTCTATGACAAGCACTCCATCTTCGACTTCGGCTGAGGTCCGCTGGGCGAGGCCGGGGGAACTGCCGGGGCTGGCGGCCGTCGAGCTCGCCGCCGACGGGGTGTTCGCCCAGGTGGGGATCGTCTTCCCGGCGGGCACGACGATGATCGAGGAGACCGACGACCCCTCGCGGGTGCTCGTCGCGGGCGAGCCGCCGGTCGGGTTCGCGATGTTCGGCTGGGCCGACGGGAACGTCCACCTCGACCAGCTCGCGGTCCATCCCGGCCACGGGCGGCGGGGCGTCGGCGGGCGCCTGGTGGAGGCGCTGTGCGCGCACGCGGCCTCTCGGGGGGCGCCGGCCGTCACGCTCACCACCTTCCGCGACGTCCCCTGGAACGCGCCCTGGTACGGACGGCGCGGCTTCGCCGTACTGGACCCGGCGGAATGGGGACCGGAGCTGGACGCGCTGGTGGCCCATGAGCGGGAGCTGGGCATCGAGCTCGCCCCCCGCGTGGCGATGCGCCGGATCCTCTGATCGCGGCCCTGAAGGAAGGGTGTGGCCGGGACGCGAGCGGCTCAGATCGCCAGGCCGACGGTGAACAGCAGGCCGAAGACGAGCTGGAGACGGCCGGTCTGCTGGAGCGTCGCGATCAGCGCCGGGCCGACGGCCCCCTGCCTGACCGCCCTGACCGGGCCGATCGCCAGCGGCGCGGCGAGCACGCCCAGCGCCGCGAAGGGGTGCCAGGGGGCCAGGGCCAGTGAGATGACCAGCGGCAGGATCAGGCACAGGGCGTAGAGCGTGCGGGTGCGGGCGTCGCCGAGCACGACGGCCATGGTGCGCTTGCCCGCCGGGCCGTCGGTCACGATGTCGCGCAGATTGTTGACGACCAGCATCGCGCAGGCCAGGAGGCCGACGGGGACCGCCGCGGCCACCGCGATCCAGGGCAGCCGCTCCAACTGGACGAACGTGGTGCCGGCTACGGCCACCAGGCCGAAGAAGACGAAGACCGAGACCTCGCCGAGCGCGCGGTAGCCGTACGGGCGCGAGCCGCCGGTGTAGAACCAGGCGGCGGCGATCGACGCCGCGCCGACCAGCAGCATCCACCAGGCCCGGGTCACCACGACCAGGACCAGACCGGCCACGGCGGCGGCCAGGAAGCAGGCCATGGCGGCCGTCAGGACCGCGCGCGGTGAGGCGGCGCCCGAGCCGACCAGCCGCATGGGACCGACCCGGTCGTCGTCGGTGCCGCGCACGCCGTCGCTGTAGTCGTTGGCGTAGTTCACGCCCACCTGCAGGGCGAGCGCCACGAACAGGGCGAGCAGGGCCCGCCACCACACCGCCCCGTCGTATCCGGCGGCCACGCCGGTGCCGACCGCGACGGGCACGACGGCGGCGGGAAGGGTGCGCGGCCGGGCGCCGGCGATCCACTGGCTGACAGAGGCCATGGTGCTGCGGATCTTCCTCTCGGAGATGTCCGGGCGGCCCTCCCGGCCTCTCGGGAGCCGGGAGGGAACGCTAACTGATGTCGGTGGCCAGGCGGATCATCCGCACCGGCCGTCCCATGTTCAGGACCCGCTCGGCGCCGTCCTGGCCCCAGCCCGCCGACTCCAGGAACCCGAGCAGGGGGTGGTTGTCGGCGAACACCCAGGTCACGATCGTGCGGTAGCCGTCCTCGCGCAGATAGTCGACCGTGGCGTTGAGCAGGCGACTGCCGTGGCCGCGCCGGACGTAGTCGGGGTCCACCAGGAAGGTGAGCAGCTCGGAGGTGGTGGTGGGGTCGAGGTCCGGATCCTCGGCCGGGGCGTGGGAGGCCAGGCCGACCACGCGCTCGGCGCCCTGCATCGCCGCCAGGGCCTCGATCCCGCCGGGCCCGAGTGCGGGGAACGCGTCGGTGTCGAGGACGACCTGCTCCACGGCGACCAGGACGCGGTGCAGGGAGGTCGGAGGGCTGACGATCGCCTCGTCCCACTGCCGGCGCCACATCTGTTCGGCGGCCGGGCCGGTCATCTGCTCCAGCGGTCCCTCGGGCAGGAACTCGCGGTAGCCGTACCGCCAGGCGCGGATCTGGGTGCCCGTCACCGCGTCGACATCATCGTGCCGAGCCACCCGCACGCCTACGTCTGCCATCTCGGCCCGCTCCTTATCTGCCGTACGCCGCCATGACGCGCTGCCTCGGGGGTCTCGTGCCGCACGAGCGGGCGTCAGGCGGGTCGACCCGTGAGACAGGCAGTTACACCGTATCGGGGAATCCGCCTCACGGATGACGCGAACCTGTCTCCGACTGACGGCGCGCCCGGTACGCCCGGGTCTTCGTACGGTTGCCGCACACCTTCATCGAACACCAGGACCGGGAGCGGTTCTTGGAGGAGTCGACGAACGCCCACTGGCAGGTGCTCTCGGTGCACACCTTCAGCCGGGGCCACATCCCCTGGGCGTGGACCGCCATCACGGCGGCGGCGATCCGGGCCAGGCCGCCGGGCACCCCGCCCGCCACCGGCTCCAGCCCGGGATCGCCGGAGGTGAGGACGACCACGACGGGCAGCCGGTCCAGGGCGTGGGACAGGGCGGAGCCGCGCTCGTCACCGTCGCCGGAGAGGGCGCCGGAAGGGCCGCCGGAGGCGTCATCGGGGGTGTCGGGGGTGTCGCCGGAGGCGTCGCCGGGGGCGTGGTGGCGCCGCAGCGTCGCGCGCAGCGTCTCGCGCAGGTGGACGGCGACGTCCAGGTCCTCCTCGCCCGCGGCGTCGCCGGGGGCCGCCAGGCCGCGCTTGACGAGCCACGCGGCCAGCGCGGCGGGCGAGGGCAGAGCGTCGGCGTCGCTTTCGACGTCATAGGTGTTGACGAAGTCGCACACCAGGTCGGCGGGGCTGGGCATGGGGCGGATCACCTCTTCGCCACCACTGTACGGCAGTAGGGGGTTGCTCTCGTCGAGACACCTTCATACCTTCTTAGGTGGTGTTCGAGAGGAGATCGCCATGTGGTGTCCGGCCTGTCCGGCCTGTCCGGCGTTCCGGAAGGCCCGCGGGCGCGAACGGCACCGGCGGGCCCGGGCCGTCACGGGGCCTGAGCGGCCGTCACCCGTTCGACGGCCAGGGCCAGCCGCCTGACCCCCTCGGCCAGCTCCGGCAGGTGGACGGCCGCCGAGTGGGTCAGCCGGACACGGGGGCCGGGAGGCTCGGCCGGGTAGTAGATGCGTCCCGGGCTCACCAGCACCCCCGCCCTCGCGGCCGTCTCCACCACGGCGTCCTCGTCGAGGCCGGGCGGGAGCCGTACCCACAGGTGCAGGCCGCCGCGGGGGACGAGGTGGGGCTCGGCGGCGGGCAGATGGGCGGCCAGCGCCGCCAGGAGCGCGTCCCTGCGGCTCGCCAGCTCCGCGGTGACGGCCGACAGGTGCCGGGGCCAGGCGGGCGAGCTGACGAACTCCAGGGCCGTCTCCTGCAGCGGCCGGGCGACGAAGAAGGACTCCACGATCTGGCTCGCCCGCAGCCGGTGCGCCGCCGGCCCCCGGGCGACCACGCCCGCCACCCGCATGCTCGGGGCCAGGATCTTGGTCAGCGAGTTGACGTGGACGACGGTGCCGTGGGCGTCGAGGGCGACGAGCGGCGGCGGGACGGGCGCGGTCGTGAAGTAACGCGCGTAGTCGTCCTCGACCACGAACGCCCCCGCCGCCCTCGCCACCGCCAGCACCTGCTCGCGGCGCTCCAGCGTGAGCGTCGCCCCGGTGGGGTTGTGCAGGGTCGGCTGGCAGAAGAAGACGCGCGCCCCCGTGACGGCGAAGGCCTCGGCGAGGTGGTCGGGCCGCACTCCGCCGGGATCCGTCGGTACGGCGGTCGCCCGGAGCCCGGCGGCCCGCGCGGCGGCCAGGGCGCCCGGATAGGTGGGGGCCTCGACGAGCACGGGCGTGCCAGGGGCGGCCAGGGCGCGGAAGGCGTGGGTGAGGGCCGACTGGCCGCCGCTGACCACCAGCACGTCGGCGGAGGTGACCTCGCCCCCCGCCTCCCCGGCGAACCACCTGCGCAGCTCGGGCAGGCCGGTGAGCGGCGGGAGCGCCCAGGCGTCGGGACGGCGCATCGCCCTGGCGGCGGCCGTGGTGAGCGCCCTCGACGGGCGCAGGTCCGGGTTGAGGTAACCGCCCGTGAGCGGGACGACCCCGTCGGGCGGGGGAGTGAGCAGGCCGGTGATCCCGGTGTCGTCCACCACCCGGTCGCCGAGCGCGACCGTCTGCCAGGAGAGGTCGGCGGAGCCGTTGACGCCGCCGCTCCCGGTGGCGGGCCGGTGGGCGACGTAGGTGCCGCTCCCCGGCCGGGTGACCACCCGGCCCTCGGCGGCCAGCCGCCCGATGGCCCGCGACACGGTGACCGGGCTGACGCCGTGCAGCCGCGTCAGCTCCCGGCTCGACGTCAGTTTGTCCCCGGGCCTGAGCCGCTCGGTCTCCTGCCGGAGGATGGCCGCCAATCGGACGATACTGCTATCGTCATTCATGAGAGACAACAGTAGCGCTACCACCCCGAGGCGAGTAGCGGCTCCCGCTCACCGTCCTGCTCCGGCACCCTCGGCCCCGGCCCCGGATTCCCCCGCGCGCCCGGGCGACGGGCCCTCCGATGCGGCGTCGCCCGGCCCGTCTGCCGTG
This sequence comes from Paraplanobispora takensis, assembly GCF_016863195.1. Classification (GTDB taxonomy): domain Bacteria; phylum Actinomycetota; class Actinomycetes; order Streptosporangiales; family Streptosporangiaceae; genus Planobispora; species Planobispora takensis. The sequence goes on along the minus strand of NZ_BOOK01000004.1, from coordinate 193,299 downwards.
CGGGGTCCTGTTTCTTCCGCGGCACCGGGGGGCGCGGCGTGGCGGGGGACCGGACTGGCGGCTCTCGGGGTGCTGGCGTTCTCGGGGTCGCTCCCGGCGACGGCGTTCGCGATGGAAGGGCTGGACCCCTACCTGGTGGCGATCGGGCGGGCGGTGGCGGCCGCGGTGGCGGCCCTGGTGGTCCTCGTGGCGGCCGGGGCGCCGATCCTGCCGCCCCGGGCGCATCTGAGGTCCTATCTCGTCATCGTGGCCGGGGTGGTCTTCGGGTTCCCCGTCTTCAGCGGGCTCGCGCTCGACTCCGGGGCGAGCACCTCGCACGCCGCCGTGGTGGTCGGGCTGCTGCCCGCCGCGACCGCGGCCTGCGCGGTGCTGCGGGCGGGAGAGCGCCCGAGGCCGCTGTTCTGGACGGCCTGCGCGCTCGGAGCCGCGTCCGTCACGGTCTTCACCCTCACCCGGGGCGGCGGGCACGTCACGGGGGCCGATCTGCTCATGGTCGGGGCGCTGCTGTCGGCCGCGGCCGGTTACACCGAGGGGGGACGCCTGGCCCGCGAGACGCCCGGCTGGCGGGTGATCTCCTACGCCCTGGTGGTCGCCCTGCCGCTGACCGTCCCGGTGACCGCGGTGCTGGCGCTGAGCACCGACGTACGGCCCGGCGCGGCGTCGCTGGCCGGGTTCGCCTACGTGAGCCTGATCTCCATGTTCCTGGGCTTCATCCCCTGGTACGCCGGGCTGGCCGCGGGCGGCATCGCCCGCGCGGGACAGACCCAGTTGGCCCAGCCGCCGCTGACGCTGCTGTGGGCCTGGCTCCTGCTCGGCGAGGACGTCGGGCCGGCGACGATCGGGGCGGCGCTGGCCGTACTGGCCTGCGTGGCCATGACACAGCGGGCACGCTCTTGAAAGATGTGACATCCGGAGGCAGTGTGTGAGCTAACGGTGTCACAAAGAGGTGGGACATGGCGGACCTGACGATTCCCGACGGCGGTTTCTGGCCGGCTCCGGAGATCCCGCAGCCGAACATCTATCCGATGGAGTGGCGGGTCGAGACCGCCAAGCTCGCGGCGATCTACGAGAAGTCCAAGCGCATGCTCTGGAACCCCGCCGACCTGCCCTGGGACGGCCTCGACCCCGCCGACTTCACCGTCGAGCAGCGCCTGGGGATCATGTACTGGTTCTCCGTGCTGGCCAACTTCGACGCCTCCGGGCCGGCGGTCTTCGCCCGGGCCACCATCCAGGCGTTCGAGAAGCACGAGGAGGACCCGGTCAGGAAGTGCTTCTTCTCGATCACCCGCGACGAGATGAACCACGAGGAGTGCTGCCAGCGCACCATCGCCAAGCTCTGGCCGGGCGGGCCGCTCGACTGGACGCCGCGCACCGACCTGGAGAAGGCGGCGCACAACAACATCGGCTGGCTGTACCACAACGGCGGCCGCTACTGGACGGGCTACAACACCGCGGTCGGCAAGTACACCCTCCCGGTGCTGTTCACCAGCTTCATGATGGGCGAGATGGCGGCCTCGACCCTCTTCCGCGGCATGGCCACCGGCACGCGGCACCCGGTCTTCGGCGAGATGTTCCAGCGCATCGGCCGTGACGAGTCACGCCATCTGCAGATCTGCATGACCATCCTGGAGAACGAGTGGCCCGGTCTCACCGACGAGACCCGCTCGCTCATCACCCGCCAGCTCCGTGCCGGGTTCGTCTTCCTGTCCATGATCCTCTGGGAGCCGCCGGGCGGGTTCTGGGAGCTTCCGCCGTACTTCATGAACAACCACCGCGTCCTGATGGACCACGCCCGCGAAGGCGGTCTGGGCGTGCTCTCCTACGAGGAGCAGGCCGAGAACTGGCGGGTCGCCATGGCCCGCATCCGCGCGATCGTGGAGCGCTGGGGCATCGACTTCCCGGCCATCCCCGAGCTCGACATCGAGGGCGTCGACGTCGACATCCTCGACCCCGAGGACATCATCCCTGTGTTCTGAATCCCCGCGTTCCGGCGCCCGCCGTACCCGGGGATCGCGGGCGCCGGCGGATCGAGAGGTCAACTCTGTCGGTGGCAGGGTCTACCGTCGGCGCATGAGTTCATCATTACGCCTGGAGCAGGTGACCCGGGACAACCTCGGCGCCGCGTTGAAGATCAGGATCCGGCCGGAGCAGGAGGGGACCGTCGCCCCGGTCGAGCGCTCCCTCGCCGAGGCCTACGCCTCCCGGGAGACGGCCTGGCCCCGCCTGATCTGCGACGGGGAGGAGGTGGTCGGGTTCATCATGGGAAACTTCGAATTCGACTCCCCGATCGACTTCTTCCAGTGCGGCATCTGGCGGCTGAACATCGCCGCCGAGCACCAGGGGAAGGGATACGGGCGCTTCGCGGTGCGGGAGCTCTGCGAGGAGGCCCGGCGCAGGGGCGCCAAGCGCGTCACCGTGCTCTGGGAGGAGCACGAGCACGGTCCCGAGGAGTTCTATCTCAAGCTCGGCTTCCGGCCGACCGGGCAGGTGTTCGAAGGAGAGATAGTCGCGGAGCTCTTGCTCGACTGAACCCGGGGCACCATCCTTGATCCTGTTCCGGGACCCCGCCCCGCCGCAGGGCCGAGCGCGGGCGCCGGGGCAGGATCCGAGGACACCGACCCTCCGGCCGATCCGCCACAAGCGGCCCGCCGGAGGGTTTCGAGCACCACCGGGAGGACGTCGTGGCCGGAAGTGTCGCGGTCGGGGATGTGGTCGAGGACTTCGAACTGCTCGACGAGACCGGAACGCCCCGCAAGCTCGGTGACCTGCTGGCCGACGGGCCGGTGGTGCTGTTCTTCTATCCGGCGGCCCTGACCTCGGGGTGCACGCTGGAGAGCTGTCACTTCCGCGACCTGGCCGACGACTTCGCCAAGGCCGGCGCCTGCCCGGTCGGCATCAGCCGCGACGTCGTCCCGCGCCAGAAGCGCTTCGCCGACACCTACGACTTCGGCTTCCCGCTGCTGTCCGACCCCGACGGCGTCGTCGCCCGCAGCCTCGGCGCCCGCCGCAGCTACGCCGTCGGCCCCTTCCTCACCCGCCGGATGACGTTCGTCATCGACGTCGACCGCCGCATCCTCGAAGTGATCCACGACGAGGCCAACATGAACATCCACGCCGACCGAGCCCTGGAAGTCCTCCGCGCCCGGTCCGCCTGATCGGGGCGTCGGCTTTCACGAAATGAGCGTCTTCTCGCTGGGGATCCTGCGGTTGACCTCGATCTCGCCGCGCCGGATGCGGTCGGCGATGATGCGGCGTTGCACCATGTCGGCGATCTGGATGTAAACCGGCACAGGCCCTTGTCTGTCGAGCACAGTCAAAGGTTGGACGTGCAGATACGACCGGACATGGGAAACCGGAAACGATCTGCGGTTACTTCTCCGGCCAGTCGTCCTCAGGAGAGACGAAACTCCCACGCTGCGGCACGGTGTAGACCCAGCCCTGTTCGCGGAGCAGGCCGACGGCGCGCCGCGCGGTCTCTCTGGCCACGTCGTATCGGTCCACCAGTGCCGTCTCGCTGGGAATGGGACGGCGAGGCCTCAGGTCACCGCTGCGGATGAGTTCGACGAGTTCTTCTGCGATCTGCCGGTACATCGGGGTCTTGCGAGCCTGTCGAGGTCCTTTGTCCGGTGGGCCGACGAAGGTGCCCTCCCCTTGGACCGTGTAGACGAGTCCTTCGTCTCTGAGGATCTGGACGGCTCTTCTGGCGGTCGTCCTGGCCACGCCGAACTCGTTGCGGATATCCGCCTCGCTGGCAACGGCATGCCCGGGTGGGAGGTCGGCTTCCGTGATCCTATGGCGGATGATTTCGGCGATTTGCAGGTAGAGGTGGGTGTCTCCTTCATAGTCGAGCACTGCTTGAGGATAGACGAATAGGGACGGCCTCTCACAAAATGGGTCATCTAAATAGGGGAACTGACACCTCTGCTTTGACGAGTGAATACAACTAGACGTATGGTTATCGAGTGCTCGACGGAGAGGTGCGGGGCAATGAGGCGGATGCGACACCTCGGGAGCCGAGGAATCGGCATCACAGCTTCCACATCGGGACTCTGCAGGCGGAGCGCGAACAGATCGACTGGAGGGAAGAGCAGGCCAGGGCGGCGCGGGTGCGGATAAGGGAGCACACGTGCGACTGCAAGGCGACGTTCTACGAGCTCTGCCAGGCGGGCGGGCTGATGTTCATCCGGCGGACGCACCGCGGGCCGAAGTCGACGGTGGTGCACGAGTCTCCATGGCTGCTGACGAAGGAGACGCAGGAGTTGTGGATCCGGCTGCTCATGGGAAGTGCGCGATGACGATCGGGTGTAGGCCGGGCGGCGGTGGGTGGCGGGCCGTGAAACCGCCGCGGTGGTGGGCGACGAGCCTGTGAAAGATGTGCCTGGCGGCATGGGCGTGATCCCTGTGCTGCCGGCGGAGAGACTCCCGGCCTTCCGGGCGCATTGAGACGCCGGAAGGGCCGGGCGGTGGCCCCGAGGACTGAGGGGTGCCGGGGCCACCAACCAAGATCCCGGCGGGCGTTCCCACACCGCCCGCCGGGAGCGGGTTCCCGGCAGGTGTGTCGCTCGCCTGCCGGGTGCGGAATTCCGGCAGGCGCGCGTCTGTCTGCCGGATCCGGGTTCCCCGGCAGTGCGCGCCCGCCTGCCGGGGTCCATCGTGGCCTCGGGTCTGGAGGGGGTCGAGGCCATCCGGGGCGTTGTCGCCGTCCGGACGTCGACAACGACCGGCAACCCGGTCCGGGCATGGGTGATGCCCGGACCGGGTCCTCAGCCGGACGGGCCCGGGAGACCGGAGAGATCCGGGAACTCCGGGACCCGGAGGTCCGGCAGGTTCTGGGAGTCCGGTGTCCTCGGAAGGCCGAGACGAGTAGCTCCTGGGGCTGAAGGCGGGTACGGCGGTGCGGGGCGGGTGTCGCCCACCCGTGGAGCGCGTCCGCAGTGAGCCGGGTGCTGCCCACCCGGGCTGCGCCGCACGGCGGCGGGTGCCCGGCACCCCTCGCCCACTCCTCGTCGCGGACGTCCTCGTGTCCGGGCGTCCTGGTGTCGTGGGCGGACTCGGCATCGTCGGCGCAGCCCGGGTGGGCGGCACCCGCTCTGCCGGGGCGCATCCCACGGCCGGGCCCGCCCCCCCGGCGCGCCCCCACCCGCTTCGGGCTCACTCGTCCAGCGGCGCCGGGGAAGGTGCGTCCCCGGGGTCCGGGACGCGGCGCCAGGCGGTGTCGGTGACGATCAGGTGGTCGAGGAGGCGCAGGCCGACGGTCTCGGCGGCCAGGCGCAGGCGGGCGGTGACGTCGAGGTCGGCGGGGCTGGGGTCGAGGTGGCCGCTGGGGTGGTTGTGGGCCAGGCCGAAGGAGGCGCCGCCGGAGGTGAGGACGGTCGTGACGATCTCCCGGACGGGGGCGAGGGCGTGGTCGCTGCCGCCCTCGCTGACGATCACCCTGCGGATCACGGAGCCGCCGGAGTCGCAGATCACGGCGACCACACGCTCGTGGCCGAGGTCGCGCAGCAGGGGGGAGGCGACGGCGGCCAGGTCGCCCGAGCAGGTGATGCGGCGGCGCTCCGGCTCCGTCTGCGCCTGCCGTACGAGATGGAAGGCGGCGATGACGCGGGCGGCCTTGGCCGGGCCGACGCCCGGGACCGTCATCAGGCGGTGGGCGTCGGAGCGGGCCAGCCCGCGCAGGTCGCCGCAGTGGGCGATCAGGCGGGAGGCGAGCTCGACCGCGTTGGCGCCCCGGCTGCCCGAGCCGAGAAGCAACGCCAGAAGCTCGCGGTCGGCCAGGGCCGCCGCCCCCGTCGACAGGAGCCGCTCACGCGGCTGGTCGCCCGGGGGCATGTCCTTGACGCGCAATCGGCACCTCCGGCGTGGGAAACCGTTCCCGTTCTACCAGTGGATGCCGACATTCCGTGCCGTCATGATCACGGTGGGTCCGCGCGGACGCGCCGGTCCGCCCCGGTGATCCCGCCCGGAGGCGCGGGGCCGGGCAGGTCCCGCGGGAGGGCGGGGAGTGCCTCAGGAGTGCAGGGACTGGGAGTAGACCAGCCGGAAGCGGTCGCCGGGGATGACGATGTCGCTGGTCTCGACGGGGCGGTCGCCGGCCCAGTGGGTGCGTTCGACGTGCAGGACGTGCACGCCGGCGGGCAGGGCGAGCGCGTCGCTCTCGGAGGGCTGGGGCACGCGCGTGTAGACCTCCTCCACGACCTCGGTGATCTTCATGCCGGCCGACGAGATGCGGTTGATCAGGGCCCGCTGGGTCTCGTCCGACACGGGCTCGCCGAGCCCGGCGGGTTCGTAGGAGGTCGCCAGCTGGACGGGTTTGCCGTCGCCGCGGAACACGTAGCGGATGCGGGTGACGGGGGCCGCCTCCTTCAGGCGCAGCCGCTGGGCGATGTCGGGGGTGGCCTCGGCGGGTTCGGCGCGCCAGTCCCAGGTGGTGCGGGTGCCCTGCGACGGCAGGTCGGCCCCGAAGGGGACGCGGTTGTCGTGGAACCGCCATCGGTACAGCGGCAGGAGCACGGGTCTGGCCCGGACGTAGTGGCCGGAGCCGACACGGCCGACGATGAGGCCTTCGGAGGCGAGCACGCGCAGCGCGTGGCGTGCCGCGGTTTCGCCGACGCCGTACTTACGGGTGAGCTGGGCCCGCGAGGGGATCGGGGCGCCGGGGGGCAGCGATCCGTCGACGATCTGGCGGCGGATGTCTGCGACGACGCGCAGGTAGACCGGATCGGAACTTGCCACGTGATCCATCCCAAGGTTCTTGGACGATGTCCCATCCTGGCGTATTCGGCGGAAAACTCAGGGTAATGGCAGGAATTTGGAGCTCCAACTTTAGGGCCTTCCGCAGGCCTTCTCCCGGAAGGGAAAAATCTCTCGGAGATCGTGTAACACCTCCGTGGGCGCCCCCGATTGAACGGTAGAGGTCGTCGATGTGTGTACCCCCGAGCACATATCGGCGGCCTCTTTCGTGTGCCCGGGGGGAGTTTCGGGGCTTTGATCGGGGAATGTCCTGTGAAGGTGGAGTTACGGGATATTAGGAGTGCTTTGGGGTCATCGACCGTTCGACGGGCCCCCGGGGAGCCGTGAGCGGCTCGCCGGGCGGGCGGAGCGGGGTGGCGGCGTCCACCGTCCCGCCGGATCCGGGTACCGTTCCGTCTATGGCAGCACCAATGACGACCTCCGACGCCCCCTTCGGCCGCATGCTGACCGCCATGGTGACACCGTTCACCGATGACGGCGCGGTCGACTACGAGGCGGTGCAGCGCCTGGCGACCTACCTGGTGGACGAGCAGAGCAACGACGGCCTCGTGGTGAGCGGCACGACGGGCGAGTCCCCGACCACCACCGACGAGGAGAAGGAGCGCCTTCTGCGCGCCGTCCTCGAAGCGGTCGGCGACCGCGCCGTCGTGGTGGCAGGAGCGGGCAGCAACGACACCCACCACAGCATCGAGCTGGCCCGCGCCGCCGAGCGCGCCGGGGCCCACGGCCTGCTGGTGGTGACGCCGTACTACAACAAGCCCCCGCAGGAGGGGCTCTACCGGCACTTCACCGCCGTGGCCGACGCCACGGGGCTGCCGGTCATGCTCTACGACATCCCCGGCCGCAGCGGTGTGCCGATCCAGAGCGAGACCCTCCTCCGGCTGGCGCACCACGAGCGCATCGTCGCGGTGAAGGACGCCAAGGCCGACCTCTTCGCGGGGTCGCAGGTCATGGCGGCCACCGACCTGGTCTTCTACTCGGGTGACGACACCCTGAACCTGCCCTGGCTCTCGGTCGGCGCCGCCGGATGCGTGAGCGTCGTGGGCCACGTCGTGGGCGCCGAGATCGCCACCATGATGGAGCTGTACCGCTCCGGCGACGTCGCCGGAGCGCTGGCCGTCCACCGCCGTCTGCTCCCGGTCGTCTCCGGGATCATGATGCAGGCCGGAGGCGCGATCATGGTCAAGGCGGCGCTGGCGCTGGTGGGCCGGCCCGCGGGGCCCGTACGGCTGCCGCTGGCGGAGGCCACCGAACAGCAGATCGCGCGACTGCGCGAGGACCTCGTGGCGGGCGGCGTGAAGCTGTCCGACGGGGTCGTGGCATGAGACGGAACGTCGCGGCCGCAGAGGGCCGCTGGAGGGAGGAACGACGGTTTGAACGACCGACGCAGGGACCCGATGGAGTCCGGAGTGCTCGGCGAGGGGGCAGTCCGGTCGTCCGGGAGGTTCGTTCGTACATGTGAGTTCGTACATGTGAGAGAGGTGTGACCGGATGAGTCACCCCCATCCCGAACTCGGCCCGCCCCCGTTGCTTCCCGAGGGCGCGCTGCGCATCGTGGCGCTGGGCGGGCTCGGGGAGATCGGCCGCAACATGGCGGTGTTCGAGTTCGACGGCCGCCTGCTGATCGTCGACTGCGGAGTGCTGTTCCCCGAACCGGAGCAGCCCGGAGTCGACCTGATCCTGCCCGACTTCGACTACATCCGCGACCGCCTGGACGACGTCGAAGCCGTGGTGCTGACCCACGCCCACGAGGACCACATCGGCGCGGTGCCGTACCTCCTGCGCGAACGTCGCGACATCCCGGTCGTCGGCTCCAGGCTCACCCTGGCGCTGATCGAGGCCAAGCTGACCGAGCACCGCATCCAGCCGGTCAAGGTCGAGGTCGCCGAGGAGCAGCGGCACCGGTTCGGGCCGTTCGACTGCGAGTTCCTCGCGGTCAACCACTCGATCCCGGACGCCCTGGCGGTCGCGATCAGGACGCCCGCGGGCATCGTCCTGCACACCGGGGACTTCCGGATGGACCAGTTGCCCAGCGACGGGCGCCTGACCGACCTGGGCGGGTTCGCCAGGCTCGGCCGCGAGGGTGTCGACCTGCTGATGTCCGACTCCACCAACGCCGAGGTGCCGGGCTTCGTCACCAGCGAGCGGGAGATCGCGCCGGTCATCGACGAGGTGGTCCGCACCGCGACCAAGCGCGTGATCGTGGCGAGCTTCGCCTCCCACATCCACCGCGTCCAGCAGGTCGTGGACTCCGCCGAGAGGCACGGCCGCAAGGTCGCGCTGATCGGCCGCTCCATGGTCCGCAACATGGGCGTGGCGCGCGACCTGGGCTACCTGAAGGTGCCGCCGGGCCTGATCGTCGACTCCAAGGAGATCGAGGGCTGGCCGCCGGAGGACGTGGTGCTGATCTGCACCGGTTCCCAGGGCGAGCCGATGGCCGCGCTGTCGCGCATGGCCAACCGCGACCACCCCATCCGCATCGCCGAGGGCGACACCGTGCTGCTGGCCTCCTCGCTGGTGCCGGGCAACGAGACCGCCGTCACGAGGGTGATCAACGGGCTGACCCGCTGGGGCGCCCGGGTCGTGCACAAGGGCAACGCCAAGGTGCACGTGTCCGGGCACGCGGCCGCGGGGGAGCTGCTGTACGTGCTCAACCTGACCCGGCCGTCCAACTTCATGCCGGTGCACGGCGAGTGGCGGCACCTGCGGGCGCACGCCAAGCTGGCCGCGCTGACCGGCGTGCCCGACGATCACATCGTGATCGCCGAGGACGGCGTGGTGGTCGACCTCATCGACGGCCGCGCGCGGATCTCGGGCGCCGTCCAGGCCGGCTACGTCTACGTGGACGGCACCTCCGTCGGCGACGTGACCGACTTCGCGCTGAAGGACCGCAGGATCCTGGGCGAGGAGGGGTTCATCTCGGTCGTCGTCGTGGTCGACTCGAACACCGGCAAGCTGACGGCCGGGCCCGAGATCCACGCCCGCGGCTCGGGCATCGACCCCGACCGCTTCGACGAGGTCATTCCCCAGGTCGAGAGGGCCCTGCAGGACAACGCCGCCGACGGGGTGGTCGACATCCAGCAGATCCGCCGCGTGGTCCGCAGGACCGTGGGCCGCTGGGTGAGCGACACCTACCGCCGCCGCCCGATGATCATCCCGGTGGTCGTCGAGGTCTGAGCCGCCCGCCCGCACGGCGACGCGCGAACCGGGGCGCTCTCACTCGGCGCCCCGCCGTCTCCGACACCGCCTCCCGGCCTGATGCGCCGGGAGGCGGTGTCGTTGTATGCTCCTAATGTTTCATGTAGCAATTTTTTGTTCTGTGTAATGAAACGAAGCGCATGAAGCGACGTCGGAACACGAGCGGGACGTGGAGGGGCGATGGAGGTACGGCACGCCACGGCGCCGGATCAGATCCCGGGGGCGACGACCGAGTGGCTGCGGGGCCGGTTCCTGGTGGAGGACCTGTTCGCCCCCGGGGAGGTGCGGCTGGTCTACTCGCACGAGGACCGGATGGTGGTGGGCGGGGCGGTGGGGCCGGCACGCCTGCCGAACCCCGATCCGCTGCGTGCGGAGCACTTCCTGGAGCGGCGCGAGCTGGGCGTGGTCAACGTGGGCGGGCCGGGCGTGGTGACGGTGGACGGCACGCCGTACGAGCTGGGGGGCAAGGAGTGTCTCTACGTCGGCCGCGGGGCCCGCGAGGTGACCTTCGACGAGGGCGCGTTCTACCTCGTCTCCACCCCCGCGCACACCGAGCACCCGACGGCCAGGAGCACGCTGGAGGACGCCGAGCCCGTACGGCTGGGCGGCGCGGAGGGCTCCAACGACCGCACGATCTACAAGCACGTCCACGCCAAGGGCGTGCGGAGCTGCCGGCTCGTGCTCGGCGTCACCGTGCTGGAGCCCGGCAGCATGTGGAACACCATGCCCTGCCACACCCACGAGCGCAGGACCGAGGTCTACTTCTACTTCGGCCTCCCCGAGGACCAGCGGGTGATCCACCTGATGGGGCGCCCCGAGGAGACCCGCAACCTGGTGGTCGCCGACCGGCAGGCGGTGATATCGCCCGCCTGGTCGGTGCACTGCGGTTTCGGCACCCGCAGCTACTCCTTCGTGTGGGCGATGGGCGGGGAGAACCAGGCCTACGACGACATGGAGCAGGTCGCGATCGGGGAGTTGCGCTGATGCCCGCACCGGGGGAGATGTTCTCGCTGGAGGGCAGGACGGCGCTCGTCACCGGGGCCCGCACGGGCATCGGCCGGGCGCTGGCCGTGGGCCTGGCCGAGGCCGGGGCCGACATGGTGCTGCACGGGCGCGACGACGACCTCGACGAGGTCGAGGCCGAGGTCCGCAAGACCGGCCGCCAGGTCTCCCGGTGGGTCCTGGACCTGTCGCGGCCCGGCCGGATCCCCGAGGCGGCGGCCGCGCTCGGCAGGATCGACGTGCTCGTCAACAACGCCGGAGTGATCCGCCGGGCGCCCGCCGCCGAGCACTCCTACGCCGACTTCCGCCAGGTGCTCGACGTCGACCTCGACGCGGTCTTCCTGCTCAGCAAGGCCGTGGGGGCGGGGATGCTGGCCCGGGGGACCGGGAAGATCATCACGATCGCGTCGATGCTCTCCTTCCAGGGCGGCCTGAACGTGCCCGGCTACACCGCGGCCAAGCACGCCGTGGCGGGGCTGACCAAGGCGCTGGCCGTCGAGTGGGCGGCCTCGGGGGTGCAGGTCAACGCCATCGCCCCCGGCTACATCGCCACCGGCAACACCGAGCGGCTGCGCGCCGACCCGGTCAGGGAGACCGAGATCAGGGGGCGGATCCCCGCCGGCCGGTGGGGCGTGCCCGGGGACCTCGTGGGCGCCGCGGTCTTCCTGGCCTCCGGCGCCTCCGACTACGTCAACGGGCACGTGCTGGCGGTGGACGGAGGATGGCTGGCCCGCTGACCACTAGGCTTTCGGGCGTGGTCAGGGAAGGCAGTTCCATCGACAAGGCGCTGGCGGTGCTGGAGGCTCTCGCCGAGCACCACCGCGTGACCGACATCGCCGCGGCGACGGGCGTGTCGAAGTCGACCGTCCACCGCATCCTGCAGTCGCTGGTGGACTGGGGGTTCGCGCGGGCGGACGGCAACGGGGGCTACGAGCCCGGCCCGCGCATCCTCACCCTGGCGGGCCGGGTGATGAACCGGTTCGACCCGGCGCGCCAGGCGTCCGGGGCGCTGGGCGCCCTGCACGAGAAGATCGGCTACACCACGCACTTCGCGATCCGCAGCGGTGACGAGGCGGTCTACGTCGACAAGCTGGAGGGGCGGCGGCCGTACCAGATGCCCTCGCGCGTCGGGATGAGCCTGCGCCTGCACTGCACCGCCATCGGCAAGGCGATCCTCGCCCAGCTGCCCGCCGAGGAGGTGCGCGCGATCTGCGGCCGCACCGGGCTGCCCGCGCCGACCCCCAACACGATCACCACCGTCGACGGCCTCCTGGCCCACCTGACCGAGGTCCGCGCGCGGGGCTACGCCTTCGACGAGGAGGAGAACCTGCCCGAGATCCTGTGCGTGGGCGCCCCGGTCTTCGACCACACCGGCCACGTCCTGGGCGGGATCTCCGTCTCCGCGCTCAAGATGGACATGACCCCGCAGGAGCTGGAGCGTCTGGCCCCCGAGGTCGTGGCGGCCGCCCGCGAGGTCTCCGCCGCGCTCGGCGCGCCCCAGCCCGCGGCCGGCCGCTGACCGTGCCGGGCCGGCCCTCCGCAGGGCCGGCGGTCCCTCCGGCCTGTGCGGCGGTCCGCCGGCTTGCCGGTCACCGGCCCGGGGGAGCGCCTCCGGCGGCTGGTCAGCCGATCAGCTTCCTGATCTCGTCGGGGGTGGCGACGCGGCCGGTGCCTCCCCGGCCGGTGAGGTTGACCGAGGCCGCGGCGGCCCCCGCTCTGACCGCGTCGGGCAGGCTCTCGCCCCGGGCGAGCCAGGCGGCCATGACGCCGGTGAAGGCGTCGCCCGCGCCCGTCTGGTCGACCACCTCGGCGACGGGATGGGCGGGGATCGTGGTCGTCCCGCCGTCCGCCTCGGCCAGCAGCACCCCCCCGGCGCCCATGGTCACCGCCACGGCCGCCGCGCCCATCTCCAGGCAGGCGCGCCCGATCTCCCCGGGGTCGGTACGGCCGAGCAGCGCCTCCCCGTCGCCGGGGGAGGAGATCTTGACCACCGCGGCGTGCGGCGCGACGTCCCGCAGGACCGCCGCCCCGGCCTCGGGAGTGGTCAGGCGGGAGCGGAAGTTGGCGTCGTAGACGACCCGTCCCGAGGCCGTCGCGGCGGCGTGCCGTACGGCGTCCGCGCAGGAGGCGGAGAGCGCCGCGGTGATGCCGCCCAGCACCACCACCCGGGCCGTGGCCACAGGGGAGCGGTCGACGTCGCCGCGGTCCATGCGCGAGGCGGCGCTGCCGTACCGCATGTAGCAGAAGGCCCGCTCGCCCGAGGGGTCGGCGCCCAGCGCGTAGGCGCCGGTGGAGCCCTCGCCGGGGGTCATCCACCGGGTGTCCACGCCCCTGGCGGCCGCGAAGCCGGTCAGGCGCTCGCCGAACTCGTCGGCGCCGACGCGGGTCACCAGCGCCACCCGCGCCTCCTGCGCCGCGGCGGCGACGGAGGCGTTGAGCGCGTCGCCGGAGAAGGACAGGCGGAAGCTCACGGCCTCCGTCAGCGCCCGGTCGGCGGAGAACTCCACCAGCGGCTCGCCCAGCACGATCACGTCCACGGCGGCTCCTTGTTTCATGTAGTGGAATGTGGTCTCATGTTATGCGACAACATTGAGCTGGAGGACAGTATGCCGAACATCACCGTCGAGTTGCTCTCGGGGCGGACCCCGGATCAGCGCAGGGAGTTCGTGGCCGCGGTGACCGACGCCGCCGTCGACGTGCTGAAGGCCCGCCGTGAGGCGGTGCGCATCGTCTTCACCGAGATCGAGAAGTCCGATGTGGCCAACGGCGGCGTTCTGGAGTCCGACAGATAACCCCGGGAGAGCCTCGCAGGGCTTCGGGGCATGAGAAAGGGGGCCGGGTCACCCGGCCCCCTTTCGGCGTGTTCAGGTCCGGCGTGTTCAGGCGGGCGCGGCGGCCCGCTCGGTCTCGGGGTCGGTGTCGAGCGAGTCGACCAGCGCGTCGCGGTCCGGGGTGTTCTCCGGCTTCAGCAGGCCGATCGCCACGTAGAGGACCAGCGAGGTGACCAGCGGCACCCCCACCACCATCGCGGTGTCCTTGGACTCGATGATCCACTTGATGTAGGCCCACACGCCCAGCCCCGCCGCCCAGGAGGCGATCGCCGCGGTCGGTCCGCTCCGCTTGAACCACGGCAGCAGGCCGAGCATCAGCGGGATGGAGATCGGTCCCATGGTGGCCGCGACGAGATCCACGACGATCTTCAGGACCACGCCCCGGCCCTCGGTGGAGATCGCGATGAGCATGCTGATCAGCACGAAGGTGAACGTCGTCACCCGGGCGAAGGTCAGCTCGGCCCGCTCCGACAGCTCCCGCACCTTGCGCACGAGCACCGGCGCGATGTCCCGGGTGACGACGGAGGAGATCACGTTGGCGTCGGAGGCGACCATGGCCATGGTGTGGGAGAAGAAGCCCGCGAGCACCAGCCCGATCACGCCTTGCGGCAGCAGGGTCTGCGCCAGCCGTACGTAGGCCTCCTCGGCGTCGGCCAGGCCCGGCACGATGAGCGGGGCGGCGAACATCGGGATGAACAGGATCAGCGGCCAGACGAGCCACAGCGCGCTGGACAGCAGCGCCGAGCGCCTGGCCGCCGAGCCCGAGGGCGAGGCCATGTAGCGCTGGGCGAGGTTCCACATGCCGCCGTTGTACTCGAAGGTCTTGATGAACAGCATGGCCAGGAAGAACGTCGTGGTGTACGGCCCGGCGAACGGGTCGCCGTGTCCCTCGGGCAGCTTGTCCCACATGGTCCACAACGTGGGGACGCCGTCCAGGTGGGACATGATCGCGACGAACATGGCGACGCCGGCGACGCCCTGGATGACGAACTGGCCGAAGTCGGTGAGCACGTCGGCCCAGAGGCCGCCGGCGGTGATGTAGACCAGGGTGACGGCCCCGGTGATGAGGATGCCCCAGGCGATGGGGATCCCGGCGAAGCCGCGCAGCAGCACCGCGATCGCCACCCACTTGGCCGCGATGTCCACGACCTTCAGCAACGCGCCGCTGTAGGCCAGCACCTGCTGGGTGGGCAGGTTGTAGCGCCGGGCCAGATACTCCAGCGGCGAGGCCACGCCGTGCTTGGAGCGGAGCCGGTTCCACCGGGCCGCCCAGACGAACGCGCCGATGCCGACGCCGAGCCCGATGGTCAGGGCCCACCAGACATACATGGCCATGCCGTAGTTGTAGGCGACCGCCGCGAACGCCACGAACATGACCGCGCTGTAGCCCGACATGTGATGGGAGATGCCGGACAGCCACCAGGGGATCCGGCCCCCGGCGGTGAAGAAGTCGACCACGTTCCGGATCCGGCTCTTCGACCACACGCCGATGCCGACCATCACGAGGAAGTACGCGCCCAGAACGGACCAGTCGAGTACGGACATGAGTCTCCTCCCAACGTCCTGTCGGCAAGGAGGTTCTACTACATGAAACGCTATGTCAATACATGGGACGGAATGCGGTTTCCCTCTCCTCAAAGTGCGGCCGGTCCACCTGTGAGGTCATGACCGTCGTATCCGGAACGAGACCTTTCCGTCCGGCGGGCGGACGTCTTGCCCGGCCGCCTCACCGGAGTCCCTCCGCCGAATCGGGATCTTCCCGCCCGCTCGGCGTGCCTGCGGGCGAACCGCCCGTCTCGTGGCTAGCCTCCCTACCATGGCCACCCGTACGTCTAAAGGCGCCCAAGGAAAGCCCCCGGGCAAGGGAGCCGCCGGCCGTCCGAGGCCCGCCCAGGCCCGTACGGCCTCCGCCAAGCGGCCCTCCGCCGCCCGGCCGAAGCCCCCCGCCCGCAGGCCCGCGACCGCCCAGCCCGACCCGCTCGGCTGGGTCTTCACGATGATCGGCAAGCTCTTCGTGGGCATCTGGATGCTGCTGGCGGGCGGCATCGGCAGCGCGGCGCGGGCCCTGGGCCGCAACGCGCGGGAGCTCGACCCGGTGCACCGCCGCGACGGCCTGGGCCTGGCCGTGATCGCCGGGGCGATCGTGCTGGCCGCGATGACCTGGCGCACCCCCACAGGCGCGGTCTCCGAGGTGGTCGGCTCCGTCATGCGCGGCGTCTTCGGGGCGCTGGCCTGGCTGGTCCCCGTCTTCCTGGCGCTGCTGGCCTGGCGGCTGCTGCGCCATCCCGACCAGAACACCGACACCGGCCGGATGATGATCGGGTGCTCCGCCCTCACGATCGGCGTGCTCGGCGTCGTGCACGTCGCCAACGGCACGCCGTACCCCTCGGGCGGCGCCGCCGACGGCATGGACAAGGTGTCGGCCGCGGGCGGCATGATCGGCTTCGTCGTCTCCGCGCCGCCCGACAGCATCCTGCCGGTCTTCATCACGATCCCGCTGCTGCTGCTCCTTTCCGGCTTCGGGGTGCTGGTCATCACCGCCACCCCGGTGCACCGCATCCCGGAGCGGCTGGCCGAGATCAGGCACATGCTCTTCACCCGGGACGTGCCGGTCGCGCCGCGCGCCCCCCGCGCGCCCGCCGGGCGGCCCGCGCGCAGGAAGGCCGGCGGCGCGGGCCGGGACCCGCAGGAGGGCGGCGAGGGCGGAGAGGGCGTCAAGCCCTACGACACGCCCGTGATCGCCGACGCGCCGGACAAGCTCGCCGACCACTCGCCGGAGATCGTGCCGGGCCTGGTGGACCCGGAGGAGGAGCCCCCGGCCCGCAGGAGCGAGCCCCCCGCGCCCACCCCGGCGCCCCGCAAGGTCGAGCAGCTCGTGCTCTCCCCGCAGGCGGGGCCGTACACCCTGCCCGACACCCAGCTGCTGCGGCCGGGCAGCGCGCCCAAGCCGCAGACCAAGGCCAACACCGTCGTCGTCAACGCGCTCACCAGCGTGCTGGAGCAGTTCTCGATCGACGCCCAGGTGATCGGCTTCACCCGGGGCCCGACGGTGACGCGCTACGAGATCGAGCTGGGCCCGGCGGTCAAGGTCGAGAAGGTGACGGCGCTCACCAAGAACATCGCCTACGCGGTCAAGTCGGCCGACGTGCGGATCCTGTCGCCCATCCCGGGCCGGTCGGCGATCGGCGTCGAGATCCCCAACACCGACAAGGACCTGGTCTCGCTCGGCGACATCCTGCGCTCGCAGGTGGCCCAGGCCGACCACCACCCGATGATCGTGGGCCTGGGCAAGGACGTCGAGGGCCGCACGATAGTGGCCAACCTGGCCAAGATGCCGCACCTGCTCATCGCCGGCGCCACCGGCGCGGGCAAGTCGGTCTGCGTCAACGGCCTGATCTCCTCGATCCTGATGCGCGCCACCCCCGACGAGGTCCGGATGGTGCTGGTCGACCCCAAGCGGGTGGAGCTCAGCGTCTACGAGGGCATCCCGCACCTGATCACGCCGATCATCACCAACCCCAAGAAGGCCGCCGAGGCCCTGGAGTGGGTGGTGGGGGAGATGGACCGCCGCTACGACGACCTGGCGGCCAGCGGGTTCCGGCACGTCGACGACTTCAACAAGGCGGTGCGCGCGGGCAAGCTGGTCCCCCCGCCGGGCAGCGAACGGGTCTACCAGCCCTACCCCTATCTGCTGGTCATCGTCGACGAGCTGGCCGACCTGATGATGGTCGCCCCGCGCGACGTCGAGGACTCCATCGTGCGCATCACCCAGCTCGCCCGCGCCGCCGGCATCCACCTGGTGATCGCCACCCAGCGGCCGTCGGTGGACGTCGTCACCGGCCTGATCAAGGCCAACGTGCCCTCCCGGCTGGCCTTCGCCACCTCCTCGCTGGCCGACTCCCGGGTCATCCTGGACCAGCCGGGCGCCGAGAAGCTGGTGGGCCAGGGCGACGCGCTGTTCCTGCCGATGGGCGCGAGCAAGCCCATGCGCCTGCAGAACGCCTTCGTCTCCGAAAAGGAGATCACGGAGGTCGTCACCCACTGCAAGGCGCAGATGGCGGTGGAGTACCGCGAGGACGTCGCCGCGGCGGCCACCGCCAAGAAGGAGATCGACGAGGACATCGGCGACGACCTCGACCTGCTGATCCAGGCCGCCGAGCTCATCGTGACCACCCAGTTCGGATCCACCTCGATGCTCCAGCGCAAGCTGCGGGTGGGCTTCGCCAAGGCGGGCCGCCTGATGGACCTGCTGGAGAGCCGCAACGTGGTCGGCCCGAGCGAGGGGTCCAAGGCCCGCGAGGTGATGGTCAAGCCGGACGATCTCCCGGGTCTGCTCGCCGACCTACGCGGAGAATGACCCCCCTCTCCCCCTTTTCGCCCGTTACTGCTTGAATGGGAGTCACTACGCAGCGTCGGGGGACGGGGGAGGCGTACATACGTGCGAAAAGCGGGGACGGAAGGGCGCGAGAAGGACCACGACGGGGACGGGGCGGCGCAGCCGCGGCACGCTCGCAAGAGCGTCGGCACCGTTCTCGCCGAGGCCCGCCAGGCGGCGGGCCTCAGCGTGCAGCAGCTGAGCGCGCGCTCGTGCGTGCGCGAGACGCTGATCGAGGCGATCGAGAAGGACGACTTCTCCCCGTGCGGGGGGGACTTCTACGCCCGGGGGCACGTGCGCAACCTGGCGGCGATCCTCGGCCTGGACGCCGAGGCCCTGGTGCACGAGTTCGACGAACTGCACGGCGGGGTGCCGCTGCCGGTGCGGGCCGCCAGCGTCTTCCAGGTGGAGAGGCCCATCAAGATCCGTGACCGCCGCTCGCCCAACTGGTCGATGGCCATGGGGGTCGCACTGGCCGTCATCGTCGTGTTCGGAGTGGTGAAGACGATGGGCGGGGCCGGGGACACCACCACGGCGGAGATGCAGGCGAGCTCGATCCCGCCTCCCTCCTCCTCGCCCTCCATGGCCCTGGCGCCGGAGCAGCCGCGCCAGGCGACCGCCCTGGCGGCCGGCAGCCGCGGTGACACGGTCGTGCTCGAGGTGAAGGCCGAACGCTCCTCCCGACTCCACATCAGGGACGCCAAGGGGCGCCGGCTGTTCGCCGGCACGCTGAAGGCGGGTAAAACCTCCGTGTGGAAGGCCAAGACGGGGGTGCGGGTCACCTTCGGCGACGCGGGAGCGGTCTCCCTGCAGGTGAACGGCAAGGACGTGGGTTCGCCCGGCCGCTCGGGACAGCGTGTCCAGCGTTACTACAAGGCCTCCGCGAAGACCGGCTGAGCTCCCGGGCGGGAGGCTGGAGCGGGGGAGGTGCATCGGGTAGTGGCCAACTCCCGATACCGTAGTGTTCACCATGTCATCCCGCCGAACCGCATCGCTGATCACACTGGGCTGCGCGCGCAACGAGGTCGACTCCGAGGAGCTCGCCGCGCGGCTTGAGGCTGCCGGCTGGCAGCTGGGCGACGACGACCCCGATGTCATCGTCGTCAACACCTGTGGCTTCATCGACTCAGCGAAAAAGGACTCCATCGACACGCTGCTCGCCGCTGCCGACTCCGGGGCCAAGGTGGTCGCTGCGGGCTGCATGGCCGAGCGGTACGGTGACCAGCTCGCCGACGCCCTGCCCGAGGCCGCGGCCGTCATCTCCTTCGACGACTACACCGAGATCGGCACGCGCCTGGACGACGTGCTGGCGGGCCGGCCGCTGGTCCCGCACAGCCCGCGCGACCGCCGGACGCTGCTGCCCATCTCGCCGGTCGAGCGTGCCGCGGCCCCCAAGGCCAGCATCCCCGGCCACGGCGAGCTGCCCGAGGGCCTCGCCCCGGCCAGCGGGCCCAGGCCGCTGCGCAAGCGCCTGGGCGACGGGCCGGTGGCCTCGCTGAAGCTGGCCTCCGGCTGCGACCGGCGCTGCACCTTCTGCGCCATCCCCGCCTTCCGCGGCGCCTACGTCTCGCGCGGCCCCGAGGAACTGCTGGCCGAGGCCGCCTGGCTGGCCACGCAGGGCGTCAGGGAGCTCGTGCTGGTCAGCGAGAACTCCACCTCCTACGGCAAGGACCTCGGCGACCTGCGGGCCCTGGAGAAGCTGCTGCCCTCCCTGGCCGCGGTCGAGGGGATCGAGCGGGTGCGGGTCAGCTACCTGCAGCCGGCCGAGCTCCGCCCGGGCCTGCTGGAGGTGATCGCCACCACCGAGGGCGTGGCACCGTACTTCGACCTGTCCTTCCAGCACGCCAGCGGCTCCGTGCTGCGCCGGATGCGCCGTTTCGGCGACCCCAGGCGCTTCCTGGGCCTGCTGGAGAGCATCCGGGCCCTGGTCCCCGAGGCGGGTGTGCGCTCCAACTTCATCGTCGGCTTCCCCGGCGAGACGGAGGAGGAGTTCGCCGAGCTGGTCGACTTCCTGCAGGAGGCCAGGCTCGACGTGATCGGCGTCTTCGGCTACTCCGACGAGGAGGGCACCGAGGCCGCGACGCTGCCCGGCAAGCTGGACCAGGAGACCGTGGACGCCCGCGTGGCCGCCCTCACCGAGCTGGCCGAGGAGCTCATGGCCCAGCGGGCCGAGGAGCGGATCGGCACCGAGGTCGACGTCCTCATCGAGGAGGACCTCGGCGACGGCGGCTACGAGGGCCGCGCGGCCCACCAGGGGCCCGAGGTCGACGGCTCCGTCACGGTGCAGGGCATCGGGCTGGTCCCCGGGCAGATCGTCCGGGCCGTGGTCGTCGACTCCGAGGGGGTCGACCTGATCGCACGCATCAAGGTCGCACCATGAGCGCGCCGCCGGGCCGGGAGAGCGTATGACCAACACGCCAGAGACCGGCACCGACGTGACGCCGGCGATCGCGAGCCCCAAGGTGAGCGCGTGGAACATCGCCAACGTCGTGACGGTGCTACGACTGGCGATGGTTCCGTTCTTCGCGGTCTGCCTGTTCCTGCCGGGCACCGGCTGGCGGGTCACCGCGCTGGCGGTCTTCCTGGCGGCCTCGCTGACCGATCTCCTGGACGGCGAGCTGGCGCGCCGCTACGGCCTGGTCACCGACTTCGGGAAGATCGCCGACCCGATCGCCGACAAGGCGCTCATCGGCACCGCCCTGATCAGCCTGTCGATCCTGGGCGAGCTGACGTGGTGGGCGACCGCGGTGATCATCGGCAGGGAGCTCGGCGTCACGCTGCTGCGCTTCGCGGTCCTGCGGCACGGCGTCATCCCGGCCAGTTACGGCGGCAAGGTCAAGACCGTCCTGCAGATCCTCGCCATCACCTTCTACATGTGGCCCGGGGTGCCCGACCTGGTCCGCTGGATCACCATGGGCGCGGCGGTCCTGGTGACCGTCGGCACCGGGATCGACTACGTGGTACGGGCGATCAAGCTGCGGCAGGTGGCCAGACGGGCGCGGGCCGAGCGGTGAACCCCGGCCCGTCTCCCGCCGCCGCCCGGGTGCTCGCGCTGCTCGTCCGCCGGGGCGAGACGGTGGCGACGGCCGAGTCGCTGACGGCCGGGATGATCGGTGCGGCGCTGACCGGCCCGCCGGGCGCCTCCGCGGCCTTCGTGGGCGGCGTCCTGTCCTACGCCACCGAGCTCAAGCGGCGCCTGCTCGGCGTCCCCGCCGATCTGCTGGAGCGCGAGGGGGCGGTGCACCCCCAGGTCGCCGCGGCGATGGCGACCGGGGTGCGCGAGCTCACCGGCGCCACCTACGGCCTGGCGGCCACCGGGGTGGCCGGGCCCGACCCGCAGGACGGAAAACCGGTCGGTACCGTTCACCTGGCCGTTAGCGGCCCGGGCGGGCGGGTATGGCACCGGGATGTGGACCTCGGTGGGACGCGCGCGCAGATCCGGGAGCGGACCGTGGATGAGGCGGTGGATCTGCTCGGAGATGTTCTGGAGTCGAACTCTGGGGAACATTCAGGATGATTACCGCGTTACGTCCCCAGCGAACATGCTCACGACGGTCTGCCGCGGTGTCGGTCGATGCGGGTACGGTGGATCTGTGAGTGAGGGCAGCGTCAAGCGATGATGACGGCGAGGCGAATGTACGAAGGGTCGCGTTCGAAGAACGGGCGGCACGAACCGGCCGCGCGGGGCGTCGTGAAGGCGTCCGCGCCGGGGAGGGAGCGACAGATGGTCCTGCTGCGTCAGCTGCTCGGTGACGTGCTGCGGCGGCTGCGGGTGCGGCAGGGTCGCACCTTGCGTGAGGTCTCCACACTGGCTCGGGTCTCCCTCGGCTATCTGTCCGAGGTGGAGCGCGGTCAGAAGGAGGCTTCGTCCGAGCTGCTCGCGTCGATCTGCGGTGCGCTGGGCGTGCCGTTGTCCCAGGTGCTCCGTGAGGTGTCCGACCAGTTCGCGCTGGCCGAGCTCCAGCACGCGCCGGTGCTGGCCGACGTGCCCGAGCGGGAGCGTCTGCCCATCGCCGAGACCGTGCCGGGATCCCTTCCCGAGGACGCGTTCGAGGGCTTCCGGGCCGTCGTCCCGCCCATCGAGCACACCCCGGACGTCAAGGACATGGTCGCCGCCTGACGGCGGCCCGCGTCCCCTCCCGCCCCCGCCGAGGGCCGGCGGGCGGTCTCCCGACCGTGCGCGCCGACGCCCCGGGCCGTCACTCAGGCTGGCAGCGGCGGCACCAGTGGATCAGCCGTTCCTGTGGCTGCGGCCCCATCTCCCCGCGGCTGATCCTGCCCCCGCATCGCAGGCAGGGCCGTCCCGCCCTCCCGTAGACCCACATGTCCCGTCCCGGGCGCAGATCACCGGTGGTCGTCCGCTCGACCCGCTCCTTGTTCGCCTCCAGCAACCTGCGCGCGATCTCCACCAGCCCTCTCACGTCCTCCACGGCCTCCACCGGCCGCCACGGCGAGACCTTCGACAGGAACAACGTCTCGGCCCGGTAGATGGTGCCGATGCCCGCCAGGTTCCGCTGGTCGAGCAGCGCCTCCCCGACGGTCCGGCCGGGCTGGGCCAGCAGCCGCCGTACGGCCTCCTCCGGATCCCAATCGGGCCCCAGCAGGTCGGGACCGAGGTGGCCGACGACCCGGTCCTCCTGGTCGGTTCCGAGCAGGTCCACCATGCCCAGCCGTACGCCCACGGCCTGCCACTCGGCGTTGGCGAGGATCAGCCGGACCAGGTCGCCGCGGTCGCCGACCGGGGTCCGGCGTCCCGCGGGCGCCATGCGCCAGGAGCCCTCCATGCGCAGGTGGGTGTGCACGGTCAGGCCGCCCTCGACGCGGGTGAGCAGGTGCTTGCCCCGCGAGACGGTCTCCAGCACGGTCCTGCCGGTCAGGTCGGCGGTGGCGTAGCGGGGCACGCGGAAGTCCGAACGGGTCAGGGGCCGGCCGTCCAGCGCCCGGCCGAGCCGCCCCGCGGTGCGGTAGACGACGTCGCCTTCGGGCATGCGATCAGCGTATAGGCCGGTGCCCGGAGCGCGGGCCGGTCCCCGGACGGCGGGGCGGACTCCCAAGCGGTGTGTGTACGGCGTCCGCCGGGGGTCCTAGTCCCAGGCGGCGGGGTCGGAGGCGAGCTGGCGGACCCGGGAGGGGAGCGTGCCGGTGGCCACGCTGTCGAGCGTGACCTCCTCCAGGATGGCCCGCTCGCTGGCGCGCAGCGCGATCCAGACCTGCTGCAGCGACTCGGCGGGCCCGCGGTAGCCGACGTGCTCGGGGCGCTCGCCCCGCACGTTGGCCAGCGGGCCGTCCACGGCCCGGATCACGTCGGCCAGAGTGATCTCCGTGGCGGGCCTGGCCAGCACGTAGCCGCCCTCGGGGCCGCGCTGACCCCGCACCAGGCCGGCGCGGCGCATCTGGAGCAGGATGTTCTCCAGGTACTTGGGCGGCATGTCCTGCTCCTTGGCGAGCTCGCCCACGGTGGTTGGGCCGTCGCCGGCGGCCGCGAGCTCGGCTGCGGCGCGCAGGGCATAGTCGACACGAGCGGATAGGCGCATACGATCGATTATCCCGGCTTCCGCCCACTGCTCGGGCGCGTGGTCCGCCGTTCGCGGGCCCGTTCATCCGCCGGATGACCGGCACGCCCCCCGGCGGAGAACGGAAAGGTGCTCCCACCGGCCACGGGAGCGCTCCCATGGACTCTCGGGAATTCGCGTCCTCGCGCTAAGCTTCTGGAAGCTTTGTTAAATGGATGGGATCGTTATTCAGCCTGATCGTCACGGTGACGGGGAAACGGCGAACAAGAGAGCTTAAATACATGGAGCGACGTCCTGGCGTGCCCAGGCTGCTGCGAGAGATCAACGACCGGGCCGCCCTGGAACTGCTGCTCGCCTCCGGGCCGTTGACGCGGGGTCAGATCGGGGAGCTCACCGGCCTGTCCAAGGTGACGGCGTCGCAGACGCTGGCCCGCCTGGAGGAGCGGGGGCTGGTCGAGGTGGCCGGCGAGCAGGCGGGGGGCAGAGGGCCCAACGCGGCGCTGTACGGCATCGTCTCCTCCTCCGCCTACGTGGCCGGGCTGGACGTCGGCCCGGAGTTCGTCACCACCGCCGTGGCCGACATCCGGGGGGACATCGTCGCCGAGGCGACCGTCGCGCCGGACGAGCACGACGACCCGGTCGCGGTCGTGCACAACGCGGTGGTCAAGGCCTGCCGGTCGGCCAAGGTTGCGCTCTCCAAGCTGCGGGCGGTCGTGATCGGCACGCCCGGCGTGGTCGACCCGCGCACCGGCGACGTGCGCTTCTCCTTCGACCTGCCGGGCTGGCACGAGGGCATCCACGAGGCGCTCGCCCGCGACCTGCGCCGCGACGTGAAGATCGAGAACGACGTGAACCTCGTCGCCGTCGCCGAGCGCACCCTCGGGGCCGCCCGCGACGCCGACGACTTCGTGCTGCTGTGGGTGGGCCGCGGCATCGGCCTGGGCGTGGTGCTCGGCGGGCGGCTGCACCGCGGCCGCTCCGGCAGCGCCGGTGAGATCGGCTACCTCCCGGTGCCGGGGGTGCCGCTGGCGGCCGACGTGCGGGCCGTACCCGGGCGGCTGCCCTCCCTGGCGGGCGGCCTGCAGTCGCTGGTGAGCGCCGAGACGGTGACCGAGCTGGCCGCCTCGTACGGCTTCGCCGGGCGCAACGCGGCCGAGTGCGTGGCCGCCGCGGTCGGCGCGGGCGAGCGCGGCGAGCCCCTGCTGGACGACATCGCGGGCAGGCTGGCGCTGGGCGTGGCGTCGGTGTGCGTGGTGCTCGACCCCGGCTTGGTCGTGCTCGCCGGAGAGGTCAGCCAGGCGGGCGGGAGCGTGCTCACCGGTCGGATCGAGGAGGCCGTGGCCCGCATCTGCCCGGTGCGCCCGCAGGTGGTGCCCAGCGAGGTGGACGGCAACCCGGTCCTGCGCGGGGCCGTCCTGGCGGCTCTGGAGCAGGCCCGCGAGGAGATCTTCGCCTCCTGACGCGGGCCCGCCGCTCCGGGAGCACGGGCTGGGGCGGACGGGTACGGCGCCCCGCGGGTGCGCCGGACGGCCGTCGCGTCCCGGGAGCACGCGGCCTCGGTGAACGGGCGGCGCGTGCTCCCGGGAGGGGCGGTCAGACGCCGAGGAGTTCGGCGGCGGCCTGGGCGTTGGCGCGGGCGGCGCCGTAGGTGGCGAGATAGGCGGCGGCCTCCGGGCGCCAGATCGGCAGGCCCATCTCCACCACCGTGGTGTCGGGGCGGGCGGTCAGCAGCGCGGAGACCACCGACTGGCTGGCCTCGTAGCGGTGGGCGTCCTTGACGACCACGATCAGGGAGCGGCCGCCGGCGCGCTCCAGGATGGCCGCGACGTCGGCGCCCTCCGGCTTGACCCGGATGACCTCGGCCTGGGAGAGCCAGGGGGTGAAGCCCCACGGCACGTCGCCGACCGCGATGGTCGGCGGGGTGTCGACCTCGACCACCAGGGGATCGACCAGGGGGGAGGCCGAGCCGGTCAGGGTGACCGCGCGCCGGGCGGCGGTCAGGCCGATCACGCTCTCCCCGGCGGAGACCTGCCGGGGCTCGGCGAACCAGGCGCGCAGGCGGGCCACGCGCTCGGCGGCCTCCTCCAGGCGGGAGACGGGCAGGCGGCCGTCCCGGACCGCGCCGACGATGCCGGTGATGATCTCCTGGACGTCGGACTCGGTGGGGATCGGTCCCAGGCACAGCAGGTCGGTCCCCGCCGCCAGGGACAGCACCGCGCCGCCGGCCAGGCCGTAGGAGTCGGTGATCGCCTTCATGTCCAGGGCGTCGGAGACCACGACGCCGTCGTAGCCCAGCTCGCCCCGGAGCAGGCCGGTCAGGGCGGCGGGCGAGAGCGTCGCGGGAAGGTCGCCGGTCAGGGCCGGCACCCGGACGTGCGCGGTCATGACGGACTTCGTGCCTGCCTCGATGGCGGCGCGGAAGGGCACGAGCTCGCGCTCGTGCAGCAGGTCCATGGTGGCCTCGACGAGGGGGACCTCCAGGTGGGAGTCCTGGCGGGTGGCGCCGTGGCCGGGGAAGTGCTTGACGCAGGCGGCCACGCCCGCGGCCTGCAGGCCGTGCACGGCGGCGACGGTGTGCCGGGCGACGAGCCCGGCGTCGGAGCCGAAGGAGCGGGTGCCGATCACCGGGTTGTCGTCGGCGGTGTTGACGTCGGCGTCGGGGGCCATGTCCAGGTTGATGCCGCAGCGTGCCAGGTCGTCGGCGATGGAGCGGTAGACGTTGCGGGTCAGCTCGACGTCGTCCACGGCGCCCAGGGCGGCGTTGCCGGGGTAGGGGCTGCCCACGTGGTAGGCGAGCCGGGTGACGTCGCCGCCCTCCTCGTCCAGCGAGATGACCGGGTCGCCGGCCGCGCGCAGGCTCGCGGTCAGAGCGGACAACTGGGCGGGGTCGGCGACGTTGAAGCCGAACAGGGTGACGCCGCCGAGACCGTTCTCCAGCCCTCGCATGACCCAGTCGGGAGCGGTGGTCCCCTGGAAGGCGACGAGAAGCGTGCCGGCCGCCAGGCGGTACAGCCCCCGCTCGCTGGGGTCCGTGGTGAGCTCGGACATGGCGCTGCAGCGCTCCTTACCTGTAGGGAATAGGGGAATGCGGGCAGGGCTGGTACGGCCCGCGCCTCGTGAGCGCGGGCCGTACCAGCGCCAGGGGGGTCAGCCCTTGACGGCGCCCGCGACGAGGCCGGTGACCATCCGCCGCTGCACCAGAAGGAAGAAGACGACGACCGGGATGGTCATCATCGTGGAGCCGGCCATGATGGCGCCCCAGTCGACGCCCCGCTGCCCGAAGAAGAACTGCAGGGCGACAGGCATCGTGTAGCCGGAGGAGTCCGACATCAGGATCAGCGCGAAGACCAGCTCGTTCCACGCGGTGATGAAGGAGAAGATGCTGGTCGCGACCAGGCCGGGGGCCACGAGCGGGAACAGGACCTTCCAGAAGGTCGTGAACCGGCTCGCGCCGTCGATCCAGGCCGCCTCCTCCAGCGACTTGGGCACCGCGGCGACGAACGTGCGCAGCATCCAGACGCCGAACGGCAGGGTCAGACCGACGTTGATCACGATCAGGCCCAGCAGGCTGTCGTAGAGGCCGAGCCGCTTGACGTTGAGGAAGAGCGGGATGAGCAGGGCCTCGGCCGGGATCATCTGGACGATGAGGAGCAGGATCAGGAAGCTGGTGCGCCCCCGGAACCGGAACCGCGCGATGGCGGTGGCGGCCAGCAGCGCGAAGACCGCGCCGATGAGCACGGTGCCCAGCGCGACGATCGCGCTGTTGCGCATGTAGACCCAGATGGAGTTGCCGGCCACGCCCTCGGTGAGGATCCGCTCGACGTGCTCGAAGGTGAGCTCTCTGGGGATGGGGATGAAGTCGGTGGTGAAGATCTGGTCGTTGGTCTTGAACGCGGTGGAGACCATCCAGTAGACCGGGAAGATCGCGAACAGGAAGACCAGCACACCGGCGGTGTTGAGGGCCGCCCTGGACAGCCGCTTGCGGGCCAGCGGGCTCATCCCGGAGGGGGAGGGCTGCCGGCGGGCTGCGGTCCGGGGGGCGAGCGAGGTCGTCACAGCTCCTCCGTCTTCACGATCTGCCGGATGTAGACGGCGGTGACGATGAGCAGCAGCACCGTCAGGATCACCGCGATCGCCGCGCCGGTGCCCATCTTGGGCGGGCTCCGGAATGCCTCGGCGAAGGAGAACATCGACAGGTTGAAGGCCTCCCGGTTGGTCGGCCCGTTCATCAGCACGTACAGCTGGCTGAAGACCTTGAAGTTCCAGATGATCGACAGGATCGTCAGCACCGAGAAGACCGGCTTGAGCAGCGGCAGGGTGATCTTCCTGAAGGTCCGCCAGGCGCCGGAGCCGTCGACCCTGGCCGCCTCGTACAGCTCGGAGGGGATGCCCTTGAGCCCGGCCAGCACCGAGACCGCGATGAACGGGAACGAGGCCCACACGACGCAGACGATCAGTGCGATGTAGAGGCTGAGCGGGTCGTTGAGCCAGGGCTCCCCGGTCCAGTCGGAGCGGCCGAACAGCATCTCGGAGAACCAGTCGGGGAGCAGGTTGAGCCCCCAGTTGATCATTCCCGCGTCGGCGTCGAAGAGCCAGCGCCAGATGACGCCCTGGGCCACCGGCGGGACCGCCCAGGCGGACATGATGCCGACGATCACGAGTGCGGACATCCGCTTGCTCAGCTTGTTGAGCAGCGTGCCCACCGCGGTGCCCAGGACCAGGGTCAGGGTCACCGTGACGACGGCGAACAGCACGGTGTTGCGGAGGGAGGACCAGAAGATCTCGTTGTCGAGGACCTGCGTGTAGTTGTCCCCGCCGACCCAGTCGGCGGGGACGCCGCGGATCTGGCGCAGTCCCACCTTCTGGAAGGAGATGATGATCATCTGGATCAGCGGGTAGAGCAGCAGGCCCGCGATGACCAGGAGGCCGGGAACGATCAGGACATACGGGATCACCCAGCCGGGGAGCCCGCTGGGCTTCGCCTGGCGCCTGGAGCGCTTGGAGGACCGCTCCGGGGCGGGGAGGTTGCCCCCGCCCCGGGCGATCGTCGACGTGTTCGTCATCGTTACTGCTGGTTCAGGATCTCTTCGAGTTCCGTGTTGGCCTTGGCCAGGGCCTCGTCAGCGGTGGCCTTGCCCTCGATGACCGAGCGGGCCGCGTTCTGCAGCACGGCCTTGGTCTCGTTGGCCTCGGTCCAGTTGGGGTCGGCCGGGAAGGCCTTGGCCTTGGCGAAGGCCGCCGCGAACGGAGCCTGGGCCGGGTCCTCGCTCAGCTTGGCCAGGGCGTCCGGGTAGACCGGCAGCAGGCCGCCCTCGGTGGCGTAGCGGGTCGCCCACTCCTTGGTGGTGGCCAGCTTCACGAACTCGGTCGCGAGCTCCTTGTTCTTGGCGTCGTTCCAGACGGCGATGTCGTTGCCGCCGAAGAAGGACGCGGCCTCGCCGCCGGTCTTGGAGGGCAGCGGGAAGAAGCCGAGCTTGTCGCCCTTGAGCTTGCCCTTGCTGTCCTCCTCGATCCCGGGCAGGTCCCAGCCGGCGGTCAGGTACATGCCGACCTTGTCGTTGGCGAAGCGCCGGCGGATGTCCACGGTGTTCTGCGTCAGGCGGGACTTACCGGACAGGCCCTCGGTCACCAGGCTCGTGTAGGTGGCGAAGCCGTTCTTGAAGGCGGGGTCGGTCACCTTGCCGACCCACTTGTCGCCCTCCTTGACGGCGTAGTCGCCGCCCTCGGTCCAGGCGAGCGCGCCGAGGAGGTGGTTGGCGTCGGAGCCGCCGTTGAAGGCGAAGCCGTCGACGTCCTTGCCCTTCTCCTCCTGGATCTTCTTGGCCGCGGCGACCAGCTCGTCCCAGGTCTTCGGGATCTCGATCTTGAGGTCCTCGAACCAGTCCTTGCGGTAGAGGACGGCGCGGGAGCCGCCGCCCCACGGCACGGCGTAGATCTCGTTGTCGATGGTCTCCAGGCCGAGCAGGTTCTTGGGGATCTCCGCCTGCTCGCCGCCGCCGAGCACCGGGGTGACCGGGTGCAGGGCGTCCTGGCTCTGCCAGAGCGGCACCTGGTCGTTGCCGATCTCGGTGACGTCCGGGCCGGCGCCGCCCGCGGCGGCGGCGGTGAACTTGTCGTTCACCTGGGGCCAGGGGATCCACTCGACCTTGACCTTCGCGCCGGTCTGCTTCTCGAAGGCGGCGACCAGCGCGTCGGTGTACTTCTGGGCGGCCGGGTTGCTGTCACCGAGACGCCACATGGTGAGCGTCTCGCCCGCGAACTTCGGGCCGGCGGCCGAGGCGTCGGCCTTGGGCGCGGTCTCGGTGGGCTCGCTGGAACCGCAGGCTGCGAGGCCCAGGGCCAGAGCGGCGGTGGTGGCCGTCGTAACGGCGATCCTTGCGATCTTCACTGTGGGGTTCTCCCTTCCCGGCTTTCGTCGGGTTCGCGCTCATCTGTATCGGCTCGGGTCCCCGCGACCCTCTGCACTCACTAGGAGCGGTCGGCGCTATCGCAGTACCGGGGTTCGATTACTTGCCGCCGGACTGCCTGCGGCTAAACTAACAAGAAACTTTCTTAAAAGAAACGATCGTTAGCGGATCGTGACGGGGGAGGCCGATCGTGCCACGACGTCCGGGAACGCCCAGGCTGCTGCGCCAGCTCAACGACCGCGCGGCGCTGGAGCTCCTGCTCGCCAGCGGCCCGTTGACCCGGGCTGAGCTGGGAGAGCATACCGGCCTGTCCAAGGTCACGGCGGGCCAGCTGCTGTCCCGGCTGGAGGAGCGGGCCCTGGTCTCGGTGGTCGGTGAGCAGGCCGGCGGTCGCGGTCCCAATGCCGCACTTTACGGCGTGGTGCCTTCCTGCGCCTACGTCGCCGGCCTCGACGTCCTGCCGGACCGGATCAGCGCGGGGATCGCCGACATCACCGGCGAACTCGTCGCCGAGGTCTTCGCCGACCCCACCGGTCACGAGGACCCGGTACGGCTGGTGCGCGGCGTCGTGGAGAAGGCCTGCGCGACGGCGGGCATCGATCTCTCCCGGCTGCGCGCCTTCGTGATCGGCGCCCGGGGCGTCGTCGACCCCCGGACCGGCGACATGCGCTTCTCCTTCGACCTGCCCTCCTGGCACGAGGGGGTGCTGGCCGAGCTCCGCCGCGAACTGGGCATCCCGGTGACGATCGAGAACGACGTGAACCTGGCCGCGCTGGCCGAGCGCTCCCACGGCGCCGCCCGGGGCATGGACGACTTCGTGCTCGTGTGGGCCGGAGTCGGCCAGGGCCTGGGGGTCATGCTCGGCGGGCGCCTGCACCGCGGTTTCACCGGCGGCGCGGGCGAGATCGGCTGGCTGCCGGTCCCCGGCGAGCCGCTGCCGACCGACGTGAGCGAGCCCCAGTCGGGCTCCTTCCAGCGGCTGGTCGGCGGGGACGCCGTCACCGGCCTGGCGGGCGCGTACGGCGTCGCCGGCGAGTCGGTGGGCGACCGGGTCCGCGCGGCCGTGGCCGCCGGGTCCGAGGGCTTCCTCGACGAGCTCGCCGGGCGGCTGGCGGTCGGCGTGGCGGCGGTGGCCGTGGTCCTGGACCCCGAGTTGATCGTGCTCGGCGGCGACGTCGGCCGGGCCGGCGCCGAGGCCCTCGCGACCAGGGTCGAGGAGGCGGTGGCCCGGGTCTGCCCGAGCCAGCCCCGGGTGGTGACCACCGAGGTCGAGGGCGACCCCGTCCTGCACGGGGCCCTGGTCTCGGCGCTCCAGCGGGCCCGCGAGGAAGTGTTCTCCGACACGGTGTGACAATGGCCTATATGCGGGAAATCGTGTTGATCTCTGACCCCCAAGTCGTCTCGATTCCGATCGAGGAGAACGAAGAGCCACTGATCGACATCCGGGGGCGGCTGCGGGCCGACGACCGGCTGGCCGACCCCGAGGGCGCCTTCGCGCTGCTGCGGCAGGGGCTGGTGGAGCGGCTGGAGCAGGCGCAGGCGCAGCTCCCGTCCGGCTACCGGCTGCTGGTCGTGGAGGGCTACCGCCCGCTCGCCGCGCAGCGGAAGATCTTCGAGGAATACTCGGCGTTCCTGCGGGAGACGTTCCCCGGGATATCGCCCGACGAACTGCGCGAGGCGGCCAGCCGGTACGTCTCACCCGTGGAGGTCGCCCCGCACACCGCGGGCGCGGCGGTGGACCTGACCCTGTGCACCGAGGACGGCGCCGAGGTCGACATGGGCACCGCCGTCAACGCCACCCCCGAGCAGAGCAACGGCGCCTGCTACACCGCGGCCCCCGGCCTGTCGGCCGAGGCCCGTCACCACCGCAAGCTCCTCGGCGCGGTCCTGGAGCACGCGGGCCTGGTCAACTATCCCACCGAGTGGTGGCACTGGTCCTACGGCGACCGCTACTGGGCCATGGTCACCCGCGCTCCCGCGGCTCACTACGGTCCCCGGCAGGGGTGATCCCGGGCGGGACGGGGCCCGGGTCGGGCGCGCAGGGGCGCCAGGAGAGAGGCAGGTCGGGGGCCGTGCCGATCAGCCGTCCGGCGTGGGCCGTCAGGACGGTGGCGCCGCCGGCGTCGCACAGGTCCGTCCACGGCTCGGCGGCGGCCAGCGGCAGGCGGGTGCGCACGCGGCCGGCCGCGTCCACGGCGTAGAGGCGGCCGTTGGCGGCGGTGAGGGCCACCACGCCCGGGGCGGTGTCCACCGGTGTCCAGGAGCCGCCCTCGGCGGGCAGGTGCCACAGGGTCTCGCCGGTGGAGGCGAACATCACCCCGTTGGTCGTGGCCAGGCCGTCCGCGCCGGGGGGTGCCTGGCCGAGCGCGGTCCACGAGCCGTCGGGCTCGCGCAGGACCAGGCGGCCCTCCTCGGTCAGGCCGTACAGGCCGATGGGCCGGGTGACGGTCGCCTCGCGGGGCACCGCCAGGGCGATCACCCCGGGGGCGGTCCCCACGTGCCGCCAGCGCAGGTTCTGCCCGCAGACCTCGCGCGCCAGCAGCGAGCCGTCCCGGCCCACGCCGTACAGGGTCGTGCCCAGGACGGCCAGCGCGCGCGGCGAGTCCGCCGTCCCGATCACCTCCCAGCCGCGGATCGGCGCGGAGAGCCGGTCCAATACGTTGCGGGTGATCCGGTCCACGGCCGGAGCGTGCAGGGCGTTGCCCCAGTTCACGGTGGCGGCGTTGAACACCGTCCCGGCGCCCAGGCGCATGACGCCCATGGTGGCCATGCCGCCCTGGCCGTACCGGTGCCAGTGGCGCAGGTCGGCGGTGGCCAGGATGACGAAGGAGGGGGGAGTGCCGTCGCGGCCGGTGGCCAGCGGGACCCCGTCGACCTCGGCGAAGTCGCACGCGTCGGTCTCGTAGCCGATCGCGCCCTGGCCGAACTTGTCGCCCTCGCCCAGCCCGGTCCCCGCGAACGCCCAGTGCTCCGGGAAGCGCACGACGTAGGACTCCTCGTGCATGCGCTGCATGTACGGTCCCCACGTCCCCGCGCCCCGCCGGAAGCTCACCCCGATCATCGCGTTCTCCGGCCGGTCGACCGGGGAGCCGGACCACTCGACGGTGGTCAGGCCCGGCTCCACCGCCGACAGGGGGTCGGCGACGGCGTCGCGGTGGCAGACCATGGTGCGCCCGCCGTCCTCCAGCCGGAACTGCCACCAGCAGGTGTTGCCGGAGAAGACCGCGAGGTTGCCGCCCCGGCGGACGAACTCCTCGACGGCGTCGCGCATGCCCGCCGACCAGTACTCGTCGTGGCCGTTGACCACCAGCAGGCGGTAGCCGGACAGCAGCTCCCCGCCCTCGTGCAGGTCCAGCCCCGAGCAGTAGTCCACCCGGTACCCGGCGGGCCCGAGCCAGCGGATCATGCCCTCCTCCCAGCGCTCCGGCGGCGGGCCGCCGCCCGGCCGGTCGAAGGAGACGCGCGCGGCGCGGGTGGGCTCCTCGCTCCAGTAGAGCGACTCGCCGGGGATCCCGGCCCGGTTGTAGGCCTGCCAGGTCGGGAACGGGATCGACAGCAGGATCGGCGAGCTCGGCCGGGCCGCCCGCACCGCGAAGTACACCTCGCCGCCGTCCTCGCCGGAGTCCTCGCCTGAGGTGAAGACGGCCCGGTAGAGCGAGCTGGCCCACTCGGCGGGGATGTCCAGGTTCCACAGGGGGCCGTCGAACTCCGCGTCGAGCACGCCCCGGCCGGAGGCGACGTCCTCGACGCGCACCAGGCCCTGCAGCGGCGCCCGCGAGGTGTGGGCCAGGTGGAATGCGAGCCGTTCGCCCTGGGCGCGGGAGGTGGACTCGGCGTAGGCGTAGACGGTCATCGCGTCCCCTTCGACGTAGAGGCCCGCGGCCGGGGCCGCGGCGAGGAGGTCAACCGACGAGCTCCGGCACCTGCTGGAAGGCCGCCGTCACCAGCGCCGACTCCAGGTCGAGCAGATAGCGCTCCATGGCCGGCCGGGACAGGAAGCGGGTGTCGGCGGTCACCGAGACCCCCAGCCCGCCGGGCTCGGCGGTCAGGTGCAGGCAGAACCGGCAGTTGAGCCGGTCCTGGCTGAGCGGCCAGGTCAGCGTGGTCTCGTCCAGCGCCCGCCGTACCGCCCGCTCGTCGTGGGAGGCGTCGGCGCGGTCGGTGAAGCGCATGTCGTTGAAGCAGCAGTAGGGGTGGACGGCCGTGCCGCGTTCCAGGCCCACCGCCGCCGTCAGCCGGTCGCGGTCGCGGGGGTCGTGGTAGGCGGAGCGGTAGGCGCGCAGCGCGGCCGGCCGGGCCTCCCGCAGCAGCCCGGAGGTGTCCCCGGGATCCGTGCGGCCGGAGTCGAGGACGAACAGTCCCTCCTGGGACAGGGTGGTGACCGCGTTCACGGTGTCGCCGCGGAAGCGGTTGCCCACGATCGGCAGCATCGCGCACACCCCGTGCCCGGTCACGCCGGACACCAGCCGGGAGGAGAAGGCCAGCAGCACTGTCGAGGTGCTCGTGGCGTGCAGGGCGGCGATGCGCTGGACGGCCAGGTCCATCGCCCGCGACACCAGCTTGGCCCGCCACACCGGCGGGTCCGCGGCCTCGCCCGAGGGGCGGTCGAACATGGTCGGCGGGATGCGCCGGTACTCGCCCTCCCAGTGCTCGGCGGCGATCTGCGCCACCCGCCGGCCGGGCCCCGACTCCTGCCAGCGGGCCAGGTCCAGCGGCTGCGGCGGGGGCGGGCCGGGTACGGCGCCGCGCATCAGCAGCAGCCGCAGGTCGCGCACGGCGACCTCGGCGCCCAGTCCGTCGGTGGCCAGGTGGCAGAAGGCGAGCACGATGTGGGTCACCTCGCCGCCGTCGACCACCAGCCCGGCCCGCAGCGGCCACTCGGCGGCGTAGTCGAAGGCGGTCGCGGTCAGCTCCTCCAGCAGCCGCCCGGGGTCGCCGGCGGCGACGGTGAGCGGGATCGTGCCGGCGTCCCGCAGCGCCTGGTACGGCTCCGCGCAGTCCAGGATCCGCGCCCCCGAGCCGGCCGCGCCCGCAGGGGTCCCCGAGCCGTCCGCGTCCATCAGGGTCCGCAGCGACTCGTGCCGCTCCACCAGGGCGCCGAGCATCTCCGCGGCCCGCTCCGGGCTCAGCGGCCCGGCCCGTCCGGGCACCGGCAGGATCCGGCCGAAGTTGAAGTAGCGGTCGTCCGGCGCGGTCTTGCGGACGGTGTCCCAGATGGCCCGCTGACCCCAGGTCAGCGGGGCCGTCCCCGACCGGCCCCCGGAGAAGCGGATCTCCATCACGCCGCCCCGGTGACGTAGCGCTCCAGGGCGTCCAGGTCCTCCAGCACGCCGGCCCCGGTGCGGGAGAGGTCGAACTCGATGCCGAACTCGCTCTCCACCGCGTCGATCAGCCGCATCTGCGCCAGGGAGGTGACCCCCAGCGCCGACAGCGGCACCGTGGCCTCCATGGCCTCCCGGGCGGTGACCGCCCCGTCGGAGGCCGAGGCCACCATCGCGGCCAGTCGTTCCCTAAGCATCGGGCGTTCCCTCCGGGTTCGTCGGGGCCGCGGGCCCGCCGGCCCCTCTCGCGCTGAGCGGGCGCAGGTCCGTCCAGACCCGCTCGATGTGGTCCAGGCACTCCTGCCGGTCGCCGGCGGTGCCCTCCGCGCGCCAGCCGGACGGCAGCTCCCGGTCGGCCGGCCAGATCGAATACTGCTCCTCGTGGTTGACCACGACGAGGTGGCTCATCTCAGCTCCCTGCTTCCATGAGGCGTGCCGCCTCCTCTTCCGACAGCTCGGTGATCTCGGCGATCAGCAGTTCCTCCACCGCGGCCGCGAGCCCGGCCACGGTGCTGCGTGTGAACAGCGTGCGGATCGGCACGTCCACCTCGGCGAGCGCGCGGATCCTGGCGACGACCCTGGCGGCGGTCAGCGAGTGGCCGCCGAGGGCGAAGAAGTCGTCGAAGGCGCCGACCCCGGTGACGCCGAGGATCTCGGCGAAGACCTCGGCCACCAGCTCCTCGGCGTCACTGCGCGGGGCCGCGTGCTCGCGGGCCGCGGCGACCGGATCGGGCAGCGCGGAACGGTCGATCTT
Source organism: Paraplanobispora takensis (assembly GCF_016863195.1). Classification (GTDB taxonomy): domain Bacteria; phylum Actinomycetota; class Actinomycetes; order Streptosporangiales; family Streptosporangiaceae; genus Planobispora; species Planobispora takensis. The sequence goes on along the minus strand of NZ_BOOK01000004.1, from coordinate 157,148 downwards.
CCCGTTGGGGGTCAGCGGCAGCGCGTCCACCGCGGTGAACACGGCGGGCACCATGTAGCCGGGCAGCTGCCGGCCCAGGTGCTCGCGCACCCGGTCGAGCAGGTCCCGGTGCGCGTCCCCGGCGCCGGCCCCGCCCGCCGTACCGGCCGGGCCCGCTGTATCCGCTCGGGAGTCCCCGGCGTCCGGCACGACGTAGGCCACCAGCAGGTCGCCGCGGACCGCGGCGACGGACTGCCCGACGCCAGGGCAGGCGTCCATCACGGCCTCGATCTCGCCCGGCTCGATCCGGTGGCCGCGCAGCTTGACCTGGTTGTCGGTGCGGCCGAGGAACTCCAGCGTCCCGTCGCGCAGCAGCCGCACCCGGTCGCCGGTCCGATAGCGGCGCGAGCCGCCGGGGCCGGGGACGAAGCGCTCGGCGGTCAGCGCGGGACGGCCCAGATAGCCGGTGGCCACCCCGGCGCCGCCGATGAGCAGCTCGCCGGGGACCCCGAGGGGGACCGCCGCGCCGCAGGCGTCCACGACGTGGACCGTGGTGTTGGCGATCGGGCGGCCGATCACGATCTCCCCGGGCTCGGCGGGCACCTCCCAGGCGGTGGACCAGATCGTCGTCTCCGTCGGGCCGTACACGTTGAGCAGACGCTCCACGCGCGGGCGCAGCTCGCGGGCCAGCGACGCGGGCAGCGGCTCGCCGCCGGTGAGGGCCGTCACCCGGGGCAGGTCCCCGGTCAGCAGCACCCGCCAGCCCGACGGCGTGGCCTGCACGTGGGTGACCCCGCTCTCGCGGACCAGCCGGGCCAGGAGCTCCCCGTCCCTGGCGGCCCCGGCGTCCGCGATCACCACCCGGCCGCCGGTCACCAGCGGCAGGTACAGCTCCAGCGCGGAGATGTCGAACGACAGCGAGGTCAGGCCCAGCCACGTGTCACGCGGGCTGGAGCCCACCAGAGAGCGCATCGCCAGCAGGAAGTTGACCAGCGCGCGGTTGGGGACCACCACGCCCTTGGGCCGTCCGGTGGACCCGGAGGTGTACAGCACGTACGCGGTGTCGCCGGGGCGGGGCCGGTCGGGGACGGTGCCGGCCGGGGCGGGGGGCAGGTCGTCGAGCGAGGTCAGCACCAGGGCGGCCGCCGAGTCCCGGAGCACGTAGGCGATGCGGGCCTCGGGATAGTCCGGGTCCACCGGCAGGTAGGCCGCGCCGCTCATGGCCGTGCCCAGCAGGGCGAGGAGCATGTCGGCGCCGCGCTCCATCCGGATCGCGACCAGGGACCCCCGGCCCGCGCCCGCCGCGGCCAGCCGGGCGGCGAGGTCGGCGGCCCGGCCGGTCAGCTCCGCGTAGGTCAGCGTGTCGCCGCCGCAGACGACGGCCACCGCGTCCGGGGTGGCCTCGGCCTGCGCCAGCACCAGCTCGGCCAGGGTCGTCTCCGGCAGTTCGGCCTCGGTCGCCGCGTTCCAGGCGTCGATCGCGGCCGACTCCGCCCGCGGCAGCATGCGCAGCGCGCTGACGGGCGTGCCGGGGCCGGCGACGGCCGAATCGAGCAACTCCAGGAAGCGCTCGACGAACCCGGCCACGGTCTCGGGGTCGAACAGATCGGTGCTGTAGATGACCCGGCCGCTCAGGGCGCCGTCCGGCTCGGCGGCCATGTCCACCGACAGGTCGTGGCGCGCGGGGTGCCAGCCGTTGGGGAACGGCAGGGCCGTCACCCCGGGCAGCGGGTCGTACTCCTCGCCGTGGGTGTGCAGGGCGAACATCGTCTGGAAGACCGGTGTGCGGCTGAGGTCACGAGGTACGTCGAGCTCGGCGACCAGGCGCTCGAAGGGGACGTCCTGGCGGGAGAGCGCGTCGAGCACCGAGCGCCGGGTGCGCTGCAGCAGCTCGGTGAAGGACGGGTCGCCGGACAGGTCGCAGCGGACGGGCAGCGTGCCCGACAGGAATCCGATCACGGACTCCAGCTCGACGCGGTCGCGGCCGGCCGACGGGACGCCCACGCAGAAGTCGTCCTGGCCGGTGTGCCGGGCCAGCAGCACCTGGTAGGCGGCCAGCAGCACCATGTACGGCGTGCAGCGCGCCCGGCGGGCGAGCTCGGCGATCCCGGCGGCCCGCCCGGGGTCGATCCGGAAGTCGAGCGCGGCCCCGGCCGCGGACCGCTGGGCCGGGCGCGGCCTGTCGGCGGGCAGGTCCAGCGGGGGGACCCCGGCCAGGTGCCCGGCCCACCAGCGCAGGCCGCTCTCCGTCCAGCGCGCCCGGCGGGCGTGCTCGCCGTACTGGAGCGGCAGGTCGGGCAGGGGCGCGGCACCGCGGCTGCCGTAGTGGGCGGCGACCTCGGCGCGCAGCACGTTGAGCGACCAGCCGTCGCTGTTGATGTGGTGCACGACGACGCACAGGACGTGGTCGTCCGGGCCCAGCTCGATCAGGGCGACCTGGAACGGCGGGGCGGCGGTCAGGTCGAAGGCGGTGTTGGTGAGCCCGGCGACCAGGGTCCGGGCCTCCTGCTCGTCGCGGGCGGTCAGGTGCCGGACGGCCACCGGCGCGGGCGGGTCGACGACCGCCACGGGCTGCCCGTCCGTCTCGCGGAAACGGGTGCGCAGGCTCTCGTGCCGGGCCGCGACCGCGGTGAACGCGACGGCCAGGGCGGCCTTGTCAAGGCGACCTTTCAACCTGTAAACGTAGGAGGTGTTGTAGCTCGGATCGGCCGGATCGAAGCGGTGAAGGAACCAGAGTCGCTGCTGGCCGTGGGAGAGGGGATGTTCACGCGCGAGATCGGCGTGCGGTCGGCCGGCAGAGACGGTCTGTGGCTGGGGCACGGGGTCTCCATTCGGCGGGTGCGGGCTCACGTGCGTACGGGCGCGGAAAAATGATGGGCGAGAAAGCCCTGGGGCGCGCGTATCGGCCCAGCTGAGTGCGGTTCCAGAAAGGCGTCTTTCCGGAAAGAAACCTTTCAGTTGGGTACGGCTCGCCAGTTTTACACCTCCTTCGAGGGTGCGCAAGACCCCGTGGGGCCGGGGTCGCGGACCTGTTCCCCGTGTTGCCGCAAAGGGCTTGCGCTGCGGTTTCGATCATGTAAGACTGACGCTCGAATCGGAATAGTAAAGATTCTTTCCTGTTGAGGCCGTAGCGACCGCACGCTTTTGGCCCTCATACATCCGATCTTTTGTTGGGAGGTTCACGTGGTGAACCTGACCGTCACCCAATTGCTGAGAGACCGGGCGCTGGCCGACCCCGAGGGGGTCGCGCTGATCGTGCAGGGCTCGGCGCCGCTCACCTACGGCCGGTGGGACGAACGCTCCACCGAACTGGCGAACGGCCTGGTGGAGCGCGGTGTCACCCGCGGCGACCGGGTGGGCCTGGTGTTCGGCAACGGAGACTGGGCGGACTACGCGGTGGCGTTCTTCGGGGTGCTCAAGGCGGGGGCGGCGGCCGTACCGCTGTCGGACGCCCTCGCCCCCGCCGACCTGCGGTTCATGCTCGGTCACTGCGGCGCCGCAGGGGTCGTCCACGCCGAGGGGCTGGAGGTGGCCGCGGACGGCTGGACCGTGACACCCGGGGTTCTGCGGGCGGAGGCGTCGGCGCAGACCTCCTATGACGGACGGAGTGCCGGGGACGCCGTGACGGACCCTCCCCGGCCGGACGATCTCGCGCAGATCCTCTACACCTCCGGCACCACCGGCCGCCCCAAGGGCGTGGCCGCCACCCACGCCAACCTGGCGTACGGCTGCGGCGGCAAGCGGCGCCCGTTCGCGCACTCCCGGCATCTGGTGCACGCCTTCCCGATCGGCACCAACGCCGGCCAGACGATGCTGATCAACGCGCTCGACGCCCATCCCGCCGTGGTGACCCTGCCGCGCTTCACCCCGGGCCGCTTCGCCGCGCTGATCGAGTCCTACCGGGCGGGGACGGTCTTCCTCGTCCCGGCGATGGCCATCGAACTGCTCAACGCGGGGATCGCCGGACGGCACGACCTGTCCAGCGTGCTGCTGCTCGGCTCCGCCGCGGCGCCCCTGCCCGCTCCGGTCGCGGCGGCCCTGACCGGGGCCTTCCCCAACGCGACGATCACCAACTACTACACCTCGACCGAGGCGGCCCCCGCTCAGACGATCATGATGTTCGATCCCGAGCGGCCCGGCAGCGTGGGCCGGGCGGTGGCCGGAGGGCGGGTCAGGATCGCCACCCCGCAGGGGGAGCCGCTCCCGCAGGGGGAGACGGGCGAGGTCTGGATGCGCTCCCCGGCCGCGCCGCGCTCCTACTACGGCGACCCCGGCAGCGGGACCTTCCGCGACGGCTGGATCCGGATGGGCGACCTGGGCTACCTGGACCCCGACGGATACCTCTATCTCGTCGACCGCGAAAGCGACGTGGTCAAGTCCGGCGCCCACAAGGTCTCCACGATCCACGTCGAGGAGGCCGTGTTCGGCCATCCGGACGTGGTCGAGGCGGCCGCGTTCGGGGTGCCGCACCCGGTCATGGGGACCGTGGTGGCCGTGGCCATGGTCGTGCGCGAACCCGTGACGGCCGAGGAACTGCGCCTGTTCCTGACCGGCCGGCTCGCTCCGCACGAGATGCCGGCCCAGGTGGTCACGGTCGGCGAGCTGCCCCGCAACGCGGGCGGCAAGGTCGACAAACGGGCCCTGCGCTCGTCCCTGACCGCCCCCGCGGACCTGGCCCCGGCCCATGAGTGAGGGGTCCGTGAGCGAGGAGCCCGTGAGCTCCGTGCGCGAGGGGTTCACGAGCGGGGAACGGGCCGCCCAGCCGGACCCGCCGCCGGGCCCGGAGGGCGCCGAGGTCACCTTCCTGCAGCAGGGGATGTGGGTGACCGAGCAGGCGGGCGCCGCCGGGACCGCCTACCACATGCCGATCCTGGTCCACCTGCGCGGCGAGGCGGACCCCTCCGCCCTGACGGCGGCCTGTTCCGCGGTCGCGGAGCGCCACCCGATGCTGGGCTCGGTGGTGGCGGAGGCGGCCGGCGGCCTGCGGCTGGTGCCCGGAGCCCCGGTGCCGGTACGACGCATGCGGATCCCCGCGGCGGACACCCGGGCAGGTAACGCGGACGCCGCCGGTGATCCGGACGCCGGGCCCGAGACGGCGGCCGTGAGCGGGGACCCGGCCTGGCCCCATGCGGCGGGGGACCCGGAGACCTGGCCGGGGGAGCTGCGGGAGGAGATCCTCGCGCCGTTCGACCTGGAGAAGGGGCCGCTGGCCCGTTTCGCCCTCGCCGAGACCGGCCCCGGGCGGCACACCCTCGCCTTCAGCGCCCACCACCTGGTCTTCGACGGCCACTCCAAGGACATCCTGGTCCGCGACCTCGCCGCCCTGTACAACGGCGAGCGGCTCGCCCCGCTGCCCGCCCTCGACCACGGCCGGGCCGAGCGCGAGCGGGTCGCCGCCGAGCTGCCGGCCGCCAGGGAGTTCTGGGCGGCCCGGTGGCGGGAGCCGGGCGAGACGACGGTGCTCGGCCGGACGCTGCGCTCCCGCCGGGCGGCCGGGGGCCGTACCCTCCGCTTCTCCGCCGGGCTCGAACCCGTCGCCGGGCTGACCCGGTTCGAGACGTTCCTGGCCGGGCTGCACGTCCTGCTGGCCGGGTACGGCAACGCCGCCGTCACCACGGCCGTGGACCTGTCCACCCGGCCCGCCGAGGCCGCCGGCCACATCGGGGTGTTCGTCAACGAGCTGCCCGTCGCCTCGGAACCGGAGCCCGGGGAGAGCTTCCACGCGTTCGCCGCGGGTCTGCGGGCCGGGCTGCGGGAGATCTACCGCTTCCGCCGGGTCCCGCTGAGCCGGGCCCTGCCCCGCCTGCGGCCGCACGCGGCGCTGGCCCCCGTCTCGGTCAGCTACCGCACCCGGGGCGTCCCGGACCCGGTCTTCACCGGCCTGGACTGCGCGGTGGACCGTACCGTCCCCAACGGCCGCGTCCGCGGCGCGCTGCACCTGCAGTGCGTGGACGGGCCGGACGGCCTGGCCGTCGCCCTGCGCCACGACCCCGAGGCGGTGCCCGACGCCGGACAGGTGGCCGCCGACCTGCGCCTGCTGCTGCGACGGGTCGCCCGCGACCCCGACCTGCGCCTGCGCGACCTGATGGACCGCCGCTGAACGACCGCCGCCGAACGACCACAGCAGAGTCACCCGAAGCACCACCAGAAGAACCACCGCAAGCCCGCACGATCCTCTGGAGCACGACATGGGTTCCGTCACCACCCTCACCGACCAGATCCGGGAGATCTGGGAGGAGGTCCTGGGCATCTCGCCGATCGACGACCACGACGACGTCTTCGACCTGGGCGGCCACTCCCTGACCATCACGCAGATCATCGTCCGCATGCGCAAGCGCCTCGGCGTCGAGGTCGAGCTGGACGACTTCTTCGACAACCCGACCATCGCCGGCATCGTCAAGCTCCTCGGCGATGACTGAGACGCTCACCCCGGCCCTCGGCCCGGCGACGGGCGGGCCCCCGCTCTCCCGCCTGGCCGACGACGACCTCGAACTCCTGCTGCTGATCCGGCACTTCGAGCTGACGCTGCTCCAGCTGTACGGCAGGGGGGAGCTGAACGGCACCACCCACACCTGCCTGGGCCAGGAGTACGTCCCTGTGGCGCTGCGCCCGCTGCTGGGCCCCGCCGACTTCGTCTTCAGCAACCACCGGGGACACGGCCACTACCTGGCCCGCTTCGGCGACGCGCACGGGCTCCTGGCGGAGATCATGGGCCGGGAGGGCGCGGTCTGCGGCGGGGTGGGCGGCAGCCAGCACATCCACCGCGACCGCTATCTGTCCACCGGGGTGCAGGGCGAGAGCCTGCCGGTGGCCGCCGGCGTCGCGCTCCACCTGCGCAGGACCGAGCCGGGCGCGCTGGCCTGCGTCCACATCGGTGACGGCACCTGGGGCGAGGGCGCGGTCTACGAGGCGCTGAACATGGCCGCGCTGTGGGACCTGCCGCTGCTGGTCGTGGTGGAGAACAACGGCATCGCCCAGTCCACGCCCACCGCCGCGCAGATGGCCGGGACCGTCGCCGGACGGGCGGCGGCCTTCGGCGTCGACCACCACCTGGTCGTCTCCGCCGACGTCGACGAGATCCGCACCGGGCTGGCACCGCTGGTCGCGCGGGTCAGGGAAGGCCGGCCGCTGGTCGTGGAGTTCGTCACCCACCGCCTCGGCCCGCACAGCAAGGGCGACGACACCCGTCCGCCGGAGGCGGTCCGGGCGGCGCAGGAGAACGACTGGTACGCCCGCTACGCCCAGGACCACCCCGAGCACTTCCACCGGTTCGACGGCCCGGCCCGGGCCCTGGTCCGGGGTGTGGCCGACGAGGTCGCCGCCCGCCCGCCGTCGAGGTGGTCGCCGTGCGCGTAGCCGAGAACCTCAACGCCGCCCTGCACGGCCTGCTCGACGACGACCCCACGGCGTACGTGCTGGGCGAGGACGTCCTCGACCCGTACGGCGGCGCCTTCAAGGTCACCAAGGGGCTCTCCACGCGTTTCCCCGACCGGGTGATCACCACGCCGATCAGCGAGGGCGGTCTCACCGGGGTCGCGGCCGGGCTCGCGCTGACCGGCAACACCGCGGTGGCCGAGATCATGTTCGGCGACTTCGCCGCGCTCGCCTTCGACCAGCTGTGCAACTTCGCCGCCAAGTCGGTCTCGATGTACGGCTCCCGCCTGCCGCTGCGCATGATCGTCCGCTGCCCCACCGGCGGCGGCCGGGGCTACGGCCCCACGCACAGCCAGAGCCTGCAGAAGCACTTCGTCGGCATGCCGGGCCTGGCGCTGTACGAGATGTCGCCCTTCCACGACAACCGCGACGTGCTCGCGGCCATGGCGGACCGGGGCGAGCCGTGCCTGTTCTTCGAGGACAAGGTCCTGTACACCAGGCCGATGGGCCAGGCGGACCCGCTGTTCCGGGCGCGTCTCGACGGTGATCTGGCCGTGGTGGACCCGGTCGTGCCCGAGCTGGCCGCCCGCCCCGACTATGTGATCGTCACGCCGGGAGGCACGGCGCACCGGGCGCTGGAGGCGATGCGGTCGCTGCTGGTGGAGGAGGAGATCTCCGGCCGGCTGCTGGTGCCGTCCCGGCTGTACCCGCTGGACGTCGAGGCGCTGCTGCCCCACCTCGGCGAGGTCGTGCTGGTGGCCGAGGAGGGCACCGCCGGGGGCACCTGGGGCGGCGAGGTCGCCCACCTGGTCCACCAGCGGATCTGGGAGCGGCTGCGCGGCCCGGTCCGCCTGGTCCACTCCGCGGCGTCGGTCATCCCCACCGCCGCCCACCTGGAGCGGGAGGTCCTGCTCACCGCGTCCGCCATCCACCACGCCGTACGGGAGGCCCTGCGTGGCTGACGTCCTCGTCCCCAAACTGAACAACCAGGACACCGAGTACCTGGTCGTGGAGTGGCTCGTCGGCGACGGCCGGCCGGTGCGCGCCGGAGAGCCGGTGGCGGTCCTGGAGACCTCCAAGGCCGCCGACGAGATCGAGGCGGAGGCCTCCGGGCGGCTGGTCCACGTCGCGGCCAAGGACGCGTGGATCGCCCCGGGCGCCGTCCTGGCCCGCATCCTCTCCGAGAGCGACACCGCGGGCGACCCGGCGGGTGACACCGCGGGCGACCCGGCGGGCGGCACCGCTTCCGTGCCCCGTACGGACTCCGGCGCGGCGGGCTCCCCGGGCGACTGCGTGATCACCGCCCCGGCGCGGGCCGCGATGCTGGAGCTGGGCGTCGGCGAGGACCGGGTGCTGGCCCTGGGCCTGCCGCTGGTCCGCCGCTCCGACGTCGAACGCCTCGCCGCCGCCGCGGACACCTCCACGGAGACCTCCGCGGACACCTCTGCGGAGACCTCCACGGAGGACGAGGCGGCGGACGGCGGGTACGAGCTGCCGCGCGTGCAGCGGGCCGTGGCCAGGGCCGTGACCCTCTCCCACCGGACGGTCCCGGCCGCCTACACCGTCATGCGCTTCGACGTCGGCCCCGCTCTGGAGCGGGCCCGCGCGCTGACCCGCGAGGTGCGCAGGCCCGTCGGGCTGCCCGAGCTGTTCGTGCAGGCGGTGGCCGGGCTGCACGGGAGCTTCCCGCTGCTGTTCGCCTCAGCCGACGACGCGGCCGGCGCGACCGGCGCGGCGGGCGCGACCGGCCCCGGCGGGCCGAGGGTCCGGCTCTCGGACGCCCCACGCGTCGGGGTCACCTTCGACCTGGGCGAGGGACTGTACGTGCCGGTCGTCCGCGAGACCGGCTCCCTGCGCGACATCGCCGCCGCGATGATGCGCCACCGGCTGGCCGCCGCCGGAGGCGACTTCCGGGAGAGGGACCTGACCGGGGCGAACATCACCGTCACCCTGCACACCGACGCCGATGTCGTCCTCGCCGTCCCGATCGTCCTGCCGGGTACGGCCGCCGCCCTCGCGGTGACCTCCCCCCGGCCGGAGCTCGCTCTGGCCGCCGACGGATCGGTGACCACGCGGACCGTCGCCGACATCGGCCTGGCCTACGACCACCGCATCGTCAACGGCCGGGACGCCGCCCTGTTCCTGGCCGCACTCCGCCAGGAGATCCAGTGACCGAGACCACGACACCGCCCGCGCCCGGGGAACCGCCGGCCGCGACCGCACCGGTCGCGGACCTGTCGGAGGCCAAGCGGGCGCTGCTCGCCCGGCGGCTGCGGCGCCGGGAGGAGACCCGGGCGATCACGCCCCGCCCGCCCGGCACCGTCCCGCCGCTCTCCCACGCCCAGGAGCGCCTGTGGTTCCTGGAGCAGTACCGGCCGGGCATGACCGCCTACACCGTCCCCGCCGTCGTCCGGCTGCGCTGCCCGCTCGACGAGGACGCCCTGCGCCGCGCCCTCGCGGGGGTCGCCGCCCGCCACGAGGCGCTGCGGATGCGGTTCCCGACCACCGAGGACGGCACCGCGGAGCTGGTCCTCGACGAGCCCGGACCGGTCCGCCTCGACGTCGCCGAGGTGGCGGACCCGGACGCGGCGCTGGAGCTGTTCGAGGCGGAGCTGGCCGTACCGTTCGACCTGGAGCGCGGCCCGCTGCTGCGCGCCGTCCTGGCCAGGATCGCGCCCGAGGACCACATGCTGCTGGTGGCCGCCCACCACGCCGTCGTCGACGGCTGGTCCTACGACATCGTCTTCCGGGAACTGCTCGCCCTGTACGACGGCGAGACCCCGCCGCCCCCGCCGATCGGCTACGGCGACTACGCGATCTGGCAGCGCGGGCGCGACCTGCGCCGCGAGATCGACCACTGGCGCGACCGGCTGGCCGGGCTGCCCGCGATCGAGCTGCCCGCCGACCGGCCGCGCCCGGCCGAGCAGGGCTACGACGGCGCCGCGCTCCCCGTCCGCATCGACGCCGATCTCACCCGGCGGCTCACCGAGCTGGGCCGCGGCGTGAACGCCACGCCGTACATGACGCTGCTGGCGGCCTACCAGGTGCTGCTGGCGCGCTATTCGGGACAGACGGACTTCGGGGTCGGCTCCCCGGTGGCCGGGCGCGGCCTGCCCGAGCTGGAGAACGTCGTCGGCATGTTCGTCAACACGCTGGTGCTCCGGGCGGACCTGGACGGCGACCCGCCGTTCACCGCGTTCCTGGAGCGGGTGCGGGAGAGCGCGCTGGACGCCTACGCCCACCAGGAGCTGCCGTTCGACCGCCTGGTCACCGAGCTGAACGTGGTGCGCGACGTCAGCCGGGCCCCGCTGGCCCAGGTCGCCTTCGTCCTGCAGAACTACGCCGACGGCGGGGACGACCCCCGGCTGACCTATGTCCCCCCGCCGGTCGGGACCACCCGACACGACCTGGCGCTGTACCTGTTCGAGACCCCCGAGGGGCTGACCGGGCACTTCACCTACAACACCGAGCTGTTCGACCGGGAGACCGTGGAGCTGCTGGCGGCCCGGTTCGAGACGCTGCTGCGCTCCGTCGTCGCCGCCCCGGACACCCCTGTCGGGCGGTTGTCGATCCTCTCCGGCGACGAGCGGGACCTCGTGCTGCGTCTCGGCTCGGCCGCCGACCCGCGGCCGACCGGCCACCGCCTGCTCGGCGACATCGTGACCGCCCAGGCCGCGCTGACCCCGGACGCGACCGCCGTGGTCTGCGAGCCGGCCCCGGCAGGGGCCCCGGCCCGGCTGACCTATGCCGGGCTGGACCGCCGGACGAAGGCGATCGCCGCGCTGCTGCGCGGCGGGCACGGCGTCGGCCCGGACGTCCGGGTCGGCGTCCTGCTCGACCGCTCCACCGACCTGGCCGCGGCCGTCCTCGGCGTGCTGGCCGCGGGCGGCGCCTACGTCCCGCTCGACCCCAAGCAGCCGCGCGACCGGCTGGCGTACATGCTGCAGGACTCCGGGGCCGTCGCCGTCCTGACCACCTCCGGCCGGCGGGACCTCGTCCCGGACGGCTGCCCGGTGATCTGCCTGGACACCGAGCCGCTGGAGGAGACCGGGTTCACCGACCCCGGCACCACCCCCGAGCACCTGGCGTATGTGATCTACACCTCCGGCACGACCGGGCGGCCCAAGGGCGTCGGCGTGCAGCACCGGCAGGTGCTGAACTATCTGGCCGGGGTCCGCGAGCGCTTCGCCGTCGAGCCGGGCTCGGTCTTCACCCTGCTGCAGTCGCTCTCCTTCGACTTCGGCGTGACGATCTTCTATCTGTCGCTGCTCACCGGGGGCGAGCTGCACCTGCTCGACCCGCAGGCCCCGGTCGAGGACCTCGCCGGGCCGCTGGGCCGTACCGACTACCTGAAGATGACGCCGTCGCACCTCGCCTCGCTCCTCGCCGCCGCGGACCCCCGTGAGCTGCTCCCGCGCAAGCTGCTCATCCTCGGCGGCGAGGCCTCCACCTGGTCGTGGGCCAGGGAGCTGGCCGGGCACACGAGCGTGGCCAACCACTACGGGCCCACCGAGGCCACGGTCGGCGTGGCCACCCACGCCGTCACCTCCGCGCCGGAGACCGCGCTGACCCTGCCGGTCGGCGGGCCGCTGCCCGGCGTCCGGCTGTACGTGCTGGACGAGCACCTGCGCCTGGTGCCGCCCGGCATGATCGGCGAGATCCACATCGGCGGCGACCGCCTGGCCCGCGGCTATCTCGGGCAGCCCGGCCTGACCGCCGACCGCTTCCTGCCCGACCCGTACGGCGCGCCCGGCTCCCGCATGTACCGCACCGGCGACCTCGGCCGCTGGCTGCCCACCGGGGAGCTGTCCTTCCTGGGCCGCCGCGACCTGCAGGTCAAGGTCCGCGGCTACCGGGTGGAGCTGCCGGAGATCGAGTCGGTCCTGGTCGACCAGGAGGGGGTCGCACAGGCCGTCGTGGAGCTGCGCGGCGACCGGCTGGTCGGCTATCTCGTCGGCGAGCGCGTCCCGGTGGGCGAGCTGCGCGCCCGGCTCGCCGACCGGCTGCCCGAGTACATGATCCCGGGGCGGTTCGTCTGGCTGGACGAGCTGCCCCTGAAGTCGCACGGCAAGGTCGACCGCGCCCGGCTCCCCGAGCCCGGTGACGAGCGCCCCGACGACGCCGGGTTCGCACCGCCCGAGACGCCCCTGGAAGAGGGCGTCGCGCAGGTGTGGGCCGAGGTGCTCGGGCTGGCCCGGGTCGGCGTGCTGGACGACTTCTTCGACCTGGGCGGACATTCGCTGCTCGCCGCACAGGTGGTCGCCCGCCTGCGGAGGATCATCCCCGCGGGCGGGCGCCAGGTCAGCATCCTCGACCTGTTCAAGCACCGCACCGTCCGCGAGCTGGCCCGGCTCGCCGAGACCGCCGCCGACGGGCCGCGCCCGCTCCTGCACCGCCTCACCCCGCCCCGGACCTCCGGGACCCTGACCGGGACCCTGGTCTGCGTGCCGTACAACGGCGGCAGCGCGGCCATCTACCAGCCGCTGGCCGACGAGCTCCCCGGGGACTGGGCGCTGCACGCGGTGGCCGTCCCCGGCCAGGAGCTGGGCCTGTCCGAGGAGACCCGGCCGGTCGCCGAGGTCGCCGAGGGCTGCGCGGCGGAGATCCTGGCCGGCGTCCACGGCCCGGTCGTGCTGTACGGCCACTGCGGGCTGGGCGTCATGCTCACCGTGGAGATCGCGCGCCGCCTGGAGGCCGCCGGACGGCCAGTCGAGGCCGTCTACCTCGGCGGGATCTTCCCCTTCGCCCGGCCGTCCTCCCTGCTGGGGAGGGTCGCCGACCTGCTCGACCGCTTCCGCGGCGACCAGGCGTGGGCCAACGCGCTGCGCGCCGCCGGGCTCGACATCGACGAGCTCAGCCGCGAGGAGCTCACGATGATGATCGAGAACCGGCGGGAGGGCACCCGGGAGACCGAGCGCTACTTCACCCGGCTGCTGGCCGAGGGGGTCGAGCCGCTCCGGGCGCCGATCGTCTCGGTCGTGGGCGAGCGCGACCCGGCGACGGAGTTCTACCAGGAGCGCTACCGCGAGTGGCACCTGCTGACCGGCTCCGCGTCTCTGGTCGTCCTGGACGAGGCGGGGCACTTCTTCCTGAAGTACCGGGCCGCGGAACTGGCCGGCATCGTCACCGGCACGCATCACGCCGTCGCCTCCGGCGAGACCGGCCCGCTGCGCCGTACGGAGCGGTCGACCTGGTGGCTGGAGGGCGTCTCCCACCGGCCCGCGGGCGGAGTGGATCCCGCGGAGGACCCGGACGCTCCGGGCCCTCCGGCCCCCACGGATGCCTCCGGCGGGCCGGCGCCGAGCATGAAGCGCTTCGGGGCGGTGGCCGCCGGGCAGCTGGTGTCGATCATCGGGTCGTCGCTCACCGAGTTCGCGGTCCCGCTGTGGATCTACGTCACCACCGGGTCGCTCGCGAACTTCGCGCTGTTCTCGGTCCTGGCGCTGCTGCCCGGCCTGCTGGTCTCCCCGCTGGCCGGAGCGCTGGTCGACCGCTACGACCGGCGCCGCGTCATGCTGGCCGGGGACGTCGGCGCCTTCGGCACCCAGCTCGCCCTCGGCGTCCTGCTGTGGACGGGCAACCTGCAGGTGTGGCACATCTATCCGCTGCTGGTCGTGCTCTCGGTCTCGCTGACCTTCCAGCGCCTGGCCTACAACTCCGCGATCCCGCAGCTGGTCCCCAAGCGCTTCCTCGGGCACGCCAACGGCGTGGTCCAGATGGTCACCGGGACGGCGCAGCTCGTCGTCCCGCTGGCCGCCGTCGGCCTGATGGCGGTCATCGGCCTGGAGGGCATCCTCATCCTGGACGTCGCCTCCTACGTGTTCGCGATCACGGTCCTGCTCATGGTCCGCTTCCCCAAGACGATGGCCGCCAGGCGCCGGGAGTCGCTGGTCGCAGAGATGGTCGAGGGCTGGAAGTTCTCCTGGGGCAACCGGTGGTTCCGCGCCATGCTGATCTTCTTCCTGGTGCTGAACGTCTTCCTGTCCCCGCTGTTCCTGCTCATCTCGCCGCTCGTGCTGGGCTTCACCACCCTGGCGGACGTGGGCCGCGTCTCGTTCTTCGGCGGCCTGGGCGTCTTCCTCGGCGGTCTGGTGATCACCGTCTGGGGCGGCCCGCGCCGCCTGCGGATGCGCGGCGTGCTGCTGACCACCCTGGCGCTCTCCGTCTTCTGCCTGGTCACCGGGGTGCGGGAGGACCTGGCGGTGATCGCGGTGGGCGCGTTCGGCATGTCGTTCTGGCTGGCCGTGCTCAACGGCGTCTACGCCACGATCGTGCAGGTCAAGGTGCCGCAGCGCTTCCACGGCCGGGTCATGGCGCTGAACCAGCTCATCGCCCTGTCCGCGCTGCCGGTCGGCTTCGGGCTGGTCGCGCCGTACGGCAGCGCGCTGTTCGAGCCGCTGCTGCTGCCCGGCGGGCCGCTGGCCGGCACCGTCGGCGCGGTGATCGGCGTCGGCGAGGGACGCGGCGTCGGTCTGATGTACGTGCTGTTCGCGGTCGCGATCGCGGTCGTCGCGCTGGTCGCGATGCGGACCCGGACCCTGTCCCGCTTCGACGCGGAGATGCCGGACGCCGTCCCGGACGACCTGGTCGGTCTGCAGGCCGTACGGGAACGCGCCGACTCGGAGGATCCGGAACCCGTCGCGAAGGTGATCATGCTCCGGAGGTGACGACCTCGGCCGCCGCCCCGCGCGGGGACAGGGCGGCGGCCGGGCGCAGCGCCAGCAGCAGCCCCAGCACGGCGTAGGAGCCCAGCATCCAGGCGGCGCTCACGTAGACGCCCACCCCCATCCCGATCGTGTTCTTCACCGGGATCATGACGAGCAGCCAGGCCCCGCACACCAGCGGGTACCAGCGCAGCAGGCCGCGCCACCGGCCCGCCACGGCCACGGCGATCCCCATGACCAGGGTGCACAGGTTGGCCAGCGGCCAGCACACGTCCGCCACGACGAGCCAGCCCGGCATGTCGTCGTGGAGGCGGTAGCCGAAGGAGGCGAAGCTGTAGACCAGCGCCCCCGCCAGCAGGACGAGCTGCGCGATCGGGATCACCCGGCCTCCGGCGGCGGCCCCGGTCGCCATGATCGTCCAGGCGAGCGCGGCGACGCCCAGCAGATAGAGGATTCCGGTGACGGTCCCGAAGTGATCGATGTGCGTCTGGATGTCCTCGCCCGCGACGATCGTCCCCGCCGCCCAGGCGACCCCTCCGACGGACAGCGCCACCCCGGCGAGCCGTACCCGGGACAGCAGCCGTTGCGTGGTGAGTTCTTCCATGCCGGTCCCCTTCGTGGTCGATCTCCGTGACGCCTGCCGCCCGGAGGAGACCAGCGTCGGCGCGCCCCGTCCCGGGCGGCCAGGGAGCGCGCGGCCGTCGCCGTCCCGGATCGGCCCGTCCTCGGCCGGGGCGGCGATCTCCGGTCTGCGGGACGGGCGTCCCGCCCCACCAGGGACGGCGGGCCCGGGAGGACGGGACACCCGCAATGGGACAATTCGGACGTGGCTCCTCACTCTGACCCCAGGACTCCCGCAGGACCCGACGTCCCCGCCGACGTCCCGGGTCCGGAGGCCGCGGCCGGATCTCGTGCCTCCTTGGCCGCCCGGGACGCCGGGTCTTCCGCCTTCGCAGGCGCCCGGGGCGCCGGGGCGCCGCGCCTCCCCGGCACCGGCCCGTCCGACCGGCTGATCCGGGCGGCGGCCCTCGTCCTGGCCGTGCTCTGCGTTCTCGTCGCCGCCGGGGGCCTGTGGGCGGGCGCGCGGCTCGGCGGGGCGGTCCGGCCCGACCCGATCGCGTGGCCTTCGTGGACCTCGGCGGCCGCCGGGCTCATCCTGGCCGCGATGGGAGCCGTGCTCGTCCACCGGCTGCCCCGGCACCCGATGGCCTGGCTGCTGCTCGGCGGGGGAGCGGTGGTCTCCGCCGGCGGATTCTGCGCCGCCTACGCCGGGCTGTCCGTCCTGCGCCACGGCGGCGACCTGCCGCTCACCGCGGTCGCGTTGTTCGTCGGCGGGCGCTCCGGCCCCCTGGAGAACCTGATCGTCCCCCTGGTGTTGCTGCTGTTCCCCGACGGGAGGCTGCCCTCGCCGCGCTGGCGCCTGCCGGCCGCGGTGGCGCTGGGCTGCGTCGGGCTGGTGATCCTGATCCTGTTCACCATCCCGTGGCGGATCATCTCCGAGGGCGACCCGGTCTTCCCGGGCCTGGCCGGGATCGGGCTGGACCCGGTCACCCCCGCGCTGCCGGACCCGGTGTGGCAGGCCACCCGGGTGATCATCGTGGGACTCCTGCTGGTCAGCGTGGCCATCCCGGTGGCGGCCTTCATCGGCCGCTTCCGCGGCTCCGACCCCGAACTGCGCGTACGGCTGCGCTGGATGCTGCTCGCGGCCCTGGTCAACCTCGTGATCATCGCCGCGATCTTCGCCCTCAGGCCCTACCTGCCGAACGTCCAGAAGGTGCTGTGGCCGCTCTGCCTGGGCGTCGTCGCGCTCGCCGTCCTCATCGCCGTCGCCCGGCACCGGCTCTACGACGTGGACCTGCTGCTCGGCCGGACGATCCTGTACGGCGGCCTGGCCGCGGCCGTGATCGCCGTGGACACGGCCGTCTTCGTGGGCGCGGGTACGCTGGTCGACGACCCCGTGGCCGCGGTGGTCGGGGCCGGGGCGGTCGGGGTGCTCTACGCGCCGCTGCGGCTGCGCATCCAGCGCTGGACCGACCGGGTCCTGACCGGCAGGGACGACCCGTACGACGTGGTCTCCGCGCTGGCCGAGCGGCTGGAGGAGTCCGTCGGCCCGGACGAGCTGCTGCGCGAGGTGGTCCCGGTGCTGTCGGCCGCGTTCCGCTCGCCGTACGTCCGGGTCGAGCTGGACCGCTCCGGCGGGGGCACGCACGTCGTGGAGCACGGCGCCCCCCGCGACGACGTGGTGGTGCTGCCCTTCGCCTACCGGGAGACGCAGATCGGGCGGCTGGCCCTGGCACCCCGCGCCGGCACCCGGCTGTCCGACGCCGACCAGCGCCTGCTGGCCGACGTCCTGCGCCAGGCCGCCGCGGCCGCCCGGGCCACCGCGCTCACCGAGGAGATCCAGCGCAGCCGCGAGCAGCTCGTCACCGGCATCGCCGAGGAACGACGCAGGCTCCGCCGGGACCTGCACGACGGGCTCGGTCCCCTGCTCGCCGGGGCCGCCCTCAAGATCGAGGCGGCCCGCAACCTGGCCGGGCGGGACCTGCCGGCCGCCGACGCGGCCCTGGCCGAGGTGCGCGGGGACCTCTCCACCGTGCTGGCGGACGTGCGCCGCCTGGTGCACGATCTGCGCCCTCCGGCGCTGGACCAGTTCGGGCTGGCCGGGGCGGTGGAACGGCGGGCGGCCGGGTTCGCCGGCGGCGCCCTGGAGGTGAGCGTCCGCACCGGGGGCGACCTGCCGGGGCTGCCGGCCGCGGTCGAGGTCGCCGCCTACCGGATCGCGACCGAGGCGCTGGCCAACGTATCCCGCCACGCCCGGGCCACCGCCTGCGAGGTCCGGCTGTCGGCCACCCCGGACGCCCTGGAGGTGGAGGTCACCGACGACGGAGTCGGCCTGCCGCCCGTGATCCACGCCGGCGTCGGCCTGGTCGCCATGCGTGAACGCGCCGGGGAACTGGGCGGGCACTGCACGGTGGCACCCCGCCCCGGCGGCGGCACCCGGGTCCACGCGTCCATCCCGTACGGCACCGCCGCCCGCACCTCGGTCCCCTCAGGCGGGGTCCCGGGCGCGGGATGACGCCCGGCGGAACGCGGCCGGGAAGCCGCCCCTCCTCCCCGGCCGGGCGCGTCCGACCCGTCGGGCCGGAGTCCGTGAGAGCCGTGCCGGGGGGCGGACGTCGAGGTTCCGAGATCATGTCCCATGACAGGGCGTCCGGGAGGGCGTCCCGCAGGCGGGTACCCTATGCCCCCCGGGCCGGAGCCCGCGAGGTCCGTACCGAAAGGGATCCGATGGCCTTCGAACCCTCCTCCCCGCCGGGCGGTCCCGCGCATCCCCGCGTCCTCCTGGTGGACGACCACCCGGTCTACCGCGACGGGCTGCGCATGATGCTCGCCTCCACCGGTGCCGTCGACGTGGTCGCCACCGCCGCCGACGGTGTGGAGGCCGTCGTCCTCGCCGGGCGGCTGCGGCCCGACGTCGTCGTGATGGACCTGCAGATGCCCAAGCTGGGCGGTATCGAGGCGACGCGGAGAATCGTCTCGGCCCATCCCGGCACCGGAGTGCTGGCCCTGACCATGCACGACGACGACGAGAGCGTCTTCGCCGCGATGCTCGCCGGTGCCCGGGGCTATCTGGTGAAGGGCGCCGACCAGGGGGAGATCCTGCGCGCCGTCACCGCCGTCGCCAGCGGTGAAGTGATCTTCGGCCCGGCCCTCGCCGGCCGGGTCACCGCCTACTTCGCCCGTCTGGCCGGCCTCCGCCCCGCCGCCGAGGAGCCGTTCCCGCAGCTGACCGCGCGAGAGCGGGAGATCCTCGACCTCATCGCGGCCGGCCTGTCCAACCGGGCGATCGCCGAACGCCTGGTGCTGGCCCCCAAGACCGTCCGCAACAACGTGTCCAACGTCCTGGCCAAACTCCAGGTCGCCGACCGCGCCGAGGCCATCATCCGCGCCCGCGACGCCGGCCTCGGCCGCTGACCCCGTACGGCCGCGCCCGCGACGCCGGCGTACTTCTCGACGAGCCGTGCACCGGGCAGCCGCCGAGCTGTGCGGGTCTCAAACAACCTGCGGTCGCCCGCTTCGAGGCAGGTGGCACCATGCCGACCCTCCCCGTGCCGGAACGCCTCGCCGACGCCCTTGAGGTACGGCTCGGCGTCCGGTTCCGACCACTCCGGGAAGCCTGTCGACGCCCTGCCTCCACCCGGTCCGGTGACCCGCCGGGCAGCCGGGGGTCAGGCCCGAAGGCGCAGGCCCCTGGGGGTCGGATGGAACCCGGCGGCCTCCAGGGCGGCGGCGAGGGGGGAGTCGCCGACGGCGGTGCCGTCGGCCCGCTCCACGGTCAGCTTCCCGAGCGCGCCGTCGCGTACGGCCAGCGCGAGGGCGTCCACGGCCGGCTGGAGGCGGTCGCCGTCGGTGAAGGACAGCAGCGTCTTGCCGCCGCGCTCGACGTACAGGACCAGGTGGCCGTCCACGAGCACCACCAGGGCTCCCGCCTTGCGGCCCGGCTTGTGGGACACGTCACCGGGATGGGCCGGCCACGGCAGCGCCGCGCCGTACGGGTTGGCCGGATCGGCCGCCGCCAGCACCACGGCCCGTCGCGCGGCCTCGCCCGCCCGGCCCGGGGCGCGGTGCCGGTCGCCGGTCCCCGGCGCGGGAAGACCGGGGGAGCCCCACGCGGATGAGCGGGAGGCGCTCCACGGACCGGAGGGCCCGGACGGAGGGGCGCTCCACGGCTCCCCGCCCTCTGAAGTGGAAGACGGGCTCCACGGATCGGCGGACCCGGACGGAGAGGTGCTCCACGGGTCGGGGTCGCCCGGCGGGGGCGGGGGGCTCTGCGGGACGGCGGCGCGCATGCGGTCGACGGCTCCCGGCAGGGCGAACTGGGCGCCGCCCAGGCCCTCGACGAAGTAGCCCCGCCGGCACCGGCCGCTCTCCTCGAACGCGCGCAGCACCTGATAGACGGCGGAGAACCCGCCGGGCAGCCGCTCGGCCGTGACCGCGCCCCTGGTCACCACGCCGTGCCGCTCCAGCAGCGCCTCCGCCTGGGCGTGGGCGCGCTGGGTGGCGTCACCGGCCGGCTCCGGAAGCAGCCACCAGCGCCCGCCCACGGTGGGCGGCCCGCTCCGGCTGGGCAGCACGGCCCGGCGCCTGCGCGTGGAGGCGGGCCGGTGCGCGGGCCGTCCCGTGCCGAGCGTCGCCCGGAGCGGGGCGAGCGTGTCACCCGTGACCAGCCCGGCCCACACCAGGTCCCACACCGCCGCCGCGAGCATCGTGTCATCCGGGGCGAGCGCCGACCGCGGCGCGGGGTCCGGTGCTCCGGAGTCGGCGAGGGCCGTGCCCACGCGGGCGCCCAGCTCGCGGAAGAACAGGGCGCCTCCGCCGCCGAGGACCTCCAGGACCGCCTCGTGCACCGGGGTCATGGTGATCTCCAGCGGGCCGGGCATCAGCAGCGGGGCGGTGTCGGCGAAGTACAGCGAGATCCAGCCGTCGCCGCCGGGCAGAGACCCCTGCCCGGCCCAGACGACCTCACCGGAGGAGGTCAGCTCGTCGAGCAGGGACGGGTCGTAGCCGGGCACCCGGGACGGCAGGACCAGCGTCTCCAGCGACGAGGCGGGCACCGCCGCGCCCTGGAGCTGCTCGATCGCGCTCACCAGGGCGTCGATCGGCGGTCTGCCCGCGCGCGGGGCGCCGGTGATCCCGTGCCAGGCGGGCGAGAAGGCGGCCAGCGTCTCGGCGGGGACCGGCTCCACCTCCTTGCGGAGCCGGGCCAGGGACCTGCGGCGCAGCGTCCGCAGCACCCCGGCGTCGCACCATTCCTCACCTCTGCCGCCGGGCCGGAACTCGCCGTTCACCACCCGGCCGGAGGCCGCCAGACGGCGCAGCGCGTCGACGACCACGGCCGGGCCGAGGCCGAACCTGGCGGCGGCCGTACTCGCCGGGAAGGGGGTGCGGGTGCGGGCGTGGCGGGCCAGGAGGTCGCCGAGCGGGTCGTCGACCGGCTCCAGGAACACGTGCGGCACGCCCACCGGCGGCGGTGCCCCGAGCGCGTCGCGCAGCCGGGAGGCGTCCTCGACGGCGGCCCACTGCTCCTGCCCGGCCACCCGCACCCGGATCGCCCGGCGCGCGGCCTCCAGCGCGGTCAGCCACGCCGGGTCGCCCTCGCGCAGGGTCACGTCGTCGGCGAGCAGGGGGCCGTGGGACCTGAGCAGGTCGGCGAGATCCTCGGCGTCGCGCAGCGGCCGGTCGAGACGGGCCAGCTCGCGCTCGGTCTCGACGATCACGTCGGGGTCGAGCAGCTCGCGCAGGTCGGCCTGGCCCAGCAGCTCGGCCAGCAGGCTCGTGTCCAGCGCGAGCGCCTGGGCGCGGCGCTCGGCCAGCGGGGCGTCCCCCTCGTACATGAACGCGCCGACGTAGTTGAACAGCAGCGACGCCGCGAACGGAGAGGCCTGGGAGGTCTCGACCTCGACCAGCCGCACCCGCCGCGCCGCGATGTCGCGCATGAGCCGCAGCAGGCCCGGCACGTCGAACACGTCCTGAAGGCACTCGCGCATCGTCTCCAGCACGACCGGGAACGAGCCGTAGCGGCTGGCGACGCCCAGCAGGTGGGAGGCCCGCTGGCGCTGCTGCCACAGCGGGGTCCGCTTGCCCGGCGTGCGCCGCGGCAGCAGTAGGGACCGCCCGGCGCACTCGCGGAACCGGGAGGCGAACAGCGCCGAGCCGCCCAGCTCCTCGGTGACGATCCGCTCGATCTCCTCGGCGTCGAAGATCGCCACATCCGAGGGCGGGTCGGACAGGGTGTCGGGGATGCGCAGGATGATGCCGTCGTCGGAGTGCACGGCCTGCACGTCGACGCCGTAACGCTCGCGCAGCCGCCGCCCGATGGCCAGCGCCCACGGCGCGTGCACCCGCGCGCCGTACGGCGAGTGCACCACGACGCGCCAGTCGCCCAGCTCGTCGTGGAAGCGCTCGACCAGCAGCGTGCGGTCGTCGGGGACGTATCCGGTGGCCGCGCGCTGCTCCTCCAGATAGGACAGCAGGTTGGCCGTCGCGAAGTCGTCCAGCCCGGCGGCCCTGACCCGCCCGGAGGCGGTGTCTCCGGCGCCCGTCTCGGACAGCTCGCGCAGGAACGTGCCGATCGCCCGGCCGAGCTCGGCGGGACGGCCCGGGGTGTCGCCGTGCCAGAAGGGCAGCTTGCCGGGCTGCCCGGGGGCGGGGGAGACCAGCACCCGGTCGGCCGTGATGTCCTCGATCCGCCAGGAGGTGGCGCCGAGCACGAAGACGTCGCCGGCCCGGGACTCGTAGACCATCTCCTCGTCCAGCTCGCCCACCCGGGAGGCCTTCTCCCCGACGAGGAAGACGCCGAACAGCCCACGGTCGGGGATGGTGCCGCCGTTGGTCACCGCCAGCCGCTGCGCTCCGGGACGCCCCTGCAGGGTGCCGGTGACCCGGTCCCACACGATGCGCGGGCGCAGCTCGGCGAACTCCTCGCTGGGATAGCGCCCGGCGAGCATGTCGAGCGTCGCCTCCAGCGCGCTGCGGGGGAGCGTGCGGTACGGCGCGGCGCGGCGCACCACGGTCTCCAGCTCGTCGACGGTCCACTCGTCCATCGCGGTCATCGCGACGATCTGCTGGGCCAGCACGTCGAGCGGGTTGCGCGGACAGCGCATCTCCTCGATCTCGCCCCGCTTCATCCGCTCGGCCACCACGGCCGTCTGGACCAGGTCACCGCGGTACTTGGGGAAGATCACACCCCGCGAGACCGCGCCCACCTGGTGCCCGGCCCGGCCGATCCGCTGCAGGCCGCTGGCCACGCTGGGCGGCGCCTCCACACACGCCACCAGGTCGACCGCGCCCATGTCGATGCCGAGCTCCAGGCTGGAGGTCGCCACCACGGCGGGCAGCCGCCCGGACTTGAGCGCCTCCTCGATCTGGGAACGCTCCTCCTTGGACACCGACCCGTGGTGCGCCCGCACGATCTCCGGGACGACCCCCTTGCTCGCCCCGGCCTGGGCCATCATCTCCGCCGGGGTGGAGGCGGACGCGGGGGGCCGGGGGAATCCCCCGGACCAGTGGACGGGCTCCGCAGGCCCGCCGGAGCCGTTTCCCGCGGGGTCGTCCGGGCCGGAGCCGCCGCCCGCGGCGCTCCGCTCCCAGGCCAGCTCGTTGAGGCGGGTGCACAGCCGCTCGGCCAGCCGCCGGGAGTTGGCGAACACGATCGTCGAGCTGTGGTCGCCGATCAGATCGAAGAGCCGCTCCTCGACGTGCGGCCAGATGGATCTGCGGGCCGGCCGGTCGGTGAGCCAGGCGTCGTCGTCCTGGCCGGGGCGCGGGGCGGTGTCGAGCTCGGTCATGTCCTCGACCGGGACGACGACCTCGACCTCGACGACCTTCTCCGACGGCGGCTGGACCACGGTCGCCGGGCGGGACCCGCCGAGGAACTCGGCCACCTCGCTCACCGGCCGGACGGTGGCCGACAGCCCGACGCGCTGGGCGGGCGCGGGCAGCAGCGCGTCGAGCCGCTCCAGGGTGAGCGCCAGGTGGGCGCCGCGCTTGGTGGCCGCCACCGCGTGCACCTCGTCGACGATGACCGTCTCCACGCCGCTCAGCGCCTCGCGGGCCTGGCTGGTCAGGATCAGGAACAGCGACTCCGGGGTCGTGATGAGGATGTCGGACGGCTTGGCGGCGAACCTGCGCCGCTCCTCGGCCGAGGTGTCGCCGGAGCGGATCGCCACCGAGATCTCCGGCACGGGCAGGCCGAGCCGCCGGGCGGTCTGCCGCAGCCCGGCCAGCGGGGCCCGCAGGTTGCGCTCGACGTCGACGGCCAGGGCCTTGAGCGGGGACACGTAGAGGACCCGGCACCGCCGCGGGGGATCGGCGGCCCCGGCCTTCCCCCGGGTTCCGCGCGCCCGCCGGCCGCCCGCCGTAGGGCCGCCCGCCGTAGAGCCGCCCGCCGTGGAGCCGCCCGCCGTGGAGCCGCCGGCCTCACCCGGGGCCGGGGCGTCCGCATGGGCGCCGGCGGGACCGTCGGCGGACATGCGCTCGGCGGCCAGCCGGTCGAGCGACCACAGGAAGGCGGCCAGGGTCTTGCCGGAGCCGGTCGGCGCGACCACCAGCGTGTTGTCGCCCCGGGCGATCGAGGCCCACGCGCCCTCCTGGGCGGCGGTGGGCGCGGCGAAGGCCCCGGCGAACCATTGCCTGGTCACCGGGCTGAAGTGGTCGAGAGCTGATCCGGTCACCGTCCCATAGTGCACTGCGCCACCGACAGAACCGGCGCCGCCCGGAGGTGTACAGAAGGGAGAAAAAATCCGCTTGGTAGATCCAAAACGTCTATTACCTGTTTTGGGTGCTTTGTCACCATACTTCTCAAGTGCACAGCTACGACGAGCGCCTGACCAGCCTGGTCTTCGACTACATGAAGGACCGGCTGTCCCTCGATCCCGTCCCCCTCGACAACCCCGGGGTGAAGGACAAGCTCGAGGCCGCCCTGGCCGGGATCATCACTCCCGGGGGCACCGACCCGGAGAAGGTCCTGGACCTCTACGCCACCCAGCTCGCCCCGGCGGTCATCTCCGCCGACAGCCCCAGGTTCCTCTCCTTCATCCCCGCAGCCCCCACCAAGGCCGCCCTGCTGTTCGACATGGTGGTCTCCTGCGCCTCGCTCCAGGGCATCTCCTGGCTGGAGGCCTCCGGGGCCATCGCCGCGGAGAACCAGGTGCTCCGCCTGCTCGCCGACAGGGCGGGGATGCCGGAAAGCGCCGGCGGGTGCTTCGTCTCGGGCGGATCGGCGGGCAACCTGTCGGCGCTGGTCGTCGCCCGCGACACCGCCCGCCGCAGGATCCCCGGCGGACGCCTGCGCGTCGCGGTCAGCGACCAGGCGCACTCCTCGATCTCCAACACTCTGCGGATCATCGACGTGGACGCGCTCGTCGTCCCCTCCGAGGACCACCGCCTGACCGGTGAGGCCCTGCGCGCCGCCCTGGCCGCCGACCCCGACCCGTCGAACGTGATCGCCGTCGTCGCCACCTCCGGCACCACCAACGCCGGGATCATCGACGACCTGGCCGGAGTCGCCGAGGTCGCCCGGGAGCGCGACCTGTGGTTCCACGTGGACGGCGCCTACGGCGGCGCGGGGCTGTTCGCACCGTCGATCCGCCACCGCTACGCCGGGATCGAGCACGCCGACTCCTTCGTCGTGGACCCGCACAAGTGGCTGTTCGCGCCCTTCGACTGCGCGGCGCTGCTGTACAGGAACCCCCGCCTGGCCCGCGCCGTACACACCCAGGACGCCTCCTACCTCGACGTCCTGCACACCGAGGGCGACGAGTGGAACCCCACCGACTACGCCTACCACCTGACCCGGCGCGCCCGGGGGCTGCCGCTGTGGTTCTCCCTGGCGGTGAACGGGACCGACGCCTACACCGACGCCATCGAGAAGGGGCTGAGCCTCGCCCGCGAGACCGCGGCCCTGATCGACCGGACCGGGCACCTGGAGCTGATCCGCGAGCCGGAGCTGTCGGCCGTGCTCTTCCGCCGGGCCGGCTGGACGGGCCGGGACTATCACGACTGGTCCGAGCGGCTGCTGGCCGGGCAGATCGGTTTCGTCACGCCCACCGGCTGGGAGGGCGAGACCGTCGCGAGGTTCGCCTTCCTGCATCCCGGCACGACCATGGAGATCGTGGAGGAGATCCTCGCCACCATGGCATGACGCCATGGACAGGTTCAGTCACCGTCGCCACGGAGATAGCTCAGACGAACGTCCGACACATTGATCGGTGGGACACAGCATGAGCATCGATTATCCGGCCATCGAGACGGCACGTGAACGGATCAGGGCGGAGCACCTCCGGGAGCACCGCCCTCCGAGCAGCGCCAGAGGGCTGCATCACTTCGCCCTGATCTCCTCCGACGTCGAAAGGACGATCGCCTTCTACCAGGGTCTCCTGGAGTTCCCCCTGACGGAGATCTTCGAGAACCGCGACTACAAGGGCTCCAACCACTTCTTCTTCGACATCGGCAACGGCAACCTGCTGGCTTTCTTCGACTTCCCGGGCCTGGACCTCGACCCCTACAGGGAGGTCGTCGGCGGCCTCCACCACATCGCCATCTCGGTGGACCCGTCGACCTGGGAGCGGCTGCGGGGCAAGCTGGAGGCCGCAGGCGTGCCGCACCAGATCGAGAGCGGCGCCTCGATCTACTTCAGGGACCCCGACGGGGTCCGCCTGGAGCTGCTCGCCGACCCGCTCGGCGAGATGTACGGCTCCCGCGTGATCTGACGGGGTCCCCGGTTCCCGGACGTCCCTGGTCCCCGGACGTCCTCGGCCCCCGGACATCGCCGGTCCCCGGACGCCCCTCAGCGCCGGGACGCCCGCCGGGTGCGCGGTCTGCCCTCACGCGGCGGCTGGACCTGTGCGGCGTGCCTCTCCGCGCGTTCGGCCTTGTCCTGCTGTACGGACAGGCGCAGCTCCCGGAGGAATCTGCGGCGGCGGGCGCGGCGTTCGGCCTTCTCGGCATGGGTCAGCTTCAGCGCCGAGGCGAACAGGACGACGGTCAGGGGGAGTCTCAGCATGTCCCCGAGTCTCACCCGGTGGCCGGGGACTTTCCAGGCCCAATGCCGGTCCGGCGGGGACGGGTGCGACGGCGGGCGGGTCGCGATGTGTCCCGGAGGTCATTCCGGAGCGCTCATACTGGAGGCATGCGCCTGTCGGATTTCTGGAAGCGGATGAAGCTGCACTTCGGTGACGGCTATGCCGAGTCGTGGGCACGCGACTACGTCATCGCCGACCTGGGCAGCCGGACCGTGGTGCAGGCGCTGGCCGACGGCGAGTCGGCCAAGGACGTCTGGCACGCCGTGTGCGGCGTGACGGACGTCGCCCCCAGGCTCCGCTGATTCCCAGGCTCCGCTGAGGAGGCGCGGCCGCTGTCCTCGGCTGTCGCGGGAGACCGGCTGTTCCGGGACATCGGCGGCTTCTCAGGAGACCGGGGTGCCTCCCAGCAGCTTCTCGACCGACTCGGCCGCATGGCCGGGGTCGCCGGTGCCCTCCTGTCCGTCGGGCGACCACAGGAAGAGCCAGCCGTTCTTGGCCGGGGTGGCGAAGACGATCGTCTGCCTCCCGGTGTCCGGATGCCAGACCCACAGCACGGGGTCGTCGCCTCCCAGCATGCGGCTGACCATCCCCCGATCGGGCAGCTCGGTGGCCAGGGCCTCGAGATGGGCCAGGCGCTGCTGAGTGAACGCGTCGGTCACGTCGTCTACACCTCAGGATCGTTTTGGCTCCAGGATTCCCCCAGGTCAGCCCGGTGACACCGGGTTCGACGGAATGCCCGGGAATGTCACCCGGCCGCCGGGCGGGGCGGGCCGTACGGCTTGCGCACCCGTGGAACCCGTGATGCGATTGAGCAACGATCGAACAGTCGTTCGGCTATATTGGACATGCCATCCCTCGTGGCGTGCTCTCCGGAAAATGTCGGTGGCACCCCGTAGCTTTCTGGCAACACCGATTCGACCCGCAACCCTCCAGGGGGCTCCCAGTGGCAGCTAACGACCGCGAGAAGGCGCTCGAGACCGCACTCGCTCAGATCGAGCGGCAGTTCGGCAAGGGCTCCGTCATGCGTCTGGGCGACGACGCCCGCGCACCCATCGAAGTGATCCCGACCGGCGCCATCGCCCTCGATGTCGCCCTCGGCATCGGCGGGTTCCCGCGCGGCCGCATCGTCGAGATCTACGGTCCGGAGTCCTCGGGTAAGACCACCGTCGCCCTGCACGCGGTGGCCAGTGCCCAGCGCCAGGGCGGCATCGCCGCGTTCATCGACGCCGAGCACGCGCTCGACCCGGAATACGCCAAGAAGCTGGGCGTCGACACCGACGCGCTGCTCGTCTCCCAGCCCGACACCGGTGAGCAGGCGCTGGAGATCGCCGACATGCTGATCCGGTCCGGCGCCATCGACCTGCTGGTCATCGACTCGGTCGCGGCCCTGGTGCCCAAGGCCGAGATCGAGGGCGAGATGGGCGACAGCCACGTGGGTCTCCAGGCCCGCCTGATGTCGCAGGCGCTGCGCAAGGTCGCCGGCGCGCTCAACAACACCGGCACCACCGCGATCTTCATCAACCAGCTCCGCGAGAAGATCGGCGTCATGTTCGGCTCGCCCGAGACCACGACCGGTGGAAAGGCGCTGAAGTTCTACGCCTCGGTCCGTCTCGACGTCCGCCGCATCGAGACGCTGAAGGACGGCACCGAGCCGGTCGGCAACCGCACCCGCGTGAAGGTCGTCAAGAACAAGATGGCCCCGCCCTTCCGCCAGGCCGACTTCGACATCCTCTACGGCATCGGCATCTCCCGCGAGGGCGGTCTGATCGACATGGGTGTCGAGCACGGCTTCGTGCGCAAGTCCGGCGCTTGGTACACCTACGAGGGCGACCAGCTCGGCCAGGGCAAGGAGAACGCGCGTAACTTCCTGCGCAACCACCCCGACATGGCCAACGAGATCGAGAAGAAGATCAAGGAGAAGCTGGGCGTCGGCCCCCGCGTCGACGCGCCCGAGGCCGCGCCGCCGGCCGCTCCGGTCACTCCCGCCCCCTCCGGTCGTGGCTCCAAGGCGGCCGCCACCCCCAAGCCCGGTGACGTCTGATCCGGAGCTGACCGATGACGAGGGGACCCGACTCCGGTCCGGCCGACGAGGCCGGGCCGCGAGACTGGGGCGCCTGGCCCGACCTGCCACAGGCCGGGCCTGACAGCGGAAGGCGTCGATCGAGGTCTTCCGCCACCGGGCGCGAGCCCGGCCTCCCCGATGGGGCGGACCGGCGCGCGCGGCCCCGTCACGACCTGGCGGCGGCGTGGGAGGCGGACCAGCGAGAGCGGCCCCGCCGTGATCCGGCGGCGGCCTGGGAGGCGTTCATCGGCGGAGCCGGTCCGGCGACCGGCCCCGGGGCCGCTCCACGGGACGATCCGCCCGCCCGCCCCACCGGCGGCAGGCGCCGTGGCTCACAGGGCTCCACACGACGCACCACGGACGATTCCACCGGTCCCGTGTGGGACGGCTTCCCCCGAGCACCCACCAAGGACTCCGAGAAACCGTCCGCCGCCGCAGACCCCGAGCCGGCCTCCGCACCGGACGAGCCGGGACCGGGTGGCCGGGCGAGGTCCGGTGATGATCCCGAGACGGATGCCGTGGGGCAGGGTGGCGGCTCGGAGCTCGGCCGTGACCCTGAGGCCGGTACGGCGGGACGGGGTGGCCGGGGGAAGTCCGGTCGTCGGGGTTCCCGGAAGGGCCGGAGGGCGGGGTCCGGTGGGTTCCTGCCGGACGGGCCGATGGAAGGTTCTCCGGCGAGCCAGGGGCCGCCGGCCGATCCGCAGGCGGTCGCGCGAGCGATCTGTCTGAGGCTGCTGACCATGGCACCGCGGACGCGCGCCCAGCTCGCCGAGGCACTGCGCAAGCGCGAGGTGCCCGATGACGCCGCCGAGGCCGTGCTGGAGCGTTTCTCCGAGGTCGGCCTGATCGACGATGAGGCGTTCGCGGCGGCCTGGGTGAGCTCACGCCATGCCGGCCGGGGCCTCGCCCGGCGGGCCCTGGCCGCCGAGCTACGGCGCCGCGGGGTCGAGGAGGACACGGTCAAGGAAGCGGTCGAGCAGCTCGACCCCGAGCAGGAGGCGGAGACCGCCCGCAGGCTCGTGGAGCGCAAGCTCCCGGCGACCCGCGGCCTCGATCCCACGGTGAGAACGCGCCGGCTCGCCGGAATGCTCGCCCGCAAGGGGTACGGCCCGGGCCTGGCTTTCCGCGTCATCCGCGAGGCCCTCGAAAACGAGGAAACGGAAGACTCCGCATTTCCCGATGACCCCGATTATCCGCTGGATTCGGTCTGACATCGCCGGTCGGCGGATTCATGACGTGAGCCGTCCTCGGCTCACATCGTGATCGCCGCTGTCCGTTCATCACCGGCGTCAGGAAAACGGCCATGGGGCGCCGGTCCGCGACAGGTGGGACGAGGCGGTCTCTATGGCCCCACCTGCGCCGGCACGGTCCTTCGGGCCGAGCCTGCTGCGTCTTGATATCCGATCATGCTCGGGTCTCCTGGTCTGAGCATGATCGGATATGTGCCGCCGACCGGTTCGCCGGGACACCGATTGCTCCTTCGAAAGAGCTGTCCGGCCGAGCCGGAGGGCTTGCCGGCGTTTCCTTCGCAGCGGGATTTCGCGATGGCGGGCGAACGCGGCGGAGCGGGGAACGGCGGGTGCGGTGTCGCCTCCCGTTGGGAGAGGGCGATGTCGCCCCTCTACGGGAGGGGTCGCCCCTCTATGGGGAAGGCGTGATTCGCCCGATGCGCTGGGCGCCGGCCGGTACGGCCATGCCGCCACGGTGGTGGGTGGACGGCGATGCGACCGTGGGGCACAGAGCACAGCGGGACCCGCGCCGTCGTAGGGAACGGGTCGGGGCGGGCGCCGTTGTGAGGGACAGCCGGGACGGGTGCCGTCAGGGACAGGGCTGGGGCAGGGCCGGGCGGGCGCCGTCGTGTGGACGTGACGGGGGATGGCCCGGGACAGGACGGGCCGGGGCGGAACGGGCGCCGTCGTGTGGACGTGGCGGAGGACGGGCCGAGACGGGGCGGGCCGGGGGATCCGCGGCTGGTGGATCGGGGGGAAAGGGACCTTATCCGAACGCAGGAGTCAGCGGGTCTTTGCTTGCTCGTTACCACTTTGACGCTTAATCTCGACGGCAGTGAGGAGTTACTCCGCGCAGCGCGGATTGTCATAACGGTGAACTACGGACGAGCAGGCTTGGCGACGCGGACGGGCGGGGTGTCAGCGAAAGGAGTCGGCGCGGCGCCGGTCCGTTTATATCTGTCCTGGTGGCGACACCGCTTGGGCTTTCGTGCCGTGCGTGTGACCCTCGCGTGCTTGATATCGGAGACGCGAGGAGGGCGGGGCGCGCATGGAGCCAGTTGTGGTCATCGTGCTGGCGGGAGCGATGGTGGTCCTTGCCGGGGTGACGATAACCGTGCTGGTCATGCTGCTGCGCCGCACCGGAGGGCTCACCGGCCGGTCGGCCGGACCCTCTCCTGAGCACATGACGGAGATCCAGTCCGAGCTCGAAGAGGCCAGGCGCGAGGCGATGGACACCCGCGTCAAGGCCGAGCAGGAGGCCGCGGAGATCCTCCAGCGTTCGGAGCAGCAGGCCATAGAGGTCATGCGCCGTTCCGAGCAGGACGCCGAGGCGGTGCTGCGCCGTTCCGAGGCCGCCGCCGAGAGCGCCGCCCAGATGCGCAAAGAGGTCGAGGCAGAGAGCCAGGTGCTCAAGTACGAGCTCAAGGAGCTCCGTTCCGACCTGGAGCGCAGAGAGAACCGCCTGGCCGAACGCGAGCAGCGGCTCGACGAGGAGGCCAGGCGCCAGGCCGAGCGGGCCCGCAAGCTCGCCGAGACCGAGACCGAGCTGGCCGACCGCCGCGAGGATCTCGACCGGCTCTCCCAGGAGCGCAGGGCCGTCCTGGAACGGGTGGCCGGGCTCACCGGTGCGCAGGCGAAGGCCGAGCTGGTCCGGGAGATCGAGAACCAGGCCAAGCGCGAGGCCGCGCTGATCGTGAGGGAGATCGAGACCGACGCCCGCAAGGAGGGCGAGAAGCGGGCCACCAAGATCGTCACTCTGGCGGTCCAGCGCATGGCCGCCGAGCAGACCGCCGAGTCCGTCGTCAGCGTGCTGCACCTGCCCGGCGACGAGATGAAGGGGCGCATCATCGGCCGCGAGGGCCGCAACATCCGCGCCTTCGAGTCGACCACCGGCGTCAACCTGATCATCGATGACACGCCCGAAGCGGTGCTGCTGTCGTGTTTCGACCCGGTCCGCCGCGAGACCGCCCGGCTGACGCTGGAGAAGCTCGTCCTCGACGGGCGCATCCACCCGCAGCGCATCGAGGACGCCTACGAGCGCAGCAGGGCCGAGGTCCAGGAACTGTGCGTGCGCGCGGGCGAGGACGCCCTGGTGGAGCTCGGCATCACCGACATGCACCCCGAGCTGATCACCCTGCTCGGCCAGCTCCGCTATCGCACCTCCTACGGGCAGAACGTGCTGGCCCATCTCGTCGAGTCCGCGCACATCGCCGGGATAATGGCCGCCGAGCTGAAGATGGACCAGGCCCTACTCAAGCGCTGCACGCTGCTGCACGACATCGGCAAGGCCCTGACCCACGAGGTCGAGGGCAGCCACGCCCTGATCGGTGCGGAGATCGCCCGCCGGTACGGCGAGCACGAGGACGTCGTCCACGCGATCGAGGCGCACCACAACGAGGTCGAGGTCCGCACCGTCGAGGCGGTCCTGACCCAGGCCGCCGACGCGATCAGCGGCGGCAGGCCGGGCGCGCGGCGCGAGTCGCTGGAGGCCTACGTCAAGCGGCTGGAGCGCCTGGAGGAGATCGCCCAGTCCTACGAGGGCGTGGAGAAGGTCTTCGCGATGCAGGCCGGCCGCGAGATCCGGGTCATGGTCAAGCCGGACTCCGTCGACGACATCCAGGCCTCGGTGATCGCCCGGGACGTCGCCAAGCAGGTCGAGGAGGAGCTCACCTACCCCGGCCAGATCCGCATCACCGTCGTACGCGAGTCCCGCGCCACCGAGTTCGCCCGCTGACCCGCCCGATCCCGCCATACGGCGGCGCCGGTCACCGCCGCCCGACTGCTCGCCGTACCGGCGCCGAGGCTTTAAGGGCCGGTGGACGACGGCCGTGCGGCGCCGGGGCGAGGCGGGATCCGTGGGTGATGGCCGTGTGGCGCCGGCGGTGGGGAAGGTCCCACGGGTGGAGGGGACGGTGGGTGATGGCCGTGTGGTGCCGGCGGTGGGGAAGGCTCCACGGGTGGAGGGGACGGTGGGTGATGGCCGTGTGGTGTCGGCGGTGGGGAAGGTCCCACGGGTGGAGGGGACGGTGGGGGCCGGGGGTCAGGTGCGGAAGATCTGCTGGTAGAAGGCCAGTTCGGCGGCCAGGGCGGCGCTGCGGGTCTCGGCGCGGCGGAAGCCGTGGGACTCGCCTTCGAAGGTGAGATAGGTGCAGGGGACGCCGCGCTCGGCGAGGGCGTCGGCGAAGGCCTGGGACTGCGCGGGCGGCACCACCGGGTCGGACAGGCCCTGGAGCAGGAGCATGGGGCAGGTCACTCCGGCGACCTGGCCGAGGGGTTCGCGGGAGCCGTACAGGATGGGGTCCTGGGGGCCGACGAGCCACTCGACGTAGCGGGACTCGAAGTCGTGGGTGGTCTCGGCGAACGGGCCCAGGGCGCTCACCCCGTAGTAGGACACGCCCCCGGCGAACGCGTCGGACAGCGCGCAGGCCGCCATGACGGTCCAGCCGCCGGCGCTGCCGCCGCGGATCGCGATCCGCGCCGGGTCGGCCAGCCCCTCGCCGGACAGCCACTCGGCGGCCGCGATCACGTCCTCCACGTCGACCACGCCCCACTGGCCGCGCAGCCGGTCGCGGTAGGCGCGGCCGTAGCCGGTGGAGCCCCCGTAGTTGACGTCGATCACGCCGATGCCGCGGCTGGTCAGGAACGCCTTCTCCAGGTCGAGCGCCGTCGTGCTGTGACCGGTCGGGCCGCCGTGGGCGAACACGACGTACGGCGGCGGGGTGTGGGCGACGACGTCGGGGTTCGACGGCGGGTAGACGAGGGCGTGCACCTTGCGGCCGAAGCGCCCCTCGATCTCCACGGACCGGGGGACCGGCAGATAGGCGACGTCGGGCAGCTCGCCGACGTCGCGGCGCAGCCCCTCCACCCGCCCGGTCACCGTGTCCACCCGGACGATCGACCGGGGCACCGCCGGGCCGTAGCCGATCCCGGCGAGCGTGCGGCCGTCGGCGGCCAGGACCGGGGCCCAGCCGTCGTAGGGCACGTCGAGGTCGGTCAGCGTGCCGTCCTCGGGGTCGAGCAGGGCCAGCCTCAGGTCCCCCTGCCCGTGCAGGACCGCGAGCCGCCCGTCGTCGAGCACGGCGTACGGCCGGCCGCCGAGCTGCCACAGCGGCCCGGCGAACTCCTCCTCGGCCGGGTGGAGCGCCTGGGAGGAGGTGCCGTACATCCCGATCCGGTAGAGGTTCCACCAGCCCGACCAGTCGGAGACGAGGTACAGGGTGCGGTCGTCGCGCCACTGCGGGGCGAGTATGGACTCGCCGGCGCCGCCCTTGACGGTCCAGGAGTGGCCGTCGGACAGGCGGGTGATCCGCAGCTCGGTGCCGTTCCACGGCATGCGGGGGTGGTTCCAGCAGATGTAGGCCAGGTGCTCGCCGTCGGGGGAGATCGTGGGGAAGGCGTAGAAGTCGTTGCCGCCGACCCGCTCGCGGGGCTCGGCGCCGCCGTGCAGCGGTATGGAGACGATCGACCGGCTGACCTTGCCGTCGTGGTGCCGCTCCTGGACGCACCAGATCTGCCCGTCGTGGAAGAGCAGGTCGGCATAGCGCAGGCCGGCGTCCAGGTCGGGCTGCGGGGTGATCGGTCGGGGTTCGGCGCCGTCGGTCAGCAGGTAGAGCCGCTGGTCGGCCAGGTTCGTGAAGACGACGCCGTGGCCGGAGCCGTCGCCGGGGACGACCGCGTAGGACCGCCCGCCGTACTCGTGCACGCGGGTCCGGGCGCTCCACGGTGCGGCGAGCAGCTCCCGCCGGGCACCGTCGGCGCCCCGGTGCACGATCGTGGTCCGGCCGCCCTCGGCGGGGCGGTCCTCGGTCCACCAGACCTCCTCGCCCAGCACGGTCGGGAAGCCCAGGTGGAGTCCCGACCGGGCGACGTCGGAAGTGGAGACGGGCGAGGGCCAGGTGCCGTGCGGCACGGCATCGCGCTCTGCGGACATGGCGTAATCCTGCCCGATAACGCGCCGCGTGTCGCCGGTATGACGCTCATCGTGTGCCGCGGCATCCGCAGACGGCGAGGGGCGGCCACCCGATCGGGTGACCGCCCCACCGTTCCGATGGACTACCGCGGTCCTCGACGGCCGCGGCTCCCGGCCGGTCAGTCCACGGCGGCCGTGGTGTCGCCCACCGCCACCGCCCCCGGGGGGACGATCGGCTTGGCGGACGTCTTGCGGCTGCGGCGGCTGCGCCTCTCCAGCCAGGTGGCCAGAGCGCTGAGCGCCATGTTGAGCCCGACGTAGATGACTCCGATGACGATCGCCGCGGGGATGAGGGATCCGAAGTTGACCGCAGGAATGATCTTGAAGCCGTAGTTCAGCAGGTCGACGTAGGCGATGATGTAGCCGAGCGCGGTGTCCTTGAGCAGCACGACGAGCTGGCTGACGATCGCCGGCATCATCGCGGTCACCGCCTGCGGCAGGAGGACCAGCCGCATGACCTGGTTCTTGCGCAGGCCGATGGCGTAGGCCGCCTCGGACTGCCCCCTGGGCACCGCCCGCACGCCCGCCCGCACGACCTCGGCCAGCACCGAGCCGTTGTAGAGGGTCAGGCCGGCCACCAGGGCGATCAGCGTGTAGTCGCCGCCGCCGAGCACGCTGGGCGCCAGATAGAACAGGAAGAAGATCAGCAGCAGCAGCGGGATCGCGCGGAAGGTCTCCACGATCGCCCCGGCGGGCACCCTGATCCACCGGTGGTCCGACAGCCGGGCCAGGCCGAAGACCGCACCGAAGATCAGCGCGAACACGGCGCCGAGCCCGGCGGCCTTCAGCGTGCCGAGCAGACCGGGGATGATGTACTCGGTCCAGGTGAACGGGTCGGCGAACGGCTTCCAGATCTGGCCGTCGAACTGGCCCTTCTCGGCGAACCTGGCGTAGACGACGTAGAGCAGCGCCGCGATCACGACCGCGGCGAGCAGGGTCAGGATGTTGTTGCGCAGCCGGGCGCGCGGTCCCGGCGCGTCGAACAGGACGCTGGCCTGCCCGTTCATCGGGCCACCGCCAGGCGGTTGGCCAGCCAGCCGGTGAAGAACCCGATCGGCAGGGTGAAGAGCATGAACGCGACGACGATCCCGACGAAGATGGGGATCGACACGCCGGTGTCGTCGAAGGTGTCCTTCATGACGAAGGCCGACTCCGCCAGGTATCCGGCGGCGATGGCCACCGTGGTGTTCTTGATCATCGCGATCATCACGCTTCCCAGGGGGGCGATGACGGCCCGGAAGGCCTGCGGAAGAATGATCATCCTCAGGGACTGGAAGAAGGTCAGCCCGATGGCGCGGGCCGCCTCGGCCTGACCCATCGGGACGGTGTTGATGCCCGCGCGCAGCGCCTCGCAGACGAAGGTCGCCGTGTAGAGGGACAGGCCCAGGACGACCAGCCAGAAGCTGTTGGTGCTGGGCTCGTCGGAGAAGGACACGCCGAGCGTGTCGCTGAGGCCGAGTGCCGAGAAGGCCAGCACCAGGGTCAGCGGGGTGTTGCGCACGATGTTGACGTATCCGGTTCCCGCCGCGCGCAGGACCGGCGTCGGCGACACCCTCATGGACACCAGGACCGTGCCGAGGATCATGGAGAAGACCGCGCAGACCAGCGAGAGCTGCACGTTCTTCAGGAAGCCCGCCAGCAGGTCCGGCGCGTATTTGATCAGATCATTCATCGTGCTCCACCAAAGGACGGCGGCGGCCGGCGATCCGCTCCTCCGGATCGCCGGCCGCCACATGCGGCAGGATCAGGCGCAGGCCTCGAACGGCGGGACACCGGTCGGGGCGGTGACGCCCTGGGTGCCGGCGAACCACTTCTCGAACAGCTTCTGCGCGGTGCCGTCCTGGTACATCTTGGTGATGGCCGCGTTGACGGCCTCACAGGTCTTGGTGTCGCCCTTCTTCAGGCCGACGCCGTACTTCTCGTCGGTGAACGGCTGGCCGAGGATCTTGAAGCCGCCACCGGCCTGCTTGGCGAAGCCGGCCAGGATCAGGTCGTCGGTGGTGACCGCGTCCAGGTTGCTGCCCTTGAGCTTGGCCACGCACTCGGAGTAGTTGGCCGCACCCACGAGCTGGGCGTCCAGGTCGAGCTGGCCGTCCGGCGGCGGGTCGGTGATCCGCTTGTAGGAGTTGGAGCCGGCGGCCTGGCAGATGCGCTTGTTCTCCAGGTCCTGCGGCTTGGTGATCGAGGTGTCGTCGGCGCGGACCATCACGTCCTGGTGGGCCACGATGTACGGCCCGCCGAAGGTCACCTTCTCCTTGCGGCTGTCGGTGATCGAGTAGGTCGCGAAGATGATGTCCACGGTGCCGTTGGCGAGGAAGGCCTCGCGGTTGGACGACGCGGACTCCTTCCACTCGATGTCGACGTCCGCGCCGCCGGCGAGCTCCTTGACGACGTACTTGGCGACGTCGACGTCGAAGCCCTCGGGCTCGGCGCCCGTCTTCAGGCCCAGGCTCGGCTGGTCCCACTTGGTGCCGACGACCAGCTTCTTGGCGCCCTTGGCCTTGTCGACGACCGTGGTGTAGGCCGCGGTGTCGCCGCCGCCCTCGCCGCCGTCGTCACCGCAGGCCGCCAGGCCCATGGTGAGTGCGCTCACGGCGGCCAGCGCCGCGCCGATACGCGATACTCGCATGTTCTGTCCTCTTCTTCTCTGGGATGACCAGCCGACCGAGAGATCAGTGCGTCAGAATCTTGGAAAGGAAGTCCTTGGCGCGATCGGTCCTGGCGTTGGTGAAGAACTCATCGGGAGTGTTCTCCTCGACGATCTGCCCCTCCGCCATGAAGACCACGCGGTTGGCCGCCCTCCGGGCGAAGCCCATCTCATGGGTGACGACCATCATCGTCATGCCGTCACGGGCCAGACCGATCATGACGTCGAGCACCTCCTGGACCATCTCCGGGTCCAGCGCCGAGGTCGGCTCGTCGAACAGGATCATCTTGGGGTCCATGGCCAGTGCCCGGGCGATGGCGACGCGCTGCTGCTGACCGCCGGAGAGCTGCGCCGGGTACTTCGACGCCTGGGCCCCGATGCCGACCCGCTCCAGCAGTTCCATGCCGCGCTGCTCGGCCTGCGCCTTGGGAACGCCGCGGACCCTGGTCGGCCCGAGGGTGACGTTCTCGAGGATCGTCTTGTGGGCGAACAGGTTGAAGGACTGGAACACCATGCCGACCTCGGACCTGAGCCCCGCCAGGGCCTTGCCCTCCTCCGGGAGAGGTTTCCCGTCGAAGAGGATGGTCCCGCCGTCGATGGTCTCCAGCCGGTTGATCGCCCGGCAGAGAGTGGACTTGCCTCCGCCCGATGGGCCGATGACGACCAGCACCTCGCCGCGCGAGATGGTCAGGTTGATGTCGCGCAGCACGTGGAGGCTGCCGAAGTGCTTGTTGACGCCTTCAAGCACGACCAGAGGAGTCGAGTCCCCGTTCTCCGTCATGGATCACAACGTAATTCTGTAAAGGGCAAGTCGCGCTAACCCTGTGGTACCGATCCGATCACGGACGGCCAAGGGTGGGGTCATCGCAGGTTTCAACCCGCCGGCGAGGCGAATGCCTGGCATGAAAAGACCTGGAAAAGTGGTATATGGCATTGATTGTCAAAGATCGCGTAGGTGGTTGGGGAAGGTCCGGGTACGGCCCCGCCGCCCCGTGGAGGGCGGTGCGGGCCGATCACACTGCGTGCGCTTCGCGGGAGCCGTACCCGGAGGTCGGCGGAGCGCCTACCCTTGTGTGTTGAGATGACTGTCACCGTGGAGAGCGCCCGCACGTACGAGGTTCGTACCTACGGGTGCCAGATGAACGTGCACGACTCCGAGCGCCTGTCGGGCCTCCTCGAGGACGCGGGCTACGTCCCGGCCGCGGAGGGGGAGACGGCCGACGTGGTCGTGTTCAACACCTGTGCCGTGCGGGAGAACGCCGACAACCGCCTCTACGGCAATCTCGGCCACCTGCGCCCGGCGAAGACGGGCAACCCCGGCATGCAGATCGCCGTGGGCGGCTGCCTGGCGCAGAAGGACCAGGGCGAGATCGTCCGCAGGGCGCCCTGGGTCGACGTGGTCTTCGGCACGCACAACATCGGCTCGCTGCCGGTCCTGCTCGAGCGCGCCCGGATCGCGCAGGAGGCCCAGGTCGAGATCAAGGAATCCCTGGAGACCTTCCCCAGCACGCTGCCGACCAAGCGCGAGTCCGCCTACGCCGCCTGGGTGTCGATCTCGGTCGGGTGCAACAACACCTGCACCTTCTGCATCGTGCCGTCGCTGCGCGGCAAGGAGAAGGACCGCCGCCCCGGCGACATCCTCAAAGAAGTGCAGACCCTGGTCGACCAGGGCGTCCTGGAGATCACCCTCCTGGGCCAGAACGTCAACACCTACGGCGTCGAGTTCGGCGACCGGCTGGCCTTCGGCAAGCTCCTGCGGGCCTGCGGCGAGATCGACGGCCTGGAGCGCGTGCGCTTCACCAGCCCGCACCCGGCCGCCTTCACCGACGACGTCATCGCCGCCATGGCCGAGACGCCCAACGTGATGCACCAGCTGCACATGCCGCTGCAGTCGGGCTCCGACCGGATCCTCAAGGCCATGCGCCGCTCCTACCGGGCCGAGCGCTACCTGGGCATCATCGAGCGGGTCCGCGCGGCCATGCCCGACGCGGCGATCTCCACCGACATCATCGTGGGCTTCCCCGGCGAGACCGAGGAGGACTTCCAGGGCACGCTGGAGGTGGTGCGCGCCTCGCGCTTCGCCAACGCCTTCACCTTCCAGTACTCCATCCGCCCCGGCACGCCCGCCGCCACCATGGACGGCCAGATCCCCAAGGAGGTCGTGCAGGAGCGCTACGAGCGTCTCGTCGCCCTGCAGAACGACATCTCCTGGGAGGAGAACAAGAAGCAGGTCGGCCGGACCCTCGAGGTGCTGGTGGCCGAGGGCGAGGGCCGCAAGGACGAGGCGACCCACCGGCTGTCCGGCCGTGCCCCCGACAACCGCCTGGTGCACTTCTCCCCCGGGGAGCGGTACGGAGGCGAGGGGGCGCCGCGCCCGGGTGACATGGTCACCGTCGAGGTCACCTACGCCGCGCCGCACCACCTGGTCGCCGACGGGCCCGTGCTGAAGCTCCGCCGCA
This sequence comes from Paraplanobispora takensis, assembly GCF_016863195.1. Taxonomy (GTDB): domain Bacteria; phylum Actinomycetota; class Actinomycetes; order Streptosporangiales; family Streptosporangiaceae; genus Planobispora; species Planobispora takensis. The sequence goes on along the minus strand of NZ_BOOK01000004.1, from coordinate 117,183 downwards.
CCCGCGCGGGCGACGCCTGGCAGGCCCGCCAGGGCGCCCCGGCCGGCAAGGGTCCGGGCGTCATGCTCGGCATGCCCTCCGTCGGCCGCCCGGCCCCGCTCGCCCAGGAGACCCCGGGCTGCTCCGCCCACTGACCCCGCCTGTCGCCGACCCCGCCTGTCGCCGACCGGCCCGTCCGCGTCCCTCTGTTCCCGATCGGCCCGCCCGTCCGCGTCCGGTGCCGCGGTGCGGCTCAGCCGTCCAGCATGTCGCGCATGACGGCGTAGCAGTAGTCGCGGCGGACGTCGTGGAAGGTCGCGCACGGGTCGGGGACGTTCGGCGGCAGGCCCGCGGATCCGGGCGGCGGCGCGACCGGCGTGGGACGCGGGCGGGGCGCGGGCCGGACCTCGGGCCTGCGCGGTGCGTCGGGTGCGCGCCGTACACCGGGTGCGCGCCGTACACCGGGCCCGTCATCCGCCCCGGACGGAGAGATCGCGCCGGGGCCCCGTCCCGGCGCGTCCGGTACGGCGGGCGGCGGGTGCGGGGGGCGATCCTGAAGACCCGGGGGTACGGCGCGCGAGAGCGGTTCGCGTCCGGGAGGGCCGGGCACCCGCAGGGTCCAGAGAAGACCGGGGGAGTCCTGGCCGGAGGGCGGGGGAACGGGCGAGCTCCAGACGGGCCCGTGCGGGACCGGCCGATGCCCGGCGACGTGATCCTCTCCGGGCGCGGGACTTCGTCCGGACGAGAGGTCCCTCCCGGCGAGCAGGTTCTGCCCGGCCGCGGAGTCCCCGGCGGGGGAGGGGCCCTTCCCGTCGGCGGGACGCTCTTCGGGCGCGGCGGAGGGGATGAACGGAGAGGGCTCCGGGTCGGCGCCCGCCGCCAGGAGCAGGCCCAGGCCGGTGGTGATCAGGGCGCCGAATAGGACATAAGCCTTGAAATCTCCAGCTAGCCTCTTAATGGATGACAAGTCGTGATTCCTCTGTGATTGCTATACGAGGCATTGACTGCTGTGGCTAGTGTGGTCCGACACCCTCGGAAGCTGCGGAGGTTTCCAACGAAAACCCAGGGAGTTGTCCCTATGCACGCCCCCTCCTCTTCCGGCCGCACCGAGCCGCCGGGAGAACCCGAGATCCTCACCGGTCCCGCCGGTGACCCCTCCCCCCGGCGGAAGCCCGGCCCGGCCGTGGTCGTCGCCTCCGCCCTCGTCGCCGCCGCGGTGGGCGCGGGCTCCGTCTTCGCCTTCGTCCACTTCACCGGTGACGACCGCGACGCCTCACCGGCGCCCGGAGTGTCCGGCGCCCCGCAGAGCCCCGGCTCAGCTCAGGAAGCCGACGACCCCGCCGATCCCGGTGTCTCCGACCCCGACAACGTCACCTCGGGAGCCGACGGGGCTGACGGGACCGAAGGGGCCGACGGGCCGGACGGATCCGACGGCTCCGGTGAGAACTCCGGCGACGGGAGGCGGGGAGGCGACGGTCCGGGCGCCGACCCGGCCGAATCCGGCTCAGGCTCCGGCTCCGGCGACGAGACCGACTCCTCGTCCTCCGGCGGCCGGGGCGACGTCCAGACACCGCCGCTCGAGGACGGCGCCGTCGACCCCCGAGCGGACGGCGAACCGGGCTTCGTCCCGCCCAAGGGGCCGATCGGCGGCTACTGACGCCCCGCCCCGGCGCCTGACCGATGCTCACCGGTCCGCCGATCCGGGCCGGGCGAGTGAGTCCTGAGACTGCGAGCGGGTACGGCGGCGCGCGGCCCACCACGCGTACATCCCATCTACAGGCGACACCCGGCACGCGCCGCCGTACCCTCCCTGCTGCCCCAAGGCCTGCTCGTCTAGGCTGGCCGCGTGCTTGTCGCCGCCGCCGTGTGCCCCCACCCCCCGCTGATGGCCCCCGAGCTGGCCGGTGCCGCCGCGGGTGAGCTCGACGGGCTCCGGGCGGCCTGCGCCGCCGCGGCGGGCAGTCTGGCGGAGGCGGAGCCCGACGTGCTGGTGGTGGTCGGCGGTGCGCAGGAGGGCGGCGGTTACGGGCCGGACGCCGCCGGGAGCCTGGCGCCCTGGGGGGTGGACGTGCGCTACGGCGACGGCGCCCCGGTGCTGCCGCTCTCGCTCGCGATCGGCCGCCGGATCCTCGACGGCGGCGGCCTGACCGCCTCCGGCGGGTTCCACGCGGTGCCCTTCGACGCCTCCCCGCAGGAGTGCGCGGAGCTGGGCGCGCGCCTGGCGGACACGGCCGGTCGGGTGGCCATGCTGGTCATGGCGGACGGCTCGGCCTGCCTGACCGAGAAGTCCCCGGGCTATCTCGACCCCCGCGCGCAGCCGTACAACGCGGCGATCGTCCGCGCGCTCGGCCGGGGGGAGGCACCCGGCCTCGATCCCCGGGAGGCGCGGGAGCTCGGGGTCGCCGGGCGGGCCGCGCTGCAGGTCCTCGCCGCGGCGGGCGGCGGGCCGTTCGACGGTGAGGTCCTCTACGACGACGCCCCCTACGGGGTGGGCTATTTCGTGGCCCGCCTGGGGACGGGCACGCGCGCCAGGTCCTGAGCGAGCACGACGTCGCCGTCGAAGGCCCGGCCGGCCTCCTCGATGAAGCGGGGTTCCTCGTCGGCGCCGTAGCGTTCGGAGATGTGGGTCAGGACCAGGCGGCGGACCCCGCACTCCGCCGCGACCCGGCCCGCCTGGGCCGCGGTGAGGTGCCCGTACGCCTCGGCCAGCTTCGCCTCCTCCGACAGGAACGTCGACTCGATCACCAGCAGGTCCACCCCCTCGGCGAGCGCGAACACCCCGTCGCAGAGCCGGGTGTCCATGACGAAGGCGGCGCTCTGGCCGGGACGGGGCTCGCTGCAGTCCTCCAGCCCGACGACCGACCCGTCGGGCATGGTCACCGTCCCCTCGCGCCGGAGCCGGCTGATCATGGCTCCTTCGACGCCGCGTTCCCGCAGCGCCTCGGGGACCATGCGGCGGCCGTCCGGCTCGTCGACGCGGTAGCCGTACGCCTCGACGGGGTGGGAGAGCGGGCGGGCGGTGAGGGTCACCGGGCCGGCGTCGAGGGTGGTGACCTCGCCGGAGACGGGGCACTCGGAGATCACCGAGGTGTCGGCGAAGACGGAGGCGTGCCGCAGGCGGCGCCAGTAGGTCTCGCCGACGGCCGGGTAGGCGGCCCGCACCGGATGGGCGACGCGGTCCCTGGCGATGCGCTGGACGATGCCCGGCACGCCGAGACAGTGGTCGCCGTGGAAGTGGGTGACGCAGATCCAGGTGATGTCGTGGGAGCCGACACCCGCGTGGGTCATCTGGCGCTGGGTCCCCTCGCCGGGGTCGAACAGGAAGCCCTGTCCATCCCATAGCAGGAGATATCCGTTGTGGTTACGGTGGCGGGTAGGGACCGCGCTGGAGGTGCCGAGGACGACGAGCTCACGAAGGGACACAGGTCCAATGCTAGGAACCGTGGCGTTCGGGAGCCTGCCGACACCCCTGGGGGAGATGACCGTCGCCGTCACCGAGGACGGGGTGGCGGGCGTGGGCTGGGACGACAGGCGCCGGCTCACCGAGCGGCTGGCGGAACAGGGCCTGACCGAGGTGGACGACCCCGCGCGCACGGCCCCGGTGCTCGCGGAGCTGGCCGACTACTACGCCGAGCGGCTGAAGGCCTTCTCCGTCCCGGTGGACTGGCGGCTGACCACGCAGGTGCAGCGCAGGGTGCTGGGCACGCTGTACGAGACGGTCCCCTACGGGGAGGTCGTGACGTACGGCGAGCTGGCCGACCGCAGCGGGACGGGGGTCCCGGCGCGGGCGATCGGGTCGATCATGGGGGCCAACCCCATCCCGATCATCGTGCCCTGCCACCGGGTCGTCGCGAGCAACGGCCTGGGCGGGTTCAGCGGGGGGACGGGCGTGGAGTCCAAGCGCTGGCTGCTGACCCTGGAGGGATACCTGCAGCCGATGCTCGACTGGGGCTGACCCGGCGGGGGCCCGCGGGCTGGGAGACTGGTCGGCGTGCCTGAGCTACCCGTCATCGCCGTCGTCGGCCCCACCGCGGCCGGCAAGTCCGACCTGGCCGTGGACCTCGCCCTCGAACTGGGCGGGGAGGTCGTCAACACCGACTCCATGCAGCTGTACCGGGGCATGGACATCGGTACGGCGAAACTGACGGTGGCCGAGCGGCGCGGCGTCCCGCACCATCTGCTGGACATCTGGGACGTGCGCAAGACCGCGAGCGTGGCGGAGTACCAGGCGCTGGTCCGGCCGCTGATGGACGACCTGCGGGCCAGGGGGACGGTGCCGATCCTGGTGGGCGGGTCGGGCCTCTACGTGCGGGCCGCGCTCGACAACCTGGAGTTCCCCGGTACGGACCCGCGGATCCGGGCCCGCCTGGAGGGCGAGCTGGACCTGCACGGCCCGGCCCCGCTGCACAAGCGGCTCCGCGAGCTCGACCCCCGGGCGGCCGAGTCGATCCTGCCGGGCAACGGCCGCAGGATCGTGCGCGCGCTGGAGGTCATCGAGCTGACCGGCCGGCCGTTCTCGGCCACGATGCCGTCCTACGACGCGGTCTACGACAGCGTGCAACTGGGCGTGGAGGTGCCCAGGGACGTGCTCGACGAGCGGATCGCCCTGCGGGTGGAGCGCATGTGGGAGGCCGGGCTGGTGAAGGAGGTGCGCGAGCTGGCGGAGCAGGGCCTGGCCGAGGGCCTCACGGCCAGCCGCGCCCTGGGCTACGCGCAGGTCCTGCGCCTGCTGTCGGGGGAGTGGACCGAGCAGCAGGCCAAGGACGAGACGATCCGGGCGACCCGCAGGTTCGTCCGCCGCCAGGAATCCTGGTTCCGCCGCGACCCCCGCGTCACCTGGCTCCCCCAGCAGGCCCCCGACCTCCTGCAACAGGCCCTCGCCGAAATCCATAACGGGACATCTGCGAGGGGGCGCCGGTGAAGCAACCGAGGAACGCCCGGAGCCCGCGAGGGGGCGCCGGTGAACCAACGGAGGAACGCCCGCAGCGAAGCGAGGACGTGACGAGGGCGGGAGCCGGACCAAGGAGCCCCCGAGCCGCCGTGCGCAGCACGGCCATCAACACAGCGAGGACGTGACGAGGGCGGGAGCCGGATCGAGAAGCCCCCGAGCCGCGACGCGCAGCGTCGCCATAAGGTAGGGCCATGCGCTTCGTCAAGGGTCACGGCACCGAGAACGACTTCGTCATCATTCCCGACGTGGACGGGGAGCTGGAGCTGTCCGGCGCGCTCGTGGCCGCGTTGTGCGACCGCAGGGCCGGGATCGGCGGGGACGGGGTGCTGCGGGTGGTGCGGACCAAGCTCAGCCCGGAGGTGGCCGATCAGGCGGGCGAGGCCGAGTGGTTCATGGACTACCGCAACTCCGACGGCAGCGTGGCAGAGATGTGCGGCAACGGCACGCGCGTCTTCGCCCGTTATCTCGTGGACTCCGGGCTGGCCGGGGCGGGTGAGTTCGGCGTGGCGACGCGGGGCGGGATCAAGCGGGTACGGCTGGCGGAGACCGGTGACGTGACCGTCGACATGGGGATGCCCCGGGTGCTGGGCGAGAGCAGCGCGACCGTCTCGGGCAAGGAGTACGGCGGGCTCCGCGTCGACATGGGCAACCCGCACCTGGCCTGCGTCATCGGCGACCCGGTGGCCGGGCTCGACCTGACCCGGCAGCCCGGCTTCGACCCGGCGGCCTTCCCGCACGGGGTGAACGTCGAACTGCTCAACGCGGTGGGCCCGCGCCGGGTCGTGATGCGGGTCTTCGAGCGGGGCTCGGGCGAGACGCGTTCGTGCGGCACCGGCTCGGTCGCCTCGGCTGTGGCCGCCGCGCGCCTGGCGGGCGAGACGACCGGCACCTGGGAGGTCGAGGTCCTCGGCGGCACCGTCACCGTCACCCTCGACGAGCGGACCAGTTATCTGTCCGGCCCGGCCGTCCTCGTGGCCTCGGGCGAGGTCGATCTCTGAGGCGGGTCCCGCTTGCCGAAGATTGTTCTGTGCGCAATGCTGGGTTCCTCAGGTAGACCGAGAGGAAGGATCGGCATGGCGGACGCACTGGCGACGGCGGCGGCGGTCAAGGGGGGAATCGGGCTTCTCGGCGGGGGGTTCATGATCTCGCGCGAGGCCAAGGCGCTGTGCGAGAGCACGGGCCTCGGCGCGCGGGCGCTGTACTTCCGCGGGCGGTGCGGGGTGCTCGGAGAGGTCGACGCGGACGTGATCGTGGCGGCCGCGGTCTTCTTCCCCGCCGAGCACGTCAGGGAGAACTGGGAGGCCGGCAGGGGTCTGCCGGTCGACAAGGCGGTCGAGCTCTACGCGGGCGCCTGCCACGACTGGGGACGGCGCAGGCTCGGCGGGTTCGACGGGGCCGCGCGCCTGGCCGAGCTGCTGGAGCCGGTGGTGGACAACGCCGACGTCCTGGGTGCCCCGATCTTCGCCGGATGGCGGAGCCTGCCGCTGCCCGGTGACGCCCCCGCCCGGCTCGCCCAGCTGCTGCACCTGGTCCGCGAGCTGCGCGGCGGCCTGCACGCGGTGGCCGTGCTGGCCACGGGCCTGACGCCGCTGGAGGCCACGCTCCTGGCCGCGCACGACGGCACCCCGCTCGGCCTGTCCTCGGGCGAGACCGTGGCGCGCTTCTTCGAGTGGCCGGAGCCGTACCCGACGCCCGGTCCGGAGCGGGTCGCGCTGCGGGCCGAGGCCGAGGAGCTGACCGACCGGCTGATGGCCCCCGCCTTCTCGGTGCTGGACGAGCGGGAGTCGGCGGAGCTGGTGGAACTCGTGGGCCGCGCGGGGTAGGAGGGCCGGGCCGTTTGGGGCATCCTCCCCGACCTGGCAGACTGGCGTGCCATGGACGTGGACATCTGGGCCTGGGTCGGAGAGACCCAGCGGCAACTGCACGAAGCCGGGAACACCGGACTGGCGATGGCGATCGGCGACGTGCCCGCCCAGGCCTTGGAGGGCCGTTACTCCCAGCTCGACGTGATGGCGCCGGCCATCGCGCAGCAGGCGGAGAACCTGGGACAGCCCTGGCTGGAGTTCTACGCCCGCTACTGGCACCTGGTCGGGCGGGTCGGCGACCGCGCCCAGGGCGTGGTCGCCCTCGACGACGCGCGGACCCTGGTGGAGTTCGCCGAGCGCGAAGACGTGCGCGACTGCCCGGCCGCCCCGGGCGCCGTGCTGGCGCTGGCGGTGACCCAGGGCAACACCGACGGCCCCGGCTACGCGGACGAGCGGCTGCGGGCCCTGACCGCCGCCCAGGTGGAGGCGGCCTCTCCCGCCTTCTCCGCCTTCGCCGAGCAGCGCGTCGCCGCACTGCTCGACGCCGGCCGGTCCGAGGAGGCCGTCGCGCACGCCGAGTCCGCGGTGGCGGAGCTGGGCGCCGCGGGCCGCGAGGCGAGCTGGGAGCTGGGGGCGGCCTCCGCACGCGCGCTGCTCGCCGCCGGCCGGCCGCAGGACGCGCTCACCGCGCTGGAGGCCGCGACCGGCTTCAAGCCCGACGACCCGGTGGCCAAGGAGCGCCGCGAGGGCGTGCTGCGCGCGCTCGTGCTCGCCACCCTCAACCGCGTGCCGGAGGCCGTGGAGGCCCTGCCCGACCTCGACGTGGTCGGCGACCACCCCCGCGACTGGGTCGAGTGGGCGCGCGCCGTGCGCCTGCTCGCCGAATCCGCGCAGATCACCAACAGCTGGCAGCTCGGCCGGGTCCTCAAGCAGTGGATCGACTACTTCGCGGTGATGGGCGCCTACCGGGCGCGGGCCGAGCTCGCGCTCGTCGCCGGTGACCTGGCCGTCGGCCGCAAGGGCGTCTGGCAGGCCCGCATGCTGGCCGACCTCGCCGAGTCCACCGCGGGCGAGCTCAAGAACGACGCCGGCATCACCGAGCGCATCGCCGTCCTGCGGGTGGCCGCCGGCAACGTGACCGTGCCGGACGCCCCCGGCCCTCAGGACGAGCTCGTCGGCTACTTCGACGCGGCCGACGGCTTCAACGCCGACCCCGAGCGCTGGGTGGGCTGGCTGGCCCCGATGTCCGGGCAGGACGTCGAGGCCACCCGCCGCCACACGACCACGCTCGGCTTCCTCGGCTACCCGGCCAAGGGCGCCGACATCTACTGGACCATGCTGGTGGACTCCGGTGACATCGGGACCGCCGACGAGCAGGACGTCTCCTACCTGACCGGCCTGCTGATCGAGGCGCGTCAGGACGAGCGGCTGGAGCAGATGGCGCAGCTGCTGCCCGAAGGCCGGCGCCACCTGGCGCTCGGCCGCCTCTACCGCGCCCGGGAGCGCTGGGAGCAGGCCGCCGCCGAGGGCGAGGCGGCCGTCGCGGCGGGCGCCGGCATCGAGGCGCGACGCCTGTGGGCCACGGCCGTCCAGCAGAACGGCGACAACGCCGAGGGCGCGTCGATCCTGCGCGAGGTCCTCGACTCCGAGGAGATCGAGGCGGAGGACGTCTGGCGGATGATCACGATGGCGACCGCCGCCGAGGACTGGGAGACCGTCCGCGCCGGAGCCGCCAAGATCGGCATGCCGCTGCAGTCGAGCGAGGGGCCGATCGAGGAGGAGATGGGCCTGGTGCGCATCATCCTGCCCGCCCCCGACGGCAGCCAGCGCTCGATCGTCGGCGTGCGCACCGGCCCGGCGACGGCGCGCCTGGCCATCCCGCAGCCCCCCGGCATGGGTTACAACGCCGGTGACGTGGTCGTCTTCGACCCGGCACTGCTGGAGCCCATCCCGGAGAGCCCGGAGGAGCAGGAGGGCTTCATCCCGCCGTTCGCGGCGGTCAGCATGCTGCGCCCCGGCGGCTACACGAGCTGGTTCTTCGACGGCGCGGCGCCCAGCGAGGCCGACTGGACCGAGTTCAACGAGGTCATGGTCGAGCGCGGCTGGCCGATGTGGGTCTACAGCGATGACGACTACGCCGTGACGCACCCGACCACGGGCGAGTCGCTTCCCGGCGTGTTCGGCTGGATCGCGATCCCGCCGGAGGTCTCCCCGGCCGAGCTGGACGCGGTGCTCGACGACGCGACCGAGCGCTGGGTGCACCCGCTGGCCTGGCTCGACCTGGCCAAGGCCGTGGACATCGAGGTCGAGCGGCACGAGCGCATCACCAAGGAGTACGGGCTCTGAGCGCTCCGTGAGACACGCGGCCCCGCGGTACGGCTTCCACGCCGCCGCGGGGCCGTCCTGTTCCCGCGGTAGGCGCTGTCGTTCCGCGGCGCCGTACCGGCCGGTGCGGAGGCTCTCGCGGCGGTACGGCCGGCCGGTCGGCGCCGGCACGGCCGACCGCCTCTAGAATCTCATTCGGTATGTTCGCCGCACACAGGGAGATCCGCATGCTCGACCGATTCCGGCTGGACGGCAAGGTCGCGATCGTCACCGGCGCCTCGTCGGGCCTGGGGGTCGCCTTCGCCCGCGGGCTGGCGGAGGCGGGAGCCGACATCGTGATCGGCGCGCGCCGCAAGGACCGGCTGGAGGAGACCAGGGCACTGGTCGAGGAGACCGGCCGTCGGTGCGTGGCGGTGGCCACCGACGTGACCAGGCCCGAGGACTGCCAGGCGCTGGTGGACGCGGCGGGCGCGGAACTGGGCGCGGTGGACATCCTGATCAACAACGCCGGCGTCGGCACCGCGGTGCCCGCTCTGAAGGAGACGCCCGAGCAGTTCCGGCAGGTCGTGGAGATCAACCTGCACGGCACCTACTGGATGGCGCAGGCCTGCGCCCGGGTCATGCGGCCCGGCTCCTCGATCGTCAACATCGGCAGCATCCTCGGGGAGACCACCGCCGGTCTGCCGCAGGCGGCCTACAGCGCCTCCAAGGCGGGGGTCGTCGGCCTCACCCGCGACCTGGCCCAGCAGTGGACCTCGCGGCGCGGCATCCGGGTCAACTGCCTGGAGCCGGGCTTCTTCGCCTCGGAGATGACCGAGCAGTACGCCGAGGGATACATGGCCTGGCAGCTGGAGAACCGGGTCCTGATGAAGCGCGCCGGCGACCCGGCCGAGCTGGTGGCCGCCGCCGTCTTCCTGGCCAGCGACGCCGGGTCGTACGTGACCGGCGCGGTCATCCCGGTCGACGGCGGGATCCTCCTCACCTGAGCGAGCCTGAGCGAACCCGAGTGGACCCGGGTGAACCCGAGCGGACCTGAGGGGTCCGGGGTGGGCCCGGGCGGTCTCCATCACAAAAGTCAGGGAATCTGACTGGCAAAGTTAATAGACTGGTTGCACGAATAATGCGCATCCGTCATGCGGCGGTGCCAGAGTCTCCGGATACATGACGGAGCCGATGGAGGCCATCTTGCTGGAAGTCGACCGGCTCGGCGCGGTTGTGCGCGACGAGCGTCCCTGGGGTGCGTTCGACCGCTACACCCTCAACGAGCCGACCACGGTGAAGGTCATCACCGTCGCTCCGGGACAGCGCCTCAGCCTGCAGCGTCACGAGCACCGCGACGAGCTGTGGGTGGCCCTGGACCCCGGCCTGGTCTTCGAGATCGACGGCGTGCGCACGGAGCCGGCCGTCGGCGACCGCGTGCTCATCCGGGCAGGTCAGACTCACCGGCTCAGCTCCTCGGGCCCGGTCGCCCGGATCATGGAGATCGCCTTCGGCTACTTCGACGAGGACGACATCGAGCGGCTCGAAGACTCCTACGGCCGCTCCTGATCCCCTCTTGTTCGGTCCCGCTTCGCACCTTATGTTCGTGAATAGTCCGGTGGTTTTTCTGCATTAGGGACACCCGGAGGGTGCATGGCGGGCCGGCCTCGTGTTGTGATCATCGGTGCCGGCATCGTGGGGTGCGCCCTCGCCGACGAGCTCACCGTCCGGGGCTGGACCGATGTCACGGTGCTCGACCAGGGGCCGCTGTTCGCCACGGGAGGCTCCAGCTCCCACGCCCCCGGCCTGGTCTTCCAGACCAACCCGTCGAAGGCGATGACCGAGTTCGCCGCCTACACGGTCGCCAAGTACCGGGAGCTGTCGCTCGACGGCCGCCCCTGCTTCGACCAGGTCGGCGGCCTGGAGGTCGCCACCACCCCCGAGCGCTGGCAGGACCTGCACCGCAAGCACGGCTGGGCCGCCTCCTGGGGGATCGAGAGCGAGCTGGCCGGCCCGGAGCGCTGCGTCGAGCTGTGGCCGCTGCTCGACCCCTCGGTGCTCCTCGGCGGCTTCCACGTCCCCTCCGACGGCCTGGCGAGCGCGGTGCGCTGCGGTGAGGCCCAGGCCCGCGCGGCGATCGGGCGGGGCGCGCGCTTCCTGCCCGGCCACCGGGTGGTCGCTCTGGAGCGGCGGGGCGACCGGGTCATCGGGGTGACCGCCGAGGTGATCGCGGATCCCCGGGTGTCCGGGTCGGGCGCGGCCGGGCGGGTGACGATGCCGGCGGACGTCGTCGTCTGCGCGGCGGGATTCTGGGGCCCGGCGATCGGGGAACTCGCCGGACTGACCGTGCCGCTGCTGCCCCTGGCCCACCAGTACGCCCGCTCGGGCCCGCTGCCCGCGCTGGCCGGCGACTGCGACGGGGAGACGGAGGCCGTACGGCCCATCCTGCGCCACCAGGACCGCGACCTGTACTTCCGCCAGCACGCCGACAGGGTCGGCGTCGGCTCCTACGCCCACCGGCCGATGCCCGTCCGGCAGGACGAGATCGCGCTGCGGGCCACGGTCATGCCGTCGGTCCAGGAGTTCACCCCCGCCGACTTCGACCCCGCCTGGAGGGACGCGGTCGAGCTGATGCCGGCGCTGGGGGAGTCCAAGCCCGAGGAGGGCATCAACGGGATCTTCTCCTTCACCTCCGACGGCTTCCCCCTGATCGGCCCGGCACCGGGACTGGACGGCCTCTGGATCGCCGAGGCGGTCTGGGTGACCCACTCGGCCGGGGTCGCCAGGGCGCTGGCCGAGTGGCTGGTGGACGGCCACTCCACCGTCGACCTGCACGAGTGCGAGGTCGAACGCTTCGAGCAGGTGCAGCTGGCGCCCGCCTTCGTCGAGGAGCGCGGCCGGCAGAACTTCGTCGAGGTCTACGACGTCATCCATCCCCTGCAGCCGATGGAGTCGCCCCGGCCGATGCGGACGAGCCCGTTCCACCCCCGCCAGCGCGAGCTGGGCGCCTTCTTCCTGGAGGCGGCGGGCTGGGAGCGGCCGCACTGGTTCGAGGCCAACGCGGCGCTGCTGGAGGATCCGGTACGGCTCGCGCCCGATGCCGAGGAGTTCGTCGGCGCGGGGGCGCGGGACGCCTGGGCCGCCCGGTACTGGTCGCCGATCGCCGCGGCCGAGGCGTGGGCCACCCGGCAGCGCGTGGCCCTGTACGACATGACGCCGCTCAAGCGCGTCGAGGTCGCCGGGTCGGGCGCCGCGGCCTTCCTGCAGCGCATGACCACCAACAACGTGGACAGGCCGCCGGGCTCGGTCACCTACACGCTGCTGCTCGACTCCGCGGGCGGGATCAGGTCCGACCTGACCGCGGCCCGGCTGGCCGAGGACCGTTTCCAGGTGGGCGCCAACGGCAACCTCGACCTCGCCTGGCTGCGGCGCCACGCCCCGCCGGGCGTGAGCGTGCGGGACGTCACCGCCGGGACGTGCTGCGTCGGCGTCTGGGGACCCCACGCGCGCGACCTGGTGCAGCCGCTCACCGACCTCGACCTGTCGAACGAGGGCTTCCGCTACTTCACCCTCAAGTCCGGGTACCTCGGCCAGGTGCCGGTGACCATGATGCGATTGTCCTACGTCGGCGAGCTGGGCTGGGAGATCTACACCACCGCCGACGTCGGCCTGAAGCTGTGGGACCTGCTGTGGGAGGCGGGCCGCCGGTACGGCGTCGCCGCCGGGGGCCGGGCCGCCTTCAACAGCCTGCGGCTGGAGAAGGGCTACCGGCTGTGGGGCGTGGACATGACGCCGGAGCACCGGCCGCACGAGGCCGGGCTGGGCTGGGCCGTGCGGATGGACAAGGACTTCGTCGGCCGCCCGGCCCTGGAGGCCCTCGGCGGGGAGGCGGCCCGCAGGCTGGTGCCGCTGCTCACCGAGCGGGTCGTCATGGGCAGGGAGCCGGTCTTCCACCGGGGACGGGCCGCCGGCTACGTCACCAGCGCCGCCTACGCGCACACCCTCGGCCGGGCCGTCGCCTACGCCTGGCTGCCGGCCGGCGCGGCGGAACCGGGCACGGCCGTCGAGGTGGGGTACTCCGGCGGGCGGGTGCCCGCCGAGGTGGCCGCCGAACCCCTCTTCGACCCGAAGATGACCCGTATCAAGCGATAGGACCGTTCATGGAGCGAACCGAGCGGATCGAGCGGATCGAGCGGCGGGACCGCCGGTGAGCACCCCGGACCACCCGGACTTCCTGTGGCGCAACCCCGAGCCGCGGCGCTCGTACGACGTGGTGGTCGTCGGAGGCGGCGGGCACGGGCTGGCCACCGCCTACTACCTGGCCGCCAACCACGGGATCACGAACGTCGCCGTGCTGGAGAAGGGCTGGCTGGCCGGCGGGAACATGGCCCGCAACACCACGATCATCCGCTCGAACTACCTGTGGGACGAGAGCGCCGCGATCTACGAGCACTCCCTGAAGCTCTGGGAGGGGTTGTCGCAGGAGCTCGGCTACGACCTGATGTTCAGCCAGCGGGGCGTGCTCAACCTCGCCCACAGCCTGGGCGACGTGCGGGAGGGCCGGCGCCGGGTCAACGCCAACGTGCTCAACGGGGTGGACGCCGAGTGGCTGGACGCCGACCGGGTGCGCGAGTTCTGCCCCGTCCTCGACACCGGCGGGGACACCCGCCACCCGGTGCTCGGGGCGACCCTGCAGCGCCGCGGCGGCATCGCCAAGCACGACCACGTCGCCTGGGGGTACGCCCGGGGGGCCGACGCGCTCGGGGTCGACCTGATCCAGGGCTGCGAGGTCACCGGGTTCGAGATCACCGGGGGGCGGGTGCGCGCCGTACTGACCTCTCAGGGGCGGATCGCGGCCGGGACCGTCGCGCTGGCCGCGGCCGGGCACACCAGCGTGCTGGCCGAACGGGCGGGCATCCGGCTGCCGCTGCAGTCGCACCCGTTGCAGGCGCTGGTGTCGGAGCTGCTGGAGCCGGTGCTCGACTGCGTGGTCATGTCCAACGCGGTGCACGTCTACGTCAGCCAGGCGCACAAGGGCGAGCTGGTCATGGGGGCGGGCATCGACCCGTGCAACTCCTACGGCCAGCGTGGGGCCTTCCACGTCGTCGAGGAGCAGATGTCCGCCGCCCTGGAGCTGTTCCCGATCTTCAGCCGGGTCCGGGTGGTGCGCACCTGGGCGGGGGTCGTGGACGTCTCCCCGGACGCCTCGCCGATCATCGGGGCGACGCCGGTGGACGGGCTGCTGATCAACTCGGGCTGGGGGACGGGCGGGTTCAAGGCGACGCCCGGCTCCGGCTGGGTCTACGCCGGCACGATCGCCTCGGGACGGCCGCACCCGCTGGCCGAGCCGTTCTCCCTCGAACGCTTCACCACCGGGGCGCTCATCGACGAGCACGGCGCGGCGGCGGTGGCGCACTGAATGCGTCCGGGACCGGGCGGCGGGAGGGGAGAGGCGGTGGCTGGACGGTGCAGCTGATCGAGTGCCCGTGGTGCGGGCCGCGCGACGAGATCGAGTTCCGGTACGGCGGGCAGGCCGGGATCGCCTACCCCGCCGACCCCGCGGCGGTGAGCGACGAGGAGTGGGCCGAGTACGTGTTCATGCGCGACAACCCCCGGGGCTGGTTCCACGAGCGCTGGTTCCACGTCCACGGCTGCCGGACGTGGTTCTCGATCCGGCGGCACACGGTCACCCACGAGATCGAGCGGGCGCCCGGCGCCTCCGGGCCGGGAGAGCACTCGGCCGCCCGCGCCACCGGGGGCCCAGGGGCTCGTGACGCCGGGGACCCGCGGTGAGGCGGGAGTCCGGGGGCAGGATCGACCGCTCCCGCGTGCTGCGCTTCACCTTCGACGGGCGTGAGCTGACCGGCCACCCGGGTGACACGCTGGCCTCGGCGCTGCTGGCGTGCGGGGTCCGGATCGTCGGCCGGAGCGTCGGTCCCGGCCGCCCGCGGGGGATCTTCACCGCCGGGGTGGAGGAGCCGAACGCGCTGGTCGGGGTGGGGGACGAGCCCATGGTCGCGGCGACGGCCGTGGAACTGCGGGACGGCATGCGGGCGTGGAGCCTGCGGGGCAAGGGCCGCCTCGACCCCGCTGCGGCGGCCGTGGACGCCCGGCACGACAAGGCGTACCTGCACTGCGACGTGCTCGTGGTCGGCGGCGGCCCGGCCGGGCTGGCGGCGGCGCTGGCGGCCGGCGGGGCGGGCGCCCGCGTGGTCCTGCTCGACGGCGGGCCGGAGTTCGGCGGCGACCTGCTGGGCGGCCGGACCCTCCTGGACGGCGCCCCGGCCGATGAGTGGATCTCCTCCGTCACGGCCGGCCTCGCCGCCTTCCCCGAGGTCCGCCTCCTGCCCAGGACCACCGCGATCGGCTATCACGACCACAACTACGTCGTCGCCGTGGAGGAACGCGACGCCAACCGCGCCGCCGGCTCCGGAACCCGGGGGAGCGGCGGAGGCACCGGAGACGAGGGCGGGCACGCGGGCGGCGGGCGGCGGCTGTGGCACTTCCGGGCCGGGCAGGTCGTCCTGGCGACCGGGGCGCACGAGCGGTCGGTGGCCTTCCCCGGCAACGACCGCCCCGGCGTCATGCTGGCCTCGGCCGCGCGGACCTACGTCAACCGGTACGGCGTGCTGCCCGGGAGACGGGCGGTGGTGTTCACCTGCACCGACTCCGGGCACGAGGCCGCCCGCGACCTGGCCGCCGCCGGGGTGGAGATCGCGGAGATCGTGGACCCGCGCCGGGACGGGGCCGTGGTCACCGGCACGCTCGCCGACGGGGAGGGAGTCCTCACCGGGGTCGTGATCGGCGGCCGGGAGGTCGTCTGCGACCTGCTGGCGGTGTCGGGCGGCTGGAACCCGGCGGTCCATCTGTTCAGCCAGTCGCGGGGACGGCTCCGCTTCGACGACGCCCTCCAGGCGTTCGTCCCGCACGTGTCCGCGCAGGCCGAGCGGTCGGCCGGGGCGTGCAGGGGCGAGTACGGCACCGCCGCCGCCATCGCCGACGGCCTCGCCGCCGGAGCCCGCGCCGCCGAGGCCGCGGGCCTGCCCGCCCGCTGGCAGGACGGGACACGGGAGAACGGAGCCTCGGAGAACGGGGTGCGGGAGAACGGGGTGCGGGAGAGCGGAGCCCCGGAGGACGGGGTGCGGTCCGCCGGTCCGGCCGGGAACCGGGAGAGGAACCCCTTGCGCGTCCCCGAGTGCGACGAGCCCGCCCAACGGTCCCCGGCCGCGCTGTGGGCCGTCCCCGGGGACGGCGGCGGTGACGGCGGCGACCGGGAGGCATTCGTCGACCTGCAGCGGGATGTGACGGTGGCCGACCTCGGCCGGGCCGCCGGGACGGGGATGCGGTCGGTGGAGCACGTCAAGCGCTACACCACCGCGGGGACCGGGGCCGACCAGGGCAAGACGTCGGGGGCGGTGACCGCAGGGGTGGTGGCGGGCCTGCTCGGGGCCTCGCCCGGACAGGTCGGGACGACCACGTTCCGCCCGCCGTACACGCCGGTGGCCTTCGGGGTGCTCGCGGGGCGGGACCGGGGCCGGCTCTCGGACCCGGTGCGGGTCACCGCCGTGCACGACCGGCACGTCGCCCTCGGCGCGGTCTTCGAGAACGTCGGCCAGTGGAAGCGGGCCCGCCACTATCCGGCGGGCGGCGAGTCCATGGAGCGGGCCGTCGGGCGGGAGCGCCGGGCGGCGCGGACCGGGGTGGCGGCGATGGACGCCTCCACGCTCGGGAAGATCGAGGTCGGGGGCCGGGACGCGGGGGAGTTCCTCGACCGGATCTACACCAACGTGTTCTCCGCGCTGCCGGTCGGTTCCTGCCGGTACGGCCTGATGTGCGGCGCCGACGGCATGGTCCTCGACGACGGGGTGACCACCCGGCTGGCCGGCGACCGCTATCTGATGACCACCACCACCGGCAACGCCGCCACCGTGCTCGACTGGCTGGAGGAGTGGCACCAGACCGAGTGGCCGCACCTGCAGGTGTCGTTCACCTCGGTGACCGACCACTGGGCCGTCGTGGCGGTCGTCGGCCCCGCGGCCGGGCCGGTCGCCGAGGCGCTGGTCCCCGGCGTCGACTTCGGCGACTTCCCGTTCATGACCTGCCGCGAGAGCGGCCCGGCCAGAGTCTTCCGGATCAGCTTCTCGGGGGAGCTGGCCTACGAGATCAACGTGCCGTGGTGGTACGGCGCGGCGCTGTGGGAGGCCGCGCTGGAGCTGGGGGCGGTGCCGTACGGGACGGAGACCATGCACGTGCTCCGGGCCGAGAAGGGCTTCGCGATCGTCGGGCAGGAGACCGACGGGACCGTGACCCCCCAGGACCTCGGGATGTCCTGGATCGTCTCCCGCCGCAAACCGGACTTCGTCGGCAGGCGCTCCCACACCCGCCCCGACACCGCGAGCCCCGGCCGCAAGCGACTCGTCGGCCTCGTCCCCGCCCGTTCGCCGGAGGCCGGGGTCCCCGGAACGCCGGATGAGCCCCCCGGCTCCGGCATGCCCGGGGAGTCCGGGACGGCCGGCGACGGCGAGGAGAGGCCGACCGAGGGAGCCCAGATCGTCGCGGCCCCCGGTGACCGGCGGATGCTCGGTCACGTCACCTCCGCCTATCCCGGCGTCGCGCTGGCCATGGTCAGGGACGCCGGGCCGGGTGACCGGCTCATCGCGTTCGACGGCCGGGAGATCCCGGTCACCGTGGTGGACCCGGTCTTCCACGACCCGGGCAACACCCGCCGCGACGGGATCCCCGGCGAGGCACGTCCCCTCCCGGCCGCGGCGGATCCGGCGGTGACGGAGTGGTGGCGTCCCGAGCGGGCGGTGAGCCCGCTGGCCGCGTTCGCCGGACGCTTCGCCGCCGCCGCGGGCACCCCCGGGGTGACGATCCGGGAGATCCCCTTCCTCCGGATGCGGGAGATCCGGGGCGAGGCGCCCAAGGAGGGACTGCGGCTCGGGCCCGGCTGGTGGCTGGCCGTGGAGGATCCGCAGACCGGAGCGGGAGGCACGGCGCACATCGGGATGAGCGCGCCGGGAACCGGGACGGAGGACGCGCGGCCGGACGGTTCGCCGGGTGAGGACGGGGTGGACGTGTCGGCGCAGCGGACGGTCGTCGAGCTGGCGGGGCCGCGGGTCCGGGACGTGCTGATGACCGGCTGCCCGATCGACCTGCATCCTGCGGTGTTCGGGGTCGGAGCGCACACCCAGACCCTGCTGGCCCGCGCCCAGGTCGTCCTGCACCGCGCCGGGCCGGAGGTCTACCGGGTCTTCGTGAGGTCCTCCTTCGCGGGGTACCTCGCCGAGTGGTTGCTGGACGCGCTGGAAGGGCTCTGAACGCCGCGATGACCGGTTGAGGCCGCCCTGGAGCGGATCACGGCGGTGAGCTGGGGTGGAAGATGAGATGCGGCTTTTACGGGTGGCGCTGGTCGATTGGGTAAATTCGCCGTTTCCGGGTAGCCAAATTCATGAGAGGCGGTGGGGACGTGCAGGTGAAACGGGGTAAGGCGCTGGCCGCTGCGGCGGTCATGCTGGTGCTGGCGGGCGGACCGGTGGGGTGCGGCACCTCCTTGGACTCGCTGGGCGAGTCCTCCGGCGGATCTTCCGGCGACGACACGGGCGGTACGTCGGCCGCCGAGGCGCTCAAGGACCTGGACAAGCTCCCGGTCAAGGGCCGGGCCCCGCGGACCGGTTTCGACCGCGACGAGTTCGGGCCCGCGTGGGCGGACGTCGACCACAACGGGTGCGACACCCGCAACGACATCCTCAAGCGGGACCTGAAGGACGAGACCTTCAAGAAGGGCACCCACGACTGCATCGTGCTCACCGGCACCCTGGAGGACCCCTACGGCGGCAAGACCATCGAGTTCGAGCGCGGCCAGGACACCAGCATGAAGGTGCAGATCGACCACCTGGTGGCGCTGTCGGACGCCTGGCAGAAGGGCGCCCAGCAGCTCGGCGCCGCCGAGCGCAGGGAGCTGGCCAACGACCCGCTGAACCTGCTGGCCGTGGACGGCCCGCTGAACAGCCAGAAGAGCGACGCCGACGCGGCGACGTGGTTGCCGCCGCGCCGGGCCTATCGGTGTCCTTACGTCGCACGCCAGATCAAGGTGAAGCTCAAGTACGAGCTCTGGGTGACCTCAGCGGAGAAGTCCGCGATGGAGCGGGTGCTGAAGGCCTGCTGACCCGGCGTGCGCGCGGATCAGTCGTCGTACTCCTTCTTGAACTTGATGACCTTGCCGGTCTTGAGCGAGACGTAGACGTCGTACTCCCAGTTGCCCCGGTGCAGCTCCACCTTGCAGACCCGGTGGCCGTGCTCCCACTCCCGCTCGACCTCGCTGACCCGGGCGCCGGGGACGCGCTTCTTGGCGATCTTCACGGCCTTCGAGCACGAGATGCCCGCGGCGGGGGCCGCGGCCGAGGCCTGGACGCCGGCCGGGGCGGCGGCGGCCGCGCTCCCGGCGAAGGCCACGCCGCTTCCGGCGGCGAGGAGGGTGACGGTTCCGGCGAGGGCGATCTTGGCGATCATGGTGTTCTTTCTCATGACCCCAGGTTCTCCGGACCGGCGATAGGGCCGCGCTAAGCGATCGTTAAGAGCGGGTTCACCCTCTTTCGCCCGGTGACCCGCCCGGTGACCCGCCTGGTGACCCGCCCGGTGACCGGCCCTGGGATCCGCCCGTGGCCCCGCCCATGACCCCGCCCAGGAACAGGGTCACGCTCGCCCCGCCCGCGGGGGAGGCGCCCAGCGTGAGCGCGCCGCCCGACGACTCGGCGGTACGGCGCGCGATGTCCAGGCCGAGCCCGGTCGATCCGGCCCCGCTCTCACCGCGCTCCAGCGGGGCGGTCGTGGCGAACCCCGGCCCGGCGTCCGTGACGGTCAGCACCGCGCCGCCCGGGGCGGGCGCCAGCCGTACGCCGAAACCGGCGCCCTCGTCGGTGTGCGCGAACACGTTGCCGAGCAGGGCGTCCAGGCAGGCGGCGAGGTCGTCGGCGGAGACGGCGACGGGCAGCAGGCCCGGGGGCAGCTCCAGCTCCATGGCCCGGCCCTGGTCCTCGGCGAGCACCGACCAGAACGCCACCCGGTCCCGGACCACCGCCACCGCCTCGCACTCCTGCCGCTCCTGGGACCGCCGCCGGGCCTCGTTGATCACCGAGGTGACGGCCCGTTCCAGTGCGTCCACCCGGGCCTCGATCCTGGCCGCCTCCTGCGGGTCGGTCAGGGACTCGGCCTCCAGCCGGAGCCCGGTGAGCGGCGTGCGGAGCCGGTGGGACAGGTCGGCGGCGCTCTCCCGCTCCTCGGCGAGCAGCCCGGTGATGCGCTCGGCCAGGTGGTTGAGCGCGAGGCCGACCGCCTGCACCTCGGGCGGGCCGCCGGGTGCGGTCCTGGCGGCCATGTCGCCGGCGGCCAGGCGGTGCGAGACCTTCGCCAGCGACGAGATCGGCCGGATCACCGCGCGGGCCAGCCGGTCGGCCACCAGGATGCCCAGGCCGATCAGCGCCAGTCCGAGCACCAGCAGTCCCGCCTGCACCCGGGTGACGCCCCTGGCCAGCTCGTCGTCGCTGAGGAGGACCCGGACCACCGCCGTGCCGCCGGGAGCCCCCTGGACCGCGACCAGGATCTCCCGCCCGCCGGGCACGGCCGCGGTGACGCTGCGCCCGCGCGCGGCCAGCTCGACCGCGGCGGACCTCTCGGCGGGGGCGCCGACGACCCTGCCGTCGCCGAGGAAGACCGTGGTCGGATGCGCGGCCCGCTCGGCGGTGAGGCCCAGGGTCTCGGCGTCCACCGCGCCGACGGCGACCGCCACCGACTCGGCCTCGCCGCTCGCCCGGTCCACGGCGCCGCTCTCGGCGGCCGTGCGGACCAGCAGGACGAGGGGGACCAGCAGGGCGACGAGGACGAGAGAGGTGGTCGCCGTGACCAGCAGGGCCAGCCAGCGCCTCACGACGGTCCGGCCAGCCGGACGCCCACGCCGCGCACGGTGTGCAGATAGCGGGGTTCGGCGGAGGTCTCGCCGAGCTTGCGGCGCAGCCACGACAGGTGGACGTCGACGGTCTTGTCCGCTCCGCCGTAGGGCACCTGCCAGACGTGGGTGAGCAGCTCGCGCTTGGTGATCACCTCACCGGGCCTGGCCGCCAGATAGTGGAGCAGGTCGAACTCGCGGGGACTCAGGTCCAGGGGGGCGCCGTCCAGCGTCGCCTCCCGGGTGCGCGGGTCCACCCGCAGGCCGCCGACGGTCACCGAGCTGTCCGTACGGCTCTCGCCGGAACGGCGCAGCACCGCGCGGATGCGGGCGTCGAGCTGGGCGGCGCTGAACGGTTTGACCACGTAGTCGTCGGCCCCGGCGTCCAGCAGCTTGACCATCTCCGCGTCGCCGTCCCTGGCGGTCGCGACGATGACCGGGACGTGGCTGACCGCGCGGAGCATGCGCAGCAGGTCCACCCCGTCCATGTCGGGCAGGCCCAGGTCCAGCACGATGAGGTCGGGACGTTCCTCGACGGCAAGGCGCAGGCCGTCCAGGGCGGCGGGGGCGGAGGAGACGGCGTGGCCGCGGTCGCGCAGCCCCCGGGTGAGGGAGGTGCGGATCGCGGCGTCGTCCTCGATGAGCAGCACATTCGACATTTGCCGTCACGTTAGCCGGGCTTGACCCATGCTCAAAGCACGTTATCGGCCCCTTAACCGCGTCTTAGCATCGAAGGTGGCAAGGTGGACGCGTGCGCAGGCGATTTCCTCTTGTCGTGGCCGGATGGCTGGCCACCGGCGTTCTCGCGACCGGAGCGGGGGCGGCGGTGATCACCGTTCTGGGTGAGCCGCTGACGGCCTCCGCGCACCGGCCGCTGTCCTCCGCCGAGATCGAGGAGGCGCTGGCCCGCACCACCCCGGTCGCGGCCGCCCCGCCCGTGACCGGCGACCCCGCCTCCACCGGCGCCCCGACGCCCGGCGCCACGCCGACCGACGCTCCGACGCCCGGCGCCACGCCGACCGGGTCGCCGGATCCCGGCGGGACCGGAGGCTCCCCGGACCCCACGCCGGGCAGGACGTCCGAGCCGTCTCCCGCCGCGTCCTCCCCGGGGAACTCCGCCGGCCGGAGCAGGGTGATCAGGACGGCGGGCGGGAGCGTGATCGCCCGGTGCTCCGGTGGCCTGGTCACGCTCCGCTCGTGGAGTCCCGCCCAGGGCTTCCAGGTGGACGACGTGGAACGCGGCCCCGCCGTACGGGCCCGCGTGGAGTTCGAGGCGGACGAGACCGACGTCAAGATCGAGGTGCGCTGCTCGGGCGACGGCTCACCCGTCCACCGGCTCCACGACTGAGATCGGCCCGGGACTCACCGGTTGAGGTTGATCTTGAACCTGACGACGTTCCCGCTCACGGCCGAGATGTAGAAGTCGTACTTCCAGGCGCCGTCCACGACCTGCACCCACCAGGTCCACAGGCCCTGCTCCCACACGCGCTCGGTCCCGACGACCCGCCCGTCCGGGACGTAGCCCCGGGCGATCTCGGCGGCCCGCCGGGCGGTGATCTCCTCCGCCACGGCGGGCGCGGGCCGGACGGCGGAGCCGGCCGCCTGAGCCGTGGCGGGGACGCCGCCCCCGGCGAGCAGGAGCGCGGCGGCCCCCGCGGCGGCGAGGGCGGCCCTCGCGATCATGCTGATCTGTCTCATGATCCGAGCTTTCCCGAGCGTCGGAGCGCACCTGTCCAGCCCCCGCTAAAAACAGGGTCACGTTCCCGCCGCCCGGGTCCGTTCCGCCCGGCGCCGTCCTGAGTTGTCCGGTGCGGCCCGGATCGGGGCCGCACCGAAAAGGCCGGCCCCGGCCTCAGCCGCAGCCGGAGGCGTCGTCGTCGGGGACCGCGGGCGCCTCGTCGGCCACGGTGACCGACAGCTGCGCGGTGGAGGCGACCAGGCTCCCCTCGGGGGACTGGGCCCGCTTCCCGTCCACCACGATCCCGCGCTCGCCCAGCAGCTCGTAGGTCTGCGGGTCGAAGACGAGGTCCTCCCTGACCCCGTCGGGCCCCACCCGGCCCACGCCGATGCCCCGGCGGCCGGCCGCGTCCTCGGCGTCCCGCACCGCGTCGACCCCGGGGATCGTCGCGGCCGCCTCGAACAGCGCGGCCCGCTGCGCGGCGGGCATGTAGTTCTCCCGCAGCAGGTCGCCCACCCGGGTCCAGGCGGCCTCGTCCTCCTCACCCTTGGAGCCGCCGTCCCGGGCGCTGTCGTACAGGTGGGCGCGCATGCCCCCGGCGTCGGCGGGCAGGCGCTTCAGCGCCGCGTGGTCGGTGCGCAGACGGGCCGGGAGAGGCTCGCAGACCGGAAGTCTGAGCATCTCCACCTTCCCGGCCTCGTCGTCGGCCCCCTCCGGGATCGGCCAGCCGGGGTAGGCCTTCGGCTCCAGGTACTCGATCCTCAGCGAGCCCTCCCTGCTGCCGTCGGCCGACTGCCAGATCACCCGCCTGGTCCGGTAGAGGTAGCGGGTCTCCGGGAGAGTCTCGCCCGTCTCCGTGTTGACGGAGTTCCCGCTGAAGGCGCCGTACATCGTCTCCGACTCGACCTTGACGAACTGGTCGTCGCGCGGGGCCAGCTCCGCCTTGACCGCCCTGGCGGCCCGGCCGAGCACCTCGGTCGCGGACACCGGAGCGAGCTTCGGCAGCGCCACCACGACCTTCCCGGAGGGTTCCCGCCCAGGTCCGGGCCCTGGCCCCGCACCGGTGACCAGCGCGGGGACGGTCGCCGCGACCGCCACCGCCAGCGCCCCGGCCAGGAGCATCGCCGGCGGCCTGCGCCACAGGGGCCGCGACGGGGCGCGCGTGGCGGCGGCCGCGACCAGCCCCCGCCGGGCCGCGGCCTTCGCCTCGGGGTCGTACGGCGGCGCGTCCGGGCGGACGCCCGCCACCAGCCGGATCTCGTCCTCGTTCATGCGTGCGACTCCAGGGAGCGGCGGATCTTGGTTCGGGTCCGGGACAGCCGGGAGCGCACGGTCCCGATCGGGATGCCGAGTGCCTCGGCGGCCTCCTCGTAGGTCAGCTCGGCCCAGGCGACCAGCAGCAGCAGGTCCCGTTCGGCGGAGCTGAGCCCGGCCAGGGCGGCGGCCAGCGCTGGGCGCAGCCCGTCGGCGGTCACCCGCTCCGCGCTGCGCTCCTCGAAGCCGGTCGCGCGCTCGGGAGCCTGCCGGGCCAGGGCCTTGAGCCTGCGCGTCTCGGCCCTGCGGTGGCCGGAGATCAGCTTCGAGGCGATGCCGTACAACCAGGGCCGGGCGTCGGACCGGGCCGGGTCGTATCGGGTGCGCTTGCGGAACGCCACCAGGAACGTCTCGGCCGTCACGTCGTCGGCCGCGGTGACGTCGTCCAGGCGCCGGGCCGCGTACCGGTGGATCTCGTCGGCGTGCCGGTCGAACAGCCCGGCGAACCTGTCGGGGTCCGCCAGCGACTCCTCGATCAGCGCCGCGTCGGAGGCCAGGGTGGCGACCGGGGCGGACGGCGGAGCGGAGGGCGCGGTAGGGGGCGCGGCGGGCGTCGCGGCCCGGTCGGGGAACGCCAGCGTCACCACCTGTTTCGTCCAGTCATCAGAGGGTCCTTGTCTGAGAGCGCGGACGCGCTCACACCCTCTACTCCGCCGCTGGACGCCGTACGGTTCCCCGCCTCACCACGACCTCACCACGACCTCACCGGGACCTCACCGGACTTCGACGACCAGGGGCGGAGAGGTGACGCGGAACCGGGGGACCTGGCTGACGAGGGCCAGGACCTCCGGGACGTCGGTCTGGTTGATGCGGCCGAGCCACTGCTCCGGGGCGCTGCTCTGCGTGTCGAGAGCCAGAGTGTAGACGTAGGAGCCGGGTGCCTCCGGCACGAAGGTCTCGAAGGTGGCCAGCGACCGGGACGCGCAGGGATCGAAGGGCTCGCCCGGAGCCAGGCGGGCGAAGTCGGAGACCCGCAGCGCGGCGACGAGCGGGTCCTCGGCGGCGGGCGGCGCGGCGACGATCTGGCCGCCCAGGGAGACCGAGGGGCGATAGCGGGGATAGCGGCTGCCGTCCTCCGAGCCGTCGAGGACGCCGACGAGCAGGAGCTCGGTCGTGCCGACGACGGAGACGCTGACGGGGACCGGTTTCCCGGCGGGGTGCGGCCCGCCGGGAGCGGTCAGCTCTATACGGATCACGATGGCTTTCTTCTCGGTGTCGTGGCCGGAGGGGTCACTTCTTCTTCTGCCCGGGCCTCTCCTTCGTCTCGGAGGCGAGCGCCGCCTTGGTGCGCTCGGCCTGCCGGCGGATCTGGTCCAGCACCGCCGGACGCAGCTGCCTGCTCTCGAAGGTGCGGACCATCTTGTCGATCGTCCCGGTGGCCTGCTCCAGGTCGCCCTGCTTGGCCTGGGCGCCGGCCAGGCGGCGCATCACCATGTTCAGCGTGATGTTGTCGACGCCCTCGCCCCGCGCCGAGGCGTCGGCCACCAGGGTGAGCTGCTGGATGCTCTCCTTGGTGTCGGGCTGGCGGACCTTCAGCTCGTTGTCGGCGGTGAGGTTCTTGAACTCCCGCTCCGCGTTGATGCCCTGGACCATGCGGGCGTACACCGCCAGCGGGTGCTTGCCGTGCTTGTCGATGACCTCCCGCAGCGCCGCGTTGCCCGAGGCCAGCGCCGGGGAGTCGGAGCCGAGCAGGGTCAGGAGCTTGCCGGTGTCCTCGCCCATCAGCAGCTCGGCGACCTCCTGGTCGGTCTGCGTGACGGGGTAGCGGACCCGGATCCTGCACACGGGGGAGACGACCCTGGAGCCGTCGGAGGCCAGGTACTGGGCCCGGACGCGGTACTCGCCGGGCTGCTGGAAGTAGTGCCCGTCGGCGCCGTGGCCGATGTAGGCGCTGCGGTAGATCGCCGGGTTGTCCTGGTCCAGCCGGATCACGGCCGCGTCGTCCGAGCAGTGGCGCAGCATCGGCCGGTAGAGCACGGTCCGGCCGGAGGGCTGGGTGACGGCGACGTGCGTGAAGTCGGTGTCCGGGTGCAGGTGGCCGTGGGTGCTGCGGCCGCGCAGGTCGGTGGTGGAGAGCTTGAGCTCCACGACCACCGGCTCGCCGAAGGCGAAGGTCTCCTTGGCCCGCACTTCCAGGGCCAGGCCCGACTGGTCCTCGACCGGTTCCTCGAACAGCTCGGGGGCGATCTCGGCGGCGCCGGTCCCGAAGGGGCTCGCCCCCATGATCACATCGCGGTAGTTGGCGTGGCGCAGGTGGACCAGCTCGCTGTCGGTGAACTGGAACGGGAACGCCGCCCAGTAGGCCGCCTCCCCGCCCGCCCCGGACAGGGGCTGGTAGTTCTGGACGTAGTTCATCCAGCTCAGGTCCCCGAAGCCGCCGTTGGGGCCGAGCGGCTGCGGCGGGACGGCCAGGTTCTTCTGCCAGGAGTGCAGCAGGTTGAAGGCGTGGCCGATCTCGTGCACGTAGGTGCGCAGCTGGGCGCGCTGGGACTGCGGGGTGCTCCCCTGGATGGCGTTGTAGAAGACCGCCGCGCCCTGGCGCTGGGTGGCGTCGCTGTAGTCGAACATGATCCCGCGGTAGCCGCCGGTGTGCGCGCTGGCGACCAGCATCCACACCTTCCACTGCGGCACGTTGGCGAAGGCGCTGAAGTGCTGCACCATCGCGTTGTGCAGCTCGGCGTCGTTCCAGAGCAGGTCGGTTCCGGCCGCCGAGGTGGCGATGATGTTGGAGATGCCGGACATCTGCAGCTCGATGCCCGCCTCGGCGTAGGACTTCACGACCGTGAGCACGCGCGCCGGGCTGGTCGGCGGCTGGGGCAGCGCGGCGGTGTCGTAGGAGACGAACGGCACGGTCCCGGTCACCGAGTCCTGCTCCAGGGTCACGCTGCGGAAGTACGGCGAGACGAACGGGCAGGCGTAGCCGGCGCCGGGCTGGCCGGAGGCGGTGAGGAACTGCACCGTGGCGTCGCCCTGCGGCTGCGCGGTCGTCCGGCGCGGGATGGTCACGCGCACGACCGGGGCGCCGGCGGTGAAGGTGAAGTTCCCCGTCCCCTCGAGCACGACCTGCGCGGTCGTGACGGTGACCGTCGGGAAGTGCACGATGAACGAGCCGAAGTAGGAGGTCGTGCCCCCGCTGGTGGAGAAGAAGTCGGCGCTGACCCGGTTCTGCGGGCGGACGCCGTCGACGTCCACCCGGAGTTCGAGCTGGTAGCCCTGTCCTCCGCTGCGGTACCTGCCGCGCGTCAGCTGGAACTGCACGTCCTGCTGAAGGCCCGGGGTCTCCTGCGGGCCCGGGGTCTCCTGCTGGAGGCCCGGCCCCTGCCGGAGACCGGATGCCTCCCGCTGCTCGGCAACCCTCCCGTCGGACGGGACGACCTCCTGCAGACGCTGTTCGAGGTCGGCCACGCCGGACAGGGACGCCGATGTCCCCTGGGTGGGGTCGGATGGAGCAGACATGTGATCTCTCCAGTCGCTCTCGTCGGATTTCGGGCACGACGGTCCCGCCGAGGATCCTTGGGCCCACGAATGCTCGACGACATGCCGCCAACGGTCTGGCCGTACAGACTCGCGGTAGAGATAGTTCGGACACTTCTCCTCGCCCCCGGAGCTGTCAATGGGGCAGCGGGAATGTGACCCGGCGGGCAGGTCGGCCTCACCTTCCGGGCGACAGGAGCTCCTCCAGCCCGCGTTCCAGGGCCGCGTCACCGACCTCCCGGACGACCAGGGGCAGGCGCAGGATCCCGGCAGCCCGTACGGCCTGCGCGCGCAGGGCCGGGACCGGGCGCTGGGCCAGCCAGACGACGCGGCGGTAGTGGGCGAAGTAGACGTCGCGGAGGCCGGGATAACGGTCCAGGCCGAGCTCGACCACGACCGACCGGTGGAAGGTGCGGACCAGATAGTCGGTCAGGAAATAGGTCCCCGGCTCCTCCTCGGTCAGCTCGCGCGCCAGCGGTCCGGCGAAGACGTCGTAGCAGTGCTCCCCGCGCAGCCGTACCAGGCCGTGCCGCCCGCACAGCTCGTCCAGGGCCCCGTAGGTCCCGCAGTCGGCGTAGGCCAGCGCCAGCCGCCGGTGCCTGCCCTTGACCTCCTCGACCACCGCCTCGACCTCGGCCGCGATGGCGGCGGGCCGGTTGTGCAGCAGCGGCGGGAGCGGATACACCTCCACCGCCCACCCACGCCGCTGCGCGATGTCCCGCACGTGCCCCGCCAGCGCCCCGCACGCCACCACCCCGGCCCCGGAAAGCGTCCCGGAAGGCGCCTCAGAAGGACAGGAGGTCGACGAAGCGGTCGTTGAAGTCGGGGCGGTCGGAGAGTTCGACATAGCGGATCTCCTCAAGGAGGGCCAGGGCTCCGGCCCGCTCCTGGACGGACAGCAGGGCGAGCTTGGCGCCCTCCCCGGCGACGTTGCCCGCGCTCACGATCCGGGGCAGGGCCAGCCCCGGGACCAGGCCGATCCGGACGGCCGAGGCCGGGGACAGGTAGGAGCCGAAGGACCCGGCCAGCAGGACCTGCTGGACCTCGTGCTCCCCGGCCCCGTACTCCTGCAGCAGCAGCCGCCACCCCGTCGAGATCGCGGCCTTGGCGAACTGCAGCTCGCGCACGTCGCGCTGGGACAGGTAGACGTCCCCGGCCAGGACGAAGACGCGCTCTTCGCCGACCGTGGTCAGCCGCCCGGCCAGCTCCGGCGCCAGCCGCAGGGCCTCCTGCCCGGGCACGAAGCGGCCCGAGCGGTCGAGCAGGCCCACGCGCAGCAGCTCGGCCACCGCGTCCACCAGCCCCGACCCGCACAGTCCCACCGGCTCGACGTCGCCGATCACGCCCAGCTCCACCGAGGGCGCCAGCCGCACGGTCTCGATCGCCCCGGCCGAGGCGCGCATGCCGCAGCGGATCTGGGCGCCCTCGAAGGCCGGTCCCGCCGGGGCGGCGGTGGCCAGCAGGCGGTCGGCGTCCCCGAGCACGATCTCGCAGTTCGTGCCCACGTCGACGAACAGCCGCAGCCGCCGGTCCCGGTCCATGCCGGCGGCCAGGACCCCGGCCACGATGTCGCCGCCGACGTAGGCCCCCAGCGCGGGCAGCACCACGGCCCGCGCCCGGGGATGGAAGCGCAGTCCCAGGTCCGAGGCGAGCAGGGGCGGCAGGGCGCGCGTGGCCATGATGAACGGCGCCACCCCCAGCGGCTCGGGGTCGATGCCGAGGGCGAGGTGGACCATGGTCGCGTTGCCGGCCAGCGCCACCTCGTAGACGTGCTCGGGGGAGACCTCCCCCTCCTTGCACACCTCCCGGGCGAGCTGGTCGAGCGTCTCGCGCGCCGCGTCCCGCAGCCGGTCCAGCGCCGAGGGGTCCAGCATCGTCGCGCTGATGCGGGAGATCACGTCCGCGCCGGAGGGCTGCTGCAGGTTGAGCATCGACCGCACCGCCACCGGCGTGCCGGTCGCCAGGTCCAGCAGCGTCGCCACGACCGTCGTGGTGCCCAGGTCGAAGGCGACGCCGTACCGCGACCCGCTGGTGTCCCCGGGCTCCACGTCGATCAGCACCTCGTCCACGACCACGGCCGTGACCTTGAAGTCCGCCGCCCGCATGACCCTTCCCACGGCCCGTACGGCGTGCAGGTCCGGCACCGGCTCCAGATCGTCCAGGGCGGCCAGCAGCCGCTCCAGGTCGGGCCTCTGGTCGGAGAGCGAGGGCTCGGTCAGCTCGACGTAGCGCTTCTGCACGGCGGGGCGGAGGATGACCTGCCGCCCGACCCCCACGGTCGCCGCCTTCGGCCGGGTGGAGAGCGCGGGGATCTCCACCTCCAGGTCCGAGACGGCCCGGGCGAGGCAGGCCAGCCGCCACCCCTCGCGCAGTTGCTCCGGTGTGAAGGCCCGCGGGTCCAGCCGGGAGACCGGGACCGGATCGGCCCCACCGGCCCCGTCGGCGCTGTGGACCACCCTGACCTTGCACTTGCGGCAGGTCCCGTGCCCGCCGCACGTCGAGTCGACGGCGACGCCGTTCCAGCTGGCCGCCTCGAACACGCTCACCCCCGGCGGCACGCTCACCTCCCGGGGCGGCCTGCCGTCGGGCAGCAGGCGCAGCCGTACCCGCCCGGACGCGGTCTCCCGCCCCGGGTCCCCTTGCGCCGGGGGACCCCCGCTCATGCCTGCCGGGCCCGGTAGGCCGCGATCCAGTTCGCGCCCCACGGGTCGTTGCCGAGCAGCAGGTCGGCGGCGCGGGCGGCGGTGACGCACTCGGGGGCCAGGGCGTTCATGATCGCGCTGGTCAGCCCGGCCGCGGCGGCCATCGCCAGGAAGGCGGAGCCCAGCGCGTGCCGGTCGGGCAGGCCGAAGGAGACGTTGGAGGCGCCCAGGCACATGTTGAGCCGGTAGGTGTCGCGGATCGCCCGGATGGTCTGCAGTGTCACGTTCACCGCGTCGGTGTCGGCGCCGACGGTCATGGCCAGCGGATCGATGACGATGTCCTCGATCGGGATGCCGTACTCCTCGACGGCCACCCGGACGATCTTCCCGGTGATCTCCAGGCGCTGCTCGGCGGTCTCCGGGATGCCGGTCTCGTCGTTGGCCAGCGCGATCACCGCCGCGCCGTACCGCTTGACCAACGGCAGGATCTCGGCGAGCCGGTCGTCCTCGCCGGTCACCGAGTTGACCAGCGCCTTGCCCTCGTATACCTCCAGCCCCGCCGCCAGCGCCTCGACCACCGAGGAGTCGATGCACAGCGGCAGGTCGGTGTGCTCCTGGACGAGCTTGACCACCGAGGAGAGCAGCTGCGCCTCGTCGGTCAGCGGCACGCCCGCGTTGACGTCGAGCACGTGGGCCCCGGCCGCGACCTGCCGCCGCACGTCGAGTACCACCTGGGACAGATCGCCCGCGCGCAGCGCCTCGGCGAACTTCGCGCGCCCGGTCGGGTTGATCCGCTCGCCGATGACGCAGAACGGCCGGTCGTGGCCGATGATCACTTCCCGGGTCCGGGATCTCAGGACGGTGTGCACGGCGGCGACCTCCTAGGCGGTCAGGCGGCGGGATATGCGCAGGTCGGACAGGAGCCGGGCGACGGCGTCGCCGCCGCGGAAGTCGACCAGGTGCAGGCCGCGCACGCCGGGCAGGCCGAGCGCGTGCCGGGCCTGTGCGAGGGCGAGCTCGTAGGCGGCCCGCGACGGGTCGGCGGCCCGCTCCACCCGGTCGACGGTCTCGGCCGGCACCGAGATGCCGGGCACCTTCTCGTTCATGAACCGCAGCCCGCCGGCCCCTCTGACCAGGCAGATCGTCGCAAGGAAGGCGGCGCGCGAGGTCAGCCCGGCCCGCGCCGCGCCCGCCATGAACGCCGCCAGCCGGTCGGGGTGATAGCAGATCTGCAGCTGCAGGAAGCGGGCCCCGGCGCGGATCTTCTCGGCCGCCCGGTCCACCCGGTGGGAGTACGGCGGGGCGCCCGGGTTCTCCACCGCCCCCACCAGCAGCTCCGGCGCCGGGTCGATCACCCGGCCGGACAGGTAGCGGCCCTCGGCGAGCGCGCAGGCCACCCTGATCAGCTGCGGCCCGTCGAGGTCGAACACGCGGCGGGCCTGCGGCTCGTCCCCGGCCGTGACGTCGTCGCCGGTCAGGCAGCACACGGCCCGCACGTCGTGCAGCGCGGCGCCCACGATGTCGGCCTGCAGCGCCAGGCGGTTCTTGTCCCGGCAGGCCACCTGCATGATCGGCTCCAGGCCGAGCCCGCGCAGGGCCACCGCGACCGCGACGTTGCTGGCGTGCGCGTGGGCGGCGGTGTTGTCGGTGACGTTGACCGCGTCGGCCCAGCCGCGCAGCCGGTCGGCGTGCCGTACGAGCGCGGCCATGTCGGTGTCCACCGCCGGGAACTCGGCCGTGACGACCGGCCCTCCCGACCGCACGAGCTCGTCGAACCTCACGGCCGCCAGCCCGGGGGAGTACGGCGGTCGCGGCCGGTCAGCAGGTTGATCCAGGAGGAGGACCCGGTCAGGCGGTTGTCCACCGGAGGACGCAGGGCGGTGAAGTGCCCGCGCCACGGCAGCCGCCGCGAGCGCTCGAACGCCCGCAGCCAGACGCAGCGCATCGAGGGGTCGACCTCGCACCGGCCGTCCTCGCGCACTCCGCCGCACGGCCCGTTGCGCAGGGTCTTCGGGCAGGTCATCGGGCAGGTCATGCCGGTGGAGTGCAGCACGCACTGGCCGCACATCCGGCAGTCGAACACCGGTCCCTTGACCGCGTGCTCCACCGCCGCGACCGCCCGGTGGACCGCCGTGCCCGTGTCCGTGACGGGACCGGGGTTCGGCGTGCTTGCGACGGGGTCGGGGTCGGGATACGGCGTGCGTGTGACGGGGTCCGGGCTCATGACGGGGTCCCGGCCGTGGCGCGGCGCCGGGCCAGCAGTTCCTTGGCGCGGCGGACGGCGGTGGAGGCGTCGGCCGCGTAGCCGTCCGCGCCGACCGCGTCGGCGTACTCCTGCGTGACCGGCGCCCCGCCGACCATGACGATCACCTCGTCGCGCAGCCCGGCCTTCTCCAGCGCGTTGATGTTCGCCTTGAACATCGGCATCGTCGTGGTGAGGAAGGCGGAGAAGCCGACGATGTCGGGCCGGTGCTCGCGGATGGCCGCCACGAACTTCTCCGGCGCCACCTGGACGCCCAGGTCGATCACCTCGAACCCGGCGCCCTCCAGCATGATGTTCACCAGGTTCTTGCCGATGTCGTGCACGTCGCCCTTGACCGTCCCCATCAGGAACCTGCCCAGCGACGTCGCGCCCGTCTGGGCCAGCAGCGGGCGCAGCACCTCCATCGCGCCCGCCATCGCCCGCCCGGCGATCAGCATCTCCGGTACGAAGAAGTCGCCGCGCTCGAACCGGGCGCCCACCTCCTCCAGGGAGGGGATCAGCGCGTCGAACAGCATCGTCTCGGGGGACATCCCGGTGGCCAGCCCCCGCACGGTCAGGTCCAGGACGGCGGGGGCGTCGCCCACGAGGGTCCGGTCGTAGAGGCCCTGCAGGATCTCTTGCTCGTTCAACGGGGGGCTCCTAACACCTCGGAGAGCGCGCCGGCCTCGCCGGCCAGGAGTTCGCCGATCTCGGTGACGCGGTCCGGGGTGAGCCGCACCGAGGGACCGGAGACCGACAGCGCCGCGATGACCGACCCGTCCCTGCCGCGCACGGCGGCGGCCACGGCGATCAGTCCGGGTTCCAGCTCCTCGCGGGCCACGCCGTACCCGAGCCGCCGGATCCCGGCCATCTCCCGGTCCAGCTCCCGGCGGTCGGTGACGGTCCGCGGGGTGCGGCGTTCCAGCGGGCCGCGCGGCAGCTCGGCCGCGCCGTGGGCGAGGAAGATTTTGCCCAGGGCCGAGCAGTGCAGCGGCACGCGCAGCCCCACCCAGTTCGTCGCGCCGAGCAGGTAGCTGCTGTCGACCTGGGCGATCTGTTCCACCGCGCCGCCGCTGAGCACGGCCAGGTTGACGGTCTCGCCGGTCTTGCCGCCGATGCGCTCCAGGTACGGCTGGGCGGTGGCGGCCAGGTCGGCGCTGCCGGAACGGCTGGCGTAACGGGCCAGGACGGGTCCCGGGCGGAACGCCCCGTCGCGGTCGCGCTGGAGCAGGCCGTGCCGTTCCAGCGCCGACAGCAGGCGGGAGGTGGTGCTCTTGGGAAGTCCCGACTCGGTGAGCAGGGCGGTGAACGGCTGGGGCTGCCCGGCCTCGACGACGCGTACCAGCAGCCGCGCCGCCCGGTCGACCGCCTGCGTACCCGGCGCGTTCGTCCTGTTGTCGTCCCCGCTCACCACGGCACCGGCGTCCTCTCCGGGAGTTCCATATTGTGGAACCTTGGTTCCACTTCTTGAGCGTAAGATCGGACTCAGATTCGGGTCAAGA
The DNA here is from genome assembly GCF_016863195.1 of Paraplanobispora takensis. Lineage (GTDB taxonomy): Bacteria > Actinomycetota > Actinomycetes > Streptosporangiales > Streptosporangiaceae > Planobispora > Planobispora takensis. The sequence goes on along the minus strand of NZ_BOOK01000004.1, from coordinate 83,348 downwards.
GGTCCGGAGGAGCGGCCGTGTTCCTGAACCAGATGCCCCGCTACGAGATCCTGTCCGCCGACGCGATGGCGACCCTCGACCGCGGCTGGCGCCGCATCGTCTCCGAGATCGGGGTCGAGTTCATGTCACCCCGGGCCCTGGAGCTGTTCCGCAAGGCCGGGATGAAGGTCGAGGAGAACAACGTCTTCTTCGATCCGGAGTTCGTCCTCGAACAGGTCGCCAAGGCGCCCCGCGAATTCGACGTCCGGGCCCGCAACCCCGCCAACGACGTGCACATCGGCGGCGACCACATGGCCTTCGGCGCGGTGTACGGCTCGCCGTTCGTGCGCGAGGGCGAGGTGCGCCGCGACGCGACGCTCGACGACTTCCACCGCTTCTGCAAGCTCTCGCAGGTCTTCGGCGAGATGGACTCCGCGGGGGGCGTCGTCTGCGAGCCGAACGACGCGCCGCTCGACTCGCGCCACCTCGACATGGTCTACGCGCTCCAGACGCTGACCGACAAGATCTACATGGGCAACGTGGTCTCCGGGCCCAACGCGGCCGACACCATCGCGATGACCCGCATCCTGCTGGGCGACATCGAGACGGCCCCGGCCACCATCTCCCTGATCAACTGCAACTCGCCGCTGCGCTGGGACGACCGCATGCTGGACGCCCAGTTCGAGTACTCCGCGGCCAATCAGCCGGTGGTCCTGACCCCGTTCCTGCTGATGGGCGCCATGTCCCCGGTGTCGATCCCGGCCACGCTGGTCCAGCAGATCGCCGAGGCGCTCACCGGGATCGCCCTGTCCCAGCTCATCCGCCCCGGCTGCCCGGTGATCTTCGGCTCGTTCCTGTCGAACATCGACATGCAGTCGGGCTCGCCCTGCTTCGGCACCCCCGAGTCGGCGGTCGGCCTGTTCTGCACCGGCCAGATCGCCCGCCACTTCGGCCTGCCCTGGCGCTCGGGCGGCGCGCTGACCTCCTCGCAGACCGCCGACGCCCAGGCCGGCTACGAGGCGCTGATGACGATGCTGCCCACCTTCCTGGCGGGCGCCAACTGGGTCATGCACACCGCGGGCTGGCTGGAGGGCGGCCTGGTCAGCGGGTTCGAGAAGTTCGTCGTGGACGTCGAGATCCTGCGCATGCTCCAGCACGAGTTCACCCCGATGGAGATCACCGAGGAGTCGCTGGCCTTCGACGCCCACGCCGAGGTCGGCCACGGCGGCCACTTCCTCGGCGCGGCGCACACCATGGAGCGCTTCCGGACCTGCTTCTACCGGCCGCTGCTGTCGTCGTCGGACAACTACGAGCGCTGGGTACGGCGCGGCGCCATGGACGCGGCCGACAGGGCGGGGGAGATCTACCGGGCCAAGCTGGAGGAGTACGAGCGGCCTCCCCTGGAGGAGGCGGTCCGCGAGGAGCTGCAGGACTACGTCGCCCGCCGCCGCCGCGAGCTGGGGGACTGAGGAGCGCGCCCGGAGCCGCACCGCCCGGGTGCGGCGCCGGGGAGGCGGCGCCTCAGCGCGGCATGCCGGCCGGGAGCGGGACCCGGAAACCGTTGTGGTCCCTGAGCACCCCGCCGCAGGCCTCGGCGATCGCGACCGCCAGCCGTTCGGCGCTCTCGGCGACCACCGGGGTGACCGGGCCGCGCGCCACCGAGACCTCGTAGTCCATCTCGCCGTCCTCGCCGCCGCAGAAAGAGATCTCCAGAGGGCTGTGGCCGCATGTCAGCAGGGTGAGGTCGATGCCCGGGATCCGGCGGGGGCGCGAGCCGGGCAGCAGCTCGGCCAGCCGCTCGGCGGGCAGCGCCCGGCCGGTGACGGCGAACAGGTCGGGCGAGCGGCCCGGGGGATGCGGGAAGGCCAGGCCGCCCAGCCGCTCGGCCAGCCCCGCCATGATCGCCGCGACGTCCGCCTCGGGGTCGGCGTCCACGGGGTCGGCGACGTAGGCCACCGGCCAGCCCACCGGGAGCCTGGCCGCCAGCGCCAGTTCGCGGTTCACCGGGATCGGGCCGCGCAGCCGTACGGCCCCGCCGAGGACCACGGCCCTGCCCCGCGCCACCGCGCGCGGGCTGTGCAGCCGGACCGTCTCCAGGACGGCCCGGGGGGTGACGGAACCGGGCAGCAGCAGAGCGGGGCCGCGCCGCAGCCGCCGAGCGAGCAGAAAGTCGAGCACTCCCATGGCCGGGAAGCCTGCCATGCCGCACTTGTGAACCACTGGAACCTGAGTTACGGACGAGCCGTATGGGACGGCGCATCCGATGCCCGAACGTGTCCGGCGTCACATCGTGGTCCTGCGCGCCCCGCCACTAGGATCCGCCTTCGGTGAAGCGGACGTAAAGGAAATGGCGATGAACGCACAGAGAGCCGGCGGCAGGCGGCTGCTGCTGAAGGGGTTCCTGCTGGCCGTCGGCGCGGTGGTGGTGCTGGGGTTCGTCCTGAGCGGGTGCACCCGGGTGAGCACCCAGCCCGATGAGGTCGTCCTGCACTACGCGGGCGGGACCTTCGAGGCCATCAAGTTCGAGAAGTGCATCAACCCCTCCAGCGGCGCCACCCTGCTGGGGCCCGGCGACACCGGCTACTCCTACCCGTTCGGTCAGCGGACCTTCGACTTCTCCGGGGCCGACGAGGCCGAGTCCAAGCCGCTGACGGTGGTCAGCAAGGACAACGTGGAGATGAGGGTCTCGGGAGTGGCGACCTTCACGCTGAACACCGACTGCAAGACGCTCCAGCAGTTCCACGAGAAGATCGGGCTGAAGTTCCGCGCCTACTACGAGGACGGCGAGTCCGAGGGGTGGCGCAGGATGCTGGGCATCTACATGCGGGTCCCCCTGGACCGGGCCCTGGACGCGGCCTCCCAGGAGTTCGAGTGGCGCGGGCTGTTCAACGACCCGAAGGTGAAGCAGGCCTGGGAGGCGCGGGTCGGCACCCTGGCCAGGGAGTTCATCAGGGGTACGGCGGGCGCCGACTACTTCTGCGGCCAGAACTACGCCGGCAGCGGCGACTGCGGTGACATCTCCCTGACCATCCAGAAGCCGGAACCGCCGGAGGCGCTGGTCAACGCGCTTGCCTCCGAGCAGGCCGCCAAGGCGGAGAACGTCGCCCAGGCCCAGCGCAACGCCAAGGTCCGCACCGAGCTGGAGTCCATCAGGGACCTGGTGAAGGTGCTCGGCCCCGACGGCGCCGTGCTCTGGCAGGCCATCCAGAAGGGCCAGGTCACGGTGGTGCCGGTCCCGCAGGGCAGCGGCCTGAACATCAACCCGCCCGCCCGTCAGTAGCCCCGACGGGGTGGCGCTCCGTCGACTATCGAAAATCCTTGCGAATCGCCTGGATCGGTTCCGCCGTCCCGTGAAAGGATGTCGGCTGGCTGTCAAAGGACGATCATTCTCGCGTCGACGGAGACGACGATGACGGAACGCACCGGATATCCCGACGGGACCCCCTGCTGGGTCGAGCTCACCACTCCCGACACGGCCGCGGCCTCGGCCTTCTACGGCGACCTGTTCGGCTGGAGCTGCGAGGACCTGAGCGAGCAGACGGGGCGCTACACGATGTGCTCGGTGGACGGCAGGCCGGTCGCGGCGCTCACGCTGCAGACGGGCCCGTCGGCGCAACCGGGCTGGAACGTCTACCTGGCCACCTCCGACATCGAGGTCACGGCGGCCAAGGTCGAGGTCAACGGCGGCAAGCTGCTCGCGCCCCCGACCGCCGAGCCGGGCTTCGGGCACTACGCCGTGGCCGCCGACCCCGCCGGGGCCTCGTTCGGGCTCTGGCAGGCCGACCCGTTCATCGGCTCGCAGCTGCACTCCGAGCCCGGCGCGATGTGCTGGCACGAGATCAACACCGTCGACGGCCGGGCGGTCGACGCCTTCTACCGGGCGCTGTTCGGCTACGAGCAGGAGCAGATCGGCGACGGGGCCGGCTTCGACTACACCGTGTGGCAGCTGGACGGCGAGCAGGTCTGCGGGCGGCTGAAGATGACCGAGGAGTGGGCGGGCGTCGCGCCCCACTGGATGACCTACTTCGCCGTGGCCGACTGCGACACCGCCGCGAGCCGGGTGCCCGGGCTCGGCGGCGAGCTGGCCCACGGACCCTTCGACTCGGCCTACGGCCGGATGGCGGTCGTCGGCGACCCCTTCCGCGCCCCCTTCACCCTCTGCCGTCTCCCGGACGAGCAACGGGGCTGACCGCCGCCCGCCGTACGGGCGGGAGCCGCGGGACCGACCGGCGCGCCGGTTTCCGGGAGCGCGCCGGTTCCGGGGCCGGTCACCGTCCGCCGGTTTCCGGGAGCACGTCGGTTCCGGGGCCGGTCACCGTCCGCCGGAGCCGAGGGCGCCGCCCAGTTCTGCGCCGAAGTCACGAGCGATCTTCCGCATGCCCGCGGCCAGCTCCTCCCGGTCGAGCGCGTCGATGCGCTCGGCCGGGCCGGAGACCGACATCGCCGCCACCATCCGCGCGCCGTCGCGCACCCCCACGGCCAGGCAGTGCACGCCGAGCTCCTCCTCGCCCAGGTCCATCGCGTAACCGCGTTCACGCACCCGCTCCAGCTCGGCGAGCATGCCCGCGAGGTCGGTGATGGTGTTGGCGGTCCGCCGGGGCATCCCGGTCCGCCCGACCAGCGAGGCCACCTCGGTGTCGGGCCGGTCGGCCAGCAGGACCTTGCCGACCGCCGTGCTGTGCGGCAGCACCCGCCTGCCGACCTCGGCGAACATGCGCAGCCGCCGGGGCGAGGGCACCTGGGCGACGTAGACGATGAAGTCGCCCTCCAGCACCGCCATGTTCGCCGTCTCCCCGGACAGCTCGACCATCCGCTGCAGGTACGGCTGCGCCCACACGCCGACCATCCGCTCGGCCACCCCGCCGAGCCGTACCAGCGCCCCGCCCAGCGCGTAACGCCGGTCCGACTCCTGGCGCACGTACCCCCGGTCGAGCAGGGTGCGCAGCAACCGGTGGATCGTCCCGTACGGCAGCCCCGTCGCGGCGGCCAGCTCCGAGATCCCGGCCTCACCGCCGTGCGCGGCCAGGGCCTCCAGCAGATCCAGTGCCCGGTCCACCGACTGGACTGTGCTCATTGCGCTCGCTCTGCTCGCGCGGGCCGGGCGCTCCGGAGCCGGTGGCCGCCCTCTTCGCTCATCCGCTCGTTCCTCGCGTCCTCGCTCATCGGTTGGCTCACCGGCGCGCCCGGCCGTGCTCATTGCGCTCGCTCTGCCCGGGCGCAGGGGGTCGGCGCTCATGCGATCCTTTCCGTGCCGCGCAGGGAGGCGTCCAGTACCTGGGCGGTGTGGGCGACCCGGATCGGGGCCGTGCCGGCGCGGCGGATGGCCGAGGTGATCTGCATGGTGCATCCGGGGTTGGCCGACACCAGCAGGTCGGCTCCGGTGGCGAGCACCCGCTCGGCCTTGCGCTCGCCCAGCTCGCGGGCGGCCTCGGGCTGGAAGAGGTTGTAGGTTCCCGCGGAGCCGCAGCAGATCGCCGACTCGGCGATCTCCCGCAGCTCCAGGCCGGGGATGGCGGTCAGCAGAGCGCGCGGCTGGGACCGCACCCCCTGGGCGTGCGCCAGATGGCAGGCGTCGTGATAGGCGACCGTGAGCGGCAGCGGATGGCGCCTGGCCACCGGGCCGAGCTCGACGAGATACTCCGCCAGGTCCACCGTACGGATCGCCCGGGCCCGCTCGGCCCACTCCCCGTCGAGGATCTCGGCGTACTCCTTCATGGTCGATCCGCACCCGGCCGCGTTGACCACCACCGTGTCCACCCCCGCCCGCTCGAAGGCGGCGACGGTGCGCCGGGCGAAGCGCCCGGCCTGCTCGGGGCGGCCGGAGTGCAGCGACAGCGCGCCGCAGCACCCCTGCGAGGGCGGGATCACCACCTCGCACCCCTCCATCGCGAGCACCCGGGCGGTGGCCGCGTTGACCTGGGGGAAGAACTCCCCCTGCACGCACCCGGTGAGCATGCCGACCACGGCCCTGCGCCGGCCGATCGCCCGGACCCTGCGCGGCAGCCGGGGCCGCCCCGCGCTCTCGGGGGCGAGGTCGGCCATCGCGGCCAGCGAGGGGTTGATCCGCTCCAGCCTCGGGGCGATCCGGCGCCGCAGCCCCGCGCTGAGCCGCAGCGGCAGCCGCATCGCCCGCAGCCGCCGGGGATAGGGGAACAGCTGGAAGACCAGCTCCCGCAGCGCCCGGTCGCCGGGCTCCCTGACGTGCTCGCGCTCCACCTCGGCCCGGGTCTGCTCGATGAGCCTGTCGTACCGCACGCCCGAGGGACAGGCCGTCACACACGCCATGCAGCCGAGGCAGGCGTCGAAGTGCCCGGCCATCTCGTCGGTCAGGGGAGTGCCCTCGACGTGCTGCCTCATCAGGTGGATCCGGCCGCGCGGGGAGTCCATCTCCTCGCCCCACAGGACGTAGGTCGGACAGGTCGGCAGGCAGAAGCCGCAGTGCACGCAGTCGTTGATCAGCTCGGGGTCCACTGTCAGATGCCTCCAGCCAGCCGTCCGGGGGACATCCTCCGGTCCGGGTCGAACCGTTCCTTGACCCGCCGCATCAGCGGCAGCGCCCCCACCGGGCCCCAGCGGTCCACCGGAGCGGCCTGCTCCGGCGGGGCGGCGAGCACGGTCAGCCTGCCGCCGAGGGGACCGACGTCGCCGCGCACGCCCGAGACGAACGCCGCGAGCTCCGGCCCGCCGATCTCCGGCGGCAGCGCGACCTGCAGGACCGCCGAGGCCAGCGAGCCGCGCACCCGGGCGGGCAGCCCGCGCCGGGCTACCGCTCGCAGCGCGCCGTCCACCCCCGAGGGCGGGACCCGCAGCTCCAGCAGCACCTCCTCGCCCGGCAGGACTCCCCACCAGTCGGGGGCCTTGTCCCCTTCGGCGACGCCGTACGAGCCCACCGGCCACTCACCGGACTCACCGGTCGTCCCGGACTCACCGGCCGTCCCGCCGAGCAGATCCCGTACGGCCGCCGCCCGCCCCTCGGCCGCGACGCCCTCCACCAGCGCGGACACCGTCAGCACCCCGGAGGGCGCGAGCCAGTCCAGCTCGACCGCGCTCGGCTCGGCCTGCGAGGCCGCGAGCGCCACGGAGACGGCTCTCGGGCTCACAGGAAAGCCGGAGCCTTCGACCGTCCCCGGACCCACCGGTGATCCGGATCCCTCGGAGCCGGTCGCGGCAGTCCGGGGCGCGGGCAGTCCGGCGGTGATCCAGCGGCGGGCCGGGGTGATCGGGTGCAGGCGGAAGACGGCCTCGGTGATGATCCCGAGCGTGCCGTACGAGCCGGTGAACAGCTTGCCGAGGTCGTAGCCCGCGACGTTCTTGACGACCTTCCCGCCGGAGCGGGCGATCGTGCCGTCGGCGAGCACGACCGTGATGCCGATGAGCAGGTCGCGGGCGGTGCCGTAGCGGAGCCTGCGCGGCCCGGCGACCGCGGTGGCGAGCACGCCTCCGACGGTGGAGCCGCCGACGGGGACGTCGAGGGCGAGCTCCTGGCCCCTGGCGGCCAGCGTCTCGGCCAGGGACTCCATCGTCACGCCCGCCTGCACCCGGACGACGAGGTCCCCGGAGGCGTGCTCCGGGATCTCGTTCAGGCAGCAGGTGTCGACCAGCAGGTCGCAGCGCTCGGGCGGGTTCCCCCAGTGCAGCCGGGTGCCGCCGCCCACCGGTACCACCGCCAGGTCGTGCCCGGCCGAGACCCGCATCAGCGCCGCGACCTCCTCGGTGCTCTCCGGCAGCGCCACCCAGCGGGGCATGACCCCGGCCACGGCGTCACCGGAACCGGCCTCCCGGATCGTCACCCCGGTCGCCCGCAGCGCCTCGTCCGCGCTGAGCCCGCCCATCGCCTCGTCCGCGCCGGGTCCGCGCGGCGCCTCGTCCGCGCCGGGCCGTGGGGTGTTGTGCGGGGCGTCCATCAGAACTGCTCCGCACGGCCGGACTCGACCAGCGGGTGCACGCCCCTGCGCACGCCGGGGACCTCGCCGCACAGGCGCGGGGTGGGGAAGACCTTGCCCGGGTTGGACAGGCCGCGGGGGTCGAAGGCGCAGCGGACCAGTTGCATGGTGTCCAGATCGTCATCGGTGAACATCTTCGGCATATATCGGGACTTGTCTACACCAACACCGTGCTCACCGGTGATGGACCCGCCATGCTCGATGCACAGGTCGAGGATCCGCCCGGAGACCAGCCCGGCCCGTTCCTCCGCGCCCGGCTCGGCGTCGTCGAACAGCACCAGCGGGTGCAGGTTCCCGTCCCCGGCGTGGAAGACGTTGGCCACCCGGATGCCGTGCTCGGCCGAGAGCCGGTCGATGCTCGCCAGCACATTCGGCAACGCGGTCCGCGGGACCACCCCGTCCTGCACGATGTAGGCCGGGCTGATCCGGCCCACGGCGGCGAACGCCGACTTGCGGCCCTTCCAGATCGCCGCCCGCTCCTGCGGCCCCGCCGCGGTCCGCAGCTCGAAGGCGCCGCTGTCCCGGCAGAGCCGCTCCACCTCGGCGAACTGGTGCGCCACCTCGGCCTCGGGCCCGTCCAGCTCCACGATGAGCACCGCCCCCGCGCCCGCGGGATAGCCGCAGGCCACCGCCGCCTCGGCCGCGGCGATCGCCAGGGCGTCCATCATCTCGATCGCCGCCGGGACGATGCCCCCGCCGATGATCGCCGAGACGGCCTGCCCGCCCTGCTCGATGTTCTCGAACGCCGCCAGCAGCGTCGTCACGGTCTCCGGCGTCCGCGAGAGCCGTACGGTGACCCCGGTGGTGATCCCGAGCGTGCCCTCCGAGCCGACGAAGGCGCCCAGCAGGTCGTAGCCGGGGTCGTCGGCGTCGAGGGTGACGATGTCGCCGTCGGGGGTGACGATCTCCAGGGCGAGCACGTGGTTGACCGTGAAGCCGTACTTCAGGCAGTGCGCGCCGCCGGAGTTCTCCGCGACGTTGCCGCCGATGGTGCACACCTGCTGGCTGGAGGGGTCGGGCGCGTAGTAGTAACCGTGCTCGCGGACCGCCTCGGTGATCGCCAGGTTGGTCACCCCCGGCTCCACCACGGCCCGCCGGTTCTCCAGGTCGACCCGGAGGATCCGCCGCATCTTCGAGGTCACGATCAGCACCCCGTCCGTGCGCGGCAGCGCCCCGCCGGACAGCCCGGTCCCCGCGCCCCTGGCCACGAACGGCACGCCGTACTCGTTGCAGAGCCGCACCACGGCCGCGATCTGCTCGGCGCTCTCCGGCAGCACGACGACCCCGGGCACGACCCGGTGATGGGTGAGACCGTCGCACTCGTAGGTGCGCAGCCGTACCGGATCAGTGATCACCGCCCCTGCCGGCAGCACCCCCGCCACCCGCCGGACCAGCTCGTTCAGCGCCATCGCCACCCCTCCTTCATCCGTCCCTCAGCTTGGGGGACGAAGCGGATTCGTCCAACAGGCTGCCGGACGAATTCCGGAACGCGGCGGAGCCGGACGAGGGCTCCGCCCGGGTGAGGACGCGGAGGCGGAGCCGCCCCCCGCACGGGAGGACGGCCCCACCTCCGGTCTGTCTCATGTCGTCACGGCATGCGGGCGTAGGCGGGCAGGGTGAGGAACTCGGCGAAGTCGTCGTCCAGGGCGACCTCCTTGAACAGGGCGGTGGCCTGGGTGTAGAGGGCCTCGTCGTAGCCGGGCTCGGCCTTGATCTTGGCGAGCTCCTCGTCGATGATCTGCTCGACGAGCTCCTTGGTGACGACCGCGCCGGTGTCGGCCAGCTCGATGCCGTTGTGGATCCACTGCCAGATCTGCGAGCGGGAGATCTCGGCGGTGGCGGCGTCCTCCATCAGGTTGTGGATCGCCACCGCGCCCAGGCCGCCCATCCAGGCGGCGAGATAGCGCAGCGCCACGTCCACGTTGTTGCGCAGGCCGGCCTCGGTGATGTCGCCGGGGGTCTCGGAGACCGCGAGCAGATCGGCGGCCGAGACGGAGACGTCCTCGCGGAGCCGGTCGAGCTGGTTGGGCCGCTCGCCGAGCACGCCGTCGAAGATCTCGCGGCAGACGGGGACCAGGTCGGGGTGGGCCACCCAGGAGCCGTCGAAGCCGTCGCCGGACTCGCGGGTCTTGTCGGCGCGGACCTTCTCCATCGCGACCTTGTTGACCTCGGCGTCGCGGCGGGAGGGGATGAACGCCGCCATGCCGCCGATGGCGTGCGCGCCGCGCTTGTGGCAGGTGCGCACCAGCAGCTCGGTGTAGGCGCGCATGAACGGCGCGGTCATGGTCACCGCGTTGCGCTCGGGGAGCAGGAACTCCTTGCCGCGGGTGCGGAACTTCTTGATCACGCTGAACAGGTAGTCCCAGCGGCCCGCGTTGAGCCCGGCCGAGTGGTCGCGCAGCTCGTAGAGGATCTCCTCCATCTCGAAGGCGGCCGGGTAGGTCTCGATCAGCACGGTCGCGCGGATGGTGCCCTGCGGGATGCCGAGCAGTTCCTGGGCCCGGACGAAGACGTCGTTCCAGAGGCGGGCCTCCAGATGCGACTCCATCTTCGGCAGATAGAAGTAGGGGCCCTTGCCCTTGGCGAGCTGCCGGGCGGCGCAGTGGAAGAAGTAGAGGCCGAAGTCGACGAGGGAGCCCGACATCGGGGCGCCGTCGAGGACGAGGTGCTTCTCCTCCAGGTGCCAGCCGCGCGGGCGGACCACGACGGTGGCCAGCTCCTCGTCGGGCTTGAGGGTGTAGCTCTTGCCGCCGGTCTCGAAGTCGATGGTCCGGTCCAGCGCGTCCCGCAGGTTGAGCTGGCCGTTGACGGTGTTCTCCCAGGTGGGGGCGTTGGCGTCCTCGAAGTCGGCCAGCCAGACCTTGGCGCCGGAGTTGAGGGCGTTGATCGTCATCTTCCGGTCGACCGGACCGGTGATCTCCACGCGGCGGTCCACCAGGCCGGGCGCGGGCGGGGCGACCTGCCACTCGGACTCGCGCACGTGCTTGGTCTCGGGAAGGAAGTCCAGGGTGCCGCCGGCCGACAGCTCCGCCTGCCGTGCCTGCCTGGCCTGGAGCAGCTCGAGGCGCCGGGCGCCGAACTCGCGCTGGAGGGCGGCCACGAAGGCCAGCGCCTCCGGCGTGAGGATCTCGTCGAACCGGTCCTGGGAGGTGCCGGTGATCTCAACGCCGTCCATGAGCTTCCTTTCCGCATTGTGGAAAAACTCTTCTGAATTGCGGAATTGACGCTACTGGATGGTCACCTACGGGTCAAAGGCAGGGGGCCCCTCAGGGCAGGGTCGGGGGCTTCCCTGATGGGTGCGGGCGCGCCGCTCGGCCACAGTTGTGGAGGCGCCCTTCCGCACGGGGGACGCCGGACGGATCGTGAAGGGGAGCGGAGCTCCCGGAAGTCGAGGACGTGGGGCCATGAAGAGGAACATTCTTGTCGCGGGGGCGTTCGTGGGCTCGGCCCTGCTGTTGTCCGCCTGCCAGTTCGACGGCTTCGGCGCGACCGAGCAGTCCGTCGCCTCCTACGACGTGCCCGAGAAGGTGCTGACGCTCGCCGTCGACTCCGGTTCGGGGGACATCGTGGTCAACGAGTCGGACCGGACGGGGATCAAGGTCACCGAGACGGTCCACTGGAACGGGGACAAGCCCAAGACCGAGCACGTGGTGAGCGGTGACACCCTGCGGCTGACGTACGACTGCGGCGGCGGCTTCGGGCGGTCCTGCAGCGTCGACTACAAGATCGAGATCCCCAGGGGGGTCACGGTCAGGGCGGACACCGGGTCGGGCGACATCACGCTGCGCTCCCTGACCGGAGAGGTGGACGCGACCGCGGGGTCCGGCGACATCGACGCCAGCGGGCTGGGCGGCAAGACCCTGACCGCCGACACGGGCTCGGGCGACGTCGAGGTCAAGTTCGCCGGCGTGCCGGACCGGGTCGAGATCGAGACCGGCGCGGGCGACGCCACGGTACGGCTGCCGCAGAACTCCTACAAGGTGACCACCGACACCGGCGCGGGCGACGAGACGGTCGAGGTCACCAACGACCAGTCGTCCTCCAGGACCGTCGAGGTGTCGACCGGAGCGGGCGACGCGAAGGTCCTGCGCTCGTGACCGCGCCCGGCGGCCCCCGGCCGGGGAACCGCCGGAGTGCGATCCGGCGACCCTAGTCGTCCAGCACGGGATAGTTGCTGCGCAGCACGCCCAGCGGGTCCCTGCGGCGCTTGAGGTCACGCAGGCGGGCCAGGACGTCGCCGGGGAAGGCGCCGGCGGCCCGCTCGCCCGGGCCCAGGTTGGTGAACGGCTTGCGCCCGCTGGTGCAGGGCACCAGCGCCGAGGAGATCTCCCGCTGCCGCTCCCCGACGGCCGCCGCGCTCTCCGGCGTGAACGGCACGCCCAGCAGGCTCAGGAGATACTCCTCCTCGACGTGGCCGCAGGCGCCGGCGCCGGGCACGGGCCGGGCCAGCGCCCCGCCCAGGTGACGCACCTGCACCAGGGCCAGCGGGGCCACGCTGCCGGAGCCCGCAGCCTCGGCCAGCACCGTCGCGGCCGCCCGGTCGTCGAAGCGGGTGAGCAGCTGGGCCAGGATGCTTCCGGGACCCGGATCGGTCGGCTCGGCGCAGATGTCCCCCAGCGCGGCCACCGGCAGCGGTCCCCGGGTGTCGAGGACCCGGCCGTCGATCTTCTCGAACCGGCGCAGCAGCGCCTGCGCCTCACCGGCCTCACCGAGGTGCGCGACGTCCACGAGCACCGCGGACAGGCCGCGCAGCGGCTGCGGCACCTCGGGCAGCGGCGGGAACTGCATGAGCGAGAACCACACGGTCAGCTCCTCGGGAGCCTCCCGGGCCGTCTCCCGGAACGCGGCCATGACGTCCGCGGCGCGGTCGGCGGGCCACACGATCCGCCCGCCGTACAGCTGCGGCGCCGGATGCAGGTCGAACTCCATCGCGGTGACCACCGCGAAGTCGCCGCCCCCGCCGCGCAGCGCCCAGAACAGCTCCGGGTCGGATCCGGCGTCCACCCGGGCCCGCGTCCCGTCGGCGGTCACCACGTCGAAGGCGCGCACGCTGTTGGCCGCGTAGCCGTACTTCCTGGCGAACCAGCTCACCCCTCCGCCCAGGGTGTAGCCGACCACGCCCGTCGCCGGCGAGCTGCCCGCCAGGCCGGTGAGCCCGTGGCCGCCCGCCTCGGAGAGCACCTCGCCCCAGGAGACGCCCGCCCCCACCCGGGCCAGCCGCTCGCCCGGCCGTACCTCCACCCCGCGCAGCCGCCCGGTGCGCAGCAGGATCGTCCCGTCGGTGTTGCCGGAGGCGCCGTGCCCGCTGGGCTGGGTGCTGACGCTCAGCCCGGCCAGGCCGGCCGCCCGGACCACGGCGGCCACGTCGTCGGCGTCCTCGGCCTCCACGACCGCCAGCACGGGCTGCTCGACGGCACGGTTCCACGGCAGCCGGGCGGTGTCGAAGCCTTCGTCGCCGGCGACGAGAACCCGGCCGCGTACCACCTGGCGAAGCTCACTGCTTATATTCATGCTGTCCTCCCTGTCGTCTGCGAACCGATGCTCGCCGAAGCCGTTTGCGGGGGGTTTGGGGTTCGTTTGGCTGCGACTTGAGGTGCGATGGAGATCCGTCTGTTCGGGCCGGTCGAGGTCGCGGACGCCGCGGGCCGGGCGGTGGAGCTGGGCACGCGCAAGCAGCGGGCGGTCCTGGCGATGCTGGCCCTGGAGCCGGGCCGGGTGGTCTCGCTCGACCGGCTGGTGGAGGAGCTGTGGGCGGGTGAGGCGCCCTCCGGCGCGACCGGGACGCTCCAGGCCTACATCTCCCATCTTCGCAGGGCCCTGGAGCCCGACCGGCCGCCGCGCTCGCCCTCACGCCTGCTGCTGACCCGCGAGCCGGGCTATCTGCTCGCGGTGGCCCCGGGCCAGATCGACCTGTTCCGTTTCGAGGCGTGGGCGCAGGAGGGCCGCCGGGCACTGGTGCGCGAGGAGTACGGCCAGGCGCTGCGGATCCTCGACCGGGCCAGGGAGGTCTGGCGGGGCGACCCGCTGGTGGAGTTCGCCGACCAGGAGTTCGCCGCGCCCGTGATCGCCAGGCTGGCCGAGCTGCGCGTCACGGCCGAGGAGGACCGGTTCGAGGCGCGGCTCGCACTGGGCGAGGGCGGGACGTGCGTCGCCGACCTGGAGGGGCTCGTCGAGGCCAACCCGTACCGGGAGCGGCTGTGGGGGCTGCTGGCGCTGGCGCTGTACCGGTCGGGACGGCAGGCCGACGCGCTGGCCACCCTGCGCAGGGCGCGTGAGCTGCTCGCCGCGGAGCTCGGCCTCGACCCGGGCCCCGACCTGCGCCGTCTGGAACAGGCCGTGCTCGGCCAGGACCCCGGGCTGGCCGCCCCCGCCCCGGAGCGCGCGGCGGCGCCCGCGGCCCCGGCCGGCCCCGTGGCGGCGGGGGAGCGGCTCATCGGCAGGCAGGGCCAGCTCGGGCGGATCAGCGCGCGGGTGGCCGAGCTGCGCCGGGGCGGCGGAGGGGTGCTGCTGATCGAGGGCGAGGCGGGGATCGGCAAGACCCGGCTCGCCCAGGCCGCCGCCGACGAGGCGCGCTCCCGGGGGATGACCGCGCTGTGGGGGCGCTGCGTCGACACCGCCACCGCCCCGGCGTTCTGGCCGTGGGCGCAGGCACTGCGCGACGCCGGCGCGGAGGCCGCGGAGGTGGTCCGCATCCTCACCGGCGAGGCGGTGACCTGTCCCGACATGCAGCTGTTCGAGCTGTACCAGCGGGTCCTGGCCGCGCTGGCCGCGGCGGGGCCGCTGGTGCTCGTGCTCGACGACCTGCACTGGGCCGACGTCTCCTCGCTCCGGCTGCTCGCCTTCGCCGCCGGTGAGCTGGAGCGCTGCCCCGTGCTCATCGTGGCCACGCTCCGCCCGGAGCCGGGAGAGCACCCCGCGCAGTTGGGCGAGACCCTCGGCGCGCTGGCCAGGGAGCACCGCACCGAGCGCCTGGAGGTGGGCCCGTTCACCGGCGACGACGTGGCCGCCTACCTGCGCATGCGACGCACCGGCCCGGAGCCGGACGGCGCCCCGCGCACCGGCCGGGAACTGGCCCGGGCCCTGCACGAGCGCAGCGGCGGCAACCCCTTCTACCTGGGGGAGCTGCTGCGCCTGCTGGAGAGCGAGAACGACCTGTCCGGCGCCGTCCCCACCGGCGTGCGCGACGTCATCGGCCGCAGGGCCGCCCGGCTGCCCGCGGAGAGCCGGGCGCTGCTGCGGGTCGCCGCGGTCGCCGGGCGCGACGTCGACGTGGACCTGCTCGCCGCGGCCACCGGCACCCCCGCCGAGGAGGTCATGTCCCTGCTGGAGCCCGCGGTGGCCACCGGGCTGCTGGCCGAGGTCCCCGAGGACTACCGCTTCTCCCACGCGCTCGTCCGCGACGCCCTCTACGCCCAGCTCAGCCGGGTGGAGGCGGCCCGGACCCATCTGCTCGTGGGACGGGCGCTGGAGACGCTCCCGGCAGGGGACGGCTCCCCCCGGGCCGCCGAGCTGGCCCACCACTTCGGCAGGGCGGTCCGGGTCGGCGGCCGGGCCAAGGCGGTCGAGTACGCCTGTGCCGCCGCGCGCAGGGCCACCGCCCAGCTGGCCCACGACGAGGCCGTGGACCTGTGGGAGCTGGCCCTCGGCGCGCTGCCCGCCGACGACGGCCGGGCACGGTGCGCGGTGCTGACCGAGCTGGCCCGGGCCCGCCGTACGGCGGGGGACGCCGAGGGCGCCCGCCGTGACCTGGAACAGGCCGTGGACCTGGCCCTGCGGATCGGGGACAAGCAGGCCCTGATCGACGCGGTCACCGTCTCCGGCGAGCAGAGCGTCTGGAACTGGCGCCCCTACGGCGTGGTGGACGAGCGCATGGTGGCGGTGCTGGAGGACCTGCTGGCCGGGGAGCTGGAGGACCGCCGGCGCGCCGCGCTGCTCGGCGCGCTCGGGATGGAGCTGTACTACGGGCCGCGCAGGGAGGAGGGGGAGCGCCTGGCACGCGAGGGCGTCGAGCTCGCGCGCCGGGTCGGCGACCCGGTCCTGACCGCGACCACGCTCAACAACTACTGCATCGCGGCCTGGGTGCCCTGGCGGGACGCCGAGCGCCGGGCCGCCACCGAGGAGATCCTGGCCCTGCCCGGCCTGCCCCGGGCCACCGAGCTGATCGCCCGCGTGCTGCGGATGGCCTCGCTGCTGCGCGCGGGCGAGCTGGCCGAGTGGGACCGGGACCTGGCCCGCTGCGAGTCCCTGCTGCGGGAGCTGGGCCGCCCCGAGCTGGAGGCCATGGTCCGCATCGCCGAGACCGCCCGCCGCACCCTCGACGGCGACTGGGCGGCCGCCGAGGCGCTCACCGCCCGCTTCGCCTCGCTGCTGGAGGGCTCCAGCCTGTGGTGCCCGCAGTTCCCCCGTCTGATCGCCGAGTTCACCTGCGCGCGCGAGCAGGGCCGCGTCCCCGAGATCCTCGGCGAACTCGTCGCGCGGGCCGCGGACCTGGAGACGGTGCCGCTGCGGCCGATCGCCGTGCTGGCGGCGCTGGACGGCGGTGAGGAGGACCTGGCCGCGGAGCTGGTCCGGCGCTGGGGCGCCGACATCCGCGACGACTGGACGGCCGACCTCCTGCTCGTCATCTGGGGCCTGGTGGCCGCCCGGCTGGGCGTCCCCGACCCCGAGACGATGTACGGCAGGCTGCTGCCGTACGCCGACCAGCTCGTCGTCAGCGGCATGGGCATCTGCGGGTGGGGGTCGCACCACATGATCCTGGCCGAGCTGGCCGCGCGGCTGGGCCGTACGGACGCCGCGGCCGGGCACGCGCGGCGGGCGGTGCAGGTCCACCGGCGGCTGGGCCTGGCCCACTGGGAACGGCGGAGCCTGGAGCTGGCGGATTCGCTGACGGCGGACCGATAACCAGATGAGAACCCGGGGCGCCCATGGCACGATCGAGGGAAGACACAGGGACGCCCGGGTGTTCTTCTCTATGAGATGACGCATGTGAAGCACCCCCTCGGGGCATCCGTGAACCACGCAACCGAATGGAGCGACGACATAGACACTCGTGAGCCGCTGGACTTCGACCAGTTCGACGATCTGCCCGAGATCGGCGAGATGGAGCTGGCCGAGCGCCGGGCGCTCCGCCGGGTGGCGGGGCTCTCCACCGAGCTCGAGGACGTCACCGAGGTCGAATACCGCCAGCTGCGGCTTGAGCGGGTCGTCCTCGTGGGCGTCTGGACCTCCGGTACGGCGATCGACGCCGAGAACTCCCTGCTGGAGCTCAAGCTCCTCGCCGAGACCGCCGGCTCCAAGGTGCTGGAGGGGCTGATCCAGCGCCGCCAGCAGCCCGACACCGCGACCTACATCGGTTCCGGCAAGGCGCAGGAGCTGGCCGACATCGTGGCGGCCACCGGCGCCGACACCGTGATCTGCGACGGTGAGCTGAGCCCCGGCCAGCTGCGCCAGCTGGAAGAGGTCGTCAAGGTCAAGGTCATCGACCGGACCATGCTGATCCTCGACATCTTCGCCCAGCACGCCAAGAGCCGCGAGGGCAAGGCGCAGGTCGAGCTGGCCCAGCTCAACTATCTGCTGCCGCGCCTGCGAGGCTGGGGCGGCAACCTGTCCCGCCAGGTCGGCGGACGGGCCGCGGGCGGCGTCGGCATCGGCGGCCGCGGTCCCGGTGAGACCAAGATCGAGCTGGACCGCCGCCGGATCCGCGAGCGGATGGCCAAGCTGCGCCGTCAGATCGCGGAGATGACGACGGCCCGGGAGACCAAGCGCGCCCGGCGCATGGAGCGCGAGGTCCCGGCCGTGGCCATCGCCGGTTACACCAACGCCGGCAAGTCCTCCCTGCTGAACCGGCTGACCGGTGCGGGCGTCCTGGTCGAGGACGCGCTCTTCGCCACCCTCGACCCGACCGTCCGCCGGGCCTACACGCCCGAGGGCCGCCTGTTCACGCTGGCCGACACCGTCGGGTTCGTACGGCACCTGCCGCACCAGCTCGTCGAGGCCTTCCGCTCCACCCTGGAGGAGGTCGGCGACGCCGACCTGATCCTGCACGTGGTCGACGGCTCGCACCCCGACCCGGAGTCGCAGCTGGCCGCCGTGCGGGAGGTCTTCGCCGACATCGAGGGCGCGCACGACATCCCGGAGATCGTGGTCATCAACAAGGCCGACGCCGCCGACCCGGTGGTGCTGGCCCAGCTGACCGCGCGGGAGAGGGACACCGTCGTGGTCTCGGCCCGCACCGGTGCCGGGATCGACGAGCTGCGCGCCGTGATCGAGCGGGAGCTTCCCCGCTTCGACCGCGAGATCAGGATGCTGGTGCCGTACGACCGCGGCGACCTGATCTCCCGGGCCCACCGCGAGGGCGAGGTCCTGGGCGTCGAGCACACCGGGGACGGCACGATCCTGCACGCCAGGGTCCTGCCCGGCCTCTACGCCGAGCTGGAGAGGACCGCCAAGCCGGTCGAGACCGTCTGATCCGCGCCGCGACGGCGCGGGAGAGCGACGACCCCACAGGGGCGGAACCCCACCGGTTCCGTCCCTTTCGGTGTCTCGGGGAGGAGCGCCAGGGGTTCGGGCGTCAAGCGCGGCGGTTCTCAGGTGCCGGGCGCGCGGTGATCTGGGAGTGGGGCCCGCGGCGGTCTAGGGGCGGGGCACGCGGCGGAAGACGACGAGGGCCACATCGTCCTCGCGGACGCCGAACTGGCCCAGCAGCCGGTCGCAGAACCCCTCCAGATCGTCCCCGGCGGACTCCGCCAGCCGCCGGGCGATCTCCAGGCTCTCGTCGAGCAGCTTGTCGCGGTCCTCGATGAGCCCGTCGGTGAACATCAGCACCGCGCCCCCCTCGGGGACCGTCAGCTCGTCGAGGCGGTAGACCGTCTCGCTCACGCCCAGCAGGAGGTTGCCCAGGGCGTGATAGCGGGCCTGGCCGGGCTCCTCCAGCAACAGCGGCGGGATGTGCCCCGCGTTGGCCAGCTCGATCCTCCCGGTCACCGGGTCGAGCAGGATCAGGCACACCGTGGCGGTCATGCCGGGGTGATAGCGCCGCAGCACGTCGTTGAGCAGCGCCATGGACGCGCTGAGATCGACCGTGCCCAGGAGTGAGGCGCGCAGGGCGTGGCGCAGCTCGGCCATCACGGTCGCGGCGTGCAGGGAGTGCCCCTGCACGTCGCCGATGGCGATGAGAACCCGCTCGCCCAGCGGCAGGACCTCGTAGAAGTCGCCGCCGACCTCGACGTTGTCCACCGCCGGCTGGTAGCGCCAGCAGATCTCCAGCCCGGGGACCTCGGGGATGCGCGCCGGCAGCAGGCTGCGCTGCAGGGTGAGCGCGATCGCGTGCTCCTCGGTGTAGGCGCGCAGGGCGTCCACCGCCAGGGCCAGGGCCTGGCCGAGCTGACGCAGGACGGTGAACTCGTCGTCGTCCATCGGTGGGTCCGCCTGCACCCCCAGGCACAGCGCGGGGCGGCCCACCTTGGTACGCGAGATCGTCGCCGAGACGTTCCCGGAGACGTCCGAGCCGGGCACCAGCCTCAGCCAGTCGGCGGCCGTGACCGTGACGATCCGGGTGCCCGGCGCGTCGTCCAGGAACAGCCTGCTCAGCGCGGGCAGGGATTCGGGCGAGGCGGGTTTGGCCGCGGCGGTGTGCTCGGGGGGCATGGAGTTGTACCTGCGGGTCCGGCCGTCCGGCGGGAGCGCCAGCGCGCCCGCGTGCCGGCCGAGGATCCGGGAGGTCCCCTCGACGGCCGTGGCCAGGAGCCCGTCGAAGGTTTCGGCCGCGTTCATGGCCAGGGTGACCTCGTTGAGGGCGGCCATCCGCTCGGCCATCCGCTCGGCCCGCTGCCGCGCGCGGTAGTAGCGCAGGGTGGCCTCGATCGTCGCGGCGAACTCGTCCGGCTCGACCGGCTCTGCCAGATAGGCGTCCGCGCCCCGTTCCAGGCCCTCGGTGCGGTCGCCGGGCGTGATCGCCGCCCCGGAGATCTGGACGACCGGGATCGAGGACGTGGCGGGGTCGGCCTTGATCTGCTCGCAGACCTCGTAGCCGCTGATGTCGGGCAGCTTGACGTCCAGGACGACGAGGTCGGGGCGGAGCTCCTTGACCTTGGTCAGCGCCTCCAGCCCGCCCGTCGCCTCCACGACCCGGTGGCCGGAGCGCCGCAGCCAGCTGGACAGGATGTAGAGCTTGGTCGGCGTGTCGTCCACGACGAGCACCGTCGCCGTCGTCTCATTCACCCTCGTGCTCCAAGGCGTGCCGTACGGTCTCCAGCAGGATGTCACGGCGGAGGTCGTGCTTGGAGATCACGGCCCGTGCCGTCTGCGGATACTGGTGGGAGGTCACGACGGTGACGACGATCGCGGGGATGTCGCGCAGCCGCTCGTCGTCGGCCATCCGCAGCAACAGGGTCGCCCCGTCCATCCGCGGCATCAGCAGGTCCACCAGGACGAGGTCGGGAGGGTCGGCGGCCATCAGCTCCAGAGCGGTCAGCCCGTCGGGCGCCTCGTCGATCCGGGCGGCGAAGCCGGTGAGCATGCGGCGTACGGTGGCCCGGAACTTCTCGTCGTCGTCGGCGATGAGCAGCCGGCCCACGACCGGCGGACCGGCGTGCCGCTGCGGCAGGCGCAGGACGGCCGTGGTGCCCCCGGACGGCGTGGCGGACAGCTGGAGGGTGCCGTCCATCGCCTCGGCCAGGCGGCGGGCGTACGGCAGGCCGAGGCCGGTGCCCTTCGCACGGGCCTGGATCGGTCCCGGCACCTGGTAGAACTCCTCGAAGACGCTCTCCATGTGCTCCTCGGGGATGCCGATCCCGGTGTCGGTCACCACGAAGACCACCTCGTCGTTGGCGCCGTCGGAGGACACCTCCAGCTTGACCTCGCCCACCTCGGTGAACTTCAGGGCGTTGGACAGGAGGTTGCGCAGGATCTTGGTGAGCATCCCCTCGTCGACGACCATCTCGGCGGCGTGCTCCGACACCTGGACCGACAGCGTGACCTGTTCGATCCCGCTGGTGGGCCGCAGGGTCATCCCCAGCCGCTCGGACAGGGCGATCAGGTCCACCCGCGACGCTTGCGGGTCCAGGCGTCCCGACTCGGCCTTGGCCATGTCGAGCAGCTCGGTGACCAGCGCCAGGAGCGTCTCGGCCGAGGCCCCGATGAGCTGGACCTGGTGGAGCTGCTCGGGGCCCAGCGGCTCCCCGCCCGGACCGACCAGGAGGCGGACCAGGCCGATGATCGAGTTGAGCGGGGTGCGCAGCTCGTGGCTGACCGTGTTCCAGAACCTGTTCCTGGTGTCGCTCATCCTCCTGAGCTGGTTGGACTTCTCGTCCAGTTCCGCGTAGAGCGCCACGACGCCGCGGTTGGTCTCCTCCAGCTCGGCCGAGAGCTGGTTGTACAGGGCCAGCACTCCCTGGTTGGTCTCCTGCAGCTCCGTGTTGAGCTGCATCACCTCCTCCAGGGTCTCGGCGAGCTCCTGGTTCTGCCGCTTGAGCTCCTCCATCGCGGTCACCGGGGTCAGCCGGGAGACCTTGGCGCGGACCTCCTCGGCGGAGGCGCCGCGCCGGCCGGACGGCAGCCGCTTGAGCATGCTGATGCGGCCCTCGTCCGGGACGCAGTCGATCATGTCCACCAGGCGTCCGGCCAGCGCCGCGCCGTCGGCGGGGAGGAAACCGGAGTCCGCCGGGAAGCGGATGTCGACGACCAGGTTGTCACGGTCGAGGAGGAAGGAGGCCGAGGCGACGATCCCCTGGGAGAGCAGTTCTCTGCCGATCTCGCTCAGCGCCGTGGCCACCCGGATCTGGTCCGGGCCCGCCAGCCCGGCCGCCTCCGCCACCTCGCGCCCCATCCGGCGCATGGTGAAGACGTCCTGGTCGTCGTCGAGGCGGACGCGGATCAACTGCTCACCGGTCATGTCTCCGTCCTCACCGTCACCACGCAGGCGTCGTCCCTGCGGGTCCCCGCGTCGCGCAGCAACGTCGCCGCGAGCACGGAGGGGGGACGCGTCACCAGCCCCGGGTAGGAGGTGATGTCCCAGCGTTCTGAGAGCCCGTCGGAGTGCAGGACCACCATGCTGTGCGGCGGCAGGGTGTACTCGTACTGCCGGAGGCTGCTCGGGGCCCGGCTCCCCGCGATGCCCGGGACCGAGACCATCCCCTGGCGGCCGTCCGGGTGGACGATCCATCCCGAGACGTTGCCGAGCCCGGCGAAGGTCACCGTACGGCTCTCCCGCTCCACCGTCGCCACGGCGACCGCCCCGCCCCGGGTGCCGGACAGGCTCCGGTGGATCCGCTCCAGCGCGGTGGCCGGCGCGAGGCCGGGATTCTCGGTGAACACCCGCACCGCCTCGTTCGAGGCGTGGGCCGCGGCGTCGCCGTGGCCGAGCCCGTCGCACAGCATCACGGTGGTCGTGGCGCCGGTTCCGGCGATCGCGAACGCGTCGCCGCAGACGATCTCCTCGCCGATGGGGCGGGTCAGCCCGCTCACCAGGGAGGGGGGAGCGGGGGCGTCGCGCGCGACGAAGTACAGGGCGATCACCGTGCCGCGGCCCGGCAGGGAGTGGATGTCGCACCCGTCGGCCATGCGCGCGATGCCGCCCAGCCCGATGCCCAGCGTGCCGGCGGTCGAGTAACCGTCCCGCAGCGCCCGGGAGACGTTCTGCATGCCCGGTCCGCGGTCCAGCGCGATGACCTCGACGGCGGAGTTCAGCTCGGGATGCGGCCGGACCAGCATGACCCCCTCGACGGCATGCTTGACCAGGTTCGACGCCGCCTCACTCACCGCGACGGCCATCCGGCCGATCTCCTTTTCGGAGAATCCGCGGGTCTGGGCGAGCGCGGCGGCCGAGTGGCGCAGGGAGCCGATCACGCTGGCGTCCTCGGCGCGGACCCAGACGTCGTCGCGGGAGCGGATCACCTGCTCCATTTCGTCACCGTGACCAGCGTGCCCTCTCCGGGAGCCGACTGCAGGTCGAACTCGTCGACCAGCCGCCGCGAGCCGCTCAGGCCGAGGCCGAGACCGCCGCCGGTGGTCCACCCGTCGGTGAGAGCCTGCTCGATGTCCGGGATGCCGGGGCCGTCGTCGCTGAAGGTCAGGCGCAGACCGGACCGCACGCCGTTGCGCACGACCTCGATCTTGACCTGCCCGCCCCCCGCGTAGACCAGCGCGTTGCGGGCCAGCTCGCTGGCCGCGGTGACGACCTTCGTCTGGTCCACCAGGGACAGGCCGGCCTGGATGGCGACGGCCCTGACCTGCTGGCGTACCAGGACGACGTCACCGTTGCTGTTTATGGGCAGAAGTTGTTCGCCGGGGGACGTCATCGTCGGGCCGCGGCGATCTGCGCGCCGTCGAGGTGGTTCAGCAGGGCGACGCCCTTCTCGAGGTTGAGCGCAGTTCGCACACCGCCGAGCGACAGGCCCAGCTCCACCAGAGTGATCGCGACCGCCGGGCGCATGCCCACCACGACCGTCTCGGCGTCGAGCATGCGGGAGATGGAGGCGATGGTCGCGAACATGCGGCCGATGAAGGAGTCGACGATCTCGACGGCGGTGATGTCGATGATCACCCCCCGCGCGCCGGTCGCGACGATCTTGTCCGCCAGGTCCTCCTGGAGCGCCAGCACGGACTGGTCCTCCAGATCGATCTGGATGGAGACGATGAGGATGTCACCGAGTTTGAGGATGGGCACGCGCTCCATCAGTCACCTTCCTCGGTCCGCACGGTGACGCGGGTGCCGCGTCCCTTGGTCACCTGGACGCCGCTCTGGCGCAGCGTGTAGGCGAGGGCGTCGGCCAGCGAGGCCTTGGTGACGATGTCACCGAACTCGATGCCCAGGGTGACGATGGTGTGGGCGATCTGCGGGCGGATGCCGGAGATCACGCATTCCGCGCCCATCAGGCGCGCGGCCACCACGGTCTTGAGCAGGTGCTGGGCGACCTGGGTGTCCACCGCGGGCACGCCGGTGATGTCGATCACCGCGTGCTCCGAGCCGGTCTCCACCAGCGTCTGCAGCAGCTTCTCCATCACGACCTGGGTCCTGGCCGAGTCGAGCGTGCCGATCAGCGGCACCGCGACGATGCCCTCCCAGAGCTTGACGACCGGGGTCGACAGCTCCAGGAGCTGCTCGGCCTGGTCGAGGATGATCTTCTCTCTGGCCGTGGCGTAGCTCTCGAACGTGAAGAGGCCGAGGTCGTCGATCGTCCGGGAGAACCAGATGAAGCCCTTCAGCCCCTCGGTGTCCCCGTCGCCCTCGATGAGCTCGAAGACGGCCTGCTTGAGGCCGAAGACCACGTTGGCGGTCTCGGTGGGCGCGAACCCCTGGCGGGCGCGGGAACGGGACAGCTCGGCCAGCAGCCCGCGCAGGTCGCTGGTGTCCCCGGAACCGAGGAACGACTGCCGCAGGGCCTGGTAGATCTCGGTGAGCCGGGCGGTCATGTCGCCGCGGTCGGTGTGGCCGCCGGGCGTGGTCGCTGCTATCTCAAGCCAGCGCTTGAGGACGTGCTCCTCGTGCTGCTGCAGGAGTTCTTCGATGCGGCGCCGGCCGGCGTCGGACTGGACGGTCAAGATCGCTCCCATGCGTGCGCCTTGTGTTGGCTCGCCCGACAGGCTACAGGGGATGTCCGGTGTTGCGATGATTGCGGGGATCACCGGACAGGATGGGAGCGGTGTGGCGGGAATCGGTGGGAGTGGCCGGGCGGCGGGCGGAAGTGACCGGCCGGTAGGCGGTCGGGGCGACCGGGTGGCGATTAATCAGATTATGTTGATTCTCAAGTCGCATTCAATCCTCGAACTTGCATCCCGGGATGGTTTCGAGGAGAACTGTAAACTCTAAAAACCGTACGAACAGCCATAAAACGGACACTGGCCGGTCAAGGTTTGGATTGCTACCATGGGGCAAATCTAACGAGACGTTATGGCGCTGGTCTGTCTGGCTCCTGATGTTGCAGGTGAGAAAAGAGTGACCTGAGCTGTGGAAACACTCTCGGGACTCCATATGCGGGCGAAGCCGGTGAACCGGACGTGACTGTGGTGAAGCGGCGTTCTTCCCAATTAGCCTGTACAGCGGGCCGACCTGTGAAATAACGTAACTGAACTGAAACCGCCGGATCATGCCCCCGGCGCTACTGTCGCCGCACATATAGCGGCTGAGAGCAGGAGACCCCAATGTCGTCCGGACTCGGAGTGGATCCGGCGGGCGTGGTGCCCGGCACCGGCCGGGCCACCGCATCGAGCCCGTACGGGGTCCCGGCTCCGACGCCCGTCCCTGCGCGCAAGGCGGTGATGCGATGACGGTCCGCCTCCTGACCAACATCGGCCGGCTGTGGACCGGCAACGACGTGTGCAGTAACGCCGCGATCCTCGTGCACAACGACCGCATCGCCTGGGTCGGCCGCGCCGCCGACCTGCCGCAGAGCGTGCCCGGTGTGGTGGACGACATCGTCGATGTGGACCACGTCGAGAACCTGGGCGGAGCCCTGGTCACGCCCGGGCTGATCGACGCCCACACCCATCCGGTCTACGCCGGCAACCGCTACGCCGAGATGGCCATGCGTTCGGGCGGCTCCACCCCGTCCGCGATCACCGCGGCCGGCGGGGGCGTCGGCTCCACCGTCACGGTGACCCGGGGCACCGACCCCTGGACCCTGTGCAACGGGGTCCGCGAGCGCCTGCGCGACTGGCTGCTCAGCGGCACCACCACGGTGGAGGCCAAGACCGGCTACCACCTGACCCGCGACGGCGAACTCGCCGACGTGCGCCTGCTGCGCGAGCTCGAGAAAGAGCCGATGATGCCGCGCGTGCACGTGACCTTCCTGGCCGCCCACGTCGTCCCGCCCGAGTACTTCGGGCGCCAGCGCGACTACGTCGAGGCCGTGGGCGCCTGGTGCGCCGACGCCGCGGCGGCCGGTGCCGACAGCGTCGACGTCTACTGCGACGAGGGTCACTTCACCACCGACGAGGCCCGGTGGGTCCTGGCCTCCGGCCGCAACGTCGGCCTGCTTCCCCGCGTCCACGCCGGCGCCTTCAGCCGCCGCGGCGCCGTACAGCTCGCCGCCGAGCTCGGCTGCGCCTCGGCCGACCTGCTCCATCACACCTCCGACGAGGACATCGCGGTCCTGGCCCGCTACGGCGTCCCCGCGGTGGTCTGCCCCGGCACCGCCCTTCAGCGCGGCAGCCTGCCGCCGGTGCGCCGGATGCTCGCCCAGGGCGTCACGGTGGCCCTCGGCAGCGACCACAACCCCGGCCACTGCGGCATCACCTCGATGTCCCTGGTCATCAGCCTCGCCGTGGCGGCCTTCGGCATGAGCGTCGGCGACGCGCTGCGCGCCGCCACCCTCGGCGGCGCCACCGTCCTGGGCGCTCCCGATCGGGGCGTCCTGGCCCCCGGCCGGCTGGCCGACATCGTCCAGTGGGACGCCGACCACGAGGGCGCCTTCGCCTGGGCCTTCGGCCTCAAGCCCCGCCGCGTCTGGCGCGGCGGCACCCCCGTCCAGTAGTCCCGGCACGGAGCGCGCTCCGCCCCGGCTTCGTGATCTCGCCTGGATAATCTCTGGATATGTCGTCACCGGTCGCCGTCGTCACCGACTCCACCGCGTACCTCCCGCAAGAGGAGGTCCTCCGGCTGGGGATCACCGTGGTGCCGCTCCAGGTGATCGTCGGCGGCAGGCCGCTGGACGACGTCGCGCAGATCGGCGGCGCGGAGATGGCCGAGGCCCTCAAGGAGTGGACCCCGGTGACGACCTCCAGGCCCGCGCCCCAGCGCTTTGCGGACGCCTACCGCGAGGCGGCGGCCCGGGGCGCGCAGGGGGTGGTCTCCATCCACCTGTCGGGGGAGATGTCGGGCACGGTCGAGGCGGCCGGGAACGGCGCCGCGGACGCGCCGATCCCGGTGGAGGTCATCGACAGCAGGTCGCTCGCCATGGGCCTGGGCTTCCCCGTCCTGGCCGCCGCCGAGGCCGCGGCCAAGGGCGCCTCCCTCGCCGAGGCGGCCGCCGCCGCCCGCCGCCGGATGGAGGGGATCCGCGACTTCTTCTACGTCGACACCCTCGAATACCTCCGCAGAGGGGGACGCATCGGCGCGGCGGCCACCCTGCTCGGATCCGCTCTGATGATCAAACCGCTGCTCCACATCACCGGGGGCACGAT
This sequence comes from Paraplanobispora takensis, assembly GCF_016863195.1. GTDB lineage: Bacteria > Actinomycetota > Actinomycetes > Streptosporangiales > Streptosporangiaceae > Planobispora > Planobispora takensis. Next base: position 56,307 of record NZ_BOOK01000004.1, on the reverse strand, counting down.
CTCCCCCCTCGAGAAGGTCCGCACCGCCACCCGCGCCATCTCCCGCCTGGAAGACCTCGCCGTCCAGGCCGCGGGCGACCGCCCGGCCGACGTCGCCGTCCAGCACATCTCCGCCCGCCCCCGCGCCGACTCCCTGGCCGAACGCCTCTCCCAGCGCCTGCCCGCCCCGTCCCGCGTCATGGTGGTCGAAGTAGGCGCGGTCATCGGCGCCCACGTGGGCCCCGGCATGCTGGGCGTGACGGTCTCCCCGATCTCCCTCTGACAGCTTCCCCGCGCCCGCTTGCCGCGGGTCCCGGGATGGCGCCTCCCCGGCGGTCAGACCGTCACCGGTGCCTGAAGCACCCGAGTGTCGGGGCGTGGTGTTGTCTTCCGGGGGTTCGACCGAGGTGCCGGTACGGCGAGGCGCGATGCGGGCGTTCTGGGCGTCGTCGTACGGTGAGGACGCCGGTGAGCCCGGCCCGGTGTCGGGGCGTGGTGTCGTCTTCCGGGGGTTCGATCGAGACGCCGGTACGGCCTTTGCACACTGGCCCTGATCCCGCCCCCGATCCGCCGCCTTCCGGTCTCATGGTCTCGATCCCGTCCTCTGGACCTGCTGCCTTCCGGTCTCACGGTCCCGCCTTGTTATCGCTTCCGTGGGCTGTGCTCTCATCGTCGCCTTCGCGCACACTCGGTTTCGGCCTCCTTGCCGCCGCCGCCTTCCGCTGGTGCATGCGTGTGACCCCTCATGGCGCCGGTACGGCGAGACGGTGGGCGGTGGGGGTCGGCGCCTTCGTACGGCGGGCGGGCCGGGGTGGCGGGGACGGGTGTTGCACCATCGGGGCGGGGGTGGGTGGGGCGCTGTGCGGGCGGGTGTTCCGGCCGGCCGTCTCAGCGGGGCTCTGGTGCATTCAGGCCTCCGGCCTGCCCGGGCGCGCGGGGTGCGGTCCTTTCATACGCCGGCCTGCACACCCGCCCGCTCCGCGCCCGTCTCTGCTCCGCCGTACCCCTGACCCGCCGTAGTGGCGGAGCCTTCCCGGACGCCCAGGGTGCGCTGGGTGGCTGAAGCAATCGGTGGCGGGGCCGTTCGGGGCGGGCCGCCGTAGCTGAAGCCCACGGTGCGTGAAGGAGCGCAGGGTTGTCCACAACGGGTGACCTCCGCAGATGCTTGTCCCCAGAGCAGCATTCGGCTGGGATTCATCGGCGAGATCCTCCATAGCGTTCTGCCGTGCGGACCACAGATCAGGTCGCTGAGCGTTTTCGCGCCGAAGCGCGGGTGCGGTCGCTGACAACGTCAGGCCCCGGCTCCGCCGGGCCCGAGACTCTCTCTCGTCTTCGAACCCCCGATGGCGTCGGTGGTTATGACGGGCCTTCCGATCAGGAGCATGGTGTCCTTGGCGGTCGTGAGGGGGTTTCAGGTGGGCGGCGTAGTGGCGTAGAGGGACGGAACGAGTCTCCTGACCGGAGCCGCGATGACCCAGAGATCTGGGATGAGTTCCCTGGCGGGAGAGGTCACGGTCCGGGAGGCCGGGACAGGGTTTCCGGCCACGGCCCTGCCGATTTCGACAGTCATGCCAGGTCTCCGGGCCATGGCCACGACGGCCGCCAGAATGGACTCCCGTCCGGCGAGGCTGAGATCCGTGCCGGAGGCCTCGACGGTCGATCTGGAACCCGTCGGGTTCTCCGGCGACCAGGCTGAGATCCGTGCCGGAGCTCCCGGCGGTGAGGCTGGGGCGCGTGCCGAAGCCCTCGACGATCGGATCGCGGCCCGTGCCGGACTCCCCGGAGGGGGAGCGGCATCGCTTCCGGTCCCGCCTTCCTTCGAGGCCCTCCGCTCGGCCGTCCTCAAGGGAGGGCCCGCGCTCGACCCCGGTCGTCCGGGAGTGCGAGTGCTGGTTCTGGTCGCGCTGGCCGCGACCATCGTCGGCGGGATCTACGCCTGGTGGTCCCGTCCACAGCCCGAGCCTCTGGCCCCGCCCCCGCCGATCTCCGGTCCCTCTCCTGCCGGAGCCGCCGACACCGCACGGCCACGACCTTCTCCGGGCAGTGAGGTCACCGTCCACGTCACCGGCAAGGTCCGCGAACCCGGTGTCGTCAGCCTCCCCCAGGGGTCTCGCGTCACCGACGCCGTGCGGGCCGCCGGAGGCGTCCGCAAGGGAGCCGCTCTCGGCCCTCTCAACCTCGCGCGCAGGCTCATCGACGGCGAGCAGATCGTCGTGGGCTCCCCGGCCCATGCCGCGCCCGCTGTCCCCTCCGCCACCGGTCCTTCCGCCGTCGACCCGGCCGCCGTCCTCGACCTCAACGCCGCCACACCGGAGCAACTGGAGCAACTGCCCGGCGTCGGCGAGGTGCTCGCCCGGCGCATCGCCGAATACCGCGACAGCCACGGAGGCTTCCAGCGCGTCGAGCAGCTCAGGGACGTCAGCGGCATAGGCGACAGAAAATACGCCGACATAAAAGACAAGGTCCGCGTATGACCGGGTTCGCTTACGTCACCACCCATGGAGCAGCCCGACGTGATCCCTCATCGGGTACGGCGCCGCACCCCGGCAGCATCCGTCAGACGGATGGGACGCCGGGCCCCGGTACCGTTCGTCAGACAGATGGGACGCTGCGCCCCGGGGCCGTCCGCGGATCGGGCAGGACTCTCGTCTCGGAGCCGTCGGTGAGGCGGCTCGGTGCCGCCGCCTCTTTCCGGCAGGGTCCTCTCGGCCGGGTGATCTTCCGGAGTGCGGCCGATGGGCCGGACCCGGGTCATGGAGGGACTACCGATCGGGCGGCCCTGCCGTCCGGGTACGCGCTCCGGCTCGCCCCGCCCGCTCTCGCCTCCTGGGTGACCGCCTCGATACTGCTGGGCTGTACGGCCTCGGCCGGGATCCTCGTGAGTGTCGTCGCGGCGGCCGGCGCGCTGTTCACAGCGGTGGCGGTTCACCTCGTAGGCAGGCGGCGGGCGCTCCATCCGCTCCCGTCCGAGGAGCCGTCCGGGGGAGCGCGGCGCCTGCGGGCCTGGCGCGGGTGGTCGTTCCAGATCCGAGGCGGGAGGTTCCTCGCACTCTGGGGGAACGTCGTGGTCGTCGTGCTGGGATGCGTGGCGGCGACGGGGGCCGCCGTGGCGTTCCGGGTGCACGCCGTTGACAGCGGGCCTGTGGCGGACCTCGTGGAGAGGCAGGTCTCGACCACGGCGGAGGCGGTGCTGACGGGCGACCCGCGGGAGATGGGGCAGCACGGCGGGCCGTACCGCAGGGAGAGCTTCGTGGTGGCGGCGCGGATCGAGGTGGTCGGGACACCGGAGGGCCGGGTGCGGGTGAGAGCCCCGGTGATGTTGCTCGCCTCGGGGGATGCATGGCGGCCTCTGCTGCCCAGCCAGCGGGTCGAGATCAGGGGGAGGTTCGTTCCCGCCGAACCCGGTGAGCTCCTCGCCGCGACGGTTCTCGTGCGCGGTTCACCGCGTGTCCTGAGCGGGCCGTCCTGGGCGCAGGGCGTCGCGGGAGAACTCAGGGCCGGGCTGAGGGAGGCGGCGGAGGTGCTGCCCCCGGCTCAGCGCGGCCTGCTGCCCGGTCTGGTCGCCGGCGACCTGTCCCGGATGGACGAGCAGGTCAGATCCGATTTCAAAGAGGCGGGGCTCAGCCATCTGCTGGCCGTGAGCGGAACCAACCTGACGATCGTGGCCGGGGCCGCGGTGGTGCTGGCGCGGACGGCCGGGCTGCCGCTCGCGGTCAGGGCGGTGTCCGCGGTGCTCGCGATGGTCGCCTTCGCCGTCGTCGCCCGCCCCTCGCCCAGCGTGCTCCGCGCCCTTCTCATGGGCACCGTCGCCGCCGTGGCGCTCGGCACCGGCCGCCCCCGTGATGGTGTGGCGGCCCTGTCGGCGACCGTCCTCGGGCTGATCCTGTTCGATCCCGAGCTCGCCCGTTCTCCCGGCTTCGCCCTTTCGGTGTGCGCCACCGGGGGCATCCTGCTGCTCGCCCCGCGGTGGCGGGACCGGATGGCCGGGCGGATGCCCCGCTGGGCCGCCGAGGCGATCGCCGTTCCGGCCGCCGCGCAGGTCGCCGTCACCCCCGTCCTGGTCTTCATGTCCGGGCAGCTCAATCCGGTGGCGGTTCCCGCCAATCTCCTCGCGGGTCCCGCCGTCGCCCCGGCGACCGTCCTCGGATTCACCGCCGCACTGGTCGCGCCGGTGCTGATGCCGGTGGCCCGGCTTCTGGTCCGTCCGGCGGGCCTGGCCACCGGCTGGATCATCGAGGTCGCGCGGCACGCGGCCGGGGTTCCGCTGGCGGTCCTCCCGTGGCCCGGCGGCGTCGCCGGCCTGGCCCTGCTGGCCGTCGCCGCGCCGGTCGCCTTCATGGCGCTGCGGCACCGGCGGGCGCGCTGGATCCTCGCCGCCGTGATGGCGGGAGTGCTGACCGCGGCCGTCCTCGCGGGACCGGTCACGGCCCGCTGGCCGCCCCGGGGGTGGCTGATGGTGGCCTGCGACGTCGGGCAGGGAGACGCGTTGCTGGTGGCGGCGGGGGAGGGGCGGGCGGTGGTGGTGGACACCGGGCCCGATCCCGCGCTGATGGATCGGTGCCTGAGGTCCATGGAGATCAGGGAGGTGCCGCTGGTCGTGCTGACCCATCCGCACTTCGACCACGTCGGCGGTCTGGAGGGTGTCTTCCGGGATCGTCCGGTGGGCGCCGTACTGGTCAGTCCGGGACGGAGAGCGGAGAGGGAGGCCGTCAGGCTGACCGGTGACCTCGCCCGTCGCCGGGTCACCGAATGGGCGGCGCGGCCGGGGATGCGATGGAGGTTCGGCCCTTCCGAGCTCACGGTGATCAGCCCGCCCGACGGAGCCCCGCCGGAGGACGCGGGAGGAGAGGGCACGGAGATCAACAATGTCAGCGTCGTGGTGCACGTGCGCTGGGCGGCGGGGACCGCCCTGCTCAGCGGCGACATCGAGACGGAGGCGCAGGCACGGCTGCTGCGGCAGGGTTTCCCTCCCGCCGACGTGTTCAAGGTCCCGCATCACGGATCGGCCCGGTTCGATCCGGAGTTCTTCGCCGGGGTCGGCGCCCGCGCCGCGCTGATCAGCGTCGGAAGGGACAACGACTACGGCCATCCGGCCCAGTCGGTCCTGTCCCGGCTGAACCGGCTCGGGATGCGCACCTACCGGACCGACCTGTCGGGAGACCTGGCCGTGGTGGTCCGGGACGGAAGCCTGGCCGTGATCTCCCGGGGTCCCGGTCGAGACCGCCGTGCAACCCGCCGGCGGAGAGGCCGCACGGGAGACGGACGGACGCCCCCGCCCGCGATGGCCTGCCGGCCGTGGTCCGCGGCGCGGCTTCAGGGCGGGGACGTCCGTCCGGCGGGATCACAGCCCGCGCTTGGCGGAGCCCACGGCCTCGGCCCGGCGGGCGTCGAGTTCGTGCTGCACCCGTTCCACGTCCCTGACGTAGGTCTTGTAGAGCAGGGTCAGCAGGGCCCCGTTGACCAGCATCAGGATGACCAGCACCCACAGGAAGACCGACCTCAGGCCGATCGCGTCACCGAGGAAGCCGGCGCTCAGGCTGAAGATCGCCCAGGCGATCGCCTCGACGATCGAGACGTAGATGGCGAAGGCGGCGCCGCGGAGCTCCGGAGGAGTGATCGCCATCACCATCGGCCGGTTGATGCCCGGGTTGACGCCCTGCATGACGCCCATGAGGCCGAAGAACAGGCCGAACGCGCCGATGCCGCCGTAGTCGAACTGGGTGCCCAGGAAGGCGACGATCGCGAACCCGAACTGGGCGGCCTGCAGCACCGCCACCAGGCCGTGGCGCGGGCTGCGCTTCACGGCCATGTCGCCGGCCACCCCGCCCAGCAGGTTGCCCAGGAAGTAGCCCACGCCGAAGGGCAGCAACACGATCGAGGCGACCGCGGTGCTGAAGCCGTACACATCGACCAGGAAGACCACGCCGAACGTGCCCACCAGCAGGTGGCCCGAGAGCATGCGGGAGCCGAGCAGGATGGCGAAGCTGGGGATCTTGAGCAGGGCGACGGCCTTGTCCCAGGTCAGCTTGGCGTGCGCCTCACGGGTGGCACGGTCGAGGTCGGCCAGTTGCCGCTCGGAGGCGCCCAGCCCAGGATCGCGGAACCAGGCCCAGATTCCCAGGCCGAGCAGCACGTTGAAGGCGCCGACGCCCCACAGGCCCCAGCGCCAGCCGTCGTCGACGTTGGAGAGCTGGCCCTTGATGGGCCCGAGGAACGCGCTCACCAGCGCGATCGCCCCGTAGACCACGCCCACCGCCTTGCCCCGCGCCGAGCCGTCGAACAGGTCGCCGATCACTTCGGTGATGACGGGGTGCGCGGCCGCGTATCCCGCGGCCAGGATCGTGTAGAAGATCAGGAGCTGGGCGAAGTTCTGGGAGAAGCCGGCGGCGACGCCCCAGACGCCCCACAGGCCGGTGGCGAGCACCAGCACGCCCTTACGGGACCAGCGCCGGGCGGCCCACACCCAGAACGGGCCGGTGAACACTCCGACGATCTTGCTGGCCGCCGTCAGGATCCCGAGCGCGCCCAGGGACATGCCGAGGCTCTGCCGGATCACCGGGAAAAGGCTGCTGACGAGGCTGGCCTCGGTGCCGTCGACGAGCATCGCCCCGCCCAGGAGGGAGAGCTGTCCCCAGCGCCCCTTCACCTTCGGCGGATCGGACGGGTCCGGTGGATTCGTGGAGGGGGTGGATGTTGTGCTACTGGTGGACATGTGCCACCTCTTTCGTGCGGAGGACCGGGAAGTCCTGCTTGATGGGGTGGTGCACCGGTGACGGGGTGGCAGCCCCGTCACCGGACCGCTACCGACGGCCGTGCCCGGCCGCGCGCAGCCGTGCCCGGCGGTACGCGGCCGTGCGTGGCCGCGCGCAGCCGTACGCGGCCGTGTGCTCCTCTGCCGGCGGCCTCACAGGGCCGCCAGCTCCTCGGCGAGCGCGCGGAGCCGGTCCGCCGGGAACATGCCCGTGGCCATCGCGGCCAGGGAGATCAGGGGGGTCGCGCCGACCAGCTGCAGCATCTCGGAGTCGGCGATGCCCGGCAGGTGGCGCCGGAGCACCTCGGATGCGGCCGGATCGGAGATCAGCTGCCTGACCGGGCTGCGCAGCGAGAAGCGGCCCTGTGGGAACTCCTCGGCCCGGGGCAGCGGCTCGGCGGCCCGCTCGGCCAGCTCCCGCTGGGCCCGGACCAGCAGGTGCTCGTCGGTGACCACGCCGTCGCCGGGCAGGCCGAGCCGCTCGTACTGCTCGGGCGGGGCGTCGGTGGCACGCAGCAGCTCGACCAGCAGGCCGATCATGCGCCGCTCGGCCTCGTCGTCGACGATCGGGTGCTCCTGGCCGGGGTCGGTCTCCAGGTCGAACAGCAGGGTGCCGTGCGTGTACGGGTTGAAGAAGGTACGGCCCGGCACCCGGATCGTGCGCACGCCCTTGGTGAACTCGAACGGTTCGGCCAGCTCCATGTCCGCCAGCTCGGCCGGCGAGAACCGGCCGCGCATGTGGGTGGGCATCAGCGTGTGCTCGAACAGCGGCGCGTTGGCGGCCGAGACGGGGGCGCGCATGTAGACGTGGCGGCCGTCGGTGACGTTGACGTGCCCGCCGAAGGCGCCGAACAGCCCGGCCTGCCGTACCGGCCCGGTGAACGCCTCGCGCAGCGGCACGCCCTGCATGCCGGCGGGGCGCTCCAGGCCGAAGAACTCCAGCAGCGTCGGGGCCAGGTCGATGGTCTGCACCAGCGCGTCCCGGCGCTCGCCCGCCGCGCCGATCCTCGGGTCCCAGACGAACAGCGGCAGGTGGACCAGCTCGTTGTACCAGGGCTGGACGTTCTTGCCCCACCAGTTCTTCTCGCCGAGCAGCAGTCCGTGGTCGGTGCAGACGATCAGCAGCGTGTCGTCCCAGAGGTCCAGATCGTCCATGGTGTCGAGCACCCGGCCGAGTGAGTGGTCGCACATCGACAGCAGCGCGGCGTACTCATAGCGGGCGTGCCGCACCTGGCCGTCGGTCTCGATCACCTTCTTGTAGTCCGGCCAGTCGAAGTGCGGGCCGTCGTAGTCGTGCGGATAGAGGTCCTTGTACGACTTGTGGCTGAAGAACGGCTCGTGCGGGTCGAAGGTCTCGATCTGCACGAACCAGCGGTCCTGTTCGTGGTTGGTCCGGACGAACTCCAGGCCCGCGTCGAAGGTCAGCGTCTGCGGGTGGCGCTCCTCGGTGTCGGTGTACCGCCGGTTCACCCAGTCCTGCCGGTAGACCTCGAACCGCATCTGCTTGAGGTCCTCGGGGATCTCCGGGTCGGCCACGTGCCCCTTCCACGCGTCGCCCTCCTGGCCCCGGACGAACTCGAAGGTGCTGTAGCGGCCGTGGTAGGTCGCGCCGCCGTCCTCCCAGTAGTGCGGGTGGTCGGTGGCCAGGTGGGTGTGGACGCCGTTCTGCTTGAGCAGCTCCGGCATCGAGTCGTCGAACGGCTCCAGCGGCCCCCAGCTGCGGTGCAGGAAGTTGTGGCGCCCGGTGTGGATCTCCCGGCGGGCCGGCATGCACGGCATCGACCCGGCGTAGCAGTTGTCGAAGCTCACCGCCCGCTCGGCGAGCCGGGCGAAGTTCGGCGCGTGCGTCCAGTCCGCCCCGTACGGCGGCAGCATGTGCCGGTTGAGGCTGTCGAACATCACCATGATCGCCTTCATCGGGCGTCGTCTCTCTCTTCCAGCCGGTGGAGCGTGTCCTCCAGCCACTCGATCCACTGGTCCACCGCGCGCATGCCGTACTCGTGCATGCGGTCGAACGCCGCCTGCGCCCGGACCGGGTCCACCTCGGGGATCGGGTCCTCGAAGCGCATCGTGCGATCGCGGCCCCGGCTGCGGGCCACCTGGGCGCGGCGGTACTCCAGCTCGGTCCTGACCAGCTCGGCGGCCGCCCGCGGGTCCAGCGCCGCGGTGAAGCCGAAACGCGCCATGAAGTCCGGGTCCTGGAACCGGCTCGGCGGTTCGTACGGCGAGTGCACCCATTCGAGCAGCACCTCACGTCCCTGGGGCGTCAGGCGGTAGACCTTGGCGTCGGGCCGCCCCTCCCGCGGGTCGACCTCGTAGGCGACCCAGCCGTCGGTCACCATCCGGGCCAGCGAACGGTAGATCTGGCTGTGGTGGGCGCGGGAGCGCATGAACCGGCCCTCGGCCTCCAGCCACTTGCGCAGGCTGTAACCGCTGTAGGGCCGCAGGGCCAGCAGGGCCAGCAAGACGTGCTCGAACTTCACGGATATCCCTATGTGCGTTGGCACCTATGTGCAGAGTTTTATATGGTGCAAGCATCCGCAGGTCAAGAGCGGACACCCGATCGGGGCACCGCCCGCCGGGCGGGACGGATCCGGCCGCGTGCGCCGGGAAGGAGCTGAATGGACCCGCGACCGGCATGCTGCGCCCCGCCGGGAGGCCCGGACGGCGAGCCCGTGCGCAACGGCGTTCCCGCGACCCCTGCGGCCGATCCGCCCGCGCATGACGACGTCGCGCTGCCCGGCGGCGTCTTCGCGATGGGTGACGCGTTCGGCGAGGGTTACCCGGCCGACGGGGAGACCCCGGTGCACGCCGTACGGCTCGAACCCTTCCGGGTCGACGTGACGGCGGTGACCGTGCGGCGGTTCGCGGCGTTCGTCGCGGCGACCGGATACCGCACCGAGGCGGAGGTCTACGGTTCGTCGGCGGTCTTCCACCAGGCTCTCGCGGCCGAGCGCGCCGACGTCCTGGGAGCTGTGGCGGCCGCGCCCTGGTGGCTGCGGGTGCGCGGCGCGGACTGGAGCCATCCGTACGGGCCGCTGTCGGATGTGGCCGGCCTGCAGGACCACCCGGTGGTGCACGTGTCGTGGAGTGATGCCCTGGCCTACTGCGCCTGGGCGGGGCGGCGCCTGCCCACCGAGGCCGAGTGGGAGTACGCCGCGCGGGGCGGCCTGGCGGGCCGCAGGTTCGCCTGGGGCGACGAGACGACCCCGGACGGCCGCTGGATGTGCAACATCTGGCAGGGCCGCTTCCCGAGGGTCAACACCGGTGAGGACGGGTGGCTGGCCACCGCGCCCGTCCGGTCCTACCCGCCCAACGGGTTCGGGCTGTACGAGGTCGCGGGCAACGTCTGGGAGTGGTGCGCCGACTGGTTCTCCCCGTCGTACTACGCGCGCTCACCGGAGCGCGCCCCGCAGGGCCCGGAGTCGGGCGAGCACCGTGTCATGCGCGGCGGCTCCTATCTGTGCCACCGTTCCTACTGTCACCGCTATCGGGTCGCCGCCCGCTCGTCGAACACCCCCGAGTCGAGCAGCGGCAACTGCGGCTTCCGCACGGTGGCGGCCGGCTGAGCCCCGTCCCCGTGCGGGCCTTCCCCGTTTCCGCTGACCCGGTGGAGGGTCAGGCGGCGGCCGGTCGGCGGAACTCGGTGTCCACGTCGGCGGCGTAGACCGAACGGCTGCAGTGCGCGCAGCGGTACACGATGGGGCCCTCGTCGAGGGTCGTGCCGCAGTGCGGGCAGGCGTGGCGGTAAGTCACGGACTTCATGTGGATGTCACCTCCTCTGCTCGTTCAAAGAGTGCCCCGGGCCGCCTGCAGCCGGATTGCGGATGACTTGATTGGGCTCTTCGGGCGGCACGTGGCATGCTGCTCGGCATGGCGGCAAGCGACCCGGCACCGGTGACCCTGATACTCGGCGACGAGGAGTTGCTGGCCGATCGCGCGGTGGGCGAAGTGGTCGCGGCGGCGCGGGCGGCCGACCCGGCGGCGGAGGTGCACGACCTGCTCGGCGGGAAGGTGGAGACGGGCGAGCTGACCCGGCTGACCTCGCCGTCGCTGTTCGGCGACAGGCCGGTGATCGTCATCCGATCGGCCCAGGACCTCGCCAAGGAGGTCATCACCGAGATCGTCTCCTACGCGGGCCGTCCGTCGGAGGAGACCGTGCTGGTCCTCGTGCACCCCGGCGGGGTGAAGGGCAAGGCGCTGGTCGACGGGGTGAAGAAGGCCGGGGCCCGGGTGGTGACCGTCACCAAGCTGACCAAGCCGGCCGAGCGGCTCGCCTTCGTCAAGGCCGAGCTGAAGCGTCTGGGGCGGACCGTCAGCGCAGACGCGGCCGCCGCCCTGCTCGACGCCGTCGGCAGCGACCTGCGGGAGCTCGCCGCCGCGTGCAGCCAGCTCGCCTTCGACACCCCGGGCAAGGCCGTCGACGAGGCCGCGGTGGCCCGCTATCACCGGGGGCGGGCCGAGGTCAGCGGGTTCACCATCGCCGACTCGGCCGTCGAGGGGCGCCTGGGCGACGCCCTGGAACAGCTCCGCTGGGCGCTGTCGACGGGAACGGCGCCCGTCCTGCTGGTGAGCGCGCTGGCCAGGAGCCTGCGGTCGCTGGCCAAGGTGGGCGGTGCGCCGCGCAACATGCGCGGGGGACAGCTCGCCAGTCATCTCGGCATGCCCCCCTGGCAGGTCACCCGGGTCCAGAACCAGCTCAACGGCTGGGGACCCGACGGCATCGCCCGCGCGCTTCAGGCGGTCGCCTCGGCCGACGAGCAGGTCAAGGGGGGCGGCGCGGATCCGGCCTACGCCCTGGAGCGCACGGTCCAGACCATCGTCGCCAGCCGCGACGGCCGCTAGCGCCTTCCCGGTCCGGACCTTCAGGCGCCCCGGAAGCTGCGTGACCGGACCTCCGGGGAGGCCCGGTCACGCTCAGGGATCCGGTGGTGTACGGAGATCGGGAGGTCAGGCGGAGATCCGCCCGGCCCCGGCCCCGGCGGTCACGATCGACTTGACCGAGGAGGCCGTGTCGAGCCGGTAGGAGTAGGGGATGGAGGCGACGCCGCCGCCGGCGTCCCCGGTGCCGGAGTTGACGAAGTGGTTGTTGCGGGCGATCAGGCTGCCCGGGTCGGAGGAACCCTCGCCGCGGTGGAAGGGGTCCTCGGTGTTCTCGAAGTAGTTGCCCTCGACCAGGATGCCGGCCTCCTGGGTGGAGGCGACGCCGTAGGAGCCGATGCCGGAGTAGTAGTTGTTGTAGACGTGCACCGGGTTGCCGAAGCGCACGCGCGGGTGGCGCTGGTTGGTGCCGTCGAACCAGTTGTGGTGGTAGGTCACGCGCAGCCTGCCGCGGTCCTCGCCACCGTTGTCGTCGCTGTGGCCGAGCAGCATCGTCTTGTCGTGGTCGGAGAACCTGTTCCACGAGACGGTGACGTAGTCGCTGGCCCGCTTGATGTCCAGGGCGCCGTCGTAGCCGTTGCTGAAGGAGTTGTGGTCGAGCCACACCCGGGTGGAGTACTGCACCTGGATGCCGTCGTCGTTCCAGTTGCGGAAGGTCAGGTTGCGGACGATGACGTTGGACGCCTCGGAGATGTTGAGTCCGCATCCGGAGACGGTGGCCCCGGCGTTGCCGAGGACGGTCTTGTTCGAGGCCACCTTGAGCATCCCGGAGCAGGAGATCGTTCCGGACACCCGGATCACCGACGAGCCGCTCGCGGACAGTGCGCTGGTGAGAGCCGCGGCGCTGGTCACCGTGACCGGGTTCGCGTTGCCGCCGCCGGTGGTGCCGCCGCCCTGGGCGGCCCAGCCGACCAGACCGCCGGTGTTCCCGGGAGGAGGCGTGACCGTGGGCGTCACGGTGGGAGTGACGGTCGGCGACGGGTTCGAGCCCGCCGGGACGAGCCGCCACTGCTTGGTCGCCACCGAGTCGCAGGAGTTCTGCTGGACCAGGGCGCCGGAGGCGGTGGAGTTGTCCTTGATGTTGAGGCACTTGCCGCTGCCCGCGTTGACGACCCGGTAGTTCGAGCCGGAGGCGGTCAGCTGCCAGGTCTGCGAGGAGGCGCCCGAGCAGCCCTCCTGCTGTACGGCCTTGCCCGCGGAGGTACCGGCGTCCCTGACGCCCGCGCACTTGCCGCTGTGGGCGGCCTTGAGCTGGAAACCGCCGTCGACCGCGGTCAGGTTCCAGGTCTGGGAGGCGGTGCCGTCGCAGCCGTTCTGGGCGAGCTGGACGCCGTCCGAGCCGCCGGCGCCCGGGACGCTGAGGCACAGGCCGCTGCCGCCGTTCACGAGAGTGTAGGCACCGGGGGCCGGAGCGGCGACGGCCGCGGCGGCCGACACCCCCGCCACCAGACCCGAGGCCACCACCGCGCCCGAGACAGTCGTGATGATCGCCTTCCTGCCGATTGCGTGTCTCACAGTCGAGCTCCTTGCTGGTCCAGCGGGTCTTGAGGACCCGCGCTCCGGATTCCCCCCAGCGAGTACTCACCGTTCACATCGGTGTGGCGCATTCGCGTCAGCGAACACGGTCACCGTAGGAAAGCGTTTTCCGTCTGTCAACGGACGATGAAACTTTCATGACAAGCCGGTGTCGAGAACGGTGGGTCACGGGGTCCGGCGGTGGGCCGGGAGCTGGCCGATGATGGTGGCGGCCAGAGCCAGGACGAACCCGGTGACCTGGACGGGACCGAGGGACTGGTCCAGGACGGCCCAGCCGAGGGCGGCGGCGGTGAGCGGGCTCAGGGCGCCCAGCAGTGAGACCTGGAACGAGGGCAGCCGCCCGATGCCCCGGAACCACAGCGTGTAGGCGGCGGCGGTGCCGACGAGTCCCAGCCAGGCATAGCCGCCGACGGCCGCCGCGTCCATGGGCGGGAACCACCCCTCCACGGCGAAGGCGACCGGGGCGATCATCAACCCGCCCGCCGTGAGCTGCCAGCCGGTGAGCGCCAGGTCGCCGGCTCCTTCGGGCCTGCCCCACGCGCGGGTCAGGACGAGCCCGGTGGCCATGCCGGCCGCGGCGACGAGTCCGGCGACGAGCCCGGTGGCGTCGAGTGCGGCCTCGGCGCGCAGGACGACGAGGGACACGCCGACCGTGGCCGCGATCCCGGCCAGGACGCGCCGGAGCGGGACGGTCTCGCGCAGGACGGCGCGGGTGAGCCCGGCGACGACGAGCGGCTGGACGGAGCCGAGCACCGCGGCGACGCCGCCCGGGAGCCGGTAGGCCGACAGGAACAGCAGGGGGAAGAACATGCCGATGTTCAACCCTCCGAGGACCGCGGCCCGCCACCACCAGTCGCCCCGGGGAAGCGTGCGGGTCACCGCGATCAGGAGCAGCCCGGCGGGGAACGCGCGCAGCAGGGCGGTCAGCAGCGGCCGGTCCGGTGGCAGGAACTCGGTGGTCACCAGGTAGGTGCTGCCCCAGACCGTGGGGGCCAGGGCGGTGACGAGGATCAGGAGGAAGGTGCCGCGGCTCGCGGGGGCGGGGGCCTCGGTGGCGGGGGGAGTGGCACTCCGGGAGGTGCCTGAGGCCTCGGCGTGGGAGGTTTTCTCTGCCGCGGGGGAGGCGCAGGAGGAGGACACGGGGGCTCCTTCAATAAGCTTGATAGAAAGTAACTTAGCACTAAGTTATTTGCCGTCAAGCTAAGATCGAGGCATGGCAGAGGACCCGGTTGACCGGATCGTGGCGCAGTGGCGCAGGGAACGGCCCGACCTGGAGGCGTCGCCGATGGGGATCTTCGGGCGGATCTATCGGATCTCCCGCCTCATGGGAGACCGCGTCCAGGAGATCTACGAGAGGTACGGCATCGGCAGGGGCGAGTTCGACGTGCTGGCCACGCTCCGCCGGTCGGGGGAGCCGTACACGCTCTCACCGAAAGCTCTGACCGCCACGCTCATGCTGACCTCCGGCGGGATGACCGGGCGGCTGGACCGGCTGGAAAGAGCCGGTCTCATCGCCCGCATACCCGATCCCGGCGACCGCCGCGCGCTGCGAGTCAGCCTGACCGAGGACGGCCTGCGGCTCATCGACGAGGCCGTCGGTGCCGGGCTGCACCCTCAGCACGAGGCGCTGGCCGCCCTGCCGGAGGAAGACCGCGAACGCCTGGCCGACCTGCTGAGGCGGCTGCTCGCCGCTCTGGAGTGATCCTGGCTCGGGGGCTCGGGGGCTCGGGGGCTCGGGGGCTCGGGGGCTCGGGGGCTCGGGGGCTCGGGGGTTCGGGGGCTCGGGCGTGGAAGGCGCCGGGCGTGGGGGAACGGGCCGTGAATGCCGAAACGCCGCATCCCTGGTGGGATGCGGCGTTTGCGAAGAACCGGGTTACTTGGCGGCCGTCAGGGTGGCGGCGCGCTGGGCGATCGCCGACTTGCGGTTGGCGGCCTGGTTCTTGTGGATGACGCCCTTGCTGGCAGCCTTGTCCAGCTGGCGGGAGGCGGCGCGCTGGAGCGCGATGGCCTCGTCGACGTTGCCCTGCTCGGCGGCCTCGCGGAACTTGCGGATCGCCGTCTTCAGGGACGACTTGACAGCCTTGTTGCGCAGCCGGGCCTTCTCGTTCTGCCGGTTGCGCTTGATCTGGGACTTGATGTTCGCCACGAAGAAGCCTCGGTGATGTCGTCGGATGGGGCGCGCGGGCAGAGAGGGCGCGCCACACGCAGTTGAACAGGCTACCAACTGCCCAGGTGGTCGCTCAAATCGACGGGCGGGGCAGAAGGATGCCCTCCCAGTCTACCGTGCCGATCTCGGAGATGCTGCCGTACGGCGCGCTTGCGGGACCCGGATCACCCGGGATCCGGATCGCCGCCGTCGCCGGGAGGGGAGCCGGGGCGGTTCCAGAAGCGGTGGTACTCGGCCCAGTCCTCCTCGGTGGCCGCGAAGTCCACGTACAGGGCCAGCCCGAACCTCTCGCGCGGCGACCCGTGCTCGCCCAGCGCGAGCCCGGCGCCCTCGGCGGCGGCGGCGACGCTCTCGGAGGCGTCGAGCCACGGGACGCCGTGGTCGTGGTAGGCCGGGGCGCCCACCAGCAGGGTCTTGTCCCCGGGCACCATCTCCAGGGCGAGCGTGGTCTGCCGTGCGACATGGCCGCCGTACAGCGGGCCGAGCGGCTGGAACGAGTCGTAGGTCATGACCGCGACCTGGTCGGTGCGGGCGACGACCTCGCGGAAGTAGTCGCGCAGCCAGTACTTGTCGTGGCCGATGACGAGCCGGGCGGCCGGGCGCATGAGGGGCAACGGCTCGATCTGCGGGGTCGAGGTCGACAGCGGGCCGTCGCCGACGAGCGGGCGGGTCCGGTCCAGCAGGTCGAGGAAGCCCCGGTCGCCACTGGTGATCGGCTCGAAGTTGTAGTGCACGCCGTCGAATCCGGCGGCCATGATGTCCCGCACGCCGTCGAGCACGCGCTGCCGGGAGGCGGGGTCGCCGAGGTCGAGGCCGTAGTCGACCTTCTGGCCCAGCCAGGCGGAGACGCGGACCTGCGGCAGCTCGGCCTTCCACCACTTCAGGAAATTTCCGGCGTTGGAATACTTCTCCGGGCGGAGCTCCCCGCTGAACTCGAACGGGCCGGCGTGGACGTAGACGTCCCTGATCCCGGTCCCGCGCAGCCGTACGGCCATCGCCTTCACGTCGGCCTCACTCTTGCGGCCGTCCACCCACGCGTGGCCCATCCACAGCGCGTCGTGGCCGGTGCTCCCGGTCCGGGCCCCGGGCGTCCCGGTGAACTCCAGCAGGAAGAAGGCGGCGGCCATCGCGGGGACCGCGAGGAGGACGGCCACCACTCCCGCGACCCCTCGCAGGGCGCGCCGTACCGTGATCCTCTTCGTCATCCGGACATGATTCATCAAGATCCGTCCGCCCCGTCGACGACGGAGACGCTTTCCCCGCGGGATGAGGACATCGGCCCTCTCGGTAAACTTGCTAGGAAGATGGCTGGATTTACCAGCTCCTGATCACGTCAATCCCGTCGAAACGGACACCGGTGCGCATTCAGCCTGGCCAGACCGATCCCGCGGTGATCCGCAATTTCTGCATCATCGCGCACATCGACCACGGCAAGTCGACGCTTGCCGACCGCATGCTGCAGATCACCGGCGTGGTCGACGACCGTTCCATGCGCGCTCAGTACCTCGACCGCATGGACATCGAGCGCGAGCGCGGCATCACGATCAAGTCGCAGGCGGTCCGGCTGCCGTGGAAGGTCGGCGAGACCGACTACGTCCTCAACATGATCGACACTCCCGGGCACGTCGACTTCACCTACGAGGTCTCCCGGTCGCTCCAGGCGTGCGAGGGCGCGATCCTGCTGGTCGACGCGGCGCAGGGCATCGAGGCGCAGACCCTGGCCAACCTCTACCTGGCGATGAACGCCGATCTGACGATCATCCCGGTGCTCAACAAGATCGACCTGCCCGCCGCCCAGCCGGAGAAGTACGCCGCCGAGCTCGCCCACCTCATCGGCTGCGAGCCCGAGGACGTGCTGAAGGTCTCCGGCAAGACCGGCGTGGGCGTCCGCGAGCTCCTGGACCACGTGGTCGCGAACATCCCGGCCCCGGTCGGCCAGGCCGAGGCCCCCGCCCGCGCGCTGATCTTCGACTCGGTCTACGACACCTACCGGGGCGTGATCACCTACGTCCGGGTCATGGACGGGCACCTCGGCAAGCGCGAGCGCATCCTGATGATGTCCACCGGCGCCGCCCACGAGACGCTGGAGATCGGAGTCATCTCGCCGGAGCCGAAGATCGCCGACAAGGGGCTCGGCGTCGGCGAGGTGGGTTACCTGATCACCGGTGTGAAGGACGTGCGCCAGTCGCGGGTCGGTGACACGGTCACCTCCGTCACGCGCTCGGCCACCGAGGCGCTGGGCGGCTACGAGCACCCCAAGCCGATGGTCTTCTCCGGCCTGTACCCCGTCGACGGCGACGACTACCCCGAGCTCCGCGAGGCCCTGGACAAGCTCCAGCTCAACGACGCCGCCCTGGTCTACGAGCCGGAGACCTCCGCGGCCCTGGGCTTCGGCTTCCGCTGCGGCTTCCTCGGCCTGCTCCACATGGAGATCGTCCGCGAGCGCCTGGAACGCGAGTTCAACCTCTCGCTGATCTCCACCGCGCCCAACGTGGTCTACCGGGTCATCATGGAGGACGGCAAGGAGGTCACCGTCACCAACCCCTCGGAGTTCCCCACCGGCAAGGTGGACAAGGTCTTCGAGCCGGTGACGAAGGCGACCGTGCTGGTCCCCTCGGAGTTCATCGGCGCCATCATGGAGCTGTGCCAGAACCGCCGCGGCAACCTGCAGGGCATGGACTACCTGTCGGAGGACCGCGTCGAGATCCGCTACACCATGCCGCTCGGCGAGATCATCTTCGACTTCTTCGACCAGCTCAAGTCCCGCACGCGCGGCTACGCCTCGCTCGACTACGAGCCCTTCGGCGAGCAGGAGGCCGAACTGGTCAAGGTCGACATCCTGCTCCAGGGTGAGGCGGTCGACGCCTTCAGCGCCATCGTGCACAAGGACAAGGCGTACGGCTACGGCGTCGAGATGGCCAAGAAGCTCCGCGAGCTGATCCCCCGGCAGCAGTTCGAGGTGCCGATCCAGGCCGCCATCGGCGCCCGGGTCATCGCCCGTGAGAACATCCGCGCCATCCGCAAGGACGTGCTGGCCAAGTGCTACGGCGGTGACATCTCCCGTAAGCGCAAGCTGCTGGAGAAGCAGAAGGAGGGCAAGAAGCGGATGAAGATGGTCGGCCGGGTGGAGGTCCCCCAGGAGGCCTTCGTCGCCGCGCTGTCCACCGAGTCCTCCACGGACAAGGCGAAGAAGTAACCGCCGGCAGGTCGACCGCCGGGAAACGCGTCAGGCCCGGTACGGCGTGCGCCGTACCGGGCCTTCGTCGTGCCGGGTGCCCCCCGCGGCGTCAGCGCAGGACGCGGTGGAGCGCCGAGGTGAGCGAGCCCTTGGCGTCGTCCTGGTCGAGCGACCACATCATGGAGCCGCCCAGGCCCTTCAGGCGGATGTAGGCCGCCTTCTGGGTGGCCGTCGCCGGGTCGTCGTAGGACCAGAACTCGTTGCCGTCGTAGAGCCACACGGTGCCGGTGCGCAGGTCGCGGTAGCGCTTGCCGGGCTTGTTCACCAGCTCCTTGTAGTCGTCGGTGCCGGTGCCCCACTTGCCCTGGGCGGGGCCGGTGCTGGTGCCGTACAGGCCGTTCCTGCCGCCGGTCACGCCCGTCCAGCCCTGGCCGTAGGCGGGCACGCCGACCACGATCTTCCTGGCCGGGGCGCCGCGCTTCAGATAGTCGCGGACCGTCTGGTCCACGCTGTAGGTGAACTCGTGCGGGTCCCTGGGGTCGGTGAACAGGTTGCCGTTGTGGCCGGTGACCTTCTCCCACGGGCCCTGCAGGTCGTAGCCCTGGATGTTGCCGAAGGTCAGGTTCTTGAAGACCTCGCGGACGTCGAAGCCGGCGTCGATCTTCGCGGCGGAGGCCGGGATGTAGGCGGTGATCTCGCTCTTGCGGTCGTAGTCGTTCATCTGGCGGCGCAACTCGGCGAGGAACAGCGTGAAGTTCTGCCTGTCCTCGGGCCGGATCACGTTGCCGTCGTTGCCCGAGGAGCCGGGCCACTCCCAGTCGAGGTCGATGCCGTCGAAGACGCCCGCGCCGGCCCCGGCGGGCAGGCCGGGCAGGTTGCCCTTGAGCCACAGGTCGATGCAGGAGGCGGCCAGCTTGCTGCGGCTCTCGGCGGTGAGGACGGCGTCGGAGAAGTACTTCGAGCCGGTCCACCCGCCGAGCGAGATCAGCGCCTTGAGGCCGGGGTGCTTGGCCTTGAGCTCCTTGAGCTGGTTCAGGTTGCCCTTGAGCACCTGGTCGGCGGTGTCGCCCACGCCGTCCACGCTGTGCGCGTCGTCCATGGGCGTCTGCCAGTCGGCCCAGGCGTCGGCGGACACGCACGAGCCGTCCTGGCTGACGTTGCTGAAGGCGTAGTTGATGTGGGTCAGCTTGGCGGCGGCGCCGCTGGTGTCGACGTCCTTGACGAAGAACTGGCGTCCGTAGATGCCCCACTGGATGAAGTATCCGACCCGCTTGTAGCGGTCGCCGTGGCCGGTCTGGGCCTCGGCGTGGGCGGTGGCCGGGGCGGCCGCGGCGGCGAGGCCGGTGGCGAGGACCGCCGCGACCATCGGCCGGAGGAATCGCTTCACGGGATTCTCCACACGTTCGGGGGGATAACTTATAGGAAACTTTCCTTTAAGTTTTCACGGATCGTAGGCCGGTGCGATCTACGCGTCAACGGTCCTACGGCGATGTGCTGCATGGCGGTACCGGGCACCGTGCCGGGGGCGGCAGACTGGTGCGGTGCCATCCACACTTCCCGACGGCGACCCCGCGCCCGCCTCGGGCGAGCTCCCCGAGAGCGCGCTCGAAGGCCTCGGGGGGCGGCCGTTCGGCTTCTACGTCCACGTGCCCTTCTGCGTGACCCGCTGCGGTTACTGCGACTTCAACACCTACACCGCCTCCGAGCTGGGCCCCGGCGCCTCGCACGCGGACTACGCCGCCACGGCGGTGACGGAGATCAGGCGTGCGCGCGCCGTCCTCGGCGACGCCGTGCCGCAGGTCGAGACGGTGTTCTTCGGCGGAGGCACCCCGACCCTGCTGCCCGCCCGCGATCTGGTGCGGATCCTGGAGGCGATCGACGGGGAGTTCGGCCTGGCCCCCGGCGCCGAGGTCACCACCGAGGCCAACCCCGAGTCCGTCGACCCGGCCGGTCTGGAGGAGCTGCGTCGCGGGGGGTTCACCCGGATGAGCTTCGGCATGCAGAGCGCCCGCGAGCACGTGCTGAAGGTGCTGGACCGGCACCACACGCCGGGCCGCGCGGCGCAGGCCGTACGGGAGGCCAGGCAGGCGGGGTTCGAGCACGTCAACCTGGACCTGATCTACAGCACCCCCGGTGAGAGCGACGACGACTGGCGGGCCTCGCTCGCGGCGGCCGTCGAGGCCGGTCCCGACCACGTCTCGGCGTACTCGCTGATCGTGGAGGAGGGCACCCGGCTGGCCGCCCGCATCCGGCGGGGCGAGCTGCCGATGCCCGACGACGACGTGGCGGCCGACCGCTATCTCATCGCCGACTCCATGCTCGCCGAGGCGGGTTTCGGCTGGTACGAGGTCTCCAACTGGGCGGTCTCCGACAAGAGCCGCTGCCGGCACAACATGCTCTACTGGACCGGCGGCGACTGGTGGGGCGTCGGCCCCGGCGCGCACAGCCACGTCGGCGGCACCCGGTGGTGGAACGTCAAGCACCCGGCGGCCTACGCCCAGCGCCTGGCCGACGGGGTCTCCCCGGCGCACGCGCGCGAGGTGCTGACGCCGCAGGACCGCGCGGTGGAGCGGGTCATGCTGGAGCTGCGGCTGTCCGACGGGTTCCCGGTGGCGGAGATCGAACGGCCGGTGGTGGCCGCGCGGGCGCTGGGCGACGGCCTGCTGGACATGGAGGCGTTCAAGCGCGGCCGCGCGGTGCTCACCCTGCGCGGCCGCCTGCTGGCCGACGCCCTGGTGCGCGACCTCGTCGGCTGACCGGCCGGCGCACCGGCGCGCGGCTCAGCTGACGAAGCGGATGTTCATCGGATAGCGATAGCGCTCGCCGCGGTTGGTCGCGACGGCGGCCATGATCATGAAGATGAGCGAGCCGATCCAGATGACCGGGAACAGCAGGAAGCCGATGAACACGAACGCCAGCACCATGGCGACGAAATAGGCGATGAACAGGGTGAGCTGGAAGTTGAGCGCCTCGGCCGCCTGCTCCCGCACGTAGGGCGACTGGTCCTTCTTGATCATATAGATCACCAGCGGGCCGATGAACCCGGTCAGCAGGCCCAGCAGGTGGGAGATCATGGCCATGGTGGTGTCGTCGCTGCCCGGCCGCGGTCCGGGCAGACCGGGCGGGCCGTAGGGGTTGTACGCCCCGGGCGGGCCGTACGGGTCGTAGGGGCCGGGGGCGTAACCGCCCTGCTGGTAGTACGGGGCCGACGGGTTCTGGTACGGGCTCGCGCCGTACGGGCTCTGGTGGCCGCCGCCGTACGGACTGCCGTGGCCGCCCTGGCCTCCGTAGGGACTCTGGCCTCCGTAGCCGTTCCGGGAGTCCATGCCGTAGGGGCTGTGGTGACCGCCGGTCCCCGCGCCGTACGGGCCCTGCTGTCCCGGCCGGCCGTCGTGGGAGTACGGCGGGGCGGGCGGCGGGTCGTTGCGGCCGGACCAGGACCCGGCCCGTCCCGGACGGGTGTCGTCGGGCCGGTCGGAGGGCCGTGTCCGGTCGTCGTTCGCGGGCCACGTCCCCTCGGGGTTGTCGCTCATGCCGCCTCCTCGCCTCGGTCCGGGGTCCGCGGGCGCGCGGTGCGTTCGGACCCCTGCTGGTGGCCCGCCGGATCAGTCGTCCTGATCGGGGGCGGTGACAAAATCGATCAGCTCCTCGACCGGGCCGAGCAACTCCGGCTCCAGGTCAGCATATGTCCTGACCGAGCCGAGGATGCGCTGCCAGGCCTCGGCGGGATCCGGCCTCCACCCCAGGGCGGAGACGACCCCTTCCTTCCACGGCACGCCGCGCGGTACGGACGGCCAGGCGGGGATGCCGAGCACCGACGGTTTGACCGCCTGCCAGACGTCCACGAACGGATGGCCGACCACCAGCACGTGCGGGGAGGAGATCCGCGCGGCGATCCTGCTCTCCTTGGAGCCGTCGACCAGGTGGTCGACGAGGACTCCCAGGCGGCTCCCGGGGCCGGGCGCGAACTCCTCGACGATCTCGGGCAGCCGGTCGACGCCTTCGAGGTACTCCACGACGACGCCCTCGACCCGCAGGTCGTGGCCCCAGATCTTCTCCACGAGGGCCGCGTCGTGCACGCCCTCCACGTAGATCCGGCTCTCCCTGGCCACCCGGGCCCGCAGTCCCTCCACCGCGATGGAGCCGGAGGCGCTGCGCCTGGGCCCCTTCGGAGCGGAGGCGGGCCGTACCAGGGTCACCACCTTGCCCTCCAGGAGGAACGCGGCGGGCTCCAGCGGGAACACCCGCCGCCGCCCGAAGCGGTCCTCCAGTGTGACGGCCTCCTTGTCGCAGGCGACCACGGCCCCGCAGAAGCCGCCCGAGGCGTCCTCCACGACCAGGTCGAGCTCCGCGGGAACCCGGGGGATCGTGCCCTTGAGAGGCCGCCTCCAGTTTCCCGCCAGCACGTCACGCTCGTACATCAACGACCGTCCGCCCTTCCTCGCCAGAGATCAGTTGGACGCTAGCAAACGGGGCGGTCAGCCGCCGTAGGGTCCGCCCCACGCACCGGCCGCCAGGCGCTTGCGGGCACGGCTCCGCTTGACCAGCACGACGATCGTCACGATGACGGCCAGCAGGAAGCCCGCCAGGGGAACCACGAACAGCAGGACGATCCCGCCCGCGAACTGGCCGGCGGCCAGCTCCTGGCCCACGCCGAAGCGGGCGTCGCCGCCCTCGGGGAGGGAGCAGACGATCTTGTAGTCGCCGGCCTGCGGGGCGCCGACCCGCAGGCCCAGCTCCCACGGGACCCCGTCGGTGCCGGTGACGGTCGTCTGCACGCCCGGCTGGGCGAGCTGGCCCTGCGGGCCGCCCTCCTGGAAGGCGCACTCGTAGCGCACGGCCTGGGTCGCGGAGACGTAGATGGCCGGCCTGTTCGAGGCGTCGGCCGGGTCCACCTTCACCGTCAGGACCTCGCCGGGGCCGACCGAGGAGCTCGGGGCCGCGTCGGTGACCGTGTCGAAGAGGCTGCCGGCGGAGCCGGCGACGCCGCCGACGATGGCGAGCACCGCGATGATCCAGGCGCCGACGATCCAGCCGATGCCCGGCTTCACCTTCTGCGGACCCTGGGGTCCCTGGGGAGCGGTGCCGGCAGGCGCGTAGCCGTAGGAGGGGACGCCGGCCTGCTGGCCGTACTGCTGCTGCTGGCCGTACTGCGGGCCGCCGTACGGCTGGTTGCCGTACTGCTGGCCGTGGGGCTGCTGGGGGGCGCCGTAGCCGCCGCCCGAGGGGGGTCCGAAATTGTGTGACATGTGGCCAAGTGTGCATTCTGCGACTTGTCTGTCGATAGCAGTTCGCTTAACGGCCACTTGGATCCTTCCCGACCGTGTTATCGCACCCTGCGGGCGGGAGCCGTACACTTGGCACTCGGGAACACAGAGTGCCAGATCTGATGTTTTCCCTTCGTGTGGTCGCAGGGTCGGCGGGGAGGTGAGCACGGTGGTCGACGACCGAAAGCTCGCGGTGCTTCGTGCCATCGTGGAGGACTACGTCTCCACCAACGAGCCGGTGGGCTCCAAGGCGCTCGTCGAGCGTCACAACCTCGGGGTGTCCCCGGCGACGATCCGCAACGACATGGCGGTGCTGGAGGAGCAGGGTTACATCGCCCAGCCGCACACCAGCGCGGGCCGGGTGCCCACGGACAAGGGCTACCGGCTGTTCGTCGACCGCCTGTCGCAGGTCAAGCCGCTGTCGGGCGCCGAGCGCCGGGCCATCGAGTCGTTCCTGGCCGGCGCGGTCGACATCGACGACGTGGTGACGCGGACCGTCCGGCTGCTGGCCCAGCTCACCCGCCAGGTCGCCGTGGTGCAGTACCCCACGCTGACCAGCTCCACGGTCCGGCACGTCGAGCTGATCCCGCTGACCGACCGCCGGCTGATGTTCGTGCTCATCACCAACACCGGCCGCGTCGAGCAGCGCGTGGTCGAGCTGCCCGAGGTCGTCGACGAGGGCCGTGTCGCCCACCTGCGCGCCACGCTCAACGCCTGCCTGGACGGCCGCGGGCTCGGCAGCGTCCCGGATCTGGTCGCCGACCTGCCCGAGCGGCTCCCGGTCGAGGACCGGCCGCTGGCGGCCACGGTCCTGTCGGTGCTGCTGGAGAGCCTGGTGGAGCGCCAGGACGAGAAGATCGTTTTTGCCGGGACCGCCAACCTCGCGGGAGCCGACTTCAGCGTCGGGCTCCGCGAGGTGCTGGAGGCCCTGGAGGAGCAGGTCGTGCTCATGCGCCTGCTCGGAGAGACCTCCGACCTGTCCGCGCTGACCGTGCGGATCGGCTCGGAGAACCCCTATACCGGACTGCAGGGCACCTCGATCGTGGCCGCGGGATACGGTTCAGGGGACAAGCAACTGGCCCGGCTCGGTGTGCTCGGGCCGACACGAATGGACTACCCGGTCACGATGGGCGCGGTGCGCGCGGTGGCACGCTACGTCAGCCAGATCCTGGCTGCATCCTAAGAGGGCATCTAAGTGGCTAAGAGCGACTACTACGGCACCCTCGGGGTGCGCCGTGACGCCAGTGCGGAAGAGATCAAGAAGGCTTACCGCCGCCTGGCGCGGGAGTTGCACCCCGACGTGAACCCCGATCCTGAGACCCAGGAGCGGTTCAAGGAGATCACTCAGGCCTACGAGGTGCTGTCGGACGCCGGCAAGCGCCAGATGTACGACATGGGCGCCGACCCGTTCGCCGCGGGCGGCGCGGGCGCCGGGGGCTTCGGCGCCGGCTTCCCGTTCAGCGACATCATGGACGCCTTCTTCGGCGCGGCCGGCGCCGGAGGCGGGCGGGGTCCGCGCACCCGGGCCCGCCGGGGCCGCAACGCCACCATCCGGGTCGACCTCGATCTGAGGGAGGCGGCCTTCGGCACCACCCGCGAGCTGGTCGTGGACACCGCCGTGGTCTGCGACGTCTGCACCGGCTCCGGGGCCGCCCCGGGCACCCACCCCGACACCTGCGACATGTGCCACGGCCGCGGCGAGGTCTCCCAGGTCACCCGCTCGTTCCTGGGGCAGGTCATGACCTCCCGGCCGTGCCCCCAGTGCGGCGGCTTCGGCTCGATCATCCGCCACCCCTGCCAGGAGTGCTCCGGCGACGGCCGGGTCCGCACCCGGCGCACGATCAAGGTGCGCATCCCGGCGGGTGTGGAGGACGGCACCCACATCCAGCTCGCCGGCGAGGGCGAGGTCGGCCCCGGCGGAGGCCCGCCCGGCGACCTGTTCCTGGAGATCGTCGAGCGCCCGCACGAGATCTTCGAGCGGCGCGGCGACGACCTGCACTGCACCGTGCAGATCCCGATGACCGCCGCCGCGCTGGGCACCGTGCTGACCGTGGAGACGCTCGACGGCGCCGAGGAGATCGACGTGCGGCCGGGCTCGCAGTCCGGCCAGACCATCCCGCTGTACGGCCGCGGCGTCCAGCGCCTCAACGAGACCGGCCGGGGCGACCTGCTCATCCACATCAACGTGGAGACGCCCATGCGCCTGGACCCGGCCCAGGAGGAGCTGCTGCGCGAGCTGGCCAAGCTGCGCGGCGAGGAGCGCCCGCCCGGCAAGTTCGCCCCCGGCCAGCAGGGGTTCTTCTCCCGCCTGCGGGACGCATTCAACGGCCGATGACGGTCCCCGTCTTCCTGGCCGACCCGGCCGACCTGGCCCGGGCGCGCTTCACCTTCGGCGGCCCCGAGGGCCGCCACGCGGCGGCCGTACGGCGCCTGCGCGCGGGCGAGCGGCTCGACCTGACCGACGGCGCCGGGACCGTGGCCGAGTGCGTGGTCCTGGAGGCCGGCAAGGACAGCCTCCAGGTGGAGGTGCTGCGCCGCCACGAGGTGCCCGCGCCCCGGCCGCGCCTGGTCGTGGTGCAGGGACTGCCCAAGGGCGACCGGGGCGAGCTGGCCGTGGAGATGATGACCGAGGCCGGGGTCGACGTCATCGTGCCCTGGGCCGCCGCCCGGTGCGTCACCCAGTGGAAGGGCGAGCGGGCCGCCAAGGCGCTGGCCCGCTGGCGGTCCACCGCGCGGGAGGCGGGCAAGCAGTCACGCCGCTTCCACCTGCCCGAGGTGACCGAGCAGGCGGGCACGGCCGGTGTCGCGGCGCTGCTGTCGGCCGCGGCCCTGGGGATCGTGCTGCACGAGGAGGCCGAGGCGTCGCTGTCCGGCCTGGAGCTTCCCGGCGAGGGCGACATCGTCGTGGTCGTCGGCCCCGAGGGCGGGATCTCCGGGGAGGAGCTCGCCGCGTTCCGGGAGGCGAAGGCCGTACCGGCGCTGCTCGGGCCGACGGTCCTGCGCACCTCGACGGCCGGGGTGGCCGCGGCGGCCGTCCTGCAGGCCCGCACCGGCCGCTGGTGAGAACGGGAAACGGCCGGCCCCCGCGCGGAGCGGGGGCCGGCCGGTCGTCCGGGTCGTCCCTCAGTTGTTGATGGGGGCCTGGGTGCCCTCCTCCGTCGGGAGCGGCGGCGAGGTGTCGTCCGGCGCCGGGCACTCCTCGGCCGGGCAGGAGACCTCCGGTGTCGGCTCGGCCTCCGACGGCGTCGGGGTCGGCGTCGCGGTCTTCTCGCACTCCTCGCGCTGCTCCTCCGGCTCGACGAGCGTGTCGTCGGCGGCGACGGTCGGGCACGGGGTGGAGGTCGGGACGGTGGGCGTCGGGGTCGGCTGCGGGACCGAACTCGGCGCGGGCGTCCTGCCCTTGGTGGGCATCGGAGGCTCGGGCGTGCCGGGCCTGGTGGCGGGCGGGGCGACCTTGCCGTCCTTCGACGGGGGCCGGGAGGTCGCCAGCAGCTCCGGAGGGGTCGTCGTGGCCGGCTGCACGTCGCCGGCGGAGGTGATCTGCTGGGTGACCTGCTGGCGAAGCTCGGGGACCACCATGACGACGGTGGCGGCCACGAGCACCGCCCCCGCGACTGAGGCTCCGGCGCGCCACCACATCAGCCCGCGGAGCCCGCGTCGTTCTATGCGGGCGCGGATGATCTCCAGTCCGTCCGGGGAGGGAACGACCGAGTCCGCCTCCGCGCTGAGGGCACGGCGGAGCAGCTCGCCGTACTCGTCGGGGGAGTCGGTCATGACAGTTGCTCCAGAATGGTTCGTAGGGCGGCCATGCCGCGAGCCGTGTGACTCTTGACCGCGCCCTTGCTGATGCCCATCGCGTGGGCGATCTGCGCTTCGGACAGGTCTCCGTAGTAACGCAGCACCAGCGCCTCGCGCTGGCGTGCGGGCAACCCGCGCAGAGCCTCGATGACGGCGGACCGCTCCAGCTCGCCGATCGCGCCGTTCTCGGCGCTCGGCGCGTCGGGCAGGCCCTTGGGGGCGTATTTCTCGACGACCGCGCGGTGCCGCAGCACGGAACGCGATCGGTTGACGACCGACTGACGCAGGTAGGCGAGTGCCTTGTCGGGATCGCGCAGTCTGCGCCAGGCGCCGTGGATGGCGACGAACGCGTCCTGTACGACCTCCTCCGCGGTTGCCATGTCGCGGACGAGTAGCACGGCGAGGCGCACGAGAGACCGATAGTGAGCGCTGTAGAGCGCGGTAACGGCCATGTCGGCATCCCACCCGACGGGCACCGCCCCGAGCGACCTGTCGGCCACGAGGGTCTCGGTGGTCACATCAATGGGACGCTCAGCCTTCCCAGAGGGTTTACGCTCTTCCGGTTCATTAGGGGGCATGACCCAGTCGTGTCCTCGCCAGGCGGACTTTTGGGCAAACTCGCAATTGTCTGCCGACGCAAGTTTCGCACACACACCCTATCCATGCAGATCTCTCTTTACCGCAGAGGGACCATCACCGATTGGCAACGTCCGCCGGGATAGGGTGCACCCATGGTAAGCGAAGCCGACTGCCTGTTCTGCAGAATCGTGGCCAAGGAGATTCCCGCCGACGTCGTCCACGAGACCGAGCGGACGCTGGCCTTCCGGGACATCGACCCCAAGGCGCCGACCCACGTCCTGGTCATCCCCAAGGACCACTATCGCGACGCCGCCGCGCTCGCGGCCGCCGACCACGGACTGGCCGACGAGGTGATCAAGGCGGCGCACGCGGTCGCCGAGCAGGAGGGCGTCGCCGGCTCCGGCTACCGCCTGGTCTTCAACACCGGGCCCGAGGCGGGCCAGACGGTCTTCCACGTGCACGGACACGTGCTCGGCGGACGCGGTCTGACCTGGCCGCCCGGGTAAAAAACGGTTGGGCGCGATCCCCTCGATCATAGATACGATGGCGGAGAAAGTGCTCCGCAGTGCACTTACGGGTTCACTCGTCGAAGTCTGGAGGCGAACAGGCCGCTAGAGGCCCGCCCATGTCCGAGCCAAACGATTCCAGCAGAACACCACAGACGCGGTCGAAGGGTCCGAGCCGGACTCAGGCGAAGGTGGTGATCCCGGACGACCACTCGATGGTCAGCCTGCTTGGCTCGCGCGACGAGCTGCTGAGGGTCATCGAGGGCGCCTTCCGCGCCGACATCCACGTCCGGGGCAACGAGATCACCATCACCGGCAGCCCGGAGGAGAGCAGCATCGTGGTGCGCCTCTTCGAGGAGCTGACCGAGCTGGTCAGCGGGGGGGCCGAGCTGACGGCGGACGCCGTTGAGCGCAGCATCGCCATGCTGCGGATGAGCTCCGAGCGTCCCGCCGAGGTGCTCTCCCTCGACATCATCTCCTCCCGCGGCCGCACCATCCGGCCGAAGACCGTGAACCAGAAGCGCTACGTCGACGCGATCGACAAGCACACCATCGTCTTCGGCATCGGCCCCGCCGGCACCGGCAAGACCTACCTGGCGATGGCCAAGGCCGTGCGGGCCCTGCAGGAGAAGAAGGTCAACCGGATCATCCTCACCCGCCCCGCGGTCGAGGCGGGCGAGCGCCTGGGCTTCCTGCCGGGCACGCTGTACGAGAAGATCGACCCCTACCTGCGCCCGCTCTACGACGCGCTGCACGACATGATCGACCCCGACTCGATCCCCCGGCTGATGGCCGCGGGCACGATCGAGGTCGCCCCGCTGGCCTACATGCGCGGCCGTACGCTCAACGACGCCTACATCATCCTCGACGAGGCGCAGAACACCTCGCCCGAGCAGATGAAGATGTTCCTGACCCGGCTGGGCTTCAACTCGAAGATCGTCGTGACCGGTGACGTCACCCAGGTCGACCTGCCGGGCGGCGTGCAGAGCGGCCTGCGGGTCGTCCAGGACATCCTGGACGGCATCCCCGACATCCACTTCTGCAGACTGACCAGCGCCGACGTGGTACGGCACAAGCTGGTGAGCGACATCGTCGACGCCTACGGGCGCTACGACGAGACCGTGCGGCAGGGCCCGCCGCAGGTGATCAAGGGCGCGGACAAGCGCCATCGGGGACGGTCATGAGCATCGAGGTCAACAACGAGTCCGGCGTCGAGGTCGACGAGGAGCTCCTCGTCGCGCTGGCGGGACACGTGCTGGAGCGGATGGGCATCAACCCCCTCGCGGAGCTGTCGATCCTCGTCGTCGACGAGGAGGCCATGTCCGACCTGCACGAGCGGTGGATGGGCGAGCCCGGCCCGACGGACGTGCTCGCCTTCCCGATGGACGAGCTGCGTCCCGGGCACGGCGCCGGCGCGCGGCAGGAGGGCGACGCCCCGGCCGACCCGGCCCTCCTGGGCGACGTGGTGCTCTGCCCGCAGGTGGCCGCCAAGCAGGGCGCCGAGGCCGGGCACGGCACCGAGGCGGAGCTGGAGCTGCTGTGCACGCACGGCATCCTCCACCTGCTGGGCTACGACCACGCCGAGCCCGAGGAGCACAAGGAGATGTTCGGGCTGCAGGGTGAGCTCCTCGAAGCGTGGCGGGAGGTGCGCCCCCAGCGGTGAACTTCGCCAACGGGTGGTTGTTCTCGGCCGTCGTCCTGGTGGTGGTCGGCGGCCTGATCGCCAGCGCGGAGACCGCGCTGACGCGTATCTCCAGGGTGCGCGCCGAGGAGTTCGTCCGTGAGGGGCGGCGGGGGGCCGGGCGCCTGCAGGCGATCGTCGCCGACCCGCCGCGCTACCTCAACCTGCTGCTCCTGCTCCGGCTGACCTGCGAGCTGGTCGCCACGGTGATCGCCACGCTGCTGTTCATCGACTGGATGGGCGACCAGGGCTGGGCCTACGCCGCCGCGGCGGCGGTCATGGTCGTGATCAGCTATGTGATCGTCGGCGTCTCCCCGCGGACGCTGGGCCGCCAGCACGCCGAGCCGATCGCGCTGGCCGCGGCCCCTCTGGTGTACGGCCTCACGCGGATCTTCGGCCCGCTGCCCACGCTGCTCATCCTGCTGGGCAACGCGCTGACCCCGGGCAAGGGCTTCCGGGAGGGGCCGTTCACCTCCGAGGCCGAGCTGCGCGACCTGGTCGACCTGGCCGAGGAGCGCCGGGTCATCGAGCCGGACGAGCGGGAGATGATCCATTCGGTCTTCGAGCTCGGCGACACCATCGTGCGCGAGGTGATGGTGCCCCGCACCGACATGGTGTTCATCGAGCGCGGCAAGACGCTGAACCAGGTCCTGTCGCTCGCGCTGCGCAGCGGCTTCTCCCGCATCCCCGTGGTGGGCGAGAACGAGGACGACGTCATCGGCATCGTCTACCTCAAGGACGTCGTGCGCAGGGTGCAGGACACCGGAGACGACGGCCGCGTCGAGCCGGTCGAGTCGATCATGCGCCCGGCCACCTACGTGCCCGAGAGCAAGCCCATCGACCAGCTCCTGCGTGAGATGCAGGCCCGTCAGATCCACCAGGCCATCGTCATCGACGAGTACGGCGGGACGGCCGGCCTGGTCACCATCGAGGACGTCCTGGAGGAGATCGTCGGTGAGATCACCGACGAGTACGACCAGGAGGCCCCCCGCGTGGAGCCGCTGGAGGACGGGGCGGTCCGGGTGACGGCCCGGCTGCCGGTGGGCGAGCTGGAGGACATGTTCGGCGTCGAGCTGGACGTGGACGACGTGGAGACGGTCGGCGGCCTGCTGGCGCACGCCCTGGGCCGGGTGCCGATCGCGGGCTCCGAGGCGGTGGTGGAGGGCCTGAGCCTGACCGCGGAGAGCCTGGAGGGACGGCGCAACCGGATCGGCACGGTCCTGGTCCGGCGGAACGTCGACCTCGGCGAGAACGGCGACTCACCCTCCGCCGAGCACGACTGACCCTCCACCGGTCCCGTACGGCGACCGCCGGCACGTACGGCGGCCGCGGGTCCGGTGCACCGGAGCGCGGCCCCGGGCCCCGCGCGCCGCGGAGACCGGAAGGGGCGGGCCGGTCAAGCGCCCCGCAAGTGATCTGCAAGCAGCCCGCGCGAGGCTTCTCCCGTGGCTCCCGGTGACGCGGGAGCCGGGGAGAGGCCCGAGCGCCGGGAGGGGTTCGCGGCGCGGAGGCGTCTCCCGGGGGAAGGACGGATGCGGCCTGCTGGCCGGCCGCATCCCGCCCGATCGAAGGTGTCCCCGCCCGTGTGACCGGGCGGGGGCACCTTCGGCGTTTTCCGGCCGGTGCACGGGGGCGCGCGGGGGCTGAATACGCTTGTGCCGTGAGTGAGACGACCCTCGACCCCGAGGACAACAAGATCATTGTTCTTGCCCGCTCGGCCCGCGCCCGCAACGGCGCCGCCGAGGGCGCCGCCGTACGCGACGAGACCGGCCGGACCTACGCCTCGGCCAACGTGGCCCTGCCCTCCCTGACGCTGTCGGCGTTGCAGGTCGCGGTCGCCATGGCCGTCTCCAGCGGTGCCCGCTCGCTCGAGGCGGCCGCGCTGGTCACGGCGGGAGAGGGACCGAGCGAGGCGGACGCCGCAGTGGTGCGCGACATGGGCACCTCGACCCTGCTCGTGGCCGACCCCGACGGCACGTTGCGTCAGAGTTGAGCCCGGCATCGGGGACAATGGACGGCGTGAGTTCCTCAGCTGCTGATTTCCACGCGGGTTTCGCCTGCTTCGTCGGCCGGCCCAACGTCGGCAAATCCACGCTGATGAACGCGTTGGTCGGCACCAAGGTGGCGATCACCTCGTCGAAGCCGCAGACCACCAGGCGGGTCATCCGCGGCATCGTGCACCGTCCGGACGCCCAGCTCATCATCGTGGACACGCCCGGCCTGCACCGCCCCCGCACGCTGCTCGGCGAGCGGCTGGACAGCCTGGTGCTGTCCACGCTCTCCGAGGTGGACGTGATCGGGTTCTGCGTCCCGGCCAACGAGCCCATCGGCAAGGGCGACAGGTTCATCGCCGACAAGCTGGCGGCGGTCAAGAAGACCCCGGTGATCGCCGTGGTCACCAAGTGCGACCTGGCCACCCGCGAGCAGATCGCCGAGCAGCTGCTCGCGGTCTCCCGGCTGGCCGAGTTCGCGGAGATCGTCCCGGTCTCCGCGCAGTCCGGGGAGCAGCTCGACGTGCTGGCCGACCAGCTGATCGCGCGGCTCCCCGAGAGCCCCCCGCTGTACGAGGGCGGGCAGCTCACCGACGAGCCCGAGCAGGTCCTGGTCGGCGAGCTGATCCGGGAGGCGGCCCTGGAGGGCGTCCGCGACGAGCTGCCGCACTCGATCGCGGTGGTCGTCGACGAGATGATGCCCCGCGAGGGCCGTGACGACCTGCTCGACATCTACGCGCACATGTTCGTCGAGCGCCCGTCCCAGAAGGCCATCGTGATCGGCCACAAGGGCACGCGCCTGAAGGAGGTCGGCAGCCGCGCCCGCAAGCAGATCGAGGGTCTGCTCGGCACCCGGGTCTATCTCGACCTGCGCATCAGCGTCGCCAAGGACTGGCAGCGCGACCCCAAGCAGCTGCGCCGCCTCGGCTTCTACGACTGATCGGCACGCCCGGGCACCCGGGCGGGCCGCTTTTCGGACCGCCGGATCCGTAACGGGACGGTGTCTGAAAGTAGCTGTCAAGGCGCCCCGGTTAACGTCGGCTCGCACGCGACTCCGACACGACCGGGTAGTTCCCATGAACAGTGCCGTATCTGTGATCGACGCTCCGCGAGCGGTGGCCACGCCGGGGACGGAGCGGCCGCAGCCCGCCGGGCGGCAGCGCGAACCGTATCTGGACAACGTTAAGTTCGTCCTGATCTGCCTGGTGGTGGCCGGTCACTCACTGGTGCCCACGCTGGCCGCGGGCTCGTCACGGGCCGTGTACCTGTTCGTCTACGTGTTCCACATGCCGTTGTTCGTCATCCTCAGCGGATATCTGTCGCGCCGGTTCTGGGACTCCACCGCCAGGACGAGCAAGCTCGTCGACACCCTGCTGGTGCCGTACATCGTCGTGGAGGTCGGCTACGCCGCCGTGCGGTCCGCGCTGGGGGACGGGTGGTCCCTGAGCATCATGGACCCGGCCTGGCTGAACTGGTATCTGATGGCGCTGCTGCTGTGGAGGCTCTCCATACCGGTGTGGAGACGCCTGCGCCATCCGCTGCCGATCGCCGTCGCCGTCTACGTTCTCGCCGGGTTCTGCGAACTGCCCGGCGACTTCAGCCTGGACCGGTTCTTCGGGCTCATGCCGTTCTTCGTGATCGGCCTGCTGCTCACGCCCCGGCATCTCGACCTGCTCGACCGAACCCGGATCAAGATCATCTCTGTCTGCGTGCTGCTGGGCGCGGCCGTGGTGGCGACCGTGGTCGCACCCCGGGTCGAGCTGGGGCCGGTCTACTACAGGCACGACTTCGAGCACCTGGACATGACCTGGTGGACGGGCATCGCCGTACGTCTCGGGCTGCTCGTCGCCGCGCTGGTCATGTCCGCGGCGGTCCTGGCCCTGATCCCGCGGCGCGAGACCTGGTTCTCCGGCCTGGGGACCAGGACGCTGTACTGCTATCTGCTGCACGGCGTCCCGGTGCTCGTCGCCAAGGAGATGGGCTGGCTCAGCCGGCCGTGGATGTTCGGCCCGTGGGGCGTGCTCGCCATCGCGGGCGGCTGCTTCGCGCTGTCGGTCGTCCTGTGCCTCCCGCAGACGAGGGCCCTCTTCAGGGGACTGTTCGAGCCGCGGCTCAGGTGGCTCTACCGCCCGTCGTCGAGATGACGCCCGTCGTCCCCGGCTCGACGCCCGTCGGCCTGCGGGACCGGCCGGCGCAGGAGCAGCGCGGTGATCCCCAGCGCGGTCACCGCCAGAGCCGCCGCGAACGCGACGAACCAGCCGTACTCAACGGTCGGCTGGACCCTCATCAGGCCGCCGAGGTCGATCGAGGCCTGCTCGGCTCTGCCCAGGGGGTCGCTCAGGAAGACCAGCAGGACCAGTACGGTGATCACGCCCGGCAGCGTCGCGAGAGCGGTGAACCGCCGGCCGTTCGCGACACCGGTGACCCCCGTGGCCGCCACGGCGCCGAGTGCCGTCGCGGCGATCCCGGAGATCAGCGCGAGCACCCCCGACCAGTCGTCCACGCCCCGGATGCGTTCGCTCACCGAGCCGACGAAGACGATGTCCGCCCTGATCCCCGCCCAGGGCAGGAAGGCGGCCACCACGAGAAGGGCGCCCGCGGCGGCCACCGCGATCGGCAGGGCCCGGCCGGACGCGGGGGAGGGCGCGGGGGCGGTGGCGGGATCGACCATCGGCTCAGGCTAGTTTCCCCGTCCGGCCGGGGACAGGCGCCCCGCGCACAATCCGCCCGGCCCGCTCCTCACCCCGGCAACATGATCACCGCAAGGAGGCGGGCGGGCTGAGCGGTCGGGCACCGGGCGGCCGGGTCACCGGGCAGGCAGACCGGCCGGTCAGTGTGGGAACGCCGCCGCCTCACCCCGCTCCAGACGGTAACGGAGCGCGGCCGCGTCCGGGGCGAGGGCCGAGACCAGAACCCCCGGCCCGGCCAGCGGCAGCATGGCCCAGCCGTCCCCGATGACCGCCTCGCCGGTCCGGGGACTCCCGGCGGCCGCGGCATCCGGGGCCGGGCCGTCGTCCCCGTACCGGTCCCGGAGGTCTGCGAGGACGGCCCCGGGCGGCCCGGCGATCAAGGTGCTGCCCACGCAGCGGGCGTCGCCGTACACCGCGGGGCTCGCGTCGAGGGCCGGGTCGCCCACCGTGAACTCCTGCCGGAGCAGCGGGCGGCCCCCGACGGTGGCGTCGAAGCGGGAGCGGCAGCGCCCGGGGGTCTCGCCGTGGCGGCCGAAGACGATCTCCTCTCGCCAGAACACCCGGGCGTCGCCGGCCAGCTCCAGCCGTACCGCCACCCGGTGCCGGCAGCCCGCCGCGAGCACGGTCGGCTCCGGGGCGAACCGCAGCGACGCCCCGGAGCCGACCCGCGCGGTGACGGTCATGAGCGACTCGGCCGCGCCGGAGCCGGGCAGGACGAGGGTGCTCGCGACGGACAGGACGTCGAGCGAGGTGCCGGGCGCCACGTCGATGTCGAGCGCGAGGTCGTCGCCGCCGAGCGGCCCGGCGGCGGTGGAGACCAGGTGGACCCGTCCCGGCCCGGTACGGCGCAGCGTGATCGGCGGGGCCGAGCGCATCACGGCCGGTACGGTCCGGCCGTCCGGCCCGAGCGCGGTGGCGAGCACCGCCCGCGCCGTCATCGACCGCCGCCGCACCGCCGGGGCGGCGGCCGGGGGACGGCCGGGGGGAGCGGAGGCGGGGAGGTCGGCGGGCGGTGGGGACGCCGGGAGCCGGGCGGGTGTCATCGCGTTCAGGTGGCGGCCGGGGCGGTGGAGCCGTGGGCGTGCTCGTAGGTCCACGCGTGGATGAGCCCCATGACCCACTCGGCCACCGCGTGCGCCTCCGGCTCCTGCCTGACCGAGGTGAACAGCACCGGCTTGCCGTCCCGTACGGCCGCCGCGTCGCGGGACATGACCGTGAGGTCGGCGCCGACCATGGGGGCCAGGTCGGTCTTGTTGATCACGAGCAGGTCGGCCGTGGTGACGCCGGGACCGCCCTTGCGGGGGACCTTGTCGCCGCCGGAGACGTCCAGCACGAAGATCTGCCGGTCGGCCAGTCCCCGGCTGAACGTCGCGGTGAGGTTGTCGCCGCCGCTCTCCACGATCACCAGGTCGAGCGGGCCGAAGCGCTCCTCCAGGCTCTCCACCGCGTCGAGGTTGGCCGCGATGTCGTCGCGGATGGCGGTGTGCGGGCAGCAGCCGGTCTGCACGGCGGCGATCCGCTCCGGGTCCAGCACGCCCGCCTTCCGCAGGAAGTCGGCGTCCTCGGTGGTGTAGATGTCGTTGGTGACCACGGCCAGGCGCAGCGTCGGGCCGAGGGTACGGCACAGCGCGGCGGTCAGCGCGGTCTTGCCGCTGCCGACGGGCCCGCCGATGCCCAGCCGCAGCGCCCTGCCGTGCGGGTCCGGCGCGTGGTGGCGGTCGTCGTGATCGGCGCCCATGGGCCACCGTCCTTTCGTGGGTGGGATCAGGAGACGAACAGCCGGAGTCCGGCACGCAGGTGTCGTTCGGCGAGCAGGTCGAGTGCGGGCGCCGCGTGGGCGGGCAGCGCCGCCCACGGGGAGCCGCCGGGGGGTTCCGGCGACGCGGAAGCGGCCGGAAGGGATCCGGCGGCGGGGTCTTGGGACGAGGGGAGCGGCCGGTGAGGCGGGGACGGGGGAGCGGCCGGGAGGGATCCGGCGGCGGGATCCGGGGATACGGGAGCGGCCGGTGGGGCGGGGATCGGTGGCAGGCAGGCGGCGGTGGCCGCGATCCGCTCCAGGTCGGGGGCGAGGTCGGCGAGGAGCCGGTGGACCTCGACGGGATCGAGGCCGAGCAACCGGACGGCGGCGGTCGCGGGCCCGGTGACCGCCGTGTAGGCCGCCGCCAGCGCCGCCTCCTGCGGCGTGCACCCGGTCACCCCCGCCGCCGCGCCGAGCGCCACCGGGTGGTGGGCCCCGTGCGGTACGGCCTCCGCCAGCTCGTCGAGGACCGGCGCGGGCCAGATCCGCCGGGCGGTCCGCAGCAGCAGCCGTCCCTGGACGCGGCTCGCCTCCCGCTGGGCGGGGGAGGCGGTCCGGGCGTCGGCCTCGGCGTCCAGTTCCGCCCAGCCACCGGGATGCTCCCCGCCGAGATCGATGACGTCCGGTTCCGCCCGGCCGCCGGGGCGCTCCTCGCTGAGACCGGCGGCATCGGGAGCCGTCCGGTCGCGGCCTTCCCCGGCGGTGCCGCCCGCCGTACCGGATCCGGCGGCCGAGGTGGCCAGCGCGCAGGCGGCCGCGGCGAGGCAGGCGGCGACCAGGCCGGAGGTGGCCAGCCGGCCCCGCAGGAACGCCGCCAGGGTGGGGAGGTCGTGCACGGCTCCCGCGGCGATGGCCGCCTCGGCGCCTCCCGAGTGGCCGTGGCCTCCGGCGGGCAGTCGCGAGTCGGTGAGCAGCAGCAGGGCGGCGTTCAGCGAGGGGGAGCCCGCCGGGGGCTCGCCGGGACAGGGGATGCTGCTCATCGGGATCCGCTAGAACAGGAAGTAGCGCTGGGCCATGGGCAGGGACTCGGCGGGGGCCGGCTCGATCAGCTCGCCGTCGACGCGGACGGCGAAGGTGTCGGGATCCACGTCGATCCGGGGCAGCGCGTCGTTGAGCGGCATGCTCTCCTTGCCGCGGCGGCGGACGTCGGCCACGGGCAGCAGGCGGCGCCGTACGGCCAGGCGGTCGGCCAGGCCGTCCTCGACGGCCAGGGGTGCGACGAAGTGCACCGAGGTGGCGGCGGCGGTGACCGGGGCGGCGCCGAACATCGGGCGGGGCATGACCGGCTGGGGGGTCGGGATGGAGGCGTTGGCGTCGCCCATCTGGGCGTGGGCGATCACCCCTCCCTTGATCACCAGGTCCGGCTTGACCCCGAAGAAGGCCGGGGACCACAGGACGAGGTCGGCCAGCTTGCCGGGCTCGACCGAGCCGACCTCGGCCTCCAGGCCGTGGGCCGTCGCCGGGCAGATCGTGTACTTGGCGACGTAGCGCCGCGCGCGGAGGTTGTCGGTCCCGCCGTCGCCGGGCAGCGCGCCCCGGCGGCGCTTCATCACGTGGGCGGTCTGCCAGGTGCGGATGATCGTCTCGCCGATCCGGCCCATCGCCTGCGAGTCCGAGCCGATCATGGAGATCGCGCCCATGTCGTGCAGCACGTCCTCGGCGGCCATGGTCGAGGGCCGGATCCGGGACTCGGCGAAGGCCAGGTCCTCGGGGATCGAGGGGTTGAGATGGTGGCAGACCATCAGCATGTCGAGGTGCTCGTCGAGGGTGTTGACGGTGTGCGGACGGGTCGGGTTGGTCGAGGAGGGCAGCACGTTGCCGTGGGCGGCCACCTTGATGATGTCCGGCGCGTGCCCGCCGCCCGCGCCCTCGGTGTGGTAGGCGTGGATCATCCGGTCGCCGATCGCCTTCAGCGTCGACTCCACGAACCCGGCCTCGTTGAGGGTGTCGGTGTGGATGGTCACCTGGGTGCCGGTGGCGTCGGCGACCGACAGGCAGGCGTCGATGGCGGCCGGCGTCGTCCCCCAGTCCTCGTGCAGCTTGAAGCCCGAGGCCCCGGCCCGCAGTTGCTCCATCAGCCCCTCGGCGCCGACCGTGTTGCCCTTGCCGAGCAGCGCGACGTTGACCGGGTAGGCGTCGAGGGACTCCAGCATGCGGGCGAGATACCAGGTGCCGGTGACCGTGGTGGCCTTGGTGCCCTCGGCCGGGCCGGTGCCGCCGCCGACGATCGTGGTCACCCCGGCGGCCAGCGCCTCGTCGAGGATCTGCGGGCAGATCAGGTGGACGTGGGAGTCGATCGCGCCCGCGGTCAGGATCCTCCCGTTGCCCGCGACGATCTCGGTGGACGGGCCGATCACCAGGTCGGGGTGGACGCCGTCCATGGTGTCGGGGTTGCCGGCCTTGCCGATCGCGGTGATCCTGCCGCTCCTGACCCCGACGTCGGCCTTGACCACGCCCCAGTGGTCCAGGATCACCGCCCCGGTGATCACCAGGTCCGGGGCGCCCTCGGCCCGGGTGGTCCTGGCCTGGCCCATCGACTCGCGGATGACCTTGCCGCCGCCGAACACCGCCTCGTCGCCCGCGCCGGCCGGGCCCATCGACAGGTCCTCGGTCACGGTGACGAACAGGTCGGTGTCGGCGAGCCTGACCCGGTCGCCGGTGGTGGGGCCGTACAGGGCGGCGTAACGCGAGCGTTCAACGAACATCGGGGCTCCCGTCGGCAGGTGCGGTGTCGGCGGGCGCGGTGCCGGGAGACGCCGCGTCGGCGGGCGCGGCGTCGAGGGGGCCCGCCCACTCGGGACGCAGCCCCGGGACGATCCGGCGCCCGGCGATCGGGACGAGCGTCACGTCGCGTTCGACGCCCGGCTCGAAGCGCACCGCCGTACCGGCCGGAACGTCGAGCCGCATGCCCCAGGCGGCCTCGCGGTCGAAGCTCAGGCCGGGGTTGGCGGCGGCGAAGTGATAGTGCGAGCCGACCTGGACCGGCCGGTCGGCGGTGTTGACGACCCGGACGGTGACGCGCTCCCGGCCGGGGTTGAGCGGGATCGGGCCCCCGCCGTGGCGGATCTCACCGGGGATCACGGGATCGGCCAGTGGACGGTGACGAGCTTGGTCCCGTCCGGGAAGGTGGCCTCGACCTGCACCGACTCCAGCATCTCGGGCACGCCGTCCATGACGTCCTCCCGGGAGAGCACCGTACGGCCGGCGTCCATCAGCTCGGCGACGGTACGGCCGTCCCTGGCGCCCTCCATCAGGAAGGAGGCGATGATCGCGGTGGCCTCGGGGTGGTTGAGCCGGAGGCCCCGGGACCTGCGGTCGCGGGCGACACCGGCGGCGACGTGGATGAGCAGGCGTTCCTGCTCGTGTGGTGTGAGCCGCATTCCCGGACCATAGGAACCGGCCGTTTCGGCGGCATTGCATGCCCGTGTCGGGTGGGTTTCCGGATCGGCGCCGCGGGCGGGCCGGGCGGCCGGGGATCGGCATGCCGTCCGCCGTTTGATCACTTCTTGGTGACGTTGCCCCCGGGGAGTGCGTCATCGCGGGCCGCTGCCGTAGCCTGCCCCGAGAATCCGTGGAAAGAAGGGACCCGGACCCGGGGGGCGTCGTGGACAGCGTGGAGTCGGGACGGGAGAGCGGCGCGGAGCCGGGACGCGACAGGAACCCCGGAGCGGGGGTCCGCAAGCTGCTGTCGATGCGTTCCAGGACCGGCAGGCCGGAGGAGGAGCGGGAGCCGCAGGTCGTCGCGCCGCCGGACGATCCGCCGGTCGCGCCGGTCGTCGTCCGGCCCGCGGGCGGCTCCGGCGGTCGCGGGCTGCGGCTCGCCGGGTGGCTGGCCGCGGTCGTGGCGGCGGCGATCGTCGCGGTCTGGGCCGTGGGGCGGACGGGATCGCCCACGGAGGCCGAGCTGATGGAGCAGGCCGGGCTGAACGGCAAGCAGAGGCTCCTGATCGGCGTGAAGGAGGACACCCCCGGCATCGCGATGCGCCTGCCGGACGGCACCTACGAGGGGTTCGACATCCAGATCGCCCTCATGATCGCCGCGGACCTCGGCTTCCGCGCGAGCGAGGTCGAGTTCCTGTCCATCGAGACCGAGGACCGGGCCCGGATGACCGCCAGGAACGCGGCCGGCCAGCACGTCAAGGTCGATCTCGTGGTGGCCACCTTCAGCGTGACGCCCGCCCGGCGCAGCAACACCGCGATCGGCTTCTCCACGCCCTACCTGGAGACCCAGCAGTCGGTCATCACGCGCACCGGCCATCCCGACATCACCTCGCTTTCGCAGCTGCGGGGCAAGAAGGTCTGCACCCTGGCCACCTCCACCTCCGAGACCGAGGTGGACAAGGTCGGGGCCGACGTCACGCGGAAGAACCGGATCAGCGAGTGCGTGGCGGGCCTCAAGGACAAGGAGTACGAGGCCGTCACGACCGACACCGCGCTCCTGGCCGGGTTCGTCCGCGACGAGCCGGACCTGCTGGAGCACCACGACATCGGCCTGGAGGCGTCCGAGCAGTGGGCGGTGAACGTCGGCGGCAACGAGGCGCTGCGCACCCTCGTCAACCTCTCGCTGCACCGTTCGTTCACCGACCCGCAGGACATGCGCTGGGAGGACGCCTACGAGCGGTTCATCGCGCCCATGCAGAAGTACAGCCCCAAGGAGCAGGTCGCGGGCCGGACGCAGCCTCCCGCCCCGGAGCCCGAGGTACGGCGCTGGCCGTGGGAGCGGGGGATTCCTCAGCGGAACGCCGGATGAGCGGGGACGTGGGGCCCGGGGGACCGCCGGTGGAGGACCGGATGCCGGTGGGGGACCGGGTGAGCGGGCACGGGGAAGCGGGACCGGAGGGACCGCCCGGGGACGGCCGCGGCCCGTACCGGGGCGCGGCCACCGGTGGGCTTCCGCCGGACGGCCGGGTGGACGGGTTCCGCAGGCGGGCCGCGCAGCGCGGCGGCAACCAGCAGTGGATGTTCGCGATACTGCCGGCGTTCCCCCTGGTGCTGCTGGTGGTACGGCTGTGGTACGCCAGCAGGCAGGACACCCAGACGCTGCTCCTGCTGGTCCAGCACGTCAGCGCCCTGGGCCTGCTGACCGCGGTGCTGCTGACCACCCTGTGGGTGCTGCCCGCCCTCGTGCTGACCGCCCGCGCGCTCGGCACCCTCTACCGGGTCAGCACCGGCAGGTCCTCCTGGCTGTCGGCGGCGGCCGACCGCATCCCCGACTGGGTCGTGGTGCCCTCCGTGGTCGTCGGTCTGCTGAGCTGGCAGCTGCGGTTCCTGCCCACGCTCGCCGCGCTCTCGCTGGCGGTTCTCGGCCTGAGCGTCCACGACCGCGTGCCCGGACGGCGCGACCTGGTCGTCGCCTGCACGCTGGTGCTGCCCCTGCTCGTGGGGGCGGGCCTTTATGCGTGGCTCGCCCCGGCCATCGGCCAGGCCTTCGCCGAGGGGGACGTGGTCACCACGGTGCTGCTGGCCCTGCCGCCGGGCCTGGCCGTCCTGCTGACCGGTCCGGTCCCGGCCCGGGCCGCGGCGGCGCTGACGACCTCGGTGGCCGTCGCCGTACTCGCGCTGGCGCCGGTGTTCACCGCGGCGGTCGTGGTCGAGGCGCCGATCCTCCCCCTGGTCGGGCTGGAGATCTCCGGGGAGGGCGCCGACGAGGAGATCGCGGGCAAGGTGCTGCTCGGCCACGTCATCGCCACCGACGACCGCGTCTCCACCTTCCTCGACCGCGACGGCACCGTGCGCTTCATCGCCAACGGCGCGGTGGCCTCGCAGTTCCTCTGCCCCGACCTCGGCCAGATCCCGAGCAGCCGCATCGCCCTGCGCCGGTGGTACGTCGAGCACAGCATGCTGTCCTGGTTCGCCCCCGACCCGCTGGAGAAGCCGAGCGATCCCCGTTGCCCGGGCCGCCCGGCCGGCGCGGTGACCTCCTCCGGCCCTTCCTGAGCCCGGCTCCCCCGCCGCTGCCGCTATTGGTGGTAGTCCTCGACCTCGTCGATCGGGCGGGGCGAGGCCGCGGCGGGGTCCTCGCCGAACTCCCGGCGCGCCCGGCGCTGTCTGAGCAGGTCCCAGGCCTGGTCGAGGGCCTCCTCGATGTTCCTGATCCGGTGGTTCTCCTCGTGGGAGGAGATCGAGCCCGCCGCCAGCGACGTGCGCAGGTCGTGCTCCTCGGTGATGAGCCGGCTGATATGAGTGAGGATGTCGCCGTCTTTCATGTCGAGCCCCCTCTGCTCTCTCTTCCGGACTGTATCCGACGGCGGGAAGAGCACGTTGTAGGGGTGGTTATGGGCTCTTGCCCGTCTTGCCGTGTTTCTTGCGAATAACTGGCACTTTTCAGGGCAGAGAGAAAGGTAGCGGAAAGTGTTCGTCTGATAACGAAGAGTGGTTGTCATGGGAAGTCCGCACGAGCTGGTGCACGTCGCCACCCGCGCCAACGGCGCCGAAGAGTGGGCGTGCAGCAGTTGCGCCCGCCGCATCCTGCTGCGCTGGCCGCCGAGCTTCGAGCGGCTGGTGCTGGTCGCGGGCGACGAGAGCGTCCAGCACTTCGGAACCAAGGGGCCGATCACCGTGCTGGGCGCGGAGGTCTCCCTGAACCTCGACCAGGACGACCACGACTGGCTCAACGACAACGGCATCGCCTGGTCGGCCTGAACGGCACCGCCCGGTCCGCCCGGCGCGGGCGGCTCGATTCGGGGACGGGGCAGGGGACGGGGCAGGGGCGGGGCGGGGACGCGCGGGCGTGCTCGCCGGGGGCCGGTCGTACGTGCTCGCAGGACGGGGCGGGAATGCGCCGGGGGCGTTTCGCCGTTTCGCCATATGAGACCACAGCCCGGCGATGTGCAACCGTCTGATAACGTTCAACGCATGCTGCGCGGGCTTCTTCTTAGCTGCCGCGACGAGGGCCTGTAGAAGGCCGGCTCCCTCGTCGCGGAGCGAGCCATGTGCGTCGGCCGTGATCCTTTTCCAGCCGAGGAGCCCTTCCCATGTATCCGCAGCAGCCCAGCCCCATGCCGTTCCAGCGCTATGAGGCCTTCACTCCCGTCAAGCTGACCGACCGGACCTGGCCCGACAAGGTCATCGACAAGGCGCCGCGATGGTGCGCGGTGGACCTGCGCGACGGCAACCAGGCCCTGATCGATCCGATGGACTCCTCCCGCAAGCTCAAGATGTTCGAGTTGCTGGTACGGATGGGTTACAAGGAGATCGAGGTCGGTTTCCCGGCCGCCTCGCAGACCGACTTCGACTTCGTCCGCCAGATCATCGAAGAGGGCCGCATCCCCGAGGACGTGGTGATCCAGGTTCTGACCCAGTCTCGTCCAGAGCTGATCGAGCGGACCTTCGAGGCGATCCGGGGCGCCAAGAGCGCGATCGTCCACCTGTACAACTCGACCTCCACCCTCCAGCGCCGCGTCGTCTTCGGCCAGGACCGCGATGGCATCACCGCCATCGCCGTCGAGGGCGCCAAGCTCTGCAAGAAACTGGGTGATGCCTCCGACGTCGACGTCTACTTCCAGTACTCCCCGGAGTCCTTCACCGGCACCGAGCTGGAGTACGCCGTGGAGGTCTGCGACGCGGTCAACGAGGTGTGGCAGCCGACCCCCGAGCGCAAGGTCATCATCAACCTGCCCGCCACGGTGGAGATGTCCACGCCGAACATCTACGCCGACCAGATCGAGTGGATGCACCGCAACCTCGCCCACCGCGACTCGATCATCCTGTCCCTGCACCCGCACAACGACCGGGGCACCGCCGTGGCCGCCGCCGAGCTGGGCTACATGGCGGGGGCCGACCGCATCGAGGGCTGCCTGTTCGGCAACGGCGAGCGCACCGGCAACGTCTGCCTGGTCACCCTGGGCATGAACCTGTTCTCCCAGGGGATCGACCCCGAGGTCGACATCTCCGACATCGATGAGATCCGCCGCATCGTCGAGTACTGCAACCAGCTGCCCGTGCACCCGCGCCACCCCTGGGGCGGCGAGCTGGTCTACACCG
Organism: Paraplanobispora takensis; assembly: GCF_016863195.1. Lineage (GTDB taxonomy): Bacteria > Actinomycetota > Actinomycetes > Streptosporangiales > Streptosporangiaceae > Planobispora > Planobispora takensis. Next base: position 11,522 of record NZ_BOOK01000004.1, on the reverse strand, counting down.
CCTTCTCCGGCTCCCACCAGGACGCCATCAAGAAGGGCTTCGAGCACCTGGAGCGCGACGCCGCCGCGGAGGGCACGCCGGTCGACGACTTCCGCTGGGCGGTGCCGTACCTGCCGATCGACCCCAAGGACATCGGCCGCACCTACGAGGCCGTGATCCGGGTCAACAGCCAGTCGGGCAAGGGCGGGGTCGCCTACATCATGAAGGCCGACCACCACCTCGACCTGCCGCGCCGCCTGCAGATCGAGTTCTCCCGGGTCGTGCAGGCCCGCACCGACACCGAGGGCGGTGAGATCACCCCGGCCGCGATGTGGGAGGCCTTCACCGACGAATACCTGCCCAACCCCGCCAGCCCGTGGGGCCGCCTGGGCCTGCTGGCCCACCGCAACGTCTCCGGGGCCGACGACAAGGACGTCATCAGCGCCGACATCCGCGTCGACGGGGAGATCCGCGAGGTCGAGGGCGTCGGCAACGGTCCCATCTCCGCTTTCTGCGACGCGCTGTCCCGCATCGGCATCGAGGTACGCGTGCTCGACTACGCCGAGCACGCGATGAGCTCCGGCAGCGACGCCAAGGCCGCCTCCTACGTCGAGTGCGACGTCGCGGGCACGACCCTGTGGGGCGTCGGCATCGACGCCAACACCACCACCGCCTCCCTGAAGGCCATCGTCTCGGCCGTCAACCGCGCCTCGCGCTGAAGGCGAGGCCGTACGACCGCCTCGCGTCGAGAACGCAGGCCCCCGTCCTCGCGCCGAGAACGTATGACCGTCTCGCGCCGAGGCCGTACGTCCCCGTCGGCCGCGCCCCGCGCTGACGCCGCATGACCCCGCCGGCCCGGCACGACCTGCCGGGCCGGAGCTCGACGAGCGCCCACAAGGCCCCGCGCCCCCACCCGGCCGCGCCCACCGCGAACCCACGCGGGAGCGCGGCCGAGTCGTCTCCGGGGTACGAGCGTGGTCCCCGGAAGCAGTCCCCGGGAAGCGTTTTCCCCGGTCGTGGACGCTCGGGTTCGCCTTCCCGGGCGCCTCGCAGAAGCTGACCCAGGGCTGGCCGGCGTCCTGGAAGCAGAACGGCCGGGACGTCACCGCCCAGAACCTGGACTGGAACCGGGCGCTCGACGCCGGCGCCTCGATCTCCGTCGGCTTCATCATGAAGGCCGGCTCGTCCTCGCAGATCACCGAGTTCGACCGGTGGATGCTGCGTGACTGGTGGCGCCGCCTGAAGAGCCGCTACGGTCTCTGACCCCGCCGCACCCGCCCCGACGGCGGTACGGCGGGCCGGTCAGCCGGTCTCCCCGCCCGCGAAGGCGGGGTAGACCGGCAGCGGGGGCGTCTCCCGCCACCTCCCGGCGACCTCCCGCAGCAGCAGCCGCATCGTCTCGGCGAACGCCGGATACTCCTCGATCGTGCCCGCGGTCTCCCAGCGGTGGCGCAGCACCTGCCGTCTCGTCGGCGCCGGCCGCCGGGTCCGGTGCGTCGGCCCGTCCTGCGCGGTGCGCGGCAGCAGGTGCGCCGTCGTGAACACCGTCCAGATCGCGATCGCCCGTCGCATCCCGGCCTGCCACACCGCCTCCTCGGCCAGGTCCGGGTAGGCCGCGACGACCTCCGCGCGGAAGGCGTCCTCGACCTCTCGCGCCAGTCCGGCCGGGATCCGGAAGACGCACCAGCAGGTGGCGAACGGCATCCGGCAGTAGGCGGCCGTCAGGAAGACCGACTGGAAGCAGGCGACCTCGAAGTCGATCAGCCGCAGCCCCTCCGGGGTGAGCAGGTTGTTGTCGGCGCAGGTGTCACCCGGGGTGAACGCCGGGTACTCCTTCTCGACCACCGTCCTGATCTCCTCCAGTTCCCCGGCCAGCCCGGACGGCACCGCGACTCCGGTCTCGGTGAGCCGGGTGAACAGGGCGGTGGCGTTCTCCTCCATCCACGGCTCGTCCCCCGGGGCGCGCATGCCCCCGCCGTACCGGGCCCAGAGCCGGGCGAGGTCGGCGCGCCTGCGCACCGACCCGGCGGCCAGCCGCCCGAGCCCGCGCGCCCAGATGAGAAGACCCTCGGCGGCGGCCTCCGGATCCCGTTCGAGCAGCACGTCCGCCAGGGACGGAGCATCCCCCAGATCCGCCATCACCACCAGCGGCACGGTGGCGTCCACGCCCAGCAGCCCGGGACCGGCCAGCCCCAGGGAGAGCCCGGCCGCCTCGGAGGCGAAGCCCCGCAGTCCCCCGGGCTCACCGGAGAACGACTTGACGATCACACTGTCGCCGCCGGCCGTCCTGCAGCGCAGCACGGTGCTGCGCCGGCTGCCGCCCAGGTCGACGGGGTCGGACAGCTCGGTGCCCAGCAGGTCGCCCGCGGCGCGCATGATCGAATCCATCCCGGCATCCTGCCACCGCCGCCCCGGGGAATCCACCCGTCCGCCGGCCGGGTGCGGTCAGTGCGCCCGCCGCATGACGGCCAGGCACCGGACGACCGCTCTGCCCGCCGTCGCGGGCACGGTCAGCGCCTTCGCCAGGGCGGGCCGCAGGCGCCCGGTCCCTCCGACGGCCGCCGGGGAAGCAGCGGCCATCGGGGGAGAGGGCACGGTGCCCGCCGGCGGGGCGGCGGGCGGCGGGGAGACCGGGGCCGGGGGCGGGGGCGGGGAGTCGCCGGAGTCCGAGCCGCCCGAGCCCGAGGAGGGCGGGGGCCCGGGCGGCTCGGGCGCCTTGGCGAACTCCTCGTCCAGGATCTGGTGGAAGCGCCGCTCACGCCGGGTCGAGGTGCTGTCGAGACGGAGGTCGCGCACGTTGCCCCAGTAGCGGCGACCGGCCGGGCCGGAGAACAGCGTGAAGGCGATCGACCGCAGGTGCTGCTCGGTGATCGTCTCCAGCTCGTACTCCATCGCCCACTGCGACACGATCAGGTTCACGTACATGTGCTCGCGCGGGGTGTCGTGATCGTCGGAGTCGAAGAACGGCCCCCAGGCCCGGCGGTAGAGCGGGTCCTCCATGGCCATCTTCATCAGGTCGGTGTGGAGCATGCGCAGCGCCTGCTCCCGGTCGGACTTGGCCTCCCGGGCCTGCAGCACCAGGGACGCCGCGACGCCGAGGAGGGCGAGGACCGACAGCAGGGTGGAGGCGGCGCCGTACGTCTGGCCGATGAGGCTGAGCCGTTCCCAGTCACCCGCCTGGTCGCCCAGCAGGCTCAGCGCGAGCGGTGAGATCGCGACGAGACCGGACACCAGCCCGACCACGACCAGCAGGAGGATGGTGATCAGGGCCCTGCGGGCGAGACCGCGGGCCAGCAGCCGCTCGGACAGACGACGTGACGGCACGGGCGGCGCCCTCCGCTCAGGTGGACTTCGGGGGAGACAGGGGGGCGATCTCGCGCTCGAAGTAGCCCAGGAGGTCTTCGCCCTGGTCGTACAGCTGCGCCAGCTCGGCCCGGCAGTCGGAAAGCAGCACGGGGTCGTCGATGCGGCGGGCCCCGCTGAGGGTGCCCGTCGCGTCGTAGAGGACCTCGTACATGGTGAGGGAGCCGAGCAGGACCACCTCCGGCAGCTCCACCACGGTCTCCAGGTGGGCGACGGCCTTGGCGGGGAGGGTCCGGATCCGCTCGCCCTCCTCGGCGCGGATCCGCAGGATCTGCATCTCCCACTGCAGGTACGGCGTGACCGGCTGCTCCACGATGCGCAGCCTGCGCAGCTCGGGGCCGGAGCCCGGGGCGATGCCGGCGCGCATCTCCTCGACCAGCACGAGCGATCGATCCCAGTCGCCCTCGACCATGGCGGTCCAGCTCGGGACGTCGGGTTCGCGGAAGTGCTGGGCCCGCTCCAGCTTCCAGAACGGCTCGTCGCCGATCCGCTGGAAGCGGGGCCAGAAGTCGTCGAGGTAGGCCGCCGCGTCCAGCGACAGGCCCGGCGCCGTGCGCACTCGCTCAAGCACGGGGGATGTCCCGTTTCGCGGCGATGAGCGTGGTCCGCGGGATGACGACGATGCGCTCGTCGGAGGAGACGGACACGTCGGCGGGCAGGCGGCCGTCGTAGGCCGAGGTGAGGTCGCGTCCCACGACGGCGAAGTCGCCGTTGTCGAGCTCCCATATGTCGGGACAGGACGGACTGCTGTTGGTGGTGCCCAGCTCGATCGCTGACTTTCCGAGACGGCGTCTGAATTCGGCCGATGGGTTGGCTTCCCACGGTCGGGACACGGCGACCTCCATAGCAGGGATCCTGCTTGAAGTGTGGCACCCGTCCTGGCCTGCGACAACGACTTCTCTAGTTACGTTCCGCTTACTGTCTCCTACTTTGCGTGTATCTCTGGCGATCGTTTGGAGTCACCCGCTTCTCAGGCCGAGCAGCACGCCGTGGCCGCGCATGGTGTGGTCGAAGGCCGTGGCGGGGTCGAGGATCACCTGGTTGAACTGGCCGAACAGCTCGAAGCTCACCCAGCCGAACAGGCCGGTCCAGGCCGCCAGGGCGCGGGCGACCAGGTCGTCGGGCAGGCCCGGCATGACCTCGCGCACGCGCAGGGCGTCCTGGGAGAAGGACGCCGGCGGGGGCGGCAGGACGTCCGGCGGCGTCAGGGCTCCGGCCCCGTGGGCGTCGGACAGGATCCGGCCGTAGACGACGGTGTCGCGCACGGCCGGGGCGATGGTGTCCTCGGGCGCCTTGTAGCCGGGCACGGGCGAGCCGTACAGCAGGGCGTACTCGTGGGGGTGGGCCAGCGCCCAGTCGCGCACGGCGTGGCAGACCGCCATCCAGCGCCCGGCGTGGTCCCCGCGCGGGCGGGCGGCGTCGGCGTTCTCCACCGCCTCGCCGACGGCGTTGTAGCCGTCGATGATCAGGGCCGTCAGCAGGTCGTCCCTGGACGGGAAGTAGCGGTAGATCGCCGAGGAGACCATGCCCATCTCCCGGGCGACCGCGCGCAGTGACAGGCCGGCCGCCCCCTCGACGGCCAGGTGCCTGCGGGCGATGTCGGTGATCTCGCGGGTCAGCTCGGCCCGGACCCGTTCACGTGCTGTACGGCCTGCGCTCATGGGGTCACCGTACCAGAGCGGTGAGAAAAAACGAGAGCACTGCTCTTGACGACTGCTGCTCCTTTGAGAGAGCATCGCTCTCAGAACGGAACGGCAATCTTCGTTCGGGAAACCAGTGACGAGAGGAACAACGATCATGGGCAAGCACGTCGTCGCCGGAGCGGGACAGGTCGGCTCCCACGTCGCCACGATGCTGGCGGAGCAGGGGCACGAGGTCGTCCTGATCAGCCGGTCCGGGTCGGGCCCCGACCTGCCGGGGGTGCGCAAGGCCGCCGCCGACGTCGCCGACCGGGAGCGGATGGCCGACCTGGTCCGGGGGGCCGAGACCCTCTACAACTGCGTCAACCCGCCCTACCACCGCTGGGCGCGGGACTGGCCGCCGATGGCCGGCTCGATGCTGGCGGCCGCAGAGGGGGCCGGGGCCGGCTACGTCATCCTCGGCAACCTCTACGTCTACGCCGCGCCCGAGCGGCCGATGCGGGAGGACGACCCGCTGACCCCGCCCTCGGCCAAGGGGGCCATCCGGGTCCGCATGTGGCGCGAGGCCCTGGCCGCGCACGAGGCGGGACGGGTCCGGGTGACCGAGGTGCGCGGGTCGGACTACTTCGGCCCCGGCTGCCGGGACCAGTCGCACATGGGGGACAGGCTCGTCCCGCGCCTGCTCGCGGGCAGGACGATCCGCTACATCGGCGACCCGGACCTGCCGCACAGCTGGACCTACGTGCCCGACGTGGCCCGGGCCCTGGTGGCCGCCGGGACCGGCGACCGGGCCTGGGGCCGCGCCTGGCACGTCCCGACGGGGCCGGCGATGAGCTACCGCGCCGTGGCGGAGCGGCTGTGCGAGCTGGCCGGGGTCCCCTGCCCGGGGGTCAGGTCCATGCCGCACTGGCTGCTGCGCACGGCCGGGACCTTCTCGCCGATGCTCGGCGAGCTGGAGGAGCTGCGCTACCAGTTCGTCCGGCCGTTCGTCCTCGACTCCACCGACTTCCGGGCCGCCTTCGGCATGGAGCCGACCCCGACGGACGAGGCGCTGGCCGAGACGATCGCGTGGTGGCGCGGGATCACGGCCCGGGCGGCGTGAGCCCGGCCGGGGCCGCGCCCCCGGCCGGCCGGACCGGGACGACGCCGGTCCGGCCGGCCGGGCGCGCAGGCCGTAGGGTCGCCGCATGAAGATTGCCATGATCGGTCTCGGGGACATCGCGGAGAAGGCCTACCTGCCGGTCCTCGCCACGCTGCCCGGCCTGGACCTCCACCTGTGCACCCGCGACCGCGCCACCCTCGACCGCCTCGGCGACGCCCACCGGGTCGCGGCCCGCTTCACCTCGGTGGACGAGGTCGTGAAGGCGGGGGTCGAGGCAGCCTTCGTGCACGCGGCGACGAGCGCGCACGCGGAGATCACCGAGACGCTGCTGGAGGCGGGCGTCCACGTCTATCTGGACAAGCCGATCGCCTACACCCTCGCCGAGTCCGAGCGCCTGGTACGGCTGGCGCGCGAGCGGGGGCGCTCCCTGCTGGTGGGGTTCAACCGGCGCAGGGCGCCGTCGTACGCGGCCCTGCTCGACCTGCCCCGCCATCTGGTCGTGATGCAGAAGAACCGCAGGGACCTGGCCGAGGACCCGCGGACCGCGATCTTCGACGACTTCGTCCACGTCGTGGACACCCTCAGGTTCCTGGTGCCCGGCGAGGTCGTCCACACCGGCATCCGGACCCGCGTCGGGGACGGCCTGCTGGAGCACGTGACGCTGGAGCTGTCCGGCGACGGCTTCACCGCCTTCGGCATCATGAACAGGGTCGGCGGCGCGGCCGAGGAGACCGTGGAGGTCATGGGCGCCGGCGTCAAGCGCCGGGTGGCCAACCTCGCCGAGGTGACCGACTACGCCGGATCCGAGACCCTGACCCGCCGCGGCGACTGGACCCCGGTCTCCCGCCAGCGCGGCATCGAGCAGGTCTGCCTGGAGTTCCTCGGCGCCGTCCGCGCGGGCGAGGTGATCGACGCAGGCGACGCCCTGGCCACCCACGCTCTCTGCGAGGAGATCGTCCGGTCCGCCGTGTAGCGTCCCGCCGGCCCCGCCGTACCGGAGTGGAGAGAGGGTCCGGTACGGCGGGGCGGCTCCGGGAGGGTCTCAGCGCTCGGACAGGTACCGGCGGCCGAGCTCGCGCAGCCGGCTGTGGGCCGACTCGTAGACGGCGGGACCGCCGAGACAGTCCTTGGGGAGCTTGGCGACCATCGTGTAGTTGGTGTCGCAGACGTTGCCGACGGGGGCCTGACCGGCCTGGCTGACGAGCTGGTAGGCGTCCAGGGTGTCCAGGCCGGTGAGCTCGGAGGTCCAGGTGACCAGGTCGTGCTGGCTGATCCGGTAGGCGTCCTCCAGCGGGCGGGCCGATCCGGTGGACATCAGGTGCCCGTCGTCCTCCAGGCGCGGCCAGGGGGTGCTCACCCCCTTGATCAGCTCGACGGCCACCACGGTGTTCATCGCGGCCTCGACCGCGGTGCCGCAGACCTCGCCGTGCCCCTGCCTGGCGTGCCCGTCACCGATCGCGAACAGGCCGCCCTCGACGTTCACCCCGAGGTACACGGTCACTCCCGCACGCAGCTCGGGGGTGTCCATGTTGCCGCCGTGGGCGTCCGGGGTGATCGTCATGCGGGCCTCGGAGGCGCCGGGGGCGACGCCGACGGTGCCGTGCATGGGGTCCAGCGGGAGCTCGACGGTGAAGTCGCTGCGCCGGGCGTGGTAGCGGACCACGCCCTTGTCCACGTCGACGTCGTAGAGCCACACGACCTCGTCCAGGGGCGGCTGCAGCATCGCCGTGGTGTGGGTGCCGGTCAGCGCGCCGAAGTGCGGGAAGGTGGTGGACACCGCCCAGTCCCTGGCCGGCTCGATGGCGACGAAGTGCAGCGCCAGGGTGTCGCCCGGCTCGGCCCCCTCGACGTGGAAGGGGCCGGTGACCGGGTTCAGGTAGGGGAACTCGCAGACCCGCGAGGGCAGGTCCTCCACCGAGCGCACCCGGCCGCCGAAGCAGTCCTCGGTGGACATCTCGATGATCGTGCCCGGCTGCACCCGGCCGACCGCGGGACGGCCGCCGAAGGTGTAGCTGAGCTCTGCGGGGGTGGGCTGGTAGGAGACGACGTTCATCGGGCGCCCTCCGCGGGGAGGGAGTCCTCGGACGCCGGCGGGACCTCGAATGTGTCGGGCACGTGATCCGTCCTTGCGGTTCGGGTGGATGCGGTCGTGGGGGAGAGCGTCACTTGGCGGGCACGTCCGGGGAGTCGTTCAGGCCCGCCAGGGTGGGGCGGCGGCCCGTGACGTAGGACAGGACGAGCAGCACGGCGCCGACGCCCAGCCAGATGAGGCCGAGGGCCTGGGCGGCGATGCTGGCGTTGATCACGACGTAGACCAGGATCGCGAAGCCGATCATCGGGGCGATCAGGTGCCGCCACCAGTCGCGGCTGCCCTGCCGGACCACGTAGTGCACGACGACCGAGACGTGCAGCGCCAGGAAGGCGGTCATCGCGCCGAAGTTGACCAGCCCGCTGATCAGGGTGATGCCGTCGTCGCGGGTGGTCAGGTAGAGGCCGACGGCCAGCGAGACCGCGGCCACCAGGAGGGTGGCGTTGACCGGCACCTTGTGGGTGGGGTGGACCTTGGCCAGGAAGCGGGGGAGCTGGCGGTCGCGGGCCATCGCGAACAGCAGGCGGGAGGTGGCCGCCTGGGCGACCAGGGAGTTGGCGAAGCCCCAGGCGATCGCCGTGGCGACGGCGGTGAGCACGCCGAGCCAGTGGCCCCCGGCGAACTCGGCCATGTCGTAGAAGGCGGTGCCCTCGGGGTCGCCCTCGGTCAGCAGCTCGGTCCGGTCCGGGGTGAGCAGCGCGCCCACCCAGGTCTGCGCGATGAACAGCACGCCGGCCAGGCCGAGCGCGGCGACCATCGACCTGCCGAGCTGCCGGCTGTCCTCCTGGTTCTCCTCGGCCAGCATCGAGATGCCGTCGAAGCCCAGGAAGGACAGGACGGCGATCGAGACCGCGCCGAAGACCAGCGGCCAGGAGAACGTCGAGGAGTCGAACAGCGGGGTGAGGGCGCCGGTCTGCGCCTTGCCCTGGGCCAGGGCGACCAGGCCGACGACGATGAAGATCGCCAGGACGATGAGCTCGCCGATCAGCATGATCTTCGAGATCCGGGCGGTCATCTGGATGCCGGCGTAGTTCACCGCCGTGTTCAGCAGCACGAATATGATCAGCCAGCCCCAGACCGGGACGGCGGGCACGAACGAGGTCATCGCGTAGCTCGCGATGAGATAGAGCAGGGCGGGCACCAGCACGTAGTCGAGCAGGATCACCCATCCGGACATGAAGCCCACCGGCGGCGAGATGCCCCGGCCGGCGTAGGTGTAGACCGATCCGGCCATCGGGAACGCGCGGGCCATCTGGGCGTAGGACAGCGCGGTGAAGGCCATCGCGACCATGCCGATGATGTAGGCGAGGGCGACCATGCCGCCGGAGCCCTGGAAGACGCTGCCGAAGATGCCGAACGGGGCGATCGGCACCATGAAGATCAGCCCGTAGACGAGCAGGTCGGTGAAGCTGAGCGACCTGCGGAGTTCCTGCTGGTAGCCGAATTGCTCCAGGGAAGGGTCGGTTGCCATGGAACGGCTCCTTGATGAGGGGGCAGCCGTACCCTAGAGCCAATCCTTGAAAAGGAAAAGTTTTCTACTGAAAACTTTTTGAGAGGATCTTGTTTCCCGTCCGGCGGAGCCGGGGCGCCCGGCGCAGGGTGCCTGCGAGGCGCTCAGCGCACGATGTCGAAGTCGAGCCCGTCGGCGCGGCCGAGGTGGGCCCGCCGCCGTACCCCGTGGCCCCGGAGCGTCAACCGGCCGCGCGCCGTGACGATCGAGGCGCCGTCGGCGACCGCGTCCATGGCGGGGACCGTGAGCGTCCCGGCCCGCGCGGTGAGCGCGGCGAGCATCAGCACCGCCTCGTAGCAGCCCTGCCCGTGCCCGTTGAGCAGCGGCGCGGTGGAGCCGAAGCGGCTGACGTAGCGCTCGCCGAGGCTCAGGCTGTCGTCGGTGACCATGCTCGCGAAGTAGCCCATCGCCCCGTACAGCTCGCCGGTCGCGTCGCCGCCGATGCCGAGCAGCCCGTGCTCCTCCAGCGCGCCGCACAGGCGCGGAGTCGACAACCCCTCGGCGGCGAAGGCCCGGTTGAAGGCGACGAGGTCGCTGCCGATCAGGCTCAGCAGCAGCGCGTCGGCCCGGCTGGCGACCAGCTCCTCCAGCAGGGGGGCGAAGTCCCGCACGCCGTACGGGACGAACCGCTCGCCGACCATCGTGACGCCCCGTCCGGCCAGATGCCGTCTGGCCGCCCCGTGCACCAGGCGCGGCCAGACGTAGTCGTTGCCGAGCAGGAACCAGCGGCGGGCGCGCCTGCTGTCGATCAGCCAGTCCAGGCCCGGCCCGAGCTGGCGGCCGGGCGTCTCGCCCAGGAAGTAGACGCCGGGTGCGTGGCCGCCCCCCTCGTACGGCGGGGCGTAGACGAACGGCACCCGTCCCGCCAGGGCCCGCACCACCGACACGCGCACGTCGCTGCCGTGCGTGCCGACCAGCGCGTCGACGGCCCCCGCCGACACCAGCGCGTCGACCTCGGCCGCGACCTCCCGGGCCGGGCGGCCGCCGTCGATCAGCACCAGCTCGACCTGCCTGCCGAGGATCCCGCCGGTGAGGTTGACCTCGTCGGCGGCCAGGACCGCGCAGTTGATCGCGCACGGCCCGACCAGCCCGAGGACCCCGGACAGCGGGATCACGAGCCCGACGCGCACCGCGGCGGCCCCGAGCAGCTGGGCTTCCAGGGGGGTGATGACCGATGTGATGGCTTCTGCCACGAAGCCGAGTATCCTCCCGGAAGGACGGGCTGCGACAGGTCCGTTGTCCAACCGGGATGCGAACGGGAGCTCCATGTGGTGACGACCGGACTGGGATCCTCGCTCGCCTACCTGCTCAGCCGGGCCGAACGCAGCGTCAACCGGGGCCTGGCCGCCGCGCTGGCGGCCGAGGACGTCACCGTCGAGCAGTGGCGCATCCTGCGCGCCCTCGCCGACGGCCGGGGCCACTCGATGGGCGAGCTGGCCGAGGCCGTGCTGATGCCGCACCCGACGCTGACCAAGGCGATCGACCGGCTCGTCGACCGCGCTCTCGTCTACCGGGGACACGATCCGGCCGACCGCCGCAGGGTCGCGGTCTTCCTCGCCGACCGCGGCGCCGAGCTGCTGGCCCGCGTGGAGGGCGCGGTGGCGGGGCACCACCGGGTGATCGAGGCCGCCTACGGCCTGGAGCGCACCGAGCAGCTCATGCGGGACCTGGAGGGGCTGGTCAGAGCGCTGGACGCGCCCGAGTCCCCGGTGGCCCCCCGCAGCCACGCCCGTTCCTGACGGTCCCCTCCCCGGGGCCGCCGTGTCCTCCTGACCGGCCCCGCTCCGCCGTCGCCGATGCCCGGCGCGGAAAAGACTCCCCGCCCGGAAAAGACCGCCT
>NZ_BOOK01000003.1 GCF_016863195.1 Paraplanobispora takensis | reverse complement strand
GGGCGCGGAGAAGACCCAGGGCGCGGAGAAGACCCAGGGCGCGGAGAAGGCCCAGGGCACGGAAAAGACTCAGGGCCGCCCTCATGCAGCCGATGGGACGCTCGACCGGTCGACTCGTCGCGTCGACCGGCCGGCACGCCCGCGACCGGAGGAAAAGGGGGACAGCCTTGTCCACGGCGTTCTTCGGCGTCCTGTCACGTCTGGTCCGCGGTCCCCGGAGCTGGGCGGCCTTCCTCCTGCTCGGCGCCGCGCTGACCGCCGCCACCCCCTACCTCGCCTCCGTCTCATCGGGGCTGGAGGTGTTGTCGTGGGTGGTGCTCCAGGGAGCCTCGGCCGCGGCCGTCTTCGTGAGCATCCGCCGGTACGGCCTGACCGCGCTGTGGCCGTGGCGGCTGTTGTGCACGGCGGCCGTGGCCGCGTGGGTGAGCACCACCGTCGCCTGGGGGGTGGGCTCGGTCTGGCTGCAGCTCTCCGGCGCCATGGGCCTGTACCGGGCCGGCACCGTGGTGACCTATCTGCTGTCGCTGGTCGCCCTGACACTGCTGAGCATGCGGACCGAGGGCTCGCGCGGAGCCGGGCTGCTGGACGCGGGCATCATCACCGTCGGCGTGGCCATGCCGTTCTGGACCTTCCTGCTCGGCCCGATGGTCGGCGGGAGCGGACGGACCGGCATGGACCTGGCGTTCGCCGTCGCCATTCCCGTCATCGACCTGTTCACGTTCGGCCTCCTCATGCGGCTGGCCCTCGACAACGGCCGCGCACGGTGGCTGCTCCTGCTGAGCGTCTCCTATGTCTCCCTGTTCACGGGCGACAGCGCCTACATGATCGACCAGATCGCGGGCCGGTCCTCCGGCGTCGTCTCGGCGATCGGCTGGCTGGGTTTCTCGGTCCTGGTCGGCGGGGCCGTGCTGCACCCGAGCATCGCCGCCGCACCGAGCCGGCTGCGCAGCCCGGCCGTCTCCGGCAGGGGACGGGTCGTGATGTTCCTGGCGCTGGCGCTCCTGAGCCCGCTGATCTCAGGGTTCGGGCAGATGCTCCTGGAGTCGCGGGGCATGGAGCACTCCTCCAACGAGATGGTGATCATGGTGCTGACCGTGGTCCTGGCCGTCCTGCTGGTGCTGCGCCTGAACACCGTCGCCCGCCTGGCCGAGGACCACGCCGCAGAGCTGGGCATCGCCCTGCGCCAGCGGGAGGTCCTGCAGCGCAGCCTGTCGTATCGCGCGCTGCACGACCCGCTGACCGGGCTGGCCAACCGCACCCTGCTCGGCCAGGCCATGCAGCACGCCATCGCCGACACCGCCCCCGGCGCGGAGCCGCCGGCGTTGCTCCTGCTGGACCTGGACGGCTTCAAGGACGTCAACGACAGCTTCGGCCACCCGGTCGGCGACGAGCTGCTCACCCACGTCACCCGGCGCCTGACCGGCCTGCTGGCCTCCGGCCAGACACTGGCCCGGCTGGGCGGCGACGAGTTCGCGCTGGTGCTGCCCGGGACCGGCCGACAGGACGCGCTCGCCGTGGCCGAGCGCATCCTGACCGCGCTGCAGGCGCCCTACCGGCTGAGCAGCCGGGAGGTGTACCTGACCACCAGCATCGGCGTGCTGGCCGGGCTGCCGACGGCCACCCCGTCGGAGGCGCTGCGCGATGCCGACCTGGCCCTGTACGCGGCCAAGAACGCCGGCAAGAACCAGATCACGGCCTTCGACCCGGCCCTGCGCCACGCTCATCTGGAGCGCACCCGCCTGCTCACCGGCCTGCGCCGGGCACTCGCCCACGGCGAGTTCACCCTGAACTACCAGCCGGTCGTCGACCTGGTCAGCGGGGACATCCGCGCGGTGGAGGCGCTGCTGCGCTGGAACCCGACCGGCTCGCGTCCGGTGCCGCCGGATGTGTTCATCCCGGTCGCCGAGGAGAGCGGGCTGATCGTGCCGATCGGCACCTGGGTGCTGGAGCAGGCCTGCGCCGACGCCCGGCGCTGGTACGAGCGGCACGGCGTCTCGGTGACCGTCAACGTCTCGGGCCGTCAGCTGCGCGAGCCCGACTTCGCCGAGACGGTGCTGGACATCCTGGCCCGGCACGGCCTGCCCGAGCAGGCGCTGGTGCTGGAGATCACCGAGAGCATGCTGCTGGCCACCACCCCGGCCGAGACCGCCCGCATCATCGCGGCCCTGGCCACGCTCCGGGAGCACGGCGTGCGGGTCGCCCTGGACGACTTCGGCACCGGCTACTCCTCGCTGTCGTACCTGCGCACCCTCCCGGTGGACATCCTCAAGATCGACAAATCCTTCGCGGCCCCGGCCGGGCACGCCGACCACCACCAGATGCGCGCCTTCACCAAGGCGATCCTGGAGCTGTCGTCCAGCCTGCGCCTGGACACCATCGTCGAGGGCGTGGAGTCGCAGGAGCAGGCGGCCCTGCTCCAGCGGATGGGCTGCCCGCTGGTGCAGGGCTACCTGTTCTCCCCGCCCGCGCCCGCCCGGCAGATCGACGGCCTGCTGACCATCACGCCCTGGCAGGACGCGGCTTGACCGTCACACCCCGGCGGGACGCGGCCCGGCCCTCGGCGCCGCGGCGTCAGGGGTACAGGCCCCGCAGCCGGTGGGCCTCGGCGACCCGGTCCACGCCGATGATGTGGGCGGCCTGGCGCAGGGTGACGCCGTGCTCGGCCGACATCGCCGAGACCGCGTCGAAGGCGCTCTCCATCAGGTCGCGCAGCTTCATCTCCACCTCGCCCGCGCTCCAGGAGTAGGCCTGCGTGTTCTGCACCCACTCCAGGTAGGAGACGATCACACCGCCCGCGTTGGCCAGGATGTCCGGGACCACCGTGACGCCGGCGTCGGCCAGGACGCGGTCCGCCTCGGGTGTGGTGGGGCCGTTGGCGCCCTCCACGACCAGGCGGGCCCGGATCCGCGGGGCGTTCTCCTCGGTGATCACGCCCTCCAGCGCGGCGGGGACGAGGACGTCGACGTCCAGCTCCAGCAGCTCGGCGTGGGACAGGGCCTCGGCGTGGCGGTAGCCGTACACGCCGCCGCTCTCCCGCACCCAGGCCCGCAGGTCGTCGACGTCGAGACCGGAGCGGTTGACCACCGCGCCGGTGACGTCGGAGACCGCGACCACGCGGCAGCCCGCGTCGGCGAGGTAGCGGGCGGCCAGGGCGCCGACCTTGCCGAAGCCCTGGACCGCGACGGTGCGGCCCTCGGGCGAGCCCGGAAGGGCTCTCAGCGCGCAGATCTGCACGCCGCGGGAGGTGGCCCCGGCTCTGCCCAGGGAGCCGCCGAGGGTCATGGGCTTGCCGGTCACCACGCCGGGGACGGGATAGCCGGCGTTCACCGAGTAGGTGTCCATGATCCAGGCCATGGTCTGCTCGTCGGTGCCGACGTCGGGGGCCGGGATGTCCTTCTCCGGGCCGATGATCGGCAGGATCTCGTTGACGTAGCGCCGGGTGACCCGCTCCAGCTCGCGCGAGGTCAGCGAGGCCGGGTCCACCGCGACGCCGCCCTTGGCGCCGCCGTACGGGATGCCGACCAGCGCGCACTTCCAGGTCATCCACATCGCCAGCGCGGTGACCTCGTGGATGTCGGTGGAGGGGTGGAAACGGATGCCGCCCTTGGCCGGGCCGCGGGTGATGTTGTGCTGGACCCGGAAGCCCTGCACCACGTCCATGCGCCCGTCCTCGCGGCGCACGGGCACCGCGACGGTGAGCGAGCGGCGCGGGGTGGCGAGCATCGTGCGCAGGCCGTCGTCCAGGCCGAGCCGGTCGGCCGCCTGGTCGAGCTGGAAGAGGGCGGAGTCGAGGGCCTGCCGGCCCGGGGTGATCAGAGAGGTGGTCGGGGAGGTGGTTGCCGGCGTCGTTGACGGCACCGTGATGGACATGAAGGAGGTCCTCCATACGCTGAGCGGAGCGCCGTTGCTCCACTCTGGGTGGTTTGTCATGATCAGCGTAGCTATGGGGTTTTGTCGCACCAAGGTGGAGACGTTGCGATCCGGCGCCCGATCTTTGTGCGTTGTCCCACTTACCCGCTGATCCGTTGCTACCGAGGAAAGCGCCCGGGCGGTGGGAAGGGAACCCGCCAATCCGGCGGTTCGCGGGTGGGAGGCGCGCCGCTTTGGAGCGGCGCCGGTCCGCGGCCATGATCGCGATCCTGTGTCGCCCGCTCGCGCCCGGGTACGTAGCCAGCGTTTCCGCCGTGTCACGCAACGTGAGTCCCGGGCGGGGCACGGTGGCACTCCATCCGTCCCGGGCGTCGAAACAGGGGGCGAAACTCAATGAGCCAGGACGCGCGACCCGCGACGGACAGGCGGGGGACCACGGCGGCGGACATGTCGCAGGGCCGGACGGTGGGCCCTGACTACTCGGGGCCGGGGGTCGAGGCCGAGATCGGCGGGGACGGGCACTCGGGTGAGACCGGGCAGCCCGGCGGGGACGGCCACTCCGGTGAGGACGGCCACTCCGGTGAGGACGACTACGACACCATGTACACCGCGCGCGCATCGTCCAGGAGCGACGGGGGCGGACGGGTCATCACGGAGGACGGGCTGCTGGACCTGAAGGTCAGGGCCCCGCGGCAGCTCGGCGGGACCGGCGAGGGCACGAATCCGGAGCAGCTCCTCGCCGCGGCCTACGCGACCTGCTTCCACAACTCCCTGGAGCTGGTGGCCGGACGGGGAGGAGCGGACACCGCCCACGCCAGGGTCGATGCGGCCGTACGGCTGCGCAAGCACGGCAAGAGCGACGACTACACCATCGGCGTCGAGCTGGTCGTGCACCTTCCCCAGGTGGATCCCGAGACGGCCGGGAGACTGGCCGAGCAGGCCCACCGGCACTGCCCCTACTCCAAGGCGCTGACCGGTGCGGAGGTCGGGGTGCGCGTCGCGTGAGGCGCCTGAGGGGTCCCCGGTGATCCCGTCGCGGTCCCCGGTCCTCACCGACGCACGGGCGGTTGGCCGGACTTTTACCTGTATCTAGGATTTTTTCGGCCCCTCAGGTAGGTCTGTTGTTATCGACCGGATCGGGAGGGCAGCGGAGGAAAGCGCGTTTCTGTGCAAAGCTTTCCGGAAGATGCCCGCTGATGGGGAATGGCTAGGGAGATGGACGTGCCAGAACTTGTCGTCGGACCGATGCTGCGGTACGTGGACGACAAGAATGCCTCCGTCTGGGTGGAGACCAGCGAGCCGTGCGAGGTGACGGTCGAGGCCGGGCGGTCGCGGGCGAGTGGGCGGACCTTCACCGTCCACGGCCACCACTACGCGATCGTCGACGTGACCGACGGCGGGACCTACGAGGTCCGCCTGAACGGGGAGGTGGTCTGGCCGCTCCCGGACCACCCGCCCAGCCGCATCCGCCTGCTCGGCTCGGACGGCCCCCGGAAGGTGATGTTCGGGTCCTGTCGAACCAGCGTGCCGCACGACGTGATCCACACGATCTCGCACGGCGTGGACGTGCTGCGCTCGTACGGCTGCCGCATGATGGCGGCCCCCGAGGAGGAGTGGCCCGACATGCTGCTGCTGCTCGGCGACCAGGTCTACGCCGACGAGCCCTCCAAGGAGATGCTGGAGTTCATCAAGAACCGCAGGGACACCGAGCCGAAGACCGAGATCGCCGACTTCGAGGAGTACGCGGAGCTGTACCGGGTGGCCTGGACCGACCCCGAGATCCGCTGGCTGCTGTCGACCGTGCCCACGGCGATGATCTTCGATGACCACGACCTGCGCGACGACTGGAACACCTCCCAGGACTGGCGGCAGATGATGGCCGAGGTCGAGTGGTGGCCGCGCCGGGTGATCGCGGGGCTCGGGGCCTACTGGGTCTACCAGCACCTGGGCAACATGTCGCCCGCCGATCGCGACGCCGACGGCCTGCTCGGCAAGCTGTGCGCCTCGGAGGCCGACGGGGCCGAACTCCTCGACGCCTTCGCCGAGCACGCCGACGCCGTCCCCACCGACAGTCGCTGGAGCTACGCCCGCGACCTGGGCTCCACCCGCCTGATCATGGTCGACTCGCGCTGCGCCCGGCAGCTCACCCCCGGGGACCGGCGGATGCTCGATCCGGTGGAGTGGGAGTGGCTCATCGAGCAGATGAACCGGGGCGGCGCCGAGCGCTTCCTGATCGGCACCTCGGTGCCCTTCCTGCTGCCCGCCGGCATCCACCACGTCCAGAACTGGAACGAGGCCCTGGCCCAGGGGGCCTGGGGCAGGAGGGTCGCCCGCTGGTCGGAGTGGCTGCGCCAGACCGTCGACCTGGAGCACTGGTCGGCCTTCCGCCGCTCCTTCGAGGACCTGGCCAGACTGCTGACCAGGGCGGAGAAGCCGGTGATCATCCTGTCCGGCGACATCCACTACTCCTACGCGGCCAAGGCCAGGAAGTACCCGATCCACCAGCTGGTCTGCTCGCCCATCCGCAACCCGCTGAGCCGCACCCTCCGCCTGGCCAACATCGTGGCCCAGTTCGGCATCGCCACCCTGATCGGCGGCCTGCTCTCCCGCCTGGCCAAGATCCCCCGCCCCCCGATCAAGTGGCGGATCACCGACGGCCCCTGGTTCTCCAACGCCATCGCGACCCTGTCCCTGGGCTCCCCGGGCGAGCAGATCTCCGTCCGCTGGGAGACCGCCAGCACGACCGAGGTCATGGAGGTCGCCACCGTGGAGCTCTCCGCCTGACCGGTTACTCTCATCAACGAAAGTGTCAGCGAAGTTACTGACATCGATGAGAGTACGCCGTGGACGCGGGCTTCGAGGGCACCCTGCAACGGGCGTGGGACCGGTACTCCGAGGGGAAACCGGTCCTGCTCATCCTCATCGGCTCGGACCTGTCGGTCATGGGGGCGCTCACCGGATACGGGCGGCCGTTCTACCAGCGTGGACGAGAGATGAAACTCGGCCCGCTCACGCCCGGGGAGGTCGGCCGGATGCTGGGCCTCCCCCCTGCGGAGACGTTCGACGCCTGGCTGGTAACCGGCGGCCTCCCGCTGATCTGCGCGGAGTGGGGGAGCGGAACGGGGCTGTGGGACTTCCTGGAAAGCGCCCTGGCCGATCCCACCTCACCGCGGCTGGTCTCCGCGGAACGCTCGCTCGCTGCGGAGTTCCCCCGGCAGACGATCGCCAAGGACGTCCTCGGGGTCATCGGGTCAGGCGAGCGGAGCTTCGCCAACATCTCCAGGGCGTCGGGAGGGCTCTGCGCCGCGACGACGACCCGCTCGCTGGACCTGCTCGGCACCAAGAGAGTCGTGGCCGCCGAACTCCCGCTGAGCACCCGGCCCTCGAAGGACAGGCGTTACCGGATCGCCGACCCCTACCTGCGGTTCTGGACACGCTTCCTGGATCCCGCCTGCCGCTGCTGGAACGCGGGCGCTCCGACGCGGTGCTCCGCCGCATCCGCGACGGCTGGACGTCCTGGCGGGGGCGGGCGGTGGAGCCGGCGGTCCGCGAGGCGCTGGCACGGCTGCTGCCCGACCACCGCTTCCCCGACGTCGTGGAGGTCGGTTCCTTCTGGACCCGGACGGATGATGTGGAGATCGACCTCATCGCCGCCGATCGTGAGCCGATCGCCGAGCGGCTGTTCTTCGCCGGGTCCGTCGAGTGGCTGGAGGATCGCCCGTTCGACAATCACGATCTCATCGAACTGGCTCGGGCGCAGGCAGCCGTGCCGGGCGGGGGGATCTGCCGATGATCGCCGTGTCGAGGGCGGGATGCGTCACAGGCGGTCTGACGGCCGTCTACGGGCCGGAGGATCTCATCCGCGCGTGGGAGACCGGCTGATCTCCGGTACGGCGTGAGCCGTACCGGGAAGTGGGGGTACGGCCCGAGCCGGGGGAGACCGCGGTGCGGGCCGTACCGGTGAAGATCAGCCGTCGAGGTCGTCGATGGCGCCGGCCAGCTGGTCGACGGCCCAGAGCAGGTCCTCCTCGGAGATGACGATCGGCGGGGCCAGGCGGATCGTGGAGCCGTGGGTGTCCTTGGCCAGGACGCCGCGGCGCATCAGGGCCTCGGAGATCTGGCGGCCGGTGCCCAGGGACGGGTCGATGTCCACGCCCGCCCACAGGCCGCGCCCGCGCACCGCCACCACGCCGCGGCCGACCATGCCGCCCAGCCGCTCGTGCAGGACGGCGCCGAGCCGCTTGGCCCGGGCCTGGTACTCCCCGGTGTTGAGGATGTCGATGACCGCGCAGGCCACCGCGCAGGCGAGCGGGTTGCCGCCGAAGGTGGAGCCGTGCTGGCCCGGCCTGATCACGCCGAGCACGTCCCGGTCGGCGGCGATGGCCGAGACCGGGACCACGCCGCCGCCCAGGGCCTTGCCCAGCACGTAGACGTCGGGGACGACGCCCTCGTGGTCGCAGGCGAAGGTGTCGCCGGTGCGGCCGAGGCCGGACTGGATCTCGTCGGCGATCATCAGGACGTTGTTCTCGGTGCAGATCTCGCGGAGCTGGCGCAGGTAGCCCTCCGGCGGCACCAGCACGCCGGCCTCGCCCTGGATCGGCTCGACCAGCACCGCGACCGTGTCGGCGTCGACGGCGTCGCGGACCGCGTCCGCCGAGCCGTACTTCACGATCTTGAAGCCGGGCGTGTAGGGGCCGAAGCCGTCGTGGGCGTCGGGGTCGGTGGAGAAGCTCACGATCGTCGTGGTGCGGCCGTGGAAGTTGTCCTCCATGACGATGATGTTCGCGCGGTCGCGGGCGACGCCCTTGACCTCGTAACCCCACTTGCGGGCCACCTTGATCGCGGTCTCCACGGCCTCGGCGCCGGTGTTCATCGGCAGGACCATGTCCTTGCCGGTCAGGTCGCCCAGCCCGGCGGCGAAGGCGGCGAACTGGTCGTGGAAGAAGGCGCGGCTGGTCAGGGTGAGCCTGCCGAGCTGCTCCCGGGCCGCCTCGATGATCTTCGCGTTGCCGTGGCCGAAGTTGAGCGAGGAGTAGCCCGACAGGCAGTCCAGGTATCGCCTGCCCTCGACGTCGGTGACCCAGGCGCCCTCCGCCTCGCGGATCACGACGGGGAGCGGGTGGTAGTTGTGCGCGCTGCGGCGCTCGCTGAGCTCGATGAGCTCCGCTGTGTCGGTCATCCGGACATCACCGCTTCTCTGGTCGGAAAGTCTGCGGCCGGAAGATCCGCCGCCTGCCTGTATCCCGAGGTCATCCCCGTATCTCCAGCGTGCAGCACTTGGGGCCGCCGCCCGCCTTGCGCAGCTCGGACAGCTCGACCGGGACGACCTCGAAGCCGCGCCGCTTGAGCTCCAGCTGCAGCCCGGCCGCCTCGGCGCTGATCACCACGTTGGAGCCGTCGCTGACCGCGTTGAGTCCCAGCACGGCCGCGTCCTCCTCCTCGGCGATGACGGCGTCGGGGAACAGGTGGCGCAGCACCTCCTGGCTGCCGGGCGAGAAGGCCCCGGGGTAGTAGGCCACGTTGCGCCCGTCCAGCGGGAACAGCGCGGTGTCCAGGTGGTAGAAGCGCGGGTCCACCAGGCGCAGGGTCACCACCGGGCGGCCGAGGAACTCCTGGGCCTCGCCGTGCGCGGCGACCTCGGTGCGGAAGCCGGTCCCGGCCAGCACGAGGTGGTCCAGGGTGAGGAAGTCGCCCTCGCCCTCGTTGACGAAGACCGGTTCGTGCACCCGGTCGTAGCCGTGGTCGGTGAACCACTTCAGGTAGGCGGGGCCCTCGGCCGTCCGCTGGGGGTGGGCGAAGCGCGCGCCGAACACCCGGCCGCCGACCACCAGCGCGCCGTTGGCGGCGAAGACCATGTCGGGAAGGCCCCGCACCGGGTCGATCAGGCTCACCCGGTGGCCCAGCTCCTCGTAGGCGCTCTTGAGCCCCTCCCACTGCCGGATCGCCACCTCGCGGTCGGCGCCGGCCTCGGGATGCATCCACGGATTGATCGCGTATTCCACCGCGAAGTACTCGGGCCGACACATGAGGTAGTGCCTCGTCATCAACAACCCCCGCAAAAGGACGTCGTGGTGGGAACGGCATCAGCCTAGGAAGCGGGGTTCACGCAGGCCAAGAGGGTGATCGTGCGCGTGAGCGCAGGTTCTTTGCGTCCTTCAGGCAGGAGACGCCGATTCGTTGCGGGCGAGCGCCGGGGGAGCGTCGATCAGCCGCGAGAGCACCACGGAGCTCTTGGTCCGCACCACGAACGGCTCCGCCGCCAGGCGTTCGATCACCCGCTCCACGTGGCGCACGTCCGTCGCCCGGATGTGCAGGAGCGCGTCGGCCTCACCGGTGATCGTGCACGCCGAGACCACCTCGGGGTGCCGGGCGATGGCGACCCCGATCTCCGCCGGGGAGGTCTTGCCCGCGCAGAACAGCTCGACGTACGCCTCGGTGGTCCAGCCGAGCGCCGCGGGCTGCACCCGCGCGGTGAAGCCGGTGATCGCGCCGGTCTCGCGCAGCCGGTCCACCCTGCGTTTGACGGCCGAGGCCGACAGCCCCACCCGTTGCCCGATCTCGGCATAGGTGGCCCGGGCGTCCTCGATGAGCGCCCCGATGATGTCACGGTCCAGCCGGTCCAACTCCACGCTGCTTTGTAACACAGTCCGTGAGATCGGCGTGCGGAGTTGTCACGCCGAGCCACCGCTCATGCGCAGGGGCCGCTCATCTCATGCGGAGGGACCGCTCAGCGGCGGGAGCCGCTCATGCGAGAAGGGCCGCGGTCGGCGGACCACGGCCCTTCGGTGCGTCGTACGGCGGGAGCCGGATGTCAGGCCGGCTCGGCCTCGCCGGTCGCCTGCTCCAGGGCCTCCTCCGGAGAGGCCTCCAGGTCGGCCTCGGCCTCGGCGGAGGCGCGGGCCGTCGCCGACTGCTTGTCCAGGCGGACCCAGCTCGTCACGCTCTCGACGGCGAACATCACGCCGAGGTAGAGCGTGAGCGCACCCAGCACCCAGGTCAGCACGCCCAGCGCGGCGCCCGCGCCGATGAGCAGCAGCCGCAGCTCCCAGCCCAGACCGGCCCGGAACACCCACTCGGGCGGCCAGATGCTCTGACGGGTCCGGTAGACCGTGTCGTAGGTGTGGTAGCCGATCACGTAGATCAGCACGAACGCCAGCCACTTGGGCGCGCCGGCGGCCAGGGTCACCAGGACGATGATGAGGAACTCGGTGCCCCGGATCAGCGGCGGCACCAGCCAGTCGAGCTTGCCGAGGTGGTCGCGGGGCGCGGTGGGCAGCACCAGCGCCACCATGACCAGCGACGGGACGATCAGGACCGGGCCGTCCTCGAGCATCCCCGCCACCGCCATCGCGATGACCGCCAGCAGGGCGGCGAGCGCGGCCGGCACCGGGGGCAGGCCCCGGCCCATCCTGCGCCCGACCAGGGTGACCAGGGGGCCGTCGTCGCGGTAGGCGAGCAGGCGCGCGGTCTGCACGCGCAGCCGCTCCTCGTACGGGTCCGGGACGGGCGTGGCCTGCGGCTGGGTGATCATGCGAGCGACCTCATCAGACGTCCGGTGAGAGAGTAGACGGCGCCGATCCCGCCCCAGATGATCAGCGTAAGGAAGGTGATCCGGGCGTCGAAGAGGGCGCCGACGATGGCGATGACGGCGAACCGCTCGCCGATCGGGAAGACGATCATCTTGCGGGCCCAGTGCACGGCGCGGTACTTGCCCGCCTTGCTCCACATCTTCAGCAGGCTGCGGATGGTGCCGCCGTTGCGGGCGACCTTGCGCTCCTCCAGCGCCGCGCGGAGCGGGGTGTCGGGGCTGATCGTCAGCGGGATGCCGGGCAGCGGCGAGGGCGGCTTGCGCCGGTTGGCCGCGCCGAAGGAGAAGTCGAGCAGGTGCCGGATCGACTGGATGCCGAGCGCGATCAGCGCCAGCGTCCACACGTCGCCGATCCCGGAGACGGCCGCGCCGACCGCCAGGCCGGCGAAGACGACGTACTCCTTGAAGCGGTCGAAGGTGGCGTCCAGCCAGGCGCCGAGCACGCCGAACTTGCGGGCGTATCGCGCGACCTGGCCGTCCACGCAGTCGAACACGAACGCGAAGTAGATCAGGATGCCGCCGGCGACCATCCCGGGGCGCTCGCCGGTGGCGAAGCAGGCCGCCGAGGCCACGCCCAGGGCGATGGAGATCAGCGTGACCTGGTTGGGCGTGAGCCCGCGCCGGGCCGCCCAGCGGGCGATGAAGCGCGAGTAGGTGCTGACGAAGAAGGTGGTGAAGAAGCCGTCGGCGCCCTTGACCGCGTTGTTCAGCCGGGCGCGGTCCTCGTCGAAGGCCGCCATCTCGGTCACGAACTGCCCGGCCTCGGCCTGCGTGCTCACCCGGCGGTAGAACAGGTCGCGGCGGCCGCGGATGCCGACCGAGACGCCCCGCCGCACCAGGCCCAGGACCAGGAGCTGGAGCAGGTCGTCCTCGGGGCCGAACAGGTGGGCCATGTCGGCGAGCTCGCGGGCGGCCTCGGCGAGGGTGGGCGCGTGCCTGACGTTCAGGTGCAGGGGGCCGAGCAGGACGGCGTTGGGCCGGGTCACCGCGTGGTAGGCGGAGCCGACCGAGATCACCCGGGACTTGGCGGCGCGGGTCCTGACCGGCAGGCCCTCGAAGAACCGGTCGCCGATCTCCGGTTCGGCCTCGTCGACGGGGACGTCGGGGACGATGAAGTCGCCGTTCTCGTCCTCCTCGCGGGGCTCCTTGGCGATCAGCGCCAGCGCGCCGCGCTTGGACTTGGTGATCTGGTAGAGCAGCTCGTCGTGGACCAGCGAGTTGGCCGGGAGGATGAGCAGGTTCTCCGTGGCGCGCTCGGCGGCGTCGGCCACGGCGCGCAGGTCACCGGCCAGGTCGGAGGTCTCCACCAGCGTGCCGGGGAAGCCCCGGTAGGCCGTGGCGGTCTCCGCGCGGGTGATTGTCACCGGCGCCGAGTCGAGCGAGGCGAGCTGGCCGTGCAGCTTGCCGATCACCGTGGGACAGCCGGGAAGCGCGGGCAGAGTCAGCGCTGCGGGCGGCGCGGACGGGCCGGAGGCGGCATCGTGGCCGGGCGATGAGCCCAGCAGGACCACGCGGGGCATGGCACCCTTTCGTGCGGGGGTGGATCCGGGTTCGAACATGGCGGGGATGGCGCCAGAGGTCAAAGTTTAGTGAGTTCCAGGTGAACAGCACGCATCCACGACGCCTCAGTGCCGCCTGATCACGATTGAAGGCCTTCCACGCAGGACAACGGACTAAACTGGGGAAAGTGAGTCTGTACCGTGACGAGGGCGTTGTCTTGCGCACTCATAAGCTGGGCGAGGCCGACCGCATCGTCACGATCCTCACCAAACGGACGGGGAAGATCCGCGGCGTCGCCAAGGGCGTGCGGCGGACCACCTCGCGCTTCGGCGCCCGGCTGGAGCCGTTCACCCACGTCGACCTCCAGATGCACACCGGCCGCACGCTGGATGTGATCACCCAGGCCGAGACCATCCGCCCGTACGGCGAGGCGCTCGTGGCCGACTATCCGCGCTACACGGCGGGCAGCGCGATGCTGGAGACCGCCGACCGGCTGATCGCGGGCGAGAAGGAGCCCGCGCTCCGCCAGTTCCTGCTGCTGGTGGGGGGCCTGCGCGCCCTGGCGGCCGGGGAGCACGAGGCCCGGCTGGTGCTCGACGCCTACTTCCTGCGCTCACTGGCGGTGGCCGGATACGCCCCCGCCCTCGACACCTGCGCCCGCTGCCAGGGCACGGCCGTGCGGGCGTTCGCCATCGTGGCCGGCGGCGTGGTGTGCGGCAACTGCCGCCCGGCCGGCGCCGCCGTACCCGAGGGGGAGACCCTCGCGCTGATGCTGGCGCTGCTGAAGGGCGACTGGGCCACGGCCGACGCCTCCCTCGCCCGGCACCGCACCGAGTGCAGCGGTCTGGTCGCCGCCTATCTGCAGTGGCACCTGGAACACGGCATACGCTCTCTTCGACACGTAGAAAGGGAGCCCGCCACGTGAACGTCCGTCCGCCCACCCCTCACCCCTCCGGCGCCGTCCCGCCCCCGATCCCCCGGGACCTGGTGCCCCGGCACGTCGCGATCGTGATGGACGGCAACGGCCGGTGGGCCAAGCAGCGCGGCCTGCCGCGCACCGAGGGGCACAAGGCGGGCGAGGCCTCGCTCTTCGACGTGATCGAGGGCGCGATCGAGCTGGGCATCCCGTACCTGTCGGCCTACGCCTTCTCCACCGAGAACTGGAAGCGTTCGCCCGACGAGGTCCGCTTCCTGATGGGCTTCAACCGCGACGTCATCCGCCGCCGCCGCGACCAGCTGCACGCGATGGGCGTGCGGGTCCGCTGGGCCGGTCGCCCCGGACGGCTCTGGAAGAGCGTCATCTCCGAGCTCCAGGACGCCCAGGAGATGACGGAGCACAACTCCACGCTGACCCTGCAGTTCTGCGTCAACTACGGCGGCCGCGCCGAGATCGTGGACGCCGCGCTCAAACTGGCCGAGGACATCGCCGCCGGCCGGGTCAAGGCCGGCCGGGTCAAGGAGGAGACCTTCGCCCGCTATCTGGACGAGCCGCAGATCCCGGATGTGGACCTGTTCGTGCGCTCCTCGGGCGAGCAGCGCATCTCCAACTTCCTGATCTGGCAGACGGCCTACGCCGAGATGGTCTTCCTCAACCGGCTCTGGCCCGACTTCGACCGTCGTGATCTGTGGGAGGCGTGCGAGACGTACGCCAAGCGCGACCGGCGCTACGGCGGGGCCGTCCCCAACGAGGTCGGTTAGTCCCCCCGGCGGTTCTCCGCGCAGGTCACGGCCTTGTGGCGGCTCTCTCCCGGTGCGAGACTGAAGCTGACGAAGGGGGACGTCATGATCGAAGTGAAGAGCATCGACAAGCCCGACGAACGCCGGGACTTCCCGAAGGGGCACCTGGAGCTGTGTGAACTGACGGGGCTGAGTTTCGGCGTCGCCACGTTCGAACCGGGGTGGCGCTGGTCGGAGTCGGTCAAGCCGATCGCCGGCACCGACTCGTGCGAGGTCCACCACAACGGGTTCGTCGTGCGGGGCACGCTCCACATCCGCATGGACGACGGCACGGAGGCGGAGGTCGGTCCGGGAGAGGTCTTCGTCTGCACGCCCGGGCACGACGCCTGGGTCGTGGGCGACGAGCAGGCCGTGGTCTACGACTTCGCGGGCGGCGCCTCGGAGTACGCCAAGGCCTAGCGTCAGAGGCCGTCCGGAGGCAGGGCGCGGGAGACGCCGGGCGTCGCAGGGGGCCGGGCCGCGGTGCGGCCGGAAGGGCTCCGGCCCGCCCGGCGGGTTCCCGCGCCGTCCGCCTCAGGCGCGGCGGCGGGCGCGGTAGGCCGCGACGTGCATGCGGTTGCCGCAGGTACGGCTGTCGCAGTAGACCCGGGAGCGGTTGCGGGACTCGTCGACGAACACGCGCTCGCAGTCGGGCGCCGAGCAGGTGCGCAGGCGCTCCCACTCGCCCTCGACGAGCAGGTGCGCCATGGCGACGCCGAGGTCGGCCGCGAGGTGCTCGCACAGGGAGGCGCCGGGGGCGAAGTAGTGCACGTGCAGCGCGTGGCCGTCGTGCTCGGTGAGGCGGGGGGTGATGCGGGTCCGGCTCAGCAGGGTGTTCAGCCGGATGACCGCGGTGGCCTGGTCGGGGGCGGTGAAGACCTTGTGGAAGGCCTCGCGCAGGGCGCGCACGCGGCTCAGGTCGTCGGCGCCGAGTTCGTCGACGCCGCTCACCTCCCACCGGTCCACGAACTCTCGCAGTCCCGCCAGATCGCCCAGCCCGTCCTGGCCCCCGGTCGCGGGGGAGGTGTTGACCAGGTCGACGGCGGTGGCGAGTGAGTGCACCATGTCATGTCCGAATGGCATGTTGACTCCTGTGGTAGGCGGTTACGGGCGTGGTCGCGCGCGTACGGCGACTCACCGTCCCGGAAGCGTATCTCTCCGGAGCACCCCGGGGGTTCTCCGTTACAGGACATCGCCGTATCGTTCGCGTCACCGTGACGGGAACTCCCGGACATCACAGGACGATCCGGCTGCCCGCTGCCCGTCTGTCCCCGGGATCCGGAGGCCGTACGGCTGCCGCGGGCGGGGCCGTACGGCGTGAGCGGGCGGGCGGGGTCAGCCCGCCTTGACGTTCGCCGAGCAGGACGGGCAGGTGCCGAAGACCTCGACGGTGTGGGTGATCTCGGTGAAGCCGTGCTCGGTGCCGACCGCCTCGGCCCAGCGCTCCACCGCGGGGCCGGCGACCTCCACGGTGCGCCCGCAGCGGCGGCAGACCAGGTGATGGTGGTGGTCGCCGCTGGCGCACGCCCGGTAGACCGACTCCCCCTCACCGGTCCGCAGGACGTCCACCTGGCCGTTGTCGACCAGTGCCTGCAGCGCCCGGTAGACCGTGGTGAGGCCGATCTTGGCCCCCTCGGCGCGCATCTCGGCGTAGACGTCCTGCGCGCTGCGGAAGCCCTCGCTCTGGCGGAGGACTTCGTGAACGGCGTCACGGCGCCTGTTGCTCATGGCTGGGACTCCCGGGGTCGGCTTCGGCGTACGAATCTACCCAGAGCGAGGGCCAGAACGAACCCTCCCAGCGCGACGAGCACGATGAGGGCGCCCGGCGGGACCTCGATGTAGAACGACGAGCTTAGACCGCCGACCGTGGCGATCATGCCGAAGAGCATGGCGAGCAGCATCGTGCTGCGGAACCCCCGGGTGAGCTGCTGGCCGGTCGCCACCGGGACCACCATCAGGGCGCTGACCAGCAGCAGCCCCACCACCCGCATGGCGATGACCACGGTCAGCGCCGCGGTGACCGCGATCAGCAGGCTGAGGAACCGCACCGGCAGGCCGCTGGCCTTGGCCACCTCCTCATCCTGGCAGAGCACGAACAGCTCACGGCCGAAGATCGTCACCACACCGAGCACGGCCGCCGCGAGCAGGGCGATCACCCACACGTCCTGGACGGTGACGCTGCTGATCGAGCCGAACAGGTAGGACATCAGGGTGGCGTTGCTCCCGCCGGGAGCGAGCGAGATGAGCAGCACGCCTCCGGCGATGCCGCCGTAGAACAGCAGCGCGAGCGCCACGTCGCCGCCGGTCCTGCCGCGCTCGCGGACCAGCTCGATGGCCACGGCGCCGAGGATCGAGACCACCACGGCGGTGAGCACGGGGGCGGTGCCGGTCAGGAAGCCCAGCGCCACGCCGGTCAGCGCGACGTGCCCGATGCCGTCGCCCAGCAGGGCCAGGCGGCGCTGCACGATGAAGGTGCCGATGGCCGGGGCGGCCAGGCCGACGAGGAGTGCGGCGATCAGCGCCCGCTGCATGAAGTCGAACTGGAGAAGATCGATCACCGCGTCGCCTCCGGACGGACGGGAACGGGGGCGGGCACGCGGCGGCCCCGCGAGGGGGAGGACAGGCGGGAGGCCGGAGTGGGCACGCGGCCCCGGAAGCGGAGGGCCGGGGTGGACACGCGGCCACGGAAGGGGGAGGACGTGCGGGAGGCCGGAGCGGGCACGCGGCCCCGGAAGCGGAGGACCGGGGTGGAGGGGGTCATGCGGTCGGCCTCCATTCGAGCGGGCCGACGGGCTTCTCCGGGGCGTGCGGGTGCACGTGGTCGTGGCCGGGCAGCGCGTGGGCGCCGACGGCCTTGGGCGGGGAGCCATCATGGCACACGCAGCCGTCCTGCATGACCACCGCCCGGGTGATCAGCGGCTCCAGCGGGCCCAGCTCGTGGGCCACCAGCACGACCGTCCTGCCCTGGGAGACGAGGTCGGCCAGGGTGTCGGCCAGGAGCTGCTGGCTGGCGGCGTCGACGCCCGCGGTGGGCTCGTCCATGACGAAGGTGTCGGGCTCACCGGCCAGGGCGCGGGCGATGAGCACCCGCTGCTGCTGCCCGCCGGACAGGGCCTGGACCGGGTCGCCGGCCCGGTCGGCCATGCCGACCGCCTCCAGCGCCCGGTCCGTCGCGGCGGCGTCGGCCGCGCCGGACAGGCGCAAACGGCTCTGCCTGGCGATCCGGCCGGAGGCCACGACCTCGCGGATCGTGGCGGGCACGCCGCCGCCCACCGAGAGGCGCTGGGGCACGTAACCGATCCGCCACCACTGGCGGAAGCGGGCGGGCGGCGCGCCGTACAGGAGGGTGGATCCCGCCGACAGGGGCGTCAGGCCCAGCAGGGCGCGCACGAGGGTCGACTTGCCCGACCCGTTGGCGCCGAGAACGGCCACGACCTCGCCGGAGCGGACCGTCAGGTCGACTCCGCGCAGCACCGGGCGGCGGTCCAGGTGAACCTGGCCGCCGCGCATGGTGAACGCTTCTTCTGTGTCTTTCACATGGTGCCTTTACGAGCAGCTGAGCGCCGCCCTGAGTGTCGTGAGGTTCTGGCGCATGGCGGACAGGTAGTCGCCGGTGGCGGGCCGGCTCTCGATCGGGTCGAGAACCGCCGTCTTGGCGCCGACCTCCTGGGCGAGAACCTCGGCGACCTTCGGGCTGACGAGGGTCTCGGTGAAAATGGTAGTCACTTTTTCCCGCTTGGCGACTTCGGCCACCTCGGCCAGCCGGGCCGGGGAGGGCTCGGCGTCCGGGTCGACGCTGATCCCGATCTGGCGGAGCTTGTAGCGGTCGGCCAGATAACCGAAGGCCTGGTGGCCGGTGACGAGGGTCTGGGAGGCGCAACCGGTCAGCCCCCCGGCCAGCTCGCCGTCGAGGGTCTTCAGCTCGGCGGCGACCTTCGCGGCGCGGTCCTTGTACCCCTGGGCGTGGGCCGGGTCGGCCGCGGCGAGCCGGTCGCCGAGGTGGGTCGCGACGGTGGCGAAGCGGGTCGGGTCGAGCCAGAGGTGCGGATCGTAGGAGACCTCGTGGGCGTGCTCCTCCTCGTGCCCCTCCTCCTCGTGCTCCCCGGGGGCCGCGGCGATGGTCGGGACCACGGTGGCCGCGTCGAAGCCGCGGTCGGCGGCGTGCTGCTCGACGGCCTCGTCCACCGCGGGCTGCACGCCCTTGATGTAGAAGACCAGGGAGGTCTGCTCCAGCCCGGCGACCGACTGCGGCGACAGCTCCACGTCGTGCGGCTCGACGCCGGGCTTGGTCAGACCGGTGACGGTGACGTCGGACCCGCCCACCCGCTCGGCCAGCCACTGCAGGGGGTACATGGAGGCGGTGACCCCGGACGCGCCGCCCGTGGCGGCCGAGTCGGCGGCGCCCGCGCTGCAGGCGGCGGTGGCGGCCAGAACGGCGACCCCGGCGAGGAGGCCGGTAACACGCATGGGGATACGTCGGGAGGAGTCGGACATCATGCACTCAGTATGCGCGTAAATGAAAATGGTTGTCAAAATCGGGTGAGGAATCGGAGAGGTGGCCGTGGAGACCTGCCGCGCCAGGTGACCGCCTCCCGGCCCGCCCGCGGAGCGTGCGCCCCGGTCAACCGGGGCCGAGGCCCTTCACGGCCGGGCGATGCGGTCGAGCAGCCAGGACTCGACGCCGCTGAGCGCCGTCCGGGCCATCGCCGTGGGGTGCCCGGTGAAGCCGTGGGGCGCCTCCGGATAGATCCGGAGCTCGACGCGGTTCCCGGCGGCGGAGAGCCGTCCGGCCATCGCGAGGTTGTCCTCCAGCAGCACGTCCGCACTCCCGACGACCAGCAGCGCCGGGGGGAGACCGCGGAGGCCGCCGTAGACGGGGGAGATGTCGGGGAGGGTGCGGTCTGCGACGTGGCCGGCGTAGGCCTGGATGAAGTACTCCTCTGCGATCCGGCGTCCGGCCGGTGTCCGCGCGCTCAGGTCGTAGGTGCCGAACTGGAGGACGGCGCCCGCGAAGTCGTCGACGGCTCCCGCGTCCCTCAGTCGGAGCAGGGTCGCCAGTGCGAGTGTCGCTCCCGCCGAGCTCCCGCCGATCGCCAGCCGGGCTGTCCCGAAGCGGTCGCGAGCCTGTCCGGCGAGCCAGAGCGCCGCCGTTTCACAGTCGTCGGGTGCAGCCGGCCAGGGATGCTCGGGGGCCAGCCGATAGTCGACGCTGACGACCGCGAGGCGCAGGGCGTCCGCGAGCCGGCGGTTGCGCACGTCCCCTCGCGCCGCGGAGTCCATGTAGAAGCCGCCGCCGTGGATGTCCAGATAGACGCCCCGCGCCGGCCCGCCGGAGGGAGTGAAGATCCGCACCGGGACACGCGCCCCCCGCGCTTCGGCCGTCTCTTCGACGGCCGGTGGATCGGCAGGAGCGGGCGCGGACCTCTTCGCGCGTGCCTCCTTCAACTCCTCCGGAGTGCCGGGACCGCGACCGGCCACCCTCGAACCGTAGAAGTCCCGGGCCTCATCGATCTGCTCTGCCGGCAGGTCGGCGAACAGCTCGTTCAGCGAGAATCGCACGCGGCCCTCCTCATACGCCAAGGGATCTTGCCCCCACGCTATTACAGGCGCGTCCGGCGGGCGGGGGTGATGTCATCCCGGAGGGCGGGGCCGGGGGTGGGAGCGCCGG
Source organism: Paraplanobispora takensis (assembly GCF_016863195.1). Taxonomy (GTDB): domain Bacteria; phylum Actinomycetota; class Actinomycetes; order Streptosporangiales; family Streptosporangiaceae; genus Planobispora; species Planobispora takensis. Next base: position 33,579 of record NZ_BOOK01000003.1, on the reverse strand, counting down.
GGGTGGAAGCGCCGGGTTGCCGAGGGATCGGACGGCAGGGGGCGAAGCGCCGCCCGGTCCCTCACCGCCGAGCGCAGGGCGCGGGTGACGGCGGCGCCGGACGCCCTGCAGGCCCATCGCGACCTGCTGGTCCTGCTGCTGGTGTGGGAGATCGGCAAGCCCTGGAAGCTGGCCGCCGCCGACGTCGACCGGTGCGTGGAGGGCGTGCGCTGGTACGTCGAGGAGATCGAGCGCATGCTCGCCGGCCGACCTGGGCCGCAGGCACATCCTGGAGCAGGGGGGGCTCAACTGCTGGGGGTGTGGGAGTACGGCGACCGGGAGACGCTGACCGGGCAGATCCGCAAGAGCTTCGACTACGCCAAGCAGCGCTGTACGGCCTACCCGCGCTTCGTGGTGCAGCGCTCGTCGTTCCACGACTTCCTGACCGCCTACCTGCCCGCGGTCCGCTCGGTGCGGTTCGGCCACCCGCCGGCGGTGGAGTCCCCCGGCGACCCGCCGCCCGACCTCGGCTTCGGCCCGCTGATCGCGGGAGCCAAGGCCAAGGAGCTCACCGACCAGATCGACGAGGCGATCGCCAAGGGAGACATCCCGCTGCACCGGGGCTCGGTGGCCGAGGGCCGGTTCCTGCGGGGCCAGGACACCTCCGCCTACCTGGCGCCCACCACGATCCTCGCCCCGCCGCCGTCCTCGCCGCTGTTCCGCGCCGAGCCGTTCGGCCCCGTCGACACCGTCGTCCTGGTCGACACCGAGGCCGAGCTGCTGGCCGCGATGAACGCCGGCAACGGCGCGCTGGTCGCCACGATCTCCTGCGGGGAGGAGGAGACGGCCCGCCGGCCGTCGCGCAGTTCCAGGCGTGAGCCGGTGAAGCGGGAGCGCATCCGGCGGTCGTGGGTCACCACCACCAGCGCCCCCGCGTAACCCGCCAGGGCCTGTTCGAGCTCCTCCACCAGCGCGGGGGACAGGTGGTTGGTCGGCTCGTCCAGCAGCAGCAGGTCCACCGGCTCGCTCACCAGGCGGGCCAGCTCGATCCTGCGCCGCTGGCCGTACGACAGCTCGCCGATCCGCAGCCGCAGGTCGGCGGGGCGGAACAGGCCCAGGGACAACAGCGCCCCGGCGTGCTCCCCGGCGGCGCCCGGCCGCCCGGCGGCGAAGGCCTGGAGCACGGTCAGCCCGGCTCCCCAGGCGGACTCCTCCTGACGCAGGCATCCCACCGTGCCGGACACCCGCGCCGAGCCGGTGTCCGGCCGCAGCTCACCGGCCAGGACCCGGATGAGCGTGGTCTTGCCCGCGCCGTTGGGCCCGGTGACGAGCAACCGTTCTCCGGCCCCGATCCGCAGGTACGGCAGGCGCAGGCGGTCGCCCACCCGCACGTCCACCAGCTCGGCCCGCGGGCCGGCGGATGCTCCGGCGCGGCCGGAGACGACTTCCCCGGTATGACCGGAGACGACGCGCGCGGTGAAGCGCAGAGGGTCGGGCGGCGGCGCGACGGGGGCGTCCGTCAGCCGCTCCACCCGTTCCTTCGCGTTGCGGATCCTGCTCATGGCGCCGTGCCCGCGCCCGCGGGCCCGGAACGGCCCCGCCGCGAAGACGGCCAGCGGCAGCTTGCGCGGGATGGCCTCCAGCCGCGCCACGGCGGACTCCGCCAGCCTCCGGTTGCGCGCCAGCTCGGACCGCCACTCCTCGTACTCCCGCAGCCGCCTGCGCCGGTCGGCGGCCTTGGCGGCCAGGTAGCCGTCATAGCCGTCACCGTGCCGGGTGACGGCGCCGGAGTCGACTTCGAGGATCGTCGGGGTGATCCGTTCGAGGAACACCCGGTCATGGGTGATCACGATCACCGTGCCGCGGTGCGCGCGCAGGTACTGCTCCAGCCAGGCCACGGCCTGGTCGTCCAGGTCGTTGGTCGGCTCGTCGAGCAGGAGCAGCTCCGGTGCGGAGGCCAGCGTGGCGGCCAGCGCCAGGCGGGAACGCTCTCCCCCGGAGAGGGTGCCGAGCGTCCGCTCACGGTCCAGGCCGGGCAGGCCGAGCCCGTGCAACGCGATGTCCACCCGGGCGTCGGCCCGGTAACCGCCGCGCGCCTCGAACCGGGCGACCAGCTCGCCGTACGCCTCCAGGCTCTCCTCGGTCAGCTCGGCCTCGGCCCGCCGCATCCGGGATTCGAGTTCGCGGATGTCGGCCAGGGCGAGGTCGACGGCGTCGCGTACGGTGGCCGACGGCGGCAGGTCCAGCGTCTGGGGCAGGTAGCCGACGCCCCCGGGCGCGACCACGGTCACCTCCCCGTGGTCCGGCCGCTCGCGCCCGGCGATGACCTTGAGCAGCGTGGACTTGCCGGAGCCGTTGTCGCCGACGACGCCGACCTTCTCACCGGGCCTGACGGCGAACGAGACGCGGTCGAGCACGACGCGGTCGTCGTAACGCCTGGTGACGCCGGTGAGGGTCAGCTGGGAGGGCTGGGCCGAGGGGGCGGAACGGGCGGAGTGGGTGGGATGGGCGGAATGGGCGGTACGCATGGGGCGTCCTCCTGTTCCCGGCCGGGCCGATCGGAATGGGTGAGGGGGATCCGCGCACGGGAGCGGCGCGCCCGGCGGCGGGCGGATCGCGGGGAGGTGCGCGGACGGGCGCCGACGGCGGAGCGGAGCTCTACGCGGCCGTGCGCATGGCGGTCACGGGAACGATCACAGGAAGCGGTAACCCATGCATGGAACTGTAGGCGAACGGCGGGCAGATTGCAAGACGGTACGTCTCGTCTCGTTTGCCCTCGTTACGTGCCGGTCCGGAATGAGCTCCCGCTGACCCGAAACGGGGTACGGCCCGCCTCACCCAATCGCTCAGGACCACGCCGCGCCGGACGATGAGATCGGAAAGCCCGCTCGCGCGGGCCCGGCCGGCGAGACCGCACGGCTCGGCAACGATCGGCTCCGGCGCCCCGCCGGCCGTCCCACTCTGAGGAGACCCGGTGTCCTTGACCGTGCTGGCATGCATGCTGGCGAGCGCTGTAGCAGGCATGATCCTCGGCGTCGTGGTGACGCGAGGGCGGGGGGCTCCCCTCCGGCGCGCCGTCGACGTCCTCGGCCGGGTGGCCGAGGGCGACCTCACCGCACGGGTGGAGGTGAGCGGCTCGGGCGAGCTGTCCCGTATGGGAACCTCGCTCAACGGCACTCTCGACCGGGTCGCGGACGTCGTCCGCGTCGTCAACGGCTCGGCCGCCCGGCTCTCCGACTCCAGCAGGCACCTGTCCGCGCTCGTGGAGCAGATGACCGAGTCGTCCGACAAGTCGGTGAAGGCCTCCGCCGCCGTCCTGAGCGCGGCGGAGGAGGTGTCCGGGAACGTCTCCAACCTCGCCGGGGGCTCCGAGGAGATGGGAGCGAGCATCAGCGAGATCTCCCGCAACGCCACCGAGGCGGTGTCCGTGACGCTGGACGCCATGAAGGTGTCCACCGAGACCAGCCGCACCATGGCCAGGCTCAGCGACTCCTCGTCCGAGATCGGGGACGTCGTCAAGGTGATCACCGCGATCGCCGAGCAGACGAACCTGCTGGCGCTCAACGCCACCATCGAGGCGGCGCGCGCCGGGGAGATGGGCAAGGGGTTCGCCGTGGTCGCCAGCGAGGTCAAGGACCTCGCCCAGGAGACGGCCAGGGCGACCGAGCAGATCACCGGCCGGATCGCCGCCCTTCAGGCGGACACCGACGGGGCGGTCAAGACGATCAGCCAGATCACCAGCGTGATCGAGCAGGTCAACGGCTACCAGACCACCATCGCCCACGCCGTGGGACAGCAGAACACCACCACCGGCGAGATGGGCCGCAGCATCACCGAGGCCGCGTCGCGGGCGGGCGAGATCGTCCGCACCATGACGGCCGTCGCCCAGAAGAGGAAGCAGGCCAAGGCCACGGCGGACGAGACGCAGGCCGTCGCCCGGGACCTCGAGGGCATGAGCGCCGAGCTGGCCGAGGCCGCGGCCCGGTTCCGGGTCTGAACGGGCGAGCCTCGAGGCCGGGAGCGGACGCGGACCGGTTGACAGACCCGCCCATGAGGCGGATCCGTCCAGGACGGGCCCGCTTGCAGGGCACGTCCGGAGGCGCCGGCCGGGTGTTGCCCGCGTGTGGGGTGGGCAGCACCCGGCCGGCTCCGGACGCGACCCACGGGTGGGGCCGTCACCCGGCACGCGTCGCCGTACCGGCCTCAGAAGGCTCCGAAGCGGTCGGCGATGAGCAGCAGCAGGAAGGTGAGCAGGGCGACCCGCAGGATGCGGCCCCTGACGCTCAGCGACGGCCACGACATGTAGGCCAGCCAGCCCACGAAGGCGGCCACCACGAGCGCCGCCAGGCCGCCCCACACCGACTGCACCGCGAAGCCGACCAGCAGGAGGATCACCAGCAGCGCCGGGGCGATCCAGCGCGGAAGCTGGAACAGGAAGACCAGGGGCGCCGCGCTGAGGCGCTCGATCTTCTGCCGCAGCCCGGTGGCGCCGGGGGTGAAGAACTGCTCGCCCGGGGGCAGCGGACGCTGGGAGGGCACCCGGCCGGGGCCGCCTCTCGCGCCTTTCATCCCTCTCCCGCCTCGTCCGGGGCCGTCGGCACGACCCGGCGGGCGTCCGGGCGCGGAACGCCGGGCGAGGGGATGCGCGGGCCGCCCGGGGCGGTCGTCGGAGCTGCTCTTGTCGGCCACGGCCAGAGCCTAATGCCGGGACGTCCCGGCGCGGCAGGCTTACGCGCTTCCGGCACCCGTGCACCGCACGCCCAGCATCCGACATCCGGATCCTGGCACCTGGCACCTGGCATCGCGAGCTCCCGGACGCCCGCCGTACGCCGCTTGTGTGCCGTGGCGGGCCGTACCTAAACTTCAGAGGACGGCGAGTTCCGGCGCCGAACCTCCTTGATCGGGTGCCCACGCTGCCCGTGATCCGCGGAGGCAAAGGGGACATACGTGCCTTCGGAAGACTGCGGGTCCCGTGCGCCGACCGATGTCGCGGCGGGCTGACCGGCAGGCGTGGGCTGGGGGTCGGCCGGATGCCGCGAGCGGAGCCACCATGACCGGAAAGAAGCAGCTCAAGTCCCGCATCCGGGCGCGTATGGCCAAGACCGGCGAGAGCTACACCGCCGCCCGCCTGCACGTCGTCGAGCGGACCGAGCTCCCGTCCGACGGCGCCTGGACCTTCCACGGAGGGCGCCACCCGAACAGCGCGACCATCGCCGGCGTCCTGGCCAACCAGGGCGTCACGATCAGCGAGCCGATGGTCTTCCTCGCCGGGGGCGGCCTCGGGGCCGGATACATCCTGTGGGAGTTCAAGCACGACGACAGCCGTCACCTCGTGCTCGGCTTCCGCAACCAGTGGCAGTACCACGACCGCTGGATGGCCAAGACCCTCGGCCGCCTCGGCGTCGCCTTCACCGCGCACACCACCTCGGGGGCCAAGGGCGCGGCGAAGCTGCTGGCCGGGGAACTGGACGCCGGGCGGCCGTGCATCGTGCTGCCCGACCGCCACCACGTCGGCTACTGGGGCTTCCCCGCCCACATGGACGGGTACGGCGGGCACCCGGTGGTCGTCTACCGGCGCGACGAGACGCATGTGTTCGTCGACGACCGGGGCACGGTCCCGATCCGGGTCCCGCACGCGCGGATGGACGCGGCGCGGGCCCGCGTGTCGTCCTACGAGAACATCGCGCACGTCCTGGAGCCCGCGCGGATCGACTCCGGGAGGCTGGCCGAGGCCGCGCTGGCGGGCCTGCGCGACGCCGCCGCCCACCTGAGCGCGACCTCCGGCTCGTTCTCGCTGCCCGCCTGGCGCAAGTGGTCGCGGATGCTCGTCGACACGAGGAACGCCAAGGCGTGGCCGAAGGTGTTCGCCGACGGGCGCGGTCTGGCCGGGGCGCTGCTGTCGCTGTGGGAGGGCGCCGAGCCGGTCGGCATGGACGGCGGCAACCTCCGCGACCTGTTCGCCGACGCCCTGGACGAGGCGGCCGGCCTGCTCGGTCTCCCGCTGGGCGGACTGGCCGGGGAGTTCCGCCGGATCCACGGCCTCTGGCACGCCCTGGCCGAGACGGCGTTCCCGTTCGACGTCCCGGAGTTCGCCCGGATGCGGGAGCTGACCGCCGGGATCCGCGAGTCGCTCCTGTCGGAGGGCGTGCCGGCCGACGGCGGCACGGAGCTGTGGGCGCTCAGAGCGGAGGTGGACCGGATTCCGCCGATCAAGGACGTCGAGGCCCTCTTCGCGGACCTGAGCGGGCGCATCACGGAGATCTACCGGGCGGAGACGGAGGCGGTCGCCGCCCTGCGGGAGATCGTCTCCTGACGCGCCGTACGGCCCGCGCCGGATCTTCACCGTCGTCCCGCCTCACCGCGTCCCGCCTCACCGCGTCCCGCCTCACCGCGTCCCGCCTCACCGCGTCCCGCCTCACCGCACCGGCGCGGTGAGGCGGGACGGCTCGGGGCGGGGGTCTGACATGCTGTGCGGATGCTTGCTCTCATCCGCTATTCGGTGCCCGCGGGGCAGACCGAGGAGTTCCTGGCCCAGGCGCACGACATCGTCGACACGCTGGCCGCGCAGCCGGGGTACGTGCGCGGCCGTGTGTCGAGGTCGGTGGACGAACCGGAGTTGTGGGCGCTGGTCAGCGAGTGGGAGGGGGCGGGGTTCTACCGGCGGGCCCTCGGCGCGGCACGGCTGGCGATGTATCCGCTGATGACGTTGATGATCAATGAGCCCAGCGCGTTCGAGGACGTCGAGCGGCCCTGACCGGGGTCGCGGTCGCCGGACGGGGGAGTGCGGCGGGCGCCGGCCGGCCGGGCGGTGGAGATCGGCGGAGCGGGCGCCGGCCGGCGGGGATGGGCGATGCGCGCGACCGCTCGTCTCGACCTCCCCTAAGCTGGTCTCGACCTATTCCTCGCCGACCTCCAGCCGGATGGAGACTTTCCCTTATGGCACGCCGTACGGACATCATGGACACCATCGTCAGCCTCGCCAAGCGACGTGGGCTCGTCTATCCCTCCAGCGAGATCTACGGAGGCCTGCGTGCGTCGTGGGACTACGGTCCGCTGGGCGTCGAGCTGAAGAACAACGTCAAGCGCGAGTGGTGGAAGTCCATGGTGCAGGGGCGGGAGGACGTCGTCGGCCTCGACTCCTGCGTCATCCTCGCCCGTGAGGTCTGGCAGGCCAGCGGCCACGTCGAGACCTTCACCGACCCGCTCACCGAGTGCCAGTCGTGCCACAAGCGCTATCGGGCCGACCACCTCGAAGAGGCCTACCAGGAGAAGCACGGCAAGCCCCCGGCCGAGGGCCTGTCCGACATCGCCTGCCCCAACTGCGGCACCAAGGGCGCCTTCACCGAGCCCAAGCAGTTCAGCGGCCTGCTGAAGACCTACCTCGGCGCGGTCGAGGACGAGTCCGGCCTGGCCTACCTGCGCCCGGAGACCGCGCAGGGCATCTTCATCAACTACCTCAACGTGCAGCAGTCGGCCCGCAAGAAGATCCCGTTCGGCATCGGCCAGATCGGCAAGTCGTTCCGCAACGAGATCACCCCGGGTAACTTCATCTTCCGCACCCGCGAGTTCGAGCAGATGGAGATGGAGTTCTTCGTCAAGCCCGGCAGCGACGAGGAGTGGCACCAGTACTGGATCGACGAGCGCATGCGCTGGTACGTCGACCTGGGCGTCAACCAGGACAACCTCCGGCTCTACGAGCACCCCAAGGAGAAGCTGTCCCACTACTCCACGCGGACCGTCGACATCGAATACCGCTTCAACTTCACCGGCAGCGAGTGGGGCGAGCTGGAGGGCATCGCCAACCGCACCGACTACGACCTGTCCACCCACTCGAAGGTCTCCGGCACCGACCTGAGCTTCTTCGAGCAGGACACCGGTGAGCGCTACATCCCCTACGTGATCGAGCCCGCGGCCGGCGTCGACCGCACCGCGCTGATGTTCATGATCGACGCCTACAGCGAGGACGAGGCGCCCAACGCCAAGGGCGTCATGGAGAAGCGCACGGTCATGCGCCTCGACCACCGCCTCGCGCCGGTCAAGGCCGCGGTGCTCCCGCTGTCGCGCAACGCCGACCTGTCGCCCAAGGCCAAGGACCTGGCCGCGCGGCTGCGCAGGCGCTGGAACGTCGAGTTCGACGACGCGGGCGCCATCGGCCGCCGCTACCGCCGCCAGGACGAGATCGGCACGCCGTTCTGCATCACCGTCGACTTCGACACGCTGGAGGACCAGGCGGTGACCATCCGCGAGCGCGACTCGATGGCGCAGGAGCGCGTCTCCCTCGACCAGGTCGAGTCCTACCTCCGCCAGCACCTCAACGACTGAGTCCCGCTCTCCGGCGACGGCCGGCGGCCCCGGTGGGGCCGCCGGCCGTCGTCCGTTTTCCGGGAAGTCCCGGAGAGCCCGGGGGAGTCCACGGAAGCTCCGGAGGGTTCAGGGAGAGGAGACGGGGGAGACGCAACGGCCCCCGTTGAACCTCCTGTGAACGCGACTGAATACTGAGATAATTGGTATAAACCAATTGGTTTATACCAATTCCTTGAGTGATCTCTATCACCGAACATTTGGCCTTGATTTCAATTGGATTAGACCTGATGATGGGCGTTGACGTGCGTAAATGCGCATCTGTGCCATAGGTGATGTTTCGTCGCCGACAACATCGGTAGAGTCCGCAGGGAGGCGGAAGCCGGACGTCATTTTTGAAGTCGCAGAGGAGCAGCCGTGCCCAAGTACGTTTACGACTTCACCGAGGGCAACAAAGATCTCAAGGATCTGCTCGGCGGTAAGGGAGCCAACCTGGCCGAGATGACCAATCTCGGACTGCCGGTCCCTCCCGGCTTCACGATCACCACCGAGGCCTGCCGGAGCTTCCTGTCCGACGGCGTCCTCCCGCCCGGTCTGGAAGAGGAGATCGGCGAGCACCTCACCGCGCTGGAGAAGCAGGTCGGCCGCCGGCTGGGGCAGGCCGACGACCCGCTGCTGGTGAGCGTGCGCTCCGGGGCCAAGTTCTCCATGCCGGGCATGATGGAGACCGTCCTCAACATCGGCCTCAACGACGAGTCGGTGCACGGCCTGGCCAAGCAGGCGGGCGGTAACGAGCGCTTCGCCTGGGACTCCTACCGCCGCCTCATCCAGATGTTCGGCAAGACCGTCCAGGGCATCGACGGCGAGCTGTTCGACGACGCCTTCGAGGAGCTCAAGAACGGCCGCGGCGACCTCGACCTGGACGCCGCCGAGCTGCGCGGCCTCGTCGAGACCTTCAAGGGCATCGTCCGCGCCGAGACCGGCCGTGACTTCCCCGCCGACCCGCGCGAGCAGCTGCGCATGGCCGTCATGGCCGTCTTCGAGTCGTGGAACGCCCCGCGCGCCATCCTCTACCGCCGCCAGGAGCGCATCCCCGCCGACCTGGGCACCGCCGTCAACGTCTGCACGATGGTCTTCGGCAACTGCGGCATGGACTCCGGCACCGGCGTCGCCTTCACCCGCGACCCCGGCACCGGGCGTCAGGGCGTCTACGGCGACTACCTGCAGAACGCCCAGGGCGAGGACGTGGTGGCGGGCATCCGCAACACCATGCCGCTGCAGGAGCTGGAGACGATCGACAAGACCTCCTACGACGAGCTCATGCGGATCATGGAGAAGCTGGAGAACCACTACCGCGACCTGTGCGACATCGAGTTCACGATCGAGACGGGCAAGCTGTGGATGCTCCAGACCCGCGTGGGCAAGCGCACCGCGGGCGCCGCGTTCCGCATCGCCGTACAGCTGGTGGACCAGGGCCTGATCGACCTCGACGAGGCGATCACCCGGGTCACCGGCGACCAGCTGGCCCAGCTGATGTTCCCCCGCTTCGCCAAGGACGAGAGCCGCACCCGCGTCACCAAGGGCATGAACGCCTCCCCGGGCGCGGCCGTGGGCAAGGCCGTGTTCTCCTCCGAGCGGGCCGCGGAGCTGGCCGCCCGGGGTGAGGACGTCATCCTGGTCCGCCGCGAGACCAACCCCGACGACCTCGCCGGCATGATCGCCGCCAGGGGCATCCTCACCTCGCGCGGCGGCAAGACCTCCCACGCGGCCGTGGTCGCCCGCGGCATGGGCAAGACGTGCGTCTGCGGCGCCGAGGAGCTGGAGGTCTCCACCAAGGAGCGCCGCTTCACCGCCCCCGGCGGCGTCGAGGTCGCCGAGGGCGACGTCATCTCCATCGACGGCTCCACCGGCGAGGTCTTCCTCGGCGAGGTCCCCGTGGTCGCCTCCCCGGTCGTGGAGTACTTCGAGGGCGCCGACGACACCGAGGACGAGCTCGTCCAGGCCGTGCACCGCCTGATGACCCACGCCGACGCCGTACGCCGCCTGCGGGTGCGCGCCAACGCCGACAACGCCGAGGACGCCGCCCGCGCCCGCCGATTCGGCGCCCAGGGCATCGGCCTGTGCCGTACCGAGCACATGTTCCTCGGTGAGCGCCGTCAGCTGGTCGAGGACCTGGTCCTGGCGACCACGGACGAGGAGCGGGAGCGGGCGCTGGCGGCCCTGGAGCCGCTGCAGAAGGCGGACTTCACAGAGATCTTCCAGGCGATGGACGGCCTGCCCGTCACCGTCCGCCTGATCGACCCGCCGCTGCACGAGTTCCTGCCCGACTACACCGAGCTGTCGGTCAAGGTCGCCCTGGCCGGGGAGCAGGCGACCGACAAGGACCGCAGGCTCCTGGCCGCGGTCAAGCGCCTGCACGAGCAGAACCCGATGCTCGGCCTGCGCGGCGTACGGCTCGGCCTGGTCATCCCCGGCCTGTTCGCCATGCAGGTACGGGCGATCGCCGAGGCGGCCAAGGCCGTGCCCGGCGCCCGCGCCGAGATCATGATCCCGCTCGTGGGCGCCGTCCAGGAGCTGGAGCAGGTCAGGGATGAGGCCGGCAGGATCCTGGCGGAGACCGGGGTCGACGCGCTGGTCGGCACGATGATCGAGGTGCCGCGCGCCGCGCTGACCGCCGGTCAGATCGCCGAGGCCGCGCAGTTCTTCTCCTTCGGCACCAACGACCTCACCCAGATGACGTGGGGCTTCTCCCGCGACGACGTCGAGGCGGCGTTCTTCTCCAAGTACCTGGACCTGGGCGTCTTCGGGGTCTCCCCGTTCGAGACCCTGGACCGCGACGGCGTCGGCCGCCTGGTGCGCATCGCCGCCGAGGAGGGCCGCCGCACCCGCCCCGACCTCAAGCTGGGCATCTGCGGCGAGCACGGCGGCGACCCCGACTCCATCCACTTCTGCCACGAGGTGGGCCTGGACTACGTCTCCTGCTCGCCGTTCCGCATCCCGGTCGCCCGGCTGGAGGCCGGACGCGCGGCGCTGACCGGCACGGGCTCCGACACCCGCTGAGACGCCCGCAGGGCTGGGGGTCCCCTGACGGCCACAGGGGTCCCCCAGTGTTTGCCCGCCGTTCGGCATGAACTCTTCCGCCGTGGATACACTCACTGGACCTATGTACGGCTACGACGAGCATGACCAGGCCAGATGGGTGCCGGAACCGCCCGGCAACCCGGTGCGGAGCCCGTTCGAACGCGACCGGGCGCGCGTGCTGCACAGCGCCGGACTGCGCAGGCTGGCCGCCAAGACCCAGGTGGTCGGGCCGGGGGAGACGCTCGGCAGCGGGCAGCAGGTACCGCGCACCCGGCTGACCCACTCGCTGGAGTGCGCACAGATCGGCCGGGAGATGGGCGAGGTCCTCGGCCGCGACCCCGACCTGGTGGAGACCGCCTGCCTGGCCCACGACCTCGGGCACCCGCCCTTCGGGCACAACGGCGAGACCGCGCTCAACGAACTGGCCGCCGGGTGCGGCGGGTTCGAGGGCAACGCGCAGAGCCTGCGGCTGCTGACCCGGCTGGAGGCCAAGATCCTCACCGAGGACGGCCGCAGCGCCGGGCTCAACCTGACCAGGGCGTCACTGGACGCCGCGATCAAATATCCCTGGACCGCCGAGACCGGACCGAAGTTCTGCGCCTACGCCGAGGACCTGCCGGTCTTCGACTGGATCAGGGAGGGCGCGCCCGGGGGGAGGGTCAGCTTCGAGGCGCAGATCATGGACTGGGCCGACGACGTCGCCTACTCGGTGCACGACCTGGAGGACGCCCTGCACTCCGGTGACGTCGTGCTGGAGGCGCTGCGCGACCCGGCCGAGCGCCGCGACGTCTGCGCGACCACCCGCCTCTGGTACGCCCGGGACGCCCGCCCCGGCGAGCTGGAGGAGATCTTCGCCCGCCTGGTCGCCCAGCCGTTCTGGCCCCGGCACTTCGACGGCTCCCTGGCCGGCCTCGCCGAGCTCAAGGGCCTGACCAGCATTCTCATCGGCCGGCTGTGCCGGGCCGCCGAGGCCGCCACCGCCGAGGCGTACGGCCCGGCCGCGGGACGTTACGGCGCCGAGCTGATCGTCCCCCGGGAGACCCGGCTGGAGTGCGCGGTGCTCAAGGGGGTCACCGCCCACTACGTGATGACCCGCGCCGAGCACAACGCCAACCAGGCCAGGCAGCGCGAGCTGATCCACGACCTGGCCCGCCTGATCACGAAGGGCGCCCCCGGGACGCTGGAGCCGGCCCTGCGGCCCGCCTTCGTCCGGGCGGACGACGACGCCGGGCGGCTGCGCGTGGTCGTCGACCAGATCGCCTCCCTCACCGACACCTCGGCGGTGGCCTGGCACCAGCGGCTCACCGGGCGCTGAGGCCCCGGGTCCCGCGCCCTCGTCCCGAGTCCCGGTTTCCGCGCCCTGAATCCCGGGTCCCGGGCCCGCCCGCGGGCGGTCAGCCGCCGGCGGGGTCGGCGGCCCCGATGTCGATGTTCTCGTCGCGCGGCTTGCGCGGCTTCCTGGTGGGCTCGGGCGTCGGCTTGGACGCGCACAGGATCGTGCACCGGGGCGTCGCGCCGGTCTGCGACATGACGGCCCGCGTCTCGTCGGCCGGCGACAGGGTGCGGTTGCCCTTCAGCCAGGCGTTCAGATAGTTCCACGGCTTGACCATGCCGCGCCGTACCCACCACAGGGAGGGGTCGGTCTTCCAGGAGACGGCGAAGTAGAGGTTGCTGGCGGTGTCGCGGGCGTTGCCCGAGTTGCCGACCTGCCCCAGCTGCTGGCCGGAGCTGACCCGCACGCCGGGGGCGATCCCCGGGGTGATCGCGTCGAGGTGGCCGCCGAGGTACAGCACGCCGTCGTCCCCGGCGATCGTCACGAAGCGGCCCTCGCGGTCCCGGCCCCGGTCGGTGGAGGGCCTCCAGCGGTTCTTGTCGTTGACCTCGTGGACCACCCCGTCCACCGGCGAGACGAACGCGCAGCCCTTGCCCGTCCAGATCGTGGTCTTGGGCAGCACCAGCAGCCTGCTCTGGTAGGAGACCGAGCAGCCCTTGACCGGGAAGGTGTAGGTGAACCTGGAGACCTTCGGCGGCGGCACCGGCACGGGCTCCTCACCCTTGGGGATCTCGACCGGCGTCTGGGAGGAGGCCGCAGGGGGGATCGTCGCGGTGACCGGTCCCTCGGCCGCCATCGCCTCGGCGGCGGGGGCCGGCGGCTCGGTGTTGATGCCGGCCACTCCGCCCGGTGACGAGCATGCCCCCGTCAGGAGGATGGCGCCGGTCACGACGGCCAACCGTGTTATATGCCCCGATCGCATGGTGTCCACCCGCATAAGGTACCGAGAATCCGTCTTCTCCTTTGTAACGAACCACATCATCGTTCTCGACCGGTTCGGCCGAGGCGGTTGCACGACGTCCCTGCTCGCAAGCCCTGCTCGCAAGCCCCGCCCGGGAGCCCGTCCGCCGGGGCCCGGCTGTCGGAGGTCCGCAATAGACTCACGGCGTGGCAGGCCGGATCAGTGACGAGGACATCGCGCTCGTGAGAGAGCGCTCGCCGATCGCAGACATCGTGGGGGAGCACATCCAGCTCCGCAACGCCGGCGGGGGCAATCTGAAGGGCCTGTGCCCCTTCCACGACGAGAAGAGCCCGTCCTTCAACGTCACCCCCGCCCGGGGTTACTGGTACTGCTTCGGCTGCGGCGAGGGCGGCGACGTCATCACCTTCGTGCGACGGCTGGAGCACCTGTCCTTCGGCGAGGCCGTCGAGCGGCTGGCCGGCCGGGCCGGGATCCACCTCCGCTACGAGCAGGGCGGTTACGTCCCCGGGCGCGAGCAGGGCGAGCGGAGCCGGCTGATCGAGGCCCACCGGGCCGCCGCGGAGTTCTACGCCGCCAAGCTGTCCGACCCCGAGGCCGCGCCCGGCCGGAGGTTCCTGTCGGAGCGGGGGTTCGAGCGGGTCGACGCCGAGCGTTTCGGCGTGGGCTACGCCCCCGCCGAGTGGGAGGCGCTCTCCCGCCACCTCATGGCCCGGGGCTTCACCTCCGCCGAGCTGATCAAGGGCGGGCTGGCCAAGGAGGGCCGCCGGGGGCCGATCGACCGCTTCCGCGGCCGGCTGGTCTGGCCGATCCGCGACATCACCGGGGATGTCATCGGGTTCGGGGCGCGCAAGCTCAACGACGCCGAGGACGGCCCGAAGTACCTCAACACCCCCGAGAGCCCGCTATACAAGAAGAGCGAGGTCCTGTACGGCGTCGACCTGGCCAAGCGGGAGATCTCCAAGCGCTCCCAGGCCGTGATCGTCGAGGGCTACACCGACGTGATGGCCTGCCACCTGGCGGGCGTGCCGACGGCGGTGGCCACCTGCGGCACCGCGTTCGGCGCCGAGCACATCAAGGTGCTGCGGCGGCTGCTGCTGGACCAGTCGGGCTCCCGGGGCGAGGTGGTCTTCACCTTCGACGGCGACGCCGCCGGGCAGAAGGCGGCGCTGCGCGCCTTCGCCGACGAGCAGAAGTTCGTCACCCAGACCTACGTGGCGGTGCAGCCCTCCGGGCTCGACCCGTGCGACCTGCGGGTCCGGCACGGCGATGCGGCGGTGCGGGACCTGGTCGCGAGCAAGGAACCGCTGTTCGCGTTCGCGATCCGCAGCGTGATCTCCCGCTACGACGTCAGCACCAACGAGGGGCGGCTGTCGGCGCTGGACGCCGCCGCGCCGATCGTGGCCGGGATCAAGGACCGGGCGCTGCGCCAGCTGTACGCCGTCGACCTGGACCGCTGGCTCGGCTTCAACAACGAGCGGTTCGTCATGGAGCGGATCGCCGAGATCGTCGCCACCGCCGCCCAGCCGCGCCAGGACAGGCCCGCCCCCCGGCGGGTCGCCGACCTCACCGACCCCGGGGTGCGGACCGAGGCCGAGGTGCTGAAGCTGGCCGTGCAGCGCCCGGCGCTGCTCGGCGAGCGGTTCGACGCGATCGGCCCGGAGGCCTTCACGCTGCCCGAGCACGTCGCCCTCTACACGCTCATCGCCCGGGCGGGGGGCGTCGTGGCGGCCGGCGAGGGCGGGGGCGCGTGGGTGGACCGCCTGCTGGCCGACGCGGACGAGGGACTGCGCGGGATGGTCACCCGCCTGGCGGTGGAGGAGCTGCGCGCCGACCTCGCCGGCGAGGAGCGCTACGCCGCGGCGATGCTCGCCGCCCTGGAGCTGATCTCGCTGAGCCGGACGATCGAGCAGCTGAAGTCGCGGCTGGAGCGCACCAGCCCGGCCGACTCCCAGGAGGAGTACAACCGCCTGTTCGCCGAACTGTTCGATCTGGAACGGCAGCGGCGCATGCTGAAGGAACGCGCGGCCGGAAGCTGATCACGTAATCGGTTTTAATTTCCTGAATCGCATTCGGCCAAACCGTAATAAGGTCTCGGTTTGATAATGATCCCGGCCTTACCTTGGGTGACAAAAATAGGTCTGCCGTTTTGGGTGACTAATACAGCAGACTGTGTCCCGTGGGTGCATCGGTGCTGCCAAGTGGGCCGCCTTCGGTAGACCAGGTGGCCGACCTCGTCGCGAAGGGAAGGGAGCGCGGCAGCGTCACCGTCGATGACGTGGCCGCCGCTCTCGACAAATCCGAGCTGCCGTCCGACGCGCTCGAACGCGTCGTCCGCATGCTCGCCGAGAACGGAGTGGAGGTCCTCGAGCCCCAGGGCGACGAGGAGACCGCCAAGTCCGATGAGGAGGATGTCGGTAAACGGGCGCCGACCAGCGATCTCGTCCGCATCTACCTGCGGGAGATCGGCAGGGTGCCCCTGCTCACGGCCGAGGAGGAGGTGGAGCTCGCCAAGTCCATCGAGGCGGGACTGTTCGCCGAGGACAAGCTGACCAACGTCGCCTCGCGCCTGGCCTTCCCGGAGTTCGCAGAACTCGTCTGGCAGGGCACGCGCGCGAAGCAGCGGCTGATCGAGGCCAATCTCCGGCTGGTCGTCTCGATCGCCAAACGTTATGTGGGACGCGGGATGCTGTTCCTGGACCTGATCCAGGAGGGCAACCTCGGGCTCATCCGCGCCGTCGAGAAATTCGACTACACCAAGGGTTACAAGTTCTCCACTTACGCCACGTGGTGGATTCGCCAGGCGATCACCCGGGCCATCGCCGACCAGGCGCGCACCATTCGTATTCCGGTGCACATGGTGGAGACGATCAACAAACTCGTCCGGGTGCAGCGTCAGCTCCACCAGGATCTCGGCCGCGAACCCGCGCCCGAGGAGATCGCCCTGGAGATGGACCTCCCGATCGACCGCGTGATCGAGATCCAGCGCATCGCGCAGGAGCCGGTCTCCCTGCAGTCGCCGATCGGTGAGGAGGACTCCGACCTGGGCGACTTCATCGAGGACGCCGACGCGGTCGTGCCGATGGAGGCCGCGGCCTTCATCATGCTGCAGGACCAGCTCGACGAGATCCTCGCGACGCTGTCCGAGCGGGAACAGCGCATCATCCAGCTGCGCTTCGGCCTCGCCGACGGCCACCCCCGGACGCTGGAGGAGGTCGGCCGGGAGTTCGGCGTGACGCGCGAGCGCATCCGCCAGATCGAGTCCAAGACGCTGGCGAAACTGCGTCACCCGACGCGGGCGCAGATGCTGCGCGACTACCTCGACTGACGGGCCGCCCCCGGCCGGAGAGGCGGTCCGATCGAGGGGGAGGAACCAGCAGGGCCCCGGAACACCGTTCCGGGGCCCTGGTCGTTGCGGGGGGAGCGCGGGGAGAGCGCCGGGGGAGCGGGGCCGGCAACCGCCGCCGGGCCGCCCCGCGGGCCGTACGGCCGCCGCCGTACCGGGCGCTTGAAAGCGGCCCCGGATTGGCGATATGAGGTAAGGGAAAGCTAAGTTAGGGACGCCTAACCGATCGTCAGGAGCCTTCGATGTCTCCCGATTCCCTGCCCGCCGCCGGGAGCCCGCACGCACCCGCCGGTCCCCCGACCGCCCCCGCCGCGGGCTGACCCCACAACGGAGGAGACCAACATGGCCGACCTCAGCCGCCGCCGGCTTCTGACCGGCGCGGGCCTGGCGGTGGGCGCCGGTGCCGCCGCCGGAGCGGGCCTGGTACGGCTCGCGCAGCCCGAACCCGTGCAGGCCGCCGTCCCCGGCGGTCCGATCGCCTTCCACGGCGCCCACCAGGCCGGCATCGCCACGCCCGTCCAGGACCGCCTCCACTTCGCCTCCTTCGACCTCGGCTTGGACGATCCGAAGAAGGTGGCGGAGCTGATGCGCCGCTGGACGGCCGCTGCCGAGCGGATGACCACCGGGCAGGAGGTCGGCACCGGGGCCACCGGCGCCGAGCTGGCCCCGCCGGACGACACCGGGGAGGCCCTCGACCTGCCCGCCTCCCGGCTGACGCTGACGGTCGGCTTCGGCCCCACCTTCTTCGAGAAGCTGAAGCTGCCCGCGCCGGACCGGCTCAAGGAGCTGCCGCACTTCCCGGCCGACAAGCTCGACCCGGCCCGCAGCGGCGGCGACATCTGCGTGCAGGCGTGCGCGGACGACCCCCAGGTCGCCGTGCACGCCGTACGGAACCTGGCGCGGATCGCCTTCGGCGCGGCGTCGGTGCGCTGGTCGCAGCTCGGCTTCGGCAAGACCTCCTCCACCACGCCGGAGGCGCAGACCCCGCGCAACCTGATGGGCTTCAAGGACGGCACCCGCAACATCGCCGGCAGCGACCGGGCCGCGCTGGACGCCCACGTCTGGGTGGGTCAGGAGGGGCCCGAGTGGCTGCGCGGCGGGTCCTACCTGGTGGCCCGGCGGATCAGGATGCACATCGAGACCTGGGACCGGACCTCCCTGAAGGAGCAGGAGGACATCTTCGGCCGGACCAAGCGGGAGGGCGCGCCGTACGGTGCCGCCCGCGAGCACGACCCGGTCCCGCTGGACAAGCTCCCCGCCGACGCCCACGTGCGGCTGGCCCATCCCGACTCGCTCGGCGGGGTGACGATCCTGCGCCGGGGCTACTCCTTCACCGACGGCAGCGACAACCTGGGGCGGCTGGAGGCCGGGCTGTTCTTCCTGGCCTACCAGCGGGATCCGGAGAAGGGGTTCATCCCGATCCAGCGCGCGCTGGCGGCCAGGGACCCGCTCAACGAGTACATCCAGCACGTCGGCTCGGGCATCTGGGCCTGCCCCGGCGGGGTACGCCAGGGATCGTTCTGGGGCGAGGCACTGTTTTCTTAGCCGATACCGGCGCAGACTGGACGGATGGAGGCGCGGCCGGCCGTAGACGACGCCGCGCTCGGGCGCGAGGCATGGTCCGTGCTCGACGCGAACCGCACGGGGTCCGCCACCGTGCCCGCACCCGGCCTCTATCCCCACCAGTGGAGCTGGGACTCCACCTTCATCGCGATCGGGATGGCCCGCCTGGACACCCGCCGGGCGGGCGCCGAGCTGCTCAGCCTGATGGCCGGGCAGTGGCGCACGGGCATGGTGCCGCACATCGTCTTCCACCCGGCCCACGCCGAGGCCTACTTCCCCGGGCCGTCCGTCTGGCGCTCCCACGACCATCCCGCGGCGCCCGTCGAGGTGCTCACCTCCGGCCTGACCCAGCCGCCCATGCACGCCCTGGCGGTGTGGCAGGTGTGGCGGCACGCGGTGGACCGCGACGTGGCCGCGGCCCTGGTCCGGCGGACCTACCCGATGCTGGTGGCCCAGCACGGCTATCTCGCCGGGACCAGGGACCTGGGCGGGGCCGGGCTGGCCGCGATCGTGCACCCGTGGGAGTCGGGGATGGACGACAGCCCCGCCTGGGACGACTCGCTGGAGGCGCTGCCCGCGGTCCGCTACTCCTACCGGCGCGAGGAGCTGCCCGAACGCCATCCCGACAGCCACCACGACCGCTACGTCTGGCTGGCGCTGCGCTATCGGGACTCCGGCTACGACGGGACCTACCTGCGCCTGGAGCACCCCTTCGCGATCGAGGACCCGATGTTCAACGGGATCTGGCTGGCCTCCTGCCAGGCGCTCGCCGAGCTGGCCCCGGTGGCCGGGGACGACCCGCGGCCGCACACCGAGGCCGCCGGGCGCATCCGCGCGGCGATGGTGGACCGGCTGTGGGCCGACGGGCTGTTCCACGCCCGCGACCTGCACCGCGACCGGCTGATCCCGATCCGCACGGTCGGCGGCTTCGGCCCGATGCTCGACCCCGGGCTGTCCCCGGCGCTGGTGGACGCGCTGATGGACACCCTGGAGTCGCCCCGGTTCATGGGCGCCGCCGGATATCCGGTGCCGAGCTGCGAGATCCGGGCCCCGCAGTTCGACCGCTCGCGCTACTGGCGCGGGCCGTCGTGGGTGAACACCAACTGGCTGCTGCGCCACGCGGCCGCCGTGCACGGCCGGACGGAGCTGGTCCGGCAGCTCGGCACCTCCACCCTCCGGCTGGTCCGCCAGTCGGGCTTCCGCGAGTGCTTCGACCCCTTCGACGGCAGCGGCCGGGGCGGGCGGGACTTCTCCTGGTCGGC
The DNA here is from genome assembly GCF_016863195.1 of Paraplanobispora takensis. GTDB lineage: Bacteria > Actinomycetota > Actinomycetes > Streptosporangiales > Streptosporangiaceae > Planobispora > Planobispora takensis. The sequence goes on along the minus strand of NZ_BOOK01000003.1, from coordinate 13,795 downwards.
CGCGCTCACCCTCGACCTGCTCGCCGATCCGGTGGAGACGTGACCGCGGCCGTACGGCGGGCCGTACCGGCACCGTGGGGGCCGGGCGGCACGGATACCGTGAGGGCATGAGGCTCTTCAACCGCACGCCCGCCGAAGTGCGCGCCGCCGTCGACCCGGCCGACCGGGTGCTGACCCACGCCGAGGGACCCGACGGCCGGGTGATCGCCACCGATCGCGCGCTCTATCTGTCGGGCACCAGACTGCCGTGGTACCAGGTGGATCGCGGCGTGTGGGACGAGGAGGGGCTGACGGTCCTGACGACGGCCGGGCGGGAGCACCGGGCGCGGCTGCCCGAGCCGGGGCGGGTGCCCGAGGTCGTGCGGGAGCGGGTGGTCGCCTCGATCGTGGTCAGCCAGTACGTCCCGCTGGACGTGCGCGGGGGAGTGCGGCTGGTGGCCAGGCGGGCCGAGGACGACCGGATGATCTGGGAGTTCGTCTTCGACGCGGGGCTCGACCCGCAGGATCCGGGCCTGCGGGCTCTGGCCGAGCAGGCGCTGGAGGGAGTCCGCCGCAGCTTCGGCATCTGAGGACCGGCGGCGGGCGTCTGCGGGCCGCGAGTGACCGGAGGCCGCGGGTGGCCGGGCACCGGCGACGGTACGGCCGCCTGCCCACGCCGTCCGGAGACGCCGGGGGCAGGCGGCCGTACGCCTGCTCGGTTCAGCAAGGCCGGGAAAGGCCGTGATCAGTACGGCGAGGCCGTCTTGACCTCGTCCGGCCAGCCGGTGCCGGTCTCGTCGTGCGAGCGGCCGTTGGGCAGGTGAGCGGCCACCTGCTCCTTGGCCATCGTGGTCACTCTGGAGACCTGCGCGCCCACGAGGCCGGCGGCCTCCTGGACGGCGGGATTGTCGGTCACCCGCTGGGTGACCCGCTTGATCTGCTCGTAACGCTCCCGACCGGCCCGGCTACCGAGCACGTAACCTACGGCCACTCCTACGCCGAACACCAACCGATAACGCATATCCACCTCCACAGGCATGCTCAGCCGGGACCCTACCCACGGATCACGATCCCTCTCCGCCCTACCCGGAGCTGTCGATGCGACACCTACTGCCAGAGTGCGCTAATCTATTCATGCGCCGCAGGGAGCGGGGGAAACCCCCGGTCAGGGCGGTGCGACGCACGATCCCGTGTAGCTCAATCGGCAGAGCAGCCGGCTGTTAACCGGCAGGTTATAGGTTCGAGTCCTATCGCGGGAGCAGCGGAGAAGAGCCCCAGAAGCAATGCTTCTGGGGCTCTTGGCGTCTCATGTCCATGTTTGGCGGACAAACTTATGGTGAATCACACAAAATGATGGACACCGCACACTGCGTTGCCGGGTTCGCGTCGGGAGAGGCGTTCACGGAATCGCGGAATGCGGATGCCGCGGACAACAGCGATCGCAGCGGGTGAAGGGGCCGCTGCGGCAAGGGCACCGCACCGCCCGGAACGGTCGTCGTGCCCGTGAGCCACGCATGGGTGGTTGTGTTCAGTGCTGACCTGGCGGAGGTCCCGGCGGAGCGTGCCGGATCTGGTCCATGGTGTCCACGGTCTCCACGAGGGAGTCCCCGAGCGTCCGGCCCCGCATGTCGATCCGGCGGAGGCCGAAGAGTTCCTGACGTTGTTCCACGCCGAGAACCCGTCGGCGGGACCGGTCAAACCACGCCTGCGGGAGGTGAGAGCCGAGATCACCAAGACGGGGACCTACACCCACACCCCCGGTGAGCTGGTCTTCGGCGCCCGGGTGGCCTGGCGCAACAGCGGCAGGTGCATCGGCAGGCTCTACTGGCGGTCCCTACGCGTACGCGACCTGCGGCACATCGACACCCCCGAGGGGGTCGCGGCGGAGTGCGTGAGCCACCTGCGGGACGCGGCGCCCGGGCGCCGCATCCGCCCGACGATCACGGTGTTCGCCCCCGACCGACCGGGTAGGCCCGGCCCGAGGATCTGGAACGAGCAGCTCATCCGGTACGCCGGGTACGAGATGGACGACGGCTCGATCGTCGGCGACCCCCGGTACGCCGAGTTCACCACCGTGCTGCGCAAGCTCGGCTGGGCGGGCGGTCCCGGCACGCCGTTCGACGTCCTCCCGCTGGCGGTCTCGATGGGCGACGGGCCGCCGCTGGTGACGCCCGTCCCCCCGGACGCCGTGCTGGAGGTGCCGCTGTCGCACCCCTCCTACCCCTGGTTCGAGCAGCTGGGGCTGCGCTGGCACGCCGTACCGGCGATCTCGAACATGTGCCTGGAGATCGGCGGGATCTGCTACCGCGCGGCGCCGTTCAACGGCTGGTACATGGGCACCGAGATCGGCGCGCGCAACCTGGCCGACGCCGACCGCTACAACCTGGTGCCCGTCGTCGCCCGGGCCCTGGGCCTGGACACCAGCACCGACCGCTCGCTCTGGCGCGACCACGCCCTGGTGGAGATCAACGTGGCGGTGCTCCACTCGTTCGAGCGGGCGGGGGTGACCATGACCGACCACCACACCGAGTCCCGGCGCTTCCTGACCCACGTGGACCGCGAGGAACGGGCCGGCCGGGTCTGCCCGGCCGACTGGAGCTGGATCGTTCCTCCCATCTCGGCCGCGGCCACCCCCGTCTTCCACCGTTACTACGACGACGAGCAGCTGTCGCCGAACTACGTCCACCACCCGGACTCGCTGGAGCGGGGCCTGGGACGCTCCTGTGACCTGTCGCCGGGCGAGGAAAGGGTGTAGAACGTTATTCTGTAGCGTGAGGGAAGGGGCGTACATGCTGGATCTGGTGCTGTCATCGCTCGATGAGGGCGTGCTGACGTTGACGCTCAACCGTCCGGACCGGCTCAATGCCTGGACCGAGGCGATGGGGCGGCGTTACTTCGACCAGCTGGCGGAGGCGGAGGAGAACCCGGAGGTCCGGGTGATCGTCGTCACCGGCGCGGGGAAGGGCTTCTGCGCCGGGGCCGACTTCCAGACGCTCAACGCCATCCAGGACGGCTCGTACGAGAGCGAGCCCGACAAGCGCCCCCACTCCTTCCCGACCACCGTCGGCAAGCCGGTCATCGCCGCGGTCAACGGCGCCTGCGCCGGGCTCGGCATGGTCCACGCCCTCTACTGCGATCTGGTCTTCACCGCGGCGGAGGCCAAGTGGACCACGGCCTTCGCCCGCCGCGGCCTGATCGCCGAGTACGGATTGTCCTGGGTCCTGCCCCGGCTGATCGGCCAGGGCAGGGCCATGGACCTGCTGCTGTCCGGCCGGACCTTCACCGGGGCCGAGGCGTTCGCCCTCGGCCTGGCCGCCCGGTCGGTGCCCGGCGAGAGCCTGATGGGGGAGACCCTGGCCTACGCCAGGGAGCTGGCCGTCCACAGCTCCCCGTCCTCGATGGCGGTGATGAAGCGCCAGATCTGGGGCGACTGGAACACCACCCTGGAGTCGGCGGAGTCCGCGGCCTCCCGGCTGATGCTGGAGTCCTTCGCCCGTCCCGACTTCGCCGAGGGCGTCGCCAGCTTCCTCGAACGCCGTCCCCCTCGCTTCCCTCCGCTGTGATCCGGCGCCGCCGTAGGGCGGCGCCGGGTCAGGCGGCGGTCTCGAGGTCGTCCCGGGGGTCGAACTGGGTCCGGTACAGCTCCTCGTAGCGGCCCCCGGCGGCGAGGAGCTCCGCGTGCGTGCCGCGCTCGACGATCCGCCCGTCCTCGACCACCAGGATGAGGTCCGCGGCGATGACCGTGGAGAGCCGGTGCGCGATCACCACCGCCGTCTGCCCGGTCAGCGCCTCCTCCAGCGCCGCCTGCACCGCCGCCTCGGAGGTGGAGTCCAGGTGCGCGGTGGCCTCGTCGAGGATCACCACCCGGGGGCGGGCCAGCAGCAGCCGCGCGATCGTCAGCCGCTGGCGCTCGCCGCCCGACAGCCGGTAGCCCCGCTCGCCCACGACGGTGTCCAGGCCGTCGGGCAGCGCGGCGACGAGGTCGGCGAGCCGGGCGCGGCGCAGCGCCTCCCACAGCTCGTCCTCCTCCGCCTCCGGCCGCGCCAGCAGCAGGTTCTCGCGGATCGACTCGTGGAACAGGTGGCCGTCCTGCGTCACCATGCCGACCGTCTCACGGATCGACTCGGCCGACAGGTCCCGCACGTCCACCCCCGCCAGCCGTACGGCGCCGCCCTCGACGTCGTACAGGCGCGGCAGCAGCTGCGCGATCGTCGACTTCCCGGCGCCCGACGAGCCCACCAGGGCCACCATCCGCCCCGGCTCTGCCCGGAAGGACACCCCGTGCAGGACCTCGGCGCCGCCCCGCGTGTCGAGGGCCGCCACCTCCTCCAGCGACGCGAGTGAGACCTTGTCCGCCGAGGGGTATCCGAAGCGCACGTCCTCGAACTCCACCGACACCGGCCCGTCCGGCACCCGCCGGGCGTCCGGCCGGTCGGCGATCATGGGCGTGAGGTCGAGGACCTCGAAGACCCGGTCGAAGCTCACCAGCGCGCTCATCACGTCCACGCGCGCCCCGGCCAGCGCGGTCAGCGGCGCGTACAGGCGGGTGAGCAGCAGCGCGAGCGCGACGACGGAGCCCGGGTCCAGCTGCCCGCGCAGCGCGTAGAAGCCGCCCAGGCCGTACACCAGCGCCAGGGCCAGCGCCGAGACCAGGGTCAGCGCGGTGACGAACGACGACTGCACCATCGCCGTGCGCACCCCGATGTCCCGCACCCGCCCGGCCCGCGCGGCGAACTCCGCCGACTCCCGGGCCGGCCGGCCGAAGAGCTTGACGAGCATCGCGCCGGGCGCGGAGAACCGCTCCGTCATCTGCGTGCCCATCGCGGCGTTGTGGTCGGCCGCCTCGTGCCTCAGGCGCGCCAGCCGCGCCCCCATCCGCCGCGCGGGCAGCACGAACACCGGCAGGAGCACCAGCGCGAGCAGGGTGATCTGCCACGAGAGCTTGATCATGACCACCAGGGTGAGCACGAGCGTCACCAGGTTGCCCGCCACGGTGGACAGGGTGTCGGTGAAGGCCCGCTGCGCGCCGATGACGTCGTTGTTCAACCGGCTGACCAGCGCACCGGTCCGGGTCCGGGTGAAGAAGGCCACCGGCATGCGCTGCACGTGGTCGTAGACGGCGGTGCGCAGGTCGAGGATCAGGCCCTCGCCGATGCCCGCCGACAACCACCGCGTCAGCAACCCGAGCCCGGCCTCCGCCACCGCGATGACCGCGATGAGCGTCGCGAGCCCGGTCACCACGCCTGTCTCCGCGCCGTCGACGATCGCGCCGACGGCCTGGCCCGCGAGCACCGGCGTGGCCACCGTCAGGATCGCCGTCACGACGCTGAGCACCAGGAAGGCCGCCAGGCGCCGCCGGTGCGGCCGGGCGAACGCGCCGATCCGGCGCAGTGTGGTCATCGACAGCGGTCTCCGGTCGTTCTGGGCGTTCATGGTCCGGTACAACATGTTCCAGGCGGTCACCTCCATGCTCATCGCGCACCGCCCGTCAAGAGTCCGGGGTACGAGACGGAGTGCCGCCCGTTCATGGGAAGTCCCTCATGTGTCCTCATGGAGAGGACCCTAGAACCTAAACCTTTGTTGAGGTCAACCGCCATCCGGGGTGCCCGGCTGACCTGCGACCCGCCGAATGAAACGTTCCAGGCTTAGAGAGCGCTCTCTTAAATCCGACTTAAAGTATTGACTTGGGTTGACTGAGGCGACACAGTGACCACACCCGGTCTCCACGCTGCAGCGCTTTCCGACCGTCTCCCTCGTTCCCCGGAGAGGGGCCCCTCATGAGCCACCCCCCGTCCAGAAATCGCTCTCTTGCCTGGATCCCGATCCTCCTCGCGGCACTGGTGCTGCCGGTGACCGCGCTCGCCGCCCACGCCGCGGTCCCGCCGACCCCCTCGGGCTGGTCGCTGGTCTGGAGCGACGACTTCAACGGCAGCGCCGGATCCCCGCCCTCCTCCGGCAACTGGATCGTCGACACCGGCCACAGTTACCCCGGCGGCCCGGCCAACTGGGGCACCGGTGAGATCCAGCGCTACACCGACAGCCCGTCCAACCTCAGCCTCGACGGCGGCGGAAACCTCCGCATCACCCCGCTGAAGAGCGGGAACGAGTGGACCTCGGCCCGCATCGAGACCCGCCGTTCGGACTTCAAGCCCGCGGCCGGCCGCATCCTGCGCATCGAGGGCCGCATCCAGATGCCCAACGTCACCGGCAACGCCGCGCTGGGCTACTGGCCCGCCTTCTGGGCGCTCGGCGCGCCGTACCGCGGCAACTACCAGAACTGGCCCGCCATCGGCGAGTTCGACATCATGGAGAACGTCAACGGGATCAACTCCGTCTGGGGCGTGCTCCACTGCGGCGTGAACCCCGGCGGGGCCTGCAACGAGTCCACCGGTCTCGGCGCCAGCAGGGCCTGCCCCGGGGCGTCCTGCCAGTCGGCCTTCCACACCTACCGCTTCGAGTGGGACCGCAGCGTCGCCCCGAACCAGCTGCGCTGGTACGTCGACGGCCAGCTCTTCCACAGCCTCAGCCAGTCCCGCTTCGACGCCACGACCTGGAACAACATGACCGGCCACCAGGGCTACTTCCTGCTGCTCAACGTGGCCATGGGCGGGGCGTTCCCCAACGCGCTGGGCGGCCAGACCCCGACCGCCGCCACCGTCTCCGGCCGGCCGATGCTCGTCGACTACGTGGCCGTCTGGCAGAGCGGCTCCGGCTCCACCCCCGGTCCGACCCCCACGGTCACCCCCACCGGTAACCCCGGCGGGGTGGACGCCCGCTCCACCATCCAGGCCGAGCGCTACCAGGCGCAGTCGGGCACCGTCGTGGAGACCACCACCGACACCGGCGGCGGGCAGAACGTCGGCGCCATCGGCAACGGCGACTGGCTGCGCTTCGACAACGTGCGCTTCGGCGCCACCGCGGCCACCCAGTTCAAGGCGCGCGTCGCCTCCGGGGCCCCGGCCGGGGTCAGCGGACTGGTCCAGGTGCGCCTGGGCAGCCCCACGGCCGCCCCGATCGGTGACTTCGCCGTCGCCGGCACCGGCGGCTGGCAGAGCTGGCGGACCGTCCCGGCCAACATCACACCGGTGACCGGCACCCACACCGTCTACGTCACCTTCAGCAGCGGCCAGCCGGCCGACTTCGTCAACCTCAACTGGTTCAGCTTCGGAAACTGAGTCCCCGGGACCCGGTACGGCTCCCGCACCCCACCGCGGGAGCCGTACCGCCCGCAGGACCGGCGCTCAGCTGACCCGGGCCAGCCAGCCGGGGCCGGCGGCGAAGGGGGCGGCGCGGGTGGCCACGGCCTGCAGGAGGTGCTCGGCGGCGGCGCGGGCCGAGGAGATGACGTGCGGGGGATAGGCGTAGCGGACCTGGTGCTCCTCGAACTCGTCCTCGTCGTCGAGGAAGACACGGCCGTCGCGCAGGCGGATCACGTCGAGGTCCAGGTCGACCATGGTGACCTCCCCGTCGCGCCACTCGGGCACGGTGGTGATGTCGCAGTAGATCTCGGTCTTGTCGGGCCGGGCGTTGAAGACGGCCGTCCACCACTGGTCACGGGGGAAGAGCATGACGAACGCCTGGGGCCACACGACCGGGGGCTCGTGGCCCCGGCTGCCGCTGGAGCCGGGCACGCAGCCGGTCCAGACGCCGTGCTCGTCCTCGCCGAGGAGCAGGGCGCGATGGTGCCAGTGCAGGGAGCCGTCGTACTTCCGGTAGACCACGTTCACGCTTTCGAAGGGCATGCCCCGACCTTAGGGTGTGTTTTCTGGATCTTCTCGCCTACTGCGGTCGCCCGGACGGCGCCCCGCCGCGTTGTCGTCGTCGGCCGTAGGCTCCGCTACGGCCTCCTCCTCCGCCTTGCGAGGCATCCGCCCGGCCGATCCTCGCCGCGGCAAAGATCCAGAAAACACACCCCAGGAGTTCCCTCCGGTCCGGAGCCTCCGATTATCCGCTCGCGCCGGCTCGCGGGGCGTGCATATCCTGGCCGCATGACTGCCCAGGTGATGACGACCCGCTGACGCGGGTCCGTCATGCCCAGGCCCCGACACCAAGGGGCCCCACCTGGCCGCGGAGCCCCGTTCCCGGAGGTTTCCGATGACCCGGCTCCTGCTGAGCACCACGATCCCCTACGTCAACGGCCGTCCCCACCTCGGCTTCGCCCTGGAGCTGGTCCAGGCCGACGTCCTCGCCCGGCACCACCGGCTGCGCGGTGACGAGGTCCGCCTGCAGACGGGGACCGACGACAACTCGCTGAAGAACGTGCAGGCGGCCGACGCCGCGGGCGTCGCCGTACGCGATCTCGTCGACCGCAACGCCGCGGAGTTCGCCCGGCTGGCCGGGCCGCTCTCGCTGCGCTTCGACGACTTCCTGCGCACCAGCGCCGACCCCCGGCACCGGGCCGGGGTCGAGCGGTTCTGGCGGGCCTGCGCGCACGACCTCTACCGCAAGCACTACGAGGGCCTGTACTGCGTGGGCTGCGAGCACTTCTACCGGCCCGGCGAGCGATGTCCCGAGCACGAGGCCCCGCTCCAGCGCGTGTCGGAGGAGAACTGGTTCTTCCGCCTGTCCCGCCATCAGGAGCGGCTGTACGACCTGATCGCGGACGGGCGCATCCGGATCGAGCCCGCCGAGCGCCGCAACGAGGTCCTCGCCTTCATCGCGGGCGGCCTGGCCGACTTCAGCGTCTCGAGGTCGAGGGCCAGAGCGCGCGGCTGGGGCATCCCGGTCCCGGGCGATCCCGATCAGGTGATCTACGTGTGGTGGGACGCGCTCGGCTACTACCTGACCGCCCTGGACTACGGGACCGGCGGGCACGGCCGCTGGTGGGGGCGGGCCGACCGGCGGGTGCACCTGCTCGGCAAGAGCGTGCTCCGCTTCCACGCGGTCTACTGGCCGGCGATGCTGCTGTCGGCCGGGGAGGCGCTGCCGACCGACATCCTGGTCCACGACCACCTCACCGTGAACGGCCGCAAGATCAGCAAGTCCGGCGGACCGGCGGTGGACCCGCTCGGCCTGGTCGCGGACTACGGGGTGGACGCGGTCCGGTGGTGGCTGCTGCGCGACGTGCCGCGGGTCGGGGACGCCGACTTCACCGTGGAACGCCTCATCGCCCGGCACGACGACGAGCTGGCCAACGGGGTGGGCAACCTCGTCAGCCGGGTGGCGGGGCTGGTGCACCGCTATCGGGACGGGGTCGTGCCCGCCGTACGGGCCACCGAGCCGGTCCCCGGCCGGGTCCCGGAGCCGGACTCGGAGCCGGACTCGGAGCTGGAGGCGGCACGGCGGCGCGCTCCGGGCGCGGTGGCCGGGGCCCTGGACGCCTTCGACTTCCGCCGGGCCGCCGGCGCGGTGTACGAGGTGGTCGAGGCGGCCAACCGCTATGTGAGCCGGACCAGGCCGTGGCAGCTCGCCCGGGAGGGCTCCGCCCACCTCGACCCGGTCCTCGGCACGCTCGCGGAGACCTGCCGCGAGGTGGCCGGTCTGCTCACGCCGTTCCTGCCCGACGCCGCGGCCCGAATCGCCGCCCGGTGTGCGGGTCCGGGCGGGCGCCTGCCCGCCCCGGCTCCGGTCTTCCCCCGGCTGGGAGGCACGGCATAACCGGGACGGGCGGGCGAGGTGCTCCGGTCAGTCCTGGTAGGTGGCGTTGTAGAGCTTCCACAGGTCCTCCGGCGTGAGCTCCAGGCCGCTGTCGTCGGCCGCGGCCTGGACGACGCGGGAGAAACCGGCCCGCCGCTCCTCGGGCAGTTCCAACCCGTAGTGCTCGCGGAGCAGGTAGGCCACGCCGCCCTTGCCCGACTGGCTGTTGACCCGGATCACCGCCTCGTAGGTCCGGCCCACGTCGGCGGGGTCGATCGGCAGGTACGGCACGGACCAGTGGGAGTCCTCGCCGGCGCGGGCCAGGCCCTTGCCGATGGCGTCCTGGTGGGTGCCGGAGAAGGCGGTGTAGACGAGCTCGCCGCCGTAGGGGTGGCGGGGGTGGACCGGCAGCCGGATGCACTCCTCCACGGTGCGGCGGACGCGGTCGATGTCGGAGAAGTCGAGCATCGGGTCCACGCCCTGGGAGTACAGGTTCAGGGCGAGGGTGACCAGGTCGACGTTGCCGGTGCGCTCGCCGTTGCCGAACAGGCAGCCCTCCACCCGCTGGGCGCCGGCGAGCATGGCCAGTTCGGCGCAGGCCACCCCGGTTCCCCGGTCGTTGTGCGGATGGACCGAGAGCACGACCGAATCGCGCCGCTCCAGATGGTGGTGCATGTACTCGATCTGGTCGGCGTAGACGTTCGGGGAGCCGATCTCCACGGTGGCGGGCAGGTTGTGGATCACCGGCCGGTCGGGGGAGGCGTCCCAGAGCTCGGTGAGGCCGTTGCAGATCTCCAGCACGAAGTCCGGCTCGGTCATGTTGAACACCTCGGGCGAGAACTCGAACCGGGTGCCCGCGCCCGCCAGCCGGTCCATGCGCGCGGCGGCCTGTCTGATCATGGCGTGGACCTCCGCCCGGCCCCGCCCCAGGACCACCTCGCGCCAGACCGGGGCGGTCGGGGTGTAGAGGTGGACGATCGTCCTCGGCAGGCCCTCGACGGCGGCGAAGGTCCGGTCGATCAGGTCGGCGCGGGCGCCGGTGAGCACCGAGACGGTCACGTCGTCGGGCACCGCGCCGGTGTCGGCCAGGTGCCGGACGAAGTCGAAGTCGGTACGGCTCGCCGCGGGGAACCCGGCCACGATCTCCTTGAACCCCAGTCCGACCAGCAGGTCGAACATGCGGCGCTTGCGCGGGGTGTCCATCGGCTCGGCCAGCGCCTGGTTGCCGTCGCGCAGGTCCTCGGCGACCCAGAGCGGGGCCTGCGTGATCCTGCGGGCCGGCCAGGTGCGGTCGGTCAGGGCGATCTCGACCCGTTCGTGGGCGGGCAGGTACTTGCGGTACGGCATGCCGCTGGGGCGTTGCGGATTCGCCGGCGTGTTCATCGAGTCCGTGTTCATCGAGTCTGTCCTTTCGGCGGTCGGGGGAGTGACCGGCAGCACGGCACCCGCGGCGGGGCGCCGGTCGGATCAGACCCCGCCGCGGCAGCCGAGAAGGAGACGGCGGAGCGACATGGCGGTATGCTAAGCACACCTCAGCTCCTCAGACAACCTGAGAGGTAGAAAATGACCTTAGGAGCCCTCCGCCCCAGCTCGCTCGTCGACCAGGCCACCGGCCGCCTGCGCGAGCAGATCACCTCGGGGGAGTGGCCGGTGGGCACCAAGCTGCCCGGCGAGACGACCCTGGCCAAGACCCTGGGCGTGGGCCGCTCCACCGTGCGCGAGGCCGTCCGCGCCCTGGCGGGGGCGGGCCTGGTGCAGGCCCGGCAGGGCTCCGGGGTCTTCGTCGTCGCCACCGAACCCGTGGAGGACTGGCCCGCCCGGCTCCGCCGCGCCGCCGTCGTCCACGTCTACGAGGTGCGCACGCTCGTCGAGGTGCAGGCCGCCCGCCTGGCCGCGGAACGCAGGACCGGCGCCGACGTCGCCGCCCTCCACGAGGCGCTGGCCGCCCGCCGCGCCGCCGCCGCGGGCGACGACGCCGCCTTCGTCGACGCCGACATCGCCCTGCACGCCGCAGTCGTGGCGGCTGCGCACAACCCCGTCCTCACCGACCTGTTCGCAGAGTTCGTCCCCGCGCTCCGGCAGGGACTGATCGACCTGGTGGACCTGCTCGGCCTGCGGCATCACGACGGCAACCCCGGCGACGACAGCCACGCCGCCCTGGTCGAGGCCGTCGAGAAGGGAGACGCCGAGGCGGCCTGCCGCACCCTCCAGGACGAACTGGACCACACCCTGGCGCTCCTGAGAGAGGCGGCACAAGGCGCCGGGGCGTGAGCCTGGACAGGACGGTGACCGGGGTGCAGGCCCGAGCGGGAGGCCGCCGGAACCGGCCCGGGGCATGAGGCGGGTGGCGCGGCCAGGCGACCGGTGGTGGGGGCGACCGGAGCCTCAGACCGGGCGCCGGGCTCCGGCGGTCGGTGGTCGGGGCGGCCGGGAGTTCGGGCCGGGATCGAGATGGCCGGGGCCCCGGACCGGGCGCCGGATTCCAGTGGCCGGTGGTCGGGGCGGCCGGGAGTTCGGGCCGGGATCGAGATGGCCGGGGCCCCGGACCGGACGCCGGATTCCAGTGGCCGGTGGTCGGGGCGATCGGAGCCTCAGGTCAGGCGCCGGGCTCCGGCGGCCGGGGTCGCCGGATAGATCTCCGGGACGGCCCAGCCGCGCTCGGCGTAGGCCGACGTCACGGCCTGCCGTACGGACTCCACCTTGTCGTCGGCGACCAGCGCGATGGCCGAGCCGCCGAACCCGCCCCCGGTCATCCGCGCGCCCCTGGCCCCGCCGCGGACGGCCGATTCCACCGCCACGTCCAGTTCCGCGCACGACACCTCGAACTGGTCGCGCAGCGACAGGTGGGAGGCGTTCAGCAACGCCCCGATCTCCCGGACGGCCCCGGCGCGCAGCAGTCCGATGAGCGCCTCCACCCGGTGGTTCTCGGTCACCACGTGCTGCACGCGCTTGCGCTCGTCCCCGGTCAGCTTCGCCAGCGCGCCCGCCAGGTCGGTGACGTCGCGCAGCGCGTCCACGCCAAGACGCTTGGCGGCGTTCTCACAGTCCTCACGCCGCCTGGCGTACTGCCCGTCGGCGAGCTCGTGGTGGACCCCGGTGTTGATGATCAGCAGCTGGAGACCCTCCGCCGTCAGGTCGAAGGGAATCGTCCTGCTCGCCAGACTCCGGCAGTCCAGGAACAGGGCCCTGCCCTCCTCGCCCAGCGCCGACGCCGCCTGGTCCATGATCCCGCACGGCATCCCGACGAAGTCGTTCTCCGCCTTCTGGGCCAGCAACGCGATCTCCATCTTGGCGAGGCCCAGGCCGTACAGCTCGTCGAGCGCGGTACCGACCACCACTTCCAGCGCGGCGCTCGACGACAGCCCGGCCCCCTGCGGCACGTCCCCGTCGACCACGATGTCCGCCCCCCGCACCGGATGCCCGGCCGCCCGCAGCGCCCAGACCACCCCCACGACGTACCGGACCCAGCCCTCGGCGCGGTCGAGATCGTCGACGGTCACCGGCTCGCCGGCCTGGAGCGAGCGCACCCGTACGACCCCGTCCTCCCGCCGCGAGACCGCCGCGGTGACCCCCCACGGCACGGCGAACGGCAGCACGAACCCGTCGTTGTAGTCGGTGTGCTCCCCGATCAGGTTCACCCGCCCGGGCGCGTGCCACACCCCCTGCGGCTCGGCCCCGAACGACTCACGGAAAGCGTCAACAACGCGCATGATCCAACACTCCTCAACATCGTCTCCCCGTACCATAGCGACCCCCGCACCCCCCGCCGCCGGGCAAAGGTCACATCTTGGCCCCGTCCGCCTGCCGGATGTGCGAACGGGGCGCACCTTTGGTTGAATGCGTCGGTACGGCTTGCGCGAGGGGCGGTAGCTCAGCCGGTTAGAGCAGGGGACTCATAATCCCTGGGTCGCGGGTTCGAGTCCCGCCCGCCCTACCCTCCACGGCCTCGACAAGAGCGCCTCTGACCTGCGTATTCGTCTTTTGGTGATCTTTCATCGTGTCCGGCGGTGTACGGCTGTCGCCGGACCGCTGCGACTTTCTCTTCCCAATGCCTTCCCACGGGATCATGCCTCCTTGGGCGCCTGGGAGATCAGATGTTGGACGGTCTCGTCCTGATTTACTATGCACTTGGCGTAGATCTGTAGGAGGGCGTCCATGCTGTGGCCGACCCGCTGGGCAACTCTGAGGCGCGGAGACCCCGAAGTTGCGTCAGATCGACACAGGTGTGTTGTGAGTCGTA
>NZ_BOOK01000002.1 GCF_016863195.1 Paraplanobispora takensis | reverse complement strand
GGAGGCAACGCTACGAGCCGCCGGGCGCCGGATCGATCCTGCCGGCAGGCTTGCCGGGGTAGGGCTGGCCCTACCCTCCCCGGTGCCCGAGCCGGAGCCGGGCTCGGGCACCGGGCGGGGTCAGTTCCCGGCCATCACGGTGAAGGCGAAGCCGGTGCTCGTCGGGCGGCTCAGCGGGATGTCGCACTTGATCCGGCGCAGCACCTCGTTCCTGCTGAGGCCGAGCCCCTGCGCGATGAGCCGGTCCGGGCGCACCGGCACCGGATCGGCGAAGACGACCTCCACCCGGACCGGCCACGCCTCGTCGAGCCGTGCCGGCGGGGTGTCCAGCCGCCAGGCTCCCGTCCAGTCCAGGGTGAAGCGGTTGCGCCGGGCGAGCAGCGGATCCAGCAGCCTGGAGGCCACCAGCTCCGGATCGTTGACGTGGTAGCCGTCGAGCTCGGCCGGATCGAAGGAGCCGACCGGTGCTCGCTCGTGCACGGTGAGCTTGCTCGTCCGATCGCAGGACACGCAGCGCACCAGCAGCCACACGTCCAGCAGCTTGCCGTTGGCGTTGACGCGGAACCTGCCCTCGCCGGCGGTGGCCGACTCCGACCGGCAGTCCACGCACCGCGACGACAGCAGGGGCAGCCCGGTCCGGCGGACGACCCAGGGCAGCACAGTATGAGGTTGTGAAGACATGATCTCTCTAGACCTGACACGAGGCCGATTGCGCGCGGCCTCAAACGCCGTGTGACCGGGCGCACGCGGGCAGCCCGGCGGAGCCGGCGGGAGGGCCGGCCTGGAGGTGGGCGGAAGAAGGTGTCAGATCTGAAGAGCAGGCGGGGTCACGCGGTTCTGTCCTCTGTCCTCACTGCGACGGGGCCGCAGGCAACCTACAAAAGCGCGCGGGGAGGGCTCAACCGGTTTTCCGGCGGTGGCCCCTCCGGCCCGGCGGCCACCCGGCCCCGGGCGGCGCAACCCAGAAAGGCATGGACGGAGCGTGCATTTGGTCACTGAGCCGTCCGCGCCGCCTGCCGCACCCTGGGGTGCCGGCGTTCCGGCATGGAGCGCGGGTCGACAGAGGGAGAAACGGCATGCGATCTCACAAGCTCCTCGCACTCGCGCTGACGGCGGGCCTGGCCGTCCCGGCGGTCGTGTCCACGGCCTCGCCCGCCGGCGCGGCGACCGCGGCCACCACGTGCCGGGTGGAGGTGAACTACGTCGACGCCTACGACACGGAGGAGAACAACGGCGACGAGGTCAAGATCAACCTCGCCGGGTACATGTACCCCAGCGGCAGCCAGTACGTCGCCATGAACAACGGTGACACCGCCTACTCCGGCAACTTCGGCAACCCGACCACCACCATCGGCGTCACCGCGTCGGCGAAGTTCAGCCTGCGCGAGGTCACTCCGCCCGTCATCGGCCAGGGCGACGAGCTCGGCTCGGTCACCGCGCAGGGCTCCACCTGCGCCATACTCTCCACCGGGCAGATCGCCTACGTCTCCAAGCACATCTTCGGCAACGGCTACTGGTACTACCTGAGCCTGGTGATGACCGGCCTGTAGCCCTCGGGCACGAAGATCCCTCGTTCACTCCTGCGGGGTGGCAATCCACCGATCGGCTGATCCTGCGTCCCCACCGTTCGGCAGTCAGGTCCCGTCCGCCGGTCGGTGCCGGGAAAAGCCCCGGTCCAGCAGGCTTGAGGCACGCCAGAACGCCGAAGGGCCTGCCTGAAGGGACCACGGACATGCCAGCAGTGATCGAGGTACGCAACCTCCACAAGCGTTACGCCGACAAGGTCGCGGTCGAGGATGTCTCTCTCACCGTGCAGGAGGGCGAGATCTTCGGGATCCTCGGCCCGAACGGCGCCGGCAAGACGACGAGTGTGGAGTGCATCGCGGGTCTGCGCACACCGGACCGGGGCGAGATCAAGGTGTGCGGGCTGAACCCCCTCCGGGATCGCGCCGAGCTGACCCGGCGGCTCGGCGTCCAGCTGCAGGCCGGTCAGCTGCCCGACCGGCTGCAGGTGGCCGAGGCGCTGGAGCTGTACGCCTCCTTCTACCCCGAGCCGGCTGACTGGCGGGCGCTGATGCACGGTCTGGGACTGGCGGACAAGGCCAGGACGGCCTACGCCAAGCTGTCGGGCGGGCAGAAGCAGCGGCTGTCGATCGCGCTGGCCCTGGTCGGCAACCCGAAGGTGGCGATCCTGGACGAGCTCACCACCGGCCTGGACCCCCAGGCCCGGCGCGAGACCTGGGAGCTGATCGAGAACGTGCGCGCCGGCGGGGTGACGATCGTGCTGGTCACCCACTTCATGGAGGAGGCCGAGCGGCTGTGCGACCGGCTGGCGCTGATCGACGGCGGCCGCGTGGTCGCGGTGGACACCCCGGCCGGCCTGACCGAGCGGGCCCGCATCGAGCAGCGCATCCAGTTCCGCCCGTCCCGGCCGCTGGCCGACCACCTGCTCACCGGCCTGCCCGAGGTCTCCGGCCTGACCCGCCGGGGCGAGCTGGTCATCGTCAGCGGCAACGACAACGCGCTCAACGCGGTGACCGCCGTACTGGCCCGCAACCGGATCGTCGCCGAGCGGCTGCGGGTGGAGCAGGCGAGCCTGGAGGAGGCGTTCGTCCAGCTGACCGGCGGCCGCCTCGACTCCCGCTAGGCACCCGGTCCCGCAGCCCGGCCCCCGCCGAAAGTCCCCGCAGAGACCCCGCAGAGACCCCGCAGAGACCCCGCAGAGACCCCGCAGAGACCCCGCCAGAGACCCCGCGAAGAGACCGCAGAGAAAGGCCACCCCCGTGTCAGTCCTGAACACCGCCGCCCCCGCCGCCGCCCCCGCCGCATCCGGTTCCGCGACCTGGCGGCTGATCAAGGCCGAGAGCAGGCTGAGCATCCGGGACAAGGTCGGTCCTCTGTGGGGGGTCGGCTGCCCGCTGATCGTGTTGATCATCCTGGGTGTCGTGCCCGCCCTGCGCGAACCCGTGGAGGCCGCCGGCGGCCTGACGTACTTCGACCTGTACGTGCCCGTCCTGATCCTGTTCAACCTGGCCATCCTGGCGATGACCGCCCTGCCGACCACGCTGGCGGGCTATCGGGAGAACGGGGTGCTGCGGCGCATGCAGACCACTCCGATCGGCCCGGCCCGCGTGCTGAGCGCCCAGCTGGCGGCCAACTTCGCCATCGCGCTGGTGGCGACGGTCCTGTTCCTGGCCGTGGCCGGGCTCGGTTTCGGTGTCGACCTGCCGCGGCACCCCGTCGGCTTCATCCTGTCCTGGCTGCTGGCGAGCGCAGCGCTGCTGGCCGTCGGCCTGCTGATCACCGCGCTGTCCCCCGGGCGCGGCGCGGCCACGGCGATCGGCACGGTGCTGTTCTTCCCGATGATGTTCTTCGCCGGACTCTGGGTGCCGGTCGCCCAGATGCCCGAGATGCTGCAGACCATCAGCCACTACACCCCGCTCGGCGCCGGCATGCAGGCCTTCCAGGAGGCCTACCTGGGCCACTTCCCCTCCGCCGCTCCCCTGCTGACGCTGGCCGCCTACGCGGCCGGGTGCACGATCATCGCGATCCGCTGGTTCCGCTGGGAGTAGGGTCCTCCGGAAGCCGTCGGCGAGCAGACCGCCGATCTCGAATCACGAAGACGATGTCGCCACAGCCGGCAGGTGCGGGTCCCGGACCCGCACCTGCCGGCTTTCCGGTCCGCTTACCCGTCGCGAGGCCGGGCATACCATCAGCAGTGGTGTTGTCTCCGTGCCGGAAGTCTTGATGATGTTGGACGAGCAGGAGGCCCGGGCGGTCGCGACGTTGCTGGAAGCGATGGCCGGCCGACTGGAGGACGATCCGCTGGCCGCCGATGCCCGGCAGATGGTCGCGGTGATGCGCGAGCGCCTTGAACGGGCCCGCCACGGCGGCCGGGCGGGCTCACCGCGGGAGAGCACCCCGGCTCATGCGGAGGCGGCCTTCACCCGGGACGACGCCGCCGCGCAGCGCGATCTGGCAGCCCACCGGCGCGACGAGGCGGCGGCCCGCCGCGACGAGGCCGCCGTGACACGCCACCAGGAGCAGCAGCGGGCCCGGGA
Organism: Paraplanobispora takensis; assembly: GCF_016863195.1. Lineage (GTDB taxonomy): Bacteria > Actinomycetota > Actinomycetes > Streptosporangiales > Streptosporangiaceae > Planobispora > Planobispora takensis. The sequence goes on along the minus strand of NZ_BOOK01000002.1, from coordinate 146,669 downwards.
CGCGACCGACGCCGCCGACCGCGCCTTCCACGATGTGCTGTGGGCGGCCGAACAGCGCGACCGGGCGGCCGAACAGGCTGACTGCTCCGCCGACGCCAGCACCGACGCCGACGCCGACGCCGACGCCGACGCCGACCCGCAGACGCGGACGCGGAGCCGGCAGAGGCAGGCCGTCGACCACGAGCACAACCAGCGGGACCGCGCCGCGCTGCGCGACGCCTGGACACAGGTGCGCGATGACCGGGCGGCGGCCCGGACGGACGTGGCCGCGGCCCGGCAGGATCGGTTGCAGGCGCAACGCGACCGTCAGGCGAGCGCGCACGATCGGACCGCCGCCCAGGCCGACCGGCAGGCGGCCCAGGCGGAGCGCGAACAGGCCATCGTCGAAAGCCAGCAGCGCTGGCCGCCATGGCTCGATGAGACCGAGCGGGACGACCTCACCACAGGCGCCCGGACCGGCCGGCCCGCCGCGGCGGTGCACGACACGCGGCAACAGGCCGAAGAGGCCGGCCAGGAAGCCGGACAGGCCGGCTGCGACGCCGTGACGACCCACCGCCGGGCCGAGCAGATAGCCCGGCGCCTGTCAGAGCTCCAAGCCCGCCGGGAGGGTACGGCCGGCGGCGACGGGCAGGCCACCTCGTGACCGCCCGGCGGACGACGGTCCGGGACCCCGTCCCCCGGCCCGGCTCACGGAACCTGTCATCCCGGCGTTAGAGAGCCGTGCATCGCGGGTAACTGGAAGGTTTGGCCCAGTCGAAACGTTGGGGGGCAGACATGCTCTTCGCCCCCGGGGATGCCCGGCTCACCCTCATCGCGGCTCTCCGCCACGACAGCGATGCGATCATCATCGAGCTGGGAGGGGAACTCGACGTCGACTCGGCGCCCACCTTGCGCGAGCACCTCGGCCGGGTCTGGGAGCTGTCCGGCGTGCCCGCCCTCGTCCTCGACCTCACCGACCTGGTCTTCTGCGACACGGCCGGGCTCGGCGAACTCGTCAGGGCCTTCAAACGCAGCCAGGCCCGGGGGGTCCGCCTGGTCCTCACCGGTGTCGCCGGCCCCATGAGGCGGGTCCTGGAGCTCACCGGCCTGCGCGAGGTCTTCGAGATCCGCCCCACCACGGCCGACGCGATGAGCGGTCTTTTGAGGCCCTTCTGACCTGCGGGTTCCGGGTCCGGGGAGTCCCGCGCGCCCTGACGCCGCGGCACACGGGCCCGCCTCACTCCCCCGCGCGGGGGACATCGGAATGGGCGGCGTCGGCGATGTGCCGGAAGGGGGGTCCGCAGGAATCTTGACGCATGTTCCTGAAGCTCATCACCGCCCTGGTCCTCGCAGCCACTCCGGCGCAGGCCGCCCCGCCGTCGGACCTTCCGGGAGTCGGCGCCCTCGTCGACGAGCACGTCTCCTCGGTCATGGCCGAGGAGAAGATCCCCGGTGTGACCGTCACGGTGGTGGCCGGCGGCCGTCAGGTGGTCGACAAGGGGTACGGCTGGGCCGACGTGGCGCGCCGTCTCCCGGTGGATCCCGGGCGCACGCGTTTCCTGATCGGGTCCGAGACCAAGCTGTTCACGGCCCAGGCGGCCCTGCAACTGGTCCACGCGGGCAAGCTGGACCTGGACGCCGACGTCAACGCCTACCTGACCACTTTCAAGATCCGTGACACCTATCCGGGCCGCCCGGTCACCCTGCGGCACCTGCTCACGCACACGGCCGGATTCGACGAGGACCACGTCCTGGGCAGCGGCTCGGACGTCCGGCCGCTGGGCGAGGCGCTGGCCGCCACCCAGCCCGCCCGGCTGCGCCCGCCCGGCACCGGCGTCTCCTACAACAACTACGGCGTCGCCCTGGCCGGATACCTGGTGGAGACGGTCTCGGGGATGCCGTTCGAGAAGTATGTCGAGCGGCACGTGTTCGCCCCCCTCGGCATGAAGGACTCGGTGATCGCCTGCGGCGGGCTGGGAGACACCAGGGCCTACCTGGCGGACGGCTCGACGACCACGGCCGACTGCGCGGACTTCTCCGCCTCCGGCGCGGGGCCCGCCTCGACCTCCTCGGACATGGCCGCCTACCTGCGGGCCCAGCTGGAGCTGGACCCCCGGCTCGGGGCCGGGGTGGCGGCCGAGATGCAGCGGCAGCAGTACACCGAGGACCCCCGGCTGCCCGGGATGGGCTTCATGTGGGAGGAGTCGCCGTACAAGGGGCACCGCCTGCTCTTCAAGGCCGGTGACATGCCCGGCATGCACACCTACATGTTCCTGCTGCCGGAGCAGGGCATCGGCATCCACGTCATGTCCAACGGCGACGGCGCCGGACGGCACGGGCTGGACGGGTTCGAGCTGGCCCACAAGATCATCGACCGCTATCTCCCGGACGCGCGCCCGCCGGCCGTCGAGGCCCTGCCCGGCGCCTCCGCGGAGCAGTACGAGGGCTCGTACCAGAGCAGCCGGACCAGCAGCGGCAGCATCCTGAAGGTGCAGGCGCTCACGGACTCGCCGATCCACGTCACCGCGACCGCCGACGGCGCCATCCTCACCACCGGACTCAAGGGACGCCAAGTGCGCTGGACCCAGTTCGCGCCCGGCGTCTTCCAGGAGGAGGGCGGCTGGGACCGGATCGCCTTCCCCGAGCCGGGACAGCTGGCGATCAGCCGCAGCACGGTCGTCTTCGACCGGATCGGCCCGCTGGACCACCCCTCCCTGCACCTGGCCCTGCTGGGCCTCGCACTCCCCGCCTCCCTGGCCGCCCTGCTGGGATTCCCCCTGGCGGCGGTGGTCCGGGCAGCTCGCCGGCGGTCGTCCGCGACCCCCGCCGGGCCCCGCCTCCCGCGCCTGCTCGCCTGGTTCGCCGGTGCCGTCGTGGTCGTCTTCACCGCCGGTTTCGGCAGCCTGCTCGCCGACGAGGGCCGGGCGCTGCCGCTGGTCCTGCAAGGGGCTCCCGTGCTGATCGCGCTGCTGGTGCTGGCGTCGCTGACGGTGCCGCTGGCCGCCGCCCTGCTGACCTGTACGGCGATGGCCTGGCGCAAGCGCTGGTGGAGGAGGCCGGGCAGGATCGCCTACACGCTGGTCGCCCTCGGTGTGACCGCGTTCGCCATCGTGGCGGTCACCTACAACCTCGCCGGCCTCTCGTACACCTGAGCTATGATCCACTCACTTATGCGCTCTTCTGTCCGTGTCGTCCGCCGGATCCCGCCACTCGCCGCGGACATCGCCATCACCCTGGCCGTCCTCGCCGCCCACTCGGCTCCCTTCCTGCTGACGACCCGGGCGGCCGACCCGGTGACGGGCTACACGATCGAGCAGTACCTTCCCGTGCTCGGCCAGGCGCTGCCGCTGCTCTGGCGGCGGCGCGCACCGCTGGCGGTCCTGGTCGCGGTGACGGCCGCGACCGGCGCGTACCTGCTCAACGATCCCGACACCGCGCCGCAGCCCGTCCCCTACGCGCTGCTGATCGCGTTCTACACGGTGGCCGTGCACGGCTCGCGGCGCGAGCGGACCTGGGGGATGGCCCTCCTCGCCGTCGGCGCCGCCGTCCAGCTCGCCGGGCTGGTCCTGCGCACGCCGAGTGCGGACACGACGGTGCGCGGGCTGGTGATGTACGTCGCGGCCTGGGCGATGGGACGGGCGACGGCCAACCGGCAGGCCCACGCCCGCCAGCTCGAACGCGAGAAGGAGATGGAGGCGCGCCGGGCCGTCGAGCGGGAGCGGGCGGCGATCTCCCGGGACATGCACGACATCCTCGGCCACGCGATCAGCCTGATGATCGTGCAGGCGGAGGCCGGGCCGCTGGCCGTACGGCCTGCTCCGGACCGCGCCGAAGCGGCCTTCGACGCCATCGCCGCGGCCGGGCGCGACGCGATGGACCAGCTGCGCCGCCTGCTGGGCCTGCTGGGGGAGGACTCGGCCGGGGCCACCCCGACGGTGGCCCGCATCGGGGAACTGGTCGAGAACGTGGACCGCGCCGGGCAGCCCGCCGCCCTGACCGTCAGCGGAACGCCGCGCCCGCTGCCGCCGGACGTGGAGGCCGCCGCCTACCGGGTGGTCCAGGAGGCGCTCACCAACGTGGTCAAGCACGCCCGCGCGAGCAAGGTCTCGGTCGAGCTCGGCTGGCGGGCGGACGCGCTCGTGATCGATGTGACGGATGACGGCCGCGGCCACACCGGCGGGATGGGGCACGGGCTGGTCGGCATCCGCGAGCGCGCGGCGGCCTGCGGCGGCTCGGTGTCCTTCGGCCACGGGCCGGACCGGCGCGGCTTCGCCGTCTCGGTGCGCCTGCCGGGAGCCGCCGCGTGACCATCCGCGTCGTGGTCGCCGACGATCAGGAGCTCGTGCGCAGCGGCTTCGCCCTGATCCTCGACACGCAACCGGACATCACGGTCGTCGCGGAGGCCGGCGACGGCGCCCAGGCCGTGGAGGCGGCCCGCCTGCACGCGCCCGACGTGGTCCTGCTCGACATCCACATGCCCGTCATGGACGGCATCGAGGCCGCCGGGAGGATCTGCGCCGAGACCGCCGCCAGGATCATCATCCTGACCACGTTCAACAACGACGAGTACGTCTACGCGGCCCTGCACGCGGGGGCCAGCGGCTTCCTGCTGAAAGACGTGCGACGGGACGACCTCGTCCACGCCGTCCGCGTCGTCGTGGCCGGGGAGTCGCTGCTCGCCCCCACCGTGACCCGCAAGCTCATCGACGACATCCTCCGGCGCGACACCCGCCCGCCGGTCGCGGTACCGGGCATGGACGCCCTGACCGGCCGCGAGCGGGAGACCCTGGCCCTCCTCGGCCGCGGCCTGTCCAACCCCGAGATCGCCGAGGCCATGGTGGTCAGCGAGCACACGGTGAAGACCCACGTCAGCAACGTGCTGTCCAAGCTCGGCCTGCGCGACCGGATCCAGGCGGTCATCTGCGCCTACGAGTCCGGCCTCGTCCAGCCGGGCCACTGGCGCCGCTGACACCCGCGACCGGCCCGCCGGCCGGGACGGGCATCGGCGGTACGGCTCAGCGCGACGCCCCGGGACCGGCATCCCGTTCACGCGGATCCGGCGGGGGGAAGCGCAGCACCCAGCGGCGTTGCCACGGGGTCTCGACGGCCCGGGGGTGGTGGTGCTCGCGCGTCCAGGCGACGGCGTCCGCCGGGTCGAGGCCGGCCAGGACGGCGAGGCAGGCGATGACCGTGCCGGTACGGCCGACGCCGCCCCCGCAGGCGACCTCCACCGCGGCACCCGCCCGCGCCCGCCCGTGCAGGGCCCGGATCCGCCGTACGGCCAGTTCGCGGTCACCGGGCAGGAGGAAGTCGGGCCACCGGATCCACTCGTGCGGCCACGGCAGCCCGCCCTCGTGGCGCTCGCGGAGCCGGTCGGAGCCGAGGTAGAGACCGAAGGCGGGCTCCGGCCCCTCCGGCAGCCGACGGCGCAGGCCGCGGCCCCGGACCCAGGAGCCGTCCGGCAGCCGGAGGGCTCCCACGAGCGGCGGCCCGCTCACCGGCCCGCCGGCCGGGCCGTGTGCCGTGCCGTCCACGGGGTCTTCCATCGGGGTTCTCCTTGTCTCTCTCGCCGCGGTCTCTCTCGCCGCGGTCTCTCTCGCCGCGGTCTCTCTCGCCGCGGTCTCTCTCGCCGCAGTCTCTCCCGCCGCAGTCTCTCCCGCCGAGGCCGGGGCGCCCGCCGTACGGCCTCAGGAACCGAGGTAACGCAGGACCGCCAGGACCCGGCGGCTGTAGCCTGCGGTGTGGGACAGCGAGAGCTTGTCGAACAGCGCGTTGACGTGCTTTTCCACCGCGCTCTGCGACACGTGCAGCGTCTGGGCGATCGAGGCGTTGGTCAGGCCCTGCGCCATCAGCTCCAGCACCTGGCGCTCCCGGCCGGTCAGCCGGGCCAGGGGGTCGGCGTGGCTGGTGCGGGCCAGGAGCTGGCGTACCACCTCCGGGTCGAAGGCCGTGCCCCCGGCGCCCACCCGCTCCAGCGCGTCCAGGAAGTCGCCGACCTGCGCCACCCGGTCCTTGAGCAGATAGCCGACGCCGTCGATGTCCCCGCTCATCAGCTCGGTGGCGTACTTCTTCTCCACGTACTGCGACAGCACCAGCACCTTCACCTGCGGCAGGCGGCGCCTGATCTCCAGAGCGGCGCGCAGTCCCTCGTCGGTGTGCGTGGGCGGCATCCGCACGTCCACGACGACCGCGTCGGGTTCCCGTTCCGCCACCGCCTCGACCAGCGCCCGGCCGTCGCCGACGGCGGCGAGCACCTCGTGGCCCTCCTCCTCCAGCAGCCGCACGAGGCCTTCGCGGAGCAGAGTGGAGTCCTCGGCCAGGATCACGCGCACGGCGGCCCCGCCGTGATCGTGGCGGGCCCGCCCGCTCCGTCGTCGTATGTGCGCACGACGATCATTGTGTCGTGTCCGCGGAGAACCGCGTGCGGAGGTGTCCAGAACGGCGGGGGGCGTTCGTCTTCTATATGAGGCCCTTCCCATGTGAGGGCTCCGTGGAGCAGGCGATACGGGAGGAGCACCATGAGCGAGCGGGATCAGGCGTATGTCACGGGGATCCGGACGGTGGGGGTGCCGGTCACCGACCAGGATCGGGCGGTCGGGTTCTACGTCGGCGTGCTCGGTCTGGAGAAGCGGCTGGACATGCCCGTGGAACAGCTCGGCGGGCGGTGGATCGAGGTGGCGCCGCCCGGGGCGGCGGTGTCGATCGCGCTGGTCCCGGCCCGTGAGGGCGTGCCCGCCGGGGTCGAGACGGGGATCCGGCTGACGACCGGCGACGCCGACGCGTTCCACGCCGCGCTGCGCGCCCGCGGCGCCGACGCCGACGACGTACTGCGCTGGGACGGTGTCCCGGCCATGTTCGCCCTCCGCGACCCCGACGGCAACGGCCTGGAGGTCGTCGAGGCGGGGAGCGCCGGTGACTAGGTTGGAGGTCCGGTCCACGCTGACCGCCGCACTGTCCGCACGGACCGCGCCGTCGAGGAGGGCCTGATGCCGCTGTACATCGCACTCACCTACACCACCGAGGTCGACTGGACCCGGCCGGAGTACGCCGAGGGCCTGCGGGAGTACACCGCATTCGAACAGGCGCACGCGGCGGTGCTGAGGGGCGGCCACGCGCTCTACCCCACGGCGACCGCGACGACCCTGCGCGTCCCCGGCGGCGGGGGCGGGGACCCGATCGTCAGCGACGGGCCGTACGCCGAGACGAAGGAGGCGCTGACGGGCTACTACCTGATGGAGTGCGCGGACCTCGACGAGGCGCTGGCCGTCGCCGCGGAGATCCCCGCGGTCCGGTACGGCACGATCGAGGTACGGCCCGTCCACCCCTCGCTCGACACCTGAGGATGGACTCCCGCAGCGCGGTGGAACGGCTGGCACGCGAGGAGGGGGCTCGCGTGCTGGCCACGCTGATCCGGGTGACCGGCGACATCGATCTGGCCCAGGACGTCGTCCAGGACGCCGTGGTGCGGGCGCTGGAACGCTGGCCCCGCGACGGCGTGCCCGACAGCCCGCGCGCGTGGATCACGGTGACGGCGCGGCGGCGGGCGATCGATCTCCTGCGCAGGGAGGCCGGGCGCGCGGGGAAGGAGGCCGAGGCGGTGTCGCTGCTCGACCCGCAGGACGAACCCGCCGAGACGATCCGCGACGACCTGCTGCGGCTGATGTTCACCTGCTGCCACCCGGCCCTGTCGGCCGATGCCCAGGTCGCGCTCGCCCTGCGGACCCTCGGCGGGCTGTCCACCGCGGAGGTCGCCCGCGCCCTGCTGGTACCGGAGCCGACCATGGCCAAGCGGCTCACCCGCGCCAAGCAGAAGATCACGCACGCCCGCATCCCGTTCCGCGTGCCGCCGGCGCAGGAGCTTCCCGGACGGCTGGCGGGCGTGGCCGCCACGATCTATCTGATCTTCAACGAGGGCTACGCCGCCGGGGCGGGCGCGGACCTGCTCAGGGCCGAGCTTTCGGCGCAGGCCGTACGGCTGGCCAGGCAGCTCGCCGGGCTGATGCCCGGCGAGCCGACCCCGCTCGGCCTGCTCGCGCTCCTGCTGCTGCACGAGGCCCGGCGTCCCGCCCGCCTGGACGACCGGGGGCACCCCGTGCTGCTCGCCGACCAGGACCGGTCGCGGTGGGACGCCGCGCGGATCAGGGAGGGCGTCGAACTGGTCGGCGCCGCGCTGCGGCACGCCCCCGGACGGCCCGACGCCTACGCCGTGCAGGCCGCCATCGCCGCCTGTCACGCGCTGGCCCCCTCCTACGCCGACACCGACTGGAACGCCGTCGTCTCCTGGTACGACGTGCTGCTCACGGTGCACGACACCCCGGTCGTACGGCTCAACCGCGCCGCCGCCGTGGCCGAACGGGACGGCCCGGCCGCGGCGCTCGCCCTGGTCGACCGGCTCGGCGGGCTGGACGGCTATCCGTGGTGGCACGCCGCCCGGGCCGAGCTGCTGCACCGCCTGGGCCGTACGGAACCGGCGCGATCCGCCTGCCTGCGGGCGGTGGAGACCGGCCTGAGCGAGCCGCTGGCCGAACGGCTGCGCCGCCGCCTGCACGCTTGAGGAACCCACCCCGCGCCCCGGCGGGTCTGCGCGGACGCCCGGGGCCCCGGTCCATCGAGACTCCTGGTCCGCCGAGGCTCTCTGGCTCACCGGGGCTCTCTGGCTCACCGGGGCTCTACGCCGTCGCCTTGGCGGCCGGACCCACCGCGGCCTGCTCCCGCGTGAGGTGGCGGCGCCGGACCGGCAGCCCGAGCGTCGGGTTGGCGGCACCCCAGGCGGCGACCTTGCAGACCAGTTCCTTGTAGACGGCGGCGGGCCGTCCGGTCAGGGCCGCCCGCACGGCGCGGTCGTCGGCGGTGACGTACTGGATCAAACCCTCCTTGCGGCCCAGCGAGATGCACTGGTTGAAGTAGCGCAGCGGAACGTACGGGAGCTTCCCGCCTGTCAGGCGCGCCGCGATCGCGCCGGCGGCCTGCCACGCGGTCAGGACTCCCGAGGCGCACGACATCCGCAGCGGCTTGTCCCCGGGGCCCGTCACCATGGCCGCGTCGCCGACGGCGTACACGTCCGGGTGCGAGACCGAGCGCATGGTCCCGTCGACCACGATCTGCCCGGTTCCGGTGACCTCCAGGCCGCTCGCCTCCGCGATCGGGTGGACCGCGAAGCCGGTGGTCCACACGGTGACCGCGGCCGGGACGACCCCGCCGTCGGCGGTGGCGACGCGGTCGGTTCCGACGCCGGTGACGGCGGTGTGCTCGTGCACGGTGATCCCGAGCCTGCCGAGGACCTTCCGCAGGTGCTCGCGTCCCCTGGGCGAGAGCCAGTCGCCGAGGCCGTCGCGGGCGGCGAGGGCGACGTCCAGGTCGGGGCGGGCCTCGGCGATCTCGGTCGCGGCCTCCAGGCCGGTGAGGCCGCCGCCGACGACGACCACACTCTGCCCGGCGCCGAGACGGGCCAGGCGCTCGCGCAACCGGAGTGCCCCGGGCCGGCTCGCGATCTCATAGGCGTGCTCGGCCGTCCCGGGGACGCCCTGGGTGTTCCAGCCGCTGCCGAGGGCGTAGACGAGCGTGTCGTAGGCGATCTCTCCGGTGCCGTCCGCGCCGGCGACGGCGACCGTCCTGCGGTCGGCGTCGACGCCGGTGACCTTCGCGATCCTCAGTTCGACGCCGGTTCCCGCGAACATCTCGCGCAGCGGCCGGGGCCGGAGATCCTGGCCGGTCGCCAGCTGGTGCATGCGGACGCGTTCGACGAAGTCGGGCTCGGCGTTGACGAGGGTGACGGCCGCGTCCTCGCGGCGGAGCCGCCTGGCGAGGCGGCCGGCGGCGATGGCTCCGGTGTATCCGGCTCCGAGGACGACGATGCGGTGCTGCATTTCCCTGCTCCTGTCCCAGTCGGGTGTCCTGCGTGGATTCACCCCTTGAACCAGACGGCCCGCCGTTGCCTGACAGGAATCCGATGTGAAGCACCTCACATCGGGATCAGAACGCCTCGAACAGCGGCTCCCCGTGGTCGACGGCCGCCCAGTGCGCACTCGCGCGTTCGAGCTTGTCGGGGTTGACCTGGTTGAGAACGGCGGCGATGCCCTCGGCGGTGACCTCCAGGCACATGACGCCGACGACCCGGCCGTCCACGACGGCCACCACGGCGGGGTCGCCGTTGGCGGTCCAGGCGTAGACCTCGACCGTGCCGCCGGCTATGGCGCGTTTGGCCTCGCCGGGTTTGAACAGGCCCCGCAGGAGCCTCGCGACCGCGACCGCGCCCTCGAACGCCTTGGCGCGGGCCGGGACCTTCCCGCCGCCGTCGCCGATCGAGACGGCGTCCTCGGTGAGCAGGCGCACGAGCGGCTCGATCCGGCCGTCGGTGGCGGCGGCCAGGAACTCCTCGACGATCCGCCGGGCGGCGGCCTCGTCGATCTCGGTGCGGGCCCTGCCGTCCGCGAGGTGCTTCCTGGCGCGGTGGAGGATCTGCTGGCTGGCGGCCTCGGTGATGTCGAGGATCTCGGCGACCTCCCGGTGCGGATAGTCGAAGGCCTCCCGCAGCACGTACACCGCCCGCTCGCCGGGAGACAGGCGCTCCATGAGCGTGAGGACCGCGTACGAGACCGATTCGCGCTGCTCGGCGGTCTCGGCCGGGCCGAGCATCGGGTCCCCGGCCAGCAGCGGCTCGGGAAGCCACTGGCCCACATAGGTCTCGCGGCGCGCCCGCGCGGAGGTGAGCTGGTTCAGGCACAGGTTGGTGAGGACCTTCGTCAGCCAGGCCTCGGGGACCTCGACGCGGCCGACGTCGGCGGCCTGCCAGCGCAGGAACGTCTCCTGCACGGCGTCCTCGGCCTCCCCGGCGGAGCCGAGAAGACGGTAGGCGACGGCCTCCAGGCGCGGCCTGGAGGCTTCGAACCGGTCGACGTCGTCCGCGGTCAGGGGCATGCCCCGATCCTAGATCGCGGAACGCGGACCGGTCGCTGCCGTCGCGAGGCGTTCACACGGTGACCACGACCTTGCCCCTCGCGTGTCCCCGTTCCAGATAGCGGACGGCCTCGGCGGTCTCCTCCAGCGGGTAGGTCCGGTCGATGACGGGGGTGACCTTCCCCGACTCGATGAGCCCGCTCACGACGGCGAGGTCGTCGGCGCTGGTGCGGGACAGGAAGAACCCCATCCGGGGCATCACCATGACCTTGACCATCCCGAGCACCGGCCCGATCCACCGCCCCTTCGACGGCGCGCACTCCACGAAGACGCCCTTGGGCGCGAGCACCCGCCGGTTCGCCAGGACGCCGCGGTTGGCGACCAGGTCGAACACCACGTCGTACCGCTTCCCGGCCCGCGTGTAGTCCTCCTTGGTGTAGTCGACGACGTGGTCGGCGCCGATCGAGCGGACCAGCTCCACATTGCCGGTGCCGCACACCCCGGTCACCTCGGCCCCCATCGCCTTGGCGATCTGCACCGCGAACGTCCCCACGCCCCCGGCGGCCCCGTTGACCAGCACCCGGTGCCCGCTCCGGATCCGGCCCCTGTCGCGCAGCCCCTGGAGTGCGGTGAGCGCCGCCACCGGGACGGCCGCGGCCTGCTCGAACGTCAGCCCGGCCGGCATCGTGCGCAGCATGCCGTCCTGCCGCAGCCGGGCGTACTCCGCCAGGCCCGTCGTGCCCGGCACGAGGTCCAGGCCGCAGCCGCCGTACACCTCGTCCCCCGGCCGGAAGGCGGTGACGCCGGAGCCCACCGACTCGACGACGCCCGCCAGGTCGGCGCCCAGCGCCGTGTGCCTGGGGCGGGTCAGGCCCATGTCCAGGCGGGCGAAGTACGGCGCGCCGCGCATGTTGTGCCAGTCCAGCGGGTTGACGGAAGCGGCGCGTACGCGGATCAGCACGTCGTCGGCCCCGACGGCGGGCATGTCCGCGTCCTCCAGTCGCAGTACCTCGGGCGGGCCGTAGGCGTAGTAGCGGATGGCTTTCACGGTTCCCAGGGTGCGGAAGCCGTCGGGCCCACGAAATCACGTGAATTCGTGATTGGGCGAGTAGTGTCCGAGTCACGATGGCCAGACCCCCGCGCCGCCCGGGCAACCTGCCCGCCGAGGCCACCAGTTTCATCGGCCGCCGTCGTGAGCTCGCCGCGGTCAGAAGGAGGCTCGCCGAGGCCCGCCTGGTCAGTCTCGTCGGGCCCGGCGGGGTCGGCAAGACGCGTCTGGCGCTGCGGGCGGCGGGTGATCTCGGACGCGCTTTCCCCGGGGGCGTGTGGCTGGTGGAACTGGCCGAGGTACGGGATCCCACGCTGGTCGGCGATGCCGTCATGGCGGCCCTGGACCTGCGGGCCCAGGCCACGGCCGAGCCGTCGGCGGTGCTGGCGGCGTACCTGCGGGACAAGAGGCTGCTGCTGGTGGTCGACAACTGCGAGCACCTGCTCGCGGCGACGGCCCGGCTGGTCGCGGAGGTGATGCGGGCGGCGCCGGGCGTACGGGTGATCGCGACCAGCCGGGAGCCGCTGTCGGCGCCCGGCGAGCACGTGGTACCCGTACCGCCGCTCGATGTGCCCGCACCGCACGGTGTACCTCCGCCGCACGGTGTACCTCCGCCGCACGGTGTGCCCGCACCGCTCGATGTGCCCGCACCGCACGCCCGCCCGCCGCTGGCGAGGCTGCGGCAGAACGAGGCGGTCATGCTGTTCACGGAGCGGGCCGCGGCGGCGTCGGGCGCGTTCGAGCTGACCGCGGCGAACCAGGCGGCGGTGGCCGGTCTGTGCCGCCGTCTCGACGGCCTGCCGCTGGCGATCGAGCTGGCGGCCGTACGGACGCGGGTGCTGTCCGCCGAGCAGATCCTTGACCGCCTCGACGACCGGTTCGGGCTGCTCACCGGCGGTGTGCGGGCGCTCCCGCGCCACCAGACGCTGCGCACCACCATCGACTGGAGCCACGACCTGCTGGATCCGGCGGAGCAGGTGCTGCTGCGGCGGCTGTGCGTCTTCGCCGGCTGGTTCACGCTGGAGGACGTCGAGGCGGTCTGCGCGCAGGAGGGCCTGCCCGCCCTGGACCCGCTGGCGTCGCTGGTCGGCAAGTCGCTGGTGATGAAGGAGGACGCCGGGGGCCTGGCCTGCTATCGCCTGCACGAGACGATGCGCGAGTACGCCGCGCTCAGGCTGCGCGAGGCCGGCGAGGAGGAGGCCGTCGGCCGTCGGTTCGCCGGCCACTACATCACGCGCTGCCTGCGGGCGGCGCCGCAGGCCCGGCGGCGACTGGCCGAGTGGCTCGACTGGATGGACCTGGAGATCGACAACGTACGCGCGGTGCTGCGGGGATGCGTGAGCGGCGCGGACGCGGCGCGCGGCATGAACCTGGTCTACGCCATCGGCTACTACTGGATCACCCGCGCGCTCAACGAGGGGGTCCGGTGGACCGAGGAGTTGCTCGCCTGCGAGGGCGCCGGGCCGGCCGAGCGGGCCAGGGCCGCCTTCACTCGCGGTTTCCTGGCGGTGCTGCAGTCGGACGCGGCGAGCGCCGGCCCCGCGCTGGAGGAGGCGGTGGCCGGAGCCGGAGAGGCGGGGCTGCCGTCCGTGCTGGCGCAGTCGCTGTCGCTGGCGTCGATGGCGGCGAGCATGTCGGGGGACCGCGCGGAGGCCGGGCGGCTGGGTGAGCGGGCCCGTGCCGCCGTGGAGGGGCTGGACGACGACGCGGCCGTGCTCATGTTCCTGCAGTCGCGCGCGCTGAACGGCCTCTTCGAGGGCGACCTCGGCACGGTCGCGGAGGCGGCGGCCGAGGGTGTGCGCCTCAGCCGGGAGATCGGTGACCTCTACAGCCTGGACATGATGCTGCTCAACCTGGGCTCCGCCAGGTTGATCGCGGGCGCGCCCGACGAGGCGGGACCGCTGCTGGCGGAGGCGCTGCGGGTCGCGTACCGGATCGACGACCGGGTGGGGCAGTACGTGCTGCTCGACGCGCTGGGCTGCGTCGCGGCCGGTTCCGGGCGGGCGCGGCAGGCGGCGCTGCTGATGGGGGCGGCCGAGACCGTGCGCGCGGAGGCCGGGGCGAGCGTCCTGCCCTTCCTCCCGCCGCTGCTGGCCCGGGCGGGGGAGGCGGCCGGGGCGGAACTGGGAGCGGCGGCTTTCGAGGAGGAGTACGCGGCCGGGAGGCGGCTGAGCAGGGACGCCGCGATCGGGCTGGCACTCGGCGGACCCGCACCGCCCGCCGAGGCGCAGCAGGGAACACCGCGCGAGAGACCGGACGAGACGCCGCTCGGCAGGCGGCAGGCGGAGGTGGCGCGGCTGATCGCCGAGGGGCTCAGCAACAGGCAGATCGGCGAGCGGCTGTTCATCTCGGAGCACACGGTGGACAGCCACGTGCGGGTGATCATGAACAAGCTGGGGTTCAACTCCCGGGCGCAGATCGCCGCCTGGACGGCCTCCCCCGACCCGTAGCCGCACGTCGCGGTGAGACTCCGCGTGGACGGTGATCCCGTAGCCCGCGGCCGATCGTGTCGCACGTCCGGAAGAGGCTGGAGCGATCGCCGAATCATGGCGCCGTACGCTCTTTCGTACGGCCGTGCGGGGGCATGGAGGGAGTGCCCCGGGAACAGACGACGCGGTGGAGGTGATCGCAGTGCCGGTGCCGGAAAGGGCCCTGCCGCACCCCGGGCCGGACGAGGGGGCGCGACACGGCCGGCTCACCGCCCGCCCCGCCGCCAATCCCGTGACCGTCGAACCCGGCACACACCGGCTGGACGGGCGGGTCCTGCTGTACGTGCCCCCGATCCCGCAGGACGGGCCGTCCCGGCTGGCCGTGGTGCTCCACGGCGCGGGCGGCACCGCCGAACAGGCCCTGGGCTGGCTGTCCCCGCACGCCGACGCCGCCGGATCGCTGCTGCTGGCGCCGCAGTCCGTCGCGCCCACCTGGGACGTGATCACGGGCGGGTACGGCCCCGACGTGGCCCGGCTCGACGCCGCACTGGAGGAGGTCTTCACGCGTACGGCGGTCGCCGCCGGCCACGTGGCCGTGGCCGGGTTCTCCGACGGAGGCTCCTACGCGCTCTCGCTGGGAGTGGCCAACGGCGACCTGTTCCGCGCCGTGCTGGCCTTCTCCCCGGGATTCATGGCGGCGATGGTGCACCACGGCCACCCGCGGTTCTTCGTCTCCCACGGCACCGGGGACCGCGTGCTGCCGATCGACCGGTGCAGCCGTCGCCTCGTCCCCGCGCTGCGGGAGAGCGGATATCCGGTGACCTACCAGGAGTTCGAAGGCGGCCACGAGGTGCCGCCGCAGGTGGTGAGCACGGCGGTGCGCTGGTGGACGGAGCCTGCGGCCATCGACGCCTGAGCCTCGTCCTGCGGCCCATCGAACAGGACCGCTCACAGAACAGGACCGCTCACAGAACAGGACCGCCGCCCAGGGCGGAAAACGCTCCCGGAGGGGGCGTATCCTGCGCCCGTGGGACTGCGGTTCGAGACGCGCCGGTCCGACTCGCCGTGGGTCGACACCGTGTGGACATGCACCAGCCGGCGGGTCACCGAGATGACGTCCGTCGCAGGGGTGCGGTGGGGCCTGGTGTTCTGGGAGCAGGCAGGCCGGGCGTACGCCGGCGTCACCGGCCCCGGGACCCGGACCGGCACGGTGCCGGTGCCGGAGGGCGCGACCTTCACCGGCATCGAGTTCGCCGTGGGCACCTCGTTGCGGGCCGTGCCCACGCCGGCGCTGGTCGACGGCGGCATCGAGCTCCCCGACACCACGCGCCGGACGTTCCGGCTGGAGGGCGCGCGCTGGGAGACGCCCGGCCCCGACGACGCCGAGGCCCTGGTGGGCAGTCTCGTCCGGGCCGGGATCGTGGTGCGCGACCCGCTCGTCGCCGAGGTGCTGCGGGGTGACCGCCCGGCCGTGTCGGGGCGTACCGTCGAACGCCGGTTCCGCGCCGCGACCGGACTGACGCGGGGCGTGGTCCGGCAGATCGAGCGGGCCCGCACGGCGGCGGAGCTGCTGGCCGCCGGCGACCCGGCCGCCGACGTCGTCGCCAAGCTCGGCTACTGCGACGAGCCGCACCTGGCCCGGGCACTGCGCTCCTACGTCGGACGCACCGCCGGGCAGCTGCGCCAGGGCACCGGCGGCGCGATCGCCCTCGACCTGGATCAGCGCCCGACGTCGTAGACCAGCTTCAGGATCCCGTTCGAGTAGCTCTCCGACTCCCGCAGCGTCAGCATGTGCTTGTCCCGGTCGGCCCTGCCGAACAGGCTCTTCCCGGCACCGAGCAGCACGGGGAAGACGAGCAGGTTGTACCGGTCGATCAGGCCCGCGTCCGACAGCCGCCGGGCCAGCTCCGCGCTCCCGTGGATGAAGATCGCCCCGCCCTCTCCCTCCTTGAGCGCGGCGACGTCCTCGGTCGAGCGCAGGATCGTCGTCGGCCCCCACCCGCCGACGAGGGCGTCCTCAGGCAGCGTGGCCGACACCACGTACTTGGGCAGCTCCTTGTAGTCGGCGTGGTCCTCCGAACCCGGCCAGACCGACGCGAACGCCTCGTAGCTGCGGCGGCCGAACATCAGCGCCGTCGTGTCGGCGAGCTCCTCGCCCTTCAGCGACCAGGCTTCCGGGACGAAATCGAGGTCCTTGAACACCCACCCGCCACTGCGGTGCTCCTCCCCCGGCCCGCCGCCGGGCGAGTCCACGACGCCGTCGAGTGACATGAAACCGGTGTAGACCAGGTCACGCATTGTGCTGTCTCCTCATGTTCGGGCGGACTGCCGGGTCCACGCTAGACCGTGCTCCCGGCGGCCGTCTTGGACGAAAACGACAGCGGCCCCGCATCCCGCCGCGACCTGCCCGCCGCCCAGGATGGGAAACGCCCCTCCTCAAGCCCTCGACACCTCTGATCGTTGAATTCCGAGAGCTTTCGGAGAAGCCTCCGGAGCCCACCGCTTGAATTCCATCCCCATATGAACAAACACGTTTTCCGTACGACCTTCCCATTCAAAACCGGCGGCACCGAAAATGGCGGCGCCACCCCCGGAAATCCCTCCGGCGGAAGCGGCGAATATTGCGGACACCAGGCCCGGCGGAGGCTCCGGACCGGCCTGTCACGCAAGGAGATCCTCGCCTGCCACGGCGAGGCCGCCATCGCCGGAGCCGACACAGAAAACGACGGCAGAGGTCGCCCTGCGCCTCGCAGAAGACACCGGAGAGGGTGGAGCCGTCACCGCGGAATCCGGCGATATCAGCGACAGCGACCGGGACCGGCGCTGCGCACGGATACCCGTGCGATCGCGTAACGGGGCGGATGTCCTCCAATTCGCATCGATCGGTCACCGACCCCCGATCCGGCCTTCCGACGGCATTATGATCACCCGCCGGGATCGAGTGATCACTGCGGGCGAGATCGGCACGGCCCGCACCACCCGGTCGGCGACGTCCGCCGACCGGGCGGACCGGTTCCGGACGAGAGGCTCGACGCCGTGAGCCTCCGGGCCGATCGGGCGATCGGGGTCCCGGACCGCGCCCTCGCGGCCCGGCGTCCATCGACATGATCATTCAAGCGGTGCCCGGGGGCACCGGCACGCCGTTTGACCTGGGCGGATGAATTTTCCGTATCCGCACTCTTGCCAATACGACAAGTACGAGCCTATTCTCCCGGAAGGGAAAGCGCTTTCCTAATTTACCAGGTTCGTTCCGGTGGAGGCGACATCGCGGCACCCACAGCGACTCCGCGCATGAGCCCTTACTCGGCCACTACGAGGGCTTGACCCATGATGTCGACACCCCACGGAACGAAGGGTGTGCGCCATGACAACGACGTATCGCGCCATCCATCGCGGTTTCAACGGCGACGGCTTCTTCTGACAGGCGGCCCTTCACGCCGCCGGCACCGATGCCCCCGAAAAGCCCGGGCCGTAGCAGAACCGCCGACCCGGTCCCATCGAGAAGAGCACCCCCATCCGGGCCGATCAGCGGCAGGCCGGCGGTCCCCACGACCTGCCGGAACGATCACGGCGCGGAGCAGCAGCACCCGGCATCCGACGAAAAAGGGAAGGCGAGAATGAGACGACCAGTCGCACCGCGGCTTTACGCGGCACTGGCCACGGCGACCATCGCGGCGGCGACCGGTGTGGTCCTGTCGAGCCCCGCGGCCTCGGCCGCGGCCGGCGGCGCCACCGGCTACGCGACCCAGAACGGCGGGACCACCGGCGGTGCGGGCGGGCAGACGGTACGGGCCACCACGGGTACCGCGATCCACGCGGCCCTGTGCAACCGGGCCAGCGCCAGCACCCCGATCACCATCCAGGTCGAGGGAACCATCAACCACGGCAACACCGCCAAGGTGTCGGGCGACAGCTGCAACACCGCCGCCGGAGTGATCGAGCTCAAGGGGATCAGCAACGTCACGATCGTCGGCGTCGGCGGCGGAGCCGTCTTCGACCAGGTGGGCATCCACATCCGCGACTCCAGCAACATCATCATCCAGAACGTGACGGTCAAGAACGTCAAGAAGTCGGGCTCGCCCACCTCCAACGGCGGTGACGCCATCGGCATGGAGAGCACGGTCCGCAACGTCTGGGTCGACCACACCACCCTGGAGGCGTCGGGCGGGGAGTCGGAGGGCTTCGACGGCCTCTTCGACATGAAGGGCAACACCCAGTACGTGACGCTGTCCTACAGCATCCTGCGCAACTCCGGCCGGGGCGGCCTCGTGGGCTCCAGCGAGAGCGACCTCTCCAACGGCTTCATCACCTACCACCACAACCTGTACGAGAACATCGACTCCCGTACACCCCTGCTGCGCGGCGGCATCGCGCACATCTACAACAACCACTACGTGAGCCTCAACGAGTCCGGCATCAACTCCCGCGCCGGGGCCCGCGCCAAGGTGGACAACAACTACTTCAAGAACTCCAAGGACGTCCTGGGCACCTTCTACACCGACGCGGCCGGTTACTGGCAGGTCAGCGGCAACATCTTCGACAACGTGACCTGGTCCAGCCCCGGCACCGACAACAAGCCCGCCGGGCCCAACCCGACGTCCAACACCACCGTCAGCATCCCCTACTCCTACAGCCTCGACGCGGCCGGCTGCGTGCCGGGCGTCGTGAGCCAGACGGCGGGCGCCGACAAGGGCCTGAAGGTGTCGGACGGCAGCTGCTCGCCGCAGACGCCGACCGCCACGCCGACCGCCACCCCCACCACCACTCCCACGTCGACGCCGACCGCGACGCCGACCGTCACCCCCACCTCCACGCCGACCCAGCCCAGCGGGACCAACCTCAGCATCGGGGCCGGCTCCGACGGCTCCAGCAAGGCCGGTGGGACGAGCTACGGCAACGTGCGGGACGGGAACCTGAGCACCTACTGGTCGCCGTCCGGCTCGACCGGTTCCATCTCGATCAAGTGGGACTCCGCCACCGCGGTGTCCAAGATCAACATCCGGGAGGCCTCGGGCTCCACGGGCGCCATCAGGACCTGGAGGGTCCTCAACGGTGACACCGGCGCCGTCCTGGCCTCCGGCAGCGGAGCGGGCGTCATCACCTTCGCCCGGACCTCACTGCGCAAGATCACCTTCGAGATCACCGGCTCGACCGGCACGCCGAAGGTCGCCGAGTACGAGACCTACGCCGGTTAACGGCACGGTCCCGCCGGACACCGGCACCGTGACCGCCATCCACTGCTGATCACCCGGACCGGGGGCCGTCGGAGCCGACGGCCCCCGGTTCCGCTGTGCCGGCGGCAGGAAGACGGCGTTGCCGGCTCGAACTCGATCGATTATCGTCGATTAACGATGAATGAGAACATGGATCCGCTGGACCGCGCCTCCGCCGAGGAGTACGCGAGCTGGTTCAGGGCGCTGGCCGACGCCACGCGCATCCAGATCGTCTCGCTGCTGGCGCGGCGCCGTACACCCATGACCGTCAGGCAGATCGTGCAGGCCTCCGGGGTCGGCCAGTCCACGGTCTCCCACCACTTGAAGATCCTGGCCGAGGTCCGGTTCGTCCTGGTGGAGCGGCGCGGCACCGCGAGCCTGTACCGGATCAACGAGGCGTGCGTGCGCTGCTTCCCCACCGCCGCCGACGTGGTGATGGGCAACCCGGTCCCGGCCGCCCCCGCCTGCGAGTGAAAGGAGCCGGCGATGGCCCACGAGGAGATCGTCGAGCGCTACTCCGGCCTGGCCCGCGCGGCCCTGGCCGGGGAGGACGTCGTGGACTGCGGAGCCGAGGCGTTCGCCCGAGGGTGTTTCGGCGCGGCCGGCTACGACGACACCTCCGGTCTGCCCGAGGGGGCGCTGCGGGCCAGCCTGGGCTGCGGCAATCCGGTCGCGATCGCCGAGCTGCGCACCGGGGAGACCGTGCTGGACCTGGGGTCGGGCGGCGGCCTCGACGTACTGCTGTCGGCCCGCCGGGTCGGCCCCACCGGCCGCGTCTACGGCCTGGACGCCGGCACCGAGATGCTGGAGCTGGCCCGGCGCAACGCCGAGCGGGCCGGTGCGGCCGACGTCGAGTTCCTGCACGGGGTGATCGAGGCGATCCCGCTGCCGGACCGCAGCGTCGACGTGGTCGTCTCCAACTGCGTGGTCAACCTCTCCGACGACAAGGCGGCCGTGCTGGCCGAGGCGTTCCGGGTGCTGCGGCCCGGCGGACGCCTGGGGATCAGCGACATGGTGACCGACGACGTGGTGACCGACGACGCGGTCGCCGATGACGGCGTCGACGCGGTACGGCGGGCCGCGGCCGAGGCCCGGGTGGGCTGCGCCGCCGGGGCCCTGGCCACAGGCGACTATCGCCGGCTGCTCGCGGCGGCCGGGTTCACCGGCGTGGACATCACCCTGACCGCCGATCACGGCGACGGCGTGCACTCGGCCGTCGTGCGCGCGGCCAAGCCCGCGATCGGGCCCGGCCTGGAGATCCGCCCGATGCGTGAGGCCGACGCCGCCCAGGTGCTGGCGATCTACCAGGCCGGGCTGGACACCGGTCAGGCCGGCTTCGAGACCACCGCCCCGTCCTGGGAGGACTTCACCTCCGGCAAGCTGGAGCACCTGCGCTATGCGGCCGCCGACGTCGTCACCGGTGAGGTCGCCGGCTGGATCACGGCCTCACCGGTCTCCTCAAGGTGCGTGTACGCCGGGGTGGTCGAGCACAGCGTCTACGTCCACCCGGACCACCACTCGCGCGGCGTCGGCCGCGCCCTGCTGGCGGCCTTCATCGCCGCCTCCGAGGACGCCGGGATCTGGACGATCCAGTCGGGCGTCTTCCCGGAGAACATCGCCAGCCTGCGCCTGCACGAGGCGCTCGGCTTCCGGGCGGTGGGCGTGCGCGAGCGCGTCGGCCGCCACCACGGGACCTGGCGGGATGTGGTGCTGCTGGAGCGGCGCAGCCCGGTCACAGGCCGGTGACCGGGCGGGCCCGTAGCGCGCGCAGGTGACCTCCGGGATCAACCGGCGCAGTCGCATCCGGCGGCGGCCTTGGCCTCGGCCGCGCTCCGGGCCGGATCGACGGCCTGCTCGGCGGGGGTGCAGCAGGCGACGGTGCCGCAGCAGGCGTCGCCGCCGGCGGTGATCGCGGCGCTCTTGCCGAGGGTGTCGGCGTCGGCCTTGACCACGTAGACCTCCCAGGGCTCGGCGCCGGGGCCGTGGACCCAGACCTTGTCCTGCACGGCGTAGCAGCAGGAGGTGTCGTTCTCCTCGAAGGTGGCCAGGCCGGCCTGCTTCAGGCGCTCGATCGCGGCGTCGACCTCCTCGGTGGAGGCGACCTCGACGCCGAGGTGGTCCAGGCGGGTGTCCTGGCCGGTCTCGCCTTCGATGAGCACCAGTTTGAGCGGCGGTTCGGCGATGGCGAAGTTGGCGTAGCCCTCGCGGCGCTCGGCCGGGGCGGCGCCGAAGAGCTTGGAGTAGAAGGCGATCGAGCCCTCCAGGTCGGCGACGCGCAGGGCGAGCTGGACACGGGACATGACGGCTCCTCAGTGCCGATTTGATGTCTGTCTATATAACGAGGCTGCCACCTTGAATAGATAATTGTCAATATAGAGATATGTCGAAGCAGCCCGTCGGGACTCCCGACGATCGATTCACCCGCGACAAGGGAGGCGGACCCGGTCCGGGCTTCGGTGTACTCCCGGGTGATCTCACGACACGGACGATGGAGGGTGTGCTGCTGGCTCGCTACGAGTTCACGGTGCTGCGGGCGAAGCCGGAGCGCAGCCCGGTCACCGGCCTCACACTCATGGCACCGGCCGGTCGCCGGGCGGACGCCGAGGCGGGCGCCCGGCGGGGGCTGACCCATGTCCGGGCCACGATGCTGGCGCGGGACCTGGCCAGCTCGCCGCCGTCGATGCTGACCGCCGCCGTACTCGCCGAGACCGCGCAGCGTCTGGCGGCCGAGTGCGGGCCGGACGTGGAGGTGTTCGAGGAGACCGCGCTGCGGGAGATGGGCTGCGGCGGGCTGCTGGGGGTCAACGCCGGCAGCGTCGGCCCGCCGCGGATGATCCGGATCCGCTACCGGCCGGACGGCGCCCCGGCCGACGCCGCGCGGTGAGACGGGCACCAACCCCCAGTACCGGATCGTCACCGAGACCACGGAGATCAGGAGCCTGCTGAGCGCCGACGGGATCCGGTTCATCTTCACCTCGCCGGTGTCGAACTTCAACGACCTCGGCGTGGTCACGGTGTGTCCGGGCTCGCCTACGGCAAGGGCGCCGGTGTTCGTGCCGCTGTTCCTGCGCCCGGACGTGGCCCCGCAGACCGTGCTCGCCGCCTGCCGGCTGGGCGACTCGCCGGTCAACGCGGTCACTCCGCTGATGGTGTATCTGCCGTTCATCGTCCTGCTGGCCCAGCGCTACCGGCGGGACGCCGGGATGGGCACGGTCGTGTCGCTGATGATCCCGTACACGCTGGTGGTGGCGGTGTCCTGGCTGCTGTTCTTCGTGGCGTGGTACCTGCTCGGCATTCCGCTCGGCCCCAACTCGCCCATCAAGGCCTGACCGCGTCCTCGCCCGCCAGGGCCTGACCGCGTCTCAGCGGTTGTCGCGCCGGGCCTGCCGCCGGGACCCGGTCGCCCGGGTCGAGGCGTGGCGTTTGGGGATGCCGGCGTGGTCGGGCTGCCGGTCCAGCCGCTGCGGCTCCAGCCGATCGGACGCCGGACGGTCGGGCGGCCCCGGCGGGACCCGGTCGCCCGTCCGCCGCGCCGCGGCCAGCCGCTCGGCCTGCAGCGCCGCGGCGCTGGCCCGGGCCGCGGAGGCCAGCTGCTCGCTCACCCGGGCCAGCGCGTCCTCGAACACCTCCGCCTTCGCCCGCGTGCGGCTGTTGCGCGCGTACGCCTTGCCACGGCCGCCGGCCTGCTCGACCTGCGCGGCGGCCTGACGGCGATAGACCTTCACGTGCTTGGTACGGGCCCGCCGGATCCGGAGATGCAGATCGAGCAGGGCGTCCTCGTCCAGCTCGGCCAGGCGCTCGGGCGCGGTCTCCCGTACGAGCAGGAGTTCCACCTCGGTCAGCGAGTTGAGCAGTGCGTCCATCTCAGCGTCCCTTTCTGTGGACCGTACGCCGGCTCCGGCTCCTGGTATCTCCCGCCTGTCTGGGGCTCACGGCTGCCGGGCGATCAGCTCGGTGAGGGCGGCCGTGCGCTCTGCGCTCCACCCGTCCGGCGGGGCGATCTGCGCCCACGCCGCGACCGGCGCGGCGCCGTAGTTGTGCCCGTGCCCGGCCGGCGCGCCCCCCGCGACCGCCATGTCCGCGGTGACCTGCCAGAAGGTGACGAACGGGTACCACCTCATCGCCGGCAGCACGTCGCCGCCCCGCGGCTCGTCGAGCCAGTCCGGCCTGCGCACCGCGAGCCGCGGCGACCACCAGGTGATCGGGTCGGAGGCGTGCTGCAGGTACACCACCCGGGGCCGGCCCCAGGCGGCCGGCGGGTTCGCGAGGTCGGCGGCCGGGTCCGCCGCGAACCGGATCGTCTCGCCCCCCTCGTAGCCGGGCAGCACCTCCCGGGTGCCGGGGTCCCGGTCCGCGGTGAACTCGCGCCACAGCGTGTTGCTGGACGGCGGGCCGACCAGCAGCATCCCGTCGACCCGGTTGCGCATGTCGCCGCTGCCGCTGAACGCGGTCTCCGCGCCGAACGAGCCCAGGCTCTCGCCGAACACCAGCAGCAGCGGGCGCTGATCGATCGGCAGCCGGGACCACACCCGGTACACCGCGTCGAAGAGCTCCCGGCCCGCCTCGCGCGCCCGCTCCGCGTCGACGAGGAACGATATCCAGCTCGGCAGGTAGGAGTACTGCATCGAGGCCAGCGCCGTGTCGCCGTTGTACAGGTACTCCAGCGGGTCGGCCCCGTTGGTTGCCCAGCGACGCCCACGACACCGGTGACCCCGGGCCGCCGGAGCGGTCCGGGCTGTCCGGCGCCGCCACGCCGGGCGAGGTCTCCCCGTTGACCGCGGCGAACGTGCGGTCGGCGGCGTTGAACAGCCCCTGCAGCACCACTCCGTTGCCCACCCCGATGACCAGGGCGACCACCACGATGACACCCAGCGCCCGCGCCGCCGGGGCCGCCATCCCCCGGCCGAGCAGACGGGACAGCGCCCGCGTGGCACGGCGCAGCAGCCGGGCCGCGCCCACCAGCGCCGCGAACAACAGTGCGGCCAGCAGTACGACCAGCACGTAGCCGCCGCGCGGTGGAGGGGCCAGCCCCATCAGCCGGTGGATGTCGTGTTGCCAGCCCGAGCCCAGCCAGCAGAAGACCACGATCAGCACCACGGCGGTCGCGGAGAGGACCCGCCGTGCGGTTCCGCCCGGTGCGGGCAGGGTCCGGCGGCCGGAGACCCATCGGGCCAGCCAGTTGATGAGCACGCCCAGGCCGTAGCCGGTCGCGGCCAGCAGCCCGCTGATCACCCCCTGGAACGCCCAGCCCCGCGGCAGCAGCGACGGAGTGACCGACGCGCAGAAGAACAGCGTCGCCCCCACCAGCCCGGACAAGGTGTAACGCCGGCGGCCGAGGAACCGCCGGACCCGTTGTGACCGGCCGCCCGGCGCGTGCTCGGGTTCGGTCACCATGGTCGCGTACTCCGGGGACTTCATGATCAACACGGCCTCGCTTCCGGGACCGGGCCCCGGCGAACAGGGCGGCCACCGTCGAGCCTCGTCCGGCACCCGTGTGACCGGCCTCATCCGCCGCGGGTGAACGCGGGCGAACCGGCGTACTCACCCCGTACGGGCGATGACCATCGCCGTCATCGCCGCGACGGTGGATCCCGTACGGACGGGGTTCACGGACGGCCGTACCTGCTCATGATCGCGCTGTTCGTGCTCACCTGCGCACTCGGGCAGATCATCAGCAACACGGCGACCGTGCTCATCGTCGTGCCGATCGCGGTCAGCGCGGCCCTGGAGATCGGGCTCTCCGTCGAGCCGATCGTCATGCTCATCGCGGCGGCCGGCGCCGCGTCGTTCCCCACGCCGATCGCCACCCCCGCCGACCTGATGGTGATGACCCCGGGCGGATACCGCTTCGGTGACCACTGGAGGCTCGGCCTGCCGCTCATGGTGCTGTGGCTGGCCGTCGTGGTCGGAGCCGACCTCGGGTGGCTGGAAGGCCTGATCACCCGCCGGGTGCCGCTGGAGCGCTTCACCGAGGCGCTGACCGCCCGGCCCGACGACATCAAGGTCGTCCTCACCCTGACCTGAGTCCCGCGCCGGCCCGGGTCTCGCACTGAATCAGAATTAGGGCTATCACGGAGGGTACGGCCACAGCCGGACATCCATCGAAGGAGGGAAGATGACCACCACGACGATGCCGATGCTGGAGACGTACCCGGCCGAGATCAACCTCGACCGCACCAAGCTCGCCGCCACCATCGACGCGCTGATCGCATGCAGCGAGGCCTGTACGGCGTGCGCCGACGCCTGCCTGAGCGAGGGCATGGTCGCCGAGCTGACCAAGTGCATCCGCACCAACATGGACTGCGCCGACATCTGCGCCACCACCGCCCGGGTGCTGTCGCGGCACACCGGCTACGACGCCAACATCAGCCGCACCCTGCTGGAGGCCTGCGCCATGGCCTGCAAGGCCTGCGGCGACGAGTGCGGCTCCCACGCCGGCATGCACGAGCACTGCCGCATCTGCGCGGAGGCCTGCCGTACCTGCGAACGGGCCTGCCGCGACCTGCTCGCCACGATGGGCTGATCACGGTCACCGGTCGCGCACCGGCCCGGTCCGCGGAGCCGGAGCGACCGCTTCGGCCGCCCCGCCCGATGAGGGAGCCACGGCGACCGTCACCGTGGTCTCCCCGTCGGGCTCCCGGGAGGAACGGCAGATCTCCCCGGACAGACTGCCCCGGACGGACTGTGCCGATCGGATGCACGGCCCGGTGAACGGACGGCTTTGCCGGTCGCAAGTCGGGGCATAACGGCAGCGGCGATGTTTCTCCCAGCGGGAGGTCCACAGATGCTGGACGAGCACGAGGCGCGGGCGGTCACGACACTGCTGGAGGCGCTGGCCGACCGGCTGGAGGACGACCCGCTCGGCACCGACGCCCGGAGGATGGCCACCGTGTTGCGCAGGCGCCTCGACGACGCCGCCGTCGCTCCCGGCCAGGCAGATCACCGGGCGGCGCAGGGCGACCGTGAACAGGGCGACCGCGAGCGGATCGTCGAAGGTGAACAGCGGCGACCACCGCAGGGACCGCCATGGCCGGACGGCGGCCTCGCCCGCAGCGAGAGCGACCGGGCCCGCCGGCTCATGGCGGACCTGCGCGACGCACGGGGCCGGACCGAGGACGTCGTCGGGCGGTCCGAACAGGCCCGCCAGAACGCGGTGGAAGCCCAGCGCCGGGCCGAGCAGCTGACCCGGCGCGTTCTGGAGCTCCAGGTTCGCCGACAGGACGAGGCCGACGGCAACGGGCGGCATATGCGATGACCGACCGGCCGCACAGCGGGCCGTCTCCTCGACACCTCCGGGACGGCCCGGCAGGACCCGACGGGGTGGACCCGGACATCGACGACCGCAGGAAAAAGTCCGAGCACCTGATCGCCCAAAGCCGGGCCGCGGTGCGGCGCGCCGAGCAACTGCAGGCCGACACCGAAGTGATCGGGCGGCGGCTGCAGGCCAGGCAGGCCGAGGCGTACGAGCGGCTGCGGGACCTCGACGGCGGGGACGCCGGTGCGCTGCGACGCTTCCTGCTGCCCTACGTCGAGTGCGCCGACCCCGGCAGCGTCCTCCTGTCCGGGCTGGAGGCCGCGCTCGAACTCACCGGCGCCGACATGGGCAACGTGCAACTGCTCAACGGCACCTCCGACGGGCTGCGGATCGCCGCCCACCACGGCTTCGACCAGCCTTTCCTGGACTTCTTCGCCCTCGTCGCCGACGACCGCTCGGTGTGCGGGCAGGCCATGGTCACGCGGGCGCCGGTGGCGGTGCGCGACGTCGATCGCGACCTGCTGCCGGCCCGGACCCCGGCCGCGCTGGCGCTGCGGGAGGCCGGGGTGCGCGCGGTGCAGTGCATGCCCCTGCTCGACCGGCACGGCGAACTGCGGGGCATGCTGTCGGTCCACTACCGCACCGTGCACGAGCTGACCGCGGCCGAACGCCGTCTGCTCCAGACACTCGGCCACCGCCTCAGCCGCCTGCTCCAGACGTCCCCCTCCGGGCTTCACCACCCATCGCGCACGGCGAAGCCGGCGGGTTCTCCGTAACGACGCGCCCCGCCGGCACCGATCTCGCGGATGCGAGTGCAGATCCCTCCTATCTGTTGCTGATGCACCGTCATTCCGGTGTTCAGGCTGGAATGTGCGGAGTGTATGGTGATGCCCTGTGACGACGTTTCGGATCAGTGAGGCCGCCGCGCTGCTGGGGGTCAGCTCCGACACCGTGCGCCGCTGGGTGGACGCCGGGCGGCTGAGCGCGCAGCGCGACGAGCACGGCCACCGGCGCGTCGACGGCGCCGATCTGGCCGCCTTCGCCCGCGACCGGATAGGGACCGAGGGGGGCGGCGGCTACTCCTCGGCGCGCAACCGCTTCCGCGGGATCGTGACCGAGGTGGTCCGGGACGCGGTGATGGCCCAGGTGGAGATCGCCGCCGGGCCGTTCCGGGTGGTGTCGCTGATGAGCCGCCAGGCCGCCGACGAGCTCGGCCTGGAACCGGGCGTGGTGGCCCTGGCCGTGGTCAAGTCCACCAACGTCGTCGTGGAGATCCCCGACCGTGAACACGTGGCCGGCAGCTGAGAAGGAGCACCGTTGGTGTCCAGAGATCTTTCCCGGTGGACCGCGGCTCTCGCGCTCACGCTGGCCGCGGTGTCCGGGTGCGGTTCCGGCGGGAACGCCGCCACCTCCACGCCGGCCCCGGCGGCCGGCGGGAACGCCCGGGAGCTGACGGTGTTCGCCGCCGCCTCGCTGACCGGTGCCTTCACCGAGCTCGGCGAGGCCTTCGAGGCCGCCCACCCGGGCGTGAGCGTGAAGTTCAACTTCGGCTCCAGCGCCACGCTGGCCCAGCAGATCATCCAGGGCGCCCCGGCCGACGTGTTCGCCGCGGCCAGCCCGGCCACCATGAAGACCGTCACCGACGCCTCCCTGGCCGCCGCCCCGACGGTTTTCGCGCGCAACAGGCTGCGGATCGCGGTGCCGGCCGACAACCCCGCAGGCGTCGACGAGCTTGAGGACCTGGCCGATCCCGAGGTCAAGGTCGCGCTGTGCGCCGCCCAGGTGCCCTGCGGGGCGGCGGCCGTCAAGGCCCTGGAGGCGGCCGGGCTCAAGGTCACCCCGGTGACGCTGGAGCAGGACGTCAAGGCCACCCTCACCAAGGTCGAGCTGGGTGAGGTCGACGCCGCCCTGGTGTACGCCACCGACGTGCTGGCCTCCGGCGGCGAGGTCAAGGGCATCGACTTCCCCGAGGCCGACAAGGCGATCAACGACTATCCCGTCGCCGCCCTGGCCAAGGCGCCCGCCGGGCCGCAGGCGCAGCGGTTCGTCGACCTGATCCTGTCGCAACAGGGCAAGGACGTGCTGACCGAGGCCGGATTCCAGACTCCCTGACGTGACGACCGCCACCCCGCCCGTCTCCGCTCCCGGCCGCACCTCCGGCCGGGAGCGGGGCGGCGTGCCCGGCCGCCTGCCCTGGCCGCTGGTGATACCGGCCCTGATCGGGCTCGCCTTCCTGGTGCTGCCGCTGGCCGGGCTGCTCGTGCGCGCCCCCTGGTCCACGTTGCCGCAGCGACTGGCCGAGCCGCAGGTCCTGCAGGCACTGCGGCTGTCGCTGGTCACCGCCACCGTCGCCACCGCCGTGTGCCTGCTGCTGGGGGTGCCGCTGGCGTGGCTGCTGGCCCGCACCGCCTTCCCCGGCCGCCGCCTGATCCGCGCCCTGGTCACCGTGCCGCTGGTGCTGCCCCCGGTGGTCGGCGGGGTGGCGCTGCTGCTGGTCCTCGGGCGGCGCGGCCTGATCGGCTCCTGGCTGGAGGCCGCCTTCGGCCTCTCACTGCCGTTCACCACCGCCGGGGTCGTCGTCGCCGAGGCGTTCGTGGCGATGCCGTTCCTGGTGATCAGCGTCGAGGGCGCGCTGCGCGCCGCCGACGCGCGCTTCGAGGAGGCCGCCGCCACGCTGGGCGCCTCCCGCTGGACCGTCTTCCGCCGGGTCACCCTGCCGATGATCGCCCCCGGCGTCGCCGCCGGGGCCGTGTTGTGCTGGGCCCGTGCGCTGGGCGAGTTCGGCGCCACCATCACCTTCGCCGGCAACTTCCCCGGCACCACCCAGACGATGCCGCTGGCCGTCTATCTGGCGCTGGAGACCGAGCCGGAGGCGGCCGTCGTGCTCAGCCTCGTGCTGCTGAGCGTCTCGGTGGTCATCCTGGCCGGACTGCGCGAGCGGTGGGTGAGCCGGATTTGAACCGCCCCGTCCAGGACCGCCCGCCGCACGGCGGCCTGCACGCCCGCCTGGTCGTCGAGCGGCCCGCCTTCCGCCTGGACGTCGAGCTGGAGGTGGCGGCCGGAGAGGTGGTCGCGCTGCTCGGGCCCAACGGGGCGGGCAAGACCACCGTGCTGCGCGCCCTGGCCGGGCTCACCGGCCTGACCGGCGGGAGCATCACCCTGGACGGCCGGCCCCTGCACACCCTGCCGACCGAGCATCGCCGGATCGGCATGGTCTTCCAGGACTATCTGCTCTTCCCCCACCTGTCGGCGCTGGACAACGTCGCCTTCGGCCCGCGCTCCGACGGCGCCTCCAAGGCCGAGGCCCGCCGTACGGCCGGGGAACTGCTGGAGCGGGTCGGCCTGGCGGAGTACGCCGCCGTCAGACCCGGGCGGCTGTCGGGCGGGCAGGCCCAGCGGGTGGCCCTGGCCCGGGCGCTGGCCGTACGGCCCCGCCTGCTGCTGCTGGACGAGCCGCTGGCCGCCCTCGACGCCCACACCCGCCTGGAGATCCGCGCGCAGCTCCGCCGCCACCTGGCCGACTTCGACGGTGCCACGGTCCTGGTCACCCACGACCCGCTGGAGGCCATGGTGCTGGCCGACCGGCTGATCGTCGTCGAGCACGGCTCCGTCGTCCAGCAGGGCACCTCCGCCGAGGTCGCCCGCCGCCCGCGCACCGACTACGTCGCCCGCCTCGTCGGGCTCAACCTGCACCGCGGCCACGGCGACGGAGCCCACGTCAAGGTCGGCGAGCTGCTGCTCAGCGCGTCCGACCACGTCGAGGGCCCGGCGTTCGTGGCCTTCGCCCCCGCCGCCGTGGCCCTGTACCGCTCCCGCCCGGACGGCAGCCCGCGCAACCTGTGGCGGGCCCGCATCGACGGCATCGAACGGCACGGCGACAACGTCCGCGTCCACCTGGACGGCCCGATCACCGCCTCCGCCGACGTCACCCCCGCCGCCGTCGCCGATCTCGACCTGAGCCCCGGGCAGGAGATCTGGGCGGCGGTCAAGGCCACCGAGACCCACGCCTATCCGGCGTGAGCACGCCGGGCACCGGCGGGCCGGACGTCCGGCCCGCCGGGCGGGTGGGGGTCAGAAGGTGATGTGGACGACGGCGCGGCGGTTCAGCTGGCGGCCGTGGGCGGTGGCGTTGGAGGCGACGGGCCGGTTCTCCCCCCGGGAGACCGAGCGGGTGTCCCAGCCGGTGCCGCGGGACAGGAACCGGCAGGCCGCCCGGGCGCGGGCCTTGCCGAGTCTCTTGTTGTAGGAGGCCGCGCCGGTGGAGTCGGTGTGCCCGACGCAGCGCAGTTCGTCGACCTCGGGCAGGCGATCCCGGAGCCGGGCCAGGTAGCGCCTGCCCTCGGGACGCAGCTTGGCCGAGTCCACATCGAACAGGATCTTGCCGTTGGCGGTGACGGTGTGCGGGCGCACCAGGCGGGTGGTGGCGACGTCGGCCAGCGCGGCGGTGGCGCCGACCGGCCAGATGGCCGCCTCCACCCGGGCCTTGACCCCGGCGGCGCGGGCGCTCAGCCGCCGTCCGGCGGCGTTGAGCTTCACCGGCACCCGCACACTGGCCGCGGCGGCGGTCCCGGTGAAGGTCTGCGAACCCTGTCCGATCACCACCCGGCGTCCGCCCGAGCGCGTGCTCAAGGTGACGTCACAGCGTCGGATCGTGCCCGACGACAGGGTGCAGCCGACCGGGACCCGGTTGCCGTGGGCCGTGGTGGTCACGGCCGGCGCCACCGTCACCGACGGCCGGGTACCGGTCGCGGCCATCGGGGAGAAGTCCCAGTCCAGGGACAGCGACACGCTCTGCGGGTCCGCCAGGCCGGGGTGGTTCCATTGCACGCCGATGCCGTTGTCGATCTCGGAGGGGGTCACCGTGTCGGGCAGGGCGGTGAGGCCGGGGTCGTTCCAGGAGGAGGCCGCGATTCCGGCCGCCCCCTCGTAGTAGTGCGTCCAGGCAGTGCGCTCCACCAGTGTCAGCGCGCTCCCGGCCCGGCCGATGCCGCTCAGCCGCCGCGCCCCGGGTGCACCGCTCAGCGCGCCGCGGCCGACGGTGCTGCCGTCCAGGGCCAGGTCGGCGGCGGCGATGACGCTGAAAGCGCCGAAGGTGGGCGCCTGGGCGGCCGCGGCGCTCCGGTTGGCCAGGCGCACCAGGAAGGTGTCGACCGTCCAGGTGGTGCGGTAGTCAATGCGGCCCCGGACGTGCTCGACGACCTGGGTGAGCCGGTAGGGGCCGAAACCGATGACCCAGCTGCTGGTCACCCGCCAGGGGTCGGCCGCGCTCCCGGTCCCGCTCAGCGTCGGGGGAGTGAGCTGGGTGTAGCCACCGGCCGTGGGAGAGTACAGGGTGCCCGCGCCCATGCGGAAGGAGACCTGCGAGGTGCCGGCGCCGAAGGCTCCGCAGCAGAACGCCCCGGTCTCCTCACCGGCCAGGCGGACGGTGATCGCTCCGGGGGCACCGGCGCCGCGCACCCCGATCTTCAGCTTCGAGCCGTCGATGACCACCCCGTCGGGGATCACGTCGGGCGGGGCCTGGGCCGGCGCGGCCGCCTGGGCCGGCGCGGCGGCCAGGGTCAGGCCCGCCACCAGCGAGCACATCGCCACGAGCGGGCGCAGAAGGCTGCGGCGTGATGGGTGAGCGCGCGTGCGCATGGTCCTCCCCGATGGGATCGGCCGCCTCCTGTGCGTGGGCGGCCTGCCGGTTGATCACGTGCCGCCGCGACGGCCGGTGCGGCCGGTCGGCACGGCGTGGCCGGTCGGCACGGCGTGGCCGGGGCGGGCGGCATCTCATTGGATCAATCACCGCGACCGGGGACGGGCATGCTGTTCCGCTGCCATAACGGACCTTGGCCATCGCCAGTCCCGGCGTTGGCCAAGGTCCGTCCCCGCCCGCGACGCGATCAGGCGGCGAAGACGCCCTCCCGGCGGATCGTCTGCCAGGGCAGGCGCGCCCCGAGCACGGCGGTCGCCACCGACTGGATGACCACCAGGTACATGAGCTGCCGGTAGAACAGCTGCTGCAGGGGCAGCACCCACAGCACCGAGGCCGGTTCGCGGTCCAGCCGCAGCGCGTACCAGCCGCCGAACGCCTGGAGCAGCCCGATGCCCGCCCAGACGGCGAGCGCCGGCAGCGGGTCGCCCGTCACCGCGCCGTAGACGGCCATGACGTCCACGACCGGCGCGAGCAGCGGCAGCGCCACGTGGAACAGGACCAGATAGCCCAGGCACCGGCGGCCGAACGGTCCCGGCTCCACGACCGCGCGACGGTGCTTCCACATCGACTGCAACGTGCCGTAGCACCACCGGTAGCGCTGACGCCACATCTGCCCGAGCGAGGCCGGCGCCTCGGTCCAGGCGATCGCGTCCTCGGCGTAGACCACCCGCCAGCCGCCCCGGCACAGGGCCATGGTCAGGTCGGTGTCCTCGGCCAGGGTGTCACCGCTCAGCCCTCCGGCCGCCCGCAGCGCCGAGCGCCGGAAGGCGCCGATCGCCCCCGGCACGGTCGGCATGCACGCCAGCAGGTCGAAGGCGCGGCGGTCGAGGTTGAAGCCGATGACGTACTCGATGTGCTGCCAGCGCCCGATCATGCCGCCCCGGTTGCCCACCTTGGTGTTGCCGCTGACCGCGCCCACGGCCGGGTCGGCCAGCGGCCGGACGAGGTTGCCGATGGTGGCGGGCTCGAAGACCGTGTCGCCGTCCACCATGACGATGATCTCGTACGAGGCGTGCGCGACACCGGTGTTCAGCGCCGCGGCCTTGCCGCCGTTGGGCCGCCGGATCATCCGCACCCCCGGCAGGCCGAGCGCGGAGACGACGGCCGCGGTGCCGTCGTCGGAGCCGTCGTCGACGACGATGACCTCCAGCGCGCCGGGATAGCCGGTGGCCACCAGCGAGCGCACGGTGGCCTCGATCCCGGCCTCCTCGTTGTAGGCGGGGACGATCACGGTGACGCCGGGCGGCACGGCGTGCGCCGGGCCCTGCCGGATCTCTCTCGCGCGGCCCCGCACACGGCGGGTGTGCACCCGGGCCAGGACGAGGAAGCCCACCAGACGCAGCAGGGTGAGCGCCGCGGCGACGGCCATGATCCACGACATCGCCGCGGCGAAGACGGCGGCCGAGCGCTGCAGGAGGATCAGCCCGGAGCCGACGAAACGGTCGGTGTGCCCGGCCGGAGTATGGGCCCCGGGCACGCCGAGCGCCGAGGTGAGCGTCGTCACCCGGTACCCGCGCCCGGCCAGCCGGGTGAGCAGCAGGTCCACCTCCTCGACCGTCCGCCCGGGGTCGTCTCCGGAACCGCGCATCATGACCACCGCGCTCCTGCGCGAGGAGGCCAGACGGGCGATCCGCCCGCTTCCCAGCTCGGCCGGGTCTGTGGCGTCCAGGTCGCCGAGCGCGAGGAGATAGCCCTGCGCGCTCACCGAGCGCAGCACCTCCAGCTCGGCGCCGGTGAGGGCGGGCGGGGCGGAGGAGTACGGCGGGCGCGCCAGGCGGGTGTGCACGCCCGCGGCGCCGGCCAGCGCCTTCTGGGTCAGCGACAGCTCCAGCCGGAGCCGCCAGGCGGACGCGGCGGCGAGGTCGGCGTGCACGTAGGTGTGGTTGCCGATCTCGTGCCCCTCGGCGACGATCCGCCGGGCCAGCTCGGGATGCTCGGCGATCCTGGCGCCGACGGCGAAGAAGGTCGCCTTGGCGCCGTGCTCGGCCAGGGCGTCGAGGATCCGCGGCGTCCACCGGGGGTCCGGGCCGTCCTCGAAGGTGAGCGCCACCGTACGGGCCGGGAGCCGGGCGCCGGTCCACGCGCGGCCGGCCGGGCCGAGCACGGGTCCGCCGCGCCGTACCCGCTCGAGTCCGGCGGCGGCTCCGTCCGACAACGGTTCGGCGGCGGGCCGGCCCGGCGGCGGCTGGGCGGCGAGCGCCCCGCCCGTCCCGCCCGTCACGTCGGCGACGTAGGCGTTGAGCAGCAGTGCCCCCGCAGTCAGGACCATGACGGCCGCGACCAGCAGCCAGTGCCCGCGCGGATCGACCTGCGACCGGCGCCGCCGCCGGACCGCGGACCTCCTCCCGGCGCCACCCCCGCGCCCCGCCGTACGACCTGACCCGGACGACGGGCCGTCACCGTCCCCACGCCCCGCCGCACGGCCAGGCCCGGGCGGCGGGACGGCGGCACGCCTCACCGTGCCGTCCGGACCCGGTGGCACCGTCCGTGCCCGCCGCCTTTCGCGCCGGGTCACCCTCCTGTCCCGACGTCCGTGCCGATGTCCTGGGCGTCCTGGCCGGGCATGGTCCCCTCCGGGGACCCGGCGAGTTCGGGGGCGGGCCCGTCCGTGCCGGTCTGCCCCTCCTCCCCCGGCTCCGGGGAGGGAGACTCCGGCTCCCCGGCCGGGGAGGTCCGTCCGGGCGACGGAGACGGCCGGTCGGAGCGCTCCCGCGAGGCCGTCGCCCCGGGCCGGGGGAAGGCCGGGGCCTGCGGGGTCCGGGAGACCGCCCGCGCCGGGCGTTCCCCGGTGGGCGTCTGCGCGGCGTCGGGG
This sequence comes from Paraplanobispora takensis, assembly GCF_016863195.1. Classification (GTDB taxonomy): domain Bacteria; phylum Actinomycetota; class Actinomycetes; order Streptosporangiales; family Streptosporangiaceae; genus Planobispora; species Planobispora takensis. Next base: position 111,339 of record NZ_BOOK01000002.1, on the reverse strand, counting down.
CGGGGGGTGCGCTGGGCCGTCCGCGTGGGCCCGCCCGGAGCGGGGTGGACGGCGGGCCGCGTGGAGGCACCCTCGGGCCAGTCGGCCTCCGGGAGCGGAGTCGGTGCGAACAACCCGGCCACCATGGTCACCACCAGGGCGAACCCCAGCGTGCCGACGACGCCTCCCGCCACTCTCAGAAGCCGCCTGCGCCGGCCGGTCCCGTCGACGAACACGGCGGCGCCGGTGGGCGGATACCTATCGTTCACGGGCGCCGAGCGTAGTGACGCGGGGTGACAATCCTCCTCGGAGGGTCCTGTCCCGGACGAGAGGGACGGCTCAGTCGAGGATCTCGGTGACGCCGGGGGTGAGCCAGTGGAGGCGCCCGGCGAGGCCCGCGGCGGCGAAGGACGCGGTGACCTGGTCGCGGTCCTCGGTGAAGTGCTCCCAGGAGGTGTAGTGGATCGGGCAGACCCTGCGGGCCCCCAGCGAGCGGGTGAGCGCCGCGCCCTGCGCGCCGTCCATGCAGATCAGCTCGCCGCCGCCGAAGTTCTGGATGCGCGGGGCCCCCAGGTGCAGCAGCGCGGTGCCGACGGTGAACCGGCGGCCGATCTCGTCGAGTTCGTCGAAGTAGACGGTGTCGCCGGAGATGTAGAGGGCTTCGTCGTTCCCGGGCTCTTCGACGACGAAGCCGGTGACGTCCCCGAAGGGGCCGTGCACGCCGGGGGTGCCGGTGACCCGCAGGGTCGTGCCGCCGACGGTCAGCTCGCGGGTGGCCCACGGCTCCAGGCCGACGGCGCCGCCGCCGAGGCGCCCGGCGCCGCTGACGGTGGTCAGCACCGGACGCCCGTCGAGCAGCGTGCGGCCGACGGTGTCCAGGTTGTCGTAGTGCTCGTCGTGGCTCAGCAGGACGGCGTCGACCGGCGGCAGGTCCCCGGCCTCGATCGCCGGGCCCTCGGTGCTGCGCAGGACGACGGGACCGTAGTCGAACTCGGCCGGAGCCGGGTCGAAGACGGGGTCGGTGAGCAGGCGCAGCCCGCCGATCTCCAGCAGGACGGTCGCGGTGCCGATGTGCGTGACGGTGACCTTCATGTCGCTCTCTTTCGCTTTCGTTCTTTTCGGGGCGCGCGTACCGTGCCGGGACGCGCGGGATCGACCGGCGCCGCGGACGCGGCCCGGTTGCGGGACGGGTGGGGTACGGCCGGGCACGCCGGTACGACCGGCGTGCGCCTGAGCGTGCGCCCGGGGATCAGCCGGGGACGGTGGTGCGGAACCTGCTGCGGTACTCGCCGGGCGTGGTGCCCAGCCGGTCGCGGAAGACCCGGTGCAGGGTCTCCACCGAACGGAACCCGCACGCCCTGGCGATGTCGGACGGCAGGCGGCCGGTGCGCTCCAGCAGCCGGCGCGCGGCCTCCAGCCGCATGCTCTCGACGAACGCGCCCGGCGTGCTGCCGGTCTCGGCGTGGAAGACCCGGGCGAAGGTCCGCTCGCTCATCGCCGTCCGGGCCGCCAGCGCGGGCACCGACAGGTCGGCGTCCAGGTGCTCGCCGATCCACAGCCGCAGGTCGCGGATGTCGTCGCGGCCGCCGGGGTGCTGCGCCAGCGGCACGCTGAACTGGCTCTGCCCGCCGGGCCGCTGCAGGTACATGACCATCGCGCGGGCGACGTCGAGGGCGACCTGGTCACCGTGGTCCTCGGCGACCAGCGCCAGGGCCAGGTCCATCGAGGAGGTGATGCCGGCGCTGGTCCACATCCGGCCCGAGCGGACGAAGATGGGATCGGACTCGACCCGGACCTCGGGATGGTCGGCGGCGAGCCGTCCGACGGTCGCCCAGTGCGTGGTGGCGCGGTGCCCGTCCAGCAGCCCGGCGGCCGCGGTGATGTGCGCGCCCGCGCACACCGACGCCACCCGGCCGGCTCCGGGGCCCACCTCGCGCAGCCAGGTCACCACGCCCGGGTCGACCTGCGGGACCGGCCCTCCCGGGCCGATCAGCATCCGCCCCGGCACCAGCAGCGTGTCGATCGCCCGGCGCTGCTCGGCGAACACCTCCTCCACGCAGAGCCGTACCCCCGAGAAGGTCGGCACCGGGCCGCGCCGCTCACCGGCCAGCCGCACCTCGTAACCGGCGCGCCGCCCGCCCAGGAACTGGCCGGCCATCGCGAAGACCTCGGCCGGGCCGGTCACGTCCAGCGTGTCGACTCCGGGGAACATCGCGATCACGACGACGTGGGGAGGGGTGGGGCAGGCGCTCATGTCTCAACTATCGGGCGGGAGCCGGCTGTCGGCAATGACAGGTTATTGCAAGATCCTGCCATGATCACCGACGTCGGTGCGGCCAGGTCCCGGGATCCCGCAACGACGAGCGCGCGAACGCCTTCGCGCAGTGCATGTACAGCTCCCGGACCTCGACGAGCACCGCCGGCCGCGGCCGTCTGCCCCGGACCGCACGTCCTGACATCTGGTGCGCTGTCCGGCTGAGGTAGATCAGCTCCGCTACTGTCGCATCCATCCCCCATGAGAGGACCCCCGATGCGACGCCTGCCCGCCGTTCTCGCAGCCGTGCTCGCCGCGAGCTCGCTCCTGCCCGCCCAGGCCCTGGCCCGGTCCGCCCGGGACGGACAGGACACCGCGGCGGTGAAGGCGGCCGGAGCCGGAGCGGTCAAGGGGAAGGCGACCTTCTACCGGCTGCGGTCCGGGAGCGGCAACTGCTCCTATCCCTCGAACCCGGCCGACGACCTCTACGTCGCGCTCTCCCCCCGCGAGTACGCCGCCGCGGGCGCCTGCGGCGGCTATCTGAACGTCACCGGGCCCAGGGGCGGCGTCCGGGTCAAGGTCGTCGACCGGTGCCCGGAGTGCCCGGCGGGACACATCGACCTGAGCCGTACGGCCTTCGCCCGCATCGCGGATCCCGGCAAGGGCACGGCGGGGGTCACCTACCGCCCGGTCCGCGACCCGCGGGTCGGCAGGCCGCTCTCCTTCCGCGTCAAGGAGGGGTCGTCGCGGTGGTGGCTGGCCCTGCTGGTCGCCGACCACGGCAACCCGCTCGCCTCGGTCGAGGTGAGGGCCGCCGGCGGCGCGTGGCGCAGGCTGGCCAGGGCCGACTACAACTACTGGATCGCCGAGTCCGGCATGGGCCGGGGCCCGTTCACCGTGCGGGTCACCGACATCCGCGGCCACCGGGCCACGGCCACGCGCGTCCGCCTGGCCGCCGGCGTCGTCCAGCGCACCACCGTGAAGATGTACTGACACCGCCAGGCCTGCCGCCGGGGACACCGGACGGCCGCGCGGGACGGGTGGGTCCGTCCCGCGCGGCCCGGCGGCGGGCGGTCAGCCGGCCACGGTGAGGACCGTGCCCGCGCCGACCGTGAGCCCGCCCTCGCGGATCGCGAAGCCGAGGCCCGGCTCGACCGCCACCGCCCTGCCCAGCTCCACCGAGACCTCCACGGTCTCGCCGGGCTGCGCGGGCGAGGGCAGGGTCAGCTCACCCGGCACGTCGGTGGTGCGCAGGTAGAACTGCGGCCGGTACCCGGAGGCGATCGGCCGCCGCCGTCCGCCCTCCCCGGCCGTGAGGAGGTACAGCCGGGCGGTGAACGACCGGTGGGCGCGCCGGCTCAGCGGGGCCGCCAGCACCATGCCGCGCCGTACCTGCTCCCGCTTGACCCCGCGCAGCAGGACGGCGGCGTTGTCGCCCGCCTCGCCCCGCTCCATCGTCTTGCCGAACGTCTCCACCCCGGTGACCACCGCGGTGAAGCCGTCGCCGAAGCCGACGACCTCCACCGTGTCGCCCACGCGCACGGCGCCCCGCTCGATCGCGCCGGTGACGACCGTGCCCCGGCCGGTCACCGTGAGCACGTTCTCCACCGGCATCAGGAAGGGCGCGTCCACGTACCTGACCGGCACGGGGATGTGCTCGTCGACGGTCCGGAGCAGCGCCTCGATCGACGCCGTCCACACCGGGTCGCCCTCCAGCGCCCGGAGCCCGGACACCCGCACCATCGGCACGTCGCGGTAGCCGTGCTCGGCCAGCAGGTCCGCCAGCTCCAGCTCGACCAGGTCGGTCAGCTCCGGGTCGGCGCCGTCGGCCTTGTTGACCGCGACGACCAGGTGCTCGACGCCCACCCTCCGGGCGAGCAGCACGTGCTCCCTGGTCTGCGGCATGATGCCGTCCTGCGCGGACACGACGAGGATCGCGCCGTCGAGCTGCGCCGCTCCCGTGATCATGTTCTTCACGTAGTCGGCGTGGCCGGGCATGTCCACGTGCGCGTAGTGGCGGGTGGCGGTCTCGTACTCGACGTGCGAGATGTTGATCGTGATGCCCCGCAGGTGCTCCTCCGGGGTGCGGTCGATCCGCTCGAACGGCGTGTAGGCGGCCTGGCCCCGCTCGGCGAGCACCTTGGTGATCGCGGCGGTCAGCGTGGTCTTGCCGTGGTCGACGTGGCCCATCGTGCCGATGTTGAGGTGCGGCTTGTTGCGCACATAGGCCTGCTTGGCCATGGGTTCTCTTCCTTGGTCTGCCTGGATCCGTCGTGACCCGTCTCGGGCCGACAACCTCTCCCCGCCGGGTCACATCGGGACGTACGGGAAGAGGTCAGCGCTCCAGGCCGTCGCGGACACGCTCGGACACACCCGCGGCGGCGGGTGTCACGAGGCGAGCGTGCCGGAACATGGTGACCATGGTGGCCCGCTCAGCACCGGCGGGCAACGGATTATTCCCGGCCCCGCGCCGGGCCGGGACCGGTCAGTCCTTGAAGTAGACCAGCTGGTGGCTGGAGGCCAGCAGGGTGCCGTCGCGGCCCCACAGGCGGGCGGTCTGGTCGAAGTAGCCGCGCGAGAAGCGGCCGGTGCGCGCGGTGCCCAGGACGTGGTCCCCGCCGTGGGCCGCGATCTCCCCGGCGTCGGCGTGGAAGTACACGGTCAGGGAGACGGTGCCGGCCGCCACGTACCGGCCGCGCCGCAGGAACACGCGGGGGTAGAACACGTCGCACATCGAGGCCAGGGCCGGGAAGTCCAGCGGGCGGGCCGGGGCGTCGCGCACCCACAGGGTCGTGGTCGAGTCGGGGTGCTCGCCGGCGTCCTGGCCGGGCACGGCGCCCTCGACGAAGCGCATCTCGTAGTTGCGGGCCCAGGCGATGAAGTCCGGGAACTCCTGCACGGGGACGGCGTCCGGCGGCGGCACCGGCGGCATGCCGGCCTCGGTGTCCGACCACGTGTCGCGGTGGACGCCGAACACCGCGGTGGCGGTGGTCTTGACGTCGCCGTCCTGCGACAGCTCCAGCGTCCAGTGCTGGTTGGTGCGGTTGCTGCGCACCACCCGCGCGGTGATGTCGAAGTCGCCGTCGGCGACGGGGGCGGCGTAGTTGACGGTCAGGGAGAGCGGATCGCCGAGCCGGTCGGGGTGCTGCTGGACGGCCTGTACGAGGGTGGCGGCGGTGATGCCGCCGAAGGGGCCGACCATGTTCGCGTACTCCGGCCTGGTCCGCGTCGTCGTACGGCCGTCGACCGCGGGGGGCAGGGCGATGGCCGCGTCGAACGGGTGCGGCGGAGCGTCGGTCTCGATCACGCTGTCTCCTCGGGGGCAGGACGGGGATTTCCAGTGCATACCGGATTTATGTATGACAACATACATAGAAGCCGAGGTACCGGGAGCAGCGGGATGACCAGACGACAGGATCCGGCCGGTCCCCGGGCGGCGATGATCCGCAGTGCGATCAAGCTGATCCGTCAGCGCGGCATCGCCGCGGTCTCGTTCGCCGACGTGCTGGCCGACAGCGGCGCGCCGCGCGGCTCGATCTACCATCACTTCCCGGACGGCAAGGCCCAGCTCGTCGAGGAGGCCACCCGCAGCGCCGCCGAGCACCTGAGCGCCGGGGTGACCCGGATCCTCGACGCCTCGGACACGCCCGGCGCCCTGCGCGCGCTGGCCGACCTGTGGCGCCGCGGCCTGGAGGCTGGCGACTACGCCGTCGGCTGCCCGATCGTCGCGGCGGCCCTGGGCACCGAACGCTCCGCCCGCGACGTCGCCGGGGCGACGTTCGAGGCCTGGTGCGACCTGATCGCCGGCAAGCTCGTCGCGGACGGGGCCGACCGGGTGCGGGCGCGGTCCGTGGCGGTGCTCGTCGTGGGCGGGCTGGAGGGCGCGCTCGTCCTCGCCCAGGCCCGGCGCAGCTCGGCCCCCCTCGACGCGGTGGTGGACGAGCTGAGCGCGCTGTGCCGGTCGGTGATCGACGTCGTGCCCCGGCAGCGCGGAGGTGAGATCACCGCCCCGCCGCCCACCGGATGATCACCGGCTCCCCGGCCTCGCGGCCCTCCCGGTCACGGCGACAGATCCCTGCGGCGGAACGACGCCAGCCCGGCCACCGCCAGCGCCGTCGCCACCGCCGCCAGGGCCACGAGCGGCCCGGCGGTCATCTCGGCCGCCGGGAGCGCGGGCACGTGGCTGAACGGCGACAGGTCCCGCACCGCCCGGGGCAGCCCGAAGACGTCCCCGAGCAGCCCGAAGGCGATGCTCACCACGAGCCCGGCCCACGCCAGCGGGACCGCCAGCCTCGGCAGGACGCCGTAGACCAGCACGACGAAACCGGCCAGGGCCAGCGCGGCGGGCAGCTGCGCCAGGCCTGCGCCGACCAGCGGGCCCACCCCGGTGTCTCCGCCGGCCGCGGCGTCCGTCAGGCCCATGCCCGCTCCCGCCGCCACCAGCAGCGCCGCCGCGCCGCCCGCCGTACAGACCAGGTGGGCGAGCACCCACCGGACCCGGCCCACCGCGGTGGCCAGCACCGCCTCGGCGTGCCCGCCGGCCTCCTCCGAACGCAGCCGCAGCAGCGCCTGGACGACGAAGCCGGCGGCCAGCACGCCGAAGACGTTCATCATCGCCGCGTACAGCGTGTCCACGAGGGTGGCGCCGCCTCCCCCGGCGAGCTGGTCCAGGAGGTCGGCGACCCCCGTGTTCCCGATGGCCGCCTCGTCGACGGCCGGGCCGAGCGTGCCGATCCCCGCGCCGGCCAGCCCGCAGCCGATCACCCAGCCGAGGGTCGCCCCCCGGTTCAGCCGCCAGGCCAGCCCGAGCGGGCTGAGCAGCGCGCGCGAGCCGGACGCCGGTCCCGGCCGGTCGGGGATCAGGCCCGCGCCGAAGTCCCGGCGGTCGACCAGGGCGAAGGCGGCGGCCGTGCACGCGGCCAGCAGCGCCACCGGCAGGGCGAGCACCCACCAGGCCTCCTCGCCGAACGGGCGCACGTGCGTGCCCCAGCCGATGGGCGAGGACCACGACGGCCACGCGCCGGTCACCCGGATGCCGTCCGCGGCCCGCTCGCCGAGGGCGTCGCCGACACCGCGGACCAGGAAGTCCACGCCGACCGCGGTCGCGGCGGCCGCGTTGGCGGCGCGGGAGCTCTGGAACAGCTGGGCGGCGACCGCGGCCACCCCGGCGAACGCCAGCCCGGTGGCGGCGCACGCGGCGCCGAACGCGAGCGATCCGTCGAGCGGCATGCCCGCGCCCAGCAGCGCGGCGGTCAGCGCGGCCCCGAGCAGCACGTCGGCGCCCGCGACCACGACGAGGGCGGCGGTGAGCCCGGCGTGCCGGCCCACGGACCCCGCGCCGATCATCTCGGCCCGGCCCGTCTCCTCGTTCTGCCGGGTGTGCCGGACCATCGCGAAGGTGCTCATGAGCGCGGCCAGAACCAGCAGGGACAGGAGGTTGCGGAAGTTGACCAGGGCGCCTAGATCGGTGCCGACCGGCGTGCCGCGCATCACCAGGACGGCGGGGTTGCCTCCGACCCCCCGCAGCGCGGCGACCCGCCCCGCCTCGTCGGGGAACTCGCCGGCCACGGCCGCGGCCCCGGCCGCCGCCAGCACGACCGCGCCGGCGATCCAGACCGGCAGCCGGACGCGGTCACGCCGCAGGGCCAGCCGGACCAGCCGCCCGGTGCCCGCGTACGCGCTCATCGGACCGCTCGCGTCGCTCATCGGGACGCCTCCTCCATGACCGCGTCACCGTAGTGGCGCATGAACAGCTCCTCCAGCGTCGGCGGACGGCTGGTCAGCGAGCGGACCTCGAAGCCCGCCAGGTGGCGCAGGACCTCGGGCAGCCGCTCGGAGTCCACGTCGAACCGGGCCCGCGTGCCCTCCTCCAGCAGGTCGTGGACGCCGGGCAGGCCGGCCAGCCCGGTGATCGGCCCGGCCGCCTCCACGGTGACCGAGGTCCTGGTCAGGTGCCGGAGCCGGGCCAGGGTGCCGGACTCGACGGTCACCCCGTCGCGGATGATGCTGACCCGGGAACAGAGCGCCTCCACCTCGGAGAAGATGTGGCTGGACAGCAGCACGGTCGCGCCGCGGGCGCTCACCTCGCGGACGGTCTCCTGGAAGGCCGCCTCCATCAGCGGGTCCAGGCCGGAGGTGGGCTCGTCCAGGATGAACAGCTCCACGTCGGAGGCGAACGCGGCCACCAGCGCCACCTTCTGCCTGTTGCCCTTGGAGTAGGTACGGCAGCGCTTGGCCGGATCGAGCCGGAACCGCTCCAGCAGCTCCGCACGGCGGGCCCCGTCCAGCCCCCCGCGCAGGTCGCCGAGCAGGTCGACGGCCTCGCCGCCGGTCAGGTTGGGCCACAGGCTCACATCGCCCGGCACGTAGGCCAGCCTGCGGTGCAGCCGTACGGCCTCGCTCCACGGGTCGCCGCCCAGCAGCCGCACCCGCCCGGCATCGGCTCGCAGCAGGCCCAGCAGGACCCGGATCGTGGTCGTCTTCCCGGCGCCGTTCGGCCCCAGGAAACCGTGCACCTCACCGGTGCCGACCGTGAGGTCCAGACCGTCCAGCGCGCGGGTGGCGCCGAACGTCTTGACCAGACCGGACACCGCTATGGCATCGGTCATGGTGACCCTCCTTGAGGGGGTGTGGACTCGGCCTCGTCGAGGGCCGCCAGGATCCGCTCCGCGTCCTCGCGGCCGAGTACGGGATGTGAGTAGATGTCGATCAGCGCGCGGGCGAGCAGGCGGTCGCCTTCCGGGCTGAACACGTCGACGCCCATCGCCCGGGAGATGTGCTCGTGCAGGATCCCGACGGACAGGGCCATCGCCGTGCCGACGGCCGCGCGGGCCCTGGCCTCGACCCGGGGCGGATCGGGACGGTCCTTGTCGGCCTCGGCCAGCCACTCCTCGCTCAGCCGGGCGAGCTCGTCGAACAGGGCGGCCGCCGAACCCTCGGCCAGGGTTCGCGCCATGTAGCGCTGGTAGGACCTCAACGCGCCCCGGGCGGTGATCACGGAGCCCAGGGCGCCGGAGGCCATGCCCGCCCTGGTCTGGTCGTTGACCCGGCGGATCATGGTGAACAGGTATTCGTCGCACGCCTCGCGCAGGCCCTGCTTGGACCCGAAGTGATGACGCACGAGACCGAGCGAGACCCCGGCGGTCTCGGCGATCCCGCGCAGGGTCGCCCCCTCGTATCCGCGCTCCCCGAAGTGCAGGATGGCCGCGTCCCTGATGCGCGCCCGAGCGGTGAGGTCCTCCGGATCCACTGGCGTCGTCACCGTCACATCCCTGTTCGTCCGTACAGCTTACTGTTCAAGCGTACACCTGACTGTACGCTTGAACAGTCCCTTGGGCGGGGAAGCCGGAACCCGGCCCTGCGAGGATCCGGCTACGGGCTATCCGGCCTCGCCGGATCGGTCCCTCTCATAGACGTCCGGTACGCCGTCGTGGTCGAGGTCGGCGGTCTCGATCTCGTGGATGCGGCGGTAGGCGCGGTCGCGCAGGCGCAGGATCACCGTCGCCAGCAGCGCCGCGATCACCGAACCGGACAGCACCGCCACCTTGACGTACTCGTCGCGGCCGGCGCCGAAGGCCAGCTCGCCGATCAGCAGGGAGACGGTGAACCCGATCCCCGCCAGCACCGACAGCCCGACCAGGTCGATCCAGGCCAGGTCCTCGTCCAGGTCGGCGTGGGTGAAGCGGGCCGTCAGCCAGGTCGCGGCCAGGATCCCGACCGGCTTGCCCACGACCAGACCCACCACCACCCCCACGACGATCGGGTCGCCGAAGGCGCCGGCCAGGCCGTCGAGACCGCCCAGGGACACCCCGGCCGACAGGAACGCGAACACCGGCACGGCCACCCCGGCCGACAGCGGGCGGAAGCGGTGCTCGAAGTGCTCGGCCAGGCCGGGCCCGGCCTCCGGGCCGCCGGCCTTCTCGCTGCGCAGCACCGGGACGGCGAAGCCCATCAGCACGCCGGCGACGGTGGCGTGCACGCCCGAGGCGTGCACCAGCGCCCAGACCGCGACGGCCAGCGGCAGCAGCAGCCACCACGACCGCACCCGGCGCTGGACCAGGACCGTGAAGGCCGCCAGCGGCACCAGCGCCGCCAGCAGCGGGAGCGGCGCCAGATGGTCGGTGTAGAACAGCGCGATGATGACGATGGCCACCAGGTCGTCGACCACGGCCAGGGTGAGCAGGAAGGTGCGCAGCGCCGTCGGCAGGAAGCGGCCGACCACCGCCAGCACCGCCAGGGCGAAGGCGATGTCGGTGGCGGTGGGGATCGCCCAGCCCTTGCCCGCGCCCTGCGCGCCCCGGGTGATGAGCAGGTACAGCAGGGCCGGGACGATCACCCCGCCGAGCGCGGCCGCGATCGGGACCGCGGCCCGCCGTACGTCGCGCAGGTCACCGGCGACGAACTCCCGCTTGAGCTCCAGCCCGGCCACGAAGAAGAAGATCGCCAGCAGCCCGTCCGCGGCCCAGGTGGCCAGGGAGAGGTTCAGGTGCAGCGCCTCGGGCCCGAAGCGGACGGCGCGCAGCGCCTCGTAGGCGCCGGCCCACGGGGAGTTGGCCCAGATCATCGCCGCCACCGCACCGGCCAGCAGCAGGGCTCCGCCGACGGTCTCCTTGCGCAGGATGTCGGCGATGCGGCGGGCCTCGGCCCACGAGCCCCGGCCCAGCAGGGCGGGCGGGCGCGGCGGAGTGGGAGTGGTCATGGGCGCTCCGGGTCTCCAAGGGCGGATCGGACGTCCCTTACCGGGTTTCCCGGCAGGAATCAGACACCGCCGACCAGACTTCCCGGCACACCACTATTCACCTTATCTGACACTCCCGCACACGTGACGACCCGGTGCTGGTCAGCCGTTGTCCACGGTGAGCAGGCCGCGGCGGAAGGCGACGGCGACGGCGGCCGCGCGGTCGTTGACGCCGAGCTTGGCGTAGATGTGCAGCACGTGGCTCTTGACCGTGGCCTCGCTGATGAACAGGCGGACGGCGACCTCGCGGTTGGTGGCGCCGTCGGCGATGAGGTGGAGGATCTCCAGCTCCCGGGCGCTCAGCGGGTCGGCGGGGGTGCGGACCTGCCCGAGCAGGCGGGTGGCGACCGACGGGGAGAGCACGGCCTCGCCGCGCGCCGCCGTACGGACGGCACGGACGAGTTCGTCGCGGCCGGTGTCCTTCAGCAGGTATCCGGTGGCCCCGGCCTCGATGGCGGGCAGGACGTCCCGGTCGGTGTCGTAGGTGGTCAGCACCAGCACGCGGGCCGCGACGCCCAGCCGGGCGAGTTCCTTGATGGCCGCGACGCCGTCCGTCCCGGGCATGCGCAGGTCCATGAGGATCACATCCGGGTTCAGCGTCCGCGCCAGCTCGACGGCCCGTGCGCCGTCGGAGGCCTCGCCGAGGACCTCGAAGTCCGCATCGCCGGTGAACATGCCGCGGATGCCGTCGCGGACGATGGGGTGGTCGTCGGCGATCAGCAACCGGATCGGGGTGCCGTACATCTCAGCCACGGGCCACCGCCGGGACGCTCGCGGAGATCGCGGTGCCCGTGCCCGGCTCGGACTCGATCTCCAGGGTGCCCGCCAGCCGGCTCACCCGCCTGCGCATCGCGGTCAAGCCGAACCCCCCGGCCTCGCGGACGCGCTCCGGGTCGAACCCGGCGCCGTCGTCGCGGACGTCCAGGGTGACCACGTCCTCCATGTACGACAGGGTCAGTCCGACCCGGGAGGCGCCGGCGTGCTTGGCGGCGTTGGCCAGGGCCTCCTGCGCCGTGCGCAGCAACGTCTCCTCGACCTCCGGATGCATGGGACGGACCGTACCAGTGACGGTGAAATCCGCACGCACCCCGTTGAGCTCCCCCCACCGGGCCACGACGTCCTGCAGCGCCTCGGGCAGCGGCGCCGCCTCCAACTGGCCGGGGCCCACCGCGTGCACCGAGCGCCGGGCCTCGGCGAGGCTCTCCCGCGCCAGCCCTATCGCGTTGTCCACGTGGCGCCGCCAGTCCTCGGCCTGCTTGGCCGCCTGGAGCTGGGTGACGATGCCGGTCAGGCCCTGGGCGAGGGTGTCGTGGATCTCCGCCGCCATCCGCTGCCGCTCGTCCGTCACGCCCGCCTCGCGGGCCTGGACCAGCAGCTGGGCCTGGAGTCCGGCGTTCTCCCGCATGGTCTCTTCGAGCCGCGCCACCATGCGCCGGCGCTCGTCGCTCCGCTCGGCGGTGACCTCGCCGACGAAGCTGAACAGGCTCACTCCCGCGACGATGGCGGCGGTGAAGAACAGGTAGGTGAAGATCGCGGACGGGGTGGGTTCGGGCAGGCCCCCGCTGTAGGCCACGACGCTGATCGCCGCCGTGGCGCCCACCCCGGCCAGCCGCCACTTCCCCTTCAGGTACTGCCAGGAGTGGAGGAAGCCGGTGAAGCCGAAGAAGCTCGCGAACCACACTCCCTGCGTGCAGAGTGCGCCGATCAGGACCACCAGCCCGGTCACGTAGACCGTGCCGCCGGCCGCGCCCCGCGGCACCAGCCGCATCCAGGCGGCCGCGAGGGCGGTGAGGCCGAGCGTGATCCAGAGGTCCGCGCCGGTCAGCAGGGAGAGCACCGTGGAGATCACCAGCAGGACGTACGGCGCGGCCGCCATCTGGCGCTCCAGCAGCCGTTCCCATCGGTCGAGCCGGCCGGTCATCCGTCACTCCCAGCGGAAGAACGTGGCCGCCGCGATGCTGACGACCAGAGCGTAGGCGGCCAGCACCCCCAGCAGCAGGGGGCTGGGGGCACCGCCCGCCCAGACCTCCCGCATGCTCTGCCCGAAAGCGCCCAGAGGGGTGTACTCCCCGATGCGGGCCACCATAGCGGGCATCTGATCCTTGGGCTGCATGAGCCCGGCGAGGTAGGCCATCGGGAAGTACAGCAGGACCCCGATCCCGTTGGCGGCCCGGCCGTTGGGCGCCAGCGCCGCGATGAGCAGGCCGATCGCGAACATGCTCGCCGTACCGAGGAGGAAGACCAGCACGGCGCTCGGCACTCCGGTGGGCAGGGTGGCGCCGAGGACGGTGCCCGCGACGGCCAGCAGCAGCCCGCAGGCGGTCACCGCGAGGACGAGCTGCAGGATCAGTTGCACCACCAGCAGGTTCCCCGGCCGTACCGGCGTGGCGGACAGCCTGCGCAGGATGCCCCGCTCGCGGTAGGCGGCCAGGGTGGTGGGCAGCAGGTACAGGCCCACCATCCCCACGGCGATGGCCAGCGCCATCGGCAGCAGCACGGTGTCGCCCGGCTCGATCGAGCTTCCGAACACCACCAGGATGAACAGCGGGATGAGCAGTGAGAACAGCGCCCCGGGCTCCCGGGTCAGCAGCTTGGCCTCGACGACGGCGAGCTTCATCATGATCAGATTCCTTTACTCGAAGGACCGGCCGGTCAGGGCGGCGAAGGCGTCGTCCAGGGTGCGCTTGTCGATGCGGAGGTCACCGACCAGGACGTGGTGGCGGGCCAGGTGCGCGGTGACCGCCGTGGCGAAGTCGCCCCGGCCGGTGACGACCACCCGGTTCCCCTCCCGGGCCACCTCGACCACCTCGGGCAGGTCCTCCAGGCCGTCCATGCCGCCCGTGTCCCCGGCCATCAGCGTGAACCGCATCCGGTGCTCGCCGCCGACCAGCCCGGCCGGGGTGTCGACCGCCACGACCCTGCCGCGGTTGAAGACGGCCACGCGGTCGCACAGCTCCTCCACCTCGTCCATGAAGTGGCTGACCAGCACCACCGTCACGCCGCTCGCCCGGACCCGCTTGACCAGTTCCCAGGTGGTACGGCGGGCCTGCGGGTCCAGGCCCGTGGTCAGCTCGTCCAGGAAGGCCACCTTCGGGTTGCCGACCAGCGCCAGCGCGATGAACAGCCGCTGCTGCTGGCCGCCGGACAGCTTGCCGAAGCGGGCGTCGCGCTTGTCGGCCAGCCCCCACTCCTCCAGCAGCTCCCGCCAGTCGCGCGGGTTGTCATAGAAGGAGGCGTACAGGTCCAGGGCCTCCCACACCTTGATGGCCTCCGGCAGCCGGGTCTGCTGGAGCTGCACCCCGATCAGCTCGCGCACCTTGCGCGCGTCCTTGACCGGGTCGAGCCCGAGGACCCTGATCGACCCGCCGTCGGGCCGGCGCAGGCCCTCCACGCACTCCACCGTGGTGGTCTTGCCGGTGCCGTTGGGCCCGAGGATGCCGAAGATCTCGCCCTCCTCCACGGAGAACGACACCCCGTCCAGGACGTTCAGGTCCGCGTAGCTCTTGCGGAGGTCTGTGACTTCGATGACTGCCATGGCTCAAGCTTCTTCTGCCTGCGCCCGGGGCGAATCGACCTGCCGGCCATACTCGGCCGCGGATAGTGATGACCGGAGAATCCACCGAACGGTTGATGGCGCCGGGGACTTCCGGCGTTCTGCGCCCCTTGTCGGGACTTTCTGTTAGCTTGCGTGGCCTATCGCCGCCAGGTCTCCGGATAAGTCAGGACATATGCCTTCGATCCTCAATGACGACCTCGTCGTCACCATGATCCGTCCCGCGTCCGACGATCACGTCATCCGCATGTCGGTGCACGGTGACACGGTGGCCGCCGTGGGCGGGCAGTACGCTCCGCGGTTCCTGCTGTCGGACGACGGCCTCGCGTTCCGGGCGGGCAGGGGCCCGTTCGCGATGCCGGGTGGGTCCCTGTCCGGGGTCATGCTGCGGGAGGACGACCTGTGGGTGTGCGGCCACCGGGGCTTCCTCGGCCGGTCCACCGATCGGGGACGGACCTGGCAGCGCGTCGACGCCGGGACGGCGGTCCACCTGTGGGCGCTGGCCGAGGACGACGCGGGCAACGTGTGGGTCTCCGGGGACGACGGGTACCTCGCCGTCTCGACGGACGGGCTGACCTTCCGTCCGGTGGACGCCGCCTGCACGGGAAAGGTCACCGGCAGCCCGCTGGGAATCCTCGTCCCCGGCGACGGCCGCCTCTCCGTCTGCGCGGTGGAATCATCGGCCCGCGGCCGGGCGTCGCACCGGATCAGGCGGCTGGAGGTCGCCCCGGGAGCCGAGTTCAACCACGCGACGGTCACACCGGCCGGGACGTTGCTGGTGATCGGCGAGGGCGGGGCGGTCTACCGCTCGGCCGACGGCGGTGCGCGGTTCGAGCGGGTGCGCGTCCCCACCGAGCTGATGCTCACCGCCGTGGACTGCTTCTCCGACGGGCGGGTCGTCGTGGTCGGCGCGCAGGGGCTGATCCTGGTCTCGCGCGACGACGGCCGCAGCTTCACCCGGCTCGACCAGTACGTCTCCGCCGACACCTTCTGGCACTGCGCGCGGTACGGCGAGGCGATGCTGGTCTGCGGTTCCGAGGGGTTCGTCCTGCGGCTGGCCGCCCCGGGCACCGCGAAGCCCGCGAGCACCGCCCCGCCGCCGGAGGTGCGCGACGGGGTGTACGTGACCCCGCAACTGCGCGCGATGCTGTACCCGCGCCGCGGCGGCATCGCGACCGCGGTCCGGCCGGTGCCGGCCGTCGAGGAGGCGTGGGCGGCGCTGCGGCGCGCACTGTGGGCGGCCGACCTGGCCTGGATGGAACACCGGGGCAAGAGGTCCGGCATCTGGGAGCTGGCCGCCTCCCACGACGCGGACCGCCGCCGTCTGGGAGAACGCATCCTCGACCCCGGGCCCCGCACCGGCACGCTCGCCCAGGACGCCGCCCTCGTCTCACTCACGCTCCAGCAGTACAGCACGTTCGTCGCGTTCTACAGAGAGCGGATCCACGAGCGCCTGGCCGACTTCCTGGTGGCCTCTGCCGGGCTGGCCGAGGCGGCCCGGCGGTGCCTCGTCGGGCTGGACGACGAGCTGCCCTATGTCGACGTCGGACCGTTCGGCCGGCTCCGCGAGCTGCTGGCGACGGCCGGCGACGCCGCCTACGCCGAGGCCCGCACGGTGATCCTGCAGACCTGCGAGTCGGAGGCGGAGCACGCCTCCGGCCACGATCGCCGGCGGGCCGATCTCCGATGGGCCACCACGTTCATGCTTCCGCTCGGTCCGCAGTCCGGCGAGGAGGAGCGGCGGGCGCACGACCGGGCGCTGAAGTACGTCGGAGACTTCGGCAACTCCCCGGTGCACGCGTGCGGCCTCGCCGCGGGGGACCTGGCCACCCTGGAGCGCTACCGCAAGGCGGGCGGGAAGGTCGGGCACGAGTTCTTCGCGCCCTTCCCGCGCGTCTACCTCGCCTCGCTGCTGGAGGCGGCGGGCAGCGGGGCGGCGCCCGTCCTGGCCCGCATGAAGCCCGCCGATCCCTTCGACGACGACCCCTTCTACAACGGGGTGTGGTGCCGGCTGCTCGCGCACCTCGACCACGACGACGCCCTGGAGGCGCTGTACCGGCAGCGCGAGGCCGGCGGGAGGAGCCTCACCTGGGGTACGGCCGGGCTGGTGCTCGCGGCCCGCATCGACCGGGACCGGGTGCTGCGCCTGGCGGAGCGCAAGCGCGACGCCCGGCTGGCGGCCCTCGTCGAGCGGGAGTGCGCACTGTCTCCGGAACCGCCCGCGGCGCCGTACGACCAGGAGGATCCGGCCGTCGACCTCGTCACGGAACCGGCCGGGTACACGCCGCCGCCCGCCAGGCATCCGCGCATCCTGCGGGCGGACGCGGTGTGTCACCCGATCGGGCCGGAGGCCGTCTGGCGGGAGGAGGAAGCCGAACACGCGCAGAGCCAGGGCGTCCACGAGGAAGCCGTCACCTGGGACGGCGTGCCCTTGACGCGATGCGACGAAGAGCAGCTCGACGCCTTCGTCGCGCACCGCGAGAAGTGGGCGATCCCGACCACCGTCCCGGACCTCGTGCTGGCGCCGCGGCGGCTGCACGACCGGCTGATGGCGCTCGGTTTCGGCGACGACGACCGCTGGAGCCTCCGGGCCCTGCCCCTGGTGCTCCACCGGCACGGCGTGTCCCACCTGCCGGTGCTGCTCGCCGCGCTGGAGCACCCGCAGTCGCCGGAGACCGCTCTGGAGGCGGCGCAGCCGTTCGGGGACGTGTCGATCGTCCCGGCGGTGTCGCGCGCCTTCGCCGGCAGGAAGCACAAGGTGCTCGCCCGTTCGTGGATCCTGCGCCATCCCCGGCACGCGGCGGCCGGGGCGCTGGCGCTCCGGGCCGGCGGTCAGGAGGGCGGCGAGGCGTCGCGGGTCCTGAGGTACCTCGACGCGCAGGGACACCGCCCGGTGATCCTGGAGTTCGCCGGGGCGATGGGCGTCGCGGAGGAGATCGTCCGGCTGCTGGAGGAGGACCCGCTGGCCGCCCCGAAGGCGAAGCGGCCGGTCCTGCCGGCCTTCGCCGCGGCGCGGGGCCTCCCGCCGCTCGTGGCGGCCGACGGGAGCGCCGTGCCGTCCGGCGAGGTGACGGAGCTGCTGGTCCGGCTCGCCTTCTCCAACGCGGACGAGGTGCACCCCGGCGTCCTGGCCGCGCGGGCCCGCTACACGCCCGCCTCCCGGGCGGCGCTGGTGTGGGCGCTGTTGCAGGCGTGGCTGGCGGACGGCGCCCCGCCCAAGGCCGCCTGGTGCATGCAGGCGGTCGGGTTCCTGGGAGACGACGAATGCGCGCGCAAGCTGACCGCCCTGGCCCGCAGGTGGCCGGGCGAAGGCGCCGGCGCGCGGGCCCAGGCGGCCCTGGACGCGTTGCGCAACATCGGCACCGACGCCGCCCTGGTCCACCTCGACCTGCTCGCCGAGAAGTCGCGGTTCCCGGCGTTCAAGGCCGCGGCGAAGGAACGCATCCACGCCGTCGCGTACGCGCGGGGCCTGAGCGCCGACGAGCTCGCCGACCGGCTGGTCCCCTCCCTGGGCCTCGACGAGGACGGCGCGGACGTCCTCGACACCGGATCGCGGTCCTTCCGGGTGGTCTTCGACCACACCCTCATGCCGGTCCTGCGCGAGGAGACCGGTGCCGTGCTGGCGGAGCTGCCCCGGCCGGGCCGTACGGACGACAAGGCGCTCGCGAAGGCGGCGAAGGCGAAGCTGACGGCGCTGCGCAAGGACGCCCGCTCCTCGGCGTCGCTGCATCTCGCGCGGATGGAGCGGGCCATGTGCGCCGGCCGGCGGATCCCGGCCGGCGTCTTCACCGACCGCTTCGCCCGGCACCCGTGGATGACCCACCTCGCCCGCCGCCTGGTGTGGGGCGCCTTCGACGGCGGGGAACTGCGGGCGACCTTCCGCGTCGCGGAGGACTCGACCCTGGCCGACGCCGGCGACGAGCTGTTCACACTGCCGGAGCGGTCGTCGGTGGGGATCCTGCACCCGCTGGAGTTCCCCGGGGGCGCGCTGCCGGCGTGGTCGGAGATCTTCGCCGACTACGAGATCCTGCAGCCCTTCCCGCAGCTCGGGCGGGCGACGTACACCCCGGACGAGGAAGAGCGCGGCGGCGACCCGATCGCGCGCCTGCACGGCCGGAAGGTCCCGTACCCGGCACTGCGCGGCCTGGAGTCCCGGGGCTGGGTCCGCTGGTACGACGCGTCCGTGCAGATGGCCAAGCCGATCGGACCGCGCGTGCGGGCGGTGCTGTACACCGATCCGGGATGGCACGCCTCCGACACCGTCGACTCGGTCGAGCCGCAGACCGTCCGGGGGATCGGTCTGCGGGGCGCCGGCACGTTCGGGGAGCTGTCCCCGGTGGCCTTCTCCGAGCTGGTCTACGACCTGCACACCCTCCCCGGCGAGTGAACCGGGCCGGGACGCGCGACGGGCGGTGGACTCCCCGCGGCGCGGGGCCGGGAACCCCCGGGGGCGCGGGGCCGGATCCGCCGCGACCGGCGCCGCTCAGCGCAGGAGGAGCACCTTCTCCCCCCGCGGGACGAGTTCCCCGATCACCGGCGCGCCCGGGATCTCCCCGGCGAGCAGCAACCCGCCGGAGGTCTGCGCGTCGGCGAGCAGCAGGCGGGTCTCCTCATCCGCCCGGCCGAAGTCCGTGTGCGGCGCGACCCAGTCGAGGTTGCGCCGCGTTCCCCCCGGCACGTACCCGTCGCGCACGGCCTCCCGGGCTCCGGCGAGGTACGGCACCGCCGCCGTGTCGATCACCGCCGACACCCCGGACGCCCGCGCCAGCTTGTACAGGTGGCCGAGCAGCCCGAACCCGGTGACGTCGGTGGCGCACCGCACGCCCGCCGCCACGGCGGCCCGGCTCGTCTCGGCGTTCAGCCGGGCCATCACCTCGACGGCCTCCTTGAACACCTCTCCCGTCGCCTTGTGCCGGTTGTTGAGCACCCCCAGGCCGAGCGGCTCGGTCAGCGTCAGCGGCAGGCCGGCCTCCCCCCGGTCGTTGCGCAGCAGCCGGTTCGGGTCGGCGATCCCGGTCACCGCCATGCCGTACTTGGGCTCGCCGTCGTCGACGGTGTGCCCGCCCGCCAGGTGGCATCCGGCCTCGGCCGCGATCGCCGCGCCGCCGCTCAGCACCTGCCGGGCGATCTCGTAGGGCAGGACGTCCCGCGGCCAGCAGAGCAGGTTGACCCCGATCAGCGGCCGCCCGCCCATCGCGTACACGTCGGACAGCGCGTTGGCCGCCGCGATCCGCCCCCAGTCGTAGGGGTCGTCCACCACGGGCGTGAAGAAGTCGGCGGTGGCCACCACGGCCGTGCCGCCCTCGATCCGGACCACGGCCGCGTCGTCGCCCGTCTCCAGGCCCACCAGGAGCTCGCCCTCGCCCCGCTCCGGCAGCGGGGCGCCCAGCCCCGTGAGCACCTCCTCCAGCTCGCCGGGCGGGATCTTGCAGGCGCAACCGCCCCCCTGGGCGTACTGCGTAAGCCGCATCGTCGTCCCCCTTTTCCCGAGTGCGCGGGAATGGCATTCTTCGCCATCGGAACGACATGATCAAGTGCTGTGACCGGCCGATCGCATTAAGCGACGGCCGCCTGCCCCGGTCATATCCGTCCCGATTTCACGGAATCCGCTTTCCCTCATTCGGAAGTTGCGATTTCCCGATTCCCCTCTTGCGTGTGCGCGCTCCCACGATCAACCATGGGGAGGATCTTCGAGGGGGCGCGAACAGGGGCGGGGGTCGACGGGGAGTCTTTTGAGCATGCCATTCTGTGCTGCTCGGCATGTCCGGCGTTCATCTCTGCGTCGCTTCTCTCACCATCATTTCCCGCCGTGAGACGAAAGGCGACCGGAATGGTACAAACATCAACCGTCCGCGCGATAGACAATTCTTTGGTCGCACTCGATCTGGACGGAGTGTCCGCCGAGGAACTGCATTCCTGGACCGGGCACATCCGCTATACCCCGCGATACGGCGCCCGGGGCAACACCGCCGACGTCTGGGCCCTGGAGCTGGCGCCCAAGAGCTCGCTGGGCGCCGGGATCAACTCGATCCGCGGCACGGAGCGGGAGCGCTTCGCCTACAACGGCGGCGAGGTCGTCATCTACGACTGCGGCGACATCCCCGACGCCAGGTGGGCCACCTGGATGGGACCGTGGAACATGGCGCACGGCATGTTCTACGCGCCGCAGTGGGAGGCCGACGACGTCCTGCAGGTCCTCTCCCGGGTCCAGTGGACCGACACGCCCGAGGGGCTGACCGCCTCCCCCGGGCGGCGCTTCAACCTCCAGCTGATGCAGTACTTCCTGCCCGTGGCGGGGGTGGGCACCCTGCAGGTCGAGCCGAAGAGCATGACCTCAACCCCGGTGCCGGGCTGGCGGGGGCTGTCCACCCAGGCCGGAGAGATCTGGCGGATGAGCAGCTCCGAGGGCCCGAAGTACGAATCGCTGATGCTGGCCACCGAGAGCGCGGTGGTCACGCTCGACCCGTGGGCCGTCCCGCGCAAGGGTCGGCAGGGCCAGGCGCCGCAGGCCCGATCGGCCCAGGAGGAGGGCGACGCATTGGGAGTCGCGGCCGACTTCCTGTCCCGGGTCAAGAGCGCCCGCTGGGGAGCGTGAGGGGTGGAGCCGACCACCGCCGCGCTCGTCATCCTCTTCGTGCTGGTGGCCCTGCTCGCGGCCGCCGGGGCCGGGCTGTTGCGCCGGGTCAAGGAGCTGGAGCTGGCCACCTACAACGGCGTGGGGGTGCAGCTGCCGCAGGAGAGCCTGTCCATCCGGCGCCCGGGCGCCACCACCCTCGTGGCCAAGATCAATCGCCGCTGTCCCGTCTGCGACGACGTCGTGGAGAACATCGCCAGGCTGGCCCCGCAGCTGCCCGGCGACGTGGGCTTCACCGTCGTCTCCGACGACCCCGCCTTCGACAAGGCGTTGCCGGAGAACGTCCGGGTCATCACCGACGCGAAGGTCTGGAACTCGATCAACGTGCCCTACACGCCCGCCCTGCTGGTCGTCGACGAGCACGGCGTGATCGTCTTCACCACTCCCGCGGGTTCGGGGGAGGCCGTGGCCGCCCTCGTCGAACGCGCCGCCGCCAGGAAGGAAAGCTCTCTGTGACAGACATCCTCAGCCGCATACCCAGCGCCGACACGATGCCGGAGAACGCCGAGCCCAGCCGGGTCGCGCCGAGGGAGCCCGGCCGCCTGAGCCGCCGCAGGCTCCTGGGCACCGTCGCCGGCGTCACCGTCGCCGCCGGTCTGGGGGCCCTGGACCTGCTGCCGTGGTCCAAGCCGAAGGCCGCCGCCGCCCTGACCCAGTGGGGGATGGGAGACTGCCGCGGCTTCTTCGACTCCAGCACCGTCTGCGTGCCCGGCAACTCCCTGTTCAGCGGGAACTGCTCGGGCAGCTGGCACAAGGACCAGGGCGGCTCGGGCACCTGCTACAACTTCCGCTATCGCCCGAAGCCCACCGCCTGCGACGGCAGGAACGCCTGGCGCTGGACCGGCCGCACCGCCCGGCGCAAGTGCTCGGACGGGCACTACGAGTACCACGACTGCGGCGGCGGCAACATCTCCCGCTGGTCCATCTGCCGGACCGCGATCTGATCGATGACCGCAGCGACTCGCCTGCTCGTCCCGGGGCTGACGGCCGTCGTCGTGGCCGAGATCGCCGCCCTGTGGCACGGCCCGGGCGGCTTCGTCTGGCTCACCGCCGCGCTGGTGGCCGGGTTCTCCCTGTCCGGCTCGGTTTGAAGCCTCAACAGCGCCTGGGTGCTGTCCTCGTCGGTCCGGCGAGGTTCTGACGCGGCCGGTTTCATCGCCGGCCTGTTCCTCGGAGCGCTGCCGACCGCGCTCGCTTTCATGATCGTCGGTTCGGTGCTCCGTGCCCCGCTGCCCGAGTCCGCCCGCCAGATCCTGGCCGGGCTGACGGCGGCGGTGTTCGTCCTGCGGGAGTTCGGCGTGCTGAAGTTCCCGCTCCTGCAGAACGCCCGGCTGGTGCCGCAGTTCGTGGCGCTGACCCCCTTCTGGGGATCGGTGCAGTTCGGCATGGAGATGGGCACCGGTATGCGCACCTACTCGCCCACCGGTCTTCCGCACATCACGGCGCTCTGCCTGCTCCTGCTCGGCTCGTGGTCCGACGCGCTCATGGCGGGCGCCGGGTTCGCGCTGGGCCGGGCGCTGATGCTCCTGACCTTCCTGCTCGCCCGGGACAAGATGGCGGCGGACAAGGCCTTCGACTTCGCTCTCCCGGAGATCAAGCCCCTGTTCGTCCTCGCGTTCGTCCCCCTGCTGTTCGTCCTGGTGGTCCTGCGGTGATCGCGCTCCTCGCCCGGTACGGCCTGGCCGTCCTGCTCGCCCTCGCCGTGGCGGGCAAGGCACGGCGCTTCACCGCGTTCCGCCTCTCCCTGGGCCGCTACGGGCTGTACGGCCCGGCGGCCCGGGCGGGCGCCTCCACAGTCGTCGCCGTGGAGGCGCTCGCCGCGGCCCTGGCCGTCTCCCCGGCGCCCGCCGTACTGGCAGGAGCGGCGGGGACAGTCCTCGGCACGGTGTTCACCGGCCTGCAGGCCTTCCTGCTGGCCACCGGGGACCGGGCGCCCTGCCTGTGCTTCGGCACCGAGGCCCCCGTCTCGGCCGCCTCCTTCGCGCAGGCGGCCGCGGTGCTGGCGGCCGGGCTGCTCCTGCTCGTCTCGGGGTGAAGTTTCCGTCCCGGGACCCCAACCTTCCGCCCGCCCGCGTCGGTTTACCCGGGTGAGAACATCCACGAGGTGAGGGGCGCCGGTGACAGATCCTGACGGGTTCCACGAGTTCGTGGCCGCTCGCGGCCCCGCGCTGTCGCGGACCGCCTTCCTGCTCACCGGCGACCACCACACCGCCGCCGACCTGCTGCAGGAGGCGCTGACCAGGACGGTCGGGCACTGGCGCAGGGTCTCGGCCGGAGGCAACCCCGAGGCGTACGTCCGCACCGTCATGCTCAACCAGCTGCGGAGCTGGCGCAGGCCGCGCCGCCTGAGGTTCCTCACCGCGGCGGAGGTGCCCGAGCCCGCCGCGGCCGGCGGCCCGGGTGACAGCTCGGGTGACAGCGACCGCAGGGTCATGCTCGCCCGCGCGCTGGCCGTGCTGTCACCTCGGCAGAGGGCGGTGCTCTATCTGCGCTTCTACGAGGATCTCCCGCAGGAGCAGATCGCCGCGCGGCTGAACTGCTCGCCCGGCACGGTCAAGCGGCACCTTCACGATGCTCTCGCCCGGCTGCGCAAGGTCTCACCGGAACTGCTCGGGACGGCCGGGGAGACGCAGCCGTGAACGCCGGACCACAGGAGGGGAGCCGTTCCATGCAGGACAGGGAATCCGAGGTGCTTCGCGCCGCGTACGGCGAGCTGGAGCGGGAGGCGCGCGACTACGCCGACCCGGTGCGGGCCGTCGCCGCGGCCCGGCGCCGCAGGGCCGGGCGCACGGCGGCGGGCGGCGTCCTGGCCGCGGCGGCGGTGGCGGGCGTCGTGGGGCTGGCGGGCTACGGGCCGTGGGCCTCGCGCGAGACCGGGCCGGTCACCGGCGCGACGGCCTCCGCCACAGCCTCCGCGACGGCCGGGCCCACGGCCGGGCCGGCCGCCGTCAGTCCGCCGGCGAGCGCGCCCCCGCTCCCCGCCGAGGGCACCGGCGCCGCCGGGCTGCTGGTCTACACGGGTTGCGTGAACGGCTGCCCCACCTACCTGCTGACCGCCGACGGCCGCCAGTACCTGCTGGGTGAGAAGACCGCCCCGCCGCCGGGCAACCTGACCCTCTCGCCCGACGGCCGCTGGCTCGGCCTGCCGGCCGGGACCGGCTACCGGCTGCACGACCTGGTCGGCGGCGCCGTCCACACGGTCGACGCGCCGCCTGACGGCGCGCCGGGCGCCGTCTACAGCCCGTGGACGTGGTCGGCCGACGGGCGGCGGCTCGTGCTCGGCCACCATGCCGGTGGTGAGGTGGGGGCCTACGTCGAGGTGGACCTGGACGACGGCGGCCGGACCACCGCGCTCACCCCGGCCCGGGGCTTCGAGCCGGTCGGCATGCTCGCCTCCGGTGAGCCGCTGCTGTTCGAGGAGAGCCGGTACGGCGAGCGGGCCACCCGCGTCACGCTGACCGTCGGCGAGTCGGGGCGGCGGATCACGCTGGACGGCGGCTCGACCCCGCTGGTCTCCGCGGACGGCGGCCCGGTGATCTGGACGCGGGGGGACCGGATCTACGCCGCGGCGCCGGATTCCACGGCGGTCGTGGTGTTCGGCGCCGACGGCGGGGAGCTGGCCCGGCTGCGGCTGAAGCCGGGCCAGACGCCGCTCGCGCCCGCCGGGGACGGCCTCGCCGTACTGACCGGGTCCCGGCTGGAGCTGTGGACGGCCTCGGGAGCCCGGAGGCCGCTGTACGACCTGCCGCAGGAGGCGCTGACCGTGCTGCCCGGCCAGGCCCGGCACTGAGATCACGGGAAGGAGGTGGCGGAGGCGGACGGGAATCGAACCCGCCGCGCCGAGATGCTCGGCGCCACCGGTTTTGAAGACCGGGAGGGCCACCAGGCACCTGCACGCCTCCGCCGATCACCATAGTGCCGCGGGGGCTCCGGCCGGGACCCGGGTGCGTTCAGGCCCGGCGGGTCACTCGCGCCCGGCCCCGCCGATCACCTCCCGCAGGGAGTCGGTGGCCCGGCGGGTGCGGCCCAGCCGGTCGAGATGTTCCAGCAGGGGGATCGTCACCCGGCGGGTGGAGTTCAGCGCCTGCCTGGCCTGCGCCGCGGTGAACGGCTGCGGCAGCGCCGCGAGGATCTCCACCGCCCGATCGGCGCAACCGGGTGCCAGGACGACGCCCGGCGCGATCCGCACCAGCCGGCCGGCGGTCTCGGCCGCCGCCAGGTCCGGGGGCCGCAGTCCGAGCTCTGCCAGGCGCTCGGCCGTCGGCGCCGCGAACGGCTCCCGCTCCAGCTCTCCGGTGAGCGCCTCCAGCGCGCGGGCGACCCCCGGGGGCGGTTCGGGCGCCGCCGCGCTCAGCCGTCCCCGTACCCGGGACAGCCCCGTACCGGCGGCCAGCAGGTCCACCAGGGAACGCTCCGGCAGATCCAGCGCCCGCCGGGCGGCCTCCGCCGGCAGCCCGGGGTCGTGCGGACGCTCCGCGGCCCGTGCCGTCACGACCCGCACGAGCCGGTCCCGCAGGGCGTCCCAGTGCCCGGGGTCGGCCAGCCAGTCCCCCGCCGCCGTCGCGGACTCCGGTGGTTCGGCGCCCATCGCGACGAGTTCGGCGCGCCGTACCAGACCGCGCCGCCGCAGTTCCGCCGCCCCGTCCGGCACACCGTCCATGCTCCGCAGTTCGTCCGCCCGGGCCGCGGCCGCGCCCCGCCGCCGCAGCTCGGGCGGGCGGACGTCGAGCACGGTGACGCCCCACACCCGGCGGCTGCCGGGGTCGCGCAGCAGCGCGCGGTCGCCGATGCGCAGGGGCAGCGCCCGCGCCAGGGTGATCCTGACGGTGTCGTCGCCCAGACGCCTGACCCGGGCCGGTACGGCCGCCGCCCCCAGGTGCCAGACCGCCTGCCGCGGGGGGAGATCCGGCGCGGCCCCGCGGTGCCGGGCCTCCTGCCGCCACGTCCCGCCGGGGGGACGCAACCGCACGTCCACCACCGTGGAGGACAGCCAGCGGTCCGGGGCGACCAGCGCCGTCCCGCGCCGGATCCCGGAGGCGGCCGCGCCGCGGAGGTTGACCGCGACCCGCGCCGGGCCCGAGACCGCCTCGCGCGGAGCCCGCAGGCTGTGCAGCCCCCGGACCCGGACCGGCTCGCCGTCGGCCAGGAGGGTGTCGCCGACCCGGATGGCCCCCTCCCCCAGGGTCGCGGTGGCCACGGTCCCCCTGCCCTCGGCGGTGAACACCCGGTCGGCCCAGATCCGCGTGCCGGCCCCGGGGTCGGGCTCCGGCATCGCCGCGGCCAGCTCGGCCAGCGCGGCGCGCAGCCGCGGCAGCCCCTCGCCGCCGACCGCGCTGACCGCCGTCGCCGGCACGCCTTCGAGGCCGGTGCCGGCCAGCCTCTCCCGTGCCTCGGCCAGCGCGCGGTCCGGGCCGGCCAGGTCGCAGCGGGTGACGACGAGCAGGCCGTGACGGATGCCGAGGGCGTCGACGATGTCGAGGTGTTCCTGTGTCTGCACGCGCCAGCCCTCGTCGGCCGCGACGACGAGCATCACCGCCGGGACCGGGCCCACGCCGGCGAGCATGTTGGTGATGAACCGCTCGTGGCCCGGCACGTCGACGAAGGCCGTGTCACCGGTCCACACGAACCCGAGGTCGATGGTCAGTCCCCTGCGGCGCTCCTCCTCCCACCGGTCGGGCTCCATCCCGGTCAGCGCCCGCAGCAGCGTGGACTTGCCGTGGTCCACGTGCCCCGCGGTGGCGATCACCCGCATGCGGCGACCACCGCGGCGAACAGCTCGTCGTCGCCCGGCTCGGCCACGGTTCTCAGGTCCAGCAGGCACCGGCCGTGCTCGACCCGGCCGAGCACGGCCGGGTCGCCCTCGCGCAGCGGCCCCGCCAGCGCCGCGTCGAGTGCGACGGCCGCACTGGCCAGCGTGACCCCGGGGGCGCTCCCGCCGCCGGCCGTGGCCTCGCTGTCCACGGCGTGCGCGGGGATTCCGGCGTCCGTGAGCCGGGCCGCCAGCGCCCGCGCCCGCCGCCGCAGGCGTACGGGATCGGCGTGCAGGGCGTCGGTGACGGGATGGCCCCCTGTAGCGGAGGTGGCGGTGGAGGCCGCGAGGGCGGCGAGCGTGGCCTCCAGCGCGGCGAGGGTGAGCTTGTCCACCCGCAGCGCCCGGGCCAGCGGGTGCCGGCGCAGCCGTTCGACCAGGTCCGCCCGCCCCAGGATCAGGCCGCACTGCGGGCCGCCGAGGAGCTTGTCCCCGCTCGCGGTCACCAGGTCGGCGCCCTCCTTCAGCCAGGTCGCCGCGTCGGGTTCGCCCGGCAGCAGGGGTTCCGGGCGCAGCAGGCCGGAACCGGCGTCGGCCACCAGCGGCAGGCCCGCCTCCCGGCAGACGCCGGCGAGCTCCGCGATGCCGGGCGTGCCGGTGAAGCCCTCGATCCGGTAGTTGGACGGGTGCACCTTCAGCACGAAACCGGTGTCCGGGCCGATGGCCGCGGCGTAGTCGTCCACGCTCGTGCGGTTGGTCGTGCCCACCTCGCGCAGCCGCGCGCCGGTTGAGACCAGGAGGTCGGGCAGGCGGAAGCCGTCGCCTATCTCGACCATCTCCCCCCGGCTGATGACGATCTCCCTGCCCCCGGCGAACGCGGTGGCGGCCAGGACCAGCGCCGCGGCGTTGTTGTTGACCAGGTGGACGCCCCCGGCCGCGGGCACCGCGGCCGCCAGCGCCGCCAGCGCCGTACGCCCGCGCCGCCCTCTGCGGCCGGTGGCCAGGTCGAGTTCGACGTCGGTGGCGCCCGCGGCGACCGCCAGCGCCTCGACCGCCGCGGCGGGCAGCGGAGCCCGGCCCAGGTTCGTGTGCAGCAGGACCCCGGTGGCGTTGACGACCCTGCGCGGGCCCGCCCAGGACAGTGCGGCCAGGGCCGTCGCCGGCACGTCCCCGGGGGCGATCACCCCCTCGCGGGCCAGCCGCTGCGCCTCGTTGACGGCCGCCTTCACCCGCGCACGCCCGAGTTTCGTGAGCGGCGCGGTGAAATCCGGATCCGCCAGGACCGCGTCCGTGCGCGGGATGAGCCGCCGTATGTCGGTCATGTGATCAATTATCGGAGTTTTCCCACCGGATCGCGGATCTCGGCCGCCCCGGGGAGGGCCGGAAAAAATCTCGGGGGCCGCTGTAACAAACCCCGCCCGCGGCCCCTCTTATCTGACGAACCGACACGATGAGAAAGGCACCACCCAGATGAGCGACTTCGCCTTCACCACCACCGACTACGTCGACTACGACGGCGACGGCGGCACCGACGCCCAGCTCATCGACACCGACGGCGACCACGTGGCCGACGAGGAGCGCTACGACACCGACGGCGACGGCGTCACCGACGTGGTCTACCTCGACCACAACGGCGACGGCTACGCCGACGAGGTCCGCGTCGACCTCAACGGCGACGGCGTCTCCGACTACACCGAGTACGCCGGCCCCTTCCCCACCGCCTGACCGTGATCAGGCCGAGCCGGTGGGAGCGGGCGCCCGGAGGCGGGCGAGCTGGCGATCGTGCAGGCGGCTGAACACCAGCAGTGAGGTGATCGCGCCGATGAGGGCGCAGGCCATGTCCCACTGGGTGTCCCACTGGTCGCCCTGCACGGCCAGGAAGGCGTCGGCGGCCTCTCCCGCGGCCAGCGCCGACCACCACTCCAGCATCTCGAAGAACGCGCTGAAGGCCAGGCACACGCAGACCGTCAGCGGCGCCAGCCAGGCGCTGCCGCGCAGCGGCGAGGTCCGCACCAGCACCTCGCGCATCAGGATGGCGGGCACGAAGCCCTGGAACAGATGGCCGATGCGGTCATAGGGGTTGCGCGACAGCTCCAGCACGTCCTGCAGCCAGTGGCCCAGAGGGACCCGGGCGTAGGTGTGGTGCCCGCCGACGATCAGCACCAGCGCGTGCAGGGCCAGCAGGCAGCACGTCAGCGAGGTCAGCGGGAAGCGCCGCCAGAGCACCGCCAGCAGCGGCAGCCCGGCGAGCACCCAGAAGACCTCGAGCACCCAGGTGAACCGGTCGTACGGCCGCAGCCCCGAGACCACCAAGGCGAGGAGCACCAGCACGGCCAGCACCACGGGCAGCCGCCGTACGGCAGACGCACGGGTCATCGCTCAACCTCCCGGACGTCGGATGACGGTACGGTACGGCACCGCGAGCCGATCATCACGCACCACCGCCTGCGGCGGGGGGACGGCTGGCTAGAATCCTGATTCCAGAACCTGGATCCGCTTTGGAGGCCGGTATGCCGGACGTCATCGACAGGTTCTACACCGCCGCCCGGCAGGGTGACGGTGCCGGGATCCTGGCCCTGCTCCACCCGGAGTTCGAGGCGCGCACCGCGCCCGGCCTGCCGTGCGGCGCCGGCGGCGTGTTCCACGGGCCGCGTGAGGCGCTCACCCGCGTCTGGGGCGCGATCTTCGCCGAGTACGACACGGCCCCGTACGCCGAGAGCAGGCACGAGACCACCGACGGCACGACCGTCGTCACCGGGACATACCGCGGCACGGCGCGGGCCAGCGGACGCGCCTACGAGGCCGAGTTCGTCCACCTGTGGCGGGTCACCGACGGCCGGATCTCCTGGCTGCACCAGTACACCGACACGGCGCGCTGGCACGAGGCCCTGACCGGCCGGTGAGCCGAGCCGGTCCCGGCCGGCCCTCCTGCGTGCGATCGTTGCTTCGTCCCCCCGGCACACCAGGAGGTTCCATGACCCAGCAGGACTCCCGTACCGCCGTCGTCACCGGCGCGGCGCGGGGCATCGGCGCCGCGACCGCCAGGCGGCTGGCCCGCGACGGCTTCGCCGTGGCCGTCCTCGACCTGGACGCCGACGCCTGCGCGCCGGTCGTCGAGGAGATCGTCTCCGCGGGCGGGCGGGCGCTGGCCGTCGGCGCGGACGTCTCCGACGAGCGGTCCGTGACCGAGGCGGTGGCGCGCGTGACCGGCGAGCTCGGCGCGCCGGCCGTACTGGTCAACAACGCCGGCATCATCCGCGACAACCTGCTGTTCAAGATGAGCACCGACGACTGGGACGCGGTCATGGGGGTGCACCTGCGCGGGGCGTTCCTGATGAGCCGGGCCGTCCAGAAGTTCATGACCGAGGCCCGCTGGGGCCGGATCGTCAACCTGTCCAGCACCTCGGCGCTGGGCAACCGCGGCCAGGCCAACTACGCCGCCGCCAAGGCGGGCCTGCAGGGCTTCACCAAGACCCTCGCCCTGGAACTGGGCAAGTTCGGCGTCACCGTCAACGCCATCGCCCCCGGCTTCATCGAGACCGAGATGACCGCCGCCACCGCCGAGCGCCTGGGCGTGCCGTTCGAGGACTTCAAGAAGGCCGCCGCCGGCCAGATCCCGGTGCAGCGGACCGGCCGTCCCGAGGACGTCGCACACACCGTGTCGTTCTTCGTCAGCGAGGGCGCCGGGTTCGTCTCCGGCCAGGTCATCTACGTGGCCGGAGGCCCGCGCGCCTGACCGCGGCCCCGCATCGCCCCCTCCCGCGCCCGGTCACGACGGGCCGGGCGCGACGGGCCGGGCGCGAAAGGAGCACGTGCGCGCGGGCGCACGTCCTCGCCGTCGCCCGCGAGCTGGGATACCCGGGTCCGGACGCGGCGGCGCGTTCGCTGCGGACGCGGTGCACCGGGCCGTCATCGACGGCGCCGTCGCGGACGCCCCCCGACGACGAGCACGCCCGCGTGCTGCGCGAGGACGGCACCGCCGTCCCCGGCCTGTACGCCGCGGGCAACACCACCGCCTCGGTCATGGGCCGCACCTATCCGGGCCCCGGCTCGACCGTCGGCCCCGCCGTCGTCTTCGGTTATCGCGCCGCGCGACACGCCGCGGCCCGGTGACCCCGCACGGCCCGGGAGAGCGCGATCAGGCCTCGATCCCGTGGCGGAGCAGCTTCCACATCCGATCGGTGGTCTCGGTGCGCTCGGACGCCGGAAGGTTGGACAGCAGGACGGCCACCATGCCGACGGCCAGGACCAGGTCCTCGGCCGTGATGTCCGCGCGGACGCGGCCGGTGCGCCGGGCCTCGGGAAGCACGCTCTCCAGCACCCGCGCGACCCGGTCGCGCACCTCGACGATGCGGGGGTCGGGGCGCGGTGGCACGCTGACCATGGTGATGAACGCGGTCGAGGCGACGGTCTGCTCGGTGATCAGGTTCAGCAC
This sequence comes from Paraplanobispora takensis, assembly GCF_016863195.1. Lineage (GTDB taxonomy): Bacteria > Actinomycetota > Actinomycetes > Streptosporangiales > Streptosporangiaceae > Planobispora > Planobispora takensis. The sequence goes on along the minus strand of NZ_BOOK01000002.1, from coordinate 79,998 downwards.
GTCGTCGAGCGTGGTGCCGGGCCGGGCGGCCAGCGCCTCCAGGTCGGCGACGCTGTCCTCGAACACCGCCAGCGCGAGGCTGACCCGGTCGGGGAAGTGCCGGTAGAGGCTGCCCTGCCCCACCCCGGCCGCCCGCGCGACCTCGGTGAGCGGGGCGTTGTATCCGACGGTGGCGAAGGCCTCACGGGCCGCCGTGATCAGCGCCGCCCGGTTCTCCGCCGCGGCACGCGGTCCTCTGTTGGGTCGACGCACGGCAGTCACGGCGGCTATGTTAACAACCGGACGGTATCGTCCGGTTGCCCGGCGGGCGGCAGCGCCCCGACCGAAAGGACCACTTCGTGACCTCCTTCGACACCAAGGTCTGCCTCGTCACCGGCGCGGGCTCGGGCATCGGCCGGGCGATGGCCCTGGCCTTCGCCAAGGCCGGCGCCCGCGTCGTGGCCTGCGACATCGACGCCGGGAGCGCCGGGCGCACCGCCGCCGAGATCGGGGACGCGGCCGTCGCCGCCGCCGCGGACATCGCCGACGAGGCGTCGGTGGCCGCGCTGGTGGAGACCGCGATCGAGTCCTTCGGCCGCGTCGACGTGCTGTGCAACAACGCCGGGATCATGGACACCATGGCGCTGCCCGCCGGCATCACCGTCGAGCAGTGGGAGCGGGTGCTGCGCGTCAACCTGACCGGGACCTTCCTGGTCACCCACGCGGTGCTGCCGCACATGCTGAGCCAGGGCGGCGGCGCGATCGTCAACACCGCCTCCGAGGCCGGCATCCGCGGCGGCGCGGCCGGGGCCGCCTACACCGCCTCCAAGCACGGCGTGGTCGGCCTGACCAAGAGCGTGGCCTGGGCGTACGCCAAGGACGGCATCCGCTGCAACGCCATCCTGCCCGGCCCGACCATCACCAACATCGCCGACGGCGCCGCCTTCGACCCGGCCGGCGCCGCCCGGCTGGGCCCGGTGCTCGCCCTCGGCGAGCGCCTGGCCCAGCCCGAGCAGATGGCCGAGGCCGCCCTCTTCCTCGCCTCCGACGCCGCCTCCTTCGTCAACGGCGCCATCATGCCGGTGGACGGCGGCTGGTCGGCGGCCTGACGACCGGCCGGGCGCCTGACCGGGCACACCGACCGGGCACACCGACCGGGCGCACCGGCACCGGGCCACCGGTCCGCCCGGCCGTACCGCCGCACGGGCTCAGGGGTGGTCGTGGACCAGGTCGTAGGCGGCCTGGGCGAAGGCCCGCACCCGGGCGGTGGCCGCGTCCGCCCGCCACAGCAGTCCCCACTCCAGGGGCGGGGCGTCGTCGAAGGGGACGTAGACGACATCGGGGCGGGCGTAGTAGCGCCTGGCCTGGGCGCCCACCGGGAAGACGCCCTGTCCGGCGCCGACGAGCGTGAGGATCTCCTGGAAGGTCTCGCCCGCGGGACCGGCCGCGACCGGCCGTCCCGACGGGGTCCGCGGCGGGGTGTACGCGGCGCGGAAGGCTTCGGGCAGCGTGTCCGGCAGCCGGAGCACCGTGACGCCCGCCAGGTCGTCGAGCGAGACCGACGCCCGGCGGGCGAAGGGATGCCCCGGCGGTACGGCCAGCATGCGCGCCTCCCGCACCAGCACCGGCCCGCTGACGATGCCCGGTGCGGGCATCGGGACGTGGGCCAGGACGAGATCCACCTCGCCGTCCCGCAGCCACGGCACGACCTGCCCGAGCTGCGCCTCCCGGATCCGGACCGCGCAGCCGGGCCACCGGTCCCGCATCAGCCCGCTCGCGCCGGCCAGCAGCTGGCCCGCCGCCGCGCCGATGAAGGCGGCCTCCAGCGTGCCGGTGATCCCCCGGCCGGCGTCGACGGCCCGTTCGAACGCGACGCCGATCCGGGTCCAGGCGGGCCGTACCTCCTCATACAGCTGACGCCCCACCGCCGACAGCTCCACCCGGCGGCTGGTGCGGTCGAACAGCGGGACGCCGACGCGCCGCTCCAGCTTGGCGATCGTCTGGCTGATCCGGGAGGTGGACACGTGCAGCCGCTCGGCGGTCCGGCCGAAGTGCAGCTCCTCGGCCAGGGTCAGGAACGCCTCCAGCTCGTGCCTGTCGAACATGCCACCTCCATCGTTGAGCGAGGCTTCACGATCCTTGCACGGACGCCCGTTGATCACGGACGCGGCCGGGACGAGGGTGGAGGGACTCGAAGACCCATCTGACATGCGCGGGAGTCATCATGCACAGGATCGACGTCGAGACCGTCGCCCGGGAGCTCAGGGACCGTACGGAGATCGTCGACGCGCTGTACCGTTTCGGGCTCGGCCAGGACCTCGGGGACCGGCACCTGTTCGCCTCGGCCTTCGCCGCCGACGCCGAGCTGGACTTCCGTCCCGCCGCCGCCAGGTGGGGGTCCGAACCGCCGGTGATGACGGGGCGGGAGACGATCGTCTCCACCATCCTGGACCTGTTCGCCGGACGGGTCGCCACCACCCACCAGGTCACCAACCCGCGCGTCGTGATCGAGGGCGACACCGCCCGGCTCACCGCGCTGGTCGAGGCGCAGCACCTGCTGACCGCCGACCACGGCACGCACGCCCTGCTGAAGAACCTCTACGACGCCGGTCTCGTCCGCGACGGCGACCACTGGGTCATCCGCCGCCTGCGCATCGAGAACGTCTGGTTCACCGGCGACCCCACCGCGATCTTCAACTCTCCCGGCTGAGCGGCCGGTCCCCGGGGCGCCCCGCTGCCGGCGCGGCCGGACGGCCGCCTACCCGCTGAGACGATCGACGGCGAAGGCCAGCAGGAACCCGACGGAGGTGATGAGCCCGGTGAAGGCGTGGGTGCGCTCGAACGCCTCGGGGATCATCGTGTCGGCGATCATGGCGAGGACGGCGCCGGCGGCGACGGCGGTGATGACCGCGACGGTGACCGGCGAGGCGTCCCGGAGGGCGACGTAGCCGACGACGGCCGCCAGCGCGCTCGCCAGCGCGATCCCGCCCCAGACGCCGAAGACGTACCGGGCCCCGCGCCCGGCCCGTTTCATGCCCGCGGCGCTGGACAGCCCCTCCGGGAGGTTGGAGATGAAGACGGCGGCCAGGAACGCGACGCCGACGCCCTCGCCGTTCAGCAGCGACAGGCCCAGCACCACCGACTCGGGAACCCCGTCGAGCAGGGCGCCGACGGCGATGGCCAGGCCGCTCCCTCCGACGCCGCTCTCGCTCGCCTGCTGGTCGCCGGAGCGCTTGCGGTGCCGGGCGCCGTGGCGGGCGAGCACGATGTCGGCCGCGACGTACGTCCCGGCCCCGGCCAGGAAGCCGATCGCCGTCGGGCCCAGCCCTCCCGTGCGCTCGGCCTCGTCGACCAGGTCGAACGCCAGCGCCGAGATCAGCACTCCGGCGCCGAAGGCCATGATCCCGGCGACCACGCGGGCCGGCACGTTCACCAGCCAGGCGATCCCGGCTCCGAGGACCAGGGCCCCACCGGCGACGAGGCCCCACAGTCCCGCCTGCAGCCACTGAGGCACAGCGGTCTCCCCACTTTCACGGCACTGCCGTCACGGCCGCCGTGTCAGCGCCCGCCGTCGCCCCCTTCCTTCCCCTCCCGCCGCGTCCCTCACAGCGGCACCCCTCACAGCGGCACCCCTCACAACAACGTCCCGCCGGAGACCTCGAATCCGGTGAGGGCGCGGTCGATCCGGGCGAGGGTGTCGCCGTGCAGGGCGAAGCCGGCCGCCGCCGCGTTCTCCCGGATGTGGGCGGGGGTGCGGCTGCCGGGGATCGCCACGACGTGCTCGTCCTGGTGGAGCAGCCAGGCCAGCGCGAGCTGGGCCGGGGTGATCCCCAGGTCGACCGCCAGATCCCGGATCGGGGCGTAGCGGTCGTTGTTGGCCGAGAGGTTCCCGGCGGAGAAGCGCGGCGCGTTGTGCCGGAAGTCGCCCTCCCCCAGGGACCGCACGGACCCGGTGAGGAACCCGTTGCCCAGCGGGCTCCAGGCGACGACGCCCACGCCCAGCTCGCGGGCCGCGGCCAGCAGCCCGGCGTCGACCGGCCGCCACATCGACCACTCGTTCTGCACCGCCGTGATCGGGTGCACCGCGTGCGCCCGGCGCAGTTGCTCCGCGGTCACGTTGGACAGCCCGAGATGCCTGACCAGGCCGTCGTCCACCAGTGCGGCCATCGCCCCGACGGTCTCCTCGATCGGCACGCCGGGGTCCGGATAGTGCGCGTAGTACAGGTCGATCGCGTCGATCCCCAGGTTGGCCAGGCTCCGCTCCGCGTAGCGGCGCACCAGCCGCGCCTCGCCGTTCACCCTGAGCTCGCCGAAGGAGTAGCCGACGGGGAAGGACCTGGCGCCCTCCCCCTCCGGTACGGCCAGGCCGAACTTCGTCGCGACGACCACCTCCTCCCGCCGCCCCTTGACCGCCCGGCCGACCAGGCGCTCGTTGTGCCCGTCCGCGCCGTAGGCGTCGCTGGTGTCCACGTGGACGGCGCCCGCGTCGAGCGCCGCATTGATCGCCCGTTCGGCGCGGTCGTCGTCGATGTCGCCGTACATGCCCGGCGAGAGCACCATGGCGCCGAATCCGATCGCAGGGACCTTCAAGTTCCCGAGTTCGCGTGTCCTCATGTCCTCGATCATGTGACCCGTACGGCCTTGCCGTCCAAGACCCCTTGCGATAACCAATGGTTATGGATGTGCACCTGCGCGAGCTGCGGTACTTCGTCGCCGTGGCCGAGGAGCTCAACGTCACGCGCGCCGCCCGGCGGCTGTTCGTCTCGCAGCCCGCGCTCTCCAAGCAGCTCGGGGCGCTGGAGCGGCAGCTCGGCTTCCCGCTCTTCACCCGGGTGCACGGCGGGATGGTGCTCACCGATCAGGGGCGGGCGCTGCTGCCCTCCGCCCGCGAGCTGCTGGAGCGGTGGAGCGCCGGGATCGAGGCCGCGCGGGCGGCCGCGCCCAGCGGGACCCTGGTCGTCGGCATGCAGACCGCCGTCGGCAGGGGGATCCAGCAGGACGCCCTGCGGAGGTTCCGGGCGGCCATGCCGGGATGGGAGATCTCCCTGAGGCTGGTCGGCTGGACCGACCCGAGCGGGGGTCTGGCCGACGGCACCTCCGACGTGGCCTTCGTCTGGCTGCCCGCGGCGCCCGGCCTGCGGGCCCGGGTGCTGTCCGTCGAGCGCAGGCTCGTCGCCCTGCCCGAGTCCCACCCGCTGGCAGGCAGTCGGGAGCTGTCCTTCGGCGAGCTGCGGGACGAGCCGTTCATCGCGTTGCCGGTGGAGGCCGGGCCGCTGCGGGACTTCTGGCTGGCGCGGGAGGCCAGGGACGACGATCCGGTGATCGGGGCCACGACCGGCACCGCGGACGAGACCTTCGAGGCGATCACCAGCGGCCTCGGCGTGGCGCTGATCGCCGAGGGCAACGCCTCCCTCTACACGCGGCCGGGTGTGGTGTACCGGCCGGTGCGCGGGCTGGCGCCGGCCGAGCTGGCCATCGCCTGGCGGCGGGACGACCGCCGCCCCCAGGTCCGGGCCTTCCTGGACGCCCTCCCCGCGGCCGGCGCCCTGCCGTGACCGGCCTCCGCCGTAGCCGGTGGTTGCGGACACGGGTCCCGGACGCCCGAGGTCACCACGTCCGAGGCCGCCACGCCTGAGATCGTCATGTCCGAGGTCGTTACGTCTGAGGAGTCCCGGTTCCCACGCCGTCGCCCGCGCCGGACCCCGGTGCGGCCTCCCGCACCGCGCCGGGGTCCGCCGCGGCCTCCCGCCCCCGCCGGAGCAGGCGGAACAGGTCGATCGCCATGGCCGTCACCGGCACGGCCAGGATCACCCCGGCCAGCCCCGCGACGATGCCCGCCGCCACGGTGACGAGCAGGACGATCAGCGGGTGGATCTCCAGGGCCGAGCCGAACACGAACGGCGCGATCATGTTCTGCAGGCTGCCGTTCGCCAGGATCACGATGAGCAGCATCCACAGCGCGGTGCCGGTGCCGCCCGAGCCGAGGGCGATGAGCACGGCGAAGGCGCCGGAGATGAACGCGCCGAGATAGGGGATGTAGGCCCCCATGAAGGTCGCCAGGGCGATCGCCCCGACGACCGGGAGCTGCAGGATCAGCCCGCCGGCGGCCACCAGCACGGTGTTCACCAGGGCGATGAGGGTGACGCCCAGGAGATAGCGGCGGACGAGCACGGCCGAACGGCCCGCCGCCTCGTGGCCGAGGGCGGAGGGCAGCGGGAGCGTCCGCACCACCGCGGACTCCATGATCTCGGCGTCCTTGAGCAGGAAGAACATGATGTAGAGGCCGAGGACGACGCCGAGGACGACCTCCATCACGGCGGCCGCGCCGCCGGCCAGGCCGGAGACCAGCCCGGTCACCACCGCGGGCGCCGTCTTGACGACGGCCTCCTTGACGGAGGTCACCTGATCCTGGTCGAGCCCCAGACCGGCGGCGACCTCCCGCAGATGGGCGACGGCCCGCTCGAGCACGGTGCCGATCTCGCCGGCCTGGCCGTACAGGCTGACGGCCAGGACCACGACGCACAGCAGGACCAGCCCGATGAAGGCCAGGCAGCACAGGACCGCCACGATCGACCGCGGGATCCGCCCGGCCGCGATCCGGTCGACGAGGGGGAGGAAGACGACGGCGAGGGCGGCGGCCACGAGGAGCGGCATGAGCAGCGACCGCAGCACGAACATCAGGAACAGGACGATCGCGCAGGCCGTCACCAGCCCGGTGAACTGCCAGCCGGCCGTCCCCAGCGCACGCATCCGCGCCGGCGCCCCCGGCCGCGAGGCGATCACGCGGCCTTCCCCGATGCCGTCCCCGTGGTCGCCGGTCTCATCGAAACTCCCGGATGGTGCGCCGCGGGATCGACGATCCGGTCCCTCCCTGCTCCGAGGATCCTCTCGCCGGGCCCTCGTGCGTATCACCCCGCGCGGGTGACCGGGCGCGCCGCCCCGCTCCGGGGGTGACCGGGTGTGCCGCCCCGGCTCCCGCCGGTGACCCCGCCCGCCGCCGCGAGGGGCCCCGGCCCGGCCGCGAGGCGTCCCAGGTGCTCCCGGGACAGCACCTATCCATTGATACGGCGCTGTCCGTTGTCCCGTCGCCACCGGCCTCTCATCCGCCCCCGTCCTCGTGACCTTGGACGGAGCTCACACCTTCCGGGTGAGGGAGGGATCTCACCCGGGTGAAATCGCCCGCGGGTGATGTCGCATCACCCGCGCGGAACGGAATGTCGAGGCGAGGGCGCTTGGGCGAGGATAGGGGTCGGTGATGGTTCCGAGGACGCTATCAGACCGGCGGGACGCGATGGTGGTCAACTCCAAGGTCGTCGTTCCGGAGCAACCGCCGTGGACGGTCTGCCGGACCCGGATCGTGGAACGCCTGCGCCGGGGGGCGGGAGGCTCGCTCACCGTCGTCACCGGTCCGCCGGGGGCGGGCAAGACCTCGGCCGTGGTCTCCTGGGCCACCGCCGACAGGAGTCCCGGGCCGATCGCCTGGGTCACGCTGGACCCGGAGGACGTGCAGCCCGAGACCTTCTGGCCGCTGGTGGCCATGGCTCTCTACCACGCGGGGATCAACGTCTCCTGGGAGGCGATGGACTGGGGCAGGGCCCCCGGCGAGCTGGCCCTGGACGTCTCCGCCCACGGCAGGCCCGTCATCCTCGTACTCGACAACCTGCACATGTCCCACAACTCGGAGGTGAGCAGGGGTCTGACCTCCCTGCTGGAGAGCGCGCGTCCGTGGCTGCGGCTGGTGGTGACCGCGCGGCGGGACCCGGCCCTGCCGCTGCACCGCTACCGCCTGGCCGGGCAGCTCACCGAGGTGCGGGTGGGACACCTGGCCTTCGCGGAGCGGGAGGCCGAGCCGCTGCTGGCCCAGCACGGGGTCCGGCTCGCACCGGCGCCTCTGCGGGCACTGGTACGGCGCACCGAGGGCTGGGCGGCGGGCCTGCGCCTGGCCGCGATATCGCTGGAGGGCCACCCGGACCCGGACGGCTTCGTCGCCCAGTTCGCCGGCGACGACAAATCCGTCGTCGCCTACCTGATCGAGGAGGTGCTCGACGCCCGTCCCGATGACCAGCGGCGCCTGCTGCTCGTCACGAGCGTCCCCGACCGGGTCAACTCGGAGCTGGCGGCCGAGCTCGGCGGGGTGGACGTGGGGAGGTCGTTCGCCGAGGTGGTGCAGGACAATCCGTTCGCCACCCAGCTCGACCACGGCTGGTACCGGTACCACCCGATGTTCGCCGAGGCGCTGCGCCTGATCCTGCGGCACGAGGCGCCCGGCGACGTCGCATCGCTGAACCTGCGCGCCGCGGCCTGGTTCGCACGCAAGGGCCTCCTCCTGGACGCCGTACGGCACGCCGTACGGGCCGACGACTGGGCTTACGCCTCCCGGCTCGTCATCGGCCGGACGGCGGTGGGCCGGCTGCTCGGGCTGCGGCCCGACCGCCTGCTCGTGGACGCCCTGCGCGGGATGCCGGACCACGTGACGCGGACGGAGGCCGAGCCGGGCCTCGTCGCGGCCGCCGTCGCCCGCGCGGGCGGCGACGACGCCTCCTGCGCCCGCGCTCTGCGCACCGCGACCGAGCTGATCGCGCGGTTGCCCGCCGCGCGGGCCCTGCCCGCCCGCCTGGCCGCCGGCATGATCCGGCTGACCGACCCGGGCCCGGACGACGCGGAACGGGTCCGGGCCGTCACCGAGGTCGAGAACCTCCTGCGGCGGCTCCCGGCCCGATCGCTCGACGACCATCCCGAGGTCCGCGCCCTGGTCCTGGCCTCCCGCGGCCGGATAGAGCTGGGGGAGGGGCGTACGGCCGAGGCCGCCGACGCGTTCGGCTCGGCCCTGACGTTCGCGCTGGAGACCGACGGGGAGTTCCTGCGCCGGCACTGCCTGGGGCATCTGGCGCTCACCGAGTGCCTGCGCAGCAGGTTCGTCCGCGCCACCGAGCTGGCCGCGCGGGCGGAGCAGCTCCCGGAGGTGTGCCCCGCGCCCGCCCGCCGCCGCGTCGCCGCCGCGCACCTCGCCTCCGCCGCGGTGGCCCTGCAGCACGTCGAGCTGCCGCGGGCCAGGCATGAGCTGGCCAGGGCGCGGGTGGCCCTGGAGGAGTTCCCCGACGCCGTGATGTCAGGGATGAGCGCCCTGATCACCGCGGAGGTGGACCTGGTGGAGGGCCTCCCCCGGCGGGCGCTGGAGACCGTGCGCGGCACCGTCGGCGGGCCGGCGTGGCTGGAGCGCCGGCTGACGCTCGCCGAGGCCGACGCCCACACGCTGATGGGAGAGCCCGCCGCGGCGCGCGAGGCCGCCGAGCGCGTCGGGGAGCCGGGCGACCCGCTGTCCGCGGTGGTCCTCGCACGCGCCTGGATCGGCGCCGGGGACATGGTGACGGCCGCGAAGATCGTGCACGAGGCGCTGGCCGAACCCGGGGCGATCCCCGCCGACGTGCGCGTGGACGCCTGGCTGCTGGACGCCTACCTCTCCTACCGGTTCACCGACCCCTCCCGGGGCCGCCGCTCCCTCGACCGCGCCCTGCGCCTGGGCGACCGCGACCAGCTGCTGCTGCCGTTCGTGCGGTCGAGGGCCTGGCTGCAGCCCCTGTTCCGGCACGACCCCGACCTCGTCCGGCCGTACCTGCGCCTCCTGGAGCTCCTGCGCTTCCAGCCCGGTACGGTCCCGGCCTCCGCCGAGTCCGCGGTCTACGGGCAGTTGAGCGCGCGCGAGCTGGACGTCCTGCGGCACCTGTCGAAGATGATGACCACCGAGGAGATCGCCTCCCAGATGTACGTGTCGGTCAACACCGTCAAGACACACCTGAAGAGCATCTACCGCAAGCTCGCCGTCACCAGGCGCGGAGAGGCGGTGCGCCGGGCAAAACACCTCTCCCTGGTATGAGACCTGGCCTGAGATCCGAGCCGGGGTCCGAGCCGGGATCCCGGCCGCGGGGCCCGGCCGGTAGCGGCCCCCGCGGGAGGCGGGATGCCGCTACCGGCCGGGCCCCCTCAAGGGCGCTCCCCTGAGAGGGGCAGCCGGCGGATCTCGACGAGTTCCAGGCCCAGTGTCTGAATACGCTCCAAGAGCGCGTAGAGGGCGGCCTGATCGAGGTCGTCTCCCCGCACGACGGTCTCCACCGGGTTCAGGGTCACCTTCAGACCTTCGAAGAGGGACTGGAACGACTCCCCGACCCGGCCTCGGATTCTGATCTCGTAGCCGCGCGAGACAGCCGCACCGGAATCAGGCTCGCTGTTCACGCTCGCTCTCCCTTCCCCTGCCGCGGAACCCCGTGGGAGGTTCACCTTCGAGTCAGCCGGGTGAAACCCGTCGCCGCATCCTTCGCAGGGGGTGATAGAGCCCACGGACATGCTCCGGCCGGTACGGAGCCGGGGATGCGTGTTTGACTGCCTTGTCCCCGCGGAGAAGACTTCTTTGCACTGACGCCGCTACGGAGAACCGAAATGCGCAGGTGGTTCCGCGAGACAGATCGAAAGAAGCAGGACCTGCACGAGCCCGGCCATCTCTCACCCTCATCACTCGCCTCGTTCGTCGACATACGCACCAACGCTCCCCCGCCCCGTCCCGAGTGGATCCACCGTTCTGATCTGATCCGGACGCTGAACGGCGCCCGGAGCGCCCGGCTGGTCCTCGTCTCGGCGCCGGCCGGATTCGGCAAGTCGGCGCTCGTCACCGAATGGCGTGCCTCGGCCGGGCAGGACCGGCCGTTCGCCTGGGTCACCCTCGACCGGAGCGCGAACGCGGCCGACGCGCTGTGGCGGGCCGTCGAGACCGCGATACGTGAGGCGATCCCGGAGCTGGACGGCGACTGGCCGGAGATCGCGCCGCAGGACCAGGCGCTCGACGCCGACGAGCTGCCGCTGCTCCGCCTCCTCGGCGTGCTGACCGCCCACCGCCGGCCGTGCGTCCTCGTGCTGGACGACTTCCACACCCTGGACGACCCCCTGCGCCGCCGGCAGGTCGAGACGTTCACCGACCATCTGCCGGCCGGCGTCCAGCTCGTCATCGTCACCCGCGCCGAGCCCGCGCTCCCGCTCGCCCGTTATCGCGCCGCCGACGACATCCTGGAACTGCGCACGGACGACCTGCGCTTCACGAAGGAGGAGGCCGCCCGGCTCGTCCACCGGCTCGCCGGCGTCCGGCTCCACGACTCCGTCCTCGACCACCTGCTCGACGGCACCGAGGGCTGGCCCGCCGCCCTGCACATGGCGGCGCTGTCACTGCGGACCGCGGCCGACCCCGCCGCGTTCGTCGCCGACTTCACCGGCACCTACCGCACCGTCACCGACTATCTGGAGGAGGAGGTGGTCGGGTCGCTCAGCGCCGAGCTGCACCGGTTCCTGCTGTGCGTCTCCGTCCTCGACCGGTTCACCGCGGCGTTGTGCGACGCCGTGGCCGGCACCTCCGACGCCGCCGGGCTGCTCCAGGAGCTGGAGCGGGCGAACGCGTTCCTCGTCCCCCTCGACGGCCATCGCTACGAGTACCGCCTGCACCGCCTGTTCCGGCAGGCCCTCCTGGGCGAGCTGGCCCGCACCGAACCCGACCTCGTCCCGGCACTGCACCGGCGCGCGAGCGAGTGGTACGGCGGGCGGAACCAGACCCACGACGCGATCGAGCACGCGCTGGCGGGCGAGGACGAGGAGCGGGCGCTGCGGCTGTTCCAGGCGCACTGGGCCGAGTACGTCAACGCCGGGCACCTGGCGATCGTCCAGGGGTGGATGCGGTCGATCGGCGCGGCACGGACCGGCGGCGATCCCGTGACGGCCGTCTGCGCGGCCTGGGTCTCCGCCCTGTCCGGCGACCGCCTGGCGGCCCGGCACTGGCTGCACGTCGCCGAGAGCCTCCCGCACCGGGGACCGCTCCCCGACGGCTCGCCCTCGGTGCGCTTCTCGGTCTGCCTGGTCCGCGCGGTGTTCGGATTCGACGGCGTGCCGGACATGCTCGGCGCGGCCCGGGAGGCCGTGGCCCTCGAACCCGACCCGACGGCGCAGTGGCACTCGGCCGCCCGCACAGCGCTCGGCTACGGCCTCTACCTGAGCGGGGACGGAGAGGCCGCGCTGCGCCCCCTGGAGCAGGCGGCGCAGAACACGGCGGCCTGGCCGATCTTCCGGATCCTCGCCCTGGCCGTCCTGTCGCTCACGCTGGGCGGCCTCGGCCGCTTCGCGGAGGCCGAGGAACCGGCCAGGGTGGCCTACGACCTCACCGAGGCCTGGCAACTAACCGAGTCGCCCACGGTGTCACCGGCCTCCGACGCCCTCGGTGCCGTGCTCGCCCGCGAGGGGCGGCCCCTGGAGGCCAGGAGGCTGCTGGAGCACGCCCTCGACGTCCGCAGGAGAGTCGTCGGCCTCACGCCCTGGCCGACTCTGAGCCTGCTGATCAGGCTCGCCCGGGTCGCCTCCGGCTCCGGTGACCGGGCGGCCGCGCGCGGGTTCGTCGACCAGGCGGAGCACCTCCTGGCGGCCGAGCCGGACAGCGGCGAGCACCTGCGCGCCGAGGTCTCCCGGATCCGCCGCATGACCGACGCCGCGCGGCCCGCCGTCCCGCTGGGACCGCTGACCCCGCGCGAGCTGGCCGTGCTGCGGCTGCTGCAGGGAGACCTGTCCGTGCGCGAGATCGGGCAGGAGCTCTTCCTCTCGGCCAACACCGTCAAGACCCATACCCGTTCGATCTACCGCAAGCTCGGCGTCACCTCCCGCCATGACGCCGTCCACCACGCCCACCGGCTGGGACTGCTGTAGGGGCCCGCCGGGGCCTCCGCGGAAGACGCGCCCGGAGCGGGGACTGTCACCCGGAAGGTGTGAAGACTCCCGGCCGCCCCGCGGCCAGCATCCTGTCCGAGCAGGACCGCTGCGCCGACTGGTCCGGGAGGCCGCCATGCCCGGGGACGAACAGCACACCCGCCCCACCGAGCCGACGGAGACCGGCCCGCCGCGGACGGCCGGGCCCGACTCCCCCGTCCCGCCCGGGACGGTCGCGGCCGCCCCGCCTCCTCCGTCCGGCACATCCGGGACGGCCCAGGCCGATCCGCCTCCCTCCTCCGGCACGCCCGGCGCCTCCGGGGCAGGCGCGCCTCCCCCGGTCCAGCCGCCCGGGACGGCGGAGGCGGAACTGGAGCGCCTGCGCGCCGAGGTGGCCGAGCTGCGGGGTCAGCTCGTCGTCCGTAGAGAACGGCGCCGGCGGGGCTTCGCCGTACGGCGCACCGTCGCCGCGATCCTGGCCGCCCTGGCCGGGCTCGGCCTGGTGGCCTCCCTCATCGGGCTCTGGGGCGGGCGCACGGTGCTCAACACCGATCGCTGGGTGGCGACGGTGGGGACCCTCCCTGAGCATCCCGAGGTCACCAACGCGGTGGCGACCTATCTCACCGACGAGGTCTTCAGCGCCCTGAACGTGGAGCAGCGGCTGGCCGAGGTGCTGCCGCCCCGGGCGACCTTCCTCGCCGGGCCGGTGACCGGCGCCGTGCACGGCTACACCAGGGACCTCGTCGCCAAGTTCATGGCGTCCGAGCAGTTCCGGGCCCTGTGGGTCACCGCGAACCGGTTCGCGCACGCGCGGATCGTCGCGATCGCCGAGGGCACCAGTCCGTCGGTCTCCGTCGAGGGCAGCACGGTCACGCTCAACCTGCTGCCCGTCGTGAACAACCTCCTGGTCACCATCGAGAACCAGCTGCCCACCATCTTCGGCAAGGAGATCGACCTGCCGACGCTCAGCTCCGGTGAGATCCCGCCCGGACTGCACCAGCGCATCGAGACCGCGCTCGGCGTGTCGCTGCCCGCCGACTTCGCCCAGATCACGCTCTACGACCGGCCCATGCTCGGCCAGATCCAGCAGACCGTCGTGACGGTCAAGCGCTTCCTCGTGCTCCTGGTCGCCGGGACCCTGCTCGCGCTCGTCCTCGCGCTGTGGATCTCGCCCCACCGCCGGCGCACGCTGCTGCAGCTGGGGATGTGGACGGCGATCTCCGCGGTCGTCCTGTCCAGCGCGCTGCGGGCCGTACGGGACCAGCTGCTCGGGCTCGTCCCCGAGGGGATGTACCGCCAGGCTGTGTCCGTGGCGGTGTACGACATCTTCTCCGACCTGCGGGTGTGGGGGCTGTGGGCGCTGTGGACGGGTGTCGCGGTCGCGGTCCTGTGCTATCTCGTCGGTCCGGGGCGCTTCCCGGTCGCGCTTCGCCGCTACGTGGCGGCCGGGGCCCGCGCCGTGGCGGGGAAGGCCCGCTCGGTCGGCACCGACGTCCGGCTCAGGACGTGGATCGCGCGCCACCTGGACGTGCTGCGGGTCGGCGGGGTCATCGTGGCCGCCGTCGTCGCGCTGCTGTTCTCCTCGTGGACGGCGCTGCTCGTGATCGCCGTCGTCCTGGTGGGCTACGAGGTGCTCGTCACCCTGCTCGCCCGCGGCGTCGAGGTGCCGCCGCCGGACGCGGAACCGCCCGCGGACGCCGCCCCGCCGGTGACGACCGGCCGGCCTCAGGTCATCCCCGGCGGGTGATGGCCGCCCCCCTCCCGCGTGGCACGGTGCCGGTAAGGACGGCACGGCAGCGAGAAGGGCCTGCCGACGCGAGCGACACGCAGAGGAGAGGGCGGACATGGCCATCGGACCTGTGCAGCTCGTCGTGCTGGGGTTCAACCATCCCGAGTTCCACGGCGAGATCATCGGCGAACTGGAGCGGTTGCGGCAGAGCGACACGGTACGGGTGATCGACGCGCTCGCCGTCTACAAGGACAAGGCGGGTGACATCGAGGTCGAGCACCTGAGCAACATCACCACCGACGAGGCGATCGAGCTGGGCAGCGCGATCGGCGCTCTGATCGGTATCGGCATCGAGGGCGACAAGGAGGGCGCCGTGGCCGGCGCGGTCGCCGGCGCCGAGAAGGTCGCGCAGGAGGGCCTGCACGTGTTCACCGGGGAGGATGCCTGGGACGTGATCGAGGACATCCCGAACGACTCCGCGGCCGCGCTCATCCTGCTGGAGCACCACTGGGCGGTGCCGCTGCGGGACGCGGTGTTCCGCGCGGGCGGCTTCCGCATCAGCGACGCCTTCATCAGCCCGCTCGACCTCGTCGCGCTCGGCATGTACACGGCCGAGGAGGCCAGGCAGCTCCACGAGATGGAGACGGCCGCCGCCGCCAAGAAGTGACCGCAGGACTCACAGAGGGAGGTACAGCGATGTTCGGAGCCCGGAGAGTCGCCCGACGCACGTCCCGCCGCACCGCGCGCCGCGTGGCCCGGCGACGCCGCTGAGAACCGTTCCCGCCCGCGGAGGCCGCTCCGCGGGCGGGCACACATACGAACCCGACCGAGCGGTCCCAATGGGCCGGAACCGCTCGGTCGGGTTCTTCTTCGCACTCTCTCGCTTTCCGGGGACTTCCGGGGACTTCCGGGGACTTCCGGGGACGCTGTCAGCTCAGTAGGACATGCCCTGCTCGACCGCGCGCTTGTTGTAGACGCACAGCGCCCAGATCACGAAGACGTCCATGGTGATCATGATCAGCGACCAGACCGGGTAGTACGGCAGGAACAGGAACTGGGTGACGGCGTTCAGCACCGCGAAGCCGATGCCGACGATCCGGGCCCAGAGCTGCCCGCTGAAGATGAAGAATCCGGCGACCACGGCGAGGGCGCCGAGGACCAGGTGGATCCAGCCCCAGACCGTCGCGTCGATCTGGTAGACGTAGTTCGGCGCGACGACGTAGAACTTGTCCTCCAGGATGGCCGCGAGCCCCTGGAAGGCCTGGAAGATTCCGATCATGACCATCATGATCCCGGCGAACAACGCGAAGCCGATGGCCCATTCGCTGACCGGCTTGTCCTCCACCGGCTCCTCGTGTCTCGCGGATACCTGCTCTGACATGGCACCTCCCATTGGGTACGGCAGGCCGCATATGCGGCAAGGGTCACCCGGAGCGAGCGAGCGCAACTCACCCGCGACGGATGAGATTTCCCGCGGATGCGGTCAGGACCTCATCCCCGCGTCCCGAGCCTCCTGCTTGCCGTACACGCAGAGCGCCCAGATCACGAACACGTCGATCACGATGATCAGGATCGACCACACCGGGTAGTAGGGGATGAAGAAGAAGTTGGCGATCGCGCTCAGCGCGGCCGCGCCGATCCCGACGACCCGCGCCCACATCTGGGCCGACAGCACGCCCCAGCCGGCCACGGCCAGCACGATGCCCAGGACCAGGTGGATCCAGCCCCAGACCGTCACGTCGACCTGGTAGACGTAGTTCGGCGCGACGACGTAGAACTCGTTCTCCAGGATGGCCGCGAGCCCCTCGATGGCCTGGAAGATCCCCACCATCATCATCATGACGGCGGCGAACAACGCGAATCCCATGACCCAGCCGCTGACCGGCTTGTCGGTATAAGACCTGTTTGCCATGGTGACACCTCCCTCAAGTCGCCGTCCCACCATCGCCCCGGCGCCCGCCCCCGGGGATCACCCATCGGGGGTGACATCCGGGAGACCGCGGAAAAGCCGCAGGTCGCCCGGGGAAACCGGGCGACCTGCGGACTGCCGTCGATCGGCCGCTCCTCGGCGGAGCGACCGGTGATCGGCCGCTCCTCGACGGGGCGACCGTCACACCTCCTCTGCCGCCTCCTCGCCGTGCAGGGCCTCCTGCAGCCGCCGCTCGGCGTCCTTGGACAGGGAGGACTTCAGCACGGTGCCGCCGTACTTGCTGAGCGCGGCCACGGCCTTGTCCGGGGTGACCTTCTCCACCACCAGGAACAGCGCCGAGGTGCCCGGCTGGAGCATGTCGCGCACCTGCTGCTGGAAGGCCTTGTCGATGCCCGACTTCTCCAGCTTGCCCATCAGCGCGCCCAGGCCGCCGCCCAGCGCCATGCCCAGGAACGGGACGAAGAACAACATGCCGAACAGCAGTCCCCAGAACATGCCCCAGGTCGCGCCGCCGGCCACCGCGTTGTGGTGGGTGCTGACGTGGAACTTGCCCTGCTGGTCACGCGTGATGACCGCGACCGCGTCGGGCTGGATGATGAGCTCGGCGGTCAGGTGCTGGACCTCGCGCTCCGCGTCGGCGGCGGTCGACTCGTCGGGATAGCCGATCGCTATCAGATCTGCCATGGTTCGCCCTCTCCCTCGTTCGTTGCCTCGCCCCAAGGAGATCGGTCCGCCGGGCCCGCCTCATCACCCTCGCCGGGTGAAGTGTCTGATTCCGGATTTGGGAAACTCATCACGCGCCCCCGGGCCGGCACCTTCCCCTGCGGGAACGGAGAACGGCACCGGCGCCATGGCAGGGGCCACGGAAAGGCGGGCACCATGGAACTGTTCCTCGAAGTGATCGCCGGCGCCGCCGTGATCTGGTGGCTGTGCCGTTGCGCCGTCCGTTCCCGGAGGGACCGTCGCGCCGGACCCCCCGTTTCCGGTTCCCACGACGCCGGTGTGTGGGTGAACCCGGGCAGGTGGGCCCAGATCGTGGCGGAGCTGGACCCGGAGGGCCGGGAGCAACGTCCCCGCCGGCCCGAATGACGTGGCCGTGCGCGAGCGGCTGCTGAGCCTGGCGCGCTGGAGCGGGCTCGCACTGACCCTGAGATGCCTCCAGCGGTTCCGTCACATCGACGGGCGCAACCGCAGCCTGGTCATCGCCGGGCAGACGTTCACCACCATCATCCCCCTGCTGATCCTCACGGCCAGCGTCACCGGCTCCGGCGGGAGCCACGCGGTCGGCGACGAACTGGTGACCCGCTTCCACCTCACCGGTGACAGCGCGGAGGCCATGCGCACGCTGTTCGCCCGCCCGCCGGTCGCCGCCCAGACCATGTCCGTGATCGGCCTCATCGTGCTGCTGGCGTCGCTGCTGAGCCTGACCCGGTCGCTCCAGCGGGTCTACGAGGAGGCGTGGGGCCTGCCGCCGCACGGCATCCCCGGCACGTTCAACGGCCTGGCCGGCGTGTCGCTGCTGGTGGCGCAGCTCATCGTCCTCACGTTGCTGACGTCGGCGCTGCACAGCGCGCCCGGGGGCTCGTTCATCGCCGCCTTCATCAGGATCCTGGCGGCGATACCGCTGTGGGGGGTGCTGCAGTACCTGCTCCTCAGCCGCCGGATACCGATCCGCAGGCTCGTCCCCGGCGCGATCGTGGCCGCCTGCGGGCAGCTGGTCGTGACGATGGCCTCGGCGTACTGGATGCCGCGGGTCATCGAGAACGACGCCGGGCGGTACGGCCTGATCGGTGTGACGTTCGCACTCATCTCCTGGCTGATCATCATCGGCCTGGGGATCGTCGCCGCCGCGGTGGTCGGCGCGGAGCTCGCGCCGGAGGACCCCGCCGCCGGAGTGCCGGCGGGTCCCGGGGCCCCCGAAGCGTCCGGCGCCTCCGGGGCTCCCGGGACCTCCGAGGCCCCCCGGGTCACTTAGCCGATCGGATCGCCGTGTAGCCGACCTTGGGAAGCATCGTCAGGATGACGAGTCCGACGCAGAGATTGGCCAGGCCGGTCGCGATCTGGGTCGACAGCGGCGCCTCCGCGGTGAAGGGCAGGATGGCGAAGGCGGCCGTGATCAACCCGATGATCGTGGAGAAGTACGCCAGCGGCCGCGGAGTGAGCGAGACCAGGATCTGCAGGATCAACGTGGCGATGAGCGCGCCCGTGCCCGCGGAGATCACGTAGAGCGCCGTCCCGGACGCGCCGGTCAGCCCCCTGCTCCGCGGGGCCAGCAACTCGACGTTGAGGATCCCCTCCGCGACGAGAACGCCGAGCCACGCCACCAGGCCGGCGACCACGGCCGTGGCCAGGCCTCCGCCCCAGAGCCTGCCCGTGTCGACGGCGGGCGGTTCCCCGGAGGACGGCGCGGGCGCGCGGGACGGGAGCGGCTGCTGATAGCTCCCGCCCTGCTGGTAGTCACCGCCCCCGCCCTGCTGATACTCCCCGCCCGGCGGGTGGTTCCCGCCCTGCTGGTAGTTCCCCCGGGGCTCGTAGCCGCCGGGGGGGTCGTACATCGATCCGGACATCGTCAGGACTCCTCACACGGTCGCGGTCACCGGTTGCCCGTCCGGAGCGGTCACGGCTGCGCGGCCGGGGCCGCCTCGGGACGTGCGGTCGCGGCCGGTTCGACCGCGAAGACGTTGCCGGCCCAGCCGTCGAGCGCGACGTACAGGCCGGGATCCCGCATCTCGATCCCGTCGCGTTCGTAGGTCGTACCGGTCAGCAGGTCGCGCAGGACCCAGCGCCGGTCGGGCAGTTCGGGCCAGGCCAGCGGCAGGCGGGCCTGCGCGGCCCGGTCCTGCAGGTTGACCACGACCAGGTGCCGCCCCTGCGGGCGGTACCAGCTCCAGGCCGCCATCCCCTCGCAGGACCGGTTGTCCGGCCAGCCGGTGCACTCGACCGGCTGCCAGTCGCCCTCGCGCATGCCGCTCGCGCCCACGGCCGCCAGCAGCCGCTCGTGGAAGGCCCGCAGCTCCGGCACGGGGGTCTCGTCCGGCCGCCGGGACAGGAAGACGGGCACCCTGACCCTGCGCCCCTCGAACTGGCCCTCGTGCCACAGGGTGGCCCCCGGCAGAGTGGCGATCATCATCGCGGCGGCCCGCTCCTTGGCCGGGTCGAACACGGCGGCGGCCCGGGGCTCGTCGTGGTTCTCCAGGAAGCGCACCAGCCCCCGCTGGTAGGCCAGGTCGGCGCGCAGGTGACCGCGCACGGACCCGGGACTCTCGTGCAGCAGCCGGTCGTACAGCCGCTTGTCGTAGCAGAAGTCGAAGCCCTGCTGCTGCAGGGCCCACTCCAGGTCCCAGTAGGCCTCGGCCACGAACAGCATCGACGGGTGGCGCTCCTTGACCCGGCCGATGACGAACGGCCAGAACTCCTCCGCCGGGGGCATGCCCGCCCGCTCACCCCAGGTCTTGGCGAACACCTCGGTGGTCAGCAGCATGGCCATGTCGCAGCGCACGCCGTCGCACTGCTCTCCGATCCGGGTCAGCGTCTCGGCGGTGGCGGCGCGCAGGCCGGGCGCGAAGGCGTTGAGCTGTGCCACGTCCGGCCAGGGCGGGAAGAACGGGTCCCGCCCGCGCGCGACGACCACGCCCTCCCGGGCGAGGAAGGCCGCCGGGTCCCGCTCCAGGTCGGCGGCGTCACCCCGGACGAAGTACTCGGGGTGGGCGCTCAGCCAGGGATGGTCGGGGGCCACGTGGTTGGGCACGTAGTCCAGCATCAGGCGCAGGCCCCGGCGGGCCAGCGCGTCCCTCGCCGCGGCCAGCCCCGCCGTCCCGCCCAGCCGGGGGTCGGCGGTGTAGTCGCGCACGCAGTACGGCGAGCCGGCGATGTCGCGGTCGGTGACGTCGGGCAGGGCGGCCCGGAAGGAGTCGCGCAACCCGGGCTGGGTCAGGGCGAGGTCGCGGCCGACCGAGCTGCGCTGCCACACGCCCATCAGCCAGACCGTGTCGACGCCCGGCAGAGCCAGCGCGTCCCACTCCTTCCCGGGCACGTCCTGCAGACCTATCGACCGGCCGTTGCGGTGCTCCAGCTCGCCCAGCCACACCCACGTGTTGACCTCGTAGATCACCGGCGCCGGCCGCCGTCCGCCCGTCATCGCTCCGTCTCCCTGCCCCGGCCCTTGGCGCGACCGGCGGTCCGGCCCCCGGTGCCGCCCTCCGCCGGACTCTCCGCCGGGCTCGCGGACTGCTCGGCGGCGCGTTCGGCGGCCCGCTCCGCGGTGCGTTCGGCGATGCGGTCCATCTCCCGGAAGTCGGCGGCGGAGAGGTTCTTGAACAGGGCCGTGAAGACCGCGACGGTCGCGGTCCACCCGGTCTGGTGGGCGGCGCCGAGCCCGGCGCCGTTGTCGCCGTGGAAGTACTCGTGGAACTCGATCAGGTCGCGCCAGTGCGGGCTCTCCTGGAAGATCCGCTGCCCGCCGTACACGGGTCGCCGGCCGTCCGCGCCGCGCAGGAAGATGCGGGTCAGCCGGTCGGAGATCTCCTCGGCCACCTGGTACAGGGTCATCCGGGTGCCCGACCCGGTCGGGCACTCGACGGTGAAGTCGTCGCCGTAGAACGCGTACAGGTTCAGCAGCGCCCGGATGATCAGCGCGTTCATCGGGAACCAGATCGGTCCCCGCCAGTTGGAGTTGCCGCCGAACATCCCGGTGTCGGACTCGGCCGGCAGGTACCGCACCTGGTAGGTGCGCCCGTTGACCGAGAACTCGTAGGGATGGTCGGCGTGGTGGCGCGAGACCGCGCGGATGCCGTACGGGCTCAGGAACTCCGACTCGTCGAGCATGAGCGACAGCACGCGGGTGAGCTTGCCCTGGTCCAGCAGGGACAGCAGCCGGCGCCCGCCGACCCCCCGCCTGTCCGCCGCGGATATGCCCTCGGCCAGCCAGGTGTGCCGCTGCGCGAAGTCGGTGATCTTGGTGACCAGGCGGGCGTTCTCCCCCTCGATGCGCGGCGGGAAGACGGTGGAGGCGCACAGCGGCAGCAGCCCCACCAGCGAGCGCACGTTCAGCCGCGTGGCCGTGCCGTCGGGCTTGCGCAGGACGTCGTAGAAGAAACCGTCCGCGTCGTCCCACATCTCGTCCTTGACGTCGCCGACGCGGTCGATCGAGGCGGAGATCCACAGGAAGTGCGCGATGAACTTGACCGCGAGGTCCTCGTAGATCGGGTTGCGCCCGGACAGCTCGATGGCCAGCTGCAGCATGTTCTGGGCGTAGAAGGCCATCCAGGCGGTGCCGTCGGCCTGGTCCAGCGACCCGCCGGTCGGCAGCGGGGCGCTGCGGTCGAACACGCCGATGTTGTCCAGGCCGAGGAAGCCGCCCTGGAAGACGTTGCGGCCGTCGGGGTCCTTGCGGTTGACCCACCAGGAGAAGTTCAGCAGCAGCTTCTGGAACACCCGCTCCAGGAAGTCCTGGTCGGCCTGGCCCCGCAGCTGGGCCTCCAGCAGGTAGATGAAGTGCGCCGCCCAGGCGTGCACCGGCGGGTTGACGTCGCTGAAGTTCCACTCGTAGGCCGGCATCTGCCCGTTGGGGTGCAGGTAGCGGTCACCGAGCAGCAGCTCGATCTGGTGCTTGGCCAGGTCGATGTCGACGACGGCCAGCGCGACCGCGTGGAAGGCCAGGTCCCAGGCGGCGAACCAGGGGTACTCCCACTTGTCCGGCATCACGATGATGTCGTGGGCGTCCATGCCGAACCAGCCGTGGTTGCGCATGTCGGAGACCGACCACGGATCCAGGCCGTGATCGCTGAGCCAGTTGTCCAGCTCGAAGCAGTAGAACTGCTTGCTCCACAGCAGCCCGGCCAGCGCCTGGCGCAGCACCAGCGCCTCGTCCGGAGTCGTGCCGGGCGGGGTCAGGGCGGCGTAGAAGGCGTCGGCCTCGGCCAGCCGCTCGCCCATCACCTGGTCGAAGCCGATTCCCAGCGGGTCGCCGGCCTGGTCGGCGGTGAGCCGGACCCGCACGCTCGCCTCGCCGCCGGCGGGCACGGTCAGGATGTGGTGGACCGCGGCCTTGGTGCCGCTCTGTTCGGGGTTCACCGCGGCGCTCTCGCCCTCGACGACGAAGCGGCCGATGCCGTCCTTGACGTACGGCGAGAGGTTCTCGGTGCCGAACAATCGCTCGTTGTCCGTCTGGTTCTCGGTGAACAGCAGCGCCGCCCCGTCCTGGCAGTGCAGGCGGTAGGCGCCCAGCTCCGGATGATCGGCCTGGATCACCCCGGGGCCGGTCGCGCGCAGCTGCGGTTTGGCCGTACCGCCGGGCCAGGACCAGGTGTTGCGGAACCACAGCGTCGGCAGCACGTGGACGGTGGCCTCCTGCGGGCCGCGGTTGGCCACGGTGACCTTCACCAGCACGTCCTCGGGGCCACCCTTGGCGTACTCGACGGACACGTCGAAGTAGCGGTCCTCGTCGAAGACGCCGGTGTCGAGCAGCTCGTACTCGAAGGCGTCGCGGCCGCGGGCGGCGTTGACGGCCACCAGGTCGTCGTAGGGGAAGGCGGCCTGCGGGTACTTGTACAGGAACTTCATGTACGAGTGCGTCGGGGTGTTGTCGACGTAGAAGAAGTAGTCCTTGACGTCCTCGCCGTGGTTGCCCTCGCCGTTGGTCAGGCCGAAGGGCCGCTCCTTGAGGATCGGGTCGCGGCCGTTCCACAGCGCCACCGACAGGCACAGGCGCTGCTGGTCGTCGCTGATGCCGCCCAGGCCGTCCTCGCCCCAGCGGTAGGCCCGCGAGCGGGCGTGGTCGTGCGGGAAGTAGTTCCAGGCGTCGCCGCCGTGACTGTAGTCCTCCCGGACCGTGCCCCACTGCCGCTCGCTCAGGTACGGACCCCATCGGCGCCAGGGCGCGTCCGGGGCGGCCGACTGGCTCAGCCGTTCCTGTTCAGTGCTCATCTCCGCAGCACCTCCACGATCGCCGCCGACGGTTGTGCGCAGCACGCGGCGCGACCCCGGCGGGCGCCGTCCTGGTGCCCGCCGGTGCCGCTCGCCCACAGCCGACCGTCGCACCGCGGGGCGGGCCCCCCATCACCCGGCGAGGGTGATGAGGCCGGTCCGGCGGACCGATCTCCTTGAACCGAACTCGTGCGGATCCGGGAGGCCGATGATGGGGATGCTTCGCAGAGGCGGAAAAGGAAGACCGTTGCGGAACGCGGTGGTGATCGCCGGTGCCGGTGCCGCCGCCTACAAGGCGATCAAGCGCCGCCAGGCCAGGAACGCCGTTCAGGGCGACGAGTACTACGACGAATACGACGAGGACGACCGGGAGCAGGTCGCCGCGCCGCGTGCCGTGCAGACGGTGCCCGCGCGGGCGGTGTCCGACCAGACCGCGTCCGCCGGCGGGACGGTGGGCGAGCTGGAACGGCTCAAGGTGCTGCTCGACCAGGGAGCCATCACGGAAGAGGAGTTCCGCGCGGCCAAGCAGCAGATACTGCGCGGTTAGCGCCTGACGGACACGGAGGTGCCACATGGCAGGCAGGTCGCACGCGGACGATCAGGTGAGTGGCTGGACCACGGGATCGATCCTGTTCACCGCCGTCCTGATGATGACGGTGGGGTTCTTCCAGGCGATCGAGGGAATCGCGGCCATCCTGGAGGACCAGTTCTACATTCCCGCGCCGAACTACATATATGCGATCGACGTGACCGCCTGGGGCTGGACCCATCTGGCCCTGGGCATCGTGGTGGGCATCGCGGGCTGGGGTGTGATGGCGGCCCAGCTCTGGGCCCGCGTCGTCGGCATCGTCGCGGCCGCGCTGAGCGCGATCGCCAACTTCTTCTTCATCCCCTACTACCCGATCTGGGCGCTGCTCATCATCGCCATCGACGTGTTCGTGATCTGGACACTGTGCGTGTACGGCAAGCAGGAGGCCCGGCAGGCGGGACTCCGCAGAGACTGACCACTACTACGCAGAGACCGGCGGCGTGACGAGCGGCGGGCCCCCGTGGAACGGGGGCCCGCCGTGTGTCATGCCGCTTTCACATGCCGCGCACGTCGACCATCCGATCGCGCCGCACAGCCATGCTCACCCAGTGGCTCAGGTCGAGCAGCACCCCGAGGGCGATCCAGAGCCACGCCCAGCCGGGCACTCCCAGCCCCGGCACGTAGAACAGCACGTACAGCAGCGTCGCGAAGGGGAAGAAGATGATGCCGAGAAGCGGCACGATCCAGCCGCCGAAGGCGGCGTCGACCAGGTTCGGCCGGGCCACCCACACGACGAACAACGCGAGCCTGGGGAAAAATCCAGCGAAGATCGCAAGCAGGCAGCCCATAGCCGTCTCCTTTCTCCGGAATCCTCGTAGCCGGGCCTCCCCCGCGAAGGAGGCCCGGGATCATACGCAACCTCCTCTCCCCGGCGCCCGGCTCACCCTTCCCGGGCGAAAGGGTGCCGGCGGTCGTCAGCTGCGCCGAATCTTCACCTCTCATCCCTCATGGGTGATTCACCGGCGCGTCACCGGCGCGATGCTCTCCCCATAGCGCGACCGGCCGTGGCGGCCGGGTCGCCGGCCCCGGGCCACCCGGCGTCCATCCGCCGGTGGAGGTGATCGTGTTGACCCTGTTCACATGCTTGCTGATCGTCGCCGTCATCACCGCTGTGATCATCGTGCTGCGCCGGCGCCGCCGGGCCCGGGCCGCCGCCTCCCAGGTCGCGGACGTGCGGCCCCCCGACCCCGCCGGATCCCACGATCGCGGGGTCGAGGTGGACGAGGAGGCCTGGGCGGAGATCGTCAGGTACCTGAAGAAGGAGGGGATCCGAGACGAGCCGGGGGACGGCCGGCCCGCCGGCGGACCGCGCTGACCGCAGCCGGCCGCAGGCTCTCACCCAGTTGCCTGCGGCGGGCCCAGGCCAGCTCGCGCTCCCCCAGCGCCTTGTCGATGTTCGCCAGCGTGCCGGGCCCGGCGGGCAGGTCGAAGGCGGCGTGGATGAACCGCGACAGGTCCGCCCGGTAGTCGTGGCCCAGGGCCTCCAGCCTGCCGGGGACGACCCGGTTGGCGTTCAGCAGGTCGACGAAGGTGATCACCGAGGTGACGAACGGCCGCCAGGTGGCCCCCCGCGGGATCCCGGGCCTGCGGGTGTCGGGCGGACCCAGCCACTCGGGCGCCTGGATCAGCAGCGGCAGCCCGAGCTTGGGGATCGGGTCCTCGTCATGTGTGAGCAGGACGATCCTGGTCCTCTCCCGCCGTTCCCGCGGGAGCGCGAGCCACTCGTCGTACGACGCGACCTCCACGATGCGACCTTCCGGGTCGCACTCCGCGGGGTCGTCCAGCCACGCGCGCCGCCAGGCGGAGGCGAAGGGCGTCCCGACGAACAGGGCGCGGTCGATCATCAGCAGGTCCATGCCCCTGGCGCCCTGCCGCAGGAAGACGTTCTGGGCGGCGTGACTGCCGAGGCTCTCGCCGAACAGCAGCAGCCGGGGGCGGCGCTCCGGCGGCATGGAGCGCAGCTTCCAGCTCATGGCGGTCAGGAAGGCGAGGTTGTCCTCCCAGGCCGTCTTGATCCTGTCCAGGGACAGGTAGGAGGGGCGTACGGAGTACTGGATCGCGGCCGAGGCGACGTCGCCGCCGGTGAGGTACTCCACCGTCTCGACGGCCATGTAGTTGACGTAGCCGGTGCCCGTCGGCGAGAAGTAGGCGATGACCCCGCGGTCGAAGGCGCCCAGGCGTTCGAGCTCCCGCATGGCCAGGTCGGCCCGCTCGGTCGCCGTGGCGGCCGAGGCGAGGCCGACGAACACCCGGATCGGGTCCTTCGTGCCGGTCGCCCCGGTGACCTCCTCGATCTCCCCGGCGGTCAGCGCCATGTTCACGTACCGGCGGCCCTCCCGCCCGAAGTCCGCCCAGTCGACCAGGCTGCCGGGCCCGCCGCTGACCCACCGCGACGAGGGCGGCGTGTCGTAGGCGGGCTCGATCACCGTGCCCGCCTCCTCCAGGCGGTGGTAGACGAGGCGGGCGCCGCGGTAGGCGGCGTACCCGACCAGGCTCCTGACGATCATGTTCCCGGCCGCCAGGCTGAACGGTGCGAGCGAGGGGGCCGCCCACCGGACGCCCCGGGCGGCGATCGAGGCCGCCGCCGACTCGGCCCGCGAGGCCGCCGTGATCGAGCCCGAGATGACGGCCCCCACCAGGATCGCGCGCCTGCCCAGCAGCTCGCCGTGCCCGTGCTCCCCGGAGGGGGCGTCCGCCTTCCCCTGCTCCTCCTGGCCGGCCACGGCCCGGCGCTGCCAGAAGTAGAGCCCGGCGCCCACTGCCGTGCCCGCCCCGAGCACGGTCCAGACGTTCACCCGGCCCACGGTGCGCTCCCCCGTCAGCCTGCGGACCAGCCCGTCGGCACCCGTGGTGAGCGCACCCGCGACCCCTCCGGTGATCAGCCGCCAGCCGGCCGCCCGGACGGCGGCGCGGGCCAGCGACTCCCCGGGGCGCTGGGCGAAGAGGCGCTGCACGACCGCCCCGGCGCCGGCGGCGCCGAGGTTGGCGGCGAAGGTCGCGGCACCCGCCCGGCGCCGCGATCCGGACAGGCGGCGGGCCACCGCCGTGATGCCCTCCTGGGCCGTCACCGTGAGCCCGTAGTTGGCCGCCGCGACGACGCCGGTGATCACCGCCTGGTCACGGGTCGTACGCGGCAGCAGACCGGGCTGGAAGGACGGGCCCACGCTGCCCACCGCCGCGAGCAGGCCCGCGGCCTCGGCGGTCTCGATGTCGGCCCTGACGACCCGCTTGAACACATCGGGCATGACGTTCCCCACTTCGTACCCCCCGCTTCCGGAGGCGAGACGGACGGGTGATCACGGGACGCGACGGCTCCGGGACGGATCCGGCCCGGCGGTCAGGACCGGTCCGGCGGTCAGGACCGGTCCGGGCGCACCCAGAGGCCGGGCTTGAGATCCTCGGCGCCGCCGTAGTCGCCGCCCGGGGTGACGACGGTGCCGGCCTTGCCGTCGAGGATCGCGACGGCGTCCTCCAGCGCTCCGATGGCGCCCAGGTCGCCGGTGACCTCGACGAACCGGCAGACCGCCTCCACCTTCGGCCCCATCGACCCGGCCGGGAAGTCCTCCCGCCGCAGCGCCGCCGGGGTGGCCCGGCTGATGGCCTCCGCGGCGGCGGTGCCGTACCCGCGCTGTACGGCGGACACGTCGGTGAGCAGCAGGAGCGCGTCGGCCTCCAGCGACTCGGCCAGCTTCGCCGTGGCGAGATCCTTGTCGATCACCGCCTCGACGCCCTGCAGCTTGCCCTCCTCGTTGCGGATGACCGGCACCCCGCCGCCGCCCGCGCACACCACGACCGCTCCCGTCGAGAGCAGCTGGCGGATCAGCCGCGTCTCGACGACGCGCTGCGGATACGGCGAGGGCACGACCCTGCGCCAGTAGTCGCCGTCGCGGGCCACGTTCCAGCCCCGGCTCGCGGCGAACTCCTGGGCCGTGCGCTCGTCGTAGACCGGGCCGACGAACTTGGTGGGCGCGGTGAAGGCCGGATCGGCCGCCGAGACGAGGGTCTGGTTGATCAGCGCCACCACCTGGCGGCCGGGCAGGGAGTTCTGCAGCGCCTGGAGCAGCCAGTAACCGATCATGCCCTGCGTCTGGGCGCCCAGGACGTCGAACGGGTAGGGCACGGTCAGGCTCGTGTCGGCCGCGCTCTCCAGGGCCAGCAGGCCGACCTGGGGGCCGTTGCCGTGGGTGAGGACGAGCTCGTGCCGCTCGGCCAGCGGAGCGAGCGCGTGCACGGCCCGCACCGCGTTGGCCTGCTGCACGGCCGCGTCGGGACGCTGGCCGCGTTCGAGCAGGGCGTTGCCGCCCAGGGCCACGACGATGCGCATGACGTCCCTCCCCTACGCGCCCATGGTCGCCAGCATGACGGCCTTGATGGTGTGCATCCTGTTCTCGGCCTGGTCGAAGACGATCGAGCGGGGGGACTCGAAGACCTCGTCGGTGACCTCCAGGGCCTCCATCCCGGTCTTCTCGAAGATCTCCTCGCCGACCTTGGTCCTGCGGTCGTGGAAGGCGGGCAGGCAGTGCATGAAGCGCACGTGCGGGTTGCCCGTGGCGTTGATCATTTCCGTGTTCACCTGGTAGGCGCGCAGCAGCTCGATGCGCTTGTCCCACACCTCCTTGGGCTCGCCCATCGAGACCCAGACGTCGGTGTAGATGAAGTCGACGCCGGACACCCCCTGCGCGACGTCCTCGGTGTGCGAGATGCGCGCGCCGGTCCCCTCGGCGATCTGCTGCGCCTGCTTGATCACGTCGTCGTGGTTCCACAGCGACCGCGGGGCGACCATCCGGACGTCCATCCCCATCATCGCCCCGGCCACGAGCAGGGAGTTGCCCATGTTGTTGCGCGCGTCCCCGCAGTAGGCGAACGTGATCTCCTGGTCGGGCCTGCTGCTGTGCTCGCGCATCGTGAGCATGTCGCAGAGCGTCTGCGTCGGGTGCCACTCGTCGGTCAGGCCGTTCCAGACGGGCACGCCGGCCAGCCGCCCCAGCGTCTCGACGTGCTCCTGCGTGAAGCCGCGGTACTCGATGCCGTCGAACATCCGCCCCAGCACCCGGGCGGTGTCCTCGACCGACTCCTTGTGCCCGAGCTGCGAGCCCCCGGGGTCGAGATAGGTGACGTGCGCCCCCTGGTCGTGGGCGGCGACCTCGAAGGCGCAGCGCGTGCGCGTGGAGGTCTTCTCGAAGATGATCGCGATGTTCTTGCCGGTGAGCCGGGGCCGTTCGAGTCCCGCGTACTTGGCCTGCTTCAAGCTCGCGGCCAGGTCCAGCAGGTACTTCCACTCAGCCGAGGTGAAGTCGAGCTCCTTGAGGAAGTTGCGCGCGTGCAGGTTGAAGGTCATGGCGGTTGCTCAGCTCCTAAACCGGGTCTCGTTCGATCGGGCACGACATGCATCGCGGCCCGCCGCGACCCCGCCCGAGCTCGCTTCCCTCGATCGTGATCACTTCGATGCCGTGTTTGCGCAGGTAGGTGTTCGTGGTGACGTTGCGCTCGTAGCCGACGATGACGCCGGGCTCGACGGCGAGGAAGTTGTTGCCGTCGTCCCACTGCTCGTGCTGGGCGGCCCGCAGGTCCTCGTCCGTGCGCAGCACCGTGACCCGGTCCACCCCCAGGGCCTCGGCGAGGGTCTCGAAGAAGTCGCCGTTGCGGACGATCTCCAGCCCGCCGGGGCGCTCCGGGTCCCGGGCCGGCAGCACCGTCCACGACCGCAGGTCCGGGTCGAGGTAGGGGTACATGACGAAGGTCGAGACGTCGATCATCGTCATGACCGTGTCGAGGTGCATCATCGCCCGCGAGTGCGGCAGCTCGACCGCGATGACCTTGCTCGCCCCCTTGCCCGCGAACAGCGCGCGCGCCAGGTTCTCGATGCCCATGGCCGTGCTGCGCTCGCCCAGCCCGATCAGCACGACGCCGTTGCCCAGGACGTGGATGTCGCCCCCCTCCAGGGTGGCGGGCTGATGCCCCACCCCGCCGGCGCCGTACCAGATGTGGAAGTCCCCGCCGGCGAACATCGGGTGGAACTCGTAGATCGCGGCGCTGTGCACCGACTCGCGCGCCCTGGCCGCCTTGGCCATCGGGTTGATGCTGACCCCGTTGTAGACCCAGGCCGAGTTGTCACGCTGGAACAGGTGGTTGGGCAGCGGCGTCAGCAGGAAGTCGTCGGCGTTCATGAGCTCCCAGCGCAGGCCGCTCACGTTGAACCTGCTCAGGTCCGCCTTGATGACACCGCCGATCAGCAGCTCGGACAGCCGCTCGCTCTCCACCTCCTGGGCGAGCCAGCGCAGCGGCTCGACGAGGGTGGGTCCCACCGTGTCGTCGGTCAGCACGCGGTCGAGCACCCAGTCCCGCGCGCTGGGGTTGTCGAGCACCTGGGCCAGCAGCTTGTCGAAGTAGTGCACCGTCACCCCGCGGTCGCGCAGCACCTGCGCGAAGGCGTCGTGCTCCTCACGGGCCCGCTTGCCCCACAGGACGTCGTCGAACAGCAGCTCGTCGACGTTGGCCGGGCTCAACCTGCTGAGTTCGAGCCCCGGCCGGTGCAGGATGACCTGGCGGAGCCGGCCGATCTCGGAATCCACGTGGAAGGGCATGACCTTTCGTCTCCTTCGAGGTCAGTGATAGGGGGGTACCGGGCCCGGGCTGGTCATCCGGTTGCGCATCCGGAGATAGACCGGGATTCCGAGCAGGAACGCGGCGGCGGCCATGAGGAAGGGACCCCAGACGAGGTACCAGGCCGTCTCCCCCGTGTTGCGCGAGTACCAGATGAACAACACGGAGAAGATCAGGGACAGCACCGCCACCGTCAGGTCACGGGCGAGTCTGGGCGTGTGGACGGGCCGGTTGTCCCGCCATCGCCACCGGATCTGCGCCAGCGCCGAGAAGCCGTACGGGATGGCCGCGGTGATCCCGGTCATCAGGACCAGCGTGTTGAACACCGTCGCACCGCTGGCCCCCATGAAGCTGATCACCATGGCGAGGGAGGCCAGGACGGTCGAGGCGATGATCCCGATCGCGGGCACGCCGCGGCCGGAGATCTTCCCGAAGCTCTCCGGGAAGAGCCCGTCGCGGGCCGCGGCCAGCGGCATCTCGGCGCAGATCATGGTCCACCCGTTCAGCGCCCCAAAGCCGGAGACGATGACCGCCAGCGCCACCAGGTCGCCGGCCCAGGTCCCGCCGCCCGCCATGGCGTTGGCCGCCACCGAGTACGAGGCCTTGTTCGCCTCCTCCCCCAGCACGGTGGAGGGCACGGTGCCGAAGACCGCGGTCAGGGAGAGCAGGTAGACGACGGCGCTGGCCAGCGTGCCGAACACCGTGGCGCGGGGGATGTTCCTCTCCGGGTCGCGCACCTTGGCCGCCGCCACCGCGGCCGTCTCCACGCCCAGATAGCTGAACAGGCAGATGGCCATGGCGCCCGCGATCGCCTGCAGGTTGCTCTGACCGCTGACGTTCCAGGGCTGGAAGTTGTCGGTGCTGACGAGGAAGAGGCCGACGGTCGACATGATCGCCAGAGGGATGAACTTGATGACCGTCGTCCATACCTGCACGGCCCCGATGTTCTTCACCCCGGAGAGGTTGACGGCCGCGGGCACCCACAGGCCGACCAGCGCGATCAGGATGGACCAGACGACCACGCCGTCCTTGTTGACGAAGTGCTCGACGTAGTAGACCCAGCCGGTGACGATCGCGGCGTTGCCCGCCCAGGCGGTGATCCAGTACGACCACGCGTTGGCGAACCCGACCCCGTTGCCGAAGGCGGCCCGCGCGTAGGCGTACGGCCCGCCGTCGGCGGGCAGCCGGCGCGACAGCGCCGCGAACATCAGCGCCAGGGCCAGCGCGCCGACCGTGGTCACCGCCATCGCGACGATGCTGATGGGACCGAAGGACGCCAGGGAGTAGGGCAGGTTGAAGATGCCGACCCCGATGATGCTCCCCAGGATCAGCGCCGTGGCCTGGGAGAGGCCGAAGGTGCCCGATGCCTTGGGGGTGGGGGTTCTGTCCGTCGTCTCGGCCTCTGCCATGGTCCTGCCCTCCGATGCGCCGTGCCGGCGAACCTCCGCCGCATGAACCATTTCCGCGCGGCGGGCCCGCGACCTCACCCCGGCCGGGTGAGAACCGGCCGTGCCGCCGAATGCGTCCCGTCAGTGCGTCAGGCCGTCAGTGCGTCAGGCCGTCAGTGCGTCAGGGCCACCTTGAGCACGACGATCATCATCCCGATGAACAGGTTGCCCACCGCGAAGGCGACGACGAGGTTCCGCCCGATGCCGGCCCTGACGCCGGCGACGGTGGCCCAGACCACCTGGCCGGCCAGCGCCGTCACCAGCGTGATCCATCCGGTCGTCGTGCTGGAGGCGCCGAGCGCCCAGCACAGCACGGCCACCAGCGCGGGCGGGAGCGCGGCCTCGGCCAGCGGGCGCTCGGCCCTGGCCACCCGGCGCGTGTGGGCCCAGGTCAGCCGCTCGCCGTACCGGCGCTCGCCCACCAGCCTGGCGTAGACGTGCGCGAACCAGAAGACGAGCCCGGTGGCCACGATCAGCACACCGACGGCCACTCCCGGCGTGTCGTTCTTGCCCGGACTGGCCCCGACGACGACCGAGGCGGCGAGCAGCGAGCCGTACACGGCCCCCGTGTAGTCCGCCTGCTCCCGCCCGCTCTGGACCTCGTGCACGACAAGCCGCCCCTCCCAGACACCGCCGCCCGCCGGGCTCGCCGGGCCGAGCCTTCCCACCGGGCACTCTCACCGTCCCGGCGAACGGGAGGGCTCACCCCTGCCGGGTGACGCCCGGGTGAGATTCCGGACAGCACACTCGCGCCCAGTGGTGATGGGAGGAACCGATGACACCGTCCGCAACGGGTCAGGGGCTGGACGTTCCGGCCCCGGCCGACTTCTCCGCAGTTCCGGTTCCCGAGGCGCTGAAGGCCATGAACGTCGAACCGGCCCAGGGTCTCAGCGCCGGCGAGGTCGGCGCGCGCACGCAGCGGTACGGTCCCAACAAGTTCGCCGAGGCCAAGCAGGAGCCGGCCTGGCGCGCCTTCCTGCGCCAGTACGCCGATCCCATGCAGATCGTCCTGCTGGTCGCCGGCCTCATCAGCCTCTACCCGCTCAAGCAGTACGGCACGGCCATCGTCCTGATCGCCCTGACCCTGCTGAACGCCTTCCTCGGCCTGCGCCAGGAGGGCAAGGCGGCGGCGGCCGTCTCCGCCCTGCAGAAGATGATGATCGTCAAGGCGAAGGTCCGGCGGGACGGCGCCCTGTCGGAGATCCCCGCCGAGCAGCTCGTCCCGGGGGACATCGTGTCCGTCGAGGCCGGTGACCTCGTCCCGGCGGACGGGCGCATCATCCGGGGCGCGACCCTGGAGATCGACGAGTCCGCGCTGACCGGGGAGAGCACGCCCGTCCCCAAGGACGCGAACGCGCTGCTGCCCGCCGGGGCCGACCTCGGCGACCGGATCACCATGGCGTTCATGAACACCAACGTCACCAGGGGCTCCGGCGAGCTCGTGGTGACCGCCACCGGCATGGCCACCGAGGTGGGGCACATCTCCGGCATGCTGCAGGCCCAGGAGGAGACCGAGACCCCGCTGACCCGGCAGCTGGCCAAGCTGACCAACCAGATCCTGGTGATCGCGGGGTTCGCGCTCGTGCTGTCCATGGCGCTGAACCTGCTGCGCGGCAACACCTTCGCCCAGGTCTTCACCGCCTCGGTGGCCTTCGCCGTCTCGGCGATCCCCACAGGCCTGCCCGCCGTGGTGACGACCATCCTGTCGATGGGCACGCAGCTGCTGGCCAGGGCCAACGCCATCGTCAAGCGGCTGCGCTCCACCGAGACCCTCGGCTGCACCTCCGCGATCAACTCGGACAAGACCGGGACCCTGACGCTGAACCAGATGACCGCGGTCGAGATGACGCTGCCCGGCCGCAGGTACACGATCTCGGGCTCGGGCTACTCGACCGAGGGCACGATCAAGCGGGTCGCCGGCCAGCCCGACGTCCCGCTTGAGCAGTTCCTGCTGCCGATGGCCCTGGCCGCCGACGCCGAGGTCGAGGACGGCGCCCTCGTCGGCGACCCCACGGAGGGCGCGCTGGTCGTGCTGGCCGAGAAGGGCGGCCTGGACTCGCGGGCCACCCGCCAGCAGTATCCGCGCGTCGCCGAGGTGCCCTTCGACGCGGCCTACAAGCTCATGGCGACCTTCCACCGGATGCCCGACGAGCGCGGCGTCGAGGTGATCCGCTGCCTGGTGAAGGGCGCACCGGACCAGTTGCTCGCCAGGGCGGACGCGGTCCTCGACCCGGCCCTGGGCCCCATCCCCGCCGGGGACGACTTCCGGGCGCGGTACCTGGCCGAGAACCAGCGGCTGGCCGAGCAGGGCCTGCGGGTGATGGCCACCGCCCGCAGGGACTTCGACCCCGCCGGCTTCGACCCGCACGCGGACCTGCTCCCCCTGGTCGACGGCCTGACCCTGCTGACGCTCGTCGGCATCGTCGACCCTCCCCGGCCGCAGGCCAAGGCCGCGATCGCCAGGGCCCGCGAGGCCGGCATCGAGGTCCGCATGATCACCGGCGACCACGCGGTGACCGCGGAGGCCATCGCGAACAAGCTCGGCATCCCCGGGCGCGCGATCACGGGCGCCGCCTTCGCCGACATGGACGACGAGACCGCCCTGCGCGAGATCGACGGCATCGGCGTCATCGCCCGGGTCGCCCCCGAGCACAAGGTCCGCCTCGTCGACATCCTGCGCAAGAAGGGGCACGTCGTGGCGATGACCGGTGACGGGGTGAACGACGCCCCGGCGCTCAAGCGGGCCGACATCGGCATCGCGATGGGCATCACCGGCACCGAGGTCTCCAAGGAGGCCGCGACCATGATCCTCACCGACGACGACTTCTCCACGATCGTCAGAGCGGTCGAGATGGGCCGCGGCCTGTACGACAACCTGAAGAAGTACATCAAGTTCCAGATCGGGACGCTGATCGGCTTCATCGTCACCTTCCTCGGCGCCAGCATCTTCAACGTCGTCAGCGGTGTGCCGTTCCTCCCCCTGCAGACGCTCTGGATCAACTTCACCGTGCAGGTCTCCCAGGCCATCGGCCTCGGCTACGGGGCGCCGGCGGAGGGTCTCATGCGGCGCCGGCCGCGCCGGGCCGACGAGCAGATCCTCGACCGCCGCCTGTTCACCTGGCTGGGCATCGCCGGGTTCGTGCTGGGCGTCTGCACGCTCGGCGTCATCTGGTGGGCCGACCGGTCCTACGACGACCAGCTCGCCAGGACGATGGGCGTGACCACGTTCTCGCTGTTCAACGTCTTCTTCTCGATGACCGTGAAGGAGGAGACCAAGTCGATCTTCAGCCGCGGTGACAAGCCCGACCGGCCCTTCCTCATCGCCTGCGGCGTGTCGGCGGCGGCGATCGTCCTGGCCGGCGGGTTCGACTTCTTCCACCGGCTGCTGGGGACGGTGGACATGAGCCTGACCCAGTGGATCATCTGCATCGTGGTGGCCGCCGTCATCATCCCGGTCTCCGAGGTGTACAAGGCCGTACTGCGGCGGCGTGAGCACACCGCGCCCACGCCCGGGACGGCGGTGAGCGCGTCGTGAGTCACGCGAACGGCACGGCGGCCGCCGCGCGGTCGATGGTCCTGCCGCTGGCGCTGGCGCAGTTCATCGCCAGCTACGCCGCGACGAACATGAACGTCGCCATCACCGCCATCGCCGACGACATCGGCACGACGGTGACCGGCATCCAGACGACGATCACGCTGTTCACCCTGACGATGGCCTCCCTGATGATCGTCGGCAGCAAGATGACCGGCATCCTGGGACGCAAGGCCTGCTTCAGGATCGGGCTGCTGGTGTACGGGGCGGGCGCCGTCCTGGCCGCGGTCTCCCAGGGGCTGGGACTGATGATCGTCGGGTACTCGCTGCTCGAGGGCATCGGGTCGGCCCTGATGATCCCGCCCATCTACATCCTGATCACCGTGGCCTTCGATGACGTCACCTCCCGCGCCAAGTACTTCGGAGTCGTCAGCGGGGCCGCGGGCCTGGGCGCGGCGGCCGGCCCGCTCATCGGCGGCCTCATCACGAGCACGATCAGCTGGCGCGCCTCCTTCATCGCACAGGCCCTGGTCGTCGCCTGGATCATCTTCCTCTCCCGGAAGATCGTCGATCCCCAGCCGGTGGAGAGGGGGGCCAGGCCGGGCTTCGACCTGACCGGCGCGATCCTCTCGGCGGCCGGGCTGTTCTTCGTGGTGTTCGGCATCCTGCTGTCGGGGACCTACGGCTGGGGCTCCGCCAAGGAGGACTTCGCGATCGGCGGCACCGTACTGATCCCGAAGGGCGGGATCTCCCCGGTGTGGCCGGCCCTCGCCGTCGGCGCGCTGATCCTGCTCTGGTTCTTCCTGCACATCAGGTCGCGGGAGAGGGCGGGCGGGGAACCCCTGATGTCCCCGGGCCTGTTCCGCAGCCGGACCTCCAACCTCGGGCTGGTGACGCAGAACATCCAGTGGCTCACCATGCAGGGGTCGTTCTTCGTCATCTCCGTCTTCCTGCAGCAGGTCTGGGGCTACAACGCCATCCAGACCGGTCTGATGCTCACTCCCGCCACCCTCGGCGTCCTGGCGGCCTCGGCCGCCGCCGAGAGGTTCGCGCGCAGGCACTCGCAGCAGTGGCTGATCAGGGTGGGGTTCGTGTTCATGTCCACCGGCATGGTGCTCCTGCTGCTGCTGGCGCGGGACGGCGGTTCGATCATCGGCTTCGTCCCCGGGCTGCTGCTGATGGGGGTGGGGATCGGGACCATGCTGACCTCCTCGGTGAACGTCGTCCAGTCGGCCTTCCCCGAGGAGGAGCAGGAGGACATCTCCGGCCTGTCGCGGAGCGTGTCGAACCTGGGATCGTCGCTGGGCGTCGCGCTCGCCGGCTCCGTCATCGCGGCGGTCGAGTATCCGGGCGGGCGGCCGTTCGCGACCGCCCTGATCATCCTCGTGGTGATCACGCTCATCGGTCTCGTCGCGGCACTGTTCCTGCCCGGTCAGCAGAGGCAGGAGACCGCGCGGGAAGCACCCTCGGAACCGCCGGCCCGTTGAAGCCCCCGGTGTGGTCCGCGGCGCCCGGCACGGTGCCGTGGTCGAGCTGGTGGTCGAGGTTCACGGCCGCGGTGATGAGGGCCAGGTGGCTGAAGGCCTGCGGGAAGTTGCCCAGCTGCTCCCCGGTGGGCCCGATCTCCTCGGAGTACAGGCCGATGTGGTTGCTGTAGGTCAGCATCTTCTCGAACGTCAGGCGCGCCTCGTCGAGCCGGCCGGAGCGGGCCAGGGCGTCGACGTACCAGAACGTGCACATCGAGAACGTGCCCTCCGAGCCGCGCAGCCCGTCGGGCGAGGCCATCGGGTCGTAGCGGTAGACGAGGCTGTCGGAGACCAGCACCTCGTCCATGGCGCGCAGGGTGGACTGCCACATCGGGTCGCCGGGGGCGATGAAGCCCACCAGGGGCATGTACAGGATCGAGGCGTCGAGCACGTCACCGTCGTAGTACTGCACGAACGCCGACATCTTCGCGTTCCAGCCCCGGTCCATGACCTGCTGGTAGATCTCGTCCCGCGCGCTGGTCCAGCGGGCCAGGTCGGCGGGCCGGGCGCGGGTCCGCGCGATGCGGATGGCGCGGTCGAGGGCGACCCACGACATGAACCGGCCGTAGACGAAGTCCTGGTGCCCGCCGCGGGTCTCCCACAGCCCGGCGTCGCGCTGGTCCCAGTGCTTGCAGAGCCAGTCGACGGTGTCGCGCAGGTGACGCCAGCCGTTGTGGCCGATCGGGATCCCGTGCAGGTCGGCGAGGTAGATCGAGTCCAGCGCCTCGCCGTAGATGTCGAGCTGGAGCTGGGTGGCGGCGCCGTTGCCGACGCGCACCGGCCGTGACCCGCGGTAGCCCTCCAGGTGGCCGAGCGTCTCCTCGCTCAGGTCGGACGCGCCGTCGATCCGGTACATGATCTGCAGCGGTGACGACCGCTCGCTCCCCTCCTGGATCCGCTGTCCCAGCCACCGCAGGTAGGCGTCCGCCTCGTGGTCGAAGCCGAGCCCGAGCAGCGCGTAGACGGAGAAGGACGCGTCGCGCACCCAGGTGAAGCGGTAGTCCCAGTTGCGCTCGCCCCCCACCTGCTCGGGCAGGCCCGCCGTGGCGGCCGCGATCAGCGCGCCGGTGGGGGCGTACGTCATGAGCTTGAGCGTCATGGCCGCCCGCTCCACCATGTCGCGCCAGCGCCCGCGGTAACGGGACTGCCGCAGCCACCCGCGCCAGAAGTCGCGGGTGTCCTCGAGCATCGCCAGCACCGCGTCCCGCGACCACCGCTCCGGCGGGCCGGAGGGGGAGGTCTCGAAGATCAGCGCACCGCTCTCCCCGGCCGCGCCGGAGATGACGGCGCGGACGCCGCCCCGCCCGTGGCTCCGCATCTCGGCCTCGGCCTCCCGCCCCGGTATGCGGACGAAGGAGAGGTTGGCGGCGAACCCGTCGCCGCGGAACGCCACCCCGTCGTCTGTCGTCTCCGTACGGTGGTCCCCACGCGCGTAGTCGAAGGCGGGCACGCACTCGACGACGAAGCGCATCTGCCCGCGGACCACCCGGACCACCCGGACCAGGAGGTGGCGGTCGGTCGCCGTGTCGCCGGCGATCGGCATGAAGTCGATCACCTCTCCGACCCCCTCCGGGGTCATGAAGCGCGTGATGAGGACGGCGGTGCCGGGCAGGTAGAGCTGCCGCGTGACGTAGTCCTTGACATCCGGAGTGATACGGAAATATCCGCCTTTGCCGTGATCGAGCAGGGACGCGAACACGCTCGGCGAGTCGAAGCGGGGGCTGCAGAACCAGTCGACGGTCCCGTCGGAGGCCACCAGCGCCGCCGTCTGCAGGTCACCGACGATCCCATGGTCCTCGATGGCCGGGTACGCACCGCTCATCTCCGCTACCTCCGTCACTCTGCGCACCGTACGGGCGATGGCAGTATCAGGACCTCCGCCCGGCGCCGGGATCACCCGCGAGGTGTGAGGGAGCGGCCCCGAGGAGTGCCAGGTTCCGTCAGTACCGGCCCGGGACAAGCGAACAATATTCTGGTATTGCTGGGTGATGGACGCCGGCACCCGCATCGACGGAACCGACAGAATCGACAAAGAGGCCCTGCGCCGCAAGTACCGGCAGGAGCGCGACAAGCGGCTCCGCCCCGACGGGAACGACCAGTACATCCGGCTGACCGGCCGGTTCGCGCACTACCTCGACGACCCCTACACCCCGGTGACCCCGCGTGAGCCGAAGACCGACCACGTCACGTTCGCGTTCATCGGCGGCGGCTTCGCCGGCCTCGTCACCGGCGCGCGGCTGAAGGAGGCCGGGGTCGACGACGTCCGCATCATCGACAAGGGCGGCGACTTCGGCGGCACCTGGTACTGGAACCGCTATCCGGGAGCGCAGTGCGACACCGCGTCGTTCGTGTACATGCCGCTCCTGGAGGAGACCGGCCACATGCCGACGGAGAAGTACGCGCACGCGCCCGAGATCCTCGAGCACTGCCGGCGCATCGGCAAGCACTACGACCTGTACGGCGACGCGCTCTTCCACACCGAGGTCCGGGACCTCGAATGGGACCCGGCGCGGTCGTGCTGGATCATCCGCACCAACCGGGGCGACGAGTTCACCGCGAGCTTCGTCGGCATGGGCGTCGGCCCGCTGCACGTGCCGAAGCTGCCGGGCATCCCGGGGATCGAGTCGTTCGGGGGACACTGCTTCCACACCAGCCGGTGGGACTACGACTACACCGGCGGCGACCCCTCGGGGGCGCCGATGGACCGGCTCGCCGGCAGGCGGGTGGCCGTCATCGGCACCGGGGCGACGGCCGTACAGTGCGTGCCCCATCTGGCGCGGGCGTGCGGGGAGCTGTACGTCTTCCAGCGCACGCCGTCCTCGGTCGACGTGCGCGACAACCGGCCGACCGACCCCGAGTGGTTCGCCGGGATCGCGACACCGGGCTGGCAGGAGCGCTGGCTGGAGAACTTCACGGCCAACCAGACGGGCGCCATGCCCGAGGAGGACCTGGTGATGGACGGCTGGACCGACATCGCCCGGCGGGTCCGCTCCAGGATCATGGCGCTGCCGCCCGAGGACTTCGTCCCGGAGAAGATGCTGGAGGCCTTCGAGGACGCCGACTTCGAGAAGATGGAGGAGATCCGCGCGCGCGTCGACGCGATCGTCGAGGACCCCGAGACCGCCCGGAACCTCAAGGCCTGGTATCGCCAGCTGTGCAAGCGCCCGTGCTTCCACGACGAGTACCTGCAGTCCTTCAACCTCCCGGGCACGCATCTGGTCGACACCGGCGGCAAGGGCGTGGAACGCATCACCGAGCGCGGGGTCGTCGCCGCAGGCCGGGAGTACGAGGTCGACTGCATCGTCTACGCCTCCGGCTTCGAGGTCGGCACCGAGTTCACCCGGCGGGCCGGCTACGACATGACCGGCCGCGACGGCCTCAGGCTCTCCGCGCACTGGGCCGAGGGCATGCGCACCCTGCACGGCGTCCACGTGCACGGCTTCCCGAACGCCTTCCTGGTGCAGCCGACACAGGGCGCGAACCTCATCTCCAACATCCCGCACAACCTCACCGAGGCGGGCAGGACGATCGCGGTGATCGTCGAGCACGCCCTGCGCAACGGCTTCCACGAGGTCGAGACCACCGAGCAGGCCGAGAACGCCTGGGTCGACCTACTGCTGTCGGGCCGGGGGATGATGCTGGGCTCACCGGACTGCACGCCGGGTTACTACAACAACGAGGGCCGCGACCCCGGACCGCGCGGCCGGCTCAACGTCGGCCACCCGCAGGGGGCGCTGGCCTTCTTCCGGCACATCGACCGATGGCGCAGCTCGGGCGCCTTCGAGGGCCTCGGCTTCCGCTGACACCCGTGGCGGGTCCCTGCGGTGGGCTCCTGTCCCGGACCGTCCGGGAAGAACACGTGTGCCCTTTCGGACGGGTGAGGCCTGGGACCGCCTGACACCAAGGCGTCCGCACTCAGCCGCCGCCGGGTCACACGGTGCCTACGGTCTCTCGCGGCCACCACCACGGCGAGCGCCTCCACGTGCACCACGTGTCCGACGCCCCGACACCCCACCCCCCGATGCCCGCGGCCGGACTCGGCCGACCCGCGGCGCAGCCCGGGTGGGCGACACCCGCCCGGCCCCGGACGCGCCCCACGGGTGGGCAGAACCCGCCCCGCCGTACCCGCCCCCAACCCCCAGACCTGCTCCCCCGACTCACCCGAAGTACGGCCCGCACGGCGGAGCCGCCGCCCGCGGGCCCTCCCGGAGCGCCGGGGAGGGCACGCGGGCGGGGGTCCGTCAGCCGCCCGGGCAGGTGACCCCGGAGGGCGTGCCCTGCGGGCCGTTGGCGGTGAAACCGATGGCGACCGACTGCCCGGCGGGCAGGTTCTTCGCCCAGTCCGGGCCCTTGGCCGTCCAGGTGGTCCCGTTCGTCGTGACGACGGCGTTCCAGGCGCTGGCGAGCGTCACACCCGACGGCATCGTCCAGGTGGCCGTCCAGTTGTTCAGTGCCGATCCCCCGGTGTTCTTGATCGTCAGCTCGCCCTGGAAGCCGCCCTGCCAGGAGTTGACGAGCTTGTACGACGAGGTGCACGAGGCGGGGTCGACCGTCGGGGTGACCGTGGGCGTCGCCGTCGGGTCGCCGCCCCCGCCCACCGGCGGGATCAGGTAGGGCTGGAGGATGTTCTGCTTGTCCTGGTTGATGCTGGTCCAGTCGTCCTTGGCGATGCCGCCGGTGTCCCCGGAGTTCGGGTTCCACGACCAGTAGGTGAACGACATGCCGTTCACCCCGGTACCGGTGTACTTCATCAGCTCCTGGAGCCAGATCTTGTCCACGGACGCCTGGAGGGTGGTGCCGAACTCGCCCATCATGATCGGGGCGATGTTCTCCTTGTAGAGGTAGCCCCAGTACTTGTCCCAGATCGCGGGCATGTTCGCCGGGTAGCTCGGGTCGTCGAACCACGACTGGTGGTAGACCGAGGTGGCGTACTCATGGGGCGAGTAGACCAGCCGGTTCGCCACGCTGAGCCGTACCGGGAACTCCTTGGCCTTGGAGAGGTTCCCGCCCCACCAGCCGCAGTCCTCGTCGTTGCCCGGGTCGTTGTCCCAGACGTTGGACAGGCCGCCGCTCGGGCAGCTCACGCCCTCCACGAAGATCAGCCAGTTCGGGTTCACCGAGAGGACCGCGTTGCCCGCGCGCTCGGCGGCCAGCCGCCAGTCCCGGGCCGTGTCGCCGCAGCCCCAGCAGGCGCCGGTGGCGTTGGGGTTGGTGCCCTCGGCGTGCGGCTCGTTGTGCAGGTCGGCGCCGATGACGGTGGTGTTGCCCGCGTACCGCTGGGCGAGCATCTTCCAGTCGTTGATCCACGTGCTCTCCGGCGTCGAGGCGACGTACCAGAGGGCTGACTGCCCGGCCGCGGTCGGGCGGTGCCGGTCGAGGATGACCCGCATGCCCTTCTTACCGGCGTAGTCGATGACCAGGTCGAGGATCTGCAGCGGCGACTTGCCGACCAGGTCGGGGTTGACGTAGTCGTTG
This sequence comes from Paraplanobispora takensis, assembly GCF_016863195.1. Classification (GTDB taxonomy): domain Bacteria; phylum Actinomycetota; class Actinomycetes; order Streptosporangiales; family Streptosporangiaceae; genus Planobispora; species Planobispora takensis. Next base: position 37,534 of record NZ_BOOK01000002.1, on the reverse strand, counting down.
ACGCCGCTGGCGGTCGCCCCCGGCTTCAGCGCGTCGTTGGAGAACGGCACGCGCAGGGTGTTGTAGCCGAGCCTGGCCATCGTGTCGATCTGGCTCTTCCACGGGTTGCCCGACCACAGCCCGTGGAAGGTCTTGTTGTCGGTCTCCATGCCGAACCAGTTGATGCCGGTCAGCCGGACGGTCGCGCCCGTACTGTCAACGATCTTGTTGCCGGAGGTGTGCAGGTAGCCGGTGCCGGTTCCGGCCGCCGCCCCGGCGGGGGAGGAACCGATCCCGGCCACCACGGCGGCGGCGGCCGCGACCGCCGCGAGCGCGGCCTGCCATCTGCGAACGCGCAGGACTTCCATGAAGACGCCCTTCGAACGGGAGCTGCTCGCGAGGTGAGGACCTCGTGATCGAACGATGCGGCCGGCCGCGTCGTCATGGTTCGGTGCCCGCCCGGCGGAAGTCAACAGCCCCCGCACCGGCCCTCCGTCCCCGGGCCGCCCGCGTCCCCTCCTAGCTCGGACGTCCGGTTCGGGCGCCGGTCTCCCACGGTGAAAGTTTCAGCCTCACGGCGCGCTCTCACGGCGGGCAGGAAGTCCACGGGGACGGGACGGGGGTCGCCGCGGCCATCGGCGGGGCGGACGGCCGGGACGGCTGCGGCCCGCACGCGGAAGCGGAGAGCGCCAGAGTGAGAAAGGCCGGGACCAGGGCCGCGGCCAGGGTGGCCACGATGACCCAGATGATCTCCTTGCGGCTGAGCCGGCAGGCGAACCGCCGGCCGTCCTGCTCGGGCCGGGCGGCGTTCAGGAGATCGATACGGCGGGCGAAGGCTCGATCCTGGTGCTGGAGCATCCACTCGATCTCCGCCAGGATCTGGGCCTCCCTCCTCGACAGGCCCATACGGCATCGCTCCTTGCCCCCGGTCTCCCCCTCAGGTCTTCTCGGCGGGGTCGGCCGGGTCGATTTCGGATGGCGTCGCGGTGGTCAGGTACGGGTTCTTGAGGTCGAAGGCGGGCCGCTCGGACCGGATGCGCGGCAGCGAGACGAAGTTGTGCCGCGGCGGCGGGCACGAGGTGGCCCATTCCAGGGAGTTGCCGTAGCCCCACGGGTCGTCGACCGTGACCTTGGGCGCGTGGCGCGCGGTGTGCCAGACGTTGTAGAGGAACGGCAGCGTCGAGGCGCCCAGGATCAGGGCGCCGATCGAGGAGACCAGGTTCAGGTCGGTGAAGCCGTCGATCGGGCTGTAGTTGGCGTAGCGGCGCGGGAAGCCCTGCGCGCCCAGCCAGTGCTGCACCAGGAAGGTGGTGTGGAAGCCGATGAACAGCAGCCAGAAGTGCACCTTGCCGAGCGTGTCGTTGAGCATCTTGCCGGTCATCTTGGGCCACCAGAAGTAGAAGCCCGAGAACATCGCGAAGACCACGGTGCCGAAGACCACGTAGTGGAAGTGCGCCACCACGAAGTAGGAGTCCGTGATCGGGAAGTCCAGCGGCGGCGAGGCCAGGATGATGCCGGTCAGGCCGCCGAACAGGAAGGTCACCAGGAACCCGACCGCGAACAGCATCGGCGACTCGAACGACAGATGCCCCCGCCACATGGTGCCGATCCAGTTGAAGAACTTCACCCCCGTCGGGACCGCGATCAGGAAGGTCATGAACGAGAAGAACGGCAGCAGCACCTGGCCGGTCGGGAACATGTGGTGCGCCCAGACCGTCATGGACAGCCCGGCGATGGCGATGGTGGCGCCCACCAGACTGACGTAGCCGAACAGGGGTTTGCGGCTGAAGACCGGGATCACCTCGGTGATGATCCCGAAGAACGGCAGCGCGATGATGTAGACCTCGGGATGGCCGAAGAACCAGAACAGGTGCTGCCACAGCAGCGGCCCGCCGGTGGCCGGGTCGAAGACGTGGGTGCCGAGCTTGCGGTCGGACTCCAGGACGAGCAGCGCCGCGGCCAGCACCGGGAAGGCCATCAGCACGAGCACCGAGGTGAGCAGCACGTTCCAGGTGAAGATCGGCATGCGGAACATGGTCATGCCGGGCGCGCGCATGCAGACGATCGTGGTGATGAAGTTGACCGCGCCCAGGATCGTGCCCAGACCGCTGATGGCCAGGCCCATGATCCACAGATCGGCGCCGACGCTGGGGGAGGCGATGACGTTCGACAGCGGGGTGTAGGCGAACCAGCCGAAGGCGGCGGCGCCGTCGGGGGTCAGGAAGCCTGACAGGGCGATGAGGCTGCCGAAGGTGAAAAGCCAGTAGCTGACCATGTTCAGCCGCGGGAAGGCCACGTCCGGCGCGCCGATCTGCAGCGGCATCAGCTCGTTGGTGAAGCCGGCGAACAGCGGGGTGGCGAACATCAGCAGCATGATCGTGCCGTGCATGGTGAACAGCTGGTTGAACTGCTCGTTGGTGGTCACCTGCAGGCCCGGCTGGGCCAGCTCCGCCCGGATGATCAGCGCCATGACGCCGCCGATCAGGAAGAACGCGAACGAGGTGACCATGTAGAGGTGGCCGATCACCTTGTGGTCGGTGCTCGACAGCCAGTTCACGAGGGCGGCCCCCGTACGACGCCTGACCCGGACGGGTTCGGCGGCCAGTGGTTCTTCGGCGGACGGTTTGTAGGTCGTCACCCTGTCCTCCCTCGGACTGCCGAGTCACTGCGGCGCCTCTCATGCTGCGCCGTCGAGCCGCCGGACGCCAGATCTTCTGGCATATCCCTCTGAATCAGTCGTCATGGGACGCCGCGGACCGGGCCGGCGGGGGCACTCAGTCGTGGCGGGGGATGCCGGAGACCTCGTGGTCGGCGTGGGAGAAGGCCTCCCTGATGAGGGACCGGACGTGGGCGTCCCTGGCCCGGTACAGGATCCGGCGGCCCTGCCTGCGCGTCTGGACCAGCCCGCCGAGGCGGAGCCTGGCCAGATGCTGGGAGACCGAGGGACGCGCGGCGCCGATGGCCTCGGCCAGCGAGCCGACGTCGTACTCCCCCGAGGAGAGCAGCCACATCAGTTTCAGCCGGGTGCCGTCACTGAGCATGCGGAAGGCCTCGACGGCCGCCTCCACCTGACGGTCAGTGGGTTGGTCATGCTCACTGGGTCGGTCATGCATGCCCCGGCACCTGATCCGTTGTCGTGTGCGTATATAACTACATATGATGGCCTACCTGGACGTTGGTGGCAAACAGGAGCCGATCATGTCGGAGCAGCAGGACACCGGCCACGGTCACGGGCACGCGGACGGCGACGCCGGACACGGGCACGCGGACAGTCACGGCACCGGGCACGGCCACAACGCCGAGCACGGGCACGGGCACGGGCACGGGCACGGGCACGGGCACGCCGACGGCCACAACGCCGGGCACGGGCATGGACACGGGCACGGGCACGATCACGGCCGGGGACCCGGCCGGCTGCTGGCGGGCGCCAGGCACCTCCTCACCCCGCACAGCCACGACAGCGCCGACAAGACCGACAGGGCGCTGGAGACCAGCGACCGCGGCATGCGGGTCCTGGCCGTCTCCTTCGCCGCGCTCCTGGCCACCGCCGTCGTCCAGGCGGTCATCGTCGCCTTCTCCGGCTCGGTGGCGCTGCTCGGCGACACCCTGCACAACTTCGCCGACGCGCTGACCGCGATCCCCCTGGCCATCGCGTTCTCACTCGGCCGCAGATCGGCCACCCGCCGCTTCACCTACGGGTACGGCCGGGCCGAGGACCTGGCGGGCATCGTCATCGTGCTGCTCATCGCGGTCTCGGCCGGGCTGGCGGGCTATGAGGCCGTCCGCCGGCTCATCGACCCGCAGGAGGTGCGCGCGCTCGGCTGGGTGGCCGCGGCCGGTCTCGTCGGCTTCCTGGGCAACGAACTGGTCGCCCGCTATCGCATCAGGGTCGGCCGGGAGATCGGCTCGGCCGCCCTGGTCGCCGACGGCCTGCACGCCCGCACCGACGGCTTCACCTCGCTGGCCGTCCTCCTCAGCGCCGGCGGCACCGCGATCGGCCTCCCCCTCGCCGACCCGGTCGTCGGCCTGCTGATCACGGTGGCCATCTGCTTCGTGCTGCGCGACGCCGCCCGCGAGATCTACCAGCGGCTGATGGACGCCGTCGACCCGCACCTCGTCGAGCGGGCCGAGCAGGTCCTCGCCGCCGTGCCCGGCGTCAGGCGGGTGGAGGCGGTGCGGATGCGCTGGATCGGCCACACGATGCGGGCGGAGGTCGACATCCTGGTCGGCCACCGGCTCTCCCTGGTCCAGGCGCACGCCGTGGCCGTCGAGGCCGAGCACCGGCTCATCCACGCCCTCCCCCGGCTGACGGCCGCCACCGTGCACGCCGACCCCGACGGCCCCGCCGGCACCGACCACCACGCCCCCCTGGTCACCCACCGCTGAACCCTCGCGCCCCGGCCACTCATCACCAGGAACCCCGTACCCCGGCCTCTGGCCGCCTCGCCGGGCACCCGGCCCCCGGCTCCCCGAGTCCCCGCGCGAAAGGCCCGCCTCCGGGTGAGTGATCCGGGTCCGCCTCCGTGTGAATAATCCATACGTGGCCCGACACTCCAGGCGCTCCTTCCTCTGGCTCGGCGGGCTCGCCGGGACCGGTGCGCTGCTCTCCGCCGACGCCACGCGCACGCGGGGCGCTCCCCCCGCGCCCTCCCCGCGGGAGGCGGCCTCCTTCGCCCTGCTGCGCCGGCGGTGGCGGGAGGTGACGGCGGGGTCGGGGTTCGACGCGGCGGCGGAGCCGTACCGGAGCCGGCTGGCCGCGCTGGGGGCGACGGCGGCCGGTCACCGGGACACCATGGAGCCGGCCGGCGCGTCGCTGTGGCCGGATCTGCCCTTCCCCTCGTTCGTCGCCACCCCGGCCCGGTTGCGGGCCATGGCCCGGGCCCACGTCCTGCCGGGGACCGGGCTGACCGGTGACGCGGGCCTGGCGGCGGCCGTGGCCACCGGCGTCGACCACTACCGGAGGCGGGTGTACGCCGCGGGCGCCGACGCGGTCGGCAACTGGTGGCACTGGCAGATCGGCGTCCCCCGGGCGCTCCTGGACGCGGCCATACTGATCGGCCCGCACCTGACCGACCGGCGGAGCGAGGCGTTGCGGGAGGCGGTGGACCACTTCGTCCCCGAGAGCCGCCTGGACGACTACAGCGGCACCAGCACCGGGGCCAACCGCGTGGACCTGTGCACGGTGACGCTGCTGCGCGCCGTCCTCGGATCCGACCCGCGCAGGGCCTCGGCGGCCGTCTCGGCCCTCTCCCCGGTCTTCCGCCACGTCTCCGAGGGCGACGGGTTCCACCGGGACGGCTCGTTCATCCAGCACACGACCGTCCCCTACCAGGGCGCCTACGGAGCGGCGCTGCTGGCCGGGCTCGCGACGCTGTCCGCGGTGCTGCGCGGCTCGCCGTGGGAGATCACCGACCCGTCCCGGCAGATCGTCCTCGACAGCGTCGAGAGGTCGTTCGCCCCGTTCGTCCACGACGGCTTCTGCATGGACCTGGTCCGCGGCCGCGCGGTCGGCAGGGAGCCGTACGGTGACCACCGCAAGGGGCGGGAGATCGCCGCCTCGGTCCTGCTGCTGGGCGAGACGGCCTCGGCCGCCGAGCGCGCCCGCTGGCGGGCCATGGTCAAGGGATGGGCGCTGCGCGACACCCACGTGCCCATGCTGGAGGCGGCCGAGCGCGGTGACCTGGGCTTCCACGCCCGCCTCGCCGCGATCATGGACGACGACGCGGTCCCCGCCGCCGGCGAGCCCGCCGGGCACCGGCTGCTGCCGATGAGCGCCCGGGCCGTGCACCGCAGGCCGGGCTGGTGCGCGGGGCTCAGCATGGCCTCCGAGTGGATCGGCCACTACGAGCACGGCAACGGCGAGAACCTGCGCGGCTGGCACACCGGCTCGGGGATGCTCTACTGGTGGGCCGGGGGCCACGGCGACCAGTACTCCGACTCCTTCTGGTCCACCGTCGACCCCTACCGCCTGCCGGGCACGACCGTCTCCACCCTGCGTCTGGCCGACGGCGCGGGGCGGGGGTGGGGCGACACCTGCCCGCCGGCCCGCTGGGCGGGCGGCGCCACCGACGGCGTGTACGCCACGGTCGGCCAGCACCTGTACGGCTTCGAGAGCACGATGGAGGCCTTCAAGTCGTGGGTCTTCCTCGACGACGCCGTGGTCTGCCTGGGCGCGGGCATCACCGGCGGGGACGGCGTGCCGGTCGAGACCGTCGTGGACAACCGCAGGACCGGGGCGCGGCTCACCGTGGGCGGCGGCACGGGCGCAGGGACGGGCGCAGGGACAGAGACGGGCGCAGGCACGGAGACGGATGCGGGGGCGCGCTGGGCGCACCTGGAGGGCCACGGCGGTTACGTCCTGCTCGGCGGCGGCCCCCTGCGCACGCTGCGCGGGGAACGCGCCGAGGACCCCGCCCGCCGCACCGGGGACCGGAGCGCGGACGGGCGCGCGGCCGGTTCCACTACGGCGGCCGGTGCGGCGGTCAGGGAGTACGTGACGCTCTGGCTCGACCACGGCGTCGACCCCCGCTCGGCCGGTTACCTCTATCTCCTCCTGCCCGGGGCGACTGCGGCCGGGACCGCGGCCCGCGCCGCCTCCCCCGGCTGGGTGGGCGTGCTCGCCAACACCTCCCGCCTGCAGGCCGTACGGATCCCGTCGCTGGGGATCACCGCGGCCAACTTCTGGAACGCCGGGACCGCGGGCGACCTGACCGCCTCCGCCCCGTGCGCGGTCCTGGTCAGGGAGCGCGGCGACGGCACGGCCACGCTGAGCGTCTCGGACCCCCGCCGCGACCTGGACGAGCTGACCGTGACCTGGAACCGGCCGGTGTCCGGGGTGCTCCGCGGGCACCGGCTCCTGACCCGCGCCGCCACCGGCGAGCGGCTCGTCCTCGCCTTCGGACGGCTGGCCGACCGGGGCGGCGCCTCGAACACGGTCACCGTACGGCTGAGCCCGCCGACATGAAGCCGCCGACATGAGCCCGCCGCGTGACCGGCCCGGCCGCCGCCCGCGCGATCAGGCGGTGTGGGGCGGCAGTCCGAGCCGGGCCCGGATCTCCTGCTGGACCGCGAGCTTTCCGGCCCTGGCGTCGATCGTCACGACGTACTCCTTGCGCCGGAACAGCTCCAGCACGGGATCGGTCTTCTCGTGGTAGTCGCGCAGCCGCGTGGCGAGGGCCTCGGGGGTGTCGTCCTCACGCGCGACGAGCTCGCCTCCGCAGACGTCGCACGTGCCCTCGACCTCGGGCCGGTGGGCGATCAGGTTGTAGTCCATGCCGCACCGCGAGCACAGCCGCCGGGCGAGCACGCGCCGCCGTACCTCCTCGTCGGGCAGGTCGAGATGGATCACGCCGTCGATGTCGTAGCTCTCCAGGAAGAACTCGGCCTGGCGCCGGTTGCGCGGGAACCCGTCGACGATGAACCCGTAGTTCCAGTCGTGCCACTGGAGCCGGGTGCCGACGACGTCCTCGACCAGGTCGTCCCCCACCAGCTCCCCCGCGGCGACCACCCGGCGGACCTGGGCGCCGACCTTGGTGTGGTTCTTGACGTGCCAGCGGAAGATCTCGCCGACGCTGATGTGCACCAGGTCGAGGTCGTCGGCGAGCAACGTGCTCTGGGTGCCCTTCCCGCTCCCCTGAACTCCCATGATCACGTATTTCCGCATCGTCACTCTCCGCCGGGCGCAGGCCGTTCTTCCTCAGGCATTCGTCACCATCCCACCGGATTTCATACCTGCGGAACCGGACACCGGCGTGACACGCCGATGTCCGGTGGAGAGCGCGGGGGCACCCGGGACGGGGGAGGGCCGGTCGGGCGGCCGCCACCTCCGGACCGGCCCCGTCCCGCGGTTTCAGTTGGTCAGGGGACCGAACTCCTTACGGGTGTCGATCACGTCGCCGAAGAGCTCCCACCGCTCGCCCTTGAACTCCATGAGCTGCATGGACTCGATGGGGAAGCCGTCGTCGGCCCCGGTGGTCATCGTCACCCCCGGCAGCAGCATGCCGACCTGGACGTTGTTCAGCGCGCGCACGGAGTCGCGCAGCCCTTCGCGCGTCGGGCACTTCACCGACTCCATCGCCTTGTGGAAGCTGCTGGCCACCGCCCAGCCGAAGGCGAAGTACGGGACGGCCGGGTTGGCGTCGGGGGCGTACTGCTTCATCTTCTCGAAGTAGAGCATCATCTCCGGGTCGTTCTTCCACTGCGGGTCGTTGGGGTCCTTGTAGTACGCGGCGGACACCACGCCCTGCACGTTCTTGAAGCCGACCGGCTTGAGGACGGTGATCGAGGAGGAGACGTTGTTGACGATGTGCAGCGGGTTCCAGCCCGTGTTCTTGGCGTCGGCCGCCAATGCCTGGGAGCCGAACTTCGGTGTCGTGATGTTGAGGAACACATCGGCCCCGGACTCGGCGAGGTTGCGCATCTGCGGGTCGATGCTCGGGTCGGTGACCTCGTAGCTCTGCTCGGCGACCACCTTGATCCGGCTGCCGTCGACGGCCCGCTGGAACCCGCCGAACAGGTCCTTGCCGAAGTCGTCGTTCTGGTACAGCACCGCCACCTTGGCGTCGGGACGCTCCTGCTTGAGGTACTGCGCGTAGACGCGGGCCTCGGAGACGTAGTTCGGCTGCCAGCCGATGGTCCACGGGTGCGCGGTGTCGGTGCCCCACTTCGAGGCGCCGGTCGCCACGAAGATCTGGGGGACCTTGCGCTGGTTGGCGTAGTCCCAGGTCGCCGTGGTCGAGGGCGTGCCCAGCGTCTGGAACAGCGCGAAGACCTGCTCCTGCTCGACGAGCCTGCGCGCCTCCTCCACGGCCTTGGGCGGCTGGTAGCCGTCGTCGCGCACCACGAACTCGACCTTGCGCCCGCCGATCCCGTTCTTCTCGGCGTTGACGTAGTCGAAGTAGGCCTTGATGCCCTTGGGGATGTCGCCGTAGGCGGAGGCGGGCCCGGACAGCGGGTAGATGCCGCCGAGCTTGATGCTCGTGTCCGTGATGCCGGTGGTCTGCTGCCCCTGACACTGGCCGGCGGCCGTCGTCGAGCCGGTCTGGGCCTCCTGTCGTCCTCCGCAGGCCGCCGCGGCGAGCAGCATCGCCGCCGTCATCGCCGTGCAGCCGATGGCAGATAGCCGCATTTCTTACTCCTTCCGGAGGATTCTCTTGGTCGAGCGCGCCAGGCGTCCCGCCAGACCGGCGAGACCCGTCGGGGCGACGTACATCACCACGATGATCAGCAAACCGAAGATGACGCCGGGGGCGGCGTCGTTGATGTCCTGGGAGATGCCGGGCACGAACATCACGAAGAGCCCGCCGAGCAGCGGGCCCGCGAACGAGCCCAGGCCGCCGACGACGAGGCCCGCCAGCAGGGTGATCGAGAGCGTGACGGCGAACGAGTCCGGGGAGACGAACCCGATGACCCAGGTGTAGACGCAACCCGCCGCACCCGCGAACATCGCGCTCCAGGCGAAGGCCAGCCGCTTGTAGAACGGCAGCCGCACGCCCATGACCTCGGCCGCCGTCTCGTTGTCCCGTACGGCGTGCAGGGCCCGGCCGACGCGCGAGCGCAGCAGGCCGTGGGCCAGCAGGAAGGCGGTGACGGTCACGGCCAGCGCCAGGAAGTACAGCCACTGGTCCTCGGCCAGCCCCGTCCACGCCGGCGGCGCCGGCTTGGCGAGCGTCAGCCCCATGGAGCCGCCGGTCACCGACTCGAACCGCTTGAGCAGCGGCACCAGGAAGATCGCGATGGCCAGCGTCACGAGGGCCAGATAGAGCCCGCGCAGCCGTACGGCGGGCAGGCCGAGGCCCAGGCCGAGCACGAACGCCAGCGCGGCGGCGGCCGGCAGGGTCACCAGGTGCGGCACGTCCCACCGGTCGAGCATGATCGCGGCCCCGTAGGCCCCGACGGCCATGAACGCGCCGTGGCCCAGGGAGATCTGGCCGGCGTGGCCGACCAGGAGGTTCAGTCCCAGCAGCGCCACCGCGTAGACCAGCACCATGGTGAGCTGGAAGACGCGGAAGGGCACGAGCTGGAACGGCGCGTAGCAGGCCAGCACCAGCAGCACCGCCACCGCCGGCCGGCGCCAGCCGGCGCCGGTGACGCGCGCCAGGATCCCGCCCCGGGCGGGCGCCGCCGCCGGCGCCGGCTTGTCCGTCACTTCCGTCGGTCCCGTCGTCATACCCGCTCCACCGCCGCTCTGCCGAACAGGCCCTGCGGCCGTACCAGAAGCACGCCGAGGATGATGACCAGCGGGACCCCGATCTTGAGGTCGGACCCGATGAAGCCTGCGTACGCCCCGGCGAGCGTCTCGGCGACGCCGACGATCAGGCCGCCCGCCACCGCTCCGGCCGGGCTGTCGAACCCGCCGAGGGTCGCCGCGGCGAAGGCGTAGATGAGGACGCCGCTCATCATGTTGGGCTCCAGGAACAGCAGCGGCGCCACCAGGATCCCCGAGACCGCGCCGACCGTGGCCGCCAGGCCCCAGCCGAGCGCGAGCGTCCAGCCGACCCGGATGCCGACCAGCCGGGCCGACTCGGGGTTGGTCGCCACGGCGCGCATCCCCAGGCCGATCTTGGTGTGCTGGAACAGCAGGTACAGCAGGCCCATGACGGCCCCGACCACCAGGAGGATCCCCAGCGTCGAGAACCCCACGGTGAGCCCGCCGGCCTCGATCGCGCCGCCGGGGAACGGGTTGGGGAAGTCCTTGATCAGGAACGTCCAGATCCACCCGGCGGCGGCGTTGACGAAGATGAACAGCCCCACGCTGACGATCACCACGGTCAGCTCGTGGGCGCCCTCCACGGGACGGATGAGCACCCGTTCGATGAGCATGCCGCCCGCGAAGGACACCGCCAGCGTGAGCACCAGGGCCAGCCAGAACGGCATGCCCCCGGCGGTGAACTGCCAGGCGATGTAGGTGGAGAACATCGCCATCTCGCCCTGGGCGAAGTTGACGATCCCGGTGAACTGGTAGATCAGCACCAGGGCGAGGGCGAGGCTGGCGTAGATCGCCCCGGCGCCGAGGCCCTCGATGATCTGCTGCAGGAATCCGGCCATGGCTCTACACCCGGTATCCGAGGTAGGACTGGGCGACCTGCTCGTCCGCCCTGATCCGCTCCGCCGATCCCGACAGGACGATCCGCCCGGTCTCCAGGACGTGCGCCCGGCCGGCGACGTCGAGGGCGAGATGGGCGTTCTGCTCGACGACGACCACGGTGGTCCGCTCCTGTTCGTTGATCGTCTGCACGATGCGGAACAGCTCCCGGGTGACGATCGGGGCCAGCCCCAGGGAGGGCTCGTCCAGCAGGAGCAGCCGAGGCCGCAGCATGAGCGCCCTGCCGATGGCCAGCATCTGCTGCTCGCCGCCGCTGAGGCTGCCCGCCGGCTGCCGCAGCCGCTCCCGCAGCACCGGGAAGTAGCCGTGGATCCGCTCCAGGTCGGCCTCCACCTCGCCGCGGCCCCGCCGCACGAAGGCGCCCAGGCGCAGGTTCTCCTCGACGGTCAGCGGCATGAAAGTGCCGCGTCCCTCGGGCACGTGCGCGACGCCCCGCCGGGCGACGGCGTCCGGCGGGCGCCTGGTCAGGTCGGCCCCGTCGAGCCGTACGGCGCCGCGTACCCGGACCATGCCCGACAGCGCCCGCAGCAGGGTGGTCTTGCCCGCCCCGTTGGGCCCGAGGATGGCGCAGATCTCCCCGCGGCCCACGGTCAGGTTCACCCCGTGCAGGACCCTGGCCTCGCCGTACCCGGCGTGCAGGTCCGTGACCGTCAGGAAGGCGTCCCCGCCGGGCGGTCCGGGGTCCGCCCCGCGCTCGCCGGCCCGCTCGTTCATACGGCCGTCCCCAGGTAGGCCTGCATCACCTCGGGGTCGCGCTGGACCTCCGCGGGCGAGCCCTCGGCGATCTTGCGGCCGAAGTTCAGGCAGACGATCCGGTCGCAGATCCCCATGACGAAGCCCATGTGGTGCTCGACCACGACCATGGTCAGGCCGAACTCCTCGCGGATCGCGCGCAGCGTGCCGGAGAACTCCTGGACCTCCGCGGAGTTGAGCCCGTTGACCGGCTCGTCGAGCAGCAGCAGCCGGGGGCGCGAGACCAGGGCCCTGGCCAGTTCCACCCGCTTGAGCGTGCCGAAGGGCAGCCCCGTCGCCGGGTGGTCGGCGACCGCGGTCAGCTCCAGCCGTCGCAGCATCTCCTCCGCCTCGGCGCGCAGCCGGGCCTCCTCCCGGCGGACCGGCCGCAGCCACAGCGAGGCGGTCAGGAAGCCGGCCCCGCCGCGGTGGTGCGCGCCGACCATGACGTTGTCGCGCACCGACATGTGCGGGAACAGGCCGAGGTTCTGGAAGGTCCGGGCGATGCCCAGCGGCGCGATCGCGTGCGGCGGCACGGCCAGCAGGTCTCCGCCCTCGTAGACGACGCTCCCGCCGTCGGCCTCGTAGCGCCGGGTCAGGCAGTTGAACAGCGTGGTCTTGCCGGCGCCGTTGGGCCCGATGAGCCCCACCATCTCCCCGTCCCGCACGGAGAACCCCACGCCCTCGAGCGCGGTGATGCCCCCGAAGCGAACTGTGAGATCGTGTACCTCCAGCATCCGGCCTCCCGGGCGCAGGGATGGAAGAACAATGTTCTGAAGTCGTGGTTAGCGTAGGTTCCGCCCGCCGGAGACCGCATTGGGCACGGCCACCCAAGATGTGTCAGGGCTCTTGTCCGCCGCGCACAGCCTCCGTCTCGGAGTGGTCACGAATCGTTGACCGCCCCGCCGTGAGCAGGGATCATCCCGGCATGTCCGGTGGTTTCAGCACGGGAACCCTCACGGCGGCAGAGGCGGTCCGCGCCGAGCGCGCGCGCATCCTCTCCGAACTCCTCGACGACCTGGGCGATCTCGCCGACACCGCGGTCACGACGATGCGGGCCGAGATCCCGGCGTACGCGGCCCAGGACGCGTCCTTCCACTCCGACGTGCGCGACCAGGTGGTCCAGCACTACCGCAGCAAGCTGGCCGTCCTGTTCGAGGACCGCACGGTGACGCTCGACGACATCGCCTTCACCCGCCGGGCGGCGATGCGCCGGGCCCGGGCCGGGGTCGCCCTGGCCGACTACATCAACGCCTTCCGCGTGGGCCAGCAGGTCTTCTGGGAGGCGGTGATCGAACGCGCCGGCCGCTCGTTCGCCGGCCACGACGCCGCGCTCTCGCTGGCGGCCCCGCTGATGCGCTACTGCGACTTCGCCAGCACCCACGCGGCCAACGCGTACATGGAGTTCCAGCAGTACGCCGCCGCCGAGGCGGTGCGCGAGAGCAGGGACCTGCTGGAGACCTTCCTGGCCGGGGGCACGCCCGCCCGGGGCCGGCAGATCGCCGCGGCCCAGGCGCACGGGCTCTGGCCCGAGACCTCCACCCCGATGCTCGTGGTGATCGCGGTCCTGCTGCCGCAGACGCCGGGGGCGTGCGCGGCGGCCGTGCCGACCGGCCCGGACCGGGGCGCCGACGCCCGGCACGCGGCGTGCGCGGCGATCGCCAGGACCTGGGGCAACGGCACCAGGACGCTGTCGGTCGTGCGGCACTCGGAGATCGTGGCCCTCCCCGTGCTCGGGCCGGGCGGCGACCCCGAGGAGCTGTGCGACCGGCTGCAGGCCGTACGGGAGAACCTGCTGAGCGAGGAGATCGTCCTGGCGATGGGCGTCAGCACCGTGATCGACGGGACCGCCCGCATCCCGCAGGCCTACCAGGAGGCCCGCGCGGTGCTGGAGTTCCTGCCCGAGGAGGGCGGGGTGGCGGCGCTGCCCAGGATCACGCCCTTCCAGTATCTGGCGCTGCGGGCCGACGACACCGCCCGGCACCTGGTCGATCCGCGGATCACCTCGCTCCTGGCCGAGGACCGGGCGCGCGGCGGCGTGCTCACCGCCACCATCCGGGCCTTCGCCGCCGCCGACCTGAACCTGCGCACCGCCGCCGAACGGCTGCAGATCCACCCCAACACCGCCCAGTACCGGCTGCGGCGGATCCGCGAGCGCACCGGGCGCAACCTGCGCCGGATCAACGACCTCGTCGACCTGCTCGTCGCGATCTCGCTGCACGACTCGTTGCCGCCGGACACCAATTCCGGGCGGAGAAGACTGGCGACCGCGACCGATGATCGCCATGCGGGCCGGGCGTACGGTCGCTTCCATGAACCTCGCTGACCGGCTGCGCCTCACCGCCGAGCGGCTCGCCGGCAGAGCGGTCGTCACGCTCGACGAGGCGGAGATCACCTACGGGGTCCTGGACCTGATGAGCGCGCGGGTGGCGACCCTGCTGGACCGGCACGGGATCCGCGCCGGCGACCGGGTGGCGATCATGCTGCCGAACGTCCCGGAGTTCGCCGTCGTCTACTACGGGGTCCTGCGGGCCGGGGCCGTGGTCGTCCCGCTCGATCCGCTGCTGCGCAGGCGGGAGATCGCCGCCTACGTCGGCGACTGCGGGGCCCGGCTGCTGATCGCCTGGCACGCCCTGGCCGAGACCGCCGAGGCCGGGACCGTCGGCACCGGCGCCGACTGCTTCTTCGTGGTGCCCGAGGAGTTCCCCCGGCTGCTGCGCGGCATGCCGGCCGAGCGCGCGGTCGCCCCGCGGGCGGCCGGGGACACCGCGGTCCTCCACTACACCTCCGGCACCACCGGCCGGGCCAAGGGCATCGAGCTCACCCACGCCAACCTGGGGGGCAACGCCGCGGCGGTCGCCCGCATGCAGGCGCTCGGGGTCGACGACGTCGTCCTCGGCGCGCTGCCGCTCTACCACTCCTTCGGGCAGACGTGCTCGCTCAACGCGACCGTCCACTCCGGCGCCCGCCTGACGCTGCTGCCGCGCTTCGAGGCCGGCCGGGCGCTGGAGGTGATCCGCAGGGACGGCGTCACGGTCTTCCAGGGCGTGCCCACGATGTACATCGCCCTGCTCGACCACCCCGGGGCCTCCGACATGTCGCTGCTGCGCGTGTGCGTCTCCGGCGGCGCCGCCATGCCGCTCGACGTGCTGCGCGCCTACGAGACCCGGTTCGGCTGCGAGATCGTGGAGGGGTACGGCCTCAGCGAGACCTCCCCGGTCGCCGCGTCCAACCGCGCCGGTCCCGGCCGCCGGGCCGGGTCGCTGGGCCGGCCCATCAAGGGCGTCGAGATGAGGATCGTCGACGAGGGCGGCCGGGAGCTGCCGTGCGGACAGGTCGGCGAGATCGTCATCCGGGGGCCCAACGTGATGAAGGGCTACTGGAACAACCCCGAGGAGACCGCGGCGGCCGTGCGCGACGGCTGGTTCCACACCGGCGACCTCGGCAGGGTCGACGAGGAGGGGTTCTTCTTCCTCGTCGCGCGGCGCCGGGACGTGATCATCCGGGGCGGCTACACCGTCTACCCCCGCGAGGTGGAGGAGGTCCTGTACGAGCATCCCGCCGTCCGGCAGGCGGCGGTGGTCGGGATCCCCCACCCGGAGCTCGGCGAGGAGATCGCGGCCGTGGTGACGCTGCGCGCGCCGGTCGGGCCCGAGGAGCTGCGCGCCTTCGCCAGGGAGCGGATGGCCGCCTACAAGTACCCCCGGCAGATCGCGTTCACCGACGAGCTGCCGACGAGCCCCACCGGGAAGGTCCTCAAACGCGCCATCGCGCTGTCGCTGCACGACTAGCCCGCGCTGCGCGACCGGTCCGCGTCTTCCCCGCGGGAAATCCTCAGGCCGGACCGGGCCGGGCCGATGGGACACCGAGGTGTTCTGTGTGATCGGTGACGGCGAGAGGAGTGCGGGAGGTGCGGGAGACTGCCCTGGCCCTGCTTTTCATCCTGTCGGCGCTGGCGGCCGCCGGAGTGGCGGGCGTCGCCTGGCGGCGGCGCCGCGCGACCGTCGCGACCGGCATCCTGGCGGCCGTCGCGACCGCCATCGCGGTGTGGTGCCTGGCCGGCGGGCTCATCATCGTCTCCGGCGGCCCCGAGGCCCCCCTCGCGCTGTGGATCGTGCTCTTCTCCGGCATCTGCGCGATACCGCCGGGCTTCCTGCTGCTGTCCCGGGCCCTGACCGACCGGGGATGGCGGCCGTCGCGCCGTACCGCCCCGCTGCTGGCGATCGAGCCCGCGATCGTCGTCGCCGCGGTGGCCACCGACCCCTGGCTCCACTGGTTCGTCACCCCGGGCGCCACCCCCCTCGACCCCAACGGTCTGACCCCGATCGCCCTGACCCACTTCGCCTACAGCTACCTGCTGCTCGCGATCGCCGTCGTACGGATCCTGAGGGCGTGGGTGCGGGGCCCGCGCCACCAGCGGATGCTGTACGGGCTCACCCTGCTGTCCGCCCTCCCCCCGACGATCGGCAACCTCCTCAACATCACCGGCGTCGTCCGGGAGGTGGACCTGTCCCCGGTCGGCTTCTGCGTCACCGTGACGGTGACCTACTGGCTGTTCGTCCACCGGTCCCTGCACGAGCTGGTGCCGGTGGCGCGGCAGGACGTCTTCGAGATGATCAACGACATGGTCGTGACGCTCGACGGGTCGGCCAGGATCCTCGATCTCAACCCGGCGGCGGACCGGCTGGTGCGGCGGCTGATGCCGGACCTGCCCGCCCGGCTGACGGGGCTGCCGATGAACGAGGTGCTCTGCGACGTCGACCTGACCGAGGGCACCCGCACCGACCGGATCTACGCCGACTACAAGGGCAGCGGCGTGGATCTGAACGTGCGCGTCAGCGCGCTGGGCGACAGCCGCGGCGACCACGCCGGCTGGGCCGTGGTCGCCAGGGACATCACCGCGCTCAACCGCCAGCGGGTCGAGCTGGAGGCGGCCAACGCCCGGCTGCGCAGCCAGCTGCACACCATCGAGATCCTCCGCGCCGACCTGGCCGAGCAGGCCGTCCGGGACACGCTGACCGGCCTGCACAACCGCCGCCACCTCGTGGACCGCCTGCTCCGGGAGACGGAGCGGGCCGGGCGGGAGGGCTCGCCGCTCAGCCTCGCCCTCCTCGACATCGACCACTTCAAGCAGATCAACGACCGCTACGGCCACCTGGCCGGCGACCGGGTCCTGGTCCGCCTCGCCGAGCTGCTGTCGGCCGAGTTCCACCGGGACGAGGTCGTGACCCGCCACGGCGGCGAGGAGTTCGTCATCCTGTTCCCCGGCGTGAGCGGCGAGCAGGCGCTCGCGCGGACGGAGACGCTGCGCGGGAGGGTGGAGGCCGACTCCATCCGGGTGGACGACCACGTCCTGTCGATCACCGTCAGCGCGGGCGTGGCCTCCTTCGCCCCCGGCCTGAGCTGCGACGACCTGCTGAACGCCGCCGACCGGGCGCTCTACGCCGCCAAGCGGGCGGGGCGCAACCGGGTCGAACCGGCCCTCGGCTCCGGACCGTCCGGCGTGGCGGCCTGACCCGTACGGCACCGCCGCCCGCGCCCCGCGGCCCGGCCCGTACGGCACCGCGGCCTGAGAACCGGCTGAACCGATCACTCCGCAGGCGCGTACCTTCACACGTCGGACGCGTGCCTATGGAGGTGTCGTGGAGCTCAGCCTATTGCGCGCGCAGGCGCACAGCCCTTCGTACTTCTCGCTGCTGCGGGGGTCGTCGGAGCAGCTGCCCCCGGTGGACTTCTGCATCCCGTGCAACCCCTACTTCCCGACCCCGGAGATCTTCGAGCACCTCGGGAGGAACCTGGAGACGATCCTGAAGTTCTATCCGAGCGACGCCGACACGATCACCGCGGAGCTGTGCTCCACGCTCGGGCTGCACCCCAAGACGGTCGCCATGGGCAACGGGTCCACCGAGCTGATCACCTGGATCGACCATCTCCTCGTCAAGGAGAGCCTGGCCGTACCGATCCCGACCTTCGGCCGCTGGACCGACCAGCCGCTGGAGACCGGCAAGCGGGTCGACATGTATCCCCTGCTGGAGAGCCGCAACTTCGCCCTGGACGTGGACGGCTACGTCTCCTTCGTCCGCACCCGCGGCTCGCGCGTGGCGGTGATCTGCAACCCCAACAACCCCGACGGCGGGTACCTGCCCAAGCACGAGGTGCTGCGCCTGCTCGACCGGCTCATCGACCTGGACCTGGTGATCGTCGACGAGTCCTTCGGCGAGTTCGTGGACGCCGAGCCGTACCCGGGGGTGGCCGCGGAGGCGGCGGTCCGGCCGAACGTGATCGTGCTGCGCAGCCTGGGCAAGAACTTCGGGCTGCACGGCATCCGGTTCGGCTACATGGTCGCCAACCCGGCGCTGGCGGGCAGGGTGCGCGACGCGCTGCCCAAGTGGAACCTCAACTCCTTCGCCGAGGTCGTGGTGTTCATGATGAAGCAGTACATGAGCGAGTACCGCGAGAGCCTCAAGCGCCTGGCCTACGACAGGCGCGCGATGTTCCAGCAGCTCAGCACCATGCCGGAGCTGTCGGTCTTCGCCTCCCAGGGCAACTTCCTGCTGGTGAAGCTGCCGCCGGGGCGCGACGGGGTGCCGCTGCGCGACCACCTGCTCACCGAGCACGGCGTCTACGTCCGCGAGTGCGGCAACAAGCTCGGCACGACCAGCCAGTTCCTGCGCCTGGTGGTCCGCCCGCAGGAGGACGTACGGCGGCTGCTGATCGGTATGACGCAGTTCCTGTACTCGGGCAGCCTGCACGAGGTGCCCGTCATCGGCCTTCACCACCGGCGGGTGAACCCCATATCGGCCTGATCCCCTCCGGGAACGCCGTCAGTCCTCGAACAGCTCGCGCCTGCGGAAGGGGGCGGCGGCGAAGCGGGCCGCGATCTTGGCGGGGGTCAGCCAGCGCACGTGGGCGCCGTTGCGGGCGTGGGTGATCGCGCGTTCGGCCAGCCACGGGGTGACGGTCTCGACCCGGTCGGCCAGGATGTCGAACACCTTCCTGACCCGTGCCAGCTCCTCGGGACCGTAGTCGTGGGTGAGCAGGTCCGTGACCACCATGCCCGGGCTGAGCAGGCCGGCCGAGACGCCGGGCGGCATCTCCTTGACCATGGTCCGGGTCAGGTAGGTCACCGCCCGCTTGGTGGCGCCGTAGACGCCGAGGCCGGGCACGGTACGGCCGTCGCTGCCCAGGCCCTCCATGTTCCACACGTGGCCGCCGCCCTGGGCGGCCATGCCCGCCACCGCCACGGCGCAGCCGTTCAGGACGCCCAGGAGGTTCGCCTCCACGACCGGGCGGGCCTCCTCCGCGGGCAGCCGCCACAGCGGGACCCGGGAGTGGGAGATCCCGGCGTTGTTGATCCACAGGTCGACCCTGCCGTGGCGCTCGACGGCGGCCTCCCACAACGACTGGAGCCGAGAGCGGTCGGCGACGTCGGCGACCAGCGCCAGGACGCCGAGGTCCGCGGCGGCCCGCCGTACCGAGTCGGCCCGGCTGCCGCACACCACCACCTGATGGCCGCGTGCCAGGAAGGACCGGGCCAGGCCGAGGCCGATGCCCCGGGTGCCGCCGGTCACCACGATCGTTGTCATCCGGTTGTGCGCTCCCTGCCTCGGTGGACCGGCTCAGACGGCGGTGATCAGCGTGATCAGCTGGTCGCGGAATCCGGCGTAGTCGTCCAGCGCGCCGAAGAGCGCGTCGGAGCGGCGCTCCTGCTCTCGCGCCTCGTCCAGCACCCGGCGCCCGCCGGGGGTGATCCCGATGAGGACGCGGCGCCGGTCGTGGGCGTCGGTCTCCTTGACCACGTGGCCGGAGCGGCGCAGATGCCCGATCGTCCTGCTCATCGTCTGGTCGGTCACCCGGCACAGCGTGGCGAGCTCGCGCTGGGTCAGCGGGCCCTCGGCTGCGTGGTGCAGGACGATCAGGCCCGCGTGGGTGAGGCCGTGACCGGCCAGGAAGTCGTGGAAGCGCCCCTCCACCACCCGGGCGGCCACCGACAGCAGGCGGCCGGTCGGCCAGGATCGGATGTCGGCGCGCACCGCGTCGGGATGCCGTACGACGTGCTGCTCATCCCCTTCGGCCACCGGCCCATTGTCACAGAACCGAGGTCCGGCTCCCACATCGTGCCGTGATCGGAGGTCACACACTGCCGCCGTCATATTGTTCAGCCTACTGAACAAATGAATAATCATCAGCATGCTGAACGATACGGCGGGACGGAGCGCCCACCGCGCCCTCATCATCGGCATCGCGGCCAGTGCCGTACTGACCGGGATGGTGTGGCTGCTCGGTCAGCGGCTGCACGGCATCCGGCTGCTGCCCGACCAGGGCGCGTCCTGGTACTACTGGAAACTCCCCGAGCCGACCTTCTGGACCCGGGCCTCGGCCTGGCTCGGCTACGCCGCCCACCAGGTGGCGCTGTGGGGCCTGATCTACTACGCCCAGACCCGGGTCCGCAGCTACACCTCGGGCCTGCACCGCGTCAACGTCGTGGCCCTGGCGGTGAACTTCGGCTTCATCCTGCTGCACACCGTGCAGACCCACGTGTTCTACGACGGCCTCGCCCAGGACGTGTCCATCTTCAGCTCGCAGGGCTCGGTCGTCCTGCTGCTGGTCGTCGTGCTGCTGATGGAGAACCGGCGCCGCGGCCTGTTCCTCGGCCGGCCGGCGCCCATCGGGCGGGAGGTGGCGGGCTTCGCCCGCAGGTACCACGGCTATCTGTTCAGCTGGGCCGCCGTCTACACCTTCTGGTACCACCCGATGGAGGCCACCAGCGGGCACCTGATCGGCTTCTTCTACATGTTCCTGCTCCTGCTGCAGGGCAGCCTCTTCCTGACCCGGGCGCACACCGGCCGCCGGTGGACCTTCACCCTGGAGATCATGGTCGCGGTGCACGGCACCCTGGTGGCGGTGATGACCAGCGGTCCCGACGGCGCCTGGCCGATGTTCCTGTTCGGCTTCCTCGGGGTCTTCGTCGTCACCCAGATGCACGGCCTCGGGCTCTCCGCGGCGACCCGGTGGCTGCTGGCCGCCGGCTACGCGGGGGCGGTGGTGGCGGTGTACGGCGTCCGCGGCTTCGGCTCGGTCGACGAGGTCGTCCGCATCCCGCTGATCGAGTACCTCCTGGTCGCCGTGGTGGCGGTGCTGATCTGGCTGGGGCTGAGAGTGTCCAGACTGGTGACCGGCGGGAGGGCGGCCGAGCACGATCGGCAGGACGCCGGGCCCGAGCACGATCGGCAGGACGCCTGAGCCGGGTGTGACCGGAGGGGTCCCCTGACCCCGATGGCGCGGTTCTGTCGCAGGCACCGGTTAATGTCCTGCATGAGGTGCTGCACATGATTCCGGGAAACCTGTGGTGTTCGACAACCCTGCGGTGACCGTGCCGGACGAGCCGTCCTTGACGGAGGTCGAGGCCTCCGTCGAGCAACTGGTGTTCGTCCGCGAGGACGAATACACCGTCGCCCGCATGAGCGCCGACGACCTGCCCGCCTTCGTCGCCTCCGGCCGCGCGCTGGCCGGGGTGCAGCCCGGCGAGACGCTGCGGCTGACCGGGGAGTGGGACCGCCACCCGCGCCACGGCAGCCGCCTGCTGGCCACGCGCTGCGAGCGGGTGGTCCCCTCCACCGTGCGGGCCATCACGCTCTATCTCGGCTCCGGCCTGATCCGCGGGATCGGGCCGCGGCTGGCCCACGCCATCGTCAGCCACTTCGGCGAGGAGACGCTCACGGTCATCGACACCGAGCCCGAGCGCCTCACGGAGGTCGTCAACATCGGCGCCACGCGGCAGGCGCAGATCGTCGAGGCGTGGGCGGAGCAGAAGGCCATCGCCGCCCTCATGGTCGTCCTGCAGGGATACGGGATCAGCCCGCTGCTGGCGACCAAGATCTACCAGGTGTTCGGCAACGACTCGGCCGAGGTCCTCGTCGGTGATCCGTACCAGCTCATCGGCCGGGTGCGGGGGATCGCCTTCCACACCGCCGACCGGATCGCGCTGCGGTCCGGGGTGCCCGAGCAGAGCCCGCAGCGGATCAGGGCGGCGGTCCTGGACCGGCTGGAGGCGGCTGCCGCCCGCGACGGCCACTGTTTCCTGCCGCTGCCCGCCCTCGTCTCGGCGGCCTCGGCCCTGGTCGGCCGGGAGGACGAGCTGATCGGCCAGGCGGTGGACACGTTGATCGCCGAGCGCAGGGTGATCGTGGAGGCCTCACCAGCCGTCCCCGGCCAGGTGGTGGTCTACTCCAAGGAGCAGCACAGCCGGGAGCTCTCGCTGGCGGCGCACCTGGCCAGGCTCAGCAGGGCCCGCTCGACGCTGCCGCTGCGCACCTTCACCGAGGACGAGGGGCTGCACGAGGACCAGCGGGCGGCGGTGAACCTCACGCTGACCAACACCGTGTCGGTCCTGACCGGCGGCCCCGGCTGCGGCAAGAGCCACACGGTGAAGGTGATCGCCTCGACCGTGCGGGCGATGGGCGGCACGGTGACCCTGACCGCGCCGACGGGCAAGGCGGCCAAGCGCCTGTCGGAGCTCACCGGCCTGCCCGCGATGACCGTGCACCGGATGCTCGCCCAGCAACAGCAGGAGCGCGACGAGACCACGCTGTTCCAGCAGTCCCCCGCCGAGGCCGACCTCATCGTGGTGGACGAGGCCTCGATGCTCGACCTGCACCTGGCCACCCGGCTGGCGGCCTCGATCCCGTCGGGCGGCCACCTGCTGCTGGTCGGCGACGGCGACCAGCTGCCCAGCATCGGGCCCGGGAACGTGCTGACCGACCTGCTGCGGGTGGAGGAGGTCCCGCGCATCCGGCTGACCCACGTCTTCCGGCAGGCCCAGGACAGCGGGATCGTCCGGTCCGCCCACCGGATCCGGGCCGGCGAGCTGCCCGACCTGCCCGGCAGGGGCGGCTTCTGGTTCGAGGCGATCGACGACCCCGAGGACGTGGCCGCGCGGGTGGTCCACCTGGCGACGGAGGCGATCCCCCGCAAGCAGAACATCGGCCGGGACCAGGTCCAGGTGCTGTGCCCGATGCGCAAGGGCCCCACGGGCAGCGTCGAGCTCGGCCGCCGGCTGCAGGAGCGGCTGAACCCGGCGCGCGAGGGCACGGCCGAGCACTGGTCGGGGCCGTCGGTCTTCCGGGTGGGCGACCGGGTCATGCCGATCCGCAACAACTACGACAAGGGCGTGTTCAACGGGGAGATCGCCACGGTCACGGAGGTCAGGTCCCAGGAGCGCGTGCTGGAGATGCGCACCGACGACGGCGAGACCGTGGAGTACGCCTTCGGCGAGCTGGACGAGCTGACCCACGCCTACGCGATCAGCGTCCACCGCTCCCAGGGCAGCGAATACCCCTTCGTGGTGGCCCCGATCGTGGCCGAGGCCGGCGGCGTGATGCTGCACCGCAGGCTGCTGTACACCCTGGTCACCAGGGCCAAGGCCTGGGTGGTGCTGGTCGGCCAGCGCGAGGCCCTGCAACTGGCCGTCCAGCGGCTCGGCTACCGCAGGCACACCGGCCTGGCCTTCCGCCTCGCCATGGCACTGGAGAGCTGACCCTCCCGCCGGGCGCCGGCGGTTTCAGGCCTCGTCGGTGTCAGGCCTCGTCGGTGTCAGGCCTCGATGGCGAAGGGGGAGACGCGGCCGGCGCCTTCCGGCTGCCAGCCCACGTCGCTCAGCGCCCCCTCCAGCGAGTCGTGCATCTCGAACAGGGGGAGCAGGCCGGTGATGGTGAGCCTGCGCCTCAGCATCACCGGGGCCTCGGCCAGGACCAGGCGCACGCCGCGCTCGCCGCAGCCGTTGGAGACCCCGATCATCGCGCCGATCCCGGTGGAGTCGCAGAAGGTCATGGAGCTGAGGTGGAGGACCAGGCAGCCCTCCTGGAGGAAGTCCCACAGGTGCTCGATCATCACCCGCAGGGCGGAGGCGGTCGCCAGATCCAGGGCGCCCTTGAGATGGACCACGGCGCATTTGCCGTAGCTGCCGAGTACGACCTCGAAGCCCATCTCATCTGGAGCTCGCATCCAGATCGGCCTCGCTTCTCTTCCGCCTGTCCACCTGTCAGCCCGTCCACCGGCAAGGTAACGCAAAACCCCAATTTAGGGGTCTTGACCGCACAAGGAGGAACAGGTCCATATTCATCATCCCAGAGGCATCCGAACAGGCAAGAGCCGGATAGCTGCCGACGTCTTCCCGTGACACTCCCCCGATCGGTGTGACCGCAACCCCGCCGGGCCCGGCGGGCCCGGGAGGCGGTACCGTCCCCGGCCCGCGGCGGCCCGCGGCCGGTCCGGGGGTGTCAGAACGTGAAGCCCTGGTCGGACTGCCCGTTTCCTTGTGTCTTCTCCAGTTCGGCCGCCAGGCCGGGGATCAGGTGTTCGAGCGCCTCGTGCCATTCACGATGACGCCCGGGGTGCTCCACCGTGGCTCCGCAGGTTCGGCACATCGGTATCTGGGGTTGCGTCATACCGGGATCCCTCCCA
This sequence comes from Paraplanobispora takensis, assembly GCF_016863195.1. Taxonomy (GTDB): domain Bacteria; phylum Actinomycetota; class Actinomycetes; order Streptosporangiales; family Streptosporangiaceae; genus Planobispora; species Planobispora takensis. The sequence goes on along the minus strand of NZ_BOOK01000002.1, from coordinate 13,257 downwards.
TCGAACGATCACATTCCGACTGCCCCATCAGGCGGCCGGGGAACCCCGCTCCACGCACCGGTTCCCGGTGCCTACGACGTTTCGTCGATCCGGTTCTGCGGGGCGAGCTCGGAGTCCGGGGCGGTGGGTTCCGGCGGGATGGGCAGGCTGACGCGCACGCACGTGCCCTCACCCGGGCGGCTGTCGATGCGCACACTGCCGCCGTGCAGCTGGAGGGTCTTCTCCACGATGGACAGCCCCATCCCCGTACCGCCGATCGCCTGCTCCTCCGCCGCGGGGGCGCGGTAGAAGGACTCGAAGACGCGCTCGATCTCGGTGGTCGCGATCCCCATCCCGGTGTCGCAGACGGTGAAGCGCGGCGCGGGGTCGGCGCTGACGGTGACGTCGATCCTGCCGCCGGGCGGGGTGAACTTGATCGCGTTGTCCAGCAGGTGCCGTACGGCGTGCTGCATCCGGCGGGCGTCGATCCACGCCGCCGCCTCGGCCGGAGCGTGCAGGTGCACGGTGTGGTCCCTGTCCTGCACATCGTCGGCCACGGCGTCGATCGCGCGGCGGATGACGGCGACCAGGTTCTCCCGGCGGGGGACGTAGCTGACGGTGCGGGCGTTCAGGCTGGCCATCAGCAGCAGCTCGTCGATCAGGAGCAGGATCCGGTCGCTGTTGCGCTCGATGACCTGCAGGAAGCGTCTCTCGGTGGCGGGATCGAGGCCGCCCTCCTGGATGAGCTGCAGATAGCTGCGGATCGAGGTCAGCGGGGTGCGCAGCTCGTGGTTGATGCTGCGCAGGAACTGGTCCTTCAGCTCCTGGAGGTCCTGCAGGCCGTGGGCGAGCTGCTCGCTCTGCCGGGCGTAGCGATGGGCCTCCATCATCGAGGCGGCGCTGTCGGCCAGGTGGCGCAGGACCTGCCACTGTCCGTCGGACAACCGGTGTGGTCGATCGCCCATCACGCACACCGTGCCGACCACCCGGCCGAAGTCCCCGATCATCGGCGTGCCCGCGTAGAAGCGCAGGTACGGCTCCCCGATCACCGTGGGGTCGTCGCGGAACTCCTCGTCGTCCCGGGCGTCGGGAACCTCCAGCCGCTCGCGCCGCCGGACGATCCACGTGTGGAACGACGGCACACGCTCGTCCATGCCGGCCCAGGTCATCCCGGCATGGCCGACGATGTCGTCGCCTTCCTCACCCGTCCGCCTGACATGGGCTGTCGGTACCCCGCAGATCAGGCGGGCCGCCGCGGCGATCGCCGAGAAGTTCGGCTCGGTGAGGGTCCCGGGCTCCCGGACCTCGCCCTCGGGCTTCTCCCCGTCACCGTCCCCCGGCGGCTGCCCGACCTCCTCCGAAGGCTTCGGAGCCCCCTGCGCCGGTCCGGCCTCGCTGAAGTCCTTCGCCGGTTCGGCCTCGTCGAACCCCTGCGCCGTCATCACGTGTCCCGCCTAGACATCCGCACCGGTGCCGGCGCCGGGCAGGCGCATGGCCAGCAGAGCGATGTCGTCCATGCCGTCCGAGGGCATGCGCTCCAGCAGCTGGTCGCAGAATTCGTCCAGCGGGTGACCGGCCAGCGCCGCGGCGTGGCGGCGCAGCCGGTTCATTCCGACGTCCAGATCGGCGCCGGTGGTCTCTATGAGGCCGTCGGTGTACAGCAGCAGGGTGCTGTGCGCGGGCAACGGCTCGATGGCGTCGTAACGGGACGTTCCAGGCTCCAGGCCCGCCCCGAGCAGCAGGTTCTGCCCCGATTCCAGATAACGGGTGTGACCCTCGGCGGTGACCAGCAACGGCGGCGGGTGCCCCGCGCTGACCCAGTGCAGCTGCCACGGCCCCTGCCGCGGTCCCTCGACGCGCGCCAGGATCATGGTCGCCATCGGGATGTCGCTGACGGCGATCATCGCGTTGTCCAGGCGGTCGATGATGACGCTGGGCGGCTCCCGGCGGTCCCACGCCAGGGAGCGCAGCATGTTGCGCAGCTGGGCCATGTCGGCCGCCGCCTTGAGGTCGTGCCCGGCGACGTCGCCGATGACCAGCGCGGTGACGCCGTCCACCAGGAGGAAGGCGTCGTACCAGTCCCCGCCGACCTGGGATCCCTTCGGGGCCGGCCGGTAACGGGCCACCAGCCCCAGATGGTCCACGCACGGCAGCGGTGCCAGCAGATGACGTTGCATGGTCTCGGCCACGTCGCGCTGCTGGCCGAACAGGCGGGCGTTGTCCACGGCCAGACCGGCCCGGCGGCCGATGTCGGCGATCAGCGTCAGGTCGGCGACGTCGAAGGGGCGCGCCGGATCGACGCGGGCCACGGTGAGGGCGCCCAGCACCTGCCGGGAGGTGCGCAGCGGGACGATGATCATCGACGTGGCGCCGAAGGCGGTGTACAGCTCGCGGTGCGCGACGTCCAGAGGGGTGTCGGCGGGAGCGGCGACGTCGTCGGGACCGAGCAGTACGGCCTCGCCGCTGCGCAGCACGTGGGCCAGCGGTGCCTGGGAGGAGTCGGTGAGCGGCGGCAGTGGCCCCTGCCAGACCTGCTCGCCGCCGTGCTCCCGGGGAGCGGCGATCGTGACCCGGCGGATGTCCTGGGGACCGGTGTAGAGGTCCACCGCCGCCCAGTCGGCCAGCCGCGGCACGGTCAACCGGCCCAGCCGGCCCAGCGCCTCGTCCACGTCCAGGGTCTGGGTCAGCACGGTGGTGATCTCGGTGAGCACCGTCAGCCGTTCGGTGAGGTCCTCCAGCGCGGCCAACTGGTCGGCCTGGCGCCGCGCGGCGGCCAGCCGCTCGGTGGCGTCGACGAACAGCACCGCCGCACCGCGGATCCTGCCGTCCCGGTGGATCGGCGAGGCCACCCACGCGATCGGCAGCAGGTGGCCGCCGCCGTCCAGGAAGGTGTCGCACTCGATCTCACCGCGGACGACGCGCCCGTGCTCCAGCACCTCCGCCACCTGGCAGGCCGTACGGGGGATCACTTCCCCGCCGGGACCCCGGTGCAGCAGGTCGTGGTCCTCGGCGCCCAGCAGCGCCGCCGCCGGGCGGCCCAGCAGTGTGACGGCCCGGGGGTTGACCGCGGTGATGCGCCCGGTGTGGTCGGTGAGATACACACCGGCCCCCAGGTCGGCGAAGACCGCCCGCAGCAGCGACCCGTCCGGCAGCGCGCCGTCGTCCCCGTGCCCGTCCCCGTGCCCGTGCCCGTCCCCGTGCCCGTCCCCGTGCCCGTGCCCGTCCCCGTGCCCGTCTCCGTGCTCGTCGGCGGTACCGGCCTTGTCCGCCATCGCGACCTCGCCCTTCCTCACGTTCGCCGGGCCCGTGCGCACGCTCACCGGCCGCGCAGGGTCCCCACCCGTTCCCGGCGTCCTGACATGTCCGGGCCGCCACCCGATCGGGCCGGGTGCCGGGACGACCCACGATGATCATGGCGGCGGGGCCGGAGGACGACCCGATAGACGCGCTGAATTTGGGGCAGAACGTACCTGTCTCTGACTGAATCGCGACGGCGGAGCCCCCGTCGCACCCCGGTGCGCGGAGGTGGAGCCGATGATCCAGAAACCGGTCTGCGAAAGAGTGTCCTGGTGCGTTTCCATGCCGACCTGCACATCCATTCCAAATACTCCCGCGCCTGCAGCAAGGACAGCGACCTGGAGCATCTGACGTGGTGGGCGCGGCGCAAGGGCGTCACCCTGATGGGCACCGGCGACCTCACGCACCCGGTGTGGTTCGAACGGCTGCGTGAGAGCCTCGTCCCGGCGGAGCCGGGGCTGTTCCGGCTCCGCGACGAGCTGGACCGGGAGGTCTCCCGGACGCTGCCGCCCGGCCTGGCCTCCGGCACGGTGCGCTTCATGCTGTCCACCGAGGTCTCCACGGTCTACAGCCGCGGTGAGCGCACCCGTAAGATCCACCACCTGGTGTACATGCCGGACTTCGAGGCCGCCGCCGCCTTCAACCGCCGCCTCGGACGGGCCGGCGACCTGGAGGCGGACGGCCGGCCCGTCCTGCGCCTGGACTCCCGCGACCTGCTGGAGATCACGCTGGGCAGCGGGCAGGGGGCCTATCTGGTGCCCGCCCACGTCTGGACGCCGTGGTTCGGCGTGTTCGGCTCCAAGTCCGGGTTCGACACGGTCGAGGAGTGCTACGGCGACCTGTCCCGCCACATCTTCGCCCTGGAGACCGGGCTGTCCAGCGACCCCGCCATGAACCGGCGCGTCTCCGGCCTCGACCGCTACAGGCTGGTCAGCCACTCCGACGCGCACTCGCCGCCCATGGTGGCCCGCGAGACCACGGTGTTCGAGACGGACCTGGACTATTTCGCGGTCATGGAAGCGCTGCGGACCGGCTCCGGGTACGCCGGGACGGTGGAGTTCTTCCCCGAGGAGGGCAAGTACCACCTCGACGGGCACCGCAAGTGCGGCGTCCGGATGGACCCCCGGGAGACCCGCCGGCGCGGCGGCGTGTGCCCCGTGTGCAGCAGGCCGCTCACCGTCGGCGTGCTGAGCCGGGTCGAGGACCTGGCCGACCGCCCGGACGGCACCCGCCCCGACGGCGACCCCGGCTTCCGCAGCCTCGTCCCGCTGCCGGAGATCGTGGGCGAGATCCTCGGCGTGGGGAGCAAGAGCAAGAAGGTCCTCAACGAGGTCGACTCCCTCACCGCCGCCCTGGGCCCCGAGCTGGCGATCCTGCAGGAGCTGCCGGTCGGCGACATCGCACGGCACTCACCGGCGCTGGCGGAGGCCGTCGACCGGCTGCGCCGCGGCGAGGTGATCCGGGACCCCGGCTACGACGGCACGTTCGGCACGATCGGCTTCTTCAAGCCCGGCGAACTCGAACGGATCAACGCCTCCGCCACCCCGGCCCTGTTCTAGACGTGTGAGTCCTGAGGACTCACTCGTCCACCCCGGCCCTCTTCCGGGCACCGACCTCGCGGGATCTCGCGCATTGCCAAATAGGACAACCACGTTTACTATCTAGACAACCACATTGACCATTACGCCGCATGCCCGCGCACACGGCGTCACCCCCGCAGAGAAGGTCACGATGTCCCAGGACGTCTTCGTCGCCCACACCGTCGAAAGCGCGCCGGCCGCCGCCCGGTCCACCATGGAGGCCACCCGCAAGAAGTTCGGCTACATCCCGGAGCCGGTCGCGCGGATGGCCGCCTCCCCCGAGGTGCTCAAGGGCTTCCTGACGGTCAACGCCGTCTTCGAGCAGTCCACCCTCCCCCCGCTCGACCGTGAGGTCCTCATCCTGACGATCGCCACCCGCAACGGCTGCCACGTCTGCGTGGCGATGCACAGCGCCGTCCTGGCGGGGCTGCAGGCCTCACCCGATCTCATCGAGGACCTGCGGGCCCGCCGGCCGCTGCAGGACGCCCGCCTGGAGGCGCTGCGCGTCTTCGCCCACGCCGTCATGGACAGCCTCGGCGCGGTCGGCGACAAGGAGATGCGGGCGTTCCTGGAGGCCGGATACACCCCGCAGAACGCCCTGGAGGTCGTCCTGGGGATCGGCACCTACACGATCTCCACCTTCGCCAACAGGATGACCGACGCCGCCCTCGACCCCGCGCTGCGGGACTTCGCCTGGGAGGAGGAGGCCGCCTGATCCCGCGACCGCGGCCCCGCCTCCCGGCGCAGCCGTACCGCTCCGTGGGACCGCGGGCCGCGGTCGCGGGCCTCACCCCTTCACCGCACCGGCGATCATGCCGGCGCCGACCCTGCGTTGCAGGAAGAGGAAGAGCACCAGCACCGGCAGGGCGAACAGCGTCGCGGCGGCCATGGTGGCGCCCCAGTCGGTGCCGAACACGTCGCGGAAGGACGACAGCCACACCGGCAGCGTCCGTTTGTCCTGATCCTTGATGATCAGCACGTTGACGAACGCGAACTCGTTCCACGCGGTGATGAACCCGAACAGCGAGGTGGCCATCAGGCCGGGCGCGAGCAGCGGGAAGACCACCCGGCGGAAGGCCGCCGGGCGGGTGCAGCCGTCGACCAGGGCCGCCTCCTCCACCTCGGCGGGGATCGCGGCCAGGAACCCGCGCAGCGTCACGATCGTGAACGGCAGCGTGACCATGAAGTAGACACCGGTCAGCATCGCCAGGGAGTCGAGCAGGTCGGTGTCCCGGGCGATGATGAACATCGGCACGAGGAGCGCCTCCCACGGCGCCATCTGGGCGGCGAAGACCATGACGATGAACGCGCCCCGGCCGCGCCAGCGCATCCTGGCCACGGCGAAGGCCGACAGCAGCGCCACCACCAGGGCCAGCAGCACCGCGGCGCCGGTGACCAGCAGGCTGTTTCGCCAGAACGTCCAGAACCCGTCGGCGCCCACCGCGGTGGCGAAGTGCTCCAGCGTCGGATGCGCGGGCCACAGGCCGGGCGTCTCGGCCTGGATCTCGGCCGTGGGCTTGAACGCGGTGGCGAACATCCAATAGACCGGGAAGATCATCACGACGAGGACGGCCGCGGCCGCGGCGTTGAGGGCGATCCCCCCTGCCCTCGGCCTCCGGCCGCCGCCCCTCGCGGACACGTCCCTCGCGGACGCACCTTTCACGGACGCCTCCCTCACGGACACGCCTCTCACGGCTCGGCTCCTTCCTGCCTGAGCATCCGCCGCAGGTTGCTGATCAGCGCGACGGCGAGGACGACGACGGTGAGCATCGCGACGGCCGACCCCAGGTCGTAGCGGTGCAGGGCCCTGGCGATCCGGAAGGCGTAGACCGGCAGCGTGGTCGTCGCGCCGTCGGGTCCGCCCTGGCTGAGTACCCAGATCTGCGGGAAGCACTTGAAGACCCAGATCACCTCCAGCGAGGTGATCAGCGCGAACATCGGGCGCAGGATCGGGAAGGTCACCCTGGTGAAGATCTGCCGGCCGGTGCCGCCGTCGATCCTGGCCGACTCGTACAGCTCCGCCGGGATCGTGGTCAGGCCGGCGTAGAGGGTGAGCGCGGCGAACGGCACCGACTGCCAGACCACGAGCACCACCAGGACCCCGAACATCGCCTGGCCGTCGGCGAACCACGAGTAGCCCTGGAAGGACTCCAAGCCCAGCCGGGTCAGCAGCCAGTTGACGATGCCGAGCTCGGACTGGAACAGCCACTGGAAGATCGTCGTGGCCGCGATGATCGGCGTGGCCCAGGCGAGCGCGAGCGCGCTCATCAGGGCCAGCCGCATGCGCCGTCCCAGCCGCACCAGCATGAGGGCGACGGCCGTCGACAGGCCCATGATGAGCACCACGTTGATCCCGGTCCAGACGAAGGTCCGCAGCACCACCGTCCAGAACTCCCCGCCCGCCAGCAGCTCCCGGTAGTTGTCCAGGCCGGCGAACTCCGCGCCACCCCTGATCAGCTCGCCCATCCGGAAGTGCTGGAAGGAGATCGTCGCGGCGCGGAAGAGGGGATACAGCAGCAGGAAGAGGCCGCCCACCACGGTGGGGGCGATCAGCAGGTACGGCCAGAACCTCCGGGGCCGGCGGGGCCTGTCCGGCGGGACCGGGCGCCCCGGCCCCCGGCGGGGCGGGGCCGGGGCCCGGGTGGCGGCGGGGACGCTCACCGCGCTACGACCCGCTGTTGAGCGTCGCGGTGATGGACTCGCTGGCCTTGCGGGCCTCGGCCGCCGGGTCCTTGCCGGTGAGCACCGCGGTCATGTACTGCTTGATCACCAGCGTGGCCTCGACCGCCGCCCAGTTGGGCGTGTTGGGGGTGGCCCTGCCGTTGGAGGCGCCCTTCGCCATGGCGGCGGTGCCCTCGTCGGCGTCCAGGACGTGCGCCAGCGACGTCCGGTTGGGCACGAAGTTCATCGCCTTGGCCAGGTCGGTCTGGAACTTCTCCCCCGCCAGCGCCTTGACCACCTCGTAGGCGGCGTCGGGGTTCTTCGACGCCTCCGGGATGATCAGGTCGGAGCCGCCGGTGAACACCGCGCCGGGCTTGTCGGCCGTCTTGCCGGGGATCGGGAAGAACCCGATCTTGTCCTTCATCTTCGGCTCGACCTCCAGCACCCGGGCCGCGCCGCCCGGCACGCTGATCATCTGGGCGACCTTGCCCTGCGCGAAGACCTCGTGCTGCGGCGGGTTGGCCTCGTCGGCGTCCTTCGGGCCCTTGCCGAGCGCCTGGAGCCGCTTGTAGAAGTCCATGCCGGCCAGCGCCTGCGGGGTGTCCAGGGCGCCCTTCCACTTCTCGCCGTCCTTGACGGCGAAGTCGCCGCCCTCGTCCCAGATGAACCCGGCCAGCGCGTACCAGGTCTGCCCGGTGAGATAGATGCCCTGGTCGCCGCCCTTGTCGAGCTTGGCGGTGATCTCCAGCCACTCGTCGCGGGTCGTGGGCGGGGCGGTGATGCCCGCCTTCTCGAACAGCTCCTTGTTGTAGACGACGACCCGGTTGGCGGCGTACCAGGGGATGCCGTACTGCCGGCCGTCGATGTTGCCCGGCTGGGCCAGGCCGGGGATCCAGTCGGTGCCGCCGAGGTCGGCGACCTTGTCGGTGAGGTCCCTGACACCGCCGCTGGCGGCGTACTGCGCGATCTGGGTGTTGCCGACCTCGATCACGTCGGGTGCGTCCGTGCTGGCCAGGGCGGCGGTGACGCGCTCGCCGATGCCGTCCCACGCCTGGATCTGGATGTCGAGGTCGACGCCCTTGCGGGCGGCCTCGTAGTCGGTCTCGAACTGCTTGACGAGCTCGTCGGTGACGCTCCCGTCCATGATCCAGACGGTGAGCTTGGCGGGTCCCGTGCTCGCGGGGGCGGCGCTGCCCGATCCCTCGTCGGAACCGCAGGCGCCGGTGCCGGCGGCCAGGGCCAGCACGGCCGCGGCGGCCAGGAGGCGGTGCTTCATGGGCTTTCTCTTTTCGGGGGGTGGTTCGGCTTTCCGGAAGGTGGTGCCGGACGCGGCGCCCGCGGCCGGGCGGCGGGCGCCGCGTCCGGGACCTCAGGAGGAGGGGACGGTGTCGGTGAACGCGGTGGAGGACGCCCGGAAGGCGTTGACCCTGTTCAGCACCTCGGCGGGCGAGACGACCTCGTTCTTGCTGTGGTAGACCCAGTCGACCTGCTGCCGGTAGGTGCGCGGGGTGGAGCCACCCTGCAGGTCGATGAACCACTGGTTGAACATGATCCACATGGGCGTCTCGGGATAGTAGATGTCACCGTGGTCGGCGAACAGGCGCCCGTCGACGTAGTACTTGATCCGGCCGCCGGAGACCTGGATGACCAGGTCGTGCCAGCCGGCGAAGCTGGTCCGCTCCTCGGTGTGGGTGTTGACCGCCTGCCAGGGATCGGCCTGGTAGGTCTCCCAGCTCGTGGTGTACAGGATGTTGGCGGGCTCGCCCCAGCCGCCGTTGGGCAGATACTCGAAGTCCAGCTCCCCGTAGTCCGGGTCCATGTTCTGCTGCAGCGGGGTGATGGTGAAGAACGTCTGCACGACGTGCTCGCCGTCGGGGCCGGACAGCGGGGCGTCGCTGAACTTCACCCGGGCCGCGTAGGTGCCCTCGAAGAACTTGCGGGCGGAGGTGGACAGCTCGGTGTGCACGGTGCCCGCGCCGGTGCCGTCGGTGGAGGAGTCGAGTTGCAGGACCTGGTTCCCGCTCACCGAGGGGAAGGTGACCGCGGAGGGCGACCAGGTCGCGCCGGGCACTCCGGGACCGCCGGAGTTGGAGCGCACCGTCCAGCCGCGCTGCGCCAGCCGCGGGTCGGACGACCCGGTGTAGGCGAAGTCGTCGAACAGCGTGCCCTGGCCGCCGGGGTTGCCCGTCGGGGTGACGGTGGGCGTCGGCGAGGGGTCGGGACCCGTGCCGCCGGCCGGCGTGCCCCAGGCGAGCTGCCCGCCGACGTAGACGGCGACCTTGCTCCAGTCGGCGTAGGAGGTCTGGGCCCCGAAGGAGTAGTCGTCGGACTGGGTGAAGTTCTGCCAGTCGGCGCGGTGGAACCGCAGCTGCATGTCACCGGTGTTCGCGCCCGGGGCCAGCGTCCCGGAGGTGAAGCCGACCTCCAGGTACCGGTTGGCCGCCGGCACCGGGCTCGACAGCGTGGCGAACTGCCCGGTCACGGTGGAGCAGCCGACCACCGCCCACGAGCAGGCGAACCGGTAGGCGGTGTCGCCGGTGAAGTAGTAGCGGATCTTGACCTGGCTGAGCGGGATGGACGTGGTGCCGTCGTTGACGAGCTTGAACCAGGGTTCGGCCTGCGCGGTGGTGGCTCCGGTGGAGCTGTTCTTGTACTGCAGGCGCAGCGACTGGGCGGCCGAGGCCGGGGAGGCCAGGGCCACCGCCGCCAGGGCGATGGGGAGGGACAGGGCGAGGACGGTTTTCCAGAGATGTCGGGGCACGGTTGATCTCCTAGCGGGCGACCCCCGAGATGTTTCCTGGCACGGCGAACGGAGCGTTCGCCGGATGGCGCGGCGAAGAGCGGATTCGCCGGGCGGTGCGGGGCGGTCGGTGCGGGCGGACGGACACCCGCGGCCGGTCAGCCGCCCCGGCGGATGCGGCCCGCGTAGCGGGCTTCGAGAGCGAGGTTGTGCGCGTCCCCCTCGGGGACGTTCGCCGACAGGTACACCGGCGGCACCCGGCCGGCCGCGAGCAGCTCGGCCACCGCCCCGGTGACGACGAGCTGGGCGAGCAGCGCCGAGGTGATCGTGGAGACGGCCGCGACGGCGCCGCCGCCGGGCAGGGGCAGGACCGCGTCGCCGTAGGGGGCCCGGTTGTCGAGCACCACGTCGGCGAGGTCGCACAGCTTGCGGCCCGAGGGATGCCTGGCCGCCGCCGCGGAGCTGTGGGCGAGCGAGGTGATCGCGATCAGGTCGTGACCGCGCTCCTTCACCAGGGTGGCCAGCTCGACGACGACGCCGTTGACGCCCGAGCTGGAGATGATCACGAACAGGTCGTCGTCGGCGACGGGGGCGAGGTCGAGGATCCGGTGTGCGATGCCGGGGTCGCGTTCGAGGTCGTAGCGTTCGAGTTCGCGCGGGTCGGCTCCGCCGTACAGGACGATGTCGCGCAGTGCGAGCCGGTTGGTGGGCACCAGCCCGCCCGCGCGACCGGCGATCTCCATCGCGACGGCCTCGGAGTGGCCGGAGCCGAACGCCTGGACGATCCCGTCGCGCTCCAGCGCCCCGGCGACCAGGGCCGCGGCCCGCCCGATGGGCTCGGCCTGCTCGGCGGGGATGGCCTGGACGAGATCGGCGATGTGGCGGACGTAGGCGTCCGGGTCGGGGGGCGGGACTCCCGCCGCCTCACCCCGTGTCACGTCGAGTTCTGCGGTCACATGTCTCCCTCCGGGAGGCGGTGCCCGGTCACCGCGCGGACGGTCAGATCGAACGCCTTCCGGGTGCGTTCGTAGGTGCGCTGCGCGACCGAGACGTAGACCACGTCCAGGACGAGCAGCTGGGAGTGGATCGCGGCGAAGCCGTCGGAGCGGAAGGTCGTCTCCCTGCTGGAGGTGGTGACGACCAGCTCGGCCACCTCGGCCAGCGGCGAACGGGGGTGCGAGGTGACCGCCACGGTGATGGCGCCGTGGCTGCCGGCCTCGGCCAGCACCTCGATGACCTCGCGGGTCCTGCCGCTGTGCGAGATCCCGATCGCCACGTCGCCCTGACCGAGCAGCGCGGCGTCGGTGAGCGCGCTGTGCGCGTCGGACCTGCTCCAGGTGGGGACCCGGATGCGCTGCAGGCGGTACTCCATCTCGCTGGCCACCGCCGCGCTGCTGGAGACGCCGAACAGCAGCACCCGGCCGGCCTGGGCGATCGCACCGGCGACCTTCTCCACCGTGGCCAGGTCGAGCTGCGCCGCGGTCTCCTGGATCAGGCGGATGTCGTTGCCCGCCACAACGCCCAGCACCCGGTCGAGCCCGTCGCCGGGCAGGATCTCCTGCCCGATGTCGGTCTCCCAGCGCTGCTGGGCGACCCGGCCGGTCTCGGTGGCGAGCGCGACCCGCAGCTCGGCGTAGCCGCCGAACCCGAGCGCGCGGCAGAACCGGGTGATCGTCGCGGTCGAGGTGCCGCTGCGCTCGGCCAGGTCGACGATCGTCGACCTGGCGGCCTCGGCGGAGTCGGCGAGGATCACCTCGGCCACCTTCCGCAGCGCCTCCGGCATCTCGGCCTGCTCGATCCCGATCCTGTTCAGGAGTTCCACCGCGTTCCTCCTCCGTTGATGGTGAAAATTATGCTCACCATCTAGCGTCGTCAAGGCTTCTGGAGAATAATTTTTGACATGACTGTGGTGCTCGGCGTGGACGCCGGCGGGACATCATCTCGCGCCGTGGCCATCACGGCGGCGGGAAAGGTGATCGGGCGAGGACGGGCTGGCGGCGGCAACCCGATGGCGATCGGCCCCCGGGAGGCGTTCGCCAACCTCGGCCAGGCCGTGCGCCAGGCCCTGGCCTCGACGGACCCGGCGCAGGTGGAGGGGGTGACCGTCGGGCTGGCCGGGGCGGGGATCCTGCGCGACCCCTCGTCCCGGGCGGCCTTCGACGGGGCCCTGCGCGACTGCGGGCTGAGGGCCCCGGCCCGGGCGGTGGGCGACGTGGTCGTGGCCTTCGCAGCGGGTACGGCCGCGCGGTCCGGGACGGTCCTCATCTCCGGCACCGGGGCCATCGCGGCGAAAATTATTGACCATCAGCCGACGGCGCTGGCCGACGGGTACGGCTGGCTGCTGGGCGATGAGGGCTCGGCCTTCTGGCTCGGCCAGGCCGCCGCCCGCGCCGCCATCCGGCAGGCCTCGGGCCGCGTGGCGGGCGGCGCCCGGGAGGCGGGCGAGCGGGCGCCGGACGGCATGGGCCCGCTGACCCGGCTCGTCCTCCGCCACCTGCTGTTCCCCGACGAGGAGCCCGGCGGGCGGGCGCGGGCGGCCTTCCCGGATGAGCCCGGCGGGCGGGCGCGGGCGGCCACGCCGGGCAGGGAGCTGGCCGACCTGCTGGCCACCGCGGTGCAGTCCCGGCCACCGCGCGCGCTGGCCGAACTCGCGCCGCTGGTGAGCCGGGCGGCCGAGGCCGGGGACCCCGCCGCCGGGGCCATCGTGGCCGAGGCCGCCGCCCGGCTGGCCGCGACCGTGTCCGAGGTGCGCGAGCCGGGCGACCGCACGCCGGTCGTGCTGGCCGGGAGCGTCCTGACCAGCGAGGGGCCGGTACGGCGCGCCGTACAGGATCTCCTGCGCAGCCGGGACGCGCCGGTCGCGGTGGCGGGCGACGGCGCCGGGGCGGCCGCGTGGCTGGCGGCCGGACGGTTGCTCGGCCCCCGGGAGGCGGCCACCCTGCACCGGCGCTTCGTCGCCCCGTGATCATCCGGACGCCGCGGATCACCGATCGACCTGCG
>NZ_BOOK01000001.1 GCF_016863195.1 Paraplanobispora takensis | reverse complement strand
GCCGCTCCGGGAGCATCGGGAACGCCGGCCCGAGCTTCGCCGCCCCGGGAGCGCCGGGGCGGGGCGGGTCAGGGGGCGGCGGTGGCCAGGTCGGGGGCGGTCTGGCGGGTCAGGACGGTGACCACGTCGTGGATGCTCCCCCGCCGGGCGTAGGCCTCGCGCTGGCGTGCCGCGCCCGAGCCGACGCGGCGCAGCCGGTCCAGGCCCGCGGTGACGCGCTCCATGTCCCCGGCCGCCGACAGCGCCCCGCGGACGTGGTCGACCATGTCCCCGACCAGCCGCCATGCCGGCATCAGGGTCCCCGAGACCGGCTCCAGCCCGTGTCCCTCCAGGCCGTCGTGCGCCGCTCTCCAGAACGCGGCGCGCAGGACCTCGTCGGGCACCCGGGGAGCCGCCACCCCGGCCCGGACGTCGCTCAGCGCGGTGGCCACCAGCGCCCGGACGAGGGCGACGTACAGGACGGTCTCCTCGGCGGTGGCGCACACGTCGCCCACCCGGATCTCGACCGTGGGAACGTGGTCCGAGGGCCGGACCAGCCAGTACAGCATCCCCCGGTCCAGGATGACCCCCGACCGCAGCAGCATGCCGACGGTGGCCTCGTAGTCGGCGGCGGACTCGAAGTACGGCGGTATGCCGAAACTGGGCCACCGCCCGAACGCGATCGCGCGCCAGCTCGCGTGCCCGCTGTCGGCGCCGCCGGTGAAGGGCGAGTTGGCCGCCAGCGCGTGCAGGACGGGAAGCCAGGGCCGCAGGTGGTTGCAGACCTGCACCGCCTCCTCGCGGTCGGGCACCTCCACGTGGACGTGGCAGCCGCAGCACTTCTCCCCGCGCGCCACCGCCCCGAACGCGCCCGCCATGCGCCGGTAGCGCGGCCCCAGGGTGAGCGGCGCGCCGCTCGCGGAGTTCTCCAGCGGGGCGCACCCGGAGGCGACCAGCTCGCAGCCCGCCGCCCGCGCCGCGGCGGCCAGTTCGGCCCGCAGCCCCGTCACCTCGCGCAGCAACGCGTCCATCTCGGTGTGCGGGGTCGAGCAGGTCTCGATCTGGCAGGAGGCGAACTCCCGCTGGACGAGCTCGCGGGACCGCACCACGGCCATGACCCGTTCCACGTAGGGGACCGTCTCACCGGTCCGGGGGTCGACGAGGAAGAACTCCTCCTCCACCCCCGCTTTCAGCACCTCGGTGGCCCGGGCGCGGCGCGACCCGGTCCTCCTCGAAGGTACGGCGCTCCCCGGAGGCACGGTGATCCTCCGAAGGCGGAATGCGGAACGCTCGTGCACCACGCCGACCCCTTCCCCCGACTGACAGATGGCTCCATTTCCCGTTGGAGCTGCAAGAATTCGCTGCCCTCAGGCGCGTGCCTCACACATCGGACCCGTTCGTCACGGGCCCCCGCTCGATCTCCACTCTGTTGACGGAGAGGTGGATCCTGCGCTCCCCGGGGTCCACCCGGCTGACCAGGCCAGCCGGCACCTTGATCTTCTTCTGGGAGATCAGCGATCCCATGTCGACGACGACGTAGCTGTCGCCGGGAACGGTGCTCTCCTCCGCCACCCTGCCGACCTTCCCGTCGGCGGGCGTCTCCACGTCGAAGCCGATGAGGTCCAGTGTCCGGTCCCCGGCGTAGACATCCGGGCGGTAGCTCCACAGATTCTCGTCAGTCATGCCCGAACTCTTTTCTTTTGAGGGGGGTCGACCGCCTGCCGTCTACCCATCCTGGCCTGGCTAAACGAAGGAGGAAAGAGATCGTCCACGACGTGCGGAAAAGCCTCCGCCGCGCTCTCCGGGACCCTGCGCGGCCGTCCGGGACGGGGCCCGCGGCGCGGGCCGCGGACGGGAGGACCGGCCCCTCTCCCGGGGGTTCACGACCCTTGACAGAGCGGCACGGCGATCACAACATGACTTCAACTCATGTTTTGCGGCTGCGATTTCCTGCCCTCGGCCCCCCAGGAGAATGCATGCGGTTCGCGCGTTCCAGACGATGGTCTCTGTCCCTGCTGCTCGCCGGAACGCTCGGCGCGCTGTCCCCGCTCGGCCCGCTGTCCCCGCTCGGCCCGCCGGTGGCCCGGGCCGTACCCGCCGATCCGGCCCCCTACCTGGTGGGACGCGGCATCTCCGACGTCACGGGAGAGGTCGCAGAGGTCGGCATGATGGGCTACTCCAGCTTCGAGCAGAAGGCCACCGGACTGCACCAGCGGCAGCGCTCGCGGGCCTTCGTCGTGGTCGACCGGGCCAGCGGCAGGCGGGTCGCGTACGTCAACGCCGACCTCGCCATGATCTTCCAGGCGGTCCGGCAGAAGGTGCTCGCCGAGCTGGCACAGCGCTACGGGCCGCTGTACGGCGAGCAGAACGTGCTGCTGTCGGCCACGCACACGCACGCGGGCCCCGGCGGCTTCTCCCACCACCTGGCCTACAACCTGGCCGGCCTCGGTTTCCAGAAGGCCACCTTCGACGCGATCGTGGACGGCATCGTCGAGTCCGTCTCCGAGGCCCACGACGACCTCAAGCCGGGCAGCATCACCATCGGCAGGGGCGAGCTGACCGACGCCAGCGTGAACCGGTCGCGGACGGCCTTCGAGCAGAACCCCGCCCGGGACAGGGCGGCCTTCCCCGGCGCCGTCGACCCGGCGATGACCGTCCTGCGCTTGCGGCAGGGCGACGCCGACGTGGGCGCGATCAGCTGGTTCGCCACCCACAACACGTCCATGACGAACACCAACACCCTGGTCGGCCCGGACAACAAGGGGTACGCGGCCTACGCCTGGGAGCACGACCACGAGGGCGTGCGCTATCTGGACCCGGCGCCGGGCTTCGTGGCGGCCTTCCCGAACACCAACGCCGGGGACATGTCCCCCAACCTGAACCTGCGGCCGGGCTCGGGGCCGACGGAGAACGAGGTCGACAACACCCGGATCATCGGCGAGCGCCAGTTCGCCAAGGCCAAGGAGGTCTACGACGCCGCCACGACGCCGGTCACCGGGAGCGTCGACTCCCGGATCCGGTACGTCGACATGGAGAACGTGACCGTCGGGGGACGCTTCACCCCCGACGGGAAGGAGCACCGTACCTGCACCGCCATGGTCGGCGCGTCCACCCTCGCCGGGAGCGTCGAGGACGGACCGGCCGTCCCCGGCTTCCGCGAGGGGATGACGGGCCCGATCGGCAGGGTTCTGGAGCGCTTCGAGGTCCCGGCCTCCGCCTCGCTGCTGGCCTGCCAGGCGCCCAAGGCGAACCTGGTGCCGACCGGCCTGATCACCGAGCCGGTGCGGGCGACCCCGAACATCCTGCCGCTGCAGATCGTCAAGATCGGCCAGTTCTACCTGGCGGCCGGTCCCGCCGAGTACACCATCGTCTCCGGGCTGCGGATCCGCCGCACGATCGCCCAGGAGCTGGGCGTGCCGACGGAGAACGTGCTGATGCAGGGCTACGCCAACGCCTACAGCCAGTACGTGACGACGCCGGAGGAGTACCGCCTGCAGCAGTACGAGGGCGGCTCGACGCTGTACGGCCCCTACACCCTGCCCGCCCAGCAGCAGGAGTTCGCCGGGCTCGCGGCGTCCCTGCGCGACGGCGTCCCGGCGGCCCCGGGGCCGGTCCCGCCGGACCTGTCCTCGCGGCAGTTCACCCTGCAGACGGGCGTGGTCCTCGACAGCCCGATGCCCTCCACCTCCTTCGGCGACGTGCTGGTCCAGCCGGCGGCCTCCTACCGGCGCGGGGAGACCGTGACGGTGGAGTTCGTCACCGGCCACCCGAAGAACAACCTGCGCCGCAACGGCACCTACCTGGAGGTGCAGCGTCTGGTGGACGGGCAGTGGCGGCGCCACCTGGACGACGGGGACTGGGAGACCCGATACCGCTGGACCCGCGTCAACGGGGTGACGGGCACCTCCAAGGCCACCGTCACCTGGGACGTCGAGCCGGACACCCCCGCCGGGACCTACCGCGTGGTCCACTTCGGGGACTGGAAGCGCCTCCTGGGACGGGTCACGCCCTTCACCGGCGCCTCGCGGCCCTTCACGGTGTCGTGAGCCGCCCGTCCAGCCGGCGCGACAGCTCCGCCCGGGAGGAGACGCCGAGCTTGGGGAACGCCTTGTACAGGTGATAGCCCACGGTACGCGGGCTGAGGAACAGCCGGGCGGCGATGTCGCGGTTGGAGGCGCCGGTCGCCGCCATGGCCACGATCCGGCGCTCCTGCTGGGTGAGCACGCTGAGCGGGTCGCCGTCCCGGCGCGGAGCGGCGGGCACGTCCCCGGTGGCGCGCAGCTCGGCGCGGGCCCGCTCGGCCCACAGCTCCGCCCCGAGCCGGTCGAAGATCTCCAGCGCGGCGCGCAGCTGGGTCCGGGCGTCCGCACGGCGCCTGGCCCGGCGCAGCCACTCGCCGTAGACGAGCCGGGTGCGGGCGTGCTGGTACGGCTGCCCGCCCCCGGCGTGCCCGTGGGCGGCCCGTGCGAAGCGCTCCCCCTCGCCCCCGGCATCGCCCTGGGCGGCATCCCTCCCGGCTCCGGCGTGGCCGTGGACGGCCCGTGCGAAGTACTCCTCCTCGTCCTCGACCAGAGCGCGGCAGCGCAGGGCGATCGCGTCGGACTCCGGCCGCCGCACGTGCCGCGCCCATTCGAGATAGCGCTCCAGCGGCTCCCGCGCGCGGTCCGGACGACCGGCCCGGACGGCGGCCTCGACCTGGTCGGGGGCGAACTGGACGGCGACGCTGAACGCCCGCTCCGGTGAGACGCCCTCCAGGTGGGCCAGGGACTCCCGCGCCCGGCCGAGGCTCAGTTCGAGCAGGCCGAGCGCCCAGGCGCCGGTGGCCGAGGCGAGGGCGAGCCCGTGGGTCCCGGCGTGGCGCAGGCCCTCCTCCGCCGCCTCCCGGCATCCCCGCTCGTCCCCCTGGTGGGCCAGCAGCCAGGCCAGGACGCAGGTGAGATGGGCGACCCGGTGGTCCTGGCGCAGCTCCGCGGCCAGGCCCAGCGCCTCGTCCAGCTCGGACCTGGCCTCGCCGTACTCTCCCAGACCGGCCCGTGCCACCAGGTGGTCCTGGGCGGCGAGGGTCAGCCAGGCGACCATCCCGCGCTCCCTGCAGTCCTCGACCACCCGGGCGGCCAGCCTCTCGCACAGGTCCGGACGGCCGAGCGGGACGCCCAGCGAGGCGGCCATGAGCAGCCCCGGGACCCCCAGGCCGGCGGACTCGTACCCCTCGGCCAGCGTGGTCATGAGCGGCACCGCCGCGGCCACGTCCCCGGCGACGAACCTGGCCAGTCCCAGCGCCCCGGCCGGCAGCGGCGCCCCCGACCACGGAACCGCCCCCGGCACTCCGGCCCCCGCGACCGCCCCCGTTCCCGTGGCCGTTCCGGATCCCGCCGTTCCGGATCCCACGTGTTCCGCGAGCGCGCGCTCCACGAGCCCGGAGAGCTCGGCCTCCGCCTGCGCGGCCAGGCCGGTCTCGCCCGAGAACCAGGCGCAGCGGATGGCCTCCACCCACAGATACGCCGCTTTCTCCGGGTCCCCGGCCGCCACCCGGCGGGCGCCGTCGGCGATGATCCGGCCCGCCTCGGCCGGGGTGCCCCGCTCGAACTCCAGGTGGGCGCGGGCCTGGGTCAGATGCGCGATCGTCGCCGGGTCGGCGAGGTCGCCGGACACCTCGGCGGCCAGCGCGTTCGCGCGACGCATCAGTCCCGCGTCACCGGCCGCCACCGCGGCGGCGGCCAGGCGGGCCGAGCGCCCGGCCGGGTCGGGGGTGAGCTCGGCCGCGCGCTCGTAGGCGGCGGCGACGGCGGCGTGGCCGGTGCGGGTGCGCGCCCGCTCGGCGGCCCGCTCCAGCTCGGCCGCCACCTCCTCGTCGGGCGCCGTCGTGGCGGCGGCCAGGTGCCAGGCCCGCCGGTCGGCGTCCTGTTCGCCGTCGAGGGCCCGCGCCAGCGCGCGGTGCGCGGCCAGGCGCCGGGCCAGCGGCGCGTTCCGGTAGGCGGCCGCCCGGATCAGCGGGTGGCGGAAGGCCGCCCCCGCGTCGTCGACCGTGATCAGGCGGGCCCGCTCGGCCGGTTCCAGGTCGGCGGGGGAGACGCCCGCGCGCACCAGCCCGCCCAGCGTGCCCCGGCCGTCGGCCGCCAGGACCAGCAGCGCCTCCTGCGCGGACTCGGGAAGGGCCCGGATCCGCGCCTCGAACGCCTCCTGCACCCGGCCGGTCACCGGGATCACCTCGACGGGGCTCAACCGGCCCGCGCGCTGCCCGGCGGTGAGGGCGGCCGGCAGCTCGATGAGGGCCAGCGGGTTGCCCTGCGCCTCCCCGATGATCCGCTCCCGCACGTCGGGGGACAGATCCGGGGAGAGCAGGCGGGCGGCGGCCGTACGGTCCAGACCGCGCAGGTGCAGCTCGGGCAGGCCCGCGGCGGGCAGGCCCTCACGGGCCGCGAAGATCAGGGCGACGCCCTCGGCCTCCAGCCGCCGGGCCGCGAACAGCAGGGTGTCGAGGGAGGCCCGGTCGAGCCACTGGGCGTCGTCGACCAGGCAGAGCAGGGATCCGTCCCCGGCCAGCTCGGCCAGCATGCTCAGCGTGGCCAGCCCGACGAGGAAGCGGTTCTCCGGCGCCGCGGCGCCGAGCCCGAGCGCGCCCCGCAGCGCCGCGGCCTGGACCGGCGGGAGCGCGTCGATCCGGTCGAGGCCGGAGCGCAGCAGCAGGTGCAGCGCGGCGAAGGGGAGCTCGGCCTCCGGCTCGACGCCGGTCCCGCGGAGCACCCGGAAACCCTCGGCGCGTTCGCGCGCGTAGTCCAGGAGCGCCGACTTGCCGATGCCCGCCTGACCCCGTACGACCAGAACCCCGCTGGTGCCCGCCCGGGCCGCCGCCAGCAACCGGTCGATCTCCGCCTGCTCCCCGGCCCGCCCCCGCAACATGGTGCGGAATCTACCTAACCGGGGTCATTCGGCCAATTACTCCTACCGTCATGATGACTGATTCGGTCCCGAGCCGATCTCCGTAGCGTCGTGAGTGCAGGAACACGACGAAAGGAAGCAGTTCATGACCGCCATCGCGAACACCACCGCCACCGCCGCCCGCACCGCCCCGCTGCTGCGCCTGGCCCTGCGGCTGGACGCGGTGGCCTCCGGCGCCAACGGCCTCCTCTACGTCGCCGCCGCCGCGCTGTACGGCGAGATGTTCGGCCTCCCGGCCGCCTTCCTCTACCCGGCCGGGGCGTTCCTCCTCGCCTTCGCCGCCGCCCTGCTCGTGCTGTCGTCGCGGCCGGTGATCTCCAAGGCCGCCGCGGGCGGTGTGATCGCCGTCAACGCCGCCTGGGTGGTGGCCAGTGTGGAGACGCTCGTCGCCGGTTGGTTCCCGCTGACCGGCCTGGGAACGGCCATGGTGATCGCCCAGGCCGTGGCGGTCGCGGCCTTCGCCGGCCTGCAGTTCGCCGGGCTCCGCCGATCCGCCTGACGCCCACCGGGCTCCGCCGATCCGCCTGACGCCCACCGGGGCGCGGCCCGCCTGACACGCCGGCCGGTGCCGCCGTCCTGACCGGGTACGGCCGCGCGGCCGCGGTCTCAGCGGCGCAGGCCGGTCTCGCGCAGGAAGGTCAGCACGGCCGTGACGCGCCGGTGGACAAGGGGCTCGGCGGTGAGGCCGAGCTTGGCGAAGATGGCGTTGACGTGTTTCTCCACGGAGGACTCCGACAGGGTCAGCTCGGCGGCGATGCCCGCGTTGCCGCGCCCCTGGGCCATCTCCCGCAGGACGTCGAGCTCGCGGGTGGTGAGCAGGGTCAGAGGCGACTCGCGCAGCCGGACGCGGCGGGTGACGAGCGCCTCGACCACCTGGGGGTCGATGACCGATCCGCCGCGGGTCACCTCGCGCAGCGCCTCCAGCAGCCGGTTGAGGTCGCCGATGCGGTCCTTGAGCAGGTAGGCCAGCCCGGCGGTGCCGTCGCGGAACAGCTCGAAGGCGTAGGACTCGTCGACGTACTGCGACAGGATGACCACGCCGATCTCCGGGTGGCCCGCCTTGATGGCGTGGGCGGCGTCGATGCCCTCCATCGCCCGGCCGTTCCGGTCGGCCCCGGCGGTCGCCTGGGCGGCCCCGCCGGGGGCACCGGCCGGGGCGCCGGTCCGGACGGGGGCCGGGTCGTGGGCGGGCAGGCCCGGGACCGCGCCGGCCGGCATGCGGATGTCGGTCAGCACGGCCTCGGGGCGCATCCGCCGTACCGCGTCGAGCAGTTCGGGAGCGGAGCCGACGGCGGCCTGGACGACGACCTCGCCTGAGTCCTCCAGCAGGCGTCGCGCGCCCTCCCGGACGAGATAGTTGTCCTCTGCCATGACGATCCGCAGCGGTTCAGGCATCCTCGTCCTCCAGCCGGGTCAGGGGAATCTCCATGCACAGTTCGGTGCCCCCGCCCTCGGCGGTGCGCACCCGCAGGGTCCCGCCGGCGATGTCCAGCCGGTCGGCGAGCCCGGTCAGGCCCAGCCCGCGGGAGGCCGCCGGGTCGAATCCCCGGCCGTCGTCCCGGACCGCCAGCATCAGCCGGTGGTCGAACCGGCGCAGCGAGACCTCCACCCGGCTCGCCTCCGCGTGCTTGACCGTGTTGGACAGGGCCTCGGCCAGCGCGTACCAGGCCGTGGCCTCGATGTGGGAGGGGAAACGCGCGCCGCGCAGCGCCGGATCGGCCCTGACCTCCATCAGCACGGGCAGGCGGGCGGCCTGGGCCTCGACCGCCTCCAGCAGCCCCTGGTCGCTGAGGACCGGCGGGTGGATCGTGTACGCGAACTCGCGCAGGTCGTTCAGGAGCGTGCCCAGGTCCCGGTGGAGGTCGGCCAGGTCCTGTTCGGCCCGCGCGTCGCCGCGCCGCAGCCGCTGCCGTACCAGACCCAGCTTGGCGGTCAGGGCCACCACCTCCTGCTGCACGCCGTCGTGCAGGTCGCGCTGGATGCGGCGGCGTTCGGCGTCCTGCCCCTGGGAGACCCGCTCACGGGAGGCGGCCAGCTCGGCCGCCTGCCGCCGGATCAGCCGCAGCTGCGCGGACAGCTCGGCGGTGAGGTGGATGGTGTGCAGGGCGGAGGCCGCCTGACCGGCGAGATAGCCCAGCAGGCGGCGGTCCTCCTCCAGCAGCGGGCCGTCCCGCCGGGGGCCGCACTCGATGCCGCCCAGCACCGTCTCGCCATGGGTGATGGGGACCACCAGCACCGGGTCCGCCCGCTCCCCGGCGCCGGGCTCCTGCGCGTCCCCGGCCTCGGCGACGTCCGGGTCGAGGCGTACCCGGGCCCAGGTCAGGTTCAGCCCCCGGCGCACGGTCTCGGCCAGTTCCCGCAGCAGCTCGGCCGGGCCCGGCGCCCTCTCCAGCGCCGTGCCGAACCGGCTGAGCAGCCGGTAGCCGTCGAGCCTGGCTCCGAAGACCCACCGGTCGGCCAGCCGTTCCAGCCGCCCGCGCACCGGCTGGAGCAGGAGGGTCACGCCGATCGCCAGCAGCACGGCGGCGCCGACCGGCAGATACAGGCCGACCAGGATGCCCATGCCGGCGGCGGCGCCGACGTAGCCCACGGTGATCAGCGACCACAGCAGGCGGTAGACGAGCGAGCGCCGGGCCGGCCGGTCGATGCCGAAGACCCCCTCGTGGAACAGCGCCACGAGCATCACACCGAGCATGATGATCATCGTCATCGGCCAGCTGACGGCGTCGACCACCGCGTACACGAACGAGTCCTCCCCGGTGAGCCAGACGATGAGGAGCTCAGGGATCCAGAAGACGGCCGCGGCGACGCTGCCGAACAGCAGCCATCTGATCTTGCGGCGCTGGTCGAACGGCGCCCGCCGATAGCGCATGGCCAGCAGCAGGAAGCTGAGCATGGTCCACAGAGGGAAGCCCTGGTACAGCACGACGATGGAGGGCCCCAGCGGGGCCAGCGACTCGACGAAGACGGGACTGCGGAAAACCGGCTGCGCACCGGGGTACATCCCCCGCACCAGGGTGAGGTCGGACAGCGCGTTGAGCAACGGGATCAGCACGACCAGGGCCGTCATGGTCCACATGACGAACCGCTCGAACGGGCGCTCCGCGCGGCCCACCGGGAAGAGCCCGATGAACCCGATCGCGGCCAGCACGCTGACCAGGCCCACCCACTGCCGGACCAGCGCCACGGCCCACGCGGCCGGCCAGTCGGCGATGAGGACCAGCACCAGGTCGCCCAGGAACACCTCGACGGCGAACGCGGCCCCGCTGACGAGCAGCCAGCGCACCACCAGGTTGTCGGGCCGGCGCAGGAAGGCCGCCAGGCTCACGGCGTACATGGGCAACGGCCCCACCAGGATCCAGCCGACCAGGGACCGCTGACTCTGGCCCGTGGCCAGGGCGAGTGCGACGGCCAGCACGATCGCGCACCCGCCGACTGCCGCGAGCACCGTGCAGAGAGCGCGCATGCGCCCATTGTGCGCGTGGCGGCCCGGCCCCGCCAGGAGGCCCGCCTGGGGTCCGCCCGGAGGAAAACCCCACCCCACTCGGAGGGTTCACCAGGTTAAACACCCGCCTCCCGCTTCCTAGCGTCGGTCGTAGGAAAGCGAGAAACCGGAGGCACTCATGACCGGCACTCCAACGGCACGGCCGGCCCGGCCCTCGTTCGCGCGCCAGGCGTACGTCGTCCTGTGCGTGCTCCTGCTGGGCGCGGTCGTGATCCAGTTCTATTTCGCCGCGTTCGGCGTCTTCACCACGCCGGAGAACGACTCGCAGTTCATCATGCACCGGATCAACGGCTCGGGCGCCATCCCCATCCTGGTCATCCTGGCGACGATCACGGCCGCGATCGCGAAGGCGCCCGGCCGCCTGATCGGGTTCACCCTCCTGCCCTTCGGCCTCATCGTCCTGCAGATCGTCTGGTTCCTCCTGGCGGCCGTCACCGGGTCCTCCGAGGAGCAGACGAACGTCGTCGGCCAGGCCATCCTCGGCCTGCACGCGGTCAACGGGCTCGTGATCCTGTGGGTCTGCATCCTGCTGGTACGGCGGGCGCGGGCCCACGCGGAGGCCGGCCTGGCCCCGGCGCCCGCCGAGGCCCCCGGGGTCTCCGGGGTCTCCGGGGTCCCCTTGGAGCCCTCCCCTGACGGATCCGGAGCCTCCCGGGCCGTCCCGCTCCCGGAGCGCGTCCAGGCAGCCGGTGACTCCCCGCAGACCTTCCCGGACCAGCGATGATCCGCACCCTTCTCGCCCTGGACCTGGCCCTGACCGTCCTGGTCGCGGGGCTCTGGCTGGGCGCGGGCATCACCGTGGCCGTCCGGCGGGAGGGGGCCGGACGGCGCGGTGCGCTCATCGGGGCGGCCCTGACCGGCCTCGCCGTCCTCGCGACCGCGGGGCGGATCGCGGTCGTGGCGGCCCTGGCCGCCGAGGGCTGGTGGTTCGCCCAGGAGAAGGCGGTGCTGGCGCTGCCGCTGGTGGTCCTCCCCGCCCTGGTGGCGGTGCCGCTCACTGTCCCCTTCCTGGTCGCGGCGGTACGGGGACACGCCGCGCAACCCGCGGGGGCGGTACGGGAGCACGCCGCGCAACCGGCGAGGGCGGCGCGGCCTGTCCCGGCATCGCCGTCGCCGGCCGTACGGACCGCGCTGCTCACCACCGGGTACGGCGCGGCGGCGGGCCTCGTCGTCTCCCTGGTCGTGGGCTACCCGGCGACCCCGGTCTCCGGGATCGTCCTGGTGACCCTCGTGGCGGCGGCCGCGGGGATCACCCGGCTGACGGCCGGCGGGCGCGGCCGGCCCGTCGCGGTGGGGGCGCTCGGGCTGGTCTGCGTACTCGCGGTGGCGGCCCCCGTGGGCGCCGCCTGGTCGCGCACCTCCGACCTCGAAAGCGGCCACGCGCACGGCGCCCACCCGGACAACGCACAACCGGGCAGCACCCACGGAGACGGCGCCCACCCGGACAGCGCACAGTCGGGCAGCGCCCACCCGGGCGACGGCACGCACCCGGGCGGCGTGTCCGTGGCCGGGCTGCGCACGCCCTCCGACGCGGCGGGACCGGTGCGGCGCTTCGCCCTCACCGCCCGCCAGGAGCGGGTCACGCTCCCCTCGGGACGGACCCTGGACGCCTGGACCTTCGGTTCCCTGCCCGGTCCGGCCCTGACCGCCGCGGAGGGCGACCTGGTGGAGGTCCGGCTGCGCAACGCCGACATCGCCGCCGGGGTGAGCCTGCACTGGCACGGATACGACGTGCCCAACGGCGAGGACGGGGTGGCCGGTGTGACGCAGGACGCCGTCATGCCGGGCGGCGCCTTCACCTACCGCTTCCGCGCCGACGTCCCGGGGACCTACTGGTACCACAGCCACCAGAATCCGGCCGAGGCCGTCCCCCGGGGGCTGTTCGGCACGCTCGTCGTCCTCCCCCGCCCGCCCGCGGCGAACGGTGGGACCCCCGAACCCGGCGGCACCGCGGCCGGCATCTCCGGCCCGGGCCGCGCCACGAGCGATCCCTCCGGTCCGGGCCGCGCCACGAGCGATCCCTCCGGTCCGGGCCGCGCCACGAGCGCCCCCTCCGATTCAGGCCGCACCACGAGCGACGCCTCCGGATCCGGCGCC
Organism: Paraplanobispora takensis; assembly: GCF_016863195.1. Lineage (GTDB taxonomy): Bacteria > Actinomycetota > Actinomycetes > Streptosporangiales > Streptosporangiaceae > Planobispora > Planobispora takensis. The sequence goes on along the minus strand of NZ_BOOK01000001.1, from coordinate 334,175 downwards.
GCCGGCCTCGACCTCACCCTGCCCGTGCACACCTTCGCCGGCGCCACGACGCTCGGCGCCACCGACCTGATCGACACGCGCGAGACCCCCGCGGGGACTCCGGTCCGCCTCCGGCTGGTGAACACCGACTCGGTCCCGCACCGGCTCCGGCTGGACGGCTCCCCGTTCCGGGTGGTGGCGATCGACGGCCGGGACCTGGCCGGGCCGTCCGAGGTGTCCGGCGTGGTGCTCAGGGTGCCCGCCGGGTCCCGCTACGACCTCGCCTTCACCATGCCCGCCCGGCCGGTGCGGCTCTCCGTCGAAGGAGCCCCGCGGACGGGCCTGGCCCTGCTGCCCCCGGGCACGGCCCCGCCCGCGACCGCCTCACCGGGCGGCGGCCCCTCCGCACCCGGTACGGCCCCGCCCGGCGACGCCCCGGTGTTCGATCCGCTCGCCTACGGCACCCCCGCCCCGCCGCCGGAGGAGTTCGGCCCGCTCGCCTACGGCGCGCCCGTCCCGCCCGAGGCGTTCGACCGCGACTACACGATGGTGCTCGACCGCCAGTTCAGGTTCGTCGGCGGCGTGCCGCAGTACGCCCACACCGTCGACGGCGAGGTCTTCCCGCATGTGCCGCCGCTGCGGGTCCGCGAGGGCGAGCTGGTCCGCCTCACCGTGGTCAACCGGGGGGCCGACACCCACCCCATGCATCCGCACGGCCATCACGTGCTCGTCCTGTCCCGTGACGGGAAGCCGCCGGATGGCGGCCCGCTGTGGCTGGACACCTTCGACGTCCAGCCCGGCGAGGTGTGGCAGGTCGCGCTGCGCGCCGACAACCCCGGCCTCTGGCTCGCCCACTGCCACGACCTCACCCACGCCGTCGCGGGCATGGTGCTGCACTTCGCCTACGACGGCGTCGGCACCTCCTTCGGCGTCGGCGGCACGGCCGCCAACCATCCCGAGTGACGGCCGCCCGACCCTCCGCCGGCGCCCCGCCCGGGTCTCGCGTCCCCGGCGGGGTTCCGGCGGGTCAGGCGCGCGGGCCCGGGGCCCGGCGGAAGGCGAAGGGCTGGCTCTCCCGTCCCGGGATGACGAACCAGCACTCGCCGGTGCCCTCGCTGTCGAGCAGCCGGAAGAACGTGTCGACGACCTCGGAGACCTCCAGGATCGGGAACCCGATCTGCTCCAGCAGCGCCTTGCCCTCGCCCAGGATCGCCGTGTCGGCGAACGACGGGCACAGGCCCTGGACCTTGACCCCCAGCGGTGCGAGGTCCTGGGCCAGCGAGCGCACGAGCCCGACCACGGCGTGCTTGTTGGCCGCGTAGACGGGGTCGGACGGGATGCCGACGATGCCCGCCATGCTCGCGGTCGCCACGATCGTCCCGCCCCCCGCGGCCCGCAGCGCCGGGATCGCGGCGTGCGCGCCGAACACGACGCCGTCGAGGTTGACGCCCATCGCCAGGCGGTAGCGCTCGATGTCGAAGTCCTCCAGCAGGCCGCAGCCCGAGGAGATGCCGGCGTTGAGGAAGGCCAGGTCGAGCCGGCCGTACCGCTCGACGGCGGTGGCGACCGCGGCCTTGTTGTCCTCCAGCCGCGACACGTCGCAGTGCACGAAGACCGCGCCGATCTCGTCGGCGACCTCCTTGCCCGCCGCGTCGTCGACGTCGGCGAGGACGACCTCGGCCCCGCCCGCGGCCAGCCGCCGGGCCACCGCGGCGCCGATGCCGTTGCCGCCCCCGGTGACCAGCGCGACCCGGCCCTCCAGCCGATCGCTCCGTACGGTGGAGAACTCCTGCGCGGGCGCGCCCGTCCCCACTCCGCTGAGCAGTCCCGCGCCCTCTCCGGCGAACCTGTCTCCGATCCGGCTCACAGCGGCAGCCCTCCCGTGGCGGCGTTGGTCGAACCCGTGGCCTGGTAGGCCGCGATCGTGCGCTCGGCGATGCGCATCTGGTGGATCTCGTCGGCCCCGTCCGCGAAGCGGGCCCAGCGGGCGTGCTGGAACATGTGGGCCAGCGGGGTGTCGGTGGAGTAGCCCAGGGCGCCGTGCACCTGGATCGCCCGGTCCACGATCCGGTTGAGGCTGTTGGCCACGAAGTGCTTGGCCATCGAGACCTCGGTACGGAAGTCCTCACCCTTGTCGATCTTCGAGGCGGCGTGCAGCACCATGAGCTTGCACTGGTACAGCTCCATGGCCGAGTCGGCGATCAGCCACTGGATGCCCTGTTTGTCGGCCAGCAGCGAGCCGTGGCTGTAGCGGTTGAGCGCCCGCTCCACCATCATGTCGAGCGCCGTCTCGGCCTGGGAGATCCAGCGCATGCAGTGCGCCAGCCGGGCCGGGCCCAGCCGGTACTGGCCCAGGCGGTGGCCGTTGCCGCGCCCGCCGAGGATCTGGCTGTCGGGCACCCGCAGGTCGGTGATGACGATCTCGCTGTGCCCGGTCGAGCCGTGCATCGTCTCGACCTCGCGGACGTCGTTCCAGCCCTCCTGCGGCAGGTCGATGAGGAAGGCGGTGTTGGCGCCGCGGGAGCCCTCCGGCACGTCGAGCTCGGTCTTGGCGATCAGGATGGCGAAGCTCGCGCGGCGGGCGTTGGAGATGAACCACTTGTGGCCGTTGATGACCCACTCGTCGCCGTCCTTGACGGCGTTCGTGCGGATGAGCGTGGGGTCGGAGCCGGCGACCTCGGGCTCGGTCATGGCGAAGCACGACATCTTCACGCCCTGGAGCAGCGGCCTGAGGTACTTCTCCTTCTGCTCGTCGGTCCCCCAGTGCAGCAGCGTGTGCATGTTGCCCTCGTCGGGGGCGGCGCAGTTGAGGATCCACGGTCCCAGCCGGGTCTTGGCGGCCTCGGACTGGACCATGGCCAGCTCGACGTGGCCCAGTCCCATGCCGCCCCACTCCTCGGGCATGTGCGGCAGCCACAGCCCCTCGGCCTGCGCCTTGCCGCGCAGCTCCAGGATGGCATGGATGTACTCCTCCCGGCTGGTGACCTTCCCCTCGTCGTCGAAGTCCTTGACGGCCGGGATGACGGTCTCCTGGATGAAGGCCCGGACGCGGCGGCGGATCTCTTCGTGCTCGGGGGCGAGGGTGAAGTCGATGGCCATGGGAACCCCTTCAGGACGGCCCGCGGGCGAACGGTCACTGCATTCCTACCGTACCGACCGGTCGGTTCGCCAGGGAGCCGGGAGGGGAGCCGGAAACTCCGTGCTCCCGGGGTGGGCGCCTCTCAGGAGAGGGAGGCGCACAGACGGGGTACGGCGACGCCGATCGGCTCGTTGATCACTTCGTCCGCCATGTGGTCGTACGGCGTCGGCTCACCGTTGACGATCACCAGCCGGGCGCCCGCCTCGGCCGCGACCCGCGCCAGCGACGCGGCGGGCTGCACCTGCAGGGAGGTGCCGACGGCCAGGAACACCTCGCACTCCCCGGCCAGCCTGATCGCCTCCAGCAGGACGTGCCGGTCGAGGGACTGGCCGAACATCACCGTGGTGGTCTTCAGGATGCCGCCGCACTCCTGGCAGGCCGGGTCGTCCTCTCCCGCCAGGATCCGGTCGATCGCCTCGCGGGTCGTCGAGCGGGCCCCGCACGCCGTGCACACCGCGCCGAACATGTTGCCGTGCAGCTCCAGCACCCGCTCCGGCGGCGAGCCCGCCCGCTGGTGCAGGCCGTCGACGTTCTGGGTGACGATCCAGGCGTCCGGCAGGGCGGCCAGGGCCCGGTGCGCGGCGTTCGGCTCGGCCTCCCAGGCGGGGCTGTCGCGGCGGAACAGCCACGACCGGCGCCGGATGTCCGGGTCGGCCATGTAGTAGTCGTAGGTGACGAGCTTCTCGTAGCCGGGATCCGTGGTCCACAGCCCCTTCGGGCCGCGATAGTCCGGGATCCCGGATTCGGTGGAGATCCCCGCCCCCGTCAACACCGTCACCGTCATGCCGGGGATCGTATCCGGCGCTCCCCGCGGCGCGCGGGGAACTGAAGGACGAACCCGGTCATATCGGCGTGTCGAGCCGTACGCCCCGGTGACGGGCCGGCCGGGCCGCGTCAGGGCCGGCCAGGATCGCGTCAGGGCCCGGCGGGACCGCCGACTCCGGCCAGGGACGAGGCCCTGGCGACCAGGATCCGCACCGCGTCCCCGAACCCGGCGAACGCCGGGTTGGTGGTCTGACCCGCCCGGTAACGGAACCAGATCTGCTGGGCGATCACCGCCAGCCGGAACAGCCCGAACACCTCGTAGAACTCCCACCGGCCCATGGGCAGGCCGGTCCGCGACAGATAGCGCGCCACGAACCGCTCCCGCGTCGGCATCCCGGGCAGGTGCGTGGGCTGGCGGCGCAGCAGGCCGTACAGCTCGTCGTCGTCCGCGGTGATCCAGTAGGCCATGGCCGAGCCCAGCTCCATCAGCGGGTCGCCGACGGTGGCCATCTCCCAGTCCAGGACGCCCACCACCCGCGGGGTCCCGTCCAGGTCCAGGACCAGGTTGTCGAGCTTCCAGTCGTTGTGGATCAGCCGGGTCGCGACGTCGTCCGGCCGGTGCTCCTCCAGCCACGCCATCACGGCCTCGCCGTCCGGCACGTCGTCGGTCAGCGCGCCCCGGTAGCGGCGCGACCAGCCCTCGACCTGCCGCCGCACGTATCCCGGCCCCTTGCCCAGGTCGCCGAGGCCCGCCGTCTCCGGGTCCACGGCGTGCAGGTCGGCCAGGGTGTCGACCACGGTGTGGCCCAGGTCCCGGGCCTGGTCCGGGCCGAGCGTGACCCCCGCCGGGAGCTCGCGGCGCAGGATCGTCCCCTCGACGCGCTCCATCACGTAGAACTCGCCGCCCAGCACCGCCGGATCGTCGCAGAAGGCGAGCATCTCCGGGACCGCGCCGAAGTGCGGCTTGAGCTGCCGCTGCACCGTGAACTCGCGCCGCATGTCGTGGGCGGAGGCGGCCTTGTGGCCGCGCGGCGGGCGGCGCATGATCAGGTCGCGCGAGCCGTACCGGAGCAGGTAGGTCAGGTTCGACACCCCGCCGCCGAACTGCCGCACCTGCGGCGGCCCGTCCAGGTCCGGCATCCTGGCCGACAGCCAGGCGTGCAGCGCGGCCACGTCGAACGCGTCCTCCCGGCGGACCTCGCCGGCCTCCTCACGGACGGGGGAGGCGCTCATGCGATCTCCTGCGGGACACCGGGGGCGATGGGCACGGGAAACTCCTTCTTCGAGGGCGGTGACAACATACCAAACGGTCGGTACGCTCACGGAACAGCTCCTCGTCACGTGAGACGCCGGTGAAGCGGCCGGCCGCCGCCCGGCGGGAGGGACGTCACATGCCCCAGGTCAACACCGTCCGCGGTCCCGTCGACACCGCCGACCTCGGCCGCACGTACATGCACGAGCACGTGTTCGTGCTCACGCCCGACGTGCAGCAGAACCACCCGGAGGAGTGGGGCGACGAGGACAAGCGCGTCGCCGACGCGGTCGGCAAACTGCAGGCGCTGGCGGCCCAGGGCGTGCGCACGATCGTCGACCCGACCGTCATCGGCCTGGGCAGGTACATCCCGCGCATCAAGCGCATCGCCGAGCAGGTCCCCGAGCTCAACATCGTCGTGGCGACCGGCTGCTACACCTACGGCGACGTCCCGTTCTTCTTCCACTACCGGGGCCCGGCGCTCAACGCCGCGCTCGGCACGGAGCTGCCCGACCCGATGGTCGACATGTTCGTCGGCGACATCGTCGACGGCATCGCCGGCACCGGCGTGCGGGCGAGCTTCCTCAAGTGCGCCATCGACCACGCCGGCATGACCGGCGGCGTGGAGCGGGTGATGCGGGCGGTGGCCAAGGCGCACCGCCGGACCGGGGCGCCCGTCACGGTGCACACGCACCCGGGCAGCCGTACCGGGCTGGAGGTCAAGCGGGTGCTCTGCGACGAGGAGGGCGTCGACCCGCGCCGCGTCGTGCTCGGGCACAGCGGCGACACCACCGACGCCGACCACCTCACCGAGCTGGCCGAGGCCGGTTTCATCCTCGGCATGGACCGCTTCGGCATCAACCTCGACACCACCTTCGAGGCCCGCGCCGACATCGTCGTCGAGATGTGCCGGCGCGGCTTCGCCGGGCAGATGGTGCTCTCGCAGGACGCCTCCTGCTACATCGACTGGATCGACCCGAACATCCTGGCCTTCCTGCCCCAGTGGCACTATCTGCACATCGGCCAGGAGGTGCTGCCCTACCTGCGCGAGCACGGGGTCACCGAGGAGCAGATCACCACGATGCTCGTCGACGTCCCCCGCCGCTACTTCAGCGTCACCGACCCCTACTGATCATCCGCCCGCCGTGCCCGCCGTCGTAAGCAAGTCGCGATAGCGGCACGGCGGCGTAAATCCTCTCCAACGACCTGCGTGTCCCGGGCGCTCCCCGGGGAGCAGAGATGAGGATTCTCATGGTCCGCATCGGCCCGCACGCCGTGGATCCCACCTCTCCGTGATCGGCACGGGGTCCTCTCCGGTGTGACGCGCACAGCAGCGCGCGCGTATCCGGGCGAGGACACCCGTGCGTCCTCCCGTCGCCGAGGTGACGGCCGTGAGAACAGTCAAGCAGTGAGTTGTTCAGGAGGACTTCAATGATCAAGCGCGGCAAGCCGACCAAGAACGGGCAGGTCAAGCTCACCTTCACCGTTCCGGCCGACCGGGCCCCCGGCGGGATCTCCCTTGTCGGCGACTTCAACGGCTGGAATCCCTACGCTCACCCGATGCAGCGCAAAAACGACGGCACCTACCAGGTGACCGTCACCGTCCCCGCCGGCGAGGGCATCTGCTTCCGCTATCTCGCCGACGGCGGTGTGTGGTTCGACGACGCCGACGCCGACCGCCACGACCACCACGGCGGCCACCTCGACGCGATCGAGATCCGGATCCCGCAGCCGGAGGCCGTCGGCAAGCCCGCCGCCGCCCGGATGGAGGAGCCGGTGAGAGAGCCGGCGAAGGAATCCGTGAAGGTCCCGGCCAAGACTCCCGCCAAGGCCCCCGCGAAGACTTCCGTCGCGCGGGTCCCGGCCAAGAAGCCGCTGGCCCCCTCCGCTCCCGCCCCGGCACCCGTCCCCGCGTAACCCGGAGTCCGCCGTCCCCCGGCCGGATGCGCGATCACTCATGAAGTCTTTACCGGACACGGAGATGAATCCGCAGACCAGCCGGGGACAAGCTGCGCGTATCGTCAGTTAGCTGGGGAGACGCGATGAGCCGTCTTAGCGTGGGCAGGGCCGGTATGGCCGTCGTGGCGGCAGGCACCCTCATCACCGGGTGCATGCCGTGGGACGACGAGCCCGAGGACAAAGGCGTCACGGCCGCGGCCAAGGCGTCGGCCGCCGCGGTCCAGAAGGCGGCCGTCGCCAAGGCCAGAACGGACAAGGCCGCCAAGGCCAAGGCCAACGAGCTGGGTCAGATCCCCGTCCTCATGTACCACCGGGTGGTCGCCAAGCCCACCAACATGGACGACCGCACCCCCCGGCAGTTCCGCACGGAGCTGGAGCGCCTGGCGAAGGAGGGCTACGTCCCGGTCACCGCGGCCGAGTACGTCACCGGGCGCATCGACATCCCGGAGGGGCGTCACGCGGTCGTCCTCACCTTCGACGACGCCTCGCCGTCGCAGCTGACCCTGGACGGGACGGGCACGCCCGCGCCGGACACCGCCGTCGCCATCCTGGCCGACGTCGCCAAGGACAACCCGGGGTTCCGGCCGGTGGCCACCTTCTACGTGACGCGCGACATGTTCGGCAAGAGCACGCCGGAGGAGCAGACGCAGATGCTGTCGTGGCTCCACGACAACGGCTACGACATCGGCAACCACACCAAGAACCACGAGAACCTGCTGGGCAAGCCGAAGAAGGAGGTGACCGCGGAGATCTCCGCGGGGCACCGGCTCATCACGGATCTGATCGAGGCCGCCCCGGTGACGCTGGCCCTGCCGTACGGCAACCAGCCCAGCACCGAGGAATGGGGTCTGAAGGGCCGCTCCGGGGACTTCTCCTACAAGTACGGCGGGGTCTTCCGCGCCGGGTACACCCCCGCGCCGTCGCCGTTCAACAAGGACTTCGACCCGGTGGGCATCCCGCGCATCCGCGCCATGGACAAGAAGGGCAGCGAGTGCTCCCGGTTCTGCTCCACCGCCTGGCTCGACTGGCTGCAGAAGAACGCCGACGAACGCTACACCTCCGACGGCGACGTCGAGACGGTCGCCTTCCCGAAGTTCAAGAAGCCCTTCCTGACCAAGGGTTTCACCTCCCAGGCCGTCGCCTACTAGCCCGATGGACTCTCGCCCACCGGCTGCGCGGGCCGTCGCCCGCCGGCGCGGAAAGAGCCCGGGATAGGGTGACCGCATGATCTCTGAGCTGTTCGATCCCGCGGCGTGGCGCGAGGTCGAGGGATTCGACTTCAAGGACATCACCTACCACCGCGCGGTGGACCAGGGGACGGTCCGGATCGCCTTCGACCGGCCCGAGGTGCGCAACGCGTTCCGGCCCTCGACCGTGGACGAGCTCTACCGCGCCCTCGACCACGCCCGGATGAGCAGCGACGTGGGCTGCGTGCTGCTCACCGGCAACGGCCCCTCGCCCAGGGACGGCGGATGGGCGTTCTGCTCGGGCGGCGACCAGCGCATCAGGGGTCGCGAGGGCTACCGGTACGCCGAGGGCGAGACCGCCGAGACGATCGACCCGGCCAAGACCGGACGGCTGCACATCCTGGAGGTGCAGCGGCTGATCCGCTTCATGCCGAAGATCGTGATCTGCGTGGTCCCCGGCTGGGCCGCGGGCGGCGGGCACAGCCTGCACGTGGTGGCCGACCTGACGCTCGCCAGCCGCGAGCACGCCCGCTTCAAGCAGACCGACGCCGACGTGGGCAGCTTCGACGGCGGGTACGGCTCGGCCTACCTGGCCCGCCAGGTGGGCCAGAAGTTCGCCCGCGAGATCTTCTTCCTCGGCGACACCTACACCGCCGAGGACGCCCACCGGATGGGCATGGTCAACGCGGTGGTCCCGCACGCGGAGCTGGAGAAGACCGCGCTGGAGTGGGCCAAGAAGATCAACGGCAAGAGCCCGACGGCCCAGCGCATGCTCAAGTACTCCTTCAACCTGATCGACGACGGGCTCGTCGGCCAGCAGCTCTTCGCGGGCGAGACCACCCGCCTGGCCTACATGACCGACGAGGCCGTCGAGGGCCGTGACGCGTTCCTGGAGAAGCGGGAGCCCGACTGGAGCCCCTTCCCCTGGTACTTCTGAGCCCGCCTGCCCGGGTCCGGGCGGGGAACCCGCGTGCGGCCCGGGTCCGGCTCCGGCAAGCTGGGGCGATGGCGAAGCTTGACCGGCGGGTGGCGGAGGCGGCGGAGGCCGCGCTCGCGCAGCGGAAGTTCGTGACCGCGATCGACGTGCTCACCGGGGTGCGCTGGCTGCACACCCGGCACGTGGACACCTGGCGGCAGGGCCGGGTGGGCGCGCTGGAGCAGCTCGCGGCCGTGGACGGCGCGAAGATGACCGACGCGGTGGCGATCCTGCGGCGCTGGGCCGAGGAGCGGGGGCTCGTGCCCAGCGAGACCCCCTACGTGTCGGCCGCCCGGGACCGGGGCGCGCTCCGGTTCCTCGCCGAGGGGGACGACGCCGCCTTCCGGGTCCACTGGGTCTCCCCGGAGATGAGCGAGGCCCGGCGCAGGAGGCTGGCCGAACGGCAGAGCAAGGCGCCCGACCTGACGGTGGTCGAGCCGCCGGAGGCGTGGACGTGCGCCGACTGCCGCGGCACCGGCCCCTACCTGATCATGGAGGAGGGTGCTCCGCACTGCCTGACCTGCGCGGACCTGGACCATCTGGTCTTCCTCCCCGCAGGCGATGCGGCGCTCAGCCGCCGGGCGAAGAAGGAGAGCGGGCTGGCCGCCGTGGTGGTCCGCTTCAACCCCCGGCGCAAACGGTACGAACGCCTGGGCATCCTGGTGGAGGAGGCCGCGCTGGCGCTGGCCGAGGAGCGGTGCCTGGCCGACGAGGAGGTACGGCTGCGCCGCCGCGAGCGCGACCGGGAGCGGCGGGCGGAGGAGGACGTGCGCTTCCAGGCCGGGATGGCCGAGGAGATCGGCCGCCTGTTCCCCGGCTGCCCGCCGGAGCGGGCCGGGGAGATCGCCCGGCACGCCGGTCAGCGCGGCAGCGGCCGGGTGGGCCGTACCGCCGCCGCCCGCGTCCTCGACGAGAACGCCGTCACGCTCGCCGTGGTCGCCTCGGTGCGCCACCTCGACACCGAGTACGACCGGCTGCTGATGTCCGGGGTGCCCCGGACCGAGGCCCGCGACCGGATCCGGGCGGACATCGACCGGGTGCTCGGCTCCTGGCGCCGCCCCGCCTGACCCCCGGCCGGCGCCGTGGAATTGTCGGACCCCGCCGCCACAATGGGCCGCATGGAGAAGTGGCGTGAGGTTCGCGAGACGCTGCGCGAGTTCGCGCTGCGATTCCCCGAGGCGTACGAGGACCACCCCTGGGGCGAGACCGTCGTCAAGGTCAACAAGAAGATCTTCGTCTTCCTCGGCATCGAGGAACCGACCGAGAAGTGGAACCCCACCGTCGGGGTCAAGCTTCCCGAGTCCCACGGCCACGCCCTGGCCCTCGACGGCGTCGAACCCTCCGGATACGGCCTCGGCAAGGCCGGGTGGGTGACGATCCCCCTGATGGGCACCCTGCCCGAGACCGAGGTGCTCCTGGACTGGATCGAAGAGAGCTACCGCGCCGTGGCCCCCAAGAAACTCGTCGCCAGACTCGACCTCTCCCAGGAGCCCTGACCCCGGTCAGGGGGCGTCGGACGGGCGGGTGGCGAGGACGCGGGCGAGCAGGGCGGTGAGGGTGGCGCGTTCGCCCGGCTCCAGTGGGGCGAACCACTGCTGCTCCCGGCGGGTCTGCTCGGCGAAGGCCTCCTGGACCGCGGTCTCCCCCCTGGCCGTCAGCGCGACCGTCACCGCGCGGCGGTCGTCGGGCACGGGGCGCCGCTCGACCAGGCCGTCGCGTTGCAGGGTGTTGACCGCGTTGGTCATCGCCGAGCGGGACATCGCGGAGATCTCGGCGAGCCGGGCGGGCTGGGTCGGGCCCAGCAGCCAGAGCTTGAACATCAGCCGGAAGCCGGGCAGCGTCCAGCCGCGCGGGCGGTGGATGCGGATCTCCAGGTCCGTCACGAGCAGATAGGCCAGCTGGAGCAGGTTGTAGGCCAGCTCGAACGCCTCGGGGTCGGCCGGGGGCGGCATCGCGGCCAGGCGGTCCCGCGCGTACGCGGCATATCGCAGATCGGCCCTCTCCCCCGGCGCCCCGCCTCCCTCCAGAACACCGCCCGCCGGTTCCCCATCCGCCGTCTCCGCGCTCCCCGTCCTCGCGCCCTCCGTCTCCGCGCTCCCCGTCCTCGCGCCCTCCGGATCCTCTCCGCCGGCCTGCGGCTCCGCGCCGCCCGGAGTGCCGCCACCGTGCCGCGTGCCCGGTCCCGTACCTGCTGATCGCGCCGTTTCCACCGGACAAGTCTTGCGCAGGGCTCCGCCCCCCGGGAATATTGTTTCGGCCATAACAAAGTTCTCTCACGGCCGTGAACCCCAGGGAGGTCCCGTGCGCATCGTCATCGCCGGTGGCGGGATCGGCGGCCTGAGCGCCGCGCTGAGCCTGCACGCCGCCGGGTTCGAGGACGTCACCGTCCACGAGGCCGCCCAGGAGCTCCGCCCCCTGGGCGTGGGCATCAACCTCCTCCCCCACGCGGTCCGGGAGCTGACCGAACTGGGCCTCGCCGACCGGCTGGCGGAGATCGGGGTGGCCACCGCCGAGCTGGCCTACTTCAACCGGTACGGCACCGCCATCTGGTCCGAGCCCCGGGGCCTGGACGCGGGATACGCCTGGCCGCAGTACTCCGTGCACCGGGGGCGGCTGCAGATGCTGCTGCTGGAGGCCGTGGTCGAGCGGCTCGGCCCGCGGGCCGTACGGACCGGGAGCAGGATCACCGGCCCCGGCGACGAGGACCTGCTGATCGGGGCGGACGGCATCAACTCGGCGGTCCGCGCGCACCTGTTCCCCGGCGAGGGACCGCCCCCGTGGAACGGGCTGGTCCTGTGGCGCGGCATGACGTACGGCGAGCCGTTCCTGACCGGGCGATCCATGATCATGGCCGGGGACGGGACGCAGAAGTTCGTCGCCTACCCGATCGAGACGGGCGGGCGCACCCTGATCAACTGGATCGCCGAGCGGCCCCTGGACGGCGAGGCCCCCGGCCGGGGCGACTGGAACCGCCCGGCGGACCTGAAGGAGATCCTGCGGCACTTCGCGGACTGGCGCTTCGACTGGCTCGACGTGCCCGGGATCATCGCCGGGGCCGACGCCGCCTACGAGTACCCGATGGTGGACCGCGAGCCGCTGCCGTACTGGACCTCGGGGAACGTCACCCTGCTGGGCGACGCGGCCCACGCGATGTACCCGATCGGCTCCAACGGCGCCTCCCAGGCGATCATCGACGCCCGCGTGCTCGCGCACTCGCTGGCCCACGGCGACCCGGCGGCCTACGAGGCGGCCCGGCGCCCCGCCACGACCGCCCTGCAGCTGTCCAACCGGCGGATGGGGCCGGAGGTCGTGATGAAGCTCGCCCACGAGCGCGCGCCGGACGGCTTCGACGACATCGAGGAGGTCGTCCCCCACGCGGAGCGGGCCGCGATCGCCGCCTCCTACAAGCGCACGGCCGGGTTCGACCCCGCATCCCTCAACGGGCGGCCCTCCTGGAGCGTGACGCGATGACGCCCGAGACGTCCCTGGGGTCGCGCCCGGGCGCGGCCACGGTGAACCTCGAACCGCTCGCCACGTTCCACGTGGAACTCGACCCGATCCTCGACCTCGGCGACTCGCAGTGGGGCCGCCGCCGGGTGATCAACATCATCGGCGGGTCCTTCGAGGGGCCCAGGCTGTCGGGCACCGTGCTGCCCGGCGGGGCCGACTGGCAGGTCCTGCACGCCGACGGGATGGCCAGCATCGACACCCGCTACACGCTGCGCACCCACGACGGCGCCCACCTCTACATCTCCACCTCCGGAGTGCGGCACGGCCCCCGCGAGGTCCTCGACCGCCTGGCCCGGGGAGAGGCGGTGGACCCGTCGGAGTACTACTTCCGGCTGTTCTGCCGCTTCGAGACCGGCGACGACCGTTACCTGTGGCTCAACCGGACCCTGGCGGTGGCCTCGGGGGCCCGCACCGCCGACGCCGTCCGCTACGACGCCTACGCCCTGACCTGAGACGCCGTCCGTTACGACCCCTGTGACCTGACCTGAGACGCCATCCGTTACGACCCCTGTGACCTGACCTGACCGGCCCGTCCCCCGAGCCCCGACCCCCCGGGAGGGAACCGCCATGCCGAAGCTGAACCGCCCCCCGCTCCCCCTGACCGCCGAGCACGACAGCCCCATCCCGATGCGGGACGGCACGATCCTGCGCGCCGACCTCCACCGCCCGGCCGAGGGCGGGCCGTTCCCCACCCTGCTGGTGCGCACGCCGTACGGCGAGGGCACCTTCCGGATGGTCCCGGTCGTCCCCGCGCTGGAGGCCGGGTTCGCGGTGGTGCTCCAGCACTGCCGGGGGCGCGGCGGCAGCGACGGGGAGTTCCGGCCGTGGCTGGACGAGGGCCCCGACGGCCACGACACCATCGCCTGGATCACCGCCCAGCCCTGGTCGAACGGCGAGGTGGTCATGAGCGGCACGTCCTACCTGGCCGGGTGCGCGCTGCAGGCGGCGGCCACCCGCCCGCCGGGCCTGAAGGCGGTGGTCGCCACGATGACGCCGCACGACTTCCACGACGGGCTGAAGTACCACGGCGGGGCGTTCGCGCTGGGCTCGGCGCTGCACTGGGGGACGTTGCAGGCCATGCTCGGCCTGCTGCACGCCGGGGAGGCCGGACAGGACGTCGGGGCCGGTTTCGGCGCGATCCTGCCCATGCTGGGCGACCCGGCCGCCGCGGCCCGCACCCTCCCGCTGAGCGACATCGGCGGGATCCCGTGGTGGCAGGACTGGATCTCGCACCCGGAGCGCGACGCCTACTGGCAGGAGCTGGCCGAGACCCTCCGCCACGACCGGATCGAGGTGCCGGTCATGCACGTGGCGGGCTGGTTCGACGTGTTCCTGTCCGGGACCCTGGAGAACCACCGCCGGCTGGGCGGCCCGCTGGTCATCGGCCCCTGGTCGCACACCTCGCAGGGGACCGGCACCGGACGGCTGGGCTTCGGGTTCTTCTCCTCGGCGCAGGCGATCAGGCTGGAACAGCGCCAGCTGGCCTTCCTCAAGGGCGAGGACACCGGCCCGGCGGTGAAGATCTTCGTGATGGGCGACGACGTCTGGCGCGACGAGGAGGCCTGGCCGCCGGCCCGCGCGGTGCCCACCCGCTACCACCTGCACTCCGACGGCCTGCTGTCGCCCGAGGCTCCCGCCGCCGCGGACCCGGTCACGTTCACCTTCGATCCCCGCGACCCGGTCCCCACGGTCGGCGGCCCGCTGCTGCTGCCCGACCCGACCAACGTCGGCCCCCAGGACCAGCGCGAGGTGGAGCTCCGCCCGGACGTGCTGTGCTACACCACCGAGGTCCTGACCGGGGACCTGGAGGTCACCGGCCCGGTGTCGGTGACGCTGCACGCCTCCACCTCGGCGGCGGGCACCGACTGGACGGCCAAGCTGGTCGACGTGCACCCCGACGGCCGGGCGATGAGCGTGATCGACGGGATCGTGCGGACCTCGGTGCCGTCCGGGAGGCACGAGATCGACCTCGTGGCCACCAGCCAGGTCTTCAAGGCCGGTCACCGCATCCGGGTGGAGGTCTCCAGCTCCAACTTCCCGCGCTTCGACCGCAATCCCGGCACCGGTCGCACCTCCGCCGAGACCGCCGGGCACGAGCTGGTCCCGCAGCACCAGTCCGTCTTCCCCGACTCCTTCATCACGCTGCCGATCATCCCCCGCTGAGGGCACCGCGAGCGCCCCGGGTCAGGGCTGCTGCCAGGCCAGGCGGATGGCGAAGCCCACCAGGAGCACCCCGGTGACCTGCTCGATCCTGGCCCGCACCCGGGGTGTGCGCAGCAGCGCGCCGACGCGGGCCACGACGACGTTGTAGAAACTGAACCAGAGGAGATACAGCCCCGCGAAGATCGCCGAGAGCAGCAGGGCCCGGCCCAGGGTGTTGCCGTGGGTGGGCAGGAACTGCGGCAGGAACGTCACGAAGAACAGCGCGACCTTGGGGTTGAGCACGTTCGACAGCAGGCCGTTGCGGATGTGCCGGAGCGGGGGGCACCGCTCCGGAACGGCCTCGGAGGCCACCACGGCGGCGGCTGCCGTACGACGGCCGGCGCGCAGCGACTGCACGCCCAGCCAGAGGAGATAGACCACGCCCACGACCTTCAGCGCGGTGAAGGCGGTCGCGGAGGTCAGCAGCAGGGCGGAGAGCCCGACGGCGGCGGCGGTGGCGTGGACGGTCAGGCCGACCAGGCCGCCGAACATGGTCAGCAGGCCGGCGGTACGGCCGAAGGCGAGGGCGCTGCGGGTGATCAGGGCCTGGTCGGGCCCGGGAATCATGATCATTACAAACGCCGTGACCGCGAAGGTCGTCAGCATGGAACGGGGGTCTCCCTGAACGCGTGGTGAAACAAATGCCTTGTGGGCGCGTTCATCCTATTCATCCGAATACCCCGAGATTCACCCGGCCTGGGAAGATCAATGATGAATGTTCCCCGGCGTGGACCACACCGGCCGGAATCCGCCGGGGGCACCCGCATCGGGTACGAAGACGGCACCGTCGGCGAAGGAGGCGTGTGGACGAGAACGTGTCACTGGCCCGGCTCACCCACCGGCTGGAGGAGGTGGTGAGCGAGCTGCGCGGCGTCCCCGTCGACGTCGAGCGGCTGACGGACGGCGAGCTCATCCTGCGACAGGTCGCCCACGCCCTCGGCACCTCCGACGAGCTGCGCGCCATGTACCCGACGGGCACGCCGGAGGTGGGCCGCCGGGGGAGCAAGAACATGCCCGACCTCCTCGACGCCCTGCGACGCGGCATGCGGGTGAGGCTGATCACCCACGCGAGCATGCTGGACGACCCGGTCAAGGCGGGCCGGCTCAGGGAGATGCACGCCGCCGGCGCCCTGTGCCGGGTCACCGACGAGCCGATCCAGCAGCTGCTCGTCTTCGACCGCTCGGTGGCGTTCCTCCGGATGACCCCCGTCGACCACGCACCGGGCGCCCTCCTCATCAGGCAGCAGAGTCTGATCGCCGCCTTCGTCGACCTGTTCGAGCTGACCTGGGCCGGGAGCCGGGAGGCCACCGAACCGGCCTACCGGCTGACCCCTCGCGAGCACGAGGTCCTCGCCCTGATCGCCGAGGGACGCTCCAACAGCGCCGTCGCCCGTGCCCTGTCCATCACGGAGGCGGCCGTCGGCAAACACGTCGCCGGCGTGTTCGCCAAACTCGGGCTCCCCACCACCGAGGACGACAACCGGCGGGTGCTCGCGGTGCTGGCCTATCTGCGCGGCTCGGTGCAGTAGCGGCTCGGTGCGGTGGCGGCTCGGTGCGGTGGCGGCAGAGGGTAGGGATAGCTCCACCACGTCCTCGCCCCAGCCTCCATGCGGGCGTGATCGATTACGGACTTCAATGGACAGCATGCAACGCATGACTGGATTACTGGTCGGCGCGGTCTTCGGCGCGGTCTTCGTCGTCGTCAACGCGCAGAGCCCACTGAACACCCTGACCGCCGGCCTCCTGCGGGTGACCGCCTGCCTGGCGGCCGTGAGCGTCCTCACCATGTGGTTCCTCGCCGTCCGGAGCGAACGGTCCGCCGGCAAGCCCGCCGAGACCACCGGGACCACCGGGACCGCTCAGCCCGCCGGGACCGCCCGGCCCGGCAAGCCGGGCATGTACGGCCGCGGCTACCTGGTCATCCTCGTCGCCGAGGTGATCCTGCTCTACGGCGGGCTCCAGGTGCTGGCCGCCTGGGAACGTCCCGTGCAGACCAACGTCGCCTGGATCGCCCTGGTGGTCGGCGTGCACTTCATCGCGCTGGCGCCCGTGTGGAAGGACTGGGCCATCGCCGTACCCGGCACGATCCTGTCCCTGCTCGGCGTCGCCGGCCTCGTCATGGTGTCCACCGGCGCCCTGGACTGGGTGCCGTTCGTCAGCGGAGTGCTCTCCGGGGTGGTGCTCCTGACCGGGTGCGTCGCCTTCGGCTGGCGCATCATGACGGCCACCCGGGCTCAGGCCGCCCAGACGGCCTGAGCCGGGGACCCCGGTCTCAAATCCCTGAGAGCGCCCGCAGCCGCTCTCAGGTGACGGTGAGGCGCTGCCGGTACCTCTCCTCGCGCCAGTGCTCCTTCTCCAGCACCTCCGCCAGCGTGACGGCCGCGTCGTAGGCGTCCGTGAAGCGGATGTAGAGCGGGGCGAAGCCGAAGCGCAGGACGTCCGGGGCGCGGAAGTCCCCGTGCACGCCCCGGTCGATCAGGGCGCGCATGACCGGATAGCCGTCGGGGTGGGCGAAGCTGACCTGGCTGCCGCGCCGCTCGGGGTCGCGGGAGGTGACGAGCGTGAGGCCGTACGGCGCGCAGAGCTCCTCGACCAGGTCGATGAACAGCGAGGTCAGCGCCGTGCTCTTGGCCCGCAGCTGAGCGAGGTCCACCCGCTCCCAGACGTCCAGCGAGGCGTTGAGCGCGGCGAAGGACAGCACGTGCGGGGTGCTCACCGTGAAACGCCGGATGCCCTCGGCCGGGCGGTAGTCGGGCTCGAAGGCGAACGGGGCCGCGTGGCCGTGCCAGCCGGACAGCAGGTGCTCGGTCGCGTTCTGGTGGCGGGGGTGGACGTAGACGAACGCCGGGGCGCCGGGGCCGCCGTTGAGGTACTTGTAGGTGCAGCCGACCGCGAAGTCCGCCGGGGTCACGTCCACCTGGAAGGCGCCCGCGCTGTGGCACAGGTCCCAGATCATCAGCGCGCCGGCCGCCTGCACCCGCGCGGTCACCTCGGCGGTGTCGTGGCGGTCGCCGGTGCGGTAGTCGACCTCGGACAGCAGCACGCACGCGACGTCGTCGTCCAGGGCCCCGGCCAGGCCCTCGGAGCCGCGCACGTCGCGGATCTCGTAGTCGCCCAGCCCCTTGACCAGGCCCTGGACCATGTAGCGGTCGGTCGGGAAGTTCTCCAGGTCGGAGACGATCACGCGACGCCCCGGGCGGAGCCGCAGGGCCGCCGAGACGGCCTTGACGACCGCGATCGAGGTGGTGTCGCCCACCACGACCTGACCGGGGCCCGCGCCGATCAGCGGGGCGATCCGGTCACCGGTGGTCTCCGGCAGGTCGAACCACCCGGCGGCGTTCCAGCCGCCGACCAGCCGGCCCGCCCACTCCTCCTGCACGACCCGCGTGAGCGCGGCCGAGGCGGCCTTCGGCGGGGCGCCGAGCGAGTTGCCGACGAGATAGATCGTCCCCTCGGGGAGGACGAACTCGTCCCTGAGGTGCCTGAGGGGGTCGTCGGCGTCGAGTGCGACGCAGTCCGCACGGGTGATGGTCACGAGCCTTCTCCGGGATGGGTCCTTACCAACCCCTCCATCATCGGTCATCGCCCGAGACCGGCGCACCGGGGGGCCGTGCTGAGGGCCGCATCAAGGGCCGCACCGGGGACGCGGTCACCGGCGTGGTCACCGGCCGGGACCGCGGTCACCGGCCGAGGAACCGTACGGCGTTGCCGCCGAGCAGCTTGGCGCGCGCCGTACCGGACAGGAACCCCGCCCCCCGCACCAGCGACCCCACGGGCGACTCGCCGAGCGGGTAGGGGAAGTCGGAGCCGAGCATGACCCGGTCCTCGCCCATCGTGTCCACCAGCAGCCGCAGCGCCCGCTCGTCGAAGACCACCGAGTCGACGCTGAAGCGCTCCACATAGCGGGACGGCGGCAGCTCCGAGACGCCGACCAGGTCGCCGCGGCGGTGCCAGGCGTTCTCGAAGCGGCCGAGCCAGAAGGCGAACGAGCCGCCGCCGTGCGCGAAGCAGATCCGCAGCGACTCCGGCACCCGGTCGAAGACCCCGCCCAGGATCATCGCCAGCACCGACAGGTGGGTCTCGGCGGGCATGCCGACCAGCCACTGCGCCATCCAGCGCTCCAGCCGGGGGCCGCCCGGCATGTCCCACGGATGCACGAAGACGGGCGCTCCCACGGCGGCGCAGTGCTGGAGGAACTGCACGACGCCCGCGTCGTCGAGGTCGCGGTCGCCGACGTGGTTGCCGATCTCGACGCCCGCGTGCCCGGCGGCCAGGCACCGGTCCAGCTCGGCGCAGGCCAGGTCGGGGTCCTGGAGCGGCACCTGGCAGAACGGCACCAGCCGCTCGTCCGCGCAGATCTCCAGGGCCAGGTCGTTGAAGATCTTCGCGACCCGCACGGCCTGCGCCGCCGGGCGCTCGTAGGAGAAGAACACCGGGGTCGGCGAGACGACCTGCACGTCCACCTCGTCGGCGTCCATCGCCTCCAGGCGCCGGGCGGGGTTCCAGCAGTCGTCCCGGATCCGCCGGAACTCCCGGTCGCCGAGGAGGATCACGGCCTCCCGCTCGGAGTCCACCCGGAGCCGGGGCGCGTCCGCCCAGCCCAGGTCCGGCCAGCCTCGCGGGACGTGATGGGTGTGGACGTCGACGATCACGCCCTATCCCTTACCGGGGTGGAGCGCGCCGCAGTTGCCGCAGGTGCGGGCCTTCTCGTCCTCGTAGAACGCCTGGAACACCGGCGGCAGGTCGGCCACGATGTCGCGCACCTGGAGCTCCACCTCGTGGACCATGGTGTCGCATCGCCGGCAGTACCACAGGAACTTCTCCAGCACGCCCTCCGGCCGGATCCGCTCGACCACCAGGCCGATCGAGCCCGCCTCCGGGCGTTGCGGCGAGTGCGGCGTGTTCGCCGGCAGCAGCCACATCTGGCCCTCGCGGATGTGCACGGTGCTCGGCCCGTCCGGGGTCATGACGTCGACGTGCATGTTCCCCCGGATCTGGTAGAAGAGCTCCTCGTAGGGGTCGATGTGGAAGTCGGTGCGCGCGTTCGGCCCGCCCACCACCATCACGATGAAGTCGTCCGCCTCCTCGAACAGGACCTTGTTGGCCACCGGCGGCTTGAGCAGGTGGGCGTGCTCATCGATCCAGGCGGTGAGGTCGATGGGGGGGATCATGGGTGTTCCTCTCGCGGGGGCCGGTAGGCGACGGCCTGCATCTCGATGAGCAGGTGCGGGTGGGGGAGCTGGTGCACGGCCACGGTGGTCCTGGCGGGACCGGCCTCGTCGAAGTACTCGCCGTAGACGCGGTTGTAGCCGCCGAAGTCGTTCATGTTCACGAGATAGGAGGTGATCTGGACGAGGTCGCTCAGATCGGCGCCGGCGGCCTTGAGGAGGTCGCCGATGTTCTCGATCACGGCCCGGGTCTGGGCGGCGATGTCGAGTGTGACGGTGCCGGAGGCGTCGATCACGGCGCCGTCGATCGAGTCGTCCGGCCGGCGGGAGCTGGTCCCGGACACGTAGATGAAATCCCCCGCCCGCTTGACGTGCGGGAACCTCCCCCGCGGTACGGCCTTGCCCCGTACGACGATCCCGTCGGTCATGAGGCCGCCCGGCTCACTCGAACACCGCCCGCACCGAGCCGACGCCGTCGATGCAGGCCTCGAAGACGTCACCGGGCTCGACCTCCACGATCGGGCCGAGCGCCCCGGTGAGCACGATGTCCCCGGCCGTCAGCGGGAAGTCCGTGGCGGCCAGCGCGTTCGCCAGCCAGACGACGGCGTTCAGGGGGTTGCCCATGCAGGAGGCGCCCGCGCCGGTGGAGACCTCCTGGCCGCGCCGCTTCATGGTCATCCCGGCCAGCCCGAGGTCGAGGCCGGTCAGGGACATGGGCGTGTCGCCCAGGACGAACGCGCCGCCGGCGGCGTTGTCCGCGATGGTGTCCACGATCGTGATGTCCCAGCCCTCGATCCGGCTGTCGGCGATCTCGATGGCGGGCAGCACGAAGTCCGTCGCCCGGATGACGTCGGCCACCGTGAACGGGCCGCCCTCCAGTCCCTCCTTGAGCACCAGCGCGACCTCCGCCTCGGCCCTGGGCTGCAGGAAGATCCCGGCCGGGATGGGCAGCCCGTCGAGGTGGGCCATGTCCGCGAAGAGCATGCCGAAGTCGGGCCGGTCCACGCCGAGCTGCCGCTGGACCGCCTGCGAGGTCAGGCCGATCTTCCGGCCGACGAGGCGCCGCCCCTCGGCCAGCGCCCGGCGCGTGTTGACCTCCTGCACGGCGTAGCCGGTCTCCGCGGTCAGGTCCGGGAGCATCCCGCGCACCGGCGGGCACGGCTTGCCGCTGCGCGCCGCCTCCCACAGCCGGTCGGCCGCCTCGCCGATGACGTCGACGGCTTCACTCCACTCATCCATGTCCGGCCTCCAGCTTGATCGTTATCGTGGTCGGCTCCGAGTAGAAGTCCAGCGAGTGGGTGCCGCCCTCGCGGCCGATGCCCGACAGCCGCACCCCGCCGAACGGCGTGCGCAGGTCCCGCAGGTACCAGGTGTTCACCCAGACCAGCCCGGCCTCCAGCGACCGGGCGACCCGGTGGGCGCGGTTCAGCGAGGAGGTCCACACCGTCGCGGCCAGGCCGTACTCGCTGTCGTTGGCCAGCCCGACGGCCTCGGTCTCGGAGTCGAACGGCGCCACGTGGCAGACGGGGCCGAAGATCTCCTCCCGGTTCACCCGGCTGTCGTTCGGCAGGCCGGTGAGCACGGTCGGTTCGACGTAGTAGCCGCCGTCGCGCTCGTCGCCGAAGCGCGGCGTCCCGCCGCCCGTGTGGATCGTCGCGCCCTCGTCCTTGGCGAGGGCGTAGTACGTCAGGACCTTGTCCCGGTGCTCCGCCGAGATCATCGGCATCATCACGGTGCTCTCGTCCCGCGGGCGGCCGAACGCCAGCCCGCGCGCGCCCTCGGCCAGCCGCTCGACGAACTCCCCGAACACCGGCCGCTCCACGTAGAGCCGCTCGGTGCACAGGCAGACCTGCCCGCCGTTGGTGAACACCGACCTGACGCTCCCTTCCACCGCGGCCTCCAGGTCCGCGTCGGCGAAGACCAGCCCGGCGTTCTTGCCGCCCAGCTCGAAGGAGACCGGCTTGACCCGGTCCGCCACGGCCTTCATGATCGCAGATCCGGTACGGCTCTCGCCGGTGAAGGTGACGGCGTCCACCCCCGGATGCTCGACCAGGAACTGACCGGTCGAGCCGGTGCCGAAGCCGTTGACGACGTTGAGGACGCCCGGCGGGAGCCCGATCGAGGCGGCGATCTCCGCCAGCACGGCCAGTGAGCCCGGCGTGTGCTCCGACGGCTTTGCCACCACGGTGTTGCCCGCCACCAGGCAGGGGCCGAGCTTCCAGGTCGCCAGCAGGAAGGGCAGGTTCCACGGCACGATGACCGCGACCACGCCGAGCGGCCGGCGGACGGTGTAGCTCAGCGCGTCCTTGAGGTGGAAGGCGCTCTCCGGGCGCTGCGCCGCGATCTCGGCGAAGGCCCGGAAGTTGGCCGCGCCGCGCGGGATGTCCAGCGTTCGGGTCTGCGTGATCGACTTGCCGGTGTCGGCGATCTCGGCGGCGACCAGGTCCTCGAACCGCTCCTCGATCGCGTCGCCGAGCCGGCGCGTCCAGGCGGCCCGCTCGGCCACCGGCAGCGCCGCCCAGCCGGGCAGGGCCGCACGGGCGGCGGCGACGGCGCGGTCGACGACGGACCTGTCCGCCTCGTGGACCCTGCGGACCTCACGGCCGGTCACCGGGTCGCACGCGGCGAACGTCGGGCCGAGCGCGACCGGCGCCCCGCCGATGAAGTGGGTCACCGGGTCGGGCACGGCGCCTCCTCGGGCAGGACATTCCGGACTGCTATATACGGGTATAGATCCGCGGGCACCGGGTGGGCAACAACCCCGGGGTGACGTACGGCCGATGTCCCCCCGGGGTGATCGCGGGGAACCCGCACACGACGGCGGGGAACCGCGGGCCGGAGCGTGATCACGCAGAGCCACGGGCGGGACGGCCTCGCGCGCCGGTGGAACGCTCCCCCTCCGGCGCCGGGGCGGTCCGGGCCGCGTTCCGGTGGTCTTCCCCGCCCTCGCGGGACCTTTCCTGAAGGTCACCTTCCCGTACCTCCGTACGACCGGCGCACCGCCCGATCCGGTCATCCCGGGAGGCATCATGGGGCTGTGCAGCAGGCGTGGCAGACATGGGGACCGGTCGTCGTCGCGGCGCTGCTGGCCGTCCCACCGGCCCTGTCGGCCGCCTTCCTCCTCGCCCGCCACCGGGCCCGCGGCGGTCACCCCTCCCCCCGCCGCACCGCCGTCGCCGACGTGGCCATCGTGACCGGGACCGCCCCCTGGATCTGGATGATCCTCACCCCCGCGAACGCGCCCGGAGTGAACCTCGTCCCGCTGGCCGATCTGGTCCGGCAGGTCGTCCTGATGCCGCCGGGAGCGGCGTTCGTGCAGGTCGGAGGCAATCTCCTGGTCTTCGCGGCACTCGGGGCGATGCTCCCGGTCCGCTCACCGCGCTTCGCCTCGCTCACCGCGGTCGCGGGCGTGGCGGCGGCGGCCTCCCTCGCCGTCGAGCTCCTGCAGTACGGCCTCGACCTCGGCAGGGTCAGCTCGGTCGACGACGTCATCCTCAACACCGCGGGGGCCGTGTTCGCGGCGGTCGTCACGCGCCGGTGGTGGGCCTCCCAATAGCGGCTCGGATCGTTCCACGGTAACGGTCTGAGAAAACTCCCGGAGATCACCACAAGGGCACGATCCGCTCAAAAGAAGCACGGGACCAACCTCTGTTATCTGTGCGATCGTGGACAAGGCGGGGCAAGTTCTCTGGAGACGCCAAACCCGGTTGGTGACAGAGGGTGATCAAACGTGCAGCAATCCCCGGTACCTCCCGAGACCCCGATCTACCGGCGCATCGCCGACGGGCTCCGCGAAGCGATCCTGTCCGGCGAGCTCCGTGACGGGGATCGGCTCCCGGGCGAGAACGCCCTCATGGCGCAGTACGGCGTGGCCCGTGCGACCGCCAGACAGGCACTCTCGGTACTCATCAACGAAGGGCTGGCCGTACCCAAGCGCGGTTCGGGGGTCTACGTGCGGCAGTTCCGCCCCCTGCGACGGCACGGCTCACGCCGCCTTTCGCACGGGCACTGGGGACAGGGACAGGCCATCTGGGACGCCGACACCAGGGGCCGGTCGTACACCGTGGACGAGGTTCACATCGACAGGGAGCCCGCCGAGAACGACATCGCCCGCGTGCTGGGCACCGCCGAGGTCTGGGTGCGGCGGCGCCGGTACTCGGTGGACGGGCGGCCGGTGCAGCTGTCGGCCTCCCATTTCCCCGCGGCGCTGGTCGAGGGCACCCCGATCCTGCGCGAGGACACCGGCCCCGGCGGCGTCTACGCGCGCCTGGGCGACCTCGGCCACGGCCCGGTCAGGTTCACCGAGGAACTGCGCGCCCGCATGCCCCACCCGCTCGAGACCGACCTGCTCGACCTCCCGGCCGGCACCCCGGTCATTGTGATCATGAGGACCGCCTACAGCGCGGCCGGGGTGCCCGTGGAGGTCAACGAGATGATCCTTGACGCCGCGTCATATGTACTCCAATACGATTTCGACGCATAGATCAAGGTCATCCGTCAACCGATAGGTTGACCTGACCCTTGCGATCATTGATTTCTCTAGAGAGGTGCCTCACCGTCGGAGATGGAACGTCACAGCGGCGATCCTGGGCGCGGGGAAGGTGCATGGATGTCTTTCGACCGGCATCTGGCGGACATAGCCCGGGAGTTTCCCGACTGGACGATCTGGCGGAGCGACGCGGGGCGGTGGTGGGCCACCCGCCACCACCCGCTGAGTCCTGCCCAGCGTGAGGCCGGCTGCGCGATGACCATCGACGCGGACGACCCCGATGGACTGCGCGAGCAGCTCCGGGACCAGGGAGAACGCTTCGACGGAGTGATCTCCTGAAGAACCGCCCGGCGCCTGGGCCAGCGGGTCGAGCGCGGCCCAGGCGCCGGGCCTCCAGTCGCGGAAGCCTCCGACCCAATCGGGGGCGGAGGCTTCCGCCGGCTTCCCGGCACCCGCCGGTCATCGGCTGACCAGTCCCGCCGGCCATCGGCCGACCGCGGACCGGCCGCCGATCACGTGCCGGTGCGCGGACGGCCGCGGGTCACTTGCGTGCGGTGAGCTCCTCGCCGGCCTCGCGGGCCGGTCCGAGGTTCACCTCGGTGTTGTCGTCGGAGGCCACCGTGTGCCGGCCGAGGGCGGGCCGCGTGACGGTCGTCGCGTCGTCCTCCTCCGCGACGTCCCCGGCGTCCCCGGTGCCTCCGGCGTCGGCGTTCTCGACGTCCTCGACACTCTCGGTCTCGTCGTCCTCGACTATCACCCGGACGGCCTCCACGTCGGGGCCGGGCTGCGGGGCGGCGGCGATGGCGGGGGCGGAGGCCGGGGGCGGCAGGACCGCCTTCTCGTCGATCAGGGACCCGGCGGAGTTCTCCCGGTGGATCAGGTCGCCCAGGACCGTGCTCATCTCGTTGAGACGGCGCATGACCTCGCGGTGGGTGTCGGTGAGGTAGGCGACGCGCCGTCCGGTGCCCTCGTCCAGCACCGAGACGCGCTGCTGGGCGGCGGTCAGCGTGGCGTGCGCCTCGGCGTTGGCCGACGAGACGGTCGACTCGGCCTCGTTCCTGGCGGCGGCCAGCGTGGCCTCGGCCTCGGCGCGGGCGCCCTCGATCGTCCGCTCGGCCTCCTGCCGGGCGGAGGTGATCATCCGCTCGGCGTCCGCGCGGGCGCTGCGCAGGGTCTCCTCGGCCTCGCTGCGGGCGGCGTTGAGCGTCTCCTCGGCGTCGTTGCCCGCCTGGGCGAGCATCTGCTCGGCGGTGGCGGTCGCCTCGCCGACCCGGCGCTCGGCCTCCTGCTGGGCGGCGCTCAGAATGCCCTCCGCCCGCTCGCGGGCGGAGCCGACCAGCCTCTCGGTCTCCAGCGCCGCCTCGTCGCGGAGCCTGCGCGCCTCGGTGTCGGCGACCTCGCGCTTGGCGGTCGCCTCCTCCTCGGCGAGCTTGAGGATCTGACTGAGCCGCTGCCCGAGCTCGTCATAGTCCTGAGGCGCCTCGGAGAGCCTGCGCCGGGCCTCGGCGAGTTCCAGCCTGCCCTGCTCCGCCTGGTCGATCGCCCGCGCGAGCCGCTCCTCCAGATCGCGGATCTGGTTGCGCGTCCGGATCATGTAGTCGTGGACTTGGCGGCGACTGTAGCCACGCATGACGACCTCGAACGAGTCCTCATGCATCAGCTCAGGAAAGCTCTCGTGCTGGTTTGTCATAGCGTCACCCGTGGAAGTCGTGGGGTGGGAAAGGAGACGTCGGCAGACGACTTTGCTGCCACCCACCCTAGCCCTCAACCGGAACGCGCGACCCACTCGCGCGAATAACCGCCGACCCCGCTACCCGTACCATCGGGCGCATGACCACCGCGCCCTACGTCGCCTCTCTCGACGACGCATCCCCTCAAATCCATCCAGAAGCATACGTAGCGCCCGGTGCGGTGATCGTGGGCCGGGTACGGCTCGGCCGCGCGGCCAGCGTCTGGTACGGCTCGGTCCTGCGCGGCGACGACGAGGCCATCGAGGTCGCCGAGGAGTGCAACGTCCAGGACCTGTGCTGCCTGCACGCCGACCCGGGCCAGCCCGCCGTGCTGGAGCCGCGGGTCAGCCTCGGCCACAAGGCCATGGTGCACGGGGCGTACGTGGAGACCGGGGCGCTGATCGGCATCGGCGCGATCGTGCTCGGCGGGGCCCGGATCGGCGCCGGATCCCTGGTCGCCGCGGGCGCGCTGGTCGGCCCGGGCAAGCAGATCCCGGCCGGCGTCCTCGTGGCTGGCGTCCCCGGGAAGATCGTCAGGGAGCTGACCGACGACGACCGCGACTCCTTCGCCAGGACGCCGGCCAACTACACGGCCAAGGCCGCACGCCACCGCGCCGCCGTACCCCTGACCCGGTCCTGAGCCGCACCGTCCCCCGCGTCACGGATCCGGCCGGAGTGACGCCTGCCCGCCGGACGGACCCTGAGTAACATGACCGCCGTGCGGCAGTGGGACGGCTTCGACGCCATCGAGCGGGATGTGCGCGCCATGGTCACCGACCATCGGTGGCCGTCCCTGCCGCCGCACGCCCGCGCCCAGGCCGTCGCCCTGCGCGTGCTGGCCACCCCCGACGGCGGGCGGTGGCTGTTCGGCGCCTACGGGCGGTGGTACCGGCAGGACGCCGCCGACGGCCGCTGGCACCTCTCCGCTCCCCCCGCGGATCCGGGGGTGCGCGGCGCGGCCCACGTGGTCCAGGTCACCTCCGCGATCGTGCCTCACCTGGTCCCCGCCGGCCCCGACTTCGCCGCGGACCGGGGGTCGGTCCAGGGCTTCGTCGGCCCGGACGTGCCGTACGAGACGACCGAGCGGGTGCGGGCGCTGGTCGTCGCCCAGCGCGGCAGGCGCAGGGAGGACTTCCCGCTGCACGGGCCGTTCACCGAGCTGTTCGCCGGAGAGGTCGCCAGCCCGGTCGCCGCGATCTGGGGCACGCTCATGTGGTGCGCCTACGCCCCGGCCTTCGACGGCAACGAGGTGCTGCTGTCGATGTTCGGGGAGTTCCTCGGCCGCCCGCTGCCCGGCGACGAGTGGGTCCGCTGGCTCGCCCCGGTCGCGCTGGAGGACCTGGTGGCCCTGTACGGCGAGCGCGTCAGGGCGGGCCATCCCGAGGCGGGGCTGCGGCTGGCCGCGCTGATGGCCGACACCGCCGCCGCGCTCAGAGGCGACCCCCGGTTCCGGCCCAGGGCCGAGGCGCTGTCGGCGATGGTCGCGCCGATCCTCCATCGGACCGGTGAGGACGTCGTGGCCGCCCATCACGGCGACGACGCGGTGCGGCACCTGTGGCTGGCACGCTGCGCGCCCCACGTGACGCTGGCCGAGACCTCGCCCGGCGACCACTTCCAGCACACCCTCTACGACCTCGTCGAGGCGCTGTCGTTCCTCGCGCCGAAGGGCGCCGACCCCCGGGCGGTGGCGGCCTCCCTGCTCGCCGCCGACGTCGCGGCCCACGCGCCCCGGGCGGCCGACCGGCTCTATCCGTGGCTGGACCCCGAGCTGCGCCACATCCTGCACGTCGTGCTCATCGACCCGACGCACCCGCTGCGGGGCTGCTGGCCGCGTACCGCCGAGGCCTCCCCGGCCGCGCTGCCCTCGGCCCTGCGCCCGCCCGGCCGGGCCGCGGCGGCCGCGCTGCTGGGCGCCGCCTACGCCACCGGGCTCGCCTGGTGCCGCCTGAGCGGGACGGCGGTGCCGGAGCGGGGGTTCGCCACGGCCTGCGCTCTGGTGCACTGGCTGATCCACGAGCGGGACGATCCCGTCCCGGGCGTCTCGGGGACCTACCCGCGTCACTTCTGACAGGAAGAAGCGGAACTAAACCACAAATCCAGTTATTTCATCCTTACTCCTCCTATATCGTTCTAATCCCTTCTCCGGCGGATAATTAGCTGAATCGTGATCTCGTATTCGGGGAAATGACCCTTGGGGGTGCGCGGTGGGGACGCACCGAATGGTCCCGATGGGCCATGTGCACCAAAGACCCTCCCGCCGTAACCTCGAAGTGGGTGTGGGCTGCGGAAGGAAGGACGACGCGGTGGGGCACGACGATCTGGATCTGCGGATCCACGACCGTGACGCGTTGGACGAGATCGCGCTCTATGCCGAGGTACTTACCGCCGTCGCTGGCAGCGAACGGCCTCTCACCTTGGCGGAGCTCGACAACGCGCTCGGATTGAGCGCTTCGGCGACGTGCTGAAGCGGTTGAGGGAAACCGTCTGAACGACCTAGTCCCGGACTCCCTTCCAGGGGTCCGGGACGTGGTTCGAAAAGGCCGTCCGGTGACTAGTCACGAACGAACGAGGCGGGCGATCGCCGCCGAGGCCTCCTTGACCTTCTCCTCCGCCTCCGGCCCGCCCGTGTTGATCGCGTCGGCGACGCAGTGGCCGATGTGGTCCTCCAGCAGGCCGAGGGCCACCGCCTGCAGGGCCCTGGTGGCCGCGGACACCTGCGTCAGCACGTCGATGCAGTAGGCGTCCTCCTCGACCATCCGCTGCAGGCCTCTGATCTGCCCCTCGATCCGCCTGAGCCTGGTGAGATAGGCCTGCTTGTCGCCGCTGTACCCATGCATGACCCAAAGGTACCCGTGCTCAGACGCAGCGGGAGGCGGTGGCGATCAGTTTCTCCCACCGTTCGGCCACCGAGGACACGTCGTGGACCCCCGCGGCGTCCAGCGCCCCGGCCGCCAGTTGCCGCCGCCTGTGCTCGTCGTCGATGAGCGAGAGCAGCGCCGAGGCGTAGGCCTCGATCTCCTCGCCGCCCTCGGGCACGAGCACCCCGCTGCGGCCGTCCACGACGAACTCGCCCGGCCCCCGCGAGCTGTCGAAGCCGACCACCGGCACCCCGCTGGCCATCGCCTCGATCACGGTCATCCCGAGCACCTCGGACCGCGACGTCACCGCCACGATCGAGGCCTTGGCGAACTCGCCGGTCAGATCCGGGGTCGTGCCCATGAAGTAGACGTGGTTGTGCAGGTTCAGATCGGCCACCAGGGCGCGCAGCCGCTTGTCCTCCGGGCCCGCGCCGTACAGCCGCAGCCGCCAGTCCGGGCGTTTGTCGGCGATGACGGCGAACGCGCGGATCAGCCGG
This sequence comes from Paraplanobispora takensis, assembly GCF_016863195.1. Lineage (GTDB taxonomy): Bacteria > Actinomycetota > Actinomycetes > Streptosporangiales > Streptosporangiaceae > Planobispora > Planobispora takensis. Next base: position 304,464 of record NZ_BOOK01000001.1, on the reverse strand, counting down.
TCGTAGGCCTTCACCGGCACCCAGCGCCCCCCGGCGGCGACGATGCGGTTGTCCATGCGCGAGCGCGGCCAGGGACCCGGCGGCAGCGCGTCAGGGATCAGCCGGACCGCCGGGCCCTCGCCCAGCAGGCGCTCCCACTCCTGGCGGCCGGTCTCGGTGGCGACGGCGACCGCGTCCAGGCGCGGGTAGAACTTCTTGATCGGCCCGGGCACCGGCGGGCGCCCCCACTCCCGGGCGATGCGCACCATGCCGCGCGAGGCGTGCCTGGCGGCCTGCACGCTCAGGCCGGGCCTGGTGGTGATCAGCGCGTCGGCCCGCACCGCCCGCAGCCGCCGCCACAGCGCGACGTCGGTGCGTATCTGCCCGGCGGGCAGCAGGTGGCGCACACCGGGCCGGGCGTCGACCACCCAGGACATCCGCACGTTCGAGGCCACCGGGAAGAACGGCCTCTCCTTGTGGCGGCGGACGCTGAGGATCTCGACCTCGTGACGCCGTGCCAGCTCGCCCGCGAGGTTGACGACGGAGCGGACATCTCCGCGCATTCCGTACGCCGAGGGGACGAGCAGGCAGATCCTCACCCGCCCACCTCGATCATGAGCTCGTCGTCGGCGGTGTAGCAGGGCCTGATCGGGACGCCGTCGACGCGGGCGGCCGGATAGTGGACCCGCCGGCGTTTGCCGTCCACGTCGTCCAGCCGCGAGGCCAGGCGCAGCGGCGTGGTCAGGCCGTCCACCTCCAGGGTGGGCTCCCAGACGCCCGGCTGCTCGGGCCCGGCCTCGACCATGTCGCACAGCGAGAGCGCGGCGTGGAAGCGCACCCCCTGGACCGTCGCGACCGCGCTCAGCTCCGCCGTGCCGTTGCGGCGCAGCGCCAGGCGGGCCTCGTGCCGGGACTCGTCGTCGTCGAGGCCGGTGAAGGCCAGCAGCCCCGTCACCTCGAAGCGGCCCTCCCTGAACCAGACCGCGCGGACCTCCGCCGCCGGCTCCACCTCGTCGACCTTCAGCGCCAGGAAGCCGTTGCGCGTGCGGTAGGCCCGGTGGGCCCGGGTGCGGCGGCTCAGCGCGTAGGCGTCCAGGCGGTCGAGGGAGAATCCGGGGTCGACGCTGCGCAGCCGTACCCGCGAGCCGTCCTGTTCGAGGTAGACGTCCCAGCGGCCGGGGCCGAGATCGAGCGGGACGAGGGAGACCGCGAGCGTCGCACCGCGCGCCTCGGCGCCGCAGGCGCCCAGTGTCACGGTGCGCTCCTCGGAGGTGGCCCGGTGGCGCAGCACCAGTTCGGTGCCCTCGGTGACGGGGTCGTCGACCGCCAGACGGAGTGACAGAACGTCGGCCAAAGTGACTTCGGCATCCGTGACGACGACACGCACCGCCAGCCCCTCCCCGTCGAATGAGCTATGCGACGTTGAGGTTACCGTGATTTTTCCGTAATCAGAAGGAAGAGTTTCGGACCTGGTGTCCTTTTCGATAAGACTTGACTGAAGTCAGGTACGGCCCGCAGAACGGCGGGCCGTACCCGGCGGATCGGATCAGGAGGTGGGGGCGGGCTCGCCCTTGACGGACTTGATCAGCAGCTGGGAGACGTCCACGACCTCCAGCGTCTCCTTGGCCTCGCCCGAGTTCTTCTTCTCGTTGATCGAGTCGCCCAGCATGACCAGGCAGAACGGGCAGGCGGTGGAGATGGTGTCGGGGTCGGTGGTCAGCGCCTCGTCCACGCGCTCGGTGTTGATGCGCTTGCCGATCCGCTCCTCCATCCACATCCGCGCGCCGCCGGCGCCGCAGCAGAAGCCGCGGTCCTTGTGGCGGTGCATCTCCTGGGTCTGCACGCCCGGCACCTTGGACATGATGTCGCGGGGCTGGGAGTAGACCTTGTTGTGACGGCCCAGGAAGCACGGGTCGTGGTAGGTGATCTTCTCCTCGATCGGGGCGACCGGGACCAGCTTGCCCTCGTCGACCAGCTTTGCCAGCAGCTGGGTGTGGTGGACGACCTCGTAGGTCCCGCCGAGCTGCGGGTACTCGTTGGCGAGGGTGTTGAAGCAGTGCGGGCAGGTCGCGACGATCTTCTTGACCCCGGCCTCGTTCAGCGTCTCGATGTTCTGCTGGGCCAGCATGTTGAACAGGAACTCCATGCCCAGGCGGCGGGCCGGGTCACCGGTGCAGGCCTCCATCGGGCCGAGCACCGCGAACTTCACGCCCGCGATGTGCAGCAGCTCGGCGACGGCCTTGGTGGTCTTCTTGGCCCGGTCTTCGAGGGCGCCGGCGCAGCCGACCCAGAAGAGGTACTCGGTGTCCTCGGGCATCTTCTCGTCGATGAGCTGGACCTCGAAGTCGAGCTCCTCGATCCAGTCGGCCCGCTTCATTTCGGACATCCCCCACGGGTTGCCCTTGTTCTCCAGGTTCTTGACCATGACGCCGGCCTCGGTGGGGAAGTTGGACTCCACCATCACCTGGTAGCGGCGCATGTCGAGGATGTGGTCGATGTGCTCGATGTCCACCGGGCACTGCTCGACGCAGGCGCCGCAGTTGGTGCAGGACCACAGCACGTCGGGGTGGATGACGCCGTCCTCGCCGACCAGCGGCTTCTCCAGCAGGGCCAGCACGTCCTGGCCGGCGTGCGCGCGCTGCTCCTCGGTCGCCATGAGGTACGGCGCCACCGCGAAGGCGTGGTCGCGCTGGTCGAGGATGAGCATCTTCGGCGAGAGCGGCTTGTCGGTGTTCCACGCCGGGCACTGCGACTGGCAGCGGCCGCACTCGGTGCAGGTGTAGAAGTCGAGGAAGCCCTTCCAGGTGGTGTCCGCGATCTTGCCGCGCCCGAGCCGCTCGGGGTCGAGGTCCTCGTCCTCGAAGTCGACCGGCTTGCCGTCGACGCGCATCTCCGGCGCCGGGCCCAGGCCGTCGGGGCGGCGGGAGAAGAGCACGTTCAGCGGCGCGGTGAAGATGTGCAGGTGCTTGGAGTTCACCACGATGACCAGGAACACCAGCATGAAGCCGATGTGCAGCAGGAGGGCGATCTCCTCCAGCAGCTCGCTGGCCGGCAGGATGCTCGCGACCGCCTCGGAGGCGAACGCCCCGGACTCGTAGGGGAAGTTGCCGGTGTTGACGGCGGCGCCGCGGGCCAGGAACAGCGTCCAGATGATGTTGAAGATCATGAACAGGACGAGCCAGGCGCCGCCCAGGTGCGAGCCCGAGAACCGGGAGCCGCGGCCCAGCTTCTTCGGGGAGTTCTTGATCCGGATGACCGCGAAGGCGATCAGGCCCAGGAGACAGGCGACGGCGATGAAGTCCTGCAGGAAGCCGAGGACCGGCCAGGTGCCGATGAGCGGGATGTGGAAGTCCGCCTCACCCGTGACGGCACCCTGGATGATCGCGCCGTACGCCTCGATGTAGACGGTCAGCAGGATGAAGAACGCCCACATGACGAAGAAATGCGCGACGCCGGAGGGCGTCCACTTCAGCAGTTTCCTCTGCCCGAAGACCTCGACCAGCTGGGCCTTGACCTCGGCGCCCACGTTGTTCTTGGCGTACTCGATCCGCTCGGGGGCGGGCGGGCCGATGGTGGCGAGCTTGTACAGGAACAGGACGCGGCGCGCGGTGAGCGCGACCGCGGCCACTGTCATGACGAGCCCGATGATGGCTACCCAGAGCACGGGTCCTCCCACAGACGGCGTTGGCTGCCAGCGTACGACCGCCGGTCATCCACGGTGACAAAGGGTCGCCCCGGATCCTACCGGTCGGTAACTTATATCCGGGAGGGGACCCGTGGTAACCGTGGTCACCTTATGGTCAATTCATACTCCGGAACAATGCTCTAGACACGTAGAACCGCCGCGCGCCCGCCGTACGATTTCCCCTTGGATTCTCCCGCGATCTCCCCCCGAGCCGGGCGGCGGCCGGGAACGCGCAGCTCAGGACCCGTCGATGTAGCGCTGGATCGTGGGCGCGAGCAACTCGATCAGTTCCTCGGCGTCGGCCGAGGCCAGCGGTTCGAGCTGTATGACATACCTCACCAGGACCACGCCGAACATCTGGGCGAACGCCGCCTCCATCCGGATGGGCGGGATCTTCAGCGACTCGGCCACCCGCAGCAGCAGCGCCTGGATCATGAACTCCCGGATCATTCCGACGACCTGCTCGTTGGTCATCGCGGTGCGCATGAGCGCCAGCACGGGCTGGCGGGCCTGCGCGTCCGAGACGATCGTCAGGATGAAGCGGACCAGGCGCTCGCCCATCTCCTCGCGCGGCCCGCTCAGCAGCAGCCGGACGACCTCCTCCGGGTTGACCGGCAGCTCCATCGCCGCGACGAAGGTGCCCTCCTTGCTGGTGAAGTAGTGGTGCACCAGCGCCGGATCCACCCCCGCCTCCCGGGCGATGCCCCGGATGGTGGCCTTGTCGTACCCCTTCTCCGCGAAGATCTTCCGGGCCGCAGCGAGGATCTCGCCCCGGGTGTCCGCCGACCCCGGCCGGCGCCCAGGACGCCGCCTGCCCGTCGTGGTCACGCGTTGGCCGAGGCCGCGAGGTGCAGGCGGGCGAAGGCCAGCGCCTCGGCCAGGTCGTCGATGCGCTCGGTGCGGCTGGCCGCCTTGCGCGTGTTGATCTCCAGCACGACCAGGCCGTCGAAGCCGTTGCCCGCCAGGCGCTCCAGGATCGGCGCGCAGGGCTGGTTGCCCCGCCCGGGGACCAGGTGCTCGTCCCGGTTGGGGATCCCGACGCCGTCGGCCAGGTGCAGGTGGGCCAGCCGGTCGCCGAGCTTGTTGAACATCTCCCACGCGTCGGAGCCCGACACCGCCGTGTGCGACAGGTCCAGGGTGACCTGCGGGAAGTCGTACTCGATCGGGTTCCAGTCCGGGGAGTACGGCACGACGTTGTTGCCCCTGGCCTTCAGCGGGAACATGTTCTCCACCGCGAAGATCACGTCGGTCTCGTCGCGCATCCGGGCCAGGCCGGTCTCGAAGTCACGCGCGTAGTCGCGCTGCCAGCGGAACGGCGGGTGCACCACGACCGTCTTGGCCCCGAGCCGCTCGGCGGCGCTCTGCGCGCGCCGCAGCTTGGCCCAGGGGTCCTTGCCCCACACCCGCTGGGTGACCAGCAGACAGGGGGCGTGGATGGCCAGGACCGGCAGCTGGTAGTGGTCCGACAGCCGCTCGATCACGTCGATGTCCTGGCTGATCGGGTCGGCGCCCACCATGATCTCCACGCCGTCGTATCCCAGGCGCGCCGCCAGCTCGAAGGCGTCCGGGGTCCGTTCCGGGTAGACCGACGCCGTGGACAGCGCGATCTTCGCACTGGGCACCCGGATGACACTCATCGGAGTTCCTCGCAATCACGTCGGAGTTCACCATCGCGGACGTCTGTGTGCCTGCCGGTTCCCCCGCTTCGCTCCCTCACAATGTCAGACTAAGCGCGCCCGGGGGGCAATGGCCTCCGGGCACCCCCGTGCGAGCAGGATCACACGCTCCCCCTGGCTACGGTGAAGGGATGCCGCGGTTCATGAAGGGGGCCATTCCCAGCCCCAACATCTGGAACACCCCTCACATCTACGAGCTGGAGAACCGGGCGGTCGACCCCGAGGGCCGCGCCGACGCCGCGATGGCCGCCATCCGCCCCTGGAGCGGCGCGACCGTCCTCGACATCGGCTGCGGCACCGGCTATCACCTGCCCGCCATGTCCGCGACGGCCGCGCGGGTGATCGGCGTCGAGCCGCACGCCGACCTCGTGGAGCTGGCCGCGCGCCGTTGCCGGGCCCTGCCCAACGTCGAGGTGCGCACCGGCACCGCGCAGGCCGTACCGGTGCCCGACGCCTCGGTGGACGTCGCCGTGGCCCGCTGGGCCTACTTCTTCGGGCCCGGCTGCGAGCCGGGGCTGGCCGAGCTCTCCCGGGTGGTACGGCACGGCGGCGCGGCCTTCGTCATCGACATCGACCCGGCCCGCGGCGCCTTCGGCCGGTGGTTCAGCCAGTCCGTTCCCGCCTACTCGGCCAAGTCCGTGGAGGCCTTCTGGGCCCGCCAGGGATGGGCCGTCCAGCGCCTCGACCTGCGCATGTCCTTCGAACGCCGGGCCGACCTCGAAGCCGTGCTGCGCATCGAGTTCACCCCCGCGGTCGCCGAGCGGGCCATCGCCGAGACCCCGGGCCTGGAGCTCCCGTACCCCAACCTCCTGCGCTGGAAGCTGTTCTGAGCCGCCCGGCCCCGGATCGGGCCGGTCCGTTCTCAGGACGCGCGGACCAGGCCCAGCCGGCGCACCACCGGCGTCATCGCCCCCGTCAGGAGCAGGACGAGCAGCGGCGCCGCGACCACCCCCAGCAGGAACCCCGCGATGACGTCGTGCGGATAGTGGACGCCCACGAACACCCGGGAGAAGGCCATCAGCGCGGCCAGCGGCAGCACGAACACGGCCAGCGCGCGCCAGGCCAGGACGAGGGTGCCGGCCGCGGCCGCCGCGATCACCGCGTGGTTGCTGGGGAAGGACCAGTCCCCCACCGGCGGGCAGGCCGCGATGGTGGTCGTCAGCCCGCGGCACGGCCGCTCCTCCCTGACGAGGATCTTGATGAGCTCGCTGGTCAGATAGACGGCGACCACGGCGATGGGGCCGAGCAGGACCAGGGCCATGGCACGCGGCGCCCCCTTGCGCGCCCGCCACCAGGCCAGCGCGAACAGCGCCGCGAAGACGAACAGGCCCGCGTCGGTGCCCGTCTCGGCGAGGGCGTGCAGCCACGCCGGGGCCCCCTGGGCGAACTCGACGATGTCGCGGTACACGTCCGGCCTCCTGAGCGACGATGAACGGCGGGTGAACGAACGATCTTACGTCCCCCTCCCTCCTCCCGTCCTTGCGATGAGGCCATCCGCCCCTTGCGGGAACACCGCGGGGACGCCGCGGGGACGCCGCGGGAACACGGGGGCCGGGCTTGACCTTGACGTAGGCGTCAAGGCTTACGGTGACGGCGTGAGGAGGACCGGATGCGGATCGGGGAGCTCGCGCGGCGGGCGGGAGTCAGCACCAGAGCGTTGCGCTACTACGAGCAGCAGGGACTGATCACCGCCCGGCGCTCGGCCAACGGCTACCGGGAGTACGACGAGGAGGACCTCCGGCTCGTCGCCGAGATCCGGTCGCTGCTCACCGTGGGGTTCACGCTGGAGGACGCCAAGCCCTTCGTGGCGTGCCTGCGGTCCGGGCACGAGTCCGGCGCCTCCTGCCCGGAGTCCGTGGAGGTCTACCGGCGCAAGCTGGCGCAGATCGACGACGAGCTCCGCACGCTGCTGGCCCGCCGGGCCGAGGTGGCCGCGCAGCTGGCCTCGGCGTGCCCAGGATGCGCGCTGAGGGTGCCCGCGGCGGGTTCCCCGGCCATCGAGTCACCTAGAGAGCAGGAAGACCAATGATCACTTTGACCGCCGAGAACTTCGACGAGCAGGTGCTGCGCAGCGACAAGCCCGTCCTGGTGGACTTCTGGGCGGAGTGGTGCGGCCCGTGCCGGATGATCGCTCCGATCCTGGAGGAGATCGAGGCCGAGTACGGCGACCGCGTCACGATCGCCAAGCTCAACGCCGACGACCACCCGGAGATCTCCAACCGGTACGGCGTCCTCGGCCTGCCGACGCTGAACCTCTACAAGGACGGCGAGGTCGTCCGGCAGATCAAGGGCGCCAAGCCCAAGCGCATGCTCCTGGCCGACCTCGAAGGCCACATCTGAGGGGCGCCCGCCGGGGTGGGCGGGCGCTCGCCCATATTTCCGCGCGCGCCTGTCCCACCCAGCGCACGACACCCCAGGCGCCGCCGTTCCTGGCGATCTCGTCCGCCTCGTCGAGCAGCGCCAGCGCCTCGTCCCGGCGCTCCCACCCGGCGGAGATGTACGCCAGCCCGACCAGGTTCGCGGCCACGCCGGGCAGGAAACCGATCTCCCGGCGGAGCCGTACCGACTCCTCCAGCCGCTCCCGCGCCGCGTCGGGGCGGCCCGCCGTGTGCTCCGCGAAACCCAGGTGCCTGAGCGCGTAGGACATCGTCAGCTTGTCCCCGGCCTCCGTCGCGAGCTCGTACGACCGGTCGAAGAGGGGGACCGCGACGTCGCCGTCGCCCCGGACCACCTGATGGAAGATGCCGGCCCAGAACAGCGACTCGGCCTCGCCCCGCGTGTCCCCCAGCGTCCGGTAGAGCTCCACCGCGCGCTGGAACAACGCCAGTTCGTCCGGGTCCTCTTCTCCGTCCTCGAGGAATCGCGCATGGACGATCCGGCCGCGGGCCAGGGCCAGATCCGCCTCGACCGCGTCCAGCTCCCGCCCGGCGGTCTCCAGCGCCCCGGCGTCGCCGCCGAAGACGGCGCGCTCGAGAGGATCAGCCTCGCCTGGTTCTCCCGCCACCTGAAGGGCGAGCGCCGGACCGACACCGGGCCCGCCTTCGAGTACGTGGACAACACCGGCGTGTGGCGCGGCGCCTCCCGCTATCCGCTGTCCCCCTCGGGCCTGCTGCACGGGTCCGGCAAGGGCGGGCTCCAGGTGCGGCCGGGCGACACCTCCGGCCTGCCGACCGCCGCCAAGGCGGCGAACATCCGGATCAAGGCCCCGCGCACCGAGGGCCAGCTGGCCGGGGCGCCCCGGGTCGTCCTCGCCTACAGGGGCGAGACCGCGGCCGGGAGCCCCGCCACCACGTTCGTGTACGCCCAGATCGTGGACGAGGGCACCGGCGTGGTCGTCGGCAACCAGGCGACCCCGATCCCGGTCCGGCTGGACGGGCGGCCCCACGTCGTCTCCCGCGAACTGGAGACGATCGCCTGGAAGGTCGCGAAGGACAGCCGCCTGACCCTGCAGATCACCTCCGGGACCGCGCTCTACACCCCGCAGCGCGCCACCGCCGACCTGGTCCTGAGCGCCACGGTCACCCTCCCGCTGACCCGCCCGGACGCCCCCGTCACCCTCTGATCCGTGCGGGCCTCCACCCGATGCGGCCCCGCCGTACCGGGTGAAAGTTGTCGGTGTGGGCAGGTAGCGTGCGGCCATGGCAAAGAAGGTCGGCTATCGCTGTGGCGAGTGCGGTTGGCAGACGGCCAAGTGGGTGGGGCGCTGCGGTGAGTGCCAGGCCTGGGGCACGGTCGAGGAGGACGGCGCACGCGTCGGCGTGAGCGTGGCCACCGGCGGGGCCGTGTCGGCCCCGGCCGTGCCGATCGGCCAGGTCAAGGCCGAGGTCGCGCACGCGCGCGCCACCGGGGTGCCCGAGCTCGACCGGGTGCTCGGCGGAGGCCTGGTGCCCGGCGCGGTGGTGCTGCTGGCCGGGGAGCCGGGCATCGGCAAGTCCACGCTCCTGCTGGAGGCCGCCTCCAAGATCGCTCGCGGGCAGACCGTCCTCTACGTGACCGGCGAGGAGTCGGCGGCCCAGGTGCGCCTGCGGGCCGACCGGATCGGCGCCATCCACGACTCCCTCTACCTCGCGGCGGAGACCGACCTGAGCGCGCTGGTCACCCACGTGGAGAAGGTCCAGCCCGGCATGCTCGTCGTCGACTCGGTGCAGACCATCGGGTCCACCCAGGCGACCGGCGTCCCCGGCGGCGTCACCCAGGTCAGGGAGGTCGCCGGCAACCTGGTCCGGATGGCCAAGGAGCGCGGCATGTCCACGGTCCTGGTCGGCCACGTCACCAAGGAGGGCTCGATCGCCGGCCCCCGCACCCTCGAACACCTCGTCGACGTGGTGCTCCACTTCGAGGGCGACCGCCACTCCCGGCTCCGCATGGTCCGCGCCATCAAGAACCGCTACGGCCCCGTCGACGAGGTCGGCTGCTTCGACCTGCACGAGGACGGCATCGAGGGCATCGCCGACGCCAGCGGCCTGTTCGTCTCCCACCGCACCGAGCCGGTCCCCGGCACGTGCGTCACCGTCACCATGGAGGGCACCCGCCCGCTGCCCGCCGAGGTCCAGGCGCTGGTCGCCAGGACCGAGGCCCAGCAGCCCCGCCGCTCCTCCTCCGGGCTCGACCCCTACCGGGTGACGATGGTGCTGGCCGTGCTGGAGCGGCGGCTCAACGCCAAGCTCGGCGGCTGCGACGTGTTCACCGCGACCGTGGGCGGCATCAAGCTCAGCGACCCGGCGATCGACCTGTCGGTGATGCTCGCGGTGGCCAGCGCGGCCGGCGACCGCGCCCTGCCGCCCGGCATGGTGGTCCTGGGCGAGGTGGGCCTGGCCGGCGAGCTGCGCCCGGTGCGCGACGTGCGCCGCCGCCTGTCCGAGGCGGCGCGCCTGGGCTTCACCCGCGCCCTGGTCCCGACCGGCTCCCTGGAGATCGGCAAGAACGACCGCAAGCAGCGCGCCGAGGGCTCCCTGGTCCCCGTCAACGGCCGCTCCGGGGGCTTCGGTCCCGGTTTCGACGTCGTCGAGGCGGAGAACGTCTGGGACGCCCTGACCCACGTCACCTGACCGTTCCCGCCCGGGCCGGCCCGTGACGAGTCCGGTCGTTCCGACACCTCCGAGACCGTCGCCGCTAAGCTGAGTGTCAGAACCCGATCGTGCGCCCCTGATCGCGAGCGGGCTTCAACGCAGACCACGGGGGTCATGTGGCAGCAACGTACAAGGGGCTTGACGAGCGCCGTAGAGCCGTCCTGGCCTCGGTCGCGCCGGGCACCGCACTCCGCGACGGCCTGGAGCGCATCCTTCGCGGGCACACGGGCGGCCTGATCGTGCTGGGCTACGACAGCACGGTCGAGCAGATATGCAGCGGCGGCTTCGAGCTCGACGTCGAGTTCTCCGCGACGCGACTGCGCGAGCTGGCGAAGATGGACGGCGCCATCGTGCTCGACTCCGACGATCACCGGATCGTCCGCGCGGCGGTGCACCTGATGCCCGACCCGTCCATCCCCACCGACGAGTCCGGCACCCGGCACCGCACCGCCCAGCGGGTCGCGGTCCAGACGTCCTTCCCCGTCATCTCCCTCAGCAAGTCCATGCGGATCATCGCTCTGTACCTCGACGGCATCCGCTACGTGCTGGAGGAGTCCGCGGCGATCCTGTCCAAGGCCAACCAGGCGCTGGCCACGCTCGAGCGTTACAAGCTCCGCCTCGACGAGGTCTGCGGCGCGCTGTCGGCCCTGGAGATCGAGGACCTGGTGACGGTCCGCGACGTCGCGGTGGTCGTCCAGCGCCTGGAGATGGTCCGCCGGATCTCCGACGAGATCGCGGGCTACGTGGTCGAGCTGGGCACCGACGGCCGCCTGCTGTCCCTGCAGCTGGACGAGCTGGTCGCCGGCACCGACAGCGACCGCGAGCTCGTCGTGCGCGACTACCTGCCCGCGACGGGCCGCCGCGCCCGCAAGGTCTCCGAGTCCCTGCACGATCTCGACCAGCTCTCCCCCTCCGGCCTGCTGGACCTGTCCCAGGTCGCCCAGGTTCTGGGCCACTCCGGCGCCGAGGCCCTGGAGACCTCGGTGAGCCCCCGCGGCTACCGCCTGCTGGCCAAGGTCCCCCGCCTGCCGGCCACCATCGTCGAACGCCTGGTCGAGCAGTTCTCCGGCCTCCAGAAACTCCTGGCCGCCAGCACCAACGACCTCCAGGAGGTCGGCGGCGTCGGCGAAACCCGGGCCCGCCACATCCGCGAGGGCCTGTCCCGCCTGGCCGAGTCGTCGATCCTGGAACGCTACGTCTGAGGCCTGCGCCGGGTACGGCGAGGTCGGCGCCGGGTACGGCGCGGATTCAAAGCAAGGCTCGGCGCCGGTACGGCGAGACGGTGAGCGGCGGTAATCGGCGCCGCTTGTACGGCGGGCGGGCCGAGGTGGCGGGGACGGGCGTTTCACCACCGGAGCCGCCCGCCGTACAAAACGGCGCCGAACACCGCCGTCCAGCACCTCGCCGTACCGGCGCCGGTGCTCTGCTTTGAGTCCGCGCCGTACCGGCGCAAGCGGCGTACCGGCGCCGGGGCCGTGCTTCCCCGGAGGGCGAAGCACGGCCGGTGGGGTTCAGTCGGTGCCGGACTCCATCGCGGCGTGGTCGAGCAGTTCCTCGTCGCCGGGAGCCTCGCCGCGGGAGGCGATCGCCTCGGCGCCGCCCTCGGACATGGCGCCGATGAGGCCGGTCGAGGCGGCCTGGGCGGCGCCGACCAGGGCGGAGGGGCGGCTGCCGACCATGCCGAGCCTGGCGTACTGCTCAAGCCTGGAACGGGAGTCGGCGATGTCGAGGTTGCGCATGGTCAGCTGGCCGATGCGGTCGACCGGGCCGAAGGCGGAGTCCTCGGTCCGCTCCATGGAGAGCTTGTCGGGGTGGTAGCTGAGCGACGGGCCGGAGGTGTCCAGGACGGAGTAGTCCTCACCGCGCCGCAGGCGCAGGGTCACCTCGCCGGTGATCGCCATGCCGACCCAGCGCTGCAGCGACTCGCGCAGCATCAGCGCCTGCGGGTCCAGCCAGCGGCCCTCGTACAGCAGCCTGCCCAGCTGACGGCCCTGGTTGTGGTAGATGGCGAGGGTGTCCTCGTTGTGGATCGCGTTGACCAGCCGCTCGTAGGCCACGTACAGCAGCGCCATGCCCGGGGCCTCGTAGATGCCCCGGCTCTTGGCCTCGATGATCCGGTTCTCGATCTGGTCGGACATGCCCAGGCCGTGCCGGCCGCCGATGGCGTTGGCCTCCAGCACCAGGTCCACGGCGGAGGCGAACTCCTTGCCGTTGATCGTCACCGGACGCCCCTGCTCGAAGCCGACCGTGACGTCCTCGGCGGCGACCTCGACGGCCGGGTCCCAGAACCGCACGCCCATGATCGGCTCGACGATCTCGATGCCCGTGTCGAGGTGCTCGAGCCGCTTGGCCTCGTGGGTCGCGCCCCAGATGTTGGCGTCGGTCGAGTAGGCCTTCTCCACACTGTCGCGATAGGGCAGGTCGCGGGTGAGCAGCCACTCCGACATCTCCTTGCGGCCGCCGAGCTCGCTGACGAAGTCGGCGTCCAGCCACGGCTTGTAGATCCGCAGGGAGGGGTTGGCGAGCAGGCCGTACCGGTAGAACCGCTCGATGTCGTTGCCCTTGAAGGTCGAGCCGTCCCCCCAGATCTGCACGTCGTCCTCGAGCATCGCGCGCACCAGCAGGGTGCCCGTGACGGACCGGCCGAGCGGGGTGGTGTTGAAGTAGGTACGGCCGCCGGAGCGGATGTGGAAGGCACCGCAGGCCAGCGCGGCCAGTCCCTCTTCCACCAGGGCCGCCCGGCAGTCGACCAGCCGGGCGACCTCCGCGCCGTAGGCCGTGGCCCGGCCGGGCACCGAGGCGATGTCGGGCTCGTCGTACTGGCCGATGTCGGCGGTATAGGTGCAGGGAACCGCACCCTTCTCGCGCATCCACGCGACCGCTACTGAGGTGTCGAGGCCGCCGGAGAAGGCGATGCCGACGCGTTCGCCGACGGGCAGGGAGGTGAGCACTTTGGACACAGGTAGAAGTGTATGCACAACACCGTATGACTATGCAACCACCCCCCCTGCCGCCTCTCCCGTTCCGGGCCGGTCAGCGGAGGTGGAAGACCACCTTGTGGCTCTTCATGCCGGCGGCGCGGACCGTGGCCACGTAGGTGCCGGGACGGGCCGTGACGCGCTTGGCCCGGCAGTCGGAGCCGGAGCGCTGGCGATCCCACTCGACCACCCGGACGAACGGGATGCCGCGCTCGAACCTGCGCAGGTCCTCGGTCTCACCGCTCACGCAGTCGGCCGACGACCAGACGCGGTCGTCGCCGGAGGTGATGCGGATCTCCAGCGCACGCGGGCCCGTGTCGGTCACGCACATCACCTTGCCGGTGTTGACCAGCGTGAGGATGAACCTGGGCCGTTGGGCCGCGGCGTAGACCTGCCCTCCGCCCTCTCCGGGCCCGCCCCCTTGCAGGTTCAGCACGAGATCGGCGACGTCGCAGGCGTCGCCCGGCCGCTTGGGCCGGACCGTGGGCTTGACCGGCCGGGGCGTCGGCGTGGCCGAGGGCTGCGGCGAGGGCGAGAGGGTGGACTGCGGGGTCACCGTGATCGTGGGCAACGCGGCCAGCAGCGGATCCGGGGCGGGCGACCGGCCCGAGGGCGCCGTCTGCGCGCTCGACTCGCTCTGCGGGCCGCCCGACGAGGAGCAGGCCCACGCCACGACGGCGACCACGACGAGAACGGCGATCAGCGCGGCCAGCCGGCGTCGCCAGTAAACGTCCACCCCTATGTCGTTTCGGAACGTGTCCGGGTCCATGCGGACAGTATGGGGAGACCTCTTCCGGGGGCGGACACGACCCGCCGCGCCTATACCGTTTCAACGGCCGAAGCTGCGGGTGTCCCGCACTATCGTCAAGAGGTGGCCAAGTCCAATCCCCTCCTGGATCCCGTTCTCGACTGGTACGCCGCCAACGCCCGCGATCTGCCGTGGCGCGCTCCCGGCGCCGGCGCCTGGTCGATCCTGGTGAGCGAGATCATGCTGCAGCAGACACCGGTGGTCCGGGTGCTGCCCGTCTGGACCGAGTGGATGGAACGCTGGCCCACCCCCGCGGCGCTGGCGGCCGAGCCGCCCGGTGAGGCCGTACGGCACTGGGGCCGGCTCGGCTATCCGCGTCGCGCACTCAACCTGCACGCCTGTGCCCGGGCCATCGTCGAGCGGCACGACGGCGAGGTCCCCACCGACCACGCGGCGCTGCTGGCGCTGCCCGGCGTCGGGGAGTACACCGCGGCCGCGGTGGCCAGCTTCGCCTTCCGGGGCCGCCACGCCGTACTCGACACCAACGTGCGCCGGGTGCTGGCCCGCGCCGTCTCCGGCGAGCAGTACCCGCCCAAGGCCACCACCGCCGCCGAGCGCGCGCTGGCCGTCTCGCTCCTGCCCGGCCCCGAGGAGGCACCGGTGTGGGCGGTGGCAGTGATGGAGCTGGGCGCCCTGGTCTGCACGGCCCGCGCCCCGCGCTGCGCCGAGTGCCCGATCAGCGCCGTGTGCGCCTGGCGGCTGGCGGGCAAGCCCGCCTACGACGGGCCGGCGCGCCGGGGCCAGACCTACGACGGCACCGACCGGCAGTGCCGGGGACGCCTGCTGGCCGTCCTGCGCCAGGCCCACGGCCCGGTCCCCAAGGCCGCCCTCGACGCCGTCTGGGAGGACGCCCTCCAGCGCGAGCGCGCCCTCGACGGCCTCGTCTCCGACGGTCTGGCCGAGGTCCTGGACGACGGCACCTACCGCCTGCCCGCCTGAGGCGGGCGCGGCCGCCCGCAGCGGGCGCGGCTCAGGCGGCCAGGCGCAGGCCGAGGGCGGTGAGGTTGGTGCGGGCCCAGTCGAGCTCCTCGGCCAGCGCGCTGACCAGCGCGCCCGGCCCCTTGGCGCGCTGCGGCACGGCCAGGTTGTGGGTCTCGACCTCGATGTGGGCGGTGCCGTTCACCGCGCCGGAGAGCATCGCGGTCAGGGTGTCCTCCAGGACCGATCGGGTGCTCGGCAGCTCGTGGCGGACCTCGCCCACGTGGTTGTGGACGTGGCCGAGCTTGACCACCGGCGCCCCCGCGGCGGCCAGGCCGCGCAGGGCCGCTCCGGGCTCCTCGGCGCCTCCGGCGAGATGGCAGGCGTCCAGGCAGACCCCCAGGTGCTCGGAGTCGATGTCGCAGACCCGCGCCAAGGCCTGCTCGGTGGTCTCCAGGACGCAGCCGGGCCAGGGCTCGAAGCCCACCCTGATCGTCTTTCCGGTCACGCTGTACAGGCCGCGCAGCTCACGCGAGAGTCTCTCCAGCCGGCGCGAGGCGATGGCGTGCAGATCGGCGGGCCAGTCGCGGCGCCAGCCGATGGGGATGGTGGAGATGCTGCCGAAGCGCACGTCCTCCGGCAGGAGGAAGGCGAGGATCTTGGCCAGCGCCATCGTGTAGCGGTAGCGCTCGGGCTTGGCCCAGTCGGGGCCGGGCGCCTCCTGGTTGCGCCCGCCGGTGCCGTTGAGGCTGACGACCTCCAGGCCGCGCTCCTCCAGGGAGCGGCGCAGGCGTACCAGCTCGATCCGGTCGGCGGTGAGATGGTCGGCGACGGCCGGGGACAGCCACAGGCCGATCCCCATCCGCTCCACGCCCAGGCGCTTGCGCACCGGGACCGCGTAGCGGGTCAGGTGCGCGATCAGGTTCTCCAGGTCCTCGGCGGGATGCACGCCCGCGTTGTAGGCGAGGTGAACGAGCGTCCCGTCCTCGTGCCGCAAGCGCATCCGATGCCTCCAGGGTGCTCTCTGTGTAAGAGACTCGGCGTGGGAGGCTCGATCGCCCCACACCTGCGGTCCCGGCCTCATGGGCAGGGAGTCCCTCTTCTTCCGGGAGCTCGACCCGGCCTGCCGAGAGCGTCCCGTACGGGCACCGTGCTCCGCGTCACTCCCGGAGCTGATTTCTCAGTACGCCGCTGGGCTGATCTCGGGGCCGGTCCCGTCGCGCGCGCTCGGCCGGTGGGCCGTCGGCGGGACATGGTCCAGCTCGCTCTACAGAGTGTAGTACTACCTTTGGTGGCGAAGATGCCTCGTTGGATAACAAATAGGCAGACCCCGCGGTGAGCGAGCTCACCGCGGGGTCTGCCTTTGCCCTGTGCCGGGTTTACCGGATGTCAGTTCTGGATCGGCTCCACGATGGAGGCCGCCGAGTCCGGAACCTTGCCGGGAGTGGTCTCGCCGTTGAAGAGGAACTTGGCGTTGTCGCCCTCGCCCTCGATCGTGACCTTGACCGTCTGGCCGGGACGGAGCTCGCCGTACAGGATCTTCTCCGACAGCGTGTCCTCCAGCTCTCGCTGGATCGTACGGCGGAGCGGACGGGCGCCCATCACCGGGTCGTAACCGCGGTCGGCCAGCAGCTGCTTGGCCTCCGGAGAGACGTCCAGGCCCATGTCGCGGTCCTTCAGACGCTCGGCGACCTGCGAGAGCATCAGGTCGACGATCTTGATGATCTCCTTCGGCGTCAGCTGGTGGAAGACCACGATGTCGTCGACGCGGTTGAGGAACTCGGGCCGGAAGTGCTGCTTGAGCTCCTCCTGGACCTTCGACTTCATCCGGTCGTAGTTCGACTCGGTGTCGTTGGACTTCGCGAAGCCCACCCCGATGCCCTTGGAGATGTCCCGGGTGCCGAGGTTGGTCGTCATGATGATGACGGTGTTCTTGAAGTCCACCACGCGACCCTGGGCGTCGGTCAGGCGACCGTCCTCCAGGATCTGCAGCAGCGAGTTGAAGATGTCCGGGTGGGCCTTCTCGATCTCGTCGAACAGGACCACGGAGAACGGCTTGCGCCGCACCTTCTCGGTGAGCTGGCCGCCCTCCTCGTACCCGACGTAGCCGGGCGGGGAGCCGAACAGCCTGGAGACGGTGTGCTTCTCCATGAACTCGGACATGTCCAGCATGATCAGCGCGTCCTCGTCCCCGAACAGGAACTCGGCCAGCGACTTGGACAGCTCGGTCTTACCGACGCCGGACGGGCCGGCGAAGATGAACGAGCCACCCGGGCGGCGCGGGTCCTTCAGACCGGCGCGGGTGCGGCGGATCGAGCGGGACAGACCCTTGACGGCGTCCTCCTGGCCGATGATCCGCTTGTGCAGCTCGTCCTCCATGCGGAGCAGCCGCTGGGACTCCTCCTCGGTGAGCTTGAAGACCGGGATGCCGGTGGCGGTGGCGAGGACCTCGGCGATGAGCTCCTCGGTGACCTCGGCCACGACGTCCATGTCGCCGGCCTTCCACTCCTTCTCCCGGCGCTCGCGCTTGAGCTGGAGCTGCTTCTCCTGGTCGCGCAGGGCGGCGGCCTTCTCGAAGTCCTGCGCGTCGATCGCGGACTCCTTCTCGCGCCGCACGTTGGCGATCTTCTCGTCGTATTCGCGCAAGTCCGGCGGGGCGGTCATGCGGCGGATGCGCATGCGCGAGCCGGCCTCGTCGATGAGGTCGATCGCCTTGTCCGGCAGGAACCGGTCGCTGATGTAGCGGTCGGCCAGCTGCGCCGCGGCCACCAGGGCGCCGTCGGTGATGGACACCCGGTGGTGCGCCTCGTAGCGGTCGCGCAGACCCTTGAGGATCTCGATCGTGTGGCTGAGGCTGGGCTCGGCCACCTGGATCGGCTGGAAGCGCCGCTCCAGCGCCGCGTCCTTCTCGAGGTGCTTGCGGTACTCGTCGAGCGTGGTGGCGCCGATGGTCTGCAGCTCGCCGCGGGCCAGCATCGGCTTGAGGATGCTGGCGGCGTCGATCGCGCCCTCCGCGGCGCCCGCGCCGACGAGCGTGTGCAGCTCGTCGATGAACAGGATGATGTCGCCGCGGGTGCGGATCTCCTTGAGGACCTTCTTCAGGCGCTCCTCGAAGTCACCGCGGTAGCGCGAGCCCGCCACCAGGGCGCCCAGGTCCAGGGTGTAGAGCTGCTTGTCCTTGAGCGTCTCGGGAACCTCACCCTTGACGATCTTCTGGGACAGGCCCTCGACGACGGCGGTCTTGCCGACGCCGGGCTCGCCCACCAGGACCGGGTTGTTCTTGGTCCTCCGGGAGAGGACCTGCATGACCCGCTCGATCTCCTTGTCGCGGCCGATGACCGGGTCCAGCTTGCCCTCGCGGGCGGCCTGGGTCAGGTTGCGGCCGAACTGGTCGAGAACGAGGGAGGTCGACGGAGCGGCCTCCTGGGGCCCGCCCGAGGCCGCCGGTTCCTTGCCCTGGTAACCGTGGAGCAGCTGGATGACCTGCTGCCGCACCCGGTTGAGATCAGCTCCCAGCTTCACCAGCACCTGGGCCGCCACACCCTCGCCCTCACGGATGAGGCCGAGCAGGATGTGCTCCGTGCCGATGTAGTTGTGACCCAGCTGCAGGGCCTCACGGAGCGACAGCTCAAGGACCTTCTTGGCGCGCGGGGTGAAGGGAATGTGCCCCGACGGCGCCGATTGGCCTTGGCCGATGATCTCCTCGACCTGCTGCCGCACACCCTCAAGACTGATGCCGAGGCTCTCCAGAGCCTTGGCGGCAACGCCTTCACCCTCATGGATCAGACCAAGAAGAATGTGCTCCGTACCGATGTAGTTGTGGTTGAGCATCCTTGCCTCTTCTTGGGCAAGGACGACAACCCGCCGTGCGCGGTCGGTGAACCTCTCGAACATCTCGTCGCTCCTCACAGAGCGGTCAGACAGATCCGGGATATCCGGGCCCTGTCATCCCGCATGGTAGCCCTGACCCGGCGACCGCTCTATGCAGAAGACGTTCCCCGAGAGCAGGGCGTTCACGCTCCATCCAACTACTTGTCGGGGGTGCGATGTTCCCGATACGCCGCAAGCGAACGACGTTTATCGACCACTGAAACGCATCATGCGGCCATGGCGGCCACCGGACCCCACCGTGGTCGCCATAACCGCACGATTACGATCAGCGGATCGCCTCGCCGGACACGGCTCAGTGATTCCGCTCGTACTCCTCGACGATCTTGGAGGCGATTCGACCGCGCTCGCTCACGTTGAGGCCGTGGGACTTCGCCCAGGCGCGAATGTCGGCACTCTTCTCACGGGTCAGCGCCCTCGTGCCGCCGCCACGGCGGCGACGGGGGGCGGCGAGCGCCCCGGCCCGGCGGGCACTGCCGACGAAAGGCGCCAGAGAGTCGCGGAGCTTCTTCGCGTTTACGTCACTCAGATCAATCTCATAGCTGGTGCCGTCAAGCGCGAAGGCGACGGTCTCATTGGCCTCGCCCCCATCGAGGTCGTCGATGAGAATCTCCTGGATCTGCTTGGCCATGTATGCAACCCTTTCACGGAGCATTGTTCCATTGCTAGCTAAACATATACCTGCGCCGACTGAGCAGCAATTCCAGGATCTCGGCGATTCTCACAGGGAAGCCGAGGGAAGCCGAGGGAAGCCGGAGTGAAGGGCAAGCAGAGAGAAGGGCGAGTCAACCCTTCCGGGACTCGGCCCGATCGATTCGTTTCGCCTGGCGGCGACCTGCCGCCTCACTGCGGAAGAGCTTGAAAACTCCATACACAAAAGCTCCGCCCACGAC
Source organism: Paraplanobispora takensis (assembly GCF_016863195.1). Taxonomy (GTDB): domain Bacteria; phylum Actinomycetota; class Actinomycetes; order Streptosporangiales; family Streptosporangiaceae; genus Planobispora; species Planobispora takensis. Next base: position 284,570 of record NZ_BOOK01000001.1, on the reverse strand, counting down.
GACGGGCGGAGTCAACGCGGCTATTACCTCGTACATGTCCTCACTCCGCACGGGCCGACATTCCGGAACAGTGAATTACGGTGGGCGCGGCGACCGGTCCGGGGGCGCACCCACCCGATCGTATCCGCTCACACACGACGATAGCGGCATCCAGGCGCGATGCGCGTCACAGGGTCGTCATACCGGCCCACAACCACCTTAATGCTTCTCTCCAGGCGCCTTACCCGTTGCACCCCGTAAAGTGGCTGGGAAAAGGCTGACATAGTGATCACGCGATGATCATTATCATCCCGGGATCAATGTCATCGCAGGTCCTTGACCACGACACTGCCCGCCGCCTTGTCGTGCAACCCCCGCTGAAGAGGCTTGTCGAGCAGGATGGACAGGCCCACGACGAAGCCGAAGACGGCCATCGCCACGTTCAGCACGGGAATGCCCTCGACCAGGAGAACACCGGGGAAGACAACGGATCTCTTCGCCAGGCCGACGAGCCACGGCACGCCGCCGCCGTACGGAACCAGGCGGATCCCCATCGCTTTCTTACCGAGAGTACGGCCGCTCCCGGCGTGCAGCGCATAGTCATAGAGCGTATAAGCGCCAAAGGCCACCAGGCCGGCGAACAACCCCGGCAGCAGCCGGGGATCGGCCGGGCGCACTTCACCCGCGGGAGCGAAGACGGGGTAGAACGCGAACGACAGAATCCAGTAGAGCGCGACGAAGAGGGCGCCGTCGATGAGGCGGGCGACCAAACGCTCCCACCATTCGGCCCGGGGCACGGGAACTCCCGGCGGCACAGAGACGTCTATTGGGACCGGATAGGAGCCGACGGGCGCGAGGGGCGCGGATGCGGGATGATTCTTCTCACCGGGGCGCCGGGGAAGGTCCATGGCGCTCCTCTCGCCGGAGCGAATGGGTTTGCCCTTCCCCGGCGTCTACCCGCGAGACGTTACTCCACACCGTTTTTCCGGGCTTGTGAACACGGGCGCGCGGGACTTCGCACGGATCCCCGAACGCGCCTTCCACGGATCGGCCCGCGCATGAAAGCGGGGCCGGCGGTTCATCCCGCCGGCCCCGACAATCAGGGAACTGTCAGAGAACTACTTGATCTTGACGACCACGGTCGAGGCGGCCTTGTCGTGCAGGGCCTGCTGGTAGGGCTTGTCCCACAGCAGCCAGAGAACGTTGATCAGGCTGAAGAGGCTGAAGATCCACCCGACGAACGGGATGCCGCGCAGGATCTGCGGGCCGTACATCACGCCCGCCCGCTTCAGGGACGAGTCGCTCGGAAGACCGCCGGCGGTCGAGGAGCTCCCGAGCTGGATCACCTTGATGCCCATGACCATCTTGCCGACGGTCTGGCCATTCTGCTTGAGCATGAAGAACTCGTAGGCGAACCAGACCAGACCGGCGATCGCGGCGATGAGGATCGAGGCGAGGGTGAGCCCGCTGCCCTCGTTGATGACGCCGGTGTCGAAGTTGTAGCTGGGGGCCGACACGAGCATGGCCGTCAGCGCGAAGGTCAGGATGATCAGCGGGATCGCCAGGATGATTCCGTCGATGAGCCGCGCCAGCAGGCGCTGCCACCACTCCGCGAGCGGAGCCGGGACGCCCGAGGGCATGGCGCCCTGCGGGGCGTAGCCCTGGCCGTAGGACGGGGCCTGCTGCCCGTAGGCGGACGGCTGACCGTAGCCCTGCTGCTGACCGTAACCCTGCTGCCCGTAGTCCTGCTGCTGGCCGTAACCGGGCTGAGCGGACTGCTGGCCGTAGCCGGGCTGCTGCCCGTAGCCGGGCTGAGCGGACTGCTGGCCGTAACCCTGCTGACCGTAGCTCTGCTGCTGGCCGTAACCGGGCTGGGAAGCCTGCTGGCCATAGCCCTGCTGGCCGTAGTCCTGCTGCTGGCCGTAGCCCGGCTGCGAGGACTGCTGCCCGTAGCTCTGCTGCTGGCCGTAACCGGGCTGGGAAGCCTGCTGGCCATAGCCGGGCTGCTGGCCGTAGGAGCCCGTGCTGCCCTGCTGACCGTAGTCCTGCTGCTGACCGTAGTCCTGCTGCTGGCCGTAGCCCGGCTGCGAGGACTGCTGGCCGTAACCCTGCTGCTGACCGTAACCGGGCTGGGAGGCCTGCTGACCGTAACCCTGCTGCCCGTAGTCCTGCTGCTGGCCGTAACCCTGCTGCTGGCCGTAACCGGGCTGGGCCTGCCCGGGGCCGGTGTTCTCCGACCGGTATCCGACGATCGTCACGTCGGGGTCGAGTCCGCTCTGCCCCCGACCTGTGTTCTGCTGTCCGTATTCCGGCTGCCCCGACGGTGTGCGATCGCGGTCGGGATCATCCTGCGGATACGGCGGCTGTCCGGTGCTCACCGCGTCACCTCACTTCGACTGGGCATGTGGCATATGTCAGACACATGCTTGCTGCAGCACAAGGTATCGATATAGGTAACAACAGTCACCTTTCCCGGGGATCTACGCCCGGGTCATTGTCTCCGAGATGGAGCAGCATGCGGGTGTTTCCCAAGGTATTCGGCTTCACGTGCTCCAGGTCGAGGAACTCGGCGACACCTTCATCGTAGGAGGCGAGAAGCTCCGCGTAGACCTCGGGGGAGACGGGCGTGCCCCGGATCTCGCGGAATCCGTGGGAGGCGAAGAAGGCGACTTCGAAGGTCAGGCAGAAAACACGGCGCAGGCCCAGCTCGCGGGCCGTACCGATGAGCGCGGAGACGATTCTGTGGCCGATGCCCATGCGCCGGATGGAGGGGTCGACGGCGACCGTGCGGATCTCGGCGAGATCCTCCCAGAGCACGTGCAGCGCCCCGCAGCCGACGACCCTGCCGTCGTATTCGGCGACCCAGAACTCCTGGACGTCCTCGTACAACGTGACGGTGGCCTTCTCCAGCAGGCGCGGGCCCGCCCCGGCGTAGGTGTCGACGAGACGCCGGATCGCGCGCACGTCCGGGGTCCGGGCGCGCCGGACCGTGACCGCGCCCGCCGGCGGGGGGGTGTATTCGGCTACCTGCTCCATAACCGCCCAGCGTACGTCCTCCACGCCAGTCCATTACGGCTCATCCTTAACCCGGGACCCGGGGACATCGGGTGACTGACCGTACGCGCCCGATCACGGCATGTCCGTGACGTCCAGAAAGAAGGGATGTGACGCCACTGCGGCCCGGGACCTGCGGCGACCTTCCCGGCAGGTCACAAAAATTCATATAGAAGCAGGACAATGCACATGTTGATCATCGCTTCGTGAGATCTGTCCGTGATCTTCCGGTTGTGAAACCTCTACCGAGTTGGCAGTTCTGGTTGAGCACGAACCTCCTATTGCACTAATGTCCAGCCTCGGTGTCGGCCTGTAACGAGGGCCGGCTCGCCGAATCTCCGAACCTGGGGAACCGGGGACCCAACCTCCGGGGTGAATCCGTGATGCGCGGCGCATCCGCGGTAGGGCTGTCTCCCGGCCCGAACCCGTCAGCTAACCCGGTAGGCGGCAGAGGAGAGGAGCTCGTTGGTGAAGCGCACGCGCGGTCGCAGGGGAAAGCACGCGGGCAAGCGCGCCCGCGGCCGAGAACGCGTCCCGGGCGGGATCTCCCGCCGGATCCTGGTCATCGGAGCCGTCTTCGCATCCCTGACCGTCCTCACTCCTCTGGGCGCCGCCACCGCCGATCCCGAGCCCAGCCTCCAGCAGCTCGCCAAGCAGGCCGAGAAGCTCCACACGGAGATCGCCCAGCTCACCGAGCAGTACAACGGCGAGCGGGTCAAGCTCAAGCAGGCCGAGCGCGCCTCCGAGGCCGCCAGGAAGACCCTGTCCTCCAGTGAGGCCGAGCTGGCCGAGCGGCGGCACAAGGCCAGCCTGCTGGCGCAGAGCAACTACATGTCCGGCGGTCTGGGGACCGGCCTGGCCTTCGCCACCTCCAGCGATCCCGACTCCTTCCTCGACCAGGCCACCACCGCCTACGCCCTCCAGCAGCGGCAGAGCGAGGAGGTCGCCCTGGTCAGCCGGGCGATCAAGGCCGCCGAGCGGGCCAAGGACAGCGCCAAGGCCCGCACCGCCGAGGTCAAGGAGCTGCTGAAGGAGATCGGCGACAAGCGCGTCAAGATCGAGCGGCTGGTCTCCAGGGTCGAGAGCAGCCTGTTCCGCGAGGTGCGCGAGAAGGCCTCCGGCGGCCGGCGCGTGAAGATCGACGTGCCGATCATCGGCAGCGGCAAGGCCGCCCAGGCGGCCCGCTGGGCGCTCACCCAGCAGCTCAAGCCGTACGTCTGGGGCGCCGAGGGGCCCAACGGCTTCGACTGCTCCGGCCTGGTCATGTGGGCCTACCAGAAGGTCGGCATCAGCCTGCCCCACTACACCGGCGACCAGTGGACCGCGGGCACCCACATCTCCAAGAGCGAGCTGCGCCCCGGTGACCTGGTGTTCTTCTACAGCGACCTGCACCACGTCGGGATCTACATCGGCGCGGGCATGATGGTCCACGCGCCCCGGACCGGCGACGTCATCCACATCGCCTCGATCGAGAGGCGGCCGTTCGCCGGAGGCGTGCGGATCGCGAACTGAGAGCGGCGCGGGCGTCCTTGAGCCGCGCGGGCCGTACCGCGTCGCCGCGCGCCCGGATCCGGGCATGGCGGAATGACGGGTGGAACCGGCGGGCGGGGTCTGGGCCCAGAAGTCGGTAGTGATCAGATCAGTCGGCGGCGTGCCGCCCAGGCCACGGCCTCGATCGCCGTAGCCACTCCAATGCGGTCGCAGATGCCACGGAGCCTGCGCCGGACGGTGCGCCCGCTGATGTCCAGACGGCGCCCCACCCTGTCGACGGTGACCCCCTTGGCGAGCTCCGCCAGGAGGACCAGATCGTCGTTGCTCAGGCCGACCTCCCGCGCGCCTGGAAGACTGTCGTCGCGACGGGAATCCACTACAACTTCTGGATATGCCATCTAGAGATCCTCCCCCCGCTCCGTAACCCAGCCGTGGGTTTGATCGGAACCAATGTCGCCCGTCAGGAACGGTAAACGTCTTCTTCAAAGGTCGTCAAGTTCCGAGTTCCATAGTCTGAGAGCCGTTCATTGACATAGTGCTTGCTACGTGAACTACTCACGATATGTCAGCGCCTTTACGGTTAACCCGAGCTGCCGCGACCCACCGCCGCGAACACCGGGCGCCATCGCCCGCCGGGGGGCCTTCGGCAGGCGCGGTTTCGCCGGGCGCCCCGATCGATGAGATCGGCTTTCCGCAGGTCACGCGGCCGGCCCGTGCTCCGCGCATTTCCCGGGAAAGGGAGCGGCCTTCGACGGGGAGAGTCGCCCCCGCCCGGACGGCGTGGAGGAAATCGCCGCCCACCGGGCAGAGGATGAGCGCATTTCTCCGGCATTCGGTGTACGGCTCCGCAGGATGACGGATCAACACACACTATGGCGTGCACGTGCAAATGGAGTTTCGCGCCGCACTCACCACGGAACGGAACGAAAACGAGAGGGGCGCGGCCGCGGCCGCGCCCCTCTCGTCCGGCCGCATACGGCCGGCTGTGCTCCGATCAGGACCCGCCGGTCGGCTTGACCAGCGGGAACAGGATCGTCTCGCGGATATTCCTGCCGGTGAACGCCATGATCATGCGATCGATGCCGGCGCCCATGCCGCCGGTGGGCGGCATCGCGTATTCCAGAGCGGCCAGGAAGTCCTCGTCAAGTTGCATGGCCTCCAGGTCGCCGCCGGCGGCGAGCAGGGACTGCTCGACCAGGCGGCGGCGCTGCTCGACCGGATCGACCAGCTCCGAGTAGGCGGTGCCCAGCTCGGTGCCGAAGCCGATCAGGTCCCACTTCTCCGTCAGCAGCGGGTTGTCGCGGTGCTGGCGGGTCAGCGGGGAGGTCTCCAGCGGGTAGTCCATGACGAAGGTGGGCTGGACGAGCGTGTGCTCGACCAGCGCCTCGAAGATCTCCTGGACGAGCTTGCCCTGTCCCCACTTGGGGTCCCAGTGGATCTCCCGGGCGTCGGCCAGCTTCCTGACCTTCTCCAGCGGGGTCTCGGTGGTGATCTCCTCGCCGATCGCCTCCGAGACCGAGCCGTACAGCGTGATCCGCGGCCACCGGGTCAGGCCGAGGTCGACCTCCCGGCCCTCGTGCACCACGACCGTGGTGCCCAGCGCGGCCACCACGGCCTTCTGGTACATCCGCTGGGTGAGGTCGGCCATGTCGTTGTAGTCGAGATACGTCCCGTACGCCTCGAGCATGGTGAACTCGGGGTTGTGGGTGGCGTCCGCGCCCTCGTTGCGGAAGTTGCGGTTGATCTCGAAGACCTTCTCGATGCCGCCCACCACGAGCCGCTTGAGATAGAGCTCGATCGCGATGCGGAGGTAGAGCTCCATGTCGTAGGCGTTGATGTGGGTCTTGAAGGGCCGGGCCGCCGCTCCGCCGTGGATCGGCTGGAGCATCGGCGTCTCGACCTCCAGATAGCCCTCCTCGTGCCAGAAGTCGCGCACCGCCCGGACCGTGTCGCTGCGCAGGTGCGCCATCTTGCGGGCCTCGTCGTTGACGATGAGGTCCACGTAGCGCAGCCGTACGCGCGCCTCGGGGTCGGTGAGCCCGGCGTGCTTCTCCGGCAGCGGGCGCAGGCACTTGGACGTGATCGCCCACCGGTCGGCCAGGATGGACAGCTCGCCGCGGCGGGAGGTGATGACCTCGCCCTCGATCCCGATGTGGTCGCCGAGGTCGACGTCGCGCTTCCAGGCGGCCAGGGACTCCTCGCCCACCTTGTCCAGCGAGATCATCACCTGCAGGTCGCCGGAGCCGTCGCGGATCGTGGCGAAGCAGAGCTTGCCGCCGGTCCTGGACAGCATCACGCGGCCCGTGACGCCCACTTTGTCGCCGGTCGCGGTGTCAGCGGCGAGATCGGCGTATTTCTCGCGGATCTCGGCGTTGGTCGCGGTGCGCGGGAAGTTCACCGGGTAGGGGTCGACGCCCTCGGAACGCAGGCGGTCGAGCTTCTCCCGGCGCACGCGCATCTGCTCGGGCAGATCCTCGGCTGGGGTCAGATGGTCGCTCACGGAGCCAAGGGTACCGACACTGCGGAACCGGCGGTGCTGGCGGTGGCCGCGCCCGGCCGCGCTGTGTCCCGGCGGCGGACCCGCGCCCGGCCACGCGCCCCCGCGCTGTGTCCCGGCGGCGGGCCCGCGCCCGGGTCACGCCGTGTTGCGGTGGTAGATGAGCCGGAGCCCGATCAGCGTCAGCCACGGTTCGTGCACGTCGACCGAGGCCGCCTCGCCCACCACCAGCGGCGCCGCCCCGCCCGTCGCGACCACGGTCACGTCGTCGGGGTCGTCGGCCAGCTCGGCGGCCATCCGCTCCACGATCCCGTCCACCTGTCCGGCGAACCCGTAGATGATGCCCGACTGGAGCGCCTCGACCGTGTTCTTGGCGATCACCGACCGGGGCCGGACCAGCTCCACCTTGTGCAGCTGCGCCCCGGCGGCGGCCAGCGCGTCCACCGAGATCTCGATGCCGGGCGCGGTGACGGCCCCGACGTACTCCCCCTTGGGGGAGACGGCGTCGAAGGAGGTGGCGGTGCCGAAGTCGACGATGATGCACGGCCCGCCGTACAGCTGGATGGCCGCCAGCGCGTTGACGATCCGGTCGCTGCCGACCTCCTTGGGATTGTCCATCCGGACCGGCACTCCGGTGCGGATGCCGGGCTCCACGATCACTGCGGTGACGTCGCCGTAGTAACGGCGGCACATCTCGCGCATCTCGTTGAGCACCGACGGCACCGTGGAGCAGATCGCGATGCCGTCGACGTCGGCTCCCTTGAGCAGCGGCGACTGGGCGAGCAGCCCCTGCAGCACGACCGCGATCTCGTCGGCGGTGCGCCGGGCGTCGGTGGCGATCCGCCAGTGCTCGATCACCTCTTCACCCTCGAACAGGCCGAGAACGGTGTGCGTGTTGCCGACGTCGATGGCGAGCAGCATCAATTCCCCCGAAGGTCCAAGGCGATGTCCAGGGCCGGCGCCGAGTGCGTGAGTGCGCCCACGGCAAGGTAGTCGACGCCAGTTTCGGCTACATCACGGGCCGATTCCAAGGTCAATCCCCCACTGGACTCCAGGCGCGCCCTGCCGTTGACGAGCCGTACGGCCTCCGCCAGCTCGGGGACGGTGAAGTTGTCCAGCAGGATCTCCTGCGCCCCCTCCGCCAGCACCGGCTCGATCTGGTCGATCCGGTCGACCTCCACCTCGATCGGCAGGCCGGGATAGGCCGCCCGTACCGCCCTGAACGCCTCCGCCACACCGCCGGCCGCCACCACGTGATTGTCCTTGATCAGTGCGGCGTCCGACAACGACATGCGGTGATTGACCCCGCCGCCCGCGCGCACGGCGTACTTCTCCAGCGCGCGCAGGCCCGGCAGGGTCTTACGGCTGTCGCGGATGCGGGCCCCCGTCCCCTCGACCGCCAGGACCCACCTGCCGGTGAGGGTGGCGATGCCGGACAGGTGGGTGAGCAGGTTCAGCGCCGTCCGCTCGGCCGTCAGCAGGTCCCCGGTGGTGCCGGTGACGGTCATCAGCACGTCCCCCCGGCTCACCCGCTCGCCGTCCTTGACGTGCCGCTCGGCGCGGCCCGCGCCGAACCGGGCGAAGACCGCCTCCGCGACCGCCAGTCCCGCGACCACGCCGTCGGCCCGCGCCACCACGTCGGCGACCGCGACCTGCCCCGCGGGGATCGTGGCGATGCTCGTCACGTCCCCCGCCTCCTGCAGGTCCTCGCGGAGCGCCGTCTCGATCAGGGCGCCCACCTCGGCGGGGTCGAGCCCCGCCGCGGCCAGGTCGTCGGCCACGTGCGCGGGCATCGCGGCCTCGGCGTGCGGACGGTAGCTCATGGTCAGTCCCTCTCCTGTCAGGGTCACGTCGAGATGGCTCAGCCACCGGGCGTCGTCGCGCTCGGGGAAGTCCTCCCGCCAGTGTGACCCGCGGGTCTCCTCACGGGCGCGGGCGGCCTGCACCAGCGCGGTGGCCACCGTCAGCAGGTTGGTGGTCTCCCAGGCCTCCGTGCACGGTTCGACGGCCACCGGCGTCCAGCGGGCGTTCAGCAGGGCGCGGCTCACCTCGTCGAGGCTCTCACCGCTGCGCAGCACGCTCGCGCCCCGGCTCATGTTCCCCTGGATCCTGGTCCGGGCCCGGGGGTCCACCAGGCCGGTGGGGCGCCCGTCGGTCACCGGCTCGCCGGGCGCCGGGCGCGCCGCCCCCGGCGCGCGCCTCGCGTGGATGTCGGCGGCGATCCGCTCGGCGAAGACCAGGCCCTCCAGCAGCGAGTTGGAGGCCAGCCGGTTGGCGCCGTGCACGCCGGTGCAGGCCACCTCCCCGCAGGCGTACAGGCCCGGCACGCTGGTACGGCCGTGCAGGTCGACGCGGACGCCGCCGCTGGCGTAGTGGGCGGCCGGGGCGACCGGGATGGGCCGGGTCACCGGGTCGATGCCGTGCTCCAGGCAGACCGCGTGGATGGTCGGGAAGCGGGTGCGCCACTTCTCCTCGCCGAAGTGGCGGGCGTCGAGATACATGTGGTCGGCACCCGTCTCGCGCATCCGCCGCATGATCGCCTTGGCCACGACGTCGCGGGGCGCGAGGTCGGCCAGCTCGTGCACGTCCTGCATGAAGCGGACCCCGTCGGCGTCGACGAGCACCGCGCCCTCGCCGCGCACCGCCTCGGAGATCAGCGGCTGCTGGCCGGTGGAGCCCTCGCCGAGCCACAGCACGGTCGGGTGGAACTGGACGAACTCCAGGTCCCTGACGACGGCCCCGGCCCGCAGCGCGAGCGCCACACCGTCGCCGGTGGAGACCAGCGGGTTGGTCGTGGCGGCGTAGACCTGGCCCATGCCGCCGGTGGCGAGCACCACGGCCGGCGAGCGCACCGCGCCCACGCCGTCGCGCGTGCCCTCGCCCATGACATGCAGCGTCAGCCCCGCCGTCCGGCCCCCGGCGTCCTTGAGCAGGTCGAGGACGAGAGCGTGCTCGATCACCTCGACCCCGGCCCCGCGGACCGCGGCGATGAGCGCCCGCTGCACCTCCGCGCCGGTGGCGTCGCCGCCCGCGTGCACGATGCGGTTGCGCCGGTGGCCGCCCTCCCGGGTGAGCTGGAGCTCGCCGGAGGCGTCGGTGTCGAAGCGGGCGCCCGCCGCCATCAGGCGGCGCAGCGCGTCCGGCCCCTCGGTCACCAGCGCCCGGACCGCCTCCTCGTCGCAGAGGCCGACCCCGGCGATGAGCGTGTCGGACAGGTGCTCGGCCGGGGTGTCCTCGGGGTCGAGCACGGCGGCGATGCCGCCCTGGGCCCAGCGCGTGGAACCCGCCGACAGCACGTCCTTGGTGACGACCAGGACCTTGGCCCCCGGGTCGAGCGCGGTGTGCCGCAGAGCCAGGGTCAGACCGGCGATCCCCGATCCCACCACCACCACGTCCGCCTCGACCGTCCACCCGGCCTCCGGCGCCGTCAGCCGCTGGGGAATGGCAGGGATACTCATTGCCGCCTCCTGTGTTGATGGCGACGCTGCGCGTCGCGGCTCGGGGCTGTGTCGATGGCGACGCTGCGCGTCACGGCTCGGGGGCGGCCTGGTCCGGCTCCCGCCCTCGTCACGTCCTCGCTCGTTCCTCGCTCCGGGCGTTCCTCGGCTGGTTCACCGGCGCCCCCTCGCGGGGGACCGTGAATTTCGTCAACATGACGATAACGCCCGGCACGACGCGGCTCTTCCCCGGGGCGCTCGATTGCTCGTTCCCCCCGGTCAGCCCCGTACGGCTCCCGCCGCCCGGCCGAACTGACCGGCCCTTCCCGACGGCGCCGGTACGGCGGGGAGCCGTACCGGCCTTGTCGGCGCCGCCGTACGGCGGGCATCACGGGAGGGGCGGAGGTCAGCCGGCGACGAGGTCGCCTCGGAGGTCCTCGGCGCCGGGGACGGGCTCGGCGAGGTCGTCGCCGAGGTTCACGATCCGGTTGTCGCGGTCGACGTGGACCACGCGGGGGCGGAAGGCCCTGGCCTCGGCGTCCTCCATCTGACCGTAGGCGATGATGATGATCAGGTCGCCCTGGTGGACGAGCCGGGCGGCGGCCCCGTTGACGCCGATGACCCCGGATCCGCGGGGTCCGGCGATGGTGTAGGTGACCAGGCGGGCGCCGTTGTCGATGTCGACCACGTGGACCTGCTCCCCGGGCAGCAGCCCGGCGGCGTCCAGCAGGTCCTCGTCGATGGTGATCGATCCCACGTAGTGCAGGTCGGCCTGGGTGACGGTGGCACGATGGATCTTGGAGGTCAGCATGGTTCGGAGCATGCGACGTTCGCCTTTCTCAAGGTCGCGCCGCCCGAGGGCGTGCACGCCGGACAGGGAGATGAACCAGGGTATAGATCGGCTCCGTGCCGGGACAACGCCGCCGATCAGCCCAGCGTGAGGACAACGTTGTCGATCAGGCGGGTAGTCCCGACCCGGGCCGCGACGGCCAGGACCGCCTCCCCGGTGTGGTCGTCCCCCACCTCGGCGAAGGTCGCCGGGTCCGCCAGGATCAGATAGTCGACCTCCACCGCGGGCTCGGCGTCGAGTACGGCGCGCGCCGCCCGCAGGATCTGCGCCGGCCCACCCTCCCGCTCACCGGCGAACAGCGCCCGCGACAGTGCGAGGGCCGCGATCCGGTCCTGCGGCGACAGATAGCGGTTGCGGCTCGACAGCGCCAGGCCGTCGGGCTCGCGGACCGTCGGCGCGCCCACGACGGAGACCGGCACGTCGAGGTCGGCGACCATCCGGCGGATCAGCGCCAGCTGCTGGGCGTCCTTGCGCCCGAACACCGCCACGTCCGGCCGGACCAGGTTGAACAGCTTGAGCACCACGGTCAGCACGCCGTCGAAGTGCCCCGGCCGGAACGCGCCCTCGGCGACCGCGCCCATCGCCCCCGCCGACACGCTCACCTGCCGGTCCGGCAGGTACATGTCCTCCGCGGAGGGGGCGAAGACGACGCTCACGCCCTCGGCCGCGCAGATCTCCAGGTCCGTCTCGAACGTCCGCGGATAGCGGGAGTAGTCCTCACCGGGCCCGAACTGCAGCGGGTTGACGAAGATGCTGACCGCGACGTGCTCGGCCAGCTCGCGGGCCTGCCGCATGAGCGAGCGGTGGCCCTCGTGCAGGGCTCCCATCGTCGGCACCAGCGCGAGCGCCGGGGGCCCGTCGAGGCGGCCGGGGCCGCCGATCCCGAGGGTCCGCCGGGCCTCGGCCAGCTCGGCGCGGTCCCCGGCAACGATCACGTCCATATGTTTCCTCCCAGGGCGTCCAGGAGGCGCTCGGCCGCCTCGGGCTTGAGCAGCCCCGCCGCGAGCGCCCGGTCCGCCGTGAGCCTAGCGAGGGCCACATAGGCGTCGGCCGCCTCGGGGGCGGCCAGGATCAGCGCGTCCACGTGCCTGCGCACCGTTCCGGCGTCGCCGCGGACCACCGGGCCGGTCAGCCCGGCGATGCCGAGCCGGAGCACGTTGTCCAGCGCGGCCCCCAGGAGCGGCCCGAGCATCCGGCCCGGATCGTCGACGCCGATCTTCTGCAGCAGGTCGGAGGACTCGGCGACGAGCGTGACCATGTGGTTGGCCGCACCGGCCAGGGCCGCGTGGTAGAGCGCCCGGTCCTTCTCCTCGATCCAGACCGGCTCGCCCTCCATCTCGATGACCAGCGCCTCGGCCACCATGCGGAGCTGGTCGGGCGCGGTCACCCCGAACGAGATGCCGGTCATGCGGTTGAGGTCGTCGTCGCTCCCGGTGAAGGTCATCACCGGGTGCAGGGCCAGCGGCAGCGCGCCCGCCTTGGTCGCGGGGTTCAGCACGGCCAGGCCGTAGGCGCCGCTGGTGTGCACCAGCAGCTTGCCGCGCAGCTCGACGCCGGTCTCGGCCAGGCCCACGACCAGATCGGGCAGCACGTCGTCGGGAACCGTCAGCAGGACGAGGTCGGCCTTGGCCACCACGTCCTCGGGGTTGCTGGGGATCAGGCCGAGCCTGTCGGCCACCCGGTTCCGCGAGGCGTCGGAGACGCCGCTGGCGGCCACCACCCGATGACCCGCGCGCGCGAGCGCCGCGCCGAGCACCGAGCCGACCCGTCCGGCTCCGAGCACTCCGACTGCCAGCCGTGCCGGGCGATCGTCTATGTGCATGACGTCCCGTCCTTCGACCACCTGGGGCTTCTGCACCCAGTTGACCAGCGTAACGGGCCAACGGCTCGTAACCGTGTCGCGGCGTGGCGTAAGACGGCGGCGGGCGCCGGGCCGGGCACGTGGCCCGGCGCCCGCCGGGAACCCGGCCGACCGAGAGGCGACACGGACCGCGCCCGCTGGGGGAGCGGGCCGGGACGTCGATCGCCGCCGGTAATGCCACGGTAACGCAAAGTCATGACAGCGTGTAGTCATCCCCTCGCCCCGCGTGTCACGACGAGCCCATCACCAAGACCATCACCGTCCCGGCCCGCTCCCGGTAACGTCTGCTGTCATGTGGCTCCCCTGGCGTGTCGCGATGGAGCGTGCCCTCTACGGTGAGAACGGCTTCTATCTGCGCGAACGCCCCTCCGGGCACTTCCGGACGTCGGTGGTCGCCTCCCCGGTCTTCGCCGAGGCCCTGCTGCGCGAGCTGCTCGCGGTGGACGACGCGCTCGGCCGGCCGCCGGCCGTCGACCTGGTCGACATCGGCGCCGGCGACGGCGCGCTCGCGGCCGGGATCGCGGCCGCGGCTCCCCCGCACCTGCGGGCCAGGCTCCGGGTGACCGCGGTGGACCTGGCCCCGCGGCCGGCCCGGTTGCCGGAGGAGATCGCCTGGGCGGCGACGCCCCCGGAGAGCATCCACGGGCTGGTGATCGCCAACGAGTGGCTGGACAACGTCCCGGTGGACGTCGCCGAGCAGACCCCGCACGGCCCCCGGCTCGTGACGGTCGATCCCTCGACCGGCGAGGAGCGGCTGGGAGAGGCTCCGGAAGCGGCCGATCTGGCCTGGCTGGAGCGCTGGTGGCCGATGCGGGCGGCCGGGGGGCGCGCGGAGATCGGCAGGCCTCGCGACGAGGCCTGGGCCTCGGTGATCGTACGGCTGGCGCGCGGGCGGGCGATCGCCGTCGACTACGCCCACCGGCTGGACGGGCGCCCGCCGTACGGCACCCTGACCGGCTACCGCGACGGCGCGACCGTCGCGCCCGTCCCCGACGGGTCGTGCGACATCACCGCGCACGTCGCCCTGGACGCCTGCGCGGCGGCGGGAGAGCGGACCGGCGCCGTCACCACGGCCCTGACCACGCAGCGCGAGGCCCTGCGGGCCCTGGGCGTCACCGGGGCCCGGCCGCCGGCCGACCACGCGCGCACCGACCCACGTGGCTACCTCCACGCCCTGGCGCGGGCCTCGCAGGAGGGCGAGCTGATCGACCCGCACGGCTTGGGCGGTTTCGGATGGCTAGTCCAGACACGCCCAAGATAACCCCATTCGCCCGGAATGCAGGGGTAGCGGGAAACCGAAGCAGGCGGGGACGCGGACCGCGGACAGTGACGCGGACCGCGGACCGCGGACGGGAACCCGGGCCGCGGACGCGGACTACCGGAGCGGACGCGGACTGCCGACGGACGGCTCAGATGCGGACCTGGAGCGACTCCAGGCCGCGGATGATGTAGCCCGGCCCCCACACCGGCTCGGCGGCGAGCTCCATCTTCGGGGCCGCGCGCAGCAGGGCGCCGAACGACTCGGCGAGCTCGATGCGGGCCAGCGGCGCGCCGAGGCAGAAGTGGATGCCCGCGCCGAAGGAGATGTGCGGGTTGTCCCCGCGGCCCACGTCGAAGCGCCCGGGCTCGTCGAACACCTCGGGGTCGCGGTTGGCCGAGCCGAACAGCAGCGCCACCTCGGTCCCGCGCGGGATGTCCACCCCGCCGACCGAGATGTCCTCCAGCACCCAGCGCTCGAACATCTGCAGCGGGGTGTCCCACCGCATCATCTCCTCGACCGCGGTCGGCAGCAGGCCGTGGTCGGCGCGCAGGCGCTCCAGCTCGGCGGGGTTGCGGAACAGCGACCACCAGCCGTTGCCGGTGACGTTGACGGTGGCCTCGTGCCCGGCGTTGAGCAGCAGCACGCAGGTGCCGACCAGCTCCTCCTCGGTCAGCGTGTCGCCCTCGTCGGTCACCTGCGCGAGCGCGCTGATGAGGTCGTCGCCCGGATCGGCCCTGCGCGCGCGGGCCAGCTCCACGAGATAGGCGGAGAACTCCGAGGCGGCGCGCACGGCCGTGCGCTGGGCCTCGATCGAGGGGTTGAGCTCGTACATCCCGCAGATGTCGGCCGACCAGGGCCGCAGAAGGTGACGGTCGGCCTCCGGCACGCCGAGCATCTCGGCGATCACGGTCACCGGGAGCGGCTCGGCCACCTCGGCGATCAGGTCTCCCCCGCCGCGCTCGACGAGGCGGTCCACCAGCTCCCCGGCGATCTTTGCGATCTTGGGGCGCAGCGCCTCGACCATGCGGGGGGTGAAGGCCTTGGACACCAGCCGCCGCAGCCGCGTGTGGACCGGCGGCTCGACGTCGAGCATGCCGGCCCGGATCACCCGCCAGAAGGGGTCCTGGAACTCGGGGTCGTCGGGCCGGCCGAACTCCGCGTGGGTCGCCACATGCAGGTAGGAGCGGCCGAGCCTGCGGTCGCGCAGCAGCGCGTTGACGTCGGCGTGCCGGGCGATCAGCCACTGGCCGGTCGGCTCGAAGAAGCTGACCGGCCGCTCCCGCCTGAGCTCGTCGTAGACGTCGTAGGGGTGGGCGACGAATTCCGGATTCCAGGGATCAAAGCGCACGAAGTCATCGTAATCCGGGCCCCTGGCTCCGGTAGCCCCCGATCCCGGTCAGGGCGCCGCGGGCCTGTCCTCCTCGTACCGGTGGTGCAGGTCGACCGGCTCCTCCCCGCCCGCCTTGGTGCGCGCCCGGATGTTGAGCAGCTCCACCACGAGCGAGAAGGCCATCGCGAAGTAGATGTAGCCCTTGGGGATGTGCTGGTCGAAGCCCTCGGCGAGCAGTACGACGCCGATCAGGACCAGGAAGGACAGGGCGAGCATCTTGATGCTCGGGTGCTTCTCCACGAAGCGGCTGATCGGCCCGGAGGCGACCAGCATCACGATGACCGAGACGATGACGGCCGCGATCATGACGCCGATCTCGTCCACCATGCCGACCGCGGTGATCACCGAGTCGAGCGAGAACACGATGTCCAGGATCATGATCTGGATGATCACCGCGGTGAAGGAGGCGGCGACCTTGCCGCCGGCGTGGCCTGACTTGCCCTCCAGGCTGTCGTGCATCTCGAAGACGCTCTTGCCCAGCAGGAACAGGCCGCCCAGGATCAGGATCAGGTCGCGGCCCGAGATCTCCTGTCCCAGGACCTCGAAGAGCGGGTCGGTGAGCCGTACCACCCAGGACAGCGCCAGCAGCAGCGCCAGGCGGCTGATCAGCGCCGCCGCCAGTCCCAGCCGTCGCGCGTTCTCCCGCTGCTCGGGTGGGAGCTTGCCCGCCAGGATCGAGATGAAGATGACGTTGTCGATCCCCAGAACGATCTCCAGGCCGACAAGGGTGAGGAACCCTATCCAGATCTGCGGGTCGGTCACCCAGTCCATGACTCTCTCCTCTGCGAAACCGCGTCGCGGGTCGATGACGCCACGTCGCCCGTCGGTGGCATCACGTCCCAAGACGATCGGGAGGTACCAGGAGTTCCTTGCCCGGGACGATCGGAAAATCTCATCGCGGACTTGCAAAACCAGACCGGTTGATGGTTATAGTTCGGCCGTAGGTCATGAGTGCCAGTGACAAGCCCCGGCTCGCTGGCCGGCAACCCTCGCGCTCGCGGCGGGGTGCCCCGGGTGAGGACCTGGTCCGGCACGAGGTGTGCCGGGCAAGCGCGGGCTCCACGCACCAACGCCATGGCTTGGGGTCCGATGACCTCGAAGGAGTCCGGCGTGTCCGCACTCAGCATCTTCACCGCCCCCACCGCCTCCGCCGTCACCGGCGCCCCCGCCGAGGCGCCCGTCCCCGCCGCGCGGCCCTGCGGGGAGCGGGAGATCCCCGCGGTGCTCGGCGCCGACCTGGAGGTCCCGGTCAGGGGCGGCCGGCTCGTCCCCTACGCCAACCTCGACTACGCCGCCAGCGCGCCGTGTCTGGAGCCGGTGAGCGCCGCCGTCGCCGCCGCGCTCCCGGCCTACTCCAGCGTCCACCGCGGCGCCGGCTACGCCTCCCAGCTCACCACGGCCCGCTACGAGCAGGCCCGGCACACCGTGCGCGCCTTCACCGGGGCCCGCCCCGGCGACGCGGTGGTCTTCACCCGCAACACCACCGACGCCACGAACCTGCTGGCCAGGTCCCTGCCCGAGGGGACCACCGTGGTGGTCTTCGACACCGAGCACCACGCCTCCCTGCTGCCCTGGACGGACCCGGTACGGCTGGCGCCCCCGGCCTTCCCCGGCGAGGCCGTCCGCGCGGCCGACGCGGCCCTGGAGGGGGTCCGGGGCCCGGCGCTGCTGGTGGTGACCGCCGCCTCCAACGTCACCGGGGAGCTCTGGCCGATCGCCGCCCTGGCCCACATCGCCCACCGCCACGGCGCCCGCATCCTGGTCGACGCCGCCCAGCTCGCCCCGCACCGTCCCCTCAACCTGACCGCGCTCGACCTGGACTACGTGGTCTTCTCCGGTCACAAGCTCTACGCCCCGTTCGGCACGGGCGTGCTCGTCGGCCGGCCCGACTGGCTGGCCGGGGCGGAGCCGTACCTCAAGGGCGGCGGGGCGGTGCGGGCCGTGAACGGCGGCGCGACGGCCCAGGACCCGGACGCGCCGGAGGTCGAGTGGCACGACGACCCCGAGGCCCGGCACGAGGCCGGCACCCCGAACGTCCTGGGCGCCGTCGCCCTGGCCGCCGCCTGCGACGCGCTGACCGCCACCGGCTGGAACGCGCTGGTCCGCGAGGAGGGGCGGCTGCTCGGCCGGCTGCGCGCCGGGCTCGCCGCCGTCGAGGGCGTGCACGAGCTTTCCCTGTGGGGCCCCGACCACCCCCGCGTCGGCATCGTCTCCTTCGTGGTGGACGGCTTCACCGCCCGCGAGGTCGCCGAGACGCTCTCGAACGAGTACGGCATCGGCGTCCGCGACGGCAAGTTCTGCGCCCACCCCTTCGTCCGCCACCTGCTGGACGCCGTAGACACCAGTGGCTGCGACCCTGACAACGCTGTCACCGCCTCCGCCGTGCGCGCCTCCATCGGCATCGGCACCACCGAGGAGCACGTCGACCGTCTGCTCGCCGCCCTCGCCGACCTGACCTCCCGCCGGGGGTGATCCGGCCCGGGCCGGTGTATGGGCGGCGCGGCGGGGTCGTGGCAGCATGGCCCCTATGACGGAACGGATCGTGGGCATCGGTGCGGGCGCGAGCGCGGTCGGCGGCAAGGAGCTCGCCACCGAGGACATGATCCTCAACATCGGGCCGCAGCATCCCTCCACACACGGCGTCCTGCGGCTCCGGCTCGTCCTGGACGGCGAGCGGATCAGCGCGGCCGAGCCGATCGTGGGCTACATGCACCGCGGCGCGGAGAAGCTGTTCGAGGTCCGCGACTACCGGCAGATCATCGTGCTGGCCAACCGGCACGACTGGCTGTCGGCCTTCGCCAACGAGCTGGGCGTGGTCCTGGCCGTGGAACGCATGCTCGGCATGGAGGTCCCGGTCAGGGCCGTGTGGACCAGGACCCTGATGGCCGAGCTCAACCGGGTGCTCAGCCACCTGATGTTCCTCGGCTCCTACCCGCTGGAGCTGGGCGCGATCACCCCGCTCTTCTACGCCTTCCGGGAACGCGAGACCCTCCAGGCCGTCATGGAGGAGATCTCCGGCGGTCGCATGCACTACATGTTCAACAGGGTCGGCGGCCTGAAGGAGGAGATCCCCGAGGGCTGGACGGACCGGGCCGCCCGGGCGGTGGCGGAGGTACGGCGGCGCCTGCCCGACATCGAGGACCTGATCTCCGGCAACGAGATCTTCCTGGCCCGCACGGTCGGCGTGGGCGTGCTCACCCGCGAGCAGATCATGCAGTACGGCGTGAGCGGCCCGATCGCCCGCGCCTCGGGGGTGGACCTCGACCTGCGGCGCGACGACCCCTACCTGGCCTACGGCGAGCTGCCGGTGAAGGTCGTCACCCGCTCCGCCGGGGACTGCCACGCCCGGTTCGAGGTGCTGCTGGAGCAGGCGAAGGTCTCCCTGGACCTGGCGGACGCCTGCCTGGAACGGCTCCGAGAGCTGCCTGCCGGCCCGGTCAACCAGCGCCTGCCCAAGGTGCTGAAGGTCCCCGAGGGCCACACCTACGCCTGGACGGAGAACCCGCTGGGCATCAACGGCTACTATCTCGTCTCGCGCGGCGAGAAGACCCCGTGGCGGATGAAGCTCCGCTCGGCCTCCTTCAACAACGTCCAGGTGCTGCGCGAGATGCTCCCCGGCAACCTGGTCGCCGACATGGTCGCCATCCTCGGCTCGATGTTCTTCGTCGTCGGCGACATCGACAAGTGACCCGCCCGCGGCGTCACCGGCGGGCGTCGGCGTCGGGGTCCTTGGGCACCTTGCAGCAGTGCTCCAGATACAGGGCGGCGCAGACCAGCACCACGCAGGCGGCGAACGAGCCGCCGGTGACGAAGAAGTCGCGGCGCGGGGACTCCTCGCTGAGCAACTCGGCCGTGTAGAGGGCGAACCCGCCGAAGATCCCGGCGAAGACCGCCCCGCTGTAGGCCGAGGCCTTGGCCAGGGCGGCCAGCCGGGCCACGGCCAGCGGCTCCACCGGCTTGGTGTCCGGCCTGCGCTGGATCCTGGCCCTGGTCATCCACCCGGTGTAGGCCTCGCCGATCGCCAGCAGCAGGACGGTCGGGATCGCCGTCCAGGGCACCTTGGGCAGGGAGATGTACAGCGGCTTCAGCGCCGCCCAGGTGAGGATGGCCACGACGACGGCGAGCCCGGCGAGCACACCGGGGCGGCTCGGCCTCATCCGGGCGCCCGCAGGGTCAGGTCGGAGCGGAGCCGGACGTATCCCTTGTCGAGCCCGGCCAGCAGCCCGGCCACCGACCGGCCGCCCAGGACCGCCTCGGGGTCGGCCTGGAGCCAGGGGACGAGCACGAAGGCGCGCTCGTGGGCCCGGGGGTGGGGAAGGGTCAGGAGCGGGTCGCCGGAGACGACGTCGCCCACCGTGATCAGATCGACGTCCAGGGTGCGCGCCCCCCAGCGCTCCGCCCGGACCCGGCCGAAGGCGTTCTCCACACCCTGTGCACGATCGAGCAGCGCCCGGGGTTCCAGGGAGGTCTCGGCGGTCACGACGGCGTTGAGGTAGGGGCCCTGCTCGGGGCCGCCGACCGGATCGGTCTCGTAGACGGGCGACACGGCGGTGAAGCGCAGCCCCGGGGCGTCGAACAGCGCGTCGAGCGCCCCCTGGAGCGTCCCGAAGCGGTCGCCCAGGTTGCTGCCGAGCGCCAGCACGGCCTTCACGCCCGGCTCCTGGTGATCGTCACGACCACGTCGTCGAAGGGCAGCGGGATCGGGGCGGCGGGCTTGTGCACGCTCACCTCGGCCGCCTCGACGAGCTCGCGGGCCAGGCAGACCTCGGCCAGCCGCTGGGCCAGGGTCTCGATGAGGTCGACCGGCTCCCCCTCCACGACCTTCACCAGGTCCTCGGCCAGTTCGCCGTAGTGCACCGTCTTGGTGAGGTCGTCCCCGGCCGCCGCGGGCGCCGTGTCGAGGAAGAGCGTGACGTCCACGATGAACTCCTGGCCGAGCTCGCGCTCCGCCGCCAGCACGCCGTGCCGTCCCCTGGCCCGCAGCCCTCTGAGGCTGATCCGATCGCGCGTCACGAGGTCTCCTCTTCCTCCTCGTCGTCACCCTGCAGCACCGGCGAGCCGTGGTGCAGCCAGAGCCGCCAGCCCTCCGGGGTCCTGACGAAGGTGTTGCTCGCCACGACCTTCCCCGCCGCGAAGCTGGACTCGCCCTCGTCGCCCGCGGTGAGGATGTTCTCCTCGCAGGTCAGGACGGCGACGTCGCCGAAGACCATGACCCGCACGTCGGTCAGCACGAACTGGATGTAGGGCGTGTTGGCCATGATGAGCGCCCACGAGCGCAGCACCTCGGGCCGGCCGGTCACGATCGGCCAGCCCGGGTGCACGCAGCCCACCTGCCGTCCGTCGGCCTCCTCGGCCCAGATCTCGGTCATCCGATCGAGGTCGGCGTTCTCGATGGCGGTGTAGAAGGCCTGGTTGACCGTCTCCACGGCCGCGATGTCGACGCTCATGCTCTCGCTTTCCGGACTGCGGCGGCCACTCGGACGGCGTCCGCGTTCGGGCCCACGTCATGCACGCGCACGCACCACGCACCCGCGTGCGCGGCCAGGGCGGTCACCGCCAGCGTGGCGTCGTCGCTGCGGTCGAACGGGCGCGGGGCGCCGTCCGGCCCGGCCAGCAGGCGGCCGAGGAAACGCTTGCGGGACGCGCCGACGAGCAGCGGGTAGCCCAGCTCGGTGAGCCGGTCGATCCCCGCCAGCAGCGCCCAGTTGTGCTCGGGGTTCTTGGAGAAGCCCAGGCCGGGGTCCAGCACGATCTGGCTCTCCGCGACCCCCTCGGCCAGTACGGAGGCCACCCGCTTGGCGAGCTCCTCGCGCACCTCGGCCACGACGTCGCCGTAGACCGCCCGGCTGTCCATGCTGTGGCTGTGCCCCCGCCAGTGCATCACGACGTACGGCACGCCGGAGGCGGCCACCACCCGCGGCATGTCGGGGTCGGCCAGGCCGCCGCTGACGTCGTTGACCAGCCGGGCCCCGGCCTCCACCGCGACCTGGGCGACCTCGGCCCGCATGGTGTCCACGCTGACCGCGACGCCCTCCCGGGCCAGCGCCCGGATGACCGGCTCGACCCGGGCCAGCTCCTCCTCCAGCGACACCCGCGCCGCTCCCGGCCGGGTGGACTCACCGCCGACGTCGACGATGTCGGCCCCCTGCTCGACCAGCTCAAGGCCGTGCCGTACGGCGGCCTCCGGGTCGAACCAGAGCCCGCCGTCGGAGAAGGAGTCGGGAGTCACGTTGACCACGCCCATCACCAGACAGCGGGACGGGTCGTCCCCTCCGGGCAACGCGTGCGACGTCATGCGGCCAAGCCTAGGCGGTCGCACGGAACGAACCGGCGTGCGGGCCCGGCTTGCGGATAACGAATCGGCAGCCCCAAAGCGATCAGCGGAGGATCAGGGCCATCGCCTCGGCGCGGGTCTTGTCGCTGTCGCGGAACATCCCGCGGACGGCCGAGGTGGTGGTCTTGGCGCCGGGCTTGCGGACACCGCGCATGGTCATGCACAGGTGCTCGCACTCGATCACCACGATCACCCCGCGCGGCTCCAGCACCCGCATGAGCGCGTCGGCGATCTGCGAGGTCATCCGCTCCTGGACCTGGGGCCGCCGGGCGTAGACGTCGACCAGGCGGGCGAGCTTGGACAGCCCGGTCACCTGGCCCCTCTCGTTCGGGATGTAGCCGACGTGGGCCAGCCCGTGGAAGGGGACCAGGTGGTGCTCGCAGGTCGAGTAGACCTCGATGTCGCGCACCAGGATCATCTCGTCGTGGTCGACGTCGAAGACCTTGGTCAGCACGTCCTCCGGGACCTGCCCCAGCCCGGCGAACTGCTCGCTGTAGGCGCGGGCGACGCGGGCCGGGGTGTCCTGGAGGCCGTCACGGTCGGGGTCCTCGCCGATCGCGATCAGGATCTCGCGGACGGCCTTCTCGATCCGGGCGTGATCCACCTGAAGCGGCTCACGCCCGATCTCGTCGGCCTGGAAGGACTCTTCCACGTCAGTTACCGTCCAGCGGGGCGGCGTCCGGGTGACCGGCGCCCGCGGGGAGCGCGCCGTTGCCGGCCTGCTCCTTCGGCGTCAGGATCGGCGGGCGGTTGGAGGGCAGCCGCTTGCCGTACCCGGAGTAGGAGGGGCGGTGCTCCTTGACGACCACCGGCGCGAAGATCTGCAGCACCTGGTCGCGGGAGAGGGTCTCCTTCTCCATGAGCTCCAGCACCAGGTTGTCGAGCACGTCGCGGTACTCGACGAGGATCTCCCACGCCTGGTCGTGCGCCGTCTCGATGAGGCGGCGCACCTCCTCGTCGATCGTGGAGGCGATCTTCTCGGAGTAGTCGCGCTCGTGGCCCATCTCGCGGCCGAGGAAGACCTCGGCCTGGCCGGTGCCGAACTTGCGGGCGCCGAGCTGCTCGCTCATGCCGTACTCGGTGACCATCCGGCGGGCGATGGAGGTCGCCTTCTCGATGTCGTTGGAGGCGCCCGTGGTGGGCTCGTGGAACACGAGCTCCTCGGCGGTGCGGCCGCCCAGCAGCATCGCGAGCTGGTCCATCATCTCCGAGCGGGTCGCCAGGAACTTGTCCTCCATCGGCAGCGTCATCGTGTAACCGAGGGCGCGGCCGCGGGACAGGATCGTGATCTTGTGAACCGGGTCGGAGTTGGGCAGCGCGTGCGCGACCAGGGCGTGACCGCCCTCGTGGTACGCGATGATCTTCTTCTCCTGGTCGGACATGACCCGGGTCTTGCGCTCGGGGCCGGCCATGACGCGGTCGATGGCCTCTTCGAGGATCTCCATCGTGATCAGCTTCTGGTCGGCGCGCGCGGTGAGCAGCGCGGCCTCGTTGATCACGTTGGCCAGGTCGGCGCCGGTGAAGCCGGGCGTCCGGCGGGCGATGACGTCGAGGTCGACGCCCTCGGCGAAGGGCTTGCCGCGGCCGTGGACGCGCAGGATGCCCTTGCGGCCCTCCAGGTCGGGGCGGTCGACGGTGACCTGGCGGTCGAAGCGGCCCGGACGCAGCAGCGCCGGGTCGAGGATGTCGGGCCGGTTGGTCGCGGCGATGAGGATCACGCCGCCCTTGACGTCGAAGCCGTCCATCTCGACGAGCAGCTGGTTCAGCGTCTGCTCGCGCTCGTCGTGACCGCCGCCGAGACCGGCGCCGCGGTGACGGCCCACCGCGTCGATCTCGTCGATGAAGATGATCGCCGGGGCGTTCGCCTTGGCCTGCTCGAACAGGTCGCGGACACGCGAGGCGCCGACACCGACGAACATCTCGACGAA
Organism: Paraplanobispora takensis; assembly: GCF_016863195.1. Lineage (GTDB taxonomy): Bacteria > Actinomycetota > Actinomycetes > Streptosporangiales > Streptosporangiaceae > Planobispora > Planobispora takensis. The sequence continues at coordinate 260,488 of NZ_BOOK01000001.1, read as the reverse complement.
GTCGGAACCGGAGATCGAGTAGAACGGCACGCCGGCCTCACCGGCGACGGCCCTGGCGAGCAGGGTCTTGCCGGTTCCGGGCGGGCCGTACAGCAGGACGCCCTTGGGGATCTTGGCGCCGATCGCCTGGAACTTGGCCGGGGCCTGCAGGAACTCCTTGATCTCCTGGAGCTCCTCGATGGCCTCGTCGGCGCCCGCGACGTCGGCGAAGGTGGTGCGGGGCGTGTCCTTGCTGATGAGCTTGGCCTTGGACTTGCCGAAGCTCATCACCCGGGAGCCGCCGCCCTGCATCTGGTTCATGATGAACAGGAAGATCAGCACGATGATGACGATCGGCAGGAAGCTCACCAGGAGGCCGAGGAGGAAGTTCTCCTTCGGCACGTCGACGGTGTAGCCCTTGGCCAGCTTGCCGGCCTTCTGAGCCGCCTGGAGCTGGTCGGTGAGCTGCACGCCCTGGCCGGTCACCCAGGAGGAGTAGTAGCGCTTGCCGTCGGTCAGCGTGACCTCGATGCGCTGCTCCTTGTCGGTGACCTTCGCGTTCGAGACCTTGCCCTCGTCGATCCAGCTGACGATCTTCGAGGTGTCGGTCTTCTCGAAGTTGCCGTCACTGCTCCACATCGTGGTGACGAGCAGAAGCAGCACGACGATGCCCAGGATCCACAGCAGTGGCCCACGTGTAAATCGCTTGAGATCCATCCGATGCGGAACCCCGGCGGGCCCGTCCCTTCCTGACCAAAGCCTCAACCCCGGGCGGACCCGGGGCTCGCGGTATCCCTAACCGCTCCAACTGACTACCCAAAGATGGCCCGAAGCCACCTCGTGGTCGTCCGAAGGTACACCGGTGTGACGCGCAGGGTAACCGCCCGGGCGACACCGGCTCTGCCTTACCCAACGTACGTCAGGCAGGCCCGTGTTCCCCGTCGCTATGGCTAATGTCGCGTTTCGAGTTATATGCGACGTGGCACGCTTCGCGCAGGGCGTATTTCAGCCTGCCCCATACACATGCGGAGCGAGCGTCCCAATAAAGGGAAGGTTGCGGTAACGCTCCGCGTAGTCGAGGCCGTACCCGATGACGAACTCGTTCGGGATGTCGAACCCGACGTAGCGCACGTCGATCGGGACCTTGATGGCCTCCGGCTTGCGCAGCACGGTGCAGATCTCGACGGAGGCCGGGTTGCGCGACTTCAGGTTCTGCATCAGCCAGGACAGGGTCAGGCCGGAGTCGATGATGTCCTCGACGACCAGCACGTGACGTCCGGCGATGTCGGTGTCCAGGTCCTTCAGGACGCGGACGACGCCGGAGGACTTGGTGCCCGCGCCGTAGGACGACACGGCCATCCAGTCCATCTGGACCGGCAGGTGCAGCGCCCTGGCCAGGTCGGCCATGGCCATGACCGCGCCCTTGAGCACGCCCACGATCAGGAGGTCCTTGCCCGCGTAGTCCTCGTCGATCTGGCCGGCGAGCTCCTTGATCTTGGCCTGGAGCTCTTCCTCCGGAATGAGGACCTTCGCGAGGTCCTTGCCCATGTCGGCTGCGTCCACCTGGGATTTCCTTACAAGACGAGGCGTGGGGTGATCGGTCGCGGGACTCGCGGTGGCGGCCCGGCGGCCGGTACTGACGCTAGCGCGTCACGGCGAATATCAGGGTGCCATATCGGCGGACCGCACCGATCCCGCCGGGTAGCTCGATGCGCTGTTGTCCCTTCCAACCCGTGACGAGACAGTCCACCCGCATGATGTGCGCCGCCGAGAGCGTGCCCGGCGGCGCTCCCGCCGCGACGGCCGCCCGGCGCAGCACCCGCCGCCGGACCGCCGCGGGCAGGCCCTCCAGCTCCGGTACGGCCAGCACCACCTCCGGAATATCGCTTAAAGCGGAATCCGACAGGTCCGCCCGGACGTAGGCCTCCCCGGCCCAGGCGTCCAGGGCGTCGGCGTCGTCCCGGCACAGGGTGGCGGTACGGGCGAGCGCCTCGGCGATCCCGGGCCCCAGCTCCTCCTCCAGCGCCGGGAGCAGCCGCTGCCTGACCCGGACCCGGGTGTAGCGGCCGTCGAGGTTGTGCGGGTCCTCCCACGGCGTCAGCCCCAGCGCCGCGCAGGCGGCGACGGTCGTGGCGCGGCCCAGCTCCAGCAGCGGCCTGCGGTAGATCCCCGAGGCCGCGGGCATGCCCGCCAGCGAGCGCGTCCCGCTCCCCCGCGACAGCCGCATCAGCACGGTCTCGGCCTGGTCGTCCCTGGTGTGCCCGAGCAGCACCGCCGCGGCCCCCAGCCGGCCGGCCGCCTCCGACAGCGCGGCGTAGCGCGCCTGCCGGGCGGCGTTCTCCGGTCCCCCGCGCGTCCCCACCGAGACCGTCAGCACCTCGACCGGGTCGAGGCCGAGCGGAAGCCCCGCCACCGCGGCGGCCTGCCGCGCCGACCCCTCCTGGAGCCCGTGGTCGACCGTCAGCAGCCCCGCCCGCAGTCCGGCCCTCGGCGCGGCGAACGCCACCCCGGCGGCCAGCGCCAGAGAGTCGGCCCCGCCGCTGCAGGCGACCAGCACGAGGTCACCGGCCGTCAGATCCGCCAGCGAGAGCCGTACGGCACGCCGGACGTCGGCGACGGCAGGATGAGGCCCCATGAGGTGATTATCGCGACGCCGAAGCGTCGCGGTTCAGGAGTCAGCCGGTGGTGCCGTTGGCCTCGGGGAGGGCGGGGAGGTCGACGACGCGGGCGATCCAGCGGTCGGGATGGGCGATCTCCTCCTGGGTGGGGAGCGTCTCGGGGGAGGTCCAGATCTTGTTGAAGCCGTCCATGCCCGCGCGGGCCACGACCGTGCGGACGAAGGCGGAGCCCTCGGCGTACTGCTTCATCTTGAGGTCGATGCCCAGCAGTTTGCGGATCGTGCGGTCGACCCGGGAGCCGCCCCCGCGGCGGTGCTGGAACTTCGCGCGGATGTCGGAGACCGAGGGGACCACGGCCGGGCCGACGGCGTCCATCACGTAGTCGCCGTGCCCCTCGACCAGGGTCATCACCGCGGTGAGGCGGTCGAGGATCTTCTTCTGCTCGGGGGTCTGGATCGCGTCGATGAGGTTGCCCTCACCGCCCCTGACGACGTCGGCGACCACGTCGGCCGCCGAACGGAACCGGTCGAGGAGGTCGGGCAGGTCCAGGTCCGAGGCGAGCAGGAACTCGGTCATCTGCGCGCGGATGTATTCGCGCAGCCAGGGGACGCCGGTGAACTGCACCCGGTGCGTCTCCTCGTGCAGGCAGACCCACAGCCGGAAGTCGTGCGGGTCGACGCCGAGCTCGCGCTCGGCGTGGACGATGTTGGGCGCCACCAGGGTGAGGCGGCCGACGGCGGCCTGGCCGGAGGGGTCGGGCGGCAGGAACAGCTCGTACTGTCCCAGCACGCGGGAGGCGAGGAAGGCCAGCACCGCACCGACCTCGACGCCGGTGATGCGCGAGCCCACCGCGGTCACGATCGCCGGGGTCTGGCTCCTGCGCGAGGCCATCCGCTCGGTCAGCGGCTCCAGCACCACGCGGAAGCCCTCGACGTTGGCCTTGATCCAGCCGGGCCGGTCGACGATCGTGGCGGGTTGCGGAGCGGTCTCGGTGTCGATTCGGGTGAACTCGCGAACATGCCCCTCGGCCTCACGGGACAGTCGTCGCAGTTCGGCGACGGCCTGCCGGGCCTCCTCTCGGCTCACCTGCGGCCCGGGGCGCACCAGGCGCGTTCCGGTCGCTACGGCCAGGTCCCAGTCGATCACCTGCATACCGTCCACCGTACGTGCTCTCCCTTCGTGCCGCGCGGTCTCCCTGCGCGGCCTTCGCCGCGGCGGTCCCGGCCGGGCGCCCGCCGTCCGCTCTCAGCTCGCCGCCGACTCAGCTCGCCGCCGACTCAGCTCGCCGCCGACTCAGCTCACCACCGACTCAGCTCACCACCGACGCCGCCAGCCGATCGAGCGCCGCTTCTGCCTTACCCCATCCGGCCGGGACGTCATCGGCCATGAAGGCGAACGTCACCAGCCGGCCATCCTTGGTGGTGGTGAGCCCGGCCAGCGTGCTGACGCCGTCGAGGGTGCCCGTCTTCGCGCGGACCAGCCCGTAGGCGGAGTCGCTCTTGCCGAACCGGTGTCCCAGCGTGCCGGAGAACCCGGCCACGGGCATGCCGCTGATGACCGGGTGCAGGTGCGGGTTGGCCGGGGAGGCGGCCACCGCCACCAGCCGGGCCAGTGCCGCGGGGGTGATGCGGTTCTTGGGCGACAGGCCGCTGCCGTCGAAGACCCGTACGCCGTCGGCCGCCTTCAGGCGGGTCAGGACCGCGAGCACGGCCGCGGCGCCGCCGTCGAAGGAGGCGGGCTGCCCCTCCTTGAGGGCCACCTGCCGGGCCAGCGCCTCCGACAGGTCGTTGTCGCTGAGCGTCAGCGCCCGCTCCACCAGGGTGTAGACGGGTGCGGACTCGACCCGGGCGATCTCCTCGGCGCTCACGATGGCCCTGGTCCGCCTGGCCGCCTTGTTGGCGACCGTGATCCCGTTCTTGCGCAGGAGCGAGGCGAAGGCCGCGTACGCGGTCGTGGAGGGGTCGGCGACCCGCTGGCGGTCGCCGGGGGCGACCTTGCCCGAGTCGACCATCAGCGCCGTGACCGGGGCGACGCTGCCCTCGGGCACGTAGCCGGGCTTCCAGCTCGCGGCGGTGCGCGGCCCGGTGTAGAGGCCGTCGTCGTAGCCCACGCTCACCTTGGTGGTCCCGGCCGCCTTGAGGGCCTTGGCCGTACGCGAGGCGAGGGTGGCCAGCGAGGCCGGCCGGGGGTACAGCGAGGAGTCCGGCGTGGCGCGCGTCAGCGTGGGGTCCCCGCCGCCGACCAGGATGATCGAACTCGGCGAGGAGCCGCGGACCACGCGGGTGGCCAGCCGGCTGTCCGCCCCCAGAGAGGCCAGCGCGGCCACGGAGGTGACGAGCTTGGTGGTGGAGGCGGGGGTGATGCCCGTGTCCTGGCCGCTGCCGAACAGCAGGGTCCCGCTCTCGGCGTCGACGACCGCGGCGCCCACGCTCTCACCCAGGGCGGGGTCACCCAGCGCCTCGGTGAGGCGACGGGTCAAAGTACCCTTGGGAGGGAGAGGTCCGTTCCCACCCGCGGCCAGCACCGGACCCGCGGTGACGACCGGGACGGGAGGCGGCTCCGGCGAAGCGACCGGTTCCGGCGCCTTCTCGGTCAGCGTGCCGCTGACGAGCAGGTGGGCGCCGGCCGCGACGACGAACAGTTGCAGCATGACGAGAGTGACCACGGCCACCCACCGATCACGCCGCATCATGTCGCCGACCTCTCACCGATCCGGGTAGTTAACGCCTACGAGACACTAACGCCCCACCGGGAGTACCCGGGGGCTTGAGCGGAGGAACCGCGGTGGAGTTCGACGTCCTCGTTGAGATTCCCAAGGGACAGAGGAACAAGTACGAGGTGGATCACAAGACGGGGCGCATGCGGCTCGACCGGATGCTGTTCACGTCCACCCAGTACCCCGCCGACTACGGCTTCATCGAGGGCACCCTGGGTGAGGACGGCGACCCCCTCGACGCCCTGGTCCTGCTGCAGGAGCCGACCTTCCCGGGCTGCCTGATCCAGTGCCGCGCCGTCGGCATGTTCCGCATGACCGACGAGAAGGGCGGCGACGACAAGGTCCTGTGCGTGCCGGCCACCGACCCCCGGATGGAGCACATCCGCGACATCCACCACGTGCCGGAGTTCGACCGCCTGGAGATCCAGCACTTCTTCGAGGTCTACAAGGACCTGGAGCCCGGCAAGTCCGTCGAGGGCGCCAACTGGGTCGGCCGGGTCGAGGCCGAGGAGGAGATCTCGCGCTCGATCAAGCGGGCCGAGGAGCAGGAGCACGAGGGTCACTGACCCTCAGACGGGACGGGTCGCGCCGACGAGGTCTCCTCGCCAGATCGGCGCGATCCTGACCACGTCCCCGGTCTGCGGGGCATGGATCATCAGCCCCCTGCCGATGTACATCCCCACGTGGTGGATGTCGCCGGGATTGTCGGTGACCTGACCGAAGAACAGCAGGTCTCCCCGGCGGAGCTGGCCGAGCGGCACGCGCGGGCCCGAGGTCCACTGGGTGCCGGTCCAGTGGTCGAGCCTGACGCCGGCCCGCTCCCAGGCCCGCATGGTCAGGCCCGAGCAGTCGAAGCTGTCCGGTCCGTCCGCCGCCCAGACGTACGGCTTGCCGAGCTGGGCGAGCGCCCAGTCCGCGGCGACGTCGCCCCGGTCCGAGGACAGGCCATGGCCGAGCGCCCAGCGCGGGACCGGCCTTCCGGCCGCCGCCGAGGCCCGCGCCCGGTCCCTTCCGGCCGCCGCGGCCCGCTCCTGTTCCTGGCGGGCGCGCTCGCGGGCGAGCCTGGCCCGCTCCAGCGCCGCCTGCCGCGCCCCGGCCAGCCTCTCGGCGGTGCTGCGCGCCTGGTCCGCCCGCTTCTCCAGCACCGCCTGGACCGCCTTCAGCCGGCGGGTCTCGGCGACCTGCTCGGTGACGGCCTGCTCGGCCGCGGTCTTGGCGGCGGCCGCGCGCTCGGCCGACCGCCGCTGCTCGGTGTAGGCGTCGGCCGCCTGGGCCTGCAGGATGCCCAGGACCTCCCGCGCGTCGCGCAGCTGCCTCAGCGTCTCGGCCTGCCCGCCGCTCATGTGGGCGAGGATGCTGGCCCGCTGCAGATAGCCGTGCTCGGTCGCGCTGCCGAGGTCGGCCATCATCGCCATCATCGGGTCCATCTCGCCGTAGCCCTGCGCGGCGATCGCGACGACCGTCCGGCGGACCTGCTCGACCTGCGCCCCGGCGGCGAGCACCCGCTCACCGGCCTTGCGGTGGGCCTCCTGGGCACGCGCCGTCTTGACCAGCTCTCCGTTGTAGAGCTCGACGAGCTTCTCGGCCCGGACGGTCAGCTCCTGAAGGCGGGCCTGGGCCGCGGCCAGCTGTACGGTCGCCGCCCCGAACCGCGCGTCACGCGCCCGTGCCTCGGCCCTGGCGGCCGCCACCTCGTCGGATGACGGGCCGGGCGATCCCGGTGCCGTACGGCCGGCCGCGCCCGGCAGGGCGCCGACCGGGGCGCCCGTCCCGACGACCAGGACGCAGGCGAGGCCGGCCACCACCGCGGCGCGGTGACGCCTTCTTCCGACGGAGTGCATGAATCCCCCTCCTGAATCGCGCGTGTCCCGTGCAGCGGACGGCCGCGTTCAAGATTCCCTGGAGTGACTCTACGCACACATGCTGGATACGAGCGGTAATCGGTCGAGGTGGAAGGTGTGTCTTGTCCGTCGGAAAAGATTTCGTTCACCCGGTCCGGCCATTCGGACGGGGTATTCCGCACCCCGGGGTCCCGCCCCTGCAACCGGGACCCCGGGGCGCGGACGCCGTCAGGCGGCCGGCCCCTGGCTGGAAGCCGGAGCGGTCGGACTCGGGGTGACCTGGCCGGTCGGCGTCGGCGTGGGGGTGGAGGTGACCGTCGGTGCGGGCGTCGCGCGCGTCGGCGTGGGGGTGGCCGTCGTGCGCGTCGGCGTGGGCGTCGGCTTCGGGGCGGGAGCCGTACGGGACGGGACGGGGCAGGGCCGGGGCCTCGGGCGTCCGTCCTGGTGGTCGCGCGGCGGCGTGGTGGGCGCGATCGTGGGCTCGATCCCGCCGGTCGGAGCCGGTTGCCCGCCCGACGGGGCCGGTTCGGCGGGATCGGGGTCGGCGGGGCCGGGGTCCGCGGGATCGGGCCGGTCCGGCCGCGCGGGGCCGCCGCCGCCGGACGGGGGCCCGCCGGGGTCGGCGGTGACCGGCTCGACCGGCACCGCACCGGGCTGGGCGGCCGGTCGGCGGGGGATGAACTCCAGGGCCATGGGGCCGCTGTCGGCCTTCGGATCCCAGGGCAGGCCGACGCCCGGCGGCTCGCCGGTCACGGGCAGCCTGCCGGAGGCGATGTCGGCGACCGTCTCGCCGGCCCGCCCGCCGAGGTGAGCGAAGATCACCGCGATGGCGGCCGCCGCCACGACCGCAGCCGCCACACCGGCCACCGCGTGAACCCAGCCAGGGCGCCCGCCCATCCCCTCGACGGGAAATCCGGCGGCGTCGAGAAGGCCGGCCCTGCGGGCGACGTAGCGCCGGTAGGGGATGAGCTCGGGGTCGGCGAAGCAGCTCATCAGCCGCACCTTGAGCGTCTCCGGCAGGGGCGCGGGCGGCAGCAGGTCGAAGACCTTGTTCGCGGAGACCTGCCGGGAGCGGTGCGGTGCGCAGGTCTCGCAGTCGGCGATGTGCCCGACCAGCCGCTCGCGCATCCCGGCGGTGAGCTCCCCGGAGAACCCGGTCAGGATCCGGGCCCGCTCTGCGCAGTCGTAGGGACCCTTGCGGGCCAGGACCTCGGCGGTCACCGCGTCGCGCAGCCCCTCCTTGGCCCTTTCGAGCATCCCCTCGGCGCTCTTGACCGGCACCCCGAGCAACGAGGCGACCTCCGCCATGGACAGGCCGTGCACGGTGAGGAGCGCGAGGAGCTCGCGGTCGTCCTCCGGCAGGCTCCGGGTGGCGTTCCAGGCCATCACCCGCAGGTCGGCCTGGTCCTCGCCGACGTCCGGCGGCTCGGCGGAGGCGGCTCCGGCGCCCACGGCCGGGCGCCGCCGCAGGCACTCCCGCCGGGCGAGGGCGAACAGCCACGGCTTCAGCCGATCGGCGTCGGCGAGCGCGTGAATGTGGGCCTCGGCCACGATCAGCGTGTCCCGGAGCGCCGCCTGGGCGTTTTCCGCTCCCTCCAGCATGGACAGGCAGTATCGGTAGAGGCTTTCGGCGTACGAGTCGTAGAGCGCGGCGAGCGCGCCCGCGTCGCGCTCGCGCAGGGCTTCGACCAGGACACTGTCATTCATGTGACCGACGGTAATGGTTTGATAACTACAAGTTCCACCGGTTTGCCGACAACGACACGGACCGTATTCAGAATGTTAGGAACCGGAGTAAAGAGCGTCGGTCGACCTAATTGGATAAATATTGATGAGCGCCTGTTTGTCCGTGTTCATGGTTATCGACGATGCCGGATCCGGGGATTTCCCGGACTCCGCAATCCCCGGTCACGGCCGGGCGTCGCCGCCGGGCGGCTCCTGGCGTCCCCGGTCCCTCTCGAAAGGCGAGGTCGTCGGTTCGACGGTGTGCACCGGCAGGGCCCCGCCCAGCGCCAGGTCCTCGTAGGGGCGGCTGCTCGACCCCCACGTCCGCGCGACCAGCTCGGTCTCGGCGACCTTGCCGGTGTCGGTGACGCTCTCGATGTCGAGGACGAACCGGCGCCTGACCCCGTCGCGCACGTCGTCCACGAACGTGCTCCCGCCGCCGAGCAGCCTGCCGTCCTCATCGCGCAGGAGCGCCGTGACCGCCAGCGTGCCCGCCGGGCGCCGGTACGGCGTGCCGACGTAGCCGGTGACCAGGTACCTGCCGTCGTCCTTGCGGTCGGTCTGCACCCCGGAGATCGGGAACGGCCTGAGCTCGGAGACGATCCGGCTCGCCGGACGCCACTCGGCCGGCCGGTACTCGATGGTCACCTTGGCCGGCCTGCGCTCCGCGAGCGCCTGGCCGGTGAAGGAGAGCGACCCCGCCGGGGGCACGGCGTCCAGCGGCTGCTCGGCCCGGACGACCTCCTCGCCCTTGGCGTCCCTGGCGACCACGGTGGCCACCACGTGCTCGGCGAAGTGCCACGGGTTGGGGTTGTCCAGCACCCCGGCCCAGTTCACGACGTAGCCGTCGTACCGCTCCCCGCCCTTGACCACGGAGGAGACCTGTTCCTTCACGGCCAGCGGCCGCAGCTCCGGAGTGACGTCCTTCTTCTCACCGGAGCATCCGGCGACGAGGAGCAGGAGGAGCGCGCTGACGACTCGAGTACTGTGGGTCACCCAGTCGTCATAACCCCTGCCCGGACGGCCTCTGCCCGGACACGCGGGGACGCGGGGAAGTCTTTAACGCCCCCTCCTCGGCGCGCCCGGACGCACCCGCCCGGCGGCGGTTCTCAGCGCCGGCGCACCACCCGGGTCTCGTCCCAGACCGGCTCCTGCGACTCGTAGACCCGCCCGTCGGAGCCGAAGACCAGATAGCGGTCGAAGTCGTCGGCGAACCAGCGGTCGTGGGTGACCGCGACCACGGTCCCGTCGAAGGCGTTCAGCCCCTCCTGCAGCGCCTCTGCGCTGGCCAGGTCGAGGTTGTCGGTCGGCTCGTCCAGCAGCAGCAGCGTGGTCCCCGACAGCTCCAGCAGCAGGATCTGCAGCCGCGCCTGCTGGCCGCCCGAGAGCGTCTCGAACCGCTGCTCGGCGATCGACCCGGCCAGCTCGTAGCGGGCCAGCACCTTCATCGCCTCGTTCTTCAGCTTCGCGTGCTCGGTCATGACGATCTCGCACGGCGTGCGGCCGATCAGCTCGGGACGGGCGTGGGTCTGCGCGAAGTGCCCGGGGACGACCCGCGCGCCGAGCCTGGCGACGCCGCTGTGCCGTACCTCCTCGCCGGCGAGCAACCGCAGGAAGTGTGACTTGCCCGAGCCGTTGGAGCCCAGCACCGCGACCCGCTCGCCGTACCAGATCTCCAGGTCGAACGGCTTCATCAGGCCGGTGAGTTCGAGGTTCTCGCAGATCACCGCCCGCTTGGCGGTCCGGCCGCCCTTGAGCCGCATGCTGATGAGCTGGTCCCTGGCGGCGGCCTCGGGCGGGCCCGCCTCCTCGAACCTGCGCAGCCGGGTCTGGGCCGAGTGGTAGGCGGCGGCCATGGTGTCCATGTACTTCGCCTTCTGCTTGAGCATGTTCACCAGGCGCTTGAGCTTGGCGTGCTCCTCGTCCCAGCGCTTCTTCAGCTCGTCGAGGCGCTCGTTGCGCTCCCTGCGGGCCTGCGCGTAGGTGCGGAACCCGCCGCCGTGCACCCAGACGTTGCCCGACTCGACGGTGATGATCCGGTCGGCCGCGTTGGCCAGCAGTTCCCGGTCGTGGCTGACCAGCAGCACCGTCTTGGGCGTCTCGCGCAGCGCCTGCTCCAGCCAGAGCTTGCCCGGCACGTCCAGGTAGTTGTCCGGCTCGTCCAGCAGCAGCGTCTGGTCCGGCCCGCGCAACAGCGCCTCCAGCACCAGGCGCTTCTGCTCACCCCCGGACAGCGTGTTGACCTCGCGGTACTTGCACCGGTCGTACGGAATGCCGAGGGCGGCCATGGTGCAGGTGTCCCAGAGCACCTCGATGTCGTAGCCGCCCGCGTCGGTGTAGTCCGTGATGGCCTGCGCGTAGCGCATCTGGGCCTTCTCGTCGTCGCGCTCCATCATCACGAGCTCGGCGGCGTCCAGCGCCTCGGCGGCCCGCCGTACCCGCTCGGGAGCCACACTGACCAGCAGGTCGTGCACGTTCCGCCCGTCCCTGATGCTCCCGATGAACTGCCGCATGATCCCCAGCCCGCCGGAGCTCGCGACGGTGCCGTCGACCGCCTGGACGTCCCCGGCGACCAGCCGCATCAGCGTCGTCTTCCCCGCCCCGTTGGGCCCGACGAGCGCCGCCTTCACGCCCTCCCCGACCCGGAAGGACACATCGTCCAGCAACGGCCTGCCATCCGGCAGCACATATGTCAGATGCCCGACCTCGACGTGTCCCACGACAATTCCCCTCCTGCGGTCCCCGCGCAGGGTACATGCCGGTTTCGAGCACTGGCATCCGGTTTTCCGTAGTCGCGGACACAACGAAATCTCACCCGCGTCGTGGGCTGCAGACCAGAGTGATCCGTTCGTGGCGTCCCTGCGGAGCAAGCCCCTCCATCCCCTGATTCAGAGCCGGAGCACACCGTGAGATGGATGCAAGGACGCGTTCGGATCGACGCGATGCTGGACGCAGGCCAGTTGGAACGGGTGCCGCCGAACCGGGAGCACGCCGACACCATGCTCGCCCAGGCCGAGCGGCACATCGCGCTCGCCCGCAGCGGTGTCGGGACAGACCCGACAGGGGCCTGCCAACTCGTCTACGACGCCTCCGGGAAAGCCCTGGCGTCGATCCTGGAGAACCAGGGACTGCGTGCCACAAGCCGGGGCGGGCACCTCGCGGTGCCGGACCAGATGAACCCGTACTGAGACACCCCTGCGACCGGCCGCGCGGGCGTGTCCCGGCCGGCCGACGCCTTTTCAGAGGGAGCGCCCCGCGTAGTAGCGCCGCGACTTGTCGCGGCTGCCGCAGGTGGCCATGCTGCACCACCGGCGGCGGCGGTTCTTGCTGACGTCCAGGAACAACCAGTGGCACGAGGGGCACTCACCGAGCCGATCCAGCGGCCCGTGTGTGAGCAGCTCGACCGCCGAGGCCGCGACCTCCCGGAGCAGGATCCGCATCGTACGCGGCGTCCCCCACGAGAACCCGAAGTGCCCGCCGGCCGCCTCCAACCGGCCGTGGGCGACGCCGTCACCGTGCAGTGCGACGACGGCGTCGAGATCCGGCTGCGGCGCCCGCTCCCCCTGCGCTAGCGGCTGGAACACCCGGAACACCGCCTCACGCAGCTCGCGGGCGTCCGGCAGGGCCGCCGCGAGCCCGTCCGGCTCCCCGATCGGATGCCCCGCCGCCGCGGCCCAGGTCACAGCCTCCTCCGGGGTACTCAGCCAGTCTCGCCGAGCCACCGGTCGAGCGTTGACCGTGTTGGCGAAGTCCAGGCACAGCGCGTTCCCGACCAGCTCGATGGCAGTCACGGCATCGAGTATCTCACCGATCAAAGCCCATTGACAGGTTGAACGGCGCGAGCCACGCTATGACCGATCAAATTGATTTTAAGGGTGAGAAACGAATGCGCCTGCTCCCCCTGCCGCTGGGCCGGTCGTTCAACGCGCTGTGGTTCGGCACCGGTGCCGCCAACCTCGGCGACGGCATGGCGCTGTTCGTCCTGCCGCTGCTCGCCATCGCCGCAGGCGCCTCGCCCGGCGGGGTGGCGGCCGTGACGGCGGCGCTCACCCTGGCATGGCCGGTCTTCGGCCTGCACGCCGGCTGGGTCGTCGACCGGGTCGACCGCCGGACACTGCTGATCGGCGTCAACCTGGCCCGCGCGCTGGCGCTGTCCGGCCTCACCGCCGGTCACCTCACCGGCACCCTGTCGCTGCCGCCGCTCCTCGCCGTGGCGGTGCTGCTCGGCGTGGCCGAGACGCTGGCCGACACCGCGCTGACCTCGACCATCCCCGTGGTCGTCGAGCCCGCCGGTCGCAACAGGGCCAACGCGCGCATCGAGGCGACCGTCAACGTCACCAACCAGCTCGCCGGCCCGCCGCTCGCGGGCCTGCTGGCGAGCCTCACCCTCGCCGTGGCCACCGGTGCGAGCGCGGCCCTCTACGTCCTGGCCGTCGCGGGCATCGCCATGATGGCCCTGCGCCGGCCGCCCGCCGAGGCCCGGACCTCGGGGGGCGGCGGGGTGGTCGCCGGATTCCGGCACATGTGGCGGCAGCCGGTGGTGCGGACGCTGACCCTCTTCACCGCCGCGATGAACATCCCCTGGGCGGTCGCGACGGCCCTGCTCGTCGTGTACGCCGTCAGTCCCGGTCCGCTCGGTCTCACCGCGGCCCAGTACGGCCTGGTGCTGACGGCGATGGCCGTGGGCGGGCTGCTCGCGGCGGCGGCGGTGGAGCCGTTGCGGCGCCGGTTCGGGGTGACCAGGCTGCTGATCGCCGATGCCGCCGGGACCGTTCTGCTGGTGGCGCCCGTGGCGCTGGGCGGGCCGGTGTGGACCGTGGCCGCGGGAGCGGTGATCGCCGGTGCCGGATCGAGCATCTGGCGCATCCTGGTGGCCACGATCCGGCAGAACCTGTCGCCGCCGGAGTTGCTGGGACGCATCTACGCCGCGTCCCGGGTGCTCAGCTGGGGCGTGATCCCCGCCGGCGCGGCGCTGGCCGGGGTCGCGGCGGAGCTGTGGGGCCTGCGAGCGGTGTTCGTCCTGGCCACGGGGCTCGCCGTCCTCGTGCTGGGCGTCTTCGTGCCGTACGCGCTCCGCACCGATCTGTCCACGGCCGTCGACCCGGAAGCGGACCCCCGCCCCGCCCGCACCTGATCTCCCGCGGGACGCGGCCGACATGATCGCCTTCGTCGGATCCCCGCTCGGAACGCGGGTCAGGACCCGCACAACCGGTCGGGGATGCGCGACAGGTCCACCACCGCGTAGCGCCTTCCGCCGGGTTCCAGCCAGAACAGGATCGGGTCGTCCGTTCCGCTCGCTCCCGGGGTGACCACAGTGGCCGTTCTGTCACCCTCCAGCGCTCCGAGCAGCGCCGATCTGCCGGTGCACCGGTCGTACAGGAGACCGGTCGCTCCCGGCCACGAGATGTGGAGCGGCCCTTCGTCATAGACGTACGGCGGGCCGAAGAGTCCGAACCTGTCCCCGATCAGGGGCTTTCCCCCCGACGCGGCGACGGTGGTGCGGCCCGAGCCGTCCTTGCGTTCCACCGCCACCGCCGTCAGCTCGTGGGGCTCGGGAGGAAGCTGCTGCACGCACCACTCGGCTCCGCAGTGCCGAGCCTCCGGATCGAGCGGTTCGACGGACCCCGGCAGCCTCTCCGCCTCTCCTCCCGCGAGCGGGACACGGTACCCGTCGCCGCCGCCCTTCCAGACGGCGTGGTCGCCCTCGATCACCAGCGAGTCCTCGAAGGGAACGTCGCCGTGGCCGGTCAGCCAGGTCACCATCGTCATCGGCCCGCCCGAGCGCGGCATGGTCCACAGTTCCATGTGCCGCTTGCCCGCGTTCCAGGGTTCGGAGCGGTAGACCTCGGCCGTCCAGGCGATCCGTGTCCGGCCCACGGCCACGCTCCCGATCTCGTAGCAGGCGCTGCATTGGCCCCATTCCGGGGCCGTCGCCAGGATGCGGTGCTTTTCCGTCCGGCGGTCGTACGCCACGAACCCGGGGCGCCCGGACCGGGTCAGCATGAGCACCTCATCTGCAAGACGCATGATCCACTGTTCCGGTTCCCGGAGGATCCGTGGACGGCGGGACGGTCAGGGGCGGTCTGAGTGTCGCATCGCGTGGACGGCCAGGCAGGCGATCCAGATCCAGGCGGTGGCGGCCATGGTGCGCTGGAGGAGGCCGGCGATGCCGGCCAGGGGGTCGACCTGGTGGAAGCCGACGGCGGACAGGACGAGGGCGGCGGTGAAGACGAGGCCGGTGGCGATCGAGAAGACGGACCATCCGCGCTGGTGCCGTACGGCGAAGCGGACGGCGAACACCGCGCAGGCGGCGATCAGGGCGGCGAAGCCGAGCAGGGCGAACGCGTCGTGGAGGGCTGCCGGGGCGCCGGTGTAGTCCCCCTGCACGGCGGGGGTTCCCAGGGGATAGCCGCCCACCGGGTCGGTGGTGAAGATCCCCGCGCCGATCAGGCCGATCGCCCAGACGCCGATCAGCAGCGGACCCCAGAGCGAGCCGCGGGCCGGGCCCGTGGCGGCGCGGAGGACGCGGCGCAGGCCGACGCCGAAGGCGAGCGTCAGCAGGCCCGCGAGGATGAAGTCGGCGGTCTGGACCCATCCGGCCCCGCCCAGCGCGAGCGAGCTGACCGGGTGACGCAGCGGGTCGTAGTGGGCGCGGGTCGCGCCCGCGATGAGGAAGGTGGCGACGAACAGCGGACCGGCGATCACGCCGCAGGCCAGCAGCCGTTCGGTGCGCGCATCGGTACGCGGGTGTCCGGCGGGCGGAGGAGCGGCCAGAAGTGTGGTTACCATGCTGTCAATGTAAGTTGACATCGATCAGACGTCAACCGCAGTTGACATACGAATGCGCTTCCGCCACCGTCCCGCCCGCCGCGCGAGCCGTACCGTGGGCACGGTGAGGATCACCGTTCTGGGAGCCCGCGGCGCCTGGCCCGAGGCCGGACAGGCGTGCTGGACGGCGCCTGCGCCGTCCAGCACGCCGGGGCGTCCGATGCCGTCTCAGGCCCGGAAACCCGGCGCCGTCTCAAATCCGGAAGCCCGGAGCCGCCTCAGATCCGAAGCCCGGTGCCGCCTCAGGCCCAGAACTCGTCGACGGTGTACTGGTCGCCCGAGTAGACCCACACCTCGACCGTCTTACCGCCCACCTGGCGGAAGACGTTGACACCCGTCGCGTCGAGAGACCTGCCGTTGCGCTCTCCCCGCAGGCGGACCAGCGCGGTGGCGTAGTCGTCACTCGCCATGATCTCGTACGGCTCCGCGGAGAAGGTGCCGTCCGTCTCCTCGAACAGGCGGTGGAAGAGCCGGATGACCTGATCCTTTCCCTGGTAGTCGCCGGAGAGGGGATTCCGGCCGGGGAAGTGCCAGACGATGCCGTCGGCGAACAGTACGTCGCGGATGTGGTCGAGGTCCCCCTTGGCGAAAGCGGTGAACCCGTCACGGAGCATGGCGACGTTGGGATGTTCCTGCATGGTCGCCTCCTTCTGTCGACGTCCGGAACGCTACGCCGAGCGGGCGCGGGGGACTGTCACGGTACGGGGAGATGTTTGGAGCACCGCACCGGCGCGGGTCCGCACTCGTCCGGCCCTTCCGGTCCCCGCTCGGGACGCGGGTCCGGGCGGCCCGGTGTCCCGGTCGGACCCCTCCGCTACTCTCGCCGCGTCGATCTTTTCTCCGCGGCGGAACTCTGTGACAGAACTCCGCGAAGGAACTCTGCAGGAAGAGGGAGTGCCATGGCCCAGGTGCCGCAGGCGGGAGCGCGGTCGTGGCCGGCGGCGGCGCTCCGTTTCGGCTCGGTCCTCGCGGTCGCCACCCCGGCGATCCTGTACTCCTTCGGAGTCGGCCTGGAGAGCGTCACGTATTTCTGCTACGGGACCGGCTCCTCCCCCACCGTCGCGGAGACCGTGTCGTGGGAGGCGTTGTGGTGGGCGGAGTTCCTGCTGCCCGCCGTACTGGCCGGGATCCTGCTGCGCGGGCCGCGCCGGGCGACGGTCGCGGCCCTCTCCGCGATCGGCGTCGTGCTCGCACTCGCACTCGCCACGGCCCTCCTGCTGCCCCGCACCGATCCGTGCGGACGGGAACTTCCCGCCGCGCCGCCCTGGGACGTCGTCGTCTGTTACGTCCTGGCCATGGCCGCCCTGGTCGCGGCGGCCGGATCACCGCCGGCCCCGGCGAGGCGGCCGGTCCCGCTGTGGGCGGTCTCCGCCGTGGCGGCCGGGTGGACGACGGTGAGCTCCCGTTTCCCGACGATCGCCGACGACTTCCCCTCTGCCGGGCTCATCTCGATCGAGAACTACACCGAGACGTTCTGGGACACCTTGCAGGTACGGGCCTGGGACGCCGAGGCGGCCGGTCTGCCGGTCGTGATCGTCGCGCTGGCGGCGGCCGTACGGGCGGCGGGCTCCGACAGGGCGGCGCGCCGGGCCGGAATCGTGGCCGCGGTGCCCCTCCTCGGCCTCGCCGCGGTGGATCTCCTCGCCTGTCTCGGCCGCCCCTACGCCGGCGAGTCCTCCGTCGACTACGCCGGTCTGGTCGAGTGGCCCCTGCTCCTGTCGGCGGTCCTCGTCCTGTGGGCGGTCCTGCGGCCTTCGGCCCCCGGCGCCTCCGGCCTCCGGTGGACGACGAGCCCCGAACGGCTGCGGAACCTCATGCTCGTGGCCGGCATCGCGGTCGCCGCCCTCTGGCTCGTCGTCTCCTCGTTCACGTCGCCGTGACCACGGACGCCCGGGCGCCGGGTCAGGGACCCTGGAGGCAGAACTCGTTGCCCTCGGGATCGGCCAGCACGACCCAGTCCTCGTAGGTCTCCACCACTCGTGCCCCGAGGCCGGTCAGCCGCTTCACCTCGGCGTCGAGGTCGTCGCTCAGCAGGTCCAGGTGCACCCGGTTCTTGACCGTCTTGCCCTCCGGGACCAGCTGGAAGAACAGGCGCGGCGAGACCCCCGGACGCCCCTGCAGCAGGACGGCCGGGTCGTCCTCCGGGTCGTCGATCCCCTCCTCGCGCAACCGCTCCAGTTCGGCCTCGTCATAGGGGGCGACCTCGTGGTCGTCCAGGACCGCCGCCCAGAAGCGCGCAAGCGAGGCGGGGTGCCGACAGTCGAACACGACGTCCTTGATCCGAGCCATGGAGCCATGGTGCCGCAGGCGCAAGCCGTACCACATCGGCATTTCCGGGGAGCGCGGGCGGACTCGTCCGATGGGCGCGGTGGTGCGACGATTCCCCCCATGGACGTGTCCTCCATGGACGTGGTCGTGCAGTGGGTCCGCACGTCGTGGACCAAGCAGTCGCGCGGCGGACCCCCCGCCGCGCTCCGCAACGCGCTGCCCGTCGCCTTCGAGCTGCCGGACGCCCCGCGCCCGTTCGTCCACGAGATCTCCATGCGTGAGATCGACGGGTTCCGGCCGCACTGGTCCGTGGGGCCTCTGCCCGGTGGCGGGAGCCGGAGCGTACGGCTGCGCGAGGCCGACGGGCGCCTGCTCGTCCATCCGCTGATACCGGCGATGTTCACCCTGCCGCCGCGGCGCCGCCGCCCTCCCGGCGTCCGCCTGGATCCGGGGCAGTGGGTGCGCTGGCAGCTCAACTACCGCTTCAGCAGCGCGGCCGGGATGGCCGGCTGGAGCTATCACCTGCACACGCTCAACCTCGCGTACGGCCCGGCGGAACCGGAGGTGTTCCTGGGGACCCCCACGCGGTACGTCGACGAACGGGGCCCGCTGCGCTGACGCCTCGGAAACCCCCGCTGAGCAGGGGATACGGGGATCTCCAAAAAATCTTGAAAAAGAGTCCGGGATCGTGTCGATCCGGGCCGGGGCCGTACGACGCGTGAGTGAAGAGCGAAGACGACCGGTTCCCGGAAGGACACCCTCATGACCGCCACGCACACCGCCCGCCCCGCCACCGCCCGTACCGTCCGCGCCCCCGGCACCGGCGGCGCCCGCACCTCCACCTCCCGGCGCGTCCTGTGGGTCCTGCAGGTCCTGATCGCGGTGTTCCTGATCGCGGCCTCGGCGCTGCCCAAGTTCGTCGGCGAGCAGAACGCGATCACCACCTTCGAGCTGATCGGCTGGGGTCAGTGGTTCCGCTACGTGACCGGCGTCGTGGAGCTGGCCGGCGGGATCGGCCTGCTCATCCCGCGGCTGGCCGGGGTCGCCTCGATCGGGCTGATCGGCCTGATGGCCGGGGCCGCGGCCACCCAGATCCTGGTGCTGGAGCCGGCCTGGGCGCTGCTGCCGGTGGGCTTCGCCGTGGTGTTCGCGCTGGTGGCCCGGGACCGCCGCGACCAGACCCGCGCCCTGGTGCGTTCCCTGGCCGGACGGCGCTGACCCGGTCGTATCCCGGCCACGGACGACGGACCGACGACCCGTGCCCCGCGAGGGCCACGGGTCGTCCGCGTTCGGGCCGGAGCAGGTTCAGTCGACGGCGGTGAGGTTTTCACCGATCTTCTTCAGCTCGCGGTCGACCGCCTCGGTGCCGCCGTCGTAGTTCCACGAGGTCGTGTACGCGTCACCGAAGTCCTGCGACCGGTGCGACCACTGCAGGCGGTCGGGCAGATAGCCCACCCTGAGACTCTTGAAGGCCCTCCCGTCGCCCAGGTCCCCCAGATCGCGGGTCGGGGAGGGGGCGGGAATGGTGTCGTCGATGGCGGGAGGCTCCGGCGCGGCCTCGTCGGTGGTCTCCGGCCGCGACGTCTCGGCGGACGGGGCCGGCCCGCTGACCGCGGGTTCCGGTACGACGACGGAGTCCGGGCCGAGGACCAGGTAGGCCGGTCGTACCCATCCGGTCCCTGATCGCGGCCGGGATCGGCCTGGCGGTGGTGGGCACCGTCACTCCGTCGAGCTCGCCGGATCCACAGAGCGCACCGGGCCTGCGGCTCGCGGCGGCCGTACGGCCCGCGACGACCGCATCGGAGAGCGCACGACCGGTGAAGACCGCGCCGGAGGGCGCCTACTGGCACGTGCGGACGCTGTCCACGATGACCCACCCCCGCCGGCTCGGCGGCGGTTCGAACCGCTACCGGGTGGAGGAGCGGGGGATCAGCGAGACGTGGACCTCGCGCGACGCCGAGAGCTGGTACGGACACCGCGAACTGGGTGTGCGCCCGAAGAGCGCGGCCGACGATGCCCGGACCATGCTCCACGTCGGCTGGACCGACGCCGGGCCGTCGGTTCCCGCCCTTCCCTGACCGCCGCGACCCGCGCCCTCCCGTCAAGGGGCATGCGCGATCCGCAGGCCCGCCGGGCCCGAGGACCGCGTTTCGGGACGGGCGCGGCGTACGGCGTCCGCAACCGCGGAGACAAAACGCCGGAGAATGGAAATACACGCCGTGATGAATCATTTATCGGCGGGAGATCGGTAATTTATTTCCGGCTGGTATGATACGGGAAACAATTCAATTATTCATTTAGCATCGTCGTTCCCGGCACCGGAAAGGAACGACGTCTCATGCACGAAGGACAGCCGAGCCAGACCGCGATCATGGCGGCGGCCGCCCGCGCGGCCCACCTGGTGGTGGACCGGGCGCCCTTCATCTTCTGCGACACCGCGGCCGCGTCGCTGCTCGGCGGACTCGCCGAGGAGATCATCGGCTATCACCGGATCCACGGCGACCACCTCATCCTGTCGGGCACCCGCGCCCAGGTGACGGCCCGCGGCCACTACACCGAACGCCGCCTGGCCGAGCTGGTCCGCGGCGGCCTGGATCAGTATGTGATCCTCGGCGCGGGCCTGGACACCTTCGCCCAGCGCTCCGGCCCGGCCGGCCGGGTCACGGTCTTCGAGGTGGACCATCCCGCCACCCAGCAGTGGAAGCGGGGCCTGATCGAGGCCGCGGACCTCACCCGCCCGGTCTTCGTCCCCGCGGACTTCGAGACCGCCGATCCGCTGACCGCCCTGACCGCCGCCGGATTCGACCCGTCCAGGCCGGCCCTGGTGAGCTGGCTCGGAGTGACCATGTACCTCACCCGGGAGGCGATCGACGCCACGCTGGCCGCCGTCGGCCGCCTCGCCCCCGGCACCGAGCTGGTCATGGAGTACGCCCTGCCCGCCCCCCTCCGCGACGAACGGGGCGCCGCCTACGCGGACTTCGCCCTCCCGGCCGCCGCCGACCGCGGCGAACCCTGGCTGAGCTTCTTCGCCCCCGACGACCTGTCGGACGCGCTGAAGCGGCACGGCCTGGAGACGGCCGAGCACGTACGGCAGGCCGACAGCGTCGCCCCCGCCCTGTGGGACCGCGCCGATCCCCTGCGCCCCGCCGACCTGTGCCGCCTGACCCGCGCGACCGTCCCCGTCACGGGGACTCCGGCCCCGGATCACGCCCGGAGCTGAGGTTCCCCACCGAACGCCGGGGCCTGTGGCGCTTGGATTCGTACATGGCCGCGTCCGCCCTCGCGATGAGGACGTCGCCCGTGGAGCCGTCCGTGGAGCAGGCCACGCCGATGGCGGCGCTGAGCCGCGCCGTACCGGCCGACAGCGTGACGTCGCCGTCCAGGGCCCCGCCGACCCGCTCGGCGATGCCGGCCAGTTCGGCGGGGTGTTCGAGCCGGGGGCAGATGAGCAGGAACTCGTCCCCGCCGATCCGGCCGACGACGTCGTCGCTGCGGAGCACGCCCTTGATCCGGCCGGCGGCGTTCACGAGCAGTTCGTCGCCCGCGGCGTGGCCGAGGGAGTCGTTGACGCTCTTGAACTCGTTGAGATCGACGAAGATCACTCCGGTGAGGCGGTGGCCCTCCGCGGAGAGCTCCCGGTCGAGGATCGCCAGGCTGGAGGCGCGGTTGTAGCACCCCGTGAGGTGGTCGAACGTGGCCTTGACCCGCAGTTCCTCCCGTGAGCGCACGCTCTCGGTGATGTCCCGCACGCAGGCGAGCGCTCCGGGCGTGCCGTCCTCGTCCGACAGCCCGATCAGGGTGACCGCGCAACGGCGCTGCTCCCCGGAGACCGGGGAGGGCTGAACGGTGACCTCCAGCTCCCGGTCGGGGCCTCCCCGCAGGACGTTCTGAAGCGCCGCGTCCAGCATCGCGCGGTCCCGGTCGGCGACGCTCGCGAGCCGCTCCCGGGCGGTGCCCGCCGTACCGGTCCCCAGCATCGTGGTGAGCAGGGAGTTGGCGTAGACGACGGAGCCGTCCTGCTCCAGCTGGAGCAGCCCGACGGGCAGCGAGTCGGCCAGTCTCCGGAACAGGTGCTCGCGCTGGCGCAGCGCCTCGTAGGCGGCCATCTCCTCGGAGATGTCGCTGATGTGGCTGATCATGACGGCGTCCTCGAGCTCCGGCGCCTCCTGGTAGATGTTCTCCACCTCGATCCACAGCCAGCTCCCGTCCGCGCAGCGGTGGCGGACCCGGACCCGCGAGCTGTGCTTGGTGCCGAGCATGTCGAGCCAGGCGGCGATGGAGCGCTGCACGTCCTCCTCGTGGAAGAAGTGCGTCGAGCGGGAGCCGACCATCTGCTCCCTGCTCCAGCCGAGCATCCCGCTCGCCCGCTCGTCGACGTCGACGATGACCCCGTCGAACCTCTTGAGCATCCGCGCCGAGCGGGGCCGCAGGGCCGCCAGCGGCTGTTCGCCCCCGTCGGTGCCGGCGGCCGCACCGGCGTCGAGATCCATGAACACGCAGACGAACACGCCGTGGCGGTGCCGCATGTCGACGGCGGTCAGCCTGTAGCGGCGGCCCGGCTCCTCGCGCAGCCGTACGCTGACCGCCCCCACCCCCGTCCTGCCGGTGTGGTCCCACGCCGCCACGGCCGCCACCACGTCCGCCGGGTCCAGCATCTCCAGGATGTTGGCGTTGTCCTGCGGTACGGGGACCAGCCGGTCTCCGTCGACCACCAGCGAGGCGGGCGCCGGTATCCGCCTCCCGTCGGGCGCCAGTACGGCGACGCGTGCGTGCGGAAGCTCCAGCAGTCCGGCGAAGGTCTTGTCCCGGGCCTCGAACGAATGGACGTACTCGGTCACGAAGTCCTCATCGGCCCGCGGCGGCGTTTCCTGAGAACGCCCGCGCGAATCACCCGCTGCGGGGGACGGCGACCCCGTGCCGGCGGCTCCATGCTGACACGGCCAGCCCACGCGGGACGGCGGTGCTGGATCTGTGGACATCAGTGGACCGCGAGCCCGGGAAGTGAGCGACGTGGCCAAGAAGAAGAACAAGAAGCACCGGGCGGAGACGCCGGAGACCTCCGCCGACCTGCCTCAGAAGCTCAAGCGCAAGGCTTACGAGGAGGAGATGCGGCGTCTGCACGGTGAGCTGGTCGCCATGCAGGAGTGGGTCAAGAAGACGGGGGCCAGGATCTGCGTCGTGTTCGAGGGGCGGGACACCGCCGGCAAGGGGGGCACGATCAAACGGATCACCGAGCGGGTCAGCCCCCGCGTGTTCCGGGTCGTCGCCCTGCCCGCCCCGACCGAGCGCGAGAAGTCACAGATGTACATGCAGCGGTATGTCCCCCACTTCCCGGCCGCCGGCGAGGTCGTGATCTTCGACCGCAGCTGGTACAACCGCGCCGGCGTCGAGCGGGTGATGGGCTTCTGCAGGCCGGAGGAGACCGAGCAGTTCCTGGCGCTGACGCCCTCGTTCGAGAAGGCCATGGTCGACTCGGGGATCCTGCTGATCAAGTACTGGCTGGAGGTCAGCCCCGCCGAGCAGACCCGGCGCCTGGAGAGCCGCATCCACGACCCGCGCAAGTTCTGGAAGCTCTCGGACATGGACCTGAAGTCCTACAGCCGCTGGTACGACTACTCCCGGGCCCGCGACAACATGTTCGCCGCCACCGACACCGCCTGGGCGCCCTGGTACGTCGCCCGCACCGACGACAAGAAGCGGGGCAGGCTCAACATCATCAGCCACCTGCTGAGCCAGGTCCCCTACAAGCCGCTCGCCCACAAAGACGTCACCCTGCCCAAGCGCCAGCGGGCCGACGGCTATGTGGAACCGGCCCTTCCGCTGCGGTACATCCCCACCCCGTTCTGAACGGATCGACTGTCGTGAGAACCGGCCGGAGCCACCAGGACGCGGAAGCCGCTCACCTGGCCGACTGAGCCGGCTCGATCCGGATGGGAGGCAGAAAGATGGCGGTGCACGCCGACACCCCGGGACAGCCGACGACCGGCCAGCAGTGGTACGGACACACGCCGGACGAGGTGACCAAGGCGCTGGATGTGGATCCGGCGATCGGGCTCTCGTCGCAACGGGCGGCCGAACTGCTCGAGGCGAACGGCCCGAACGCGCTGCCCGAGGAGAGGCCGAGGCCCGGCTGGCGGCGGTTCCTGGACGAGTACCGCAGCTACATGCAGCTCATCCTGGTCGGCGCCGCGATCGTGTCGCTGGTGATCCAGGAGTGGAGCACCGTCGTCCTGCTGCTGGCGTTGACGCTGCTGAACGCGGTCGTCGGCCTGCGCCAGGAGGGCAAGGCCGAGAGCGCCATGAACGCGCTCAAGTCGATGATGAAGGCCACCGCCAGGGTGCGGCGGGACGGTCAGGAGGCGGAGATCCCGGCCGAGCAGCTGGTGGTCGGAGACGTCGTGCTCATCACCGCCGGGGACCAGGTACCGGCGGACGGGCGCATCGTCGCGGCCAGCGCCCTGCAGATCGACGAGTCGGCCCTGACCGGGGAGAGCACGCCGGCGGCCAAGGACGCCGCCACGCTGCCCGCCGACGGGCTGGGCCCGGGCGACCAGACGAACATGGTGTTCATGAACACGCCGGTCACCCACGGCAGCGCCACCGTGATCGTCACCGGCACGGGCGCCGGCACCGAACTCGGGAAGATCTCCAGGATGCTGTCGGCCACGGCCAAGGAGCAGTCGCCGCTCACCAGGGAGCTCAACACCCTCACCCTGTGGATCGCGGCGGCGGCCGGGGTGACCATGATCGTGATGTTCGTGCTGGGCCGCAGCCGCGGCGAGGCCTGGGACACGTTGTTCATCAGCGCGGTCTCGCTGGCCATCGCGGCCATCCCCGAGGCCCTGCCCACGGTCAGCCAGGCGATCCTGTCGCTGGGCAGCCTCAATCTGGCCAAGCGCAACGCGATCGTGAAGGACCTCCCCTCGGTCCAGACGCTGGGGTTCACCTCGGCCGTCAACTCCGACAAGACCGGCACGCTGACGATGAACCAGATGACCGCGGTCGAAGTGGTGGATCTGACGGACCGCTACACGATCTCGGGGACCGGCTACGGGCTTGAGGGGAAGGTGCACCACGCCGCGGGCACCTCGGCCGGCATCGAGGACGCCATCCTGCCCTACGTGCTGGCGAGCGACGCCAAGCTGGTGGACGGCAAGGTGGTCGGCGACCCCACCGAGGGCGCCCTGCTCGTCCTGGGCCACAAGGCCGGCCTCGACATCGACGCCACCCGTGAGCGGCTGCCCCGGCTGGCCACGCTGCCGTTCGACCCGGCCTACAAGGTCATGGCCACCTTCCACTCGGCCGTCGACGCCTCGGGACGGCCGGTGGTGCGCTGCTTCGTCAAGGGCGCCGCGCCCGCGGTGATGGACCGTGCCGCCACCGCTCTGGCGGGGGGCGAGGTCGTCCCGTGGAGCGCCGACCTGAACCGGCGGGCCGAGACCGAGATGGAGCGCATGGAAGGCGAAGGCCGGCGGGTGATGGCCGCCGCCCTGCGCGATCTCGACCCGGCCGCCTTCGACCCGAACGGCGACCTGCTCGCCTACGTCACCGAGCTGCAGATGACCAGTCTGGTCGCGATGATCGACCCGCCGCGCGAGGAGTCCAGGGACGCGGTGGCCAGCGCGCAGGCCGCCCACATCCGGGTCCGCATGGTGACCGGCGACGACGTCACCACCGGGGCGGCGATCGCCAAGCAGCTCGGGATCCCCGGGGAGGCCATCCTGGGCGCCGACTTCGCCGCCCTGCCCGAGTCCGAGCGGCTGGCCCGCATCGACGGCATCGGCGTGGTCGGCCGGGTCGCCCCCGAGCACAAGGTGCTCCTGGCCGACACGCTCAAGAAGCAGGGCGAGGTCGTGGCCATGACCGGCGACGGCGTCAACGACGCCCCGGCGATCAAGGCCGCCGACATCGGGATCGCGATGGGCAGCGGCACCGACGTGGCCAAGAACGCCGGCCGGATGATCCTGTCCGACGACAACTTCGCCACAATCGTCTACGCGGTCGAGCAGGGGCGGAAGCTCTTCGACAACCTCCTCAAATACATCCGCTTCGTCCTGGTGCTGCTGGTCGCCTTCGTTCTGACGTTCCTCGGCGCCAGCATCTTCAACATCGCCTCCGGTGAGCCGTTCAACCCGGCCCAGGTCCTGTGGATCCACTTCATCGTCAACGCCCCGTTCGGATTCGCGCTCGGCTTCGACCGGGAAAGCCCGGGACTCATGGCGCGCCGGCCGCGTCCACGGGGCCGGTCCATCCTGACCGGGCCGACACTCGTCACGGCCGGGCTGGCCGGGCTGGCCATCACCGTCGGCCTGCTCACCATCATCGAGATCGGCGAGTCGCAGTTCGGCAGCATCCAGATCGGCACCTCGATCGCGTTCACCGCCTTCGCCCTGTGCCTGATCGTGGCGGCGTTCGAATGCCGCAGCGAGACCGAGTCGGTGCTGACCATCGACACCTTCAACAGCAGGCAGATGAACTGGGTCGCCCTGGGCGAGTTCGCTCTGGCGGTGCTGGTCACCCAGATGGACGGCTTCCAGCGCCTGCTGGGAACGACCGAGCTCGACATGGAACAGTTCGCCTGGGCACTCGTGCCCGCCGTCGCCCTGCTCGTCCTCTGGGAGCTCGGCAAGCTCCCGGCCCGGCGCAGCCGTACGAGCCCGTCCGGCACCTCGGGCCGGCAGAGGGTGACGACGATGGAAGATCGCCGTTAGGGTGCCATAACGATGGGCCCCGGCCGGGCCCCCTTTTGATCATTTATCGGTTTAAGTGGTCTGCAAGTGGTACACCACAGACTCTCCTCATCAGCACGACGCTGCCGTCCGCTCGGACGACACGAAGGGGAAACACCATGCAGTTAGGCAAGAAGCTCACCGCCATCGCCGCTTGCGCCTTCATGGCGAGCGGGGTGCTGGCCGCGGCGTCCCCCGCGGTGGCTACTGCCGCTACGACGGGGGAAAGTGCAGCACGTTACTACTACGGCGCCATCGCCGTGTCGCGGGACGGCGACATCGGCAGGTCCTGGGACTACAAAACAGAGGGTGCCGCCAAGCGGCGGGCACTGAGGGAATGCGGCCACTCCAGCTGCAAGGTCCTCACCACCTTCGTCAACGGTTGCGGTGCCGTCGCCTACAACTCCAGGAGGAACCTCTACTGGGGCGGCCGGGGGAGCACGCCCGCCAAGGCGAAGAGGAACGCTGTCGCCAACGCCGGCGGCGGACGCTGGATCGTCTATCAGTGCACCAAGCGCTACCGCTAGCTCTTTGAGCGCTACCGCGAGAAGGTCGGCGTTCCCCGCATCCGCGTCCACGTTGAACAGAGGGCATTGACCACCTCCGCAACGGCATCGAGGGACCTTCCGAACATGTCGGAGGGTCCCTCGCTCGTTACCGGAACACGACCGGTCAACGGGAGGAGGTGCGCCCGGCCCGAACACATTCCCCGGACCGACCCGACCCGACCCGATCCGACCCGTCCGGCCTGGCGAACTGCCCGGCGCGGACGGCTTCACCGCTCAGGAACACTCCGCCACGTCGTCAGTTCTGGTGGCCCCTCGCCACCTGCGGAAGGATTGACGACCATGACCGACGCCAGACTGCCGGGCGACGACAAGGCCGCGTTCGTCGCGGCGGCCCGCTCGAACGACGCAGCACGGTTCGCGCTCATCACGGAGCCCTACCGGCGTGAGCTGCAGGTGCACTGCTACCGGATGCTCGCGAACTACGAGGACGCCCAGGACATGACGCAGGAGACGTTCCTTCGGGTGTGGAACAGGCGGGAGTCGTTCAAGGGCCACGCCGCGCTGCGGACCTGGCTGTACCGGATCGCGACGAACGCCTGCCTCGACTTCCTGGAGAAGCGCAACGACCGCACACCCGTGCCTGCCGAGCTGCCGGGAACGGGCTCGGAAGTGCACTACCTGCAGCCCTACCCGGACCGGATGCTCCCGGAGGATCCGCAGGAGTCGGTGGTGGCCCGGGAGACGATCGAGCTGGCCTTCATCGTCGCCGTCCAGCACCTGCCGCCGCGGCAGCGGGCGGTGTTCATCCTGCGCGACGCCCTCGGCTGGCCGGCGCCGAAGGCCGCCGACGCCCTCGATCTGACCGTCGCATCGGTGACCAGCGCACTGCAGCGGGCGCGCGTGACGATGCGCGAGCAGCTGCCCGGCCGCCGCCTCGACTGGCGGCGCCCCGCCACGCACGAGCTGTCGGATGACGAGCGCGACGTGGTGAGGTCGTACATCGACGCCCATGAGCGCAACGACATCGAGGGGCTGACGGCCCTGCTGCGCGACGACCTGCGCTTCACGATGCTGCCCGATCCGGGCACCTTGGTCGTCACGGCCGAGGACGCGGTGGACGGCTGGGTCTCCAACGGGCTCTTCCGGCGCGGCTACGACGACTGGCGCTGCATCGCCACGACGGTCAACCGCATGCCTGCCGCCGCGCTGTACCTCCGCGCCCCCGACGACCCGGAATACCGTTTGTTCACCATCGCGGTCCTGCACATCGTCGACGGGGAGATCGCCGAGCTCACCGGATTCGACGCCACCGACAAACCATGGCTGGACCTGCCGGCGACGCTGTGATCGGACGAGTCCCCGCCGTCGACGAGGCCGGCGCGCGGACCGGTGTCACCGAGGTCACCGAAGTCACCGCGGAATGAGCACCCCGGCCGGCTGAGCGCCAACGCGGCGACGCGAGCACCACCGCCCCGCCGGCGTTGCCGGCGGGGCACCCCGAGGAAGGGCCGGGAAAGGTTCCCTCATCGCCTCGTCTCGTATCGGGTCAGCACCACACCGCCGGGAAATGTCCGCGTCTCGACCAACTTCAGGTTCACCCAGCCGTCCAGCGCGGTGAAGAACGGCGTGCCACCGCCCACCAGGACCGGATGGGTGACGATCACGTACTCGTCGATCAACCCGGCCCGCATGGCCGCCCCTGCGAGCGTCGCGCCGCCGATGTCCATCGGGCCGCCGTCCCCGGCCTTGAGCCTGGTGATCTCGGCGACCGCGTCGCCGGTGACCAGACGGGTGTTCCAGTCGACCTTGTCGATCGTCGACGAGAACACCGCCTTCGGCATGTCCCGCCAGCGGCGCGCGAACTCGATCTCCGCCGGTGTGGCACCCGGCTGTTTGTCGGCGGTCGGCCAGTGGGAGCTCATCGCCTCCCACAGCTTGCGCCCGTACAGCGCCAGGCCCGTCGCGTCCACCCGGTCGGACCACCACTGGAACAGCTCGGCGCCCGGCGAGGAGTCCGGTCCCTCTCCCCCGCTCCAGCCGAGGTCGTCGCCGGGCGCGGCGATGTAGCCGTCCAGGGTCGCGTTCATGCCGAAGATCAGTTTTCGCATCGTGTCAGCCTCCTGTGAGTCGATCTCACATGTACAGACGGGCACGGCGCGGAAACCTAATCGGTGCGCGATCCGCGTCCCGCTGAGGCGAGGAGAGGCTCAGAGAGATCCTCAGGGACATCGACGCCTCGCGCGGCGGACACCCGAGCGGACACCTGAATCACGGCTTTCACCGCCGGTAAGGCACCCACAGCCTCGTGCTGCCCCATATCGATCGGATACAGGGAGCTGCTGTTGGCGAGGGTGTCGGCAAAAGGCCCCCACCGGGAACCGGTGAGGGCCTCTGAGTTGGAGCCGCCTTGGGGAATCGAACCCCAGACCCCTTCATTACGAGTGAAGTGCTCTGGCCGACTGAGCTAAGGCGGCGTGTCACGCATGGTTCGCATGACTTGTGACAGTCTACATGGTCTCGCGAGCTGGTCGCGCCGACATATCGCCTGATCCCGGCGAGACGGCACCGCTCCCGGGTACGGCCCGGCCGCCGTCAGGCGGCGAGCGGTCACGATGACCTCACGATGACCTCGATCGGCCCACGACAGACCGCTTTATGAGCATGTGTGCCGAATAATCGCACCATGCGTTCCCGCTGGCTCCCCGCGCTGATCGTCGTGTCCTTCGTCTCGGCGCTCTCGGGTTGCGGCGCCGCCGTCGACCGCGTCGTCTCCGAGGTCATCGGTGAGGAGACCTACATCGTCGCCTCCGAGTCGATGGAGCCCACGCTCGCGAAGGGCAGCCGGGTGACCGTCTCGATGGTCGGCGAGGGGGAGTACGAGCCGAAGTACGGCGACGTCGTCCTGTTCAGGGCGCCCGAGTGGGAACGAGATTACTCCGCCATCAGCCGCGTCATCGGCGTCCCGGGGAGCACGGTGGGGTGCTGCGATCCGGCCGGCAAGTTGCTGTTGAACGGCAAGCCGCTGCAGGAGGACTACGTGCGTCCGGACGACGATCCGGTTTTCCCAGATTTCAGCGTCACGGTTCCGGTCGGACGACTATGGCTGATGGGCGACCACCGGGGCGTCGCCCTCGATTCACGGAGCTACCAGCTCAAGCCGGGCGGGGGGACCATTCCGGTGTCCGGCGTCCTCGGTGTCGTCGAGGACGCCGGCATCGGGTAGGAGGCCGGTTACTCCTCCGGGCCGCCCTCGGCGGGCGGGGCCGCCTCGCCGTACATCGCGTCGTGCTGCTTGCGCGGTGAGCAGACCGAGGCCGAGGGGCACGCGCACCGCCGGCCGCCGTTCTCCAGGCGGACCACCACGGAGTCCGAGGGGACGTTGCGGCCCACCACGGTGCCGGGCCCCTCGGGGGTGTCGACCTTCAGGCCCAGGCGGGGCATCCTCGTGTGCGCCTCCGCGTAGAGCGGGTGCTCGTACTTCAGGCAGCACATCAGGCGCCCGCAGGCGCCCGCGATGCGCATCGGATTGACCGGGAGGTCCTGGTCCTTGGCCATCCGGACGGAGACCGGCTCGAAGTCCTTCAGGAAGGTCGCGCAGCACAGGTCGCGGCCGCAGGGGCCGATGCCGCCCTGCAGGCGGGCCTCGTCGCGGGGACCGATCTGGCGCAGTTCGACCCGGGCGCGCAGATTGCGGGCCAGGTCGCGGACCAGGGCGCGGAAGTCGACGCGGTGCGGGGCGGAGAAGTAGACGGTGTAGACGTTGTCGGCGTCGAGATAGTCGACCCCGACGACCTTCATGGGCAGCGAGTGCCGTTTGATCAGCCGCTTGGAGACGCTCCTGACCTCCGCGCGGCGCCGTTTGTTGCTCTCGTCGCGGGCCAGGTGCTCCTCTTCGGCGATGCCCGCGCAGACCGGCAGCCCGCCGACCTCCTCGCTCGTCCACTGCGGCGCCCACACGCACTCGGCCACCTCCGGCCCGGCGTCGGTGGGCACGAGCACCTTGTCCCCGACCTTGGGACTGTGCTCACCGGGATCGAGGTAGTACAGCCGGCCGTAACGGGTGAAGCTCACGGCCATGATCATGCTCATGCGGCTCCCAGACCAAGCTAGTGGTACGGCTCACGCCCACATTACGCGTCGCGGCCGCCCTCACGGGAGAGCCGCGGGGAGGGCGGAGCCGTACCCCCGCCACGCGAGCGGAGCCGTACGCCGTAGCCCTCGCCTGTCACGCGGGCGGAGCCGCGCTCCCGCACCCGCCCGCCGGCCCCTCGCTCCGCCCGGATCGCGCAGACGGCGCCGCCCGGCGGATTCCCGGCCGCGCGCTTCCCCGCCGGCGGAGATCAGCTCACGAGTTCGCTGAAGGCGTCCTCCCAGCGGTCAGCGATCATGGAGATGTCGTACCCGCGGGCGGTCTGCAGGGCGTTGGCGGCCATCCGGTGGCGCTCCTCCTCGTTGTCGATCATCCTGAGGAGTCCCTCGGCGAGGGCGTCGACGTCGTCCGGCGGGACGAGCAGGCCGTCGTGGCCGGGGGTGATGATCTCCCTGGGTCCCCGGGGGCAGTCGAAGCTGACCACCGGCACCCCGCACGCGAACGCCTCGATGATGGTCATGCCGAAGCCCTCGAACCGGGAGCTGACCGCGTGGATCGAGGCCTTGGCGAGCTCGCCCTCGATGTCGCCCGTCGGGCCCATGAACGTGACGTTGTTGTGCAGGCGCAGCTTCACGGCGAGCTTGACCAGCTTGTCGCTGACCCGGCCCTCGCCGTAGATCCGCAGCCTCCAGTCCGGCCGGACCTCCGCCACGCGGGCGAAGGCCTTCAGCAGCCGGTCGTAGCCCTTGACCGGGACCAGCCGTCCGGCGGCCAGGATGATGCGGTTCTCCTGCTTGGAGCGCGGGCGCGGCCCGCCGGCCAGGCCGTTGCCGATGGTGAACACCTCGGTCCCGGCCCGCTCCAGCATCGTGCGGTAGTCCCGCTCGTCGGCCTCGGTGAGGGTGACGACCGCGTCGAGCTTCGGGTACCACTGCCGGATCTCCTCGAAGATCCCGGGCTTGTGGGCCTCGAAGTGCAGGTGCTCCTGACCGATCGTGATGACCTTCCTGCGCGCGAAGCGGGCGGCCATGACGTTGAGCCCGGCCCGGGTGGTCACCAGCACGTCGGTGCGCAGCCTGCCCAGCTCGCGCCGGAGCACGTCGTCGCTCCAGGCGGTGAAGGAGGTGTAGGCGCGCTCCTCCGGGTGGATCAGCGCGCTGGGCTCCCGGCTCAGCCTCTCGGCGCGCTTCCGGTACGGCCAGCGGACCTTCGCCTCCGGCCGCAGGTCCACCAGCGAGCGGAGCCGGACCCTCGGTCCCAGCGGCAGAAAGGGACGGTCGGCGTGCTGGAAGACGCTGATCACCTCGACCTCGTGCCGGTCGGACAACTCGGTGGCGAGGTCGAAGGTGGCCCGGATCGTGCCACCCATCCCGTAGGCGTTGAGGATCAGAAAGGAGATCTTCACGTGTTCTCCTCCTCGATCGTGCACGCGACGGCCAAGCTGTCGGTGTCGGTGAAGTACGGCCGCACCCTCACCTGCCCCGCACGCTGGGCGGGGAACCTCACGCGGGTCTTCTTTCCCTCGACGTCGTCCAGCCGGGCGGCCAGCTCCAGCCGTACCCCGCCGACCTCGGCGAACAGGTCCCAGAAGACCCGCTGACGCCTCTGACCCTCGGCCATCGGCGTGATCGGAACGGTCCCGGAGAAGTGCCGCCCCGACACCGCCCCCACGCCCGCCACCCGCGGGCCCCTCCTCGCCACGGCCGTGAAGCCGGCGGGCCGCTCGCCCGCGGCCGGCTCGTCGTACGCGATGATCCCCTCGACCGCGATCACGCCGTCCTCCGGGCCGACCCTGGTCACCTCGACGTACGGCTCGACCTCGCGGACCACCACGGTGAGGGTCCCCTGCGCGCTCCGGACCGCCCGCACCTCCCTGCTCCGGGGCCTGGCGGCGTAGGCGGCCAGCCCGTCCAGGGAGAACCCCGGATCGTCGGTGACGACGGGCGTGCCGTGCTTGCACACCGTCCAGGTTCCCACCGCGAGACCGGCCAGTTCCACCCCCGGGTGCTCCTCGCCGGTCTCCGCATGCCTCAGGACGATCCCGCCGTCATCCGGCTCCGGCCACTCGATCCTCAGGGTGTCGTCGTCCTCCACCCGGCTCGTGACGGCCCTCCTGACCCCCGTCGGGACCACCTCACGATGTGCTTCCATATTGATCAACAGACCCCCGGTCCTCTCCGCTTCATCCCCGTAGCGCAGGACTCTTCTGCCTTGTTTGTAACAAATCGGCCTATTTTTGCTGAGAATTCTAACGATCTACCCGTGAGCTTTGAGGGGAATTAACGCCGATTGGTTCCCTTGATCAAAAGATCACGGAAAGGAACCGTCCGGGTACGGCCGGCACGGCCGTGCGGAGGTCAGGACGGCCGTGTTCTCCCGGGACCGGAGATGAAGGAGATGAACGTGCGGAGAAAGGTCAGGGCTTTCGCAGGGAAAGCGTCATGGCCTCCACGGCCATCTGCGGATTGACGTTGGCGGCCAGCCGCCTGCGGCAGAGCATGATGGCGTCGATCCTGCGCAGCGTGTCCTCCGGCGTGGAGGAGCGGGCCACGGTCTCCAGGTCGGCCCGGCGGTCCTCGTTGGCCAGTTCCACCGCCGCGCCGAACTGCACCGACAGCACGTCGCGGTAGAACGCCACGAGATCGAGCAGGGCCGCGTCGATGACGTCGCGCTTGGTGCGGGTGGCCCGGGACTTCTGCCGGTCCTCCAACTCCTTCAGGGCCCCGGCCCCGCCGCGGATGAGACCGCGGCTGAGCCCCTTGCCGGTGGACCCCTCGCCGTAGACCTTGCGCAGCTCCGTGATCTCCGACTCGTTCAGCTCGGAGGTGACCGCGGCGGCCTCGTCCTCGGCGGTCTTCACCAGCCGCTCGGCGGCCGTCACGCACTCGCCCACCCCGGTGAGCGAGGCCGGGATGGACAGCACCGCCTCGCGCCGCCCGCGCGCCTCGGCGTCCATGGCCAGCCGGCGGGCCCGGTCGAGGTGCCCCTGCGCCGCCCTGGCGGCGAAGGCCGCCATGTCCGGCGGCACGTTCTCCCGGGTGGCCAGGACGTGGGCGACCGCGGCGGCGGTCGGGGTGACGAGCGTGACCACCCGGCAGCGGGACCTGATGGTGATCATCATGTCGTCCGGGGAGGGCGCGCACAGCAGCCAGACCGTCCGCGGCGGCGGCTCCTCGATGGCCTTGAGCAGCGCGTTGGAGGCGCCCTCGGTGGCCCGGTCGGCGTCCTCGAACAGGACCACCCGCCAGCGGCCCAGCGTCGGCGCCCCGGCGGCGCGCAGGATGAGCTGCCGGGTGTCCTTGATGCCGTAGGACAGGCCCTGCGGGCGGACGGTCTCCAGGTCGGGATGGGAGCCGATCATCACCTGGTGGCACATGTCGCAGTGGCCGCACCCCCGGTCGGGGCAGAACAGCGCGGCGGCGAACGCCCGCGCCGCCTCCTCGCGACCGGACCCGGGCGGCCCGGTGAACAGCCACGCGTGGGTCATCCCCGTCCCGGCGCCCCCGGCCAGCAGCTCCGCGGCCCCGTCGGCGGCGCGGCGGAGCGTCCGCGCCGCGCGCTCCTGGCCCACAAGGTCATCGAAGACTCCCACGCCGTCCAACCTACCGCCGGGGCCGCCCAGGTCAGTCGCGGATGGCCGGCATGGTCCCGGTGATGTCCTCGGACTCCCGGGGCACCGGGTCGGGCAGGATCTCACGCACCCGGTCGTGGATGGCGCCGGAGATCTCCTCCTGCGTCAGGGTGCCGTCGACGACGAGATAGCGGCCGGGGTCGGCCGTGGCCAGCGCGCGGAACTCGCGGCGCACCCGCTCGTGGAACTCCAGGGGCTCGGACTCGATCCGGTCGGCGGCCCCGCCCAGGCGGGTCAGGCCGACCGACGGCGGGGTGTCGATGAGCACCGTCAGGTCGGGCACCAGCCCGCCGGTGGCCCAGGCGTTGATCCGCGCCACCTCCTCCGGCTTCAGCGACCTTCCGGCCCCCTGGTAGGCGAGGGAGGAGTCGACGTAACGGTCGGAGATCACCATCGCCCCCCGGTACAGCGCGGGGAGGATGACCTTCTCCACGTGCTCGGCGCGGTCGGCGGCGTACAGCAGCGCCTCCGACCGGGCCGACAGCCCCTGGTGCACGGCGTCCAGCAGGATCGCCCGCAGCCGCATGCCGACCTTGGTGGAGCCCGGCTCGCGGGTCTGGACCACGTCGAAGCCCTGGTCGCGCAGCCAGATGGCCAGCAGCCGCGACTGGGTGGTCTTCCCCGACCCCTCGCCGCCCTCGAAGGCGATGAACATCCCGCGCGGCGGCTCGGTCCCCTCCGGCGCCGGCCGCTCGCCCCGGAACGCCGCGATCAGGTCGGTGACGATGGGCACGCCCCTGCGGTCGTCCATCTGCCGCAGCGCGAGGAGGCCGACGGCGACGGCGAGCAGCGCGCCGACCAGCAGCACCAGGTTGGAGCCGTCGAACCGGTAGACCGGCTCCTGCTCGATCCTGATCACCCGCTCGCCGAAGAGACCGGCCAGCGTCGGCACGACGGCGACCACCAGCAGCAGGGTGACCCGGGCGAGCGACTGCAGGAAGGAGAACGTACGGCCCCGCAGGCCGTCCTCCACCTCCAGCCCGATCATGGTGTAGCCGATGATCCAGGCGATGCCCGCGCACGCGCCCAGCGCCACGGTCAGCAGGGCGACGATGACCAGGTTGTGGATGAGCGCGATCGCGGCGAGCACGAACCCGGCCGTGACGATCGACAACCCGAACAGCCGCCGCCGCGACAGCTCGCGCAGCAGTCTGGGCCCGAAGAACATGCCCGAGGCCATGCCGACGAAGACCGCCCCGAACACCACGCCGTAGGCCGCGTCGCCGCCGCCCAGCGCCTGCACGTAGATCTTGGCCACGCCGACCACCGCGCCGCCCGCGGCGAACGCGCCCAGCATGCCGATGACCAGGCCCCTGATGAGCCGGTCGGCGCCGATGAAGCGCCACCCCTCGAAGATCTGCCGCAGCACCGACGGCGTGGCGGCGGTCCCGTCGACGTGGTTGCCCGGGATGTCACGGAGCGTGAAGATGAGGAACGCCGAGACCAGGTAGGCCAGGGCGTTGATGATCAGCGCGAGGTAGGTGTCGCGGTCCTCGAAGTACGGCACGACCGTGCCCAGGGCGTCGTCGGCGACCGACAGCACGGAGAACAGCAGCGCCGCCACCGGGGCGGTGCCGTAGGTGACCAGCAGGTTGAGCTGGTTGGCCTCCTCCAGGCGCTCCTTGGGCACCAGGTTCGGCACCGTGGCGTCCTTGGCCGGGACCCAGAACAGGTTGACGCACTCCACCATGAACGTGGCGATGATCAGCCACGAGTAGTTGGCGCCGGTCAGGGGGATCGACAGCACCAGCGCGAAGCGCAGCAGGTCGGCGGTGAACATCGTCAGCCGCCGGTCGAACCTGTCGGCGAACGCGCCGGCGAGGGGGCCCAGCACGATGGCCGGCAGCATCTTCACGACGAAGACGCCGCCGATGGCCAGGCTCTGCGTCTTGTAGCCCTCGGCCGCGGTGAGGTTGCCCGCCAGCGCGGTCAGCGCCAGGAGGTTGAGCCAGTCACCCAGGCTGCACACCGACATGGCCGTCCACAACTTGCGGAACGGGGCGTTGGCCAGCACGTGAGGGGGCTTGCGGCGCGCGGTGCTCCGGCCGTGGGAGGTCATGATGTCAGCGTATCCAGGTGTTCGCCGGGCTGGGGAAGACACGAGCCAGACTGATATGTCCGGCCGCCCGTCGCATGAGAGTAACGCCTCCCCCTGCTCCCCGTCGGCGGGCCGCGCGCAGAGGGGTTCAGGCGCGCAGTTCGAGGAGGGTGATCTCCGGAGACGCGCCGACCCTGACCGGCGGGCCCCAGAAACCCGCGCCGCGGGTGACGTAGACCTGGGTGCCGTCCACCTCGCCGAGCCCGGAGACCACCGGCTGCTGGAGCGGGACGACGAGGTTGAACGGCACCATCTGGCCGCCGTGGGTGTGCCCGGACAGCTGGAGGTCCACGCCGTACCCGGCCGCCTCGTGCGCCTGGACCGGCTGGTGGGCGAGCAGGACCGTGGACCGGGACCGGTCGCGCCCGCCGAGCGCCCGCTCGAAGTCGGGGCCGTCGTCCACGGTGGCGCCGGTGACGTCGTTGACCCCGGCGAGGTCGAGTACGGCTCCCCCGTGGGCGATCTCGACGCGCTCGTTGCGCAGCGGGCGGATGCCGAGCCCGCGCAGTTCCTCGATCCACTCCTCGGGGCCGTTGGCGGTGTAGTACTCGTGGTTGCCGGTGACGAAGTAGGCGCCGTAGCGGGACTCCAGGTCCGCCAGCGGGCGGGCGAGCGGGCCGAGTTCGGCCACCGTGCCGTCGACCAGGTCGCCGACGACGGCGACCACGTCCGCCTGGAGCGCGTTCACCATCCGGACGATGCGCTCGGAGTGCCTGATGCCGGTGAGCGGGCCGAGATGGATGTCGCTGACCACCGCGAACCGCAGACCGGACAGGCGCGGGTCCAGCCGGGGCAGCGTGACCTTGACCGACTCGACCACCGGGTCGCCCAGGGCCGTCCGGACGCCGGCCCCGACCGTGGCCAGGGCCCCGACCCCCGCGACGGCGGCGGCCGTACGGGCGATGAACAGCCTGCGCCCGATCGCCTCCGGCGCGACCTCCGGCTCCGCGGGGGCAGGCGGGTCTTCCACCCGGTCCCCGTCCTCGGAAGGCGCGGGGACGGTGGAGGCGGGAGCCGGGCCGGTCGCGGTGAGGGCGGCCGTGGCGACGGGAACGGCGTCGGGCCGGACGGCGCTGGAGGCGGCGGCGCGGCGGCGCTCGGAGCGGCGTACGGCCAGCAGGGCCAGTGCCCGGGGGATCTCCAGAACCACCAGGAACACCAGCAGGTAGAACATCAGGGCGATCCAGAAGAAACCCGGCCAGGCCAGGAAGTGCCCCCACTCGGTTCGGGAGCCGATGAGGGTCACCGGGACGAACGCGCCCAGGCCGATCAGGACCCAGGTCAGCACCCGGCGGGTCCGGCCGGGGACGGTGGTGGCCCTGACCAGGCGGCGCCAGAGGTAATAGTGGATCAGCACCGCCACGCTGAAGACCAGTGCCACGAAACCCACGACTGCCATCTCCCGCCCCGCCCTGAACGCCTGCCCGCCGTACCCGGGCGTGTTGGACAGAACGCCGGGAACGGCGGATGCGTTCCCACCGGCCCTGAGAGGGCTCTCAGCTCGGGCGCCGCGGCCTGTACGGCCGAGCCCAGGCGCCCGTGCGATCAGGCCCCGGCGACCGTACGGCCGGGGCCTCGCACCCGTGCGGTCAAGGCCCCGGTGCCCGTACGGTCAGGCCTTCGTGCCCGTGGTCCTGCTGGTCTTGGCGGCACCGGCCTTGGTGGCCGTCTTGGCGGCGGTGGTCTTGGTGGTCTTCGCCGCGGTGGTCTTGGCACCGGTGGTCTTGGCACCGGTGGCCCGCGGCTT
Source organism: Paraplanobispora takensis (assembly GCF_016863195.1). Taxonomy (GTDB): domain Bacteria; phylum Actinomycetota; class Actinomycetes; order Streptosporangiales; family Streptosporangiaceae; genus Planobispora; species Planobispora takensis. The sequence continues at coordinate 221,709 of NZ_BOOK01000001.1, read as the reverse complement.
CTTGGCCGCCGGTCCCCGCTCGCGGCGGTCGGCCAGGAGCTCGGCCGCGCGCTCGGTGGTGATCTGCTCGACCTCGTCGCCCTTGCGCAGGGAGGCGTTGGTCTCGCCGTCGGTCACGTACGGCCCGAAGCGGCCCTCCTTGACCACGATCGGCTTCTTGGAGACCGGGTCCTCACCCAGCTCGCGCAGCGGAGGCGCCGCGGCGGCCCGGCGGCCACGGGTCTTGGGCTGGGCGAACAGCTCCCTGGCCCGCTCGATCGTGACCGTGAGCAGCTCGTCCTCCGAGCCCAGCGACCGCGAGTCCGTCCCCTTCTTGATGTAGGGCCCGAACCTGCCGTTCTGCGCCGTGACCTCCTCGCCGTCGATCTCCCCGACCGTCCGGGGCAGCGAGAGCAGCTTCAGGGCGTCCTCGAGCGTGACGGTGTCCAGGGACATCGTCTTGAACAGCGAGCTGATGCGCGGCTTGGGGGCGTCGGACTTCTTCGTCCGCTTCTTCGCGCCCTCGGCCGGCGCGGGCTCCTCGGGCAGGATCTCCGTGACGTACGGTCCGTAACGGCCGTCCTTGGCCACGATCGCGTTCCCGCTGACCGGGTCGCGGCCCAGCTCCCGCTCCCCGCTCGGGCGGGCGAACAGCTCCTCGGCCATCTCCGCGGTCAGCTCGTCGGGCGCCAGGTCCTCGGGGATGTTCACCCGGGCGCCGTCACGGTCGAGGTAGGGACCGTAGCGGCCCACCCGGATCATGATGTCGGTGCCCCGGATCGGGAAGGAGCTGATCTCCTTGGCGTCGATGTCGCCGAGGTCGGTGACCAGCTCCTTCAGGCCCTCGTCGCCGTTGTCGCCGAAGTAGAAGCGGCGCAGCTCCGGCACCCGCTCGGCCCGGTCGTTGGCGATGTCGTCGAGGACCTTCTCCATGTCGGCGGTGAAGTCGTAGTCGACGAGGTGGCCGAAGTGCTGCTCCAGCAGGTTGACCACGGCGAACGCCAGGAACGACGGCACCAGGGCCGTGCCCTTCTTGAACACGTAACCCCGGTCGAGGATCGTGCCGATGATCGACGCGTAGGTCGACGGGCGCCCGATCTCCCGGTCTTCCAGCTCCTTGATGAGCGAGGCCTCGGTGTAGCGGGCCGGCGGCTTGGTCGTGTGCGACAGCGCGGTGAGGTCGGCCGCGGTGAGCCGGTCGCCCTCGGTCAGGGCCGGCAGGCGCTTCTCGGAGTCGTCACGGTCGGTCGAAGGGTCGTCCGCGCCCTCGACGTAGGCCTTGAGGAAGCCGTGGAAGGTGATCGTCCGGCCGGAGGCGCTGAACTCGACCCGCTCGCCCGCGCTGGAGGTGCCGCCCACCTTGACGGTGACCGACTCGCCGACCGCGTCCTTCATCTGGGAGGCCACGGTCCGCTGCCAGATCAGCTCGTACAGCCGGAACATGTCACCGGTCAGGCCCGTCTCGCCCGGCGTGCGGAACTCCTCGCCCGAGGGGCGGATCGCCTCGTGCGCCTCCTGGGCGTTCTTCACCTTGCTGGCGTAGACGCGCGGCTTGTCCGTCACGTACGCCGCGCCGTACAGCTTGATCGCCTGGTTGCGGGCGGCGGCCACGGCGGTCTCCGACAGCGTGATGCTGTCGGTTCGCATGTAGGTGATGAACCCGTTCTCGTAGAGCCGCTGGGCGACCTGCATGGTCGACTTGGCGGAGAAGCCGAGCTTGCGGCTGGCCTCCTGCTGCAGCGTGGTCGTCCGGAACGGCGCGTAGGGCTTGCGGGTGTACGGCTTGCGCTCGACGGAGGTGACCGCGTAGGCCGTGCCCGCCAGGCGACCGGCCAGGGACCGGGCGGCCTGCTCGTCCAGGTGGAGCACGTCGGCGTTCTTCAGCGTGCCGGTGCTGGCGAAGTCGCGCCCCTGGGCCACGCGCCTGCCGTCCACGCCGGTCAGCATGGCGGTGAACTCGTGCGGGACCTCGTCGCGGCCGGTGTCGAACAGCGCCTGCAGGTCCCAGTAGTTCGCGCTGGTGAACGCCAGGCGCTCGCGCTCGCGCTCCACGACCAGCCGGGTCGCCACCGACTGCACGCGCCCGGCCGACAGCCGGGGCTTGACCTTCTTCCACAGGACCGGGCTGACCTCGTAGCCGTAGAGGCGGTCGAGGATGCGCCGGGTCTCCTGGGCGTCGACCAGCCGCAGGTTCAGATCGCGCGGGTTGGCCACCGCGTCCTGGATCGCCCGGGGCGTGATCTCGTGGAACACCATGCGGTGGACGGGGACCTTGGGCTTGAGCACCTCGCGCAGATGCCAGGCGATCGCCTCGCCCTCACGGTCCTCGTCGGTCGCGAGATAGAGCTCGTCGGCGTCCTTCAGCAGCTGCTTGAGCTTGCTGACCTGGGCTCTCTTGTCGGCGTTGACGACGTAGAGCGGCTCGAAGTCGCTGTCGACGTTCACTCCCAGGCGGGCCCAGGGCTTGCTCCGGTCCTTGTCGGGGATGTCGTCGGCCTTCTGGGGGAGGTCGCGAATATGCCCGATGCTGGACTCCACGACGTAGCCGCGGCCGAGGTACCCAGCGATGGTCTTCGCCTTGGAGGGCGATTCGACGATCACCAGGCGGGTTCCGCCGGCGTTGCCGTTCTTGGCTGGCACGCTGCTTCCTACCTCGCTGTTCGCATTGGTTCCCCGTTAACTTTCCCTCAGGGTTACCCGATCTGGATCCGGGACACTCCCAAGGAAAGCCGCAAGGACGCAGAATAAGGCCCAATGAGTGCCGACGTCCCCCAGCCCCACCCCTCGGAGACTAATCGCTGTGCTCGACTACTCCTACTTGGTTCTTCGTCTGCCACGCGGCACCTCCCGTGACGTCGCCCGGCAGATACTGACCGAACACGCAGAATACGGCGGATGGGAACTCGACCGTCTGCGACTGTATCCCGACGGTCGCCGGGACGTCCGGTTGCGCCGCAAGGTCATTCGCGCGACCAGGACGATGTGACCACGGATACGGCCCCGGGTATGGCTCTGCCCGTCCCGGGCCGCGCCCCCGGAACGGGCAGAGCGTCTGCGCATCCCCTCCGTGGCGGAGGGGTCGGCTTCCGCCGGGACGGGATCACTCCCGCCTAGATGGTGTGGCCGGCCCCCGCCGAGACGGCGGGGGCGGCTTCCGCCGAGACGGCGGGGTCAGCTCCTGCTGAGACGGAGGCGGAGACGACGGGCCATCGCGAACGTCGCGGCGGAGGCGGAGGCGAGCCCGCCGAGCACCAGGGCCAGCAGCGAGCCGGAGTTCATCCCGGCCAGGGACGCGGGCTGCTCGGCGCTCATCAGGCCGAGGTCGTCCAGGGGCAGGACGCCGTCGGCCGAGAGGGAGGCCGCCCCGTGGTCGTCACGGGCCTGGCCCGGGGCGACGGGGAGCTCGGCCATCGGAGCCAGGTCCTGCACGCCGCCGACGACGGGCAGGGCGGGCCCGTTCGCCCGCTGCGGGAGGACGCCGGTGTTCGCGGCGCCGCCCAGAGCCGGGACGACGGGCAGCGCGGGCATCAGCCCGCTGGTGTGGTGCTTGCCGGACTTGGCGCCCCAGTCACCGCCGTAACCGTGCCCGGGGTGGGAGCCGCCGGGGTGCGAACCGCCCAGGCAGCCCGCGGCGGCGTCGCCGAGGGCGGCCACGGCGTTGCCGCAGGCGACGATCGGGGCGCTGACGGGGGCGGTGAGCTGGTTGCCGCTCGCCGCGCCGTAGCGGCCGTCGGTGGTGTTCCCCTTGCCGTGCCAGCCGTTGTGCGAACCGTGGTTGTAACCACCGGAGCCGGATTCGGAGCCGCCCTTGCAGCCCGAGAACGCCTCGCCGAAGACCGAGACCGAGTTGCCGCAGACGTCGACGGGGGCGTTGACCGGGGCGTTGACCTGGTTGCCGCCGCCGACCGAGGACTCGCCGGAGGTCCGGCCGCCGCCGCTCTTGCCGCCGCCCTTGGTCGACGCGCCGCCCTTGCAGCCCGCGTCGGAGCTGCCGAACAGCGACACCGCGTTGCCGCAGACGTTGACCGGAGCCTTGATCGGCGCCTCGACCTGGTTGCCGCCGCCGACCGAGGACTCGCCGGAGGTCCGGCCGCCACCGCCGCCGCTGCCGCCGCCCTTGGTCGACGCGCCGCCCTTGCAGCCCGCGTCGGAGCTGCCGAACAGCGCCACCGCGTTGCCGCAGACGTTGACCGGGATGCTGACCGGGGCGTCGGCCTGGTTGCCGCCGAGCACGCTGTTCGCCCCGGAGGTCCGGCCGCCCATGCCGCCGCCGCCGCTCTCGGCGGAGGCGCCGCCCTTGGAGCCCGCGTCCGCCTGGCCGAAGACCGCCAGGCCGTTGCCGCTGATGTCGACCGGCAGGCTGATCGGCAGATCGAGCTGGTTGCCGCCGCCGGCCGAGTGGTCGCCGTCGGTGTCGGCGACGGCGGTGCCGCCGCCGAGGACCAGGACGCCCAGCGCGAGCAGCGCCGCGGAACCCGTGCTCTTAACCCGTGTACGCATGGTTCAGTTACTCCTTGGAGTTCTTCAGGGGGAACCTGACATCTCGTGCGCGGCGTGCGGGGGCATGCGGGATCTCGATGGGAGAGCGCGCAGCGGACACCCGGCGACCGTCACGAGAATGGGGAGTTGCTCATCACCCGGGCATGGAGCGGCTCCTCATGGGCGCGCAGCCCGCGGGACGCTCCGCCCGACCGGCCGCCCGACGACAGCGGGAACGGGACCGGCCGAGAAGGAGGGATCAGTCGGGTGAGATGGAAGGGTCGTCCGCCGCTGTGCGGACGACAGGGGGAAGCACGCATGCCCGCGGGACGCAGTGCGCCCTCAGCTGCGGGTCATAGACGAACCGTGCGACATCCCCCACACTCGGCCCGGAAAGGCCGGATCCACCGCCGGTCTGAGGCACGAAGCCGTTGGAGCCCGCGCCGGGGTCAACGGTGGACGGTGCCGGGGAATCCGGCGTCGACTGGCGGGTGAGCCCGTCGACACCTCGCCCGGCCATCGCTTCGGCGTTGCCCGCCGCCGACAGTTCGCCGCTCTCCGTGGGGAAACCGCCGGCCTGGACGGCCGGCTCGGAAGGGGTGACGGCAAGAACGTCGGAAAGGGCTGCTCCCGCTGCCGCGGTGGTGTCCGCGACCGCCGGAGCAGTGCCGAAGAGCCCGAAGACGACGGCGAGCAGCCAACCGGCGGCGACCATGCCGCCGATCGCGAAGACCCGCCTGACCACCTGCCGGACGCCGGTCGCGAACCGCGCCGTCCGGTCGTCCCGGCTGGAGGTCACGTCGCCACCGAGGACGGCCGCGGGCGCACACCGCGTGACGGCGGGCACGAGAGCCCTCCACCGTCTGTGCGGCGTGCGTGCCACGCGACCTCCCGGAATTCGGTGCCGGGACCGCATGGCACGGCCCGGACGTTCAACGGAGAGTTACGTTAGCACCACGTCCTGTCAGTGCAATGGATTTCCGGAGAACGTCTCAGCAGGCGTCCAGGAAGCGGTCAAGGACCCGGACCCCGAACCGGAGCGAATCGACCGGCACCCGCTCGTCCACCCCATGGAACATCCCCGAGAAGTCCAAGTCGGCCGGCAGCCGCAGCGGCGCGAACCCGAATCCGCGCATGCCCAGCCGGCTGAAGGCCTTCAGGTCCGTGCCCCCCGACAGGGTGTACGGCACCGCCAGCGCGCCGGGGTCCTCGGCGACGAGCGCGTCGGCCATGGCCCGTACCAGCGGCCCGTCGAAACCGGTCTCGATCGCGATGTCGTGGTAGACGAACTCCCTGGTCACGTTGGGCCCGAGGAGTTCGTCGACGGTCGCGAAGAACTCCTCCTCGTGACCCGGCAGGAAGCGGCCGTCGACATGCGCGGTCGCGGTCTGCGGGATGACGTTGGCCTTGTACCCGCCCGCCAGCATGGTGGGGTTGGCGGTGTTGCGGAGCGTGGCGCCGATCATCCGGGCCAGCGGGCCCAGCTTGGCCACGGTGGCCTCGGCGTCGTCGGGGTCGAACTCCAGGTCCAGGTTCGCGGAGACCTCGTTCAGGAAGGTCCTCACCGTCTGCGTCAGCCGCACCGGCCACTCGTAGCGCCCGATCCTGCCGACGGCCTCGGCCAGCTCCGTCACGGCGTTCTCGCTGTTGAGCATGGAGCCGTGGCCGGCGCGGCCGTGGGCGGTCAGGCGCATCCAGGCGATTCCCTTCTCCGCCGTCTCGATCAGATAGAGCCTGCGCGCCTCGTCGATGGAGACGCTGAAGCCGCCGACCTCGCCGATCGCCTCGGTGCACCCCTCGAACAGGTCCGGGTGCTTCTCCGACAGCCACTGCGCGCCGTACGTCCCGCCGGCCTCCTCGTCGGCGGTGAACGCCAGCACGACGTCCCGCGGCGGACGGCGGCCCTGGCTGAGGCGCTGCCGGACGACCGCGAGGATCATCGCGTCCATGTCCTTCATGTCGACCGCGCCGCGTCCCCAGACGCAATCGTCGGCGATCTCCCCGCTGAGCGGGTGGTGGGTCCAGTCGTCGGCGTTGAAGGGGACCACGTCGAGATGCCCGTGCAGGAGGAGGGCGTCGCGCGAGGAGTCCTCCCCCGCGATGCGCGCGACCACGTTCGCCCTGCGGTCGTCCGACTCCAATATGCGCGGTTCCAGCCCGACCTCGGCCAGCTTCTCCGCGACGTACTCGGCGGCGGCGCGCTCACCGGGCCCCGCGTTGTCACCGGCGTTGGTCGAGTCGATCCGGATCAGATCACGGCACAGCTCGACGACCTCGTCCTCACCATTGAGCACGGTCATGTCGACTCCTTCGGTTTGGTACGGCTTGCGCCCTCCATCCTGCCGCCGCGGGCACCCGTCCGGCATCCCCGCCCGACCTCGGCGGTTACCGATATGACGTGCGCTCAAAGGTTTGCTAACCTAGGTCCGCCGACGAGGGATGACGGTCTCTCGTGCAGGCACCACGTCCGGGTGGCGGAATGGCAGACGCGCTAGCTTGAGGTGCTAGTGCCCTTTGCGGGGCGTGGGGGTTCAAGTCCCCCCTCGGACACACACTGTGGTACGTGCTGGGCCTGGCCTCGACCGCGACAACTCTCTCTGAGGGGTCGTAGACGAGGTGCAGGCCCATCTGCGTGTAGAGGTCGTTCTTGTCGGCCGGGTCCGCTCTCATCAGTAGCTCGGCGGCCTGTTCCAACTGCGGGATCATCTCCATGATCCCCTTCTCTGTGATCTCCCGTTTCCTGGTGACCGTGCGCATCCGCCCTTCGGCCCGCATGCGCTCCGTTCGGGTCTCGGCCATCCACCTGCCGACCTCCTGCGGGTCTCCGCCGGCATCCAGGACCGAGCGGTAGCCGGCCATCCGCCGGTCGCAGTCATCGATCGTCCTCTTGGCCGCCTCGACGATGATGTGGTCCGTCTCGTCGCTCTGCGCCTCCACGAGCGCCTGGACGGTCTGGCGCAGGTTCGCCGGAGCGAAGATCCGACAGATCCAGGGATCCAGCTCGGCGATGATCTGGTCCTCGCGGACATTGACGCGCGGTTTCCGCTCTGCCGGACATAAAACGGCGTGAGTCGCTGGAGGGACTCCGCGACCGGGAATGTTATGGAGAGGACACGGACCGAACCACGGGCGTACCGGGCAACGGTCCCGAGTGCAAGATCCGCAAGAACGATCTGAACACCTTCCTCGCTAACCATGACATACCTCAGCAGCGGGCGGATGTGGCGAAACTGAAGGCGGAGCTCGACTCTCTCGCGACCGATCACGCCACCGCCGAAACGGAACGCGCGGCGACTCTCAGCGAGAAGATCGCCGAGCATGTTGAGGAGAAGAAGCGGGCCTACACCGACATCGGTCTGCTGGACCGGTGGGAGGCTCTGGGCACGGTCGCCGGCCAGAGCGGCATGGTCAACTTCGCCCACTGGTTGTTGCGCATCATCTTCGTCCTGCTCGATTGCATGCCGATCATCTCGAAGATGCTGAACGGCAAGACCGAGTATGACCGTCTTCTCACTCAGGAGTTGCGCGCGAGCTCGGCATGTCATGAGGCTGAACTTCACCACCCGGCAGACGACCGGCAAGTACGAGATCAGGCTGCGTGAGGAGGAGCGCCGGTTGAAAGCCGAGCGCGGCCGGATCGACCGAGATCAGCGCGTCGACGAGGCATCTAGGGACGACGAAATCGACCGCCTCGCCCGCACTTTTATGACTTCGATGCCTACGCAACGATAACGACCGGCGCCTCCCCATCGTGTGGCGCTTGCCACGACCAAACCTCTCTCGGTTCGATCTCCACACTACGAGGGACAGCCCATATGGGTTCTTCCCACTCAAGATCATTTAGCGTGTCCGCGGGCAGCCTTGCAATTGATGTACGTGATTACGTACTCTCTCAGGAGAGGGGAGGTACGATGCACCCGATGTCCGCGAGCGAGTTCCGCTCGAACCTGGCAGCGGCTCTGGACCGCGTCACCGAAGATCTCGACGAGATCGTGGTGACCCGGCCCAACCGTGAACCCGCCGTCGTGATCAGTCTGCGCGAGTACGAGTCCCTGAAGGAGACGGCCTTCCTTCTCGGCATTCCCGCCAACGCCCGCCACCTCGCCGCGTCCATCCAGAGTCTGCGCGGCGGCCAGGCTCAGCCGCGCGAACTCATCGATGACGGCGGCCAGGAAGGCGAGTGAAGATCCTCTTCACACCGGAAGCCTGGGATGACTATCTCTGGTGGCAGCAGAACGACCGCGTGACCCTCAAACGACTGAACCGGCTGATTGAAGACATCTGCCGCAACGGTTACGAAGGCATCGGCAAACCCGAGCCTCTCCGACAGAACCTGTCGGGCTTCTGGTCACGCCGAATCACCACCGAACACCGCATCGTCTATGCCATCGAAGCCGACACCGTCCAGATCATCGCCTGCCGCACCCACTACGAATGACCGGATCGGCCCCCGCACCCTCCCGTCTCTGAGTGACCATAGCGACCGACTCCTCCGGGAACCGTGCCCCTATCGCCTCAAACCAGGGATGGTGTCGCTGCCAGCGTGATGTCGGATGGGGTTCTGATCTCGAACGTATGATTTGCATGCGACCGGATTCCCCAGGCACGGTCGGCCGATCCCGTCGGGCGTCATCCCCAGGACCGGGAGGACGAGCCGAGCCGACACGGTGAACGACATGTACATATCGAGCGTGTCCATCCTCGGACACCATGATCATTCATGGGATCGCGTAGTCATGCGAGATCGAGCTGACGCTCGGGTGGTTTCCGCCCGGGCGTTTTGTCTTTCCCCTGCTCAGCCCGCCCTGGTCCCGCCTGCGTGGGCAGCGGCTCACAACGCGGGCAGCGATTCACAACGCGGGCAGCGGCTCTTCTCCAGGTCCGGGCAGTCCAGGTGGGAGGCCACGATCCGGGCGTCGTACATCTCCTCCGGATACGCTTGCAAGGCCTGTTCCCAGTGGCGGCGGGCACCGGACAGGTCGCCGCGGGCCAGACAGAGGTGGGCGAGCCCTTCGTTCGCCCGGGCGACGTGCCGGGTGGCCCGGTGGCGGTCGGCGAGCGCCTGCGCCTGGCGGAACAGGTCCTCCGCCGTGGCGTGCCGGCCGAAGGCCGTCAGCGTCTCGCCCAGGACGTTCAGTGCGGCGCACTCCAGGTCGTAGAGCCTCGACCTGCGGGTGAGCGTCAGCGCATCGCGCCCGTACGCGAGTGAGACCTCCAGCTCACCGATCGACCGATGGCAGGAACAGAGCCCCACCAGGGTGAAAGCCTCGCTGTACAGGTTGCCGACCGAGCGGCCGGCGGACAGGATCTCCTCGAACTGCGCGATCGCTTCGTGGTTCCTGCCCTGCAGATGCAGGAGCATCGCGATGTTGCCAGCCGTCAGCACCTCCGTCTGACGGGTGTCCCCGGCCCGGTCCAGCATCTGGGTGCGCCGGAAGTACCGCAGCGCCTCGTCGAACCTGCCCAGGTCCCGGCAGATGACGCCCAGATTGTTGGCCAGATCGGCCTGGGCGCCCTCGTCCCCGATCTCATCCGAGATGGCCAGCGCGGCCGAGAAGCTGGATACGGCCTCACCGAACTGGTCGTCGTTGGCGTGCATGATGCCCAGCAGGGTGAGCTGCCGTCCCTCGCCGGCCTTGTCGCCGAGGTTCCGGCTGATCTCGATGGCCTGCTCCAGCAGCTCACGGCCCTTCGCGTTGGCGCCGCGGGCCCGGTGGACCGAGGCCAGGCCCGCGAGGCAGGCCGCCTCGCCCGGCAGGTCCTGCTGTCTCCTGGCCGCCTGCAGTGCGCTCGTGTACAGCTCCAGGGCCGCACCGCCGTAGTTGGTGTGGCTGAAGTACGGCCGCAGCACGCAGGCGAACTGCCAGGTGTGCGTGATCCAGCCGTGCTGGCCGGCGTACTGGGCGGCCCTGACCAGGTTGCGGTGTTCGACATCGAGGACCCGGAGCGCATCCGTGTCCGCCCGGCACTCCTTGACCTGCATCGGCAGGTGTGCGACCTCCAACTCGAACGTGTAGGGAGCCGCGGCTATCGGCCGGCACCACAGAGAGGCCGAGTACAGGTAGTAGTCCAGGACGCGGTGGATCGCGTCCTGCTTGCCGGCGTCGTCCTCGAACTGGTCGAGCAGTTCCCCGGAGCAGTCCCGGACCAGGTCGTGGAACTCGTAGCGCCCTGGGACGCGCTGAAGCAGCAGGTGATTCTCGAACAGCACCTCCAGGTCGCGCTCGGCCTCCTCCAGGCCGCAGCCGGCCAGGGCCGCCGCCGCGTACGCGTCGAAGTCGTTGCCCGGATGCAGGCTCAGCAGGCGGAACATCCTGCGCTGGGCCTCGTTGAGATAGCGGTAGGAGACCACCAGGGCGCGCATCACGCTGCGGTCCCCGGCGACGAGGAATTTCATGCGATGCTGCTGATCGCGTAACCGTTCCACCAGATGGGCGACCGTCCAGCCCTTCCGGTCGCGCAGCCGTGCGGCGGCGATTCTGATCGCGAGCGGCAGTTGGCCGCAGAGCCGCACCGCCTCGTGCACAGCCTCCGGTTCCGCCTCGGCACGATCGGCGCCCACGATCGAGGTGAAGAGGTTGACGGCCTCGTCGAGCGGCATGAGGTCGAGGGAGAGGGACAGGGATCCGTCGAGAACCGTCAGACGGCGACGGCTGGTGATGATGACCAGCATGCCGGCCGATCCCGGCAGCAGGGGGCGGACCTGCGCGATGTCGGCGGCGTTGTCGAGCAGGAGCATGGCCCGCTGCCCGGCAGTCCTGGCGCGCCACATCGCGCTGCGCCCTTCGAGGTCCGGCGGTACCAGCTCGGGGGGAACGCCTCCGTCGCGGAGCAGCAGCTCCAGCGCATGGGCGGGGGCGAGCGGCTCCATGCCGGCGCTGAAGCCGCGCAAGTCGACGAAGTACTGGCCGTCGGGGTACTCACGCGCGAGTTCATGGGCGAGATGGACGGCGAACGTCGTCTTCCCGACGCCTCCCATGCCGTCGATGCCCGAGATGACCAGGGCGCCCGGGGGGCGGCCCCGTACCTGTCGCAACACCTCGTCGATCTCGGCCGCGCGGCCGGTGAAGTCCCCGATGTCGTGCGGCAGGTAGTTGGCCGGACCCGGCTGCTCGGCCGGGGGGTGCAGGGCGGTCTCCCGCCCGGCGGCATAGTCGGCGTCCAACGTGCCGCTCAATATCTGCGCGTGGATGTAGCGGAGCTGAGGTCCCGGGTCCACGCCCAGTTCCTCGGCGAGGATGCGTCGCCCGTTGTCGTAGGCCGACAACGCATCGGCTTGCCGTCCGCTGCGGTAGAGCGCCGCCATGAAAGTGGCCCGGAGCGACTCCCGCAGCGGATGTTCGGCCACCAGCTCCATGAGTTCGCTCACCAGCGAGCCGGCCTCGCCCAGTTCCAGGCGTAGCGCCATCAGCCGTTCGACGACGGCCAGCCGGTCCTCCTGCAGGCGGGCCGCGATGTTCATCAGCGGCCGGCTCTGCAGTCCCGCCAGGGCCGGTCCGCGCCACCATCCCAGCGCCTCCCGCATCAGCCGGACGGCCTCACCGGGCACGCCGGAAGCCTCGGCCTGCTCGGCGCCGCGGATGGCGGCCCGGAAGCGGTACAGGTCGACCCACGTCTCGGGAACGGTCATGCGGTAGCCGACGTCGACGGTCTTGATCTCAATGGCGCCGCCCAGAGGCGACAGAGCGCGCCGCAGGGAACCCATCACGTTGTGAATCTGCTGCCTGGCCGACTGTGGAGGAACCTCCCAGAGGAGGTCGACGAGGCGGTCGAAGGGCACCATGGCGTTCGCGTTCAGCAGCAAGCCGGCCAGCACCTTGTCGGAACGCGAGCCTCCGAGGTGGAGGAGACGGCCGGACCACTCCACTTCCAGCGGGCCCAGGATTCGGAAAACGGCACCGCGGTCGTCAACCTCACCCGGCCGGGACATTCCACTGCTCGCCGATTCCCGCAGCTTTCCCCCCGATTACTTCTCTGCGCTATATATCCATAAATGGCCATACAGCATACCAAAATATTTAAGATCTCGCAATAATCGACAGGGGCCGCCAATCAACGCCTGTCGAGTAGATATATAGTACAAGTAGGTGCATAGTAGTGGTTTAGTAGTAGCCTCCCACATACTGGACGGCACAACAGCCCGCCTCCGCCCCAAGCCGGGCAGGCCGATCCGGCATCCGCCGTCCCGAGGCCGCGAGGAGAAGCCCGCACACCTGTCGCACACCCGAAAAGTAAACGTTTCCAACGAATTCCATAAATGACATACGGTATGATCAATAACGCTGCAGGGCCCGCCGTGTAGCCGAAACCCGGGAACACAAAGAGGACCAGGCAGCTCAACCGAGATTTCCGATGACAAATCTCGACCTCTTGCCCGGTCAGAAGTCAATGAACGAGAAAAAAGACGGTGTTCGTAATGAAGAAATTAACGGCAACCCTGATCGCCACCATTACGGCCCTGCTGGCCATCGCCCTGGCCGGAAGCACCTCGGAATCGACGACGGTGCCGGTCAAACCGCTTTCCGGCGCTGCGGGCATGAGAGCGCTGTAAGCCCGGAAAATGATTCCGCGACCGCCGGCCGAGCGTTTCTGAGAACCGCTACGGCTCTGTTCCTGAGCATGACCGTCGCGTTGGTCGCACAGTTGCCCGGGGAGTTCACGCCCGATTGGCTGCGGCCGTACGGACACGCATACCAGGTCGTCTGGCCGCAGCGGTGGTACTTCTTCTCGAACGCTCCGGAGTCGGAGGCCGTCGTCGCCTACCGCGTGAACACGGCTCGTGCGGACATGGAACCCGCGACCTGGTTGCACATGTCCCATGAGAACCTGTGGGGTCTGCTCCGGGTCGCCGACAGCCAGATGGTGGAGGCCGCATATCTGGCCCGGCGGATCCCGGCCGCGCAGTGGTCGGTCTGCAACGGGTCCCCCTCGCGCGACTGCCGTCACGAGAGCCTGAAGCAGGGCGTGCACGCCCTGGTCAACGACTTCCCACGGCCCACGCTGTGCGGAGTCGTCGTGCTCGCCTACGAGCGGCCGAAGCAGTGGACGCCCGGGGGCCGCTACGGCGCCGACGCGCGAGAACCCGCCAGGGTGTCCGCTCAGCGGCTGGATTGCGTCCGGTGACGAAGGTGACCGGGAGAGTGACGAAGGTGGCCGGGAGACTGGCGGCGCGCTTCGAACCCACCGGCCTGCCGATGGCGCTGGGACGGACGGTCATGTCCCTCGCCCAGTTGTCGGTCCTCCTCTTCACCCCCGACGCCGTCCTCTTCGCAGCGGTGCCGGGCGACCCCGCAGGCGTCGGCTGCGGAGGGCTCGCGAACCTGTCGCTGTGGTGTCTGACCGGGACCTCACCGGCCGCCCTGACGACGAACCGGATCATCGCCATCGTCGTCCTCATGGCGGTCGCGTCCGGGTACCGGCCCCGGTGGACCTGTGTGCCCCACTGGTATGTCACCTTCGGCCTGAGCATCGGCCTGACGATGCCGGACGGGGGCGCACGGGCCGCGCAGGCGGCCACCATGCTGATCATCCCCCTCTGCCTGGCCGACCGGCGTACCTGGTCGTGGGCCGGCCCGCCGCCGGAGATCCCGCCCGCCTGGCGAGGCGCTTCCTACGCGGCGCACCTGGCGCTCCGCTGCCAGATCGCGATCATCTACACCAGCGCCTGCCTGTCCAAGCTCCTGTCGCCGAGCTGGCGGAACGGCACGGCCATGTACGCGATCTCCAACGATCCCTTCTACGGAGCGCCCGACGCGCTCCACGAGCTCCTCGCCCCGCTCTTCCGCTCCTACGCACCGCTTGCGGCGCTCACCTGGTCGGTGCTCGCCGGAGAGCTGGCCATCGCGCTGTGCATGCTGGGGCCGGCCCGGCTGCGTCGCCTCGGCCTGACCATAGCGATCATGTTGCATGCCGCGATCATCGGGGTGATGGGCCTGTTCAGCTTCGGACTGATCATGATCGGCATCGTGACCCTTTCCTGTGCCGGACCGGTGACATCCGGCGATCCCCTCCCGACGAAGGGACCTCCCCATGCCCGTGGACATAGCCCTGCTCGATCTTGAACGGGCCTCCCAGGCGGAACTCCTGGGCCAGTTCGAGCTGGCCCGGGCGGCTTTCGCGGTGGATCGGCCGGACGCGCCGCCGCCGACGTTCGACGAGGTCGTCGACCGGCTCAGGATGCGGCCCGCCGGCATCGGGCGCAAACGTCTGTGGACCGCACACGACACGGGCGAGGTGGTCGGTCTGGCCGTCGTGCTCTTCCCGGAGGCGGAGAACACCGGACTTGCCGTCATGGAGCTCCGCGTTCATCCCCGTTCCCGCAACCGCGGCGTCGCGACACGGCTTCTCCAGGAGGTGCTTCCGATACTGCGGGCCGAGAACCGGCAACTGGTCACCGGAATGGGCGTGACGGCGGGAGGCGACGGGGAACGCTGGGCCGCCGCGTGGGGGTTCACCACCGTGCAGGGATTCGTCTTGCAAGTCCTCACCATCGCCGACGTCGATCCTGCCACCTGGCGGGTTCCCGTCCCGGCCGGTTACCGGCTGGAGCGCTGGCGGGGCACCGCTCCGGAGGCGCTGCTCGCGTCCTACGCGGAGGCACGCAGCGCCATCCACGACGCTCCCACCGGGGAGTCCAGCTACCGGCAGCCGGAGTGGACCCCGGAACGGGTCCGTGCGGCCGAGGAGGAGGCCCGGCGGCGCGGGGCCGAGCTGAGTACCGTCGTCGCGGTGCACGAGGCGACCGGCGCGGTGGCCGGGCTGACCGAGATCGAGACGCATCCCGGCCAGCCGGATCTGGCCTTCCAGGCCGATACCGCCGTCCTGGCCGGGCACCGGGGGCGCGGGCTCGGCCGGACGGTCAAAGCCGCGATGACGCGGTGGCTGGTGGCCGAGAAGCCGGGCATCGCCAGAGTGGCCACCACCACCGACGCCGGCAACGTCCATATGATCAGCGTCAACCACCAGGTCGGCTACCGGACGACGCGCACCATGATCGACGTGGAGGCGCCTCTGGCCACGCTGGAGGCGGAACTCAGGAAGCGGTCGCACGCAGACTGGTCCTGAGGGCTCGATGGCGAGTGCCGCCGGCGGCTCCGGCAGCTCAACCGAGATAGTCCTCCGGCCCGCCGTCGCGCACCGTGTCCAGCGTGACGCAGTGGAAGCCGCCGCCCAGGACCCGCGCGTGCCGCAGCGTGTGCGGGATCACCGTGATCCCGCGCTTCTCCATCGCGGCGATCAGCGCGGTCTGATCGGCGTCCACGATCGCGTGCTCGGGGTCCACCATGAGCAGGTTCATCCCCACCCAGGGGGTGCTGAGCGTGTACGGCAGCGCGGGAACACGCCGTTCCTCGATCGGCGGGCACCAGAGGACGTCCCAGCCCCTCAGCGGCTCCGGGATCGTCTCCGGCGTCACCCGCGCGGGGTTGAGCAGGACCAGCCCCGGCCGCAGGAAGGCGATCGTGCTGTCGATGTGGGTGCCGTTGTACAGCCCGCGGATGGGATGCACCCGCACGTCGCCGAGGAGCCTCAAGGTCGATTCCAGCCAGCGCAGGCCCAGTTCGTTGCCGCTGCGCGAGACCTGGTAGAAGACGTCACGGCCCAGGCGCAGCACGTTGGCCGCCTCGAAAGCGGGTTCGGCCTCGCCGAGGGCGGGCAGCCCGTCCTCGTCGACCAGGTAGAGCTCGTCGCGAAGTTGCGGCTTGGGGGCCGACAGCCAGTTCGCGCCGCGCAGCAGGTAGTCCTGGAACAGCGGGCGCATGCCGAACAGCTCGACGTAGCGGGCCCGCATCGGACTGGGGACTCGATGATGGTCGAGCCGACGACCAGTGCCAGGTCACGCGGGCAGTAGGAGCTGCGGCCCCGGGTGCGCCAGCCGGGATTGCCGTACTCCTGCCCGTGGTCCACGGCCGGGGGCTGGTGCACGGTGACGCCCAGGCCGCGCAGGACGGCGGCCAGCGCGGCCAGGTCCTCGTTGGACTCCTCGATGACGTGCCGCGGGAACAACCCCGCCTCGATCTTCGCCAACTCTGCGGGACTCAGGTCGGGATAGCAGTTCAGCCAGGCCGACGGGTCACTCTGTGCCGGAATCCGGGAGTGCGTGGCGTCACCGACGACGACCTCCCGCAAGGCGGTGAACTCGTCCCAGGAGTTGACCACTGCCCGGTCGGAGTCAGGCGCGACCGGAGCATAGCCAGCAATAGTCATATGTCCTCACATGCTGAAAAAATGGGCAATCTCAGGCGGCGGCGTCGGCCGACAGCAACCGCAGCCGTCGTTCGATGTCGCGTGCCGACTCCACGCCCCGCGCGACGATCGTGTAAGTGATGTTGCCGTTGATCGGCACGTAGTCACCGGTGAACAGGACGCCGAGCCGGGTGTCAGGGTCGTAGGCCAGCCCGCTGGCGTAGAGCCGTTCGAGCGCCTCGGGGAACGAGGTGCCCTTCAGCACGCGGCCGCGCTCCAGCAGGACCCGCTCGTCGCGGTGCTCCTCGCCCACGATCCGCCGGGCGACGTTGACGTGCAGGTGGGTGGAGGCGGTGAGGCGGCCGTTCGTCTCGGTGAAAACGATCTGCCCGTCCCGGGTGAGGATCGCGTCCGCGCAGATGTTCCCGCGGTAGCCCATGAGCCGGAAGAGGTCGCACAGCCGCCGCCCCTCCTCGACCAGGGTGGCCAGGGCCTGCGGGGAGACCGACACCGGCGGGACGATCTCGCCCACCGCGATCGGGTCCATCATGATCTCTCCCGAGCCCCGCAGCTCGCAGCCGTCGCCGGTGGCGTCGAACTCGGCGTAGACGGTCACCGAGCCGGGGAAGAACCGTTCGATCACCAGCCGGTCACCCTTGCCGCCGGTGAGCCACTCCCAGCGCTCCTCCAGGTAGCCGGCGACCGCCGCCTCATCCGGGAGGACGACCACATTGGGTGCGCCCGCGGCCTGCACGCCCGGTGCGGGGCTGAGGATCTCGTTGCCGAAGCCACCGCCGCCGAACTCCCGCTTGACCATGACGTCATAGCCGTCGCCCAGCAACCCGTTGATCGTCCTCTCCGCGTGGTGCCGGTTGCCGGTGACCACGCCGGGTGCGATCGGAATGCCCGCTCCGGCCGCGACCGCCCGGAAAACCGCCTTGCTGTTGACCAGGACGTTGCCGCCTTCGGCGATGAAGGCGCAGCCCGGCAGCGCGCCGTCGATACCGACAGAGGTGACCAGCTCGGGGATGGAGATGTCGGCGTAACAGGCGATGACGCCGTCGATCGTCCGCTCGGCGGCCACCTTGCGCAGTTCCTCACGGAACCCCTCATCGGCCAGGCGGTCCGGCGAGAGCAGGTCGCCGCCCAGCACACCGGGCGGGGGAACGAGGATGGACAGCGAGGACGCCGGGACGCCGGTCGTCGCGACGACGTAGCCGAGGAACGCCGGGTCCGGCTCCGCAGGCAGGATCACGACGTCGCCCTCCTGGGCGTACCACAGCAGCCGCTGCGCTCCCCAGCCGAAGGCTTTCTTCATCTCATCGGACAACTCCGCGAGATCGCCCACGATCTCCTCGGTGCAGTTACTGATGATCAATGTCGCCATTTCATACTCCGGTAGTGGTCAGATCGTCGGGTGTGCGGGCGGGCGCGGGCCGGCCGAGGAGGAAGAGTGCCGCGAAGACGCCGAGCGCGGTGATGCCGAGGGCGGAGACGAGTAGCGTTCCCCGCGCTCCGAACAGGTGGACGGCCGGTGCGCCGAGCATCGCGCCGAGCGGTACCGAGACGCCCATCACCGAGCCGCGCGCCGCCAGGAGCCGCGGCAGGATCTCGGGGGCGGCCAGGCGCTGGAACAACGTGGTGGTGACGGTGGGGAAGGGCCCCCAGATCACTCCGCACAGGGCGAACGCGGCCCAGGCCACCACCGTGGGGACGCCCAGGCCGAGCGGGATCAGTCCCAGGCCGAATCCCAGCACGATGCCGATCGTGGTCGGGATGAGCGGCCACTTCTGCAGGTGCCCCGCGACCAGGGCCCCCAACACCGCGCCGGCGCCGAAGGCCGTGTAGAACCCGGCGAGTGTGGCCGCGGAGGCGTGCAGGACGTCCACGACGTAGAGCGGGATGGCCACGGTCACCGGCCCGTAGAAGAAAAAGAAACCGAACGACAGGGCGAAAAGGATGACGATGTGCCGGTTCCTGTAGATAGCCCGGAATCCCGCCGCCGGCGAGGCGCCCGCCTTCACGCCCTGGCCTCCGGCTTCCGACGGGATCGCGAAACGGTAGGTGGCGGCCAGGGACGCCGAGGTCACGGCGATGATGGCCATCACGTGTTCTGGTCCGCTGTGGGCGATGACCGTGGCGGCCAGCAGCGGGCCGAACACCGTCGACAGCTCCAGCATCACGTTGACCAGCGAATTGCCCGCCAGGTGGTGCTGAGCGGGGAGCAGCTCCGCCAGCATCGTGTATCGCCCGGCCTTGCCCCATGCCGTCAGCAGTGACCCGATGCCCAGCAGGGCGATGTACAGGCCGATGCTCAAGCCGCCCAGCGCGGAGGCGAGGGGAATGGCCGCGAACACGGCCGTTCGCAGCAACGCGTCCCAGCCGGCCAGCTGAGGCCCGCTGCGGCCGTTGAGGAAGCGCCCGAACAGCACCCCGCCGAGCGCCCCGGGCAGGATGTGCGCGGTGATCGTGGCCGCGAGCCAGGCCCCCCTGGTGTCGGCGGGTGCCAGCTCCAGCGCCAGCCAGCTCACCGCCACGGTGGTCATTCCGCCGCCCAGGGCGGAGACCCCCAGCCCCGGCAGCACGCGCCTGAGAAGCGGATGGGTGATGACCGGCCAGTACGGCGATTTGCCGGCCGTCCTGGCCAGAGCAGCTCTGATGGACATCGCCACGGTGTCTACTTTCTTCGTATCGCTGGAGCCGGCCCTGCTCGCGCCCGGGGTTCATCCCATTCCTGCGGGAGCGGTCAGACTGGATGTCCGGTATCCACCGGACATACGCCCGCGCGAGAACATGATGAGGATGAGCACCCGCGTAAGAACGTGATGAGGATGAGCACCCCGCAAGAACGTGGTGAGGATGAGCACCCCGCAAGAACGTGGTGATCCTGAATCAATGCGCGCCGGCGGGGCGGGCGCATTCCCCGCCTCACCGGCGCGCTCTCATGCCCGGCCCTCACCGCTCGATGTCGAGCCGGCCTGGTATTCATGTCCTAACCGGCGAACGGCAGCTTCTTCACGTGCGGCACCTCCTTCCGCGTCAGCGGCAATCTAGGAGCTCCGCCTACCGGCCGACTACTGCACGACTACCGGGAGAATGGGCGCTGCCCGGCCTCGGCCTTTCTCGGTGAGTTCCACCGGATTCGATCCGGTGAGGCGGCCGGTAGACAGCGGTTAGCGGTCTGGTAGCAGCCGCGCGCATTATGGTTCCCGCCGATGGCGACCAGGACGAATACCGCTGATGCCCCGCGCACCCAGTTCAGCCCTTCAAGGAGTCACCATGGTGATGACCACGACCGGCAAGCCGAGTCTTTCGACGCGAGAAAGTGAGGTCTTGCAGCTCCTCGCGGATGGGTGCACCTATCAGCAGATCGCCCACCGCCTGGGGATCAGCGTGCATACCGTCAACACCCACCTGCGGAGGATCCGGGCCAAGAGCGGGGTGTGCACCAAGGTCGAGTTGGCCAAACTCGTGTTCACCGGAAGAGTCCAGGCGCAATGATGCACCCGTTTCTCTGAGAAAGGCTCCGGAGGACAGCGGCGTTCACGCCCGACCGGCCCCCGGAGCCTTTTCAGGATTCAGTTCTCATCCGGCTCGCGTTCACACGCCGGCCGCAACCCTTTCCTGGTGCGCAGGGGTGTTCTCCGCGATGAATATCTCCCGGACGGGTCCCCATAGCCATGGCGAAATCGCCGCCAGCTCAGCGAGCCCCAAGTAGACGAAGAACATCCCCTCGCTCTGCGTCCCGGAGGCGGCCCACCAGTCGTAAAGGAAACCCCCCGCGGCGAGGGCGAATGGATAGGGCCCCTGGGACAGGAGCCGCCGGCAACCGGTGACGACGCCCAGCGACTCCACCGGAGCCTGCCGTTGCCAGATGGCCGTCATCGGACCGCCGGTGATCTGGAGCATGGCGTTCCGGCCGAATGAGCCAAAGTACCACAGCCAGTGAAGACCCGGAACGACAAGCAGGATCCGTCCGATCACGGCGGCGATGCCCTGACTCACCGGAAGGAGCACTTCGTTCCTGTAGGGCCGTCTGCTCACGGTCATGAACAACGCGCCGGCCATCAGCCCGACGCCGCCCAACGCCGAGTAGAGCCCCCACCCCGCGGCGGAGGCGTGGCCCGTCACGTAGGCGACGAGTCCGCCGGCCGACAACCCGTTGAACAGATTGAGCGCACTGTACGAGAGCTGAAGCCGTCGCAATCCGCAATTGCCCCAGATGAATCTGAACCCCGTCATCACGTGGGCGTACGGCGTCCCCCCACCGCCTTGGTCGACGACGGGCAGAGAGCGCGCGAACACCCCCATGAGCGAGACGGACAGGGCCAATGTGATCACACTCGCGCCCAGTACGGTGCCCGGCCCGAACACCCCGTAGGCCCACGCGCCTCCGGCGGGCGCGAGGACTTGCGGAACGCTCTGCACCAGGTAGACCAGCGAGTTGGACCGGACGAGCTCGGCATCGGTGGCCAGGTGCCGGACGATGCTGACGATCAGCGACTGCGCCACGCTGTCGGCCAGTGCCTGGACGACGAAGACGGCGGCGATGAGCGCGAAGTCGACCCGTCCGGCCTGCGCCATCCAGAAGAGTGCCGCCACTGTGGCACCCAGCACGGCGTTGGCGGCCAGGAGGACCCGCCGCTGGCTGAAGCGATCGACGATCACACCGGCGAAGGGGGAGAAGAAGATGCTGGTGAACATGCGGACAGCGAGCAGCGTCGCCAACGTGCTCGCCCCGTCCGTCTCCTCGTACACCATCAATGTCACAGTGATCGCCGCCATTCCCGCGCCCAGGAGATTGACGAACTCCGACAGCAGGACCATCAGAAAAGTGACGCGCTTGGCAGCAGACGAACCGATCAAGCGATGACTCCAGGGTTTCGCAGGCGCGACAGGAACGAACGGTGGCCGCTCACGCGCTCAGGGCCGGTCCGCCGCGAACGGTTCCGACACGGCGTCGAGCCGTGAGACCTCCCCGCCGGAAAGGTGTACATCCGTCATGACGTCCGGCAGCTGGCCGACGGCGCTGACGCTCACCGCGGGCGACGTCACATTCCCATGGGAACGAGCCCAGCTCAGGGCCACCGCGGCAGGCGTGACACCGTGTGCGCCGGCGATGTCCAGCAGCTCGTCGAGGACCTTCCATCCCTCATCGGTGAAGTACCGGGTGACGATCCCCGAACGCGCGCTCTCGGCCTTCGACTCTCTTGTGTACTTTCCCGTGAGGAATCCGTTCGCCAATGACGAGTGCGGCATGAAGGGAATCGACTCCGCCCGCAGGCGTTCGGCGAGGAAATTCTCGTAGTAGCTCCGGTTGAGAAGGTGGTACTGCCCCTGGTAGAGGATCGGTCTCGGAGCGCCGATCCGATCACAGACGCTCAGCAGCTTCTCAAGCCGCTGCACCGGGTAATTGGAGACGGCCAGATTCCTGACCTTGCCCTCGGCGATCACCTCGGCGGCGCCCCGGACGGAGTCCTCCATGTCCGCGTCCGGATCGTCCATGTGGAAGTACAGCACGTCCACGTAGTCGGTCCGGAGCCGCCGGAGCGAGTTGTCGACGCACGTCCTGATGTTCTCCCGGGACAAGCCCTCGAAGCCGGGCATGCAGCCGACCTTCGTCGCGATGCAGATCTCACCGCGCCGGTCGGCGTTGTCGGCGAGCCATCCGCCGATCCCGGTCTCCGACTCCCCACCGGCGCATCCCGGTGCCCACGACGGATACGTGTCAGCCGTGTCCACATGAGTTCCGCCGGCTCCGATGAACGACTCCAGGATCGGCGGCGCGTCCTCAAGGCGCACCGTCCAGCCGAAGGCGTTGGTCCCCAGAGTGATCAGACCGTTGGTCCGGACGCCGCCCGGGGCGTTCGGGCCGGTCATGCCCGCTCCTCCGCGGCGCCGTCCTGCGCGATGCGCCGACGAGCCTCGTCCAGCGCGCACTTGGTGTAAACGATGGCCATCTCGTCCCTGCCGTCCGCCTCCAGGCCGTCCAGTGCCGTCGTCAGGTACTGAACCGCCTCGCCGTACCGCCCCTCCATGAAAAGGGACTTGCCGTGGTGCTGCAGGACGACGGCCTCATGCGGCGTCCCGACCGCTTCGCCCAGCAGCAGGCTGAAGTGCCGCGCCGCATCGACGTACCGGCCCTCCTCCCGGGCGATGTCACCAGTGAAGATCTTCTTGCGCATCGTGTCCGGCGAGATCGCCAGATAGCCCTTGGCCTCCTCGATCTCGCCGAGGGCGATGGCATAGCCGACCCTGTCGAGCGGGTTGTCCGTCCGGTCCATCGCCTCCCGGACGATCGCCGGATCGGTTGCCACCATCTTCTGGGTGACCCGGTGCACTCCCCAACCCGGGCCACCCTCGATGACCATGTCCACATCCACCATCGTCAACATCCTTTCTCTACGGGAATTCACCAGACTCTGACCCGCTCCGCCGGAGCAAGCCACATCTCGTCATCCGGTTGCACGTCGAACGCCCAATGGAACTCATCGAGGTTCCTGACCACCTGGTTGCAGCGGATCTCGCCCGGTGCATGCGGGTCGCTCCGGCCGGAGACCGCCGCGACCCGCGGGCTGACCTTCTGCCGCCACAGTCGCGCCCAGTTGCGGAAGAGCTCTCTTGCGCCGTCCTTCCGCTCGGCCTCGGACGCACCGGCCTCGTCGCAGTAGCGGAGGTAGGCGCCGACCGCGACGGAGAGACCGCTGAGGTCAGCGATGTTCTCGTTCAACGTCAACCGGCCGTCGACGGCGATCTCCGGGAAATCCGTCCTCCGCGCGCCGTCGAACTGCCTGACCAGTTCAGCCGTCCTGCTTCTGAACGCTTCCTCCTCCTCCGGCCCCCACCATGAGCCGACGATGCCGTCCGCGCCGAGCCGCACCCCGCGCTCATCGAATGCATGAGTCAGCTCGTGCGCGATGACGGCCCCCAGTCCCCCCATGTTCCGGGCGACCGCGCTGACGCTGAAGAAAGGCTCCTGCAGAATGGCCGCGGGAATGGCGATCCGGTTGGTACGGATATCGTAGTAAGCATTCACCTGGATAGGGTTTATCCACCAGTGGTCGGGGGACGCCTCTCTGCCGATTCGCTTGACATCGCATCCCACCTCGTGTTCCACGAGGGCGTGATAGTTGTCGAGCAACCGGTCTTCACGCAGCTCGGCAGCGCTGTAATCCCTCGCCGAGCTGGGCGCGACAAAGGCGACCCCCATCCTCTCCAGTTTCTCCAGGGCGGCGGTTCTGGCGGCCGGACCGAGCCATTCGCAGGCTCTCAGCACCTCCCCGTACTGCACGACGATGCGTTCCACGACACGCCATGCGTCGTCTCTGCTCGCCCCGTCGACGTGCCGGGCCGCATAGATCTCGCCGAGAGCATGGCCGAACGCCCGGTGGGTCAGGTACTCGCCTTGAGCACGCCGGCCCCGGCGCAGCCACCGCTGCGTTCCCGCCCGTTCGTTCAATGTCGTCCACACCGACGCGATCGACGTCGGCAGATACGGCGCCAATGAGGTAAGGACGCACCACAGCGCATAGCTCCGCAGCGTCGGCCCCGGCGTCCGGCCGAGAAGCGCCGCCAGGCCGTCGAACAGGTCCGGCTGCTCGACGTTGACGCGGTCGTGGGGACCGAGCTCGATTCCCGCCCCGTCCAGGAAGAGGACCAGGGTGGGATGAAGGGAGCGCAGCTCATCCGCCCCGAGCGTCTCGGCGGGACGTGCCGGACCGGCTGCGGCACGGTAGAGCACCGACAGCTCGGTTTCGAGGCCGACGACCTCCGCCGCCCACGCGTCGGCGTCGGGCCTCCCCGTGGCCGAGCTCATCAACCGCTCGATGTCCCGGCGATAGGAGTCGAGCTCTGCCCGGTTCGCCGGTTCGTAAGCATCGAGGGGCAGCGGCAGGACCGACCCGGTGAAGTTGCTGCGGTACAGCCGGCCGTCGCCGAGGACGACGTCCACATAGTGACGCACAGGCATGACCACGCCTCTGCGGTAGAACTCCCCGCAGAGCCGGTAGAAGTCCTCGTGATCACGGATGCGGTGGATCCGGTCGAGCAGCGGATCCAGCACCGCACGGCCCAGGACCTCGACTCCGTCCCGGTCGAGCCAGCTGCGCTGGAACGTCTCCGCCATGGGAACGACGCCCCCAGCGGGTGCGTCTCCCGTCTCGTCGAGAAGGCTCCGCACCGCCCGTTCGGTGGCGAGCTGCACCTGTGTGAAGGTGGAGACCATCGACTGCGCCGCCCCCAGCGGCGTATCCGCCTCCCACTCCGCGTTGACGCAGGCGTACAGGTCGTCCTGGGCTCTTCGTCCGGGCCTGCCGGCCGTCTTCGTCTCCCCATCGCGCACGTACTGTCCGCCCTACTGCTGAGACGACAACATGAAGCCGATGGACATGAGCCGCACGAACTCGCCGTCGACCAACGGGGTACGGCGATGCGGGGTCGCGTCACCCTTGAAGAGGAGGACCTCTCCGACATCGAGATCCACTTCCTGCACCTCCCCGGAAGCGGTGTAGAGCTGCAGGGCCGAGCTCCTGGTCTCCGACCGTTCCAGCATGATGAGGCAGTTGAGCGCGACCTTGTTCGGCTTGTCGATGTGCCATGGGAGATGATCCGTAGGCCGGTTGTACTGGAACGTCACCTTGCGGATGTGAGGCGCGAGCTTCAGTCCGCAGCGGTCGTCGATCCACTGCTTGAACTCGGTCCACCGCTCGATGTACGCATCCACCTCCGGTGACACTTCGGCGTACTCGACAAGGGTGTAGCGTTCGAACCCGCGGTGGAAAGCTGCGGCAGTCGTCTTCCGGAGATACTCCAGCGCCTCATGCGTCAGCCAGTCCGGCCGCCCCCGGTACAGGACCGACCGTCCCGGAATGCTGTCGAGGTAGCTGCCGATCGCCTTCATCGCGATCCGGCGGCCGAGAGTGGCCGGTTGCGGCAGCACCGAGTTCAGTACCTGCGCCATCACCTCGGAGAACCAGACCCGCTCGGTGATCGGCCGGCTGCCGATTGCGTCGAGCAGCCGGACGGGGACCGTGATGTCGCCGTCGTGATGTGCCTCGCCGCGACGGGAACGCAGTTCTCCGGAGATGGCAGTGATCCAGTGGAGGAATTCGGTGTCGGACTCGAGTTCCGGCAACCTCGCCTGCTCCACCGCCGCCGCATCCGCGATGAGCCGGACCACGTCGGCACGCCGTTCACGGGTCAGACCGACGCCGACCATGTCACGGTCCAGTCCATCGAGGACGGCGGACAGGGCCTCGTCGAGCAGGGCCCTGCCGTGCGGGTCCCGCCCGATCCGCCGCGCCTCCTCGACCAGCAGATCCCTGATTTCAGCGGCCACTCCCGACACCGCCTTCCATCGGGGCGATCGCCCGGCCGCCCTGAAGGGTCACCTGCAGAGCCTCCTGGAAGACCTGCGTCAATCCGATCAGCTCGCCGACCCGCATCGCTCCGGTGCTGCTGAAGGCCGAGGCGTGAGCCTGCAGCGCGGCCGACAGCTCGCTCACCACGGTGAGCGAGTCGACCGACGCCTGATGAATCGTCCGCCGCGTGAGATCATCCGTTCCACCGTGCCGGAGGATCCTGAGGCGCCAGGCGATGAGATGCCCGTACACCATCGCCGCGTGGAAGACGCGGTCGAGTTGCCACTGCTGCGGTGAACCATCGCTCTTTTTGCGCCACGATATGTCGACCAGCGGACTGGTGCGTGAATCGTAATCCCCGGTGAATACGCCTTCGGTGATGATCTGGTGATTGACATGCTGGTGAACGGACTCGTGATAGATGTTCTCAGCGAGGAGGAGCACCGATTCTTCGAGACTGACGCTCAATGGCGGGATATGCTTCAGCGCCACCCGGGAGAAGAACATGCACAGCGGAATGTCCGGAAGCGAGCACGAAGTGATGGGCCGCTGCCCGGCCGCGTGCTCGTCGAGCTCGATCAGCGCAAACGACGTGATGTAGGTCCGGACCATGGCGAATGCCCATGGAACCCCGGAGAGCGCGGTGAGCGCCTCGTGGACCCTTCGCCGGATCGGCTCATCCGGACTCGTCACCCGGTGGCCTTCCAGGCCGACTTCGCGATTCAAATCGCCGTCGCCGCTCGGGTGGATCCACCAGAATCGCTCGCCGGCCACGTCGAAAGGATGTGCTTCCGCTCCGGCGCGTGTCCTCCGGTCGTCTCGGCCGAGCATCAGGTCATGGATGTCAAAAGGCACCAGACCGGACAGCTCGCCACTCAGCCCGAAGCTGTCGGCCACTTGACCGCGTGAACCGGCGCGCGGCGCCAGAGGACGGTAGAGGTGGTCGGGCAGGGCCAAAGCCGGCATGATCTGCTCCTATTGCCAGTGATGAGGTGACAGGCCGATGTCCGTTGCGCGGAAGTCGCCCATGGTTTCGAGCTTCACGATGAAGGGCGCGTCTCCGGGAACGAGTTCGTGCACCCTCGCGATGAGCAGGTCAAGCTTCTCCTCAGAGGTCATTCCCTCGTCCGGGACGAGTTCGTCCAGCCGCCGACGCAATTGCACCAGCTTGTTGCGCGCGCTCCTGCGATGAGCCGACTGAAGCTGGGAAGTGGGAACCACACGGGCTATGCGTTCCAGCCGCTCGTCGGGCCCCAGCGACGGATCAGGCAGATTGGCGAGCAGTTTGACGCTGAGCCTCACCAGCTCGTTCACGACGTCAAAATGATTCTCTTGCTGCGGGGGGACGTAATCCTCGTCCTTGAACGGCCGCCTGAGCCGGGGCGGCACCATGCCGGGTGCCGGCGGATTGTATTCGAGCTTAATTTCCATTGCCGGCTCCAGCACCGATCGTCGTTCCCGCCGCCTCGATCTCGTCTCTCGTCGGCGGCGCCGAGGGTGCGTCCTGGACGTTCCACAGCGCCCTCGACTTGGTCTTGAAGCTGAAGCTGACCAGGATGACCTCCTCGCCTTCCGCCAGTGGCGTCCTGCCGTGCGGCGTGAAGGCCCCGTCGAAGAGGACGAAGCTTCCCGTTTCGAGTGGGCACGACCGGTACCCGCCGGACTGGATGAAAACGGTGGCGCTCGGGTTCCGCGTGGAGTCGGGCACCACATGGCGGAGGCAGATGATGAGGTTCACCTCGCCGTAGTGGAAGTCGTCCAGATGGAAGTCCAGATGCCCGCCCGCTTCGAAATAGGCGATGTACGTGGCGCCCTGCGGCTCCTCCACATCGACACCCGTCAATTCCGAGACCAGCTCGGACAAATGGTGGCGGTCGACGAAATCAAGGGCCGCAGGGCCCACGGGGGCATTCCATTTCCCATTGTGGATGAAGCCCTCGGAGCGCAGTGCCGCCACGGCCTCCTCGGTCATCCCGGAGATGCTCTCCAGTGTGAACAGATCGTGATCGGCGACGAACCGGGGCGTGATCCGCATATTCCTGTCAAGCTTCATAATCTCTTCGGAGATCGCGGGGAAGGTGCCCTCCCAGTATTCACGCCCACTCCTGACGGTAGTCCTCTCGCGGAGCCAGGTGGTCCAGCGCTGGCTCCATGAGAGTTCTCCCGTCTCCGACGTAGCCGTCACGTCCTCACTCCTTCAGCGGTCCATGGAATGCGGTTTCAGAGCACTGGTCAGGCGTCGTCGCCCGGCGTCTCAGGGGCGTCGACCTCTTCCGCGGAGGTGATGGTCGCAAGCATCCTGGGCTCGGGGACCATGTGGTCGAGACGACGGGTGAGGCGCTCCACGGAAACGTTGGAGATGTCCTTGCTCATGATCACTCCATCTCTGGATTCGACATCCGAGCTTTTCTCGTTGTCGGTGGTGACAAGTTTCCCGATGCCGGGTCGCCGCCATAAGTCGCCTGGATTCGCGACTTGACCTCCGTAACCCGGTGAGTGCGGCGGTCCTCTCCTCGGCGTCCGGGGCATCCGCCGGGGCGGCCCCGGGCGGGCGCCCGCGCGGGGCCACAGGTGAGATGCGGGCCCAGCTGCCGGTAGAAATCCTCACTTCCCGGAGGCCGCGACGGCGCAGACCCCGTCCCTCCCGGCCGAGGAGCGCCCGTATCGCTCCCTGACCTGGGCGGACACCTCACTCGCCGCGAGCCTCGAGGGAGTTCCCCATACTGAGCCGATCAGAAGTTTCGGTACTTGCCAGGGGGCGGCGAGAGATCGCGTTCCGGCCGGGACATGCTGGGAGTATGGCCAGAAAAGGTCGCAGAGCGACGTTCGAGGAGAAGGTCTTCGCCCTCCGGCTGCTGAAGCAGGGCATGTCCCCGGATCGGGTGGCCGAGGCGTTGGATGTGGGCCGCGAATCGATCTTCCGGTGGAAACGCCAGGCGCGCACCGGCGGCACCGAGGCATTGCGGATCAAAAAGGCGCCGGGACGGCCCCGGAAACTGCGGCCCGGCCAGGAGCAGACCGTCAAGGCGCTGGTGCGCGATATCACGCCGCGCCAGGTGCTGGGCACCGCCACCGCGCTGTGGACCCGGGCGCTGGTGGCGATGGTGATCGCGGCCTGGTTCGGCATCGGGATCTCGGTGACCTCGGTCGGGCGGCTGCTGCACCCAGGTCAACCAAGCTCACCAGCCAGACCTGCCTTCTTGATCCAGCGACCCCATCGGGCGCTGCGCTCAAACTGGGACGCAATCGACTTGCCAGAAGGAAGGGATCCATCTGGAAGACGGTTCGATTGTGCCCATCGCCATGCCGACCGATGGAGATCCACGATGTCCTCGTCACGCAGCCGGAAGCGCCCCTCCGGTGCCGGTCGAACGCCCTCCGCCTCGGCCTCCTCAGCAGCGACTTCCGACCGCTCGTCATTCGCCGGTCTTGACGCCACTCGGCGGATCTGAGCCATCAGCAGTTCGTAGCTCCCGATCAGGGCGGCGCTCGGCCAGGCGGCGATGATGCGGCCGATCAGGGTGGGTTCGGCGACGGCGACGTTGGCACCCAGGCTGGCCAGGCTGCCGACCACGAGCAGCATCCAGGCCAGGGCGCCGCTGCGGGAGCCGTACCGGTTGGCCAGCAGGATCGACATCGAGGCGACGACGATGGTGCCGTCGACGGCGAGCGGGATGAGCACGGCCGCCAGGTGGTCCTCGCCGTGGCGCAGGCACAGCTCGTGCATGTGCCGGAAGGAGACGACCGCCGCGATCATGGCCAGGAGCGCGACGCCGCCGACGGTCGTGCGCTGGATGCGGCGTACCGCGTGAGAGTCCGGTGCCATCGCCGCTCACCCCTGTCCGAGCGGGAAGCGGGTGGTGAGGGCGAAGGGGTGTGCGATTGGTTCGGCTCCCCCCTCGGACACACACTGTGGTACGTGCTGGGCCTGGCCTCGACCGCGACAACTCTCTCTGAGGGGTCGTAGACGAGGTGCAGGCCCATCTGCGTGTAGGGGCCGTTCCGGTCGGCCGGGTCCTCTCATCAGCGACGCGACGGGATCCGGATCCAGGGCGTTGAGCGCCGGACCGATCACCGCGACGCCGGCAGCGGGCCCAGGGCGGCCGCCAGGTCGGCGGGCCCGCCGTACACCACACCGGTCATACCGAGCTCGACCGCGGCCGCCTCCAGCACGGCGTCGATCTGCGCGGTCGAGCTGGAGACCAGCACGACGGGAACGTGCCTGCGCACCCGCCCAGCCGGTCCCGCCGGGGATGCGCACCGTACGCGATCTCCAGAGCCTCGTCCAGCCACTTGAAACGGGCCGCGGGCCGGGCCGGCTCTGTTCGCTGAGCGTCCACTGAGCCGGCTCGGCCGATCAGGCCTGTCCGCCGCCGAACACCTCGCCGATGAGCCGCTGCGTCGCCTGCTGGAACGCCGCCCCCAAGGACAGTTCGGCGTCGTCGACGTAGTTCAGCGTGGCGGTCAGGGTCGTGCCGCCGTCGGGCGTGCTGTACATCAGCGCCGCGTGGCCGGAGATGCCGCCGTTGTGGGAGATGACGGTGCCGCCGTCGTCCGTGGTCACCACGAACACGCCCAGGCCGTAGCCCATGTTCGGGATGCCCGTCGGGTGCGGAGTGAGCATCTCGGCCAGCAGCGCGTCCGGCAGGAGCCTGCCGCCCACCAGCGCGGAGATGAACGTGTGCAGATCCCGGGTGGTCGAGATCATGTCGCCGCCGCTGGAGATCCAGGAGGGGTTCTGGCGGGTGACGTCGACCGTCTCGTGCCGGCCGTCGTCCTCGTAGCGGTAGTAGGCGTGGGCGTGCGGCTCGGGGAGGTCCGGCTCGGTGCCGGGCACCACGGTGCCCGACAGTCCGAGCGGGCCCAGGATCAGCCGCTGCATCTCCTCGGCGCAGGTGCGGCCGGTGACCTTCTCGATCAGCAGCCTGGCCAGCACGTAGTTGGTGTTGGAATAACTCCACTCCGTCCCCGGCTCGAACCGCGCCGGCTTGGACAGCGCCAGCCGTACCAGCTCCCCTGGGCGGTAGGTCCTGAACCGGTCCTCCACCCACTCCTTGCCCGACCAGACGACCCCGGCCACGAAGTCCGGGTAGTAGTCGCCGGTGTGGTTGAACACCCCGCTGGTGTGCTGCAGCAGCATCCGCACCGTGATCCGCCGGTCCAGGCCGAACTCGGGCAGACAGTCGTCCACCGGGGTGTCCAGCCCGATCCTGCCCTCGGCCACCAGCTGCAGCACCAGGGTCGCGATGAAGGTCTTGGTGTTGCTGCCGATCCGGATGTGCCCGTCGGCCGGGGGTTCGGCGGTCCCGCCCAGCTCGGCCGCCCCGGCGCCGCCGACCCACTCGCCCCGCTCGTCGTGCACGCGCAGCGACACCCCGACGAAGCCGGAATCGACGATCTCCTGGATGGCCTTCTGCAGCTCCGGGCGATCCTGCCCGGCAAGGGTGGTGGACATGGTGGTGCGCTCCTTCGAATCTTCTGAATCCGGTACGGGGTTCGGTCGTCAGGCGGCGTCGAGAGCCTCGGTGATCTTGCGGGCCATCTCGGTCATGGTGGGGCTGGGCGCGCCCTTCTGCGGCCGGGCGGCCGCTTCGACGGCGACGATGACGGTGCGGCGGAAGTTGTCGGCCTCGGCCGGAGCGTGCTGCTTGAGCAGGCCCATGGAGGCCGTCAGGGCCGGCAGCACCTGGTCGGCGAGCTCGGCGGTGGACTTGGCGTTCAGGCCCTTCGGCGCCTTGGCGAGCACGTGCCCGACCGGACCGGTCGCGGAGGTCAGGGCGATGGAGGCCTCGGTGGCGGCCTTGTGGGGCGAGCCGGCGGCGCCGGCGGCGGCCATCAGCGCGACGGCGCCCCAGCCGGCGGTCCGCAGGGTGATGGCGTCCTGGTCGGTGAGGGTGACGGACATGGTGGGTGCTCCTTCAAAGCTGTTACGGAGTTCGGCGGGGTTCGGCCGGCCGGGCGGCCGGCCGAACCGTTCATGGCTCAACCATCGCGGGCGGCTCTGATACCGGGCCGTCGCCGTCCTGACGCGGCCGCTGACACGACGGCGTGCACGGGCACGCCCGGGATCAGCACATGCCGGGATGGCCTCCGGGCGCGATCCGCTCTCGCGGCTGTGCTGACCGCAGGCCCGACGTCAGACGGGCGGGCAGGCGATGGCGGGGCGGAGACGGCACCGGCTCACGTGGACCGGGAGAAGGGTGACGGCCTCGCCCATGGCCGTGGTCGGGACGATCTCGATGTCCTGTGGCGCTACGAGCCCCATTTCACCTGTTTGCGCTGCATATGGGGAAAGTTTGGTCCATCAGCGTCAGGAGGTCGTTCAGCGTTCGCGCCAGCCGCCGTGTCCGGCGACGAGCGCGTCGGCGGCGGCCGGTCCCCACGTGCCCGGTGGGTACGGCTGGACCGGCGGCGGGGCCGTGATGAGGGGTTGCATGATCCGCCAGGTCTCCTCGACCCCGTCCTGGCGCTGGAACCTGGTGCTGTCTCCGATCATGGCGGCGTGGAGCAGCACCTCGTACGGCGTCGGTCCCTCGCCGCCCTCCTGTGCGAACGCCATGTCCAGCGTGATCGGCTCGGGGCCGGGGGCGTCGGAGCGGTGCGCCTGCAGCCGGAACCGGATGCCGGTGAAGGGGTCGAGCCTGATGACGAGTTCGTCCGGTTCGGGCTGGTGGAGGCCGGGGAGCCGCAGGCCGAGCCGGGGCGGCCGCCGGAAGATCAGGCGGAACTCGGTCTCGGTGGTCGGCATGTGCTTGCCGGCGCGGATGAAGAAGGGGACGCCGGACCAGCGCCAGTTGTCGATCTCCAGGCGGAGGGCGGCGTACGTCTCGGTCGACGAGTCGGCGGCCACCCCCGGGACGTTCCGGTAGCCGTCGTACTGGCCGCGTACGGTGTGAGCCGGGTCGGCGTCCCCGACGGCCCGCCACAGCGCCAGCTGGGCGTCCTTGATGGTGTCGGAGCGGCCGCCGGCGGGCGCCTCCATCGCGCCGGCCGCGACGACCTGCATGAGGTGGTTGACGATCACATCGCGTACGGCGCCGACCGGGTCGTAGAAGTGCCCCCGGTCGTCGACTCCGAAGCTCTCGGCCATGGTGATCTGGACCGAGTCGACGTAGTTGCGGTTCCAGACCGGTTCCAGCATGGTGTTGGCGAACCGGAAGTAGATCAGCTCCTCGAGTCCCATCTTGCCGAGGAAGTGGTCGATTCTGTACAGCCGGGGTTCGGCGATGTGCCGGTGGATGTCCTCGGCCAAGGCGACGGCCGAGTCCAGGTCGTGGCCGAAGGGCTTCTCCACGACGACCCGCCCGGACCTGACCAGGTCGGCCTCCGCCAGACCCCGGGTGACGCGGCCGAACAGGAACGGCGGTATCTCGAGATAGAACACCGGGGTGGCGGCCGCGCCGATCTCGGTCGCCACCCGCTGGTAGGTGGACGGCGCGTCGAAGTCGCCGGCCAGGTACGTCATGCGTGTCGCGAGGCGGTTGAACGCGTCTTCGTCGATCTTCTCACCAGTGCCTTCGATCGCCGCGCGCGCGTGGGCGGCGAGGTCGTCGTGGCTCCAGTCGTCGACGGCCACGCCGACGATCGGGCAGTCGAGCAGTCCGCGTTGTTCCAGGCGGTAGAGCGAGTGGAAGGTCATCACCTTCGCGAGGTCGCCGCTGATGCCGAAGACGACCAGGACGTCCGCGGGCTGCGGGGCCTCGTTCCGAGAATCTCGTGCCATCCTGAGCCTGCCTTCCGGTGGTCAGCCGCCGCTCCAGTCGATGCGCGGCGTGTCGATGGTGGACGGGTCCAGCAGGGCGGCGGAGCGGTGTCCCGGTCGCAGGTAGAAGTCCTCCGCCCAGGCGAGGAACGCCTTCATCTCGGCGCCGGCGTCGGCCAGCAGGTGCGCGTGTACGCCGAGCCAGGCGGCGAACGCGAACCGGCCGTCCAGCTCGTGGCGGTGCGGGCCGATTTCGGCGACGGCCGCCTTCCGGCCGATCATCGCCATGATGCCCTTGTCCTTGTACCGGAACGGCTGCCGGTCGTCGCCTTCGATTCCGGCGATGATGTTGCGGGCCGCCCATTCGCCCGTCTGCTGGGCCACGCTGCCCAGCTGGGGCAGCGGGCTGCCGTCCGTGTCCGGGACGTTGGCGGTGTCGCCGAGCGCGTACACCGCGGGGTACCCCGGCACGGTCAGATCGGGCCGGACGTCGATGCGCCCGCCGCGGCCCTGCGGCAGCCCGGACCGGAACGCCAGGGGCGCGGCCATCTCGCCGCCGCCCCAGATGACGAGCCGGGTCCGGATGACCGTGCCGTCGCCGAGGACGACCCGCTCCCCGGTCACCTCCTTGACGGGGACGCCCAGGCGCAGCTCGACGCCCCGGCGCCGCAGCTGTTCGGCGGCGTAGGCGTGGGCCCGGTCGGAGAAGGGCGGGAGCACGGTGTGTTCGAGGTCGACGAGGACGACGCGGGCCGCGGCGGCGGGGAGGTCCGGGTACCGGTGCGGCATGACGTCGCGGGCGAGTTCCGCGACGGCGCCCGCGGTCTCGACGCCGGTCGGACCGGCTCCGACGACCACGACGGTGAGCGCGTCCTCGCCGGCCGGCCCGGGCCCGGCCGCCGCGTCCCGGAACAGTCCGAGCAGGCGGGCGCGGACCCGTTCGGCGTCGTCGAGGCTGTACAGCGGCAGGGCGAACTCCTCGGCGCCCGGGGTGTGGAAGAAGTTCGGCTGCGCGCCGACGCCGAGAACCAGGATGTCCGCCTCGACCGTGCCGGCGTCGGCGAGGGTCACCGACGGCGTGGCGGGGTCGAGCGAGACGACCTCCGCGGTCCGGGCCTCGACGTTGGGGTGGCGGGCGAACATCCCGGACAGGTCGAAGCGGATGTCGGCCGGCGCCAGCTCGGCGGTCGCCACCTGGTACAGCAGCGGCTGGAACTGGTGGTATCCCCGGCTGTCGAACAGCGTGACGCGCGCCCGGGGTTCACCCGCGAGCCGCTTCGCGCAGGCGACCCCGGCGAATCCCGCCCCGACGATGACGACCCGGGTGATCCCGCGCGGATCGTCCGCTGACCCTGGCGTGCCGCGCATCGGCGGCCCCCTTCCCGTCAGACCGGCCGTACGGGCGCGTTGCATGCCCCGGCGTCATCGTCGGCCGGCCGGCGGCGCGGTGATTCACCCGGTGTGGGTGAAACCGCCGCGGTTCCCCCGCCGATTCACCCGTGCCGAGTGATGGCGGCCCTCCGGCCGGGGCCGGAGGGTGACGATGAGCGGTCCCGCGCGGCGACGGGCATCTGTACTGACTCACCGCCGTACTGGAGGTCGATCATGCTCCCGATTCGGCTGCCGTCGTCCCGCGGCCCGGTGAGTCCGCCGTGAACGCGCTGATGTCGCTGGTGGAGCCGGCACAGCTGCTCCCCGCCCGCCAGCAGATGGCGTTCACGCTGATGTTCCACATCATCCTGGTGCCGCTGGGAGTGGCGCTGCCCACGATGATGCTCATCGCGAACTACAAGGGCCTGCGGCACTGCGACTCCGTCGCCCTCACCCTGGCCCGGCGCTGGTCGCACGTGGCCGGGCTGACCTTCGCGGTCGGCGCGGCCTCGGGCACGGTGCTGTCGTTCGAGATGGGCCTGCTGTGGCCGGGGCTGACCGGCCGGTTCGGTGAGGTCTTCGGGCTGCCGTTCGCGATCGAGGGCGTCGCGTTCTTCCTGGAGGCGATCCTGGTCGCCGTCTACATCTACGGCTGGCGCCGCATGCGGCCGTGGACCCACTTCTGGCTGGGGGTGCCGATCCCGTTCATCGCGTTCGGCGGAGCGTTCTCCATCATCTCGGCCAACGCGTGGATGAACATGCCGGCCGGGTTCACCCTCGACTCCGCCGGCCGGCCCGTCGACATCGACCCCGCCGCGGCGATCCTGAACAAGGCGCTGCCGTACGAGCTGGCCCACTTCATGCTCGCCGCCTACATGGCCTGCGGGTTCACGGTGGCGTCCGTCTACGCCGTCGGGTGGCTGCGCGGCCGCCGGGACCGCTACCACCGGCTGGGCATCCTCATCCCGTTCACGATCGCCGCCGTGCTCACGCCGGTGCAGTTCGTCGTCGGCGACCGGGTCGCAGTCGCGATCTTCTCCGACCAGCCGGCGAAGTTCGCCGCCATGGAGGTCGTCACGACGTCCGGCTCCAACCAGCCCGAGATCATCTTCGGGCGCTATGACAGCGCGACCAACACGGTGACCGGCGGCATCCGCATCCCGGGGCTCGACTCCTGGCTCGCGGGCGGCAGCACGGACACGTACGTGAAGGGGCTGGACAGCTTCCCGGCCGCCGACCGGCCGCCCAACGTGAACATCGTGCACTGGGCCTTCGACATCATGGTGGGCATCGGCACGCTGCTGATAGGGCTGGCCCTCTGGTTCGCCATCGCCTACTGGCGGCGACGGGACGTGCCCCGCTCCAGGCTCTTCCTGTGGTGCGCCGCCGCCGCCGGGTTCCTGACCTACGTCGCCCTCGAGGCGGGCTGGATCGTGACGGAGGTCGGCCGCCAGCCGTGGGTGGTCTACAACATTCTGCGCACCGAGGACGCGGTCACCCCCGCCGAGGGCGTCTGGGTGAGCTTCATCGCCGTGATCGTGCTGTACCTCGTTCTCGGCGCGGGAACCGTGGCCGCGCTGCGGGCGATGTCCCGGCGGTGGCGGCGCAGCGACCGGACGGTCGACGCGGACGCGGTGTACGGCCCGCGACCGGCCGTGGTGCCCGAGGCCGGCAGCGGCGACGCCCCCGCCGGAGAATCGGAGGTCACCCGATGAGTACGGCGACCGCCGTGGCGGGCGTCATGGTGATCGCCATCACCTTGTACGCCTGCTCGGGCCTGGCCGACTACGGCGCCGGCCTGTGGGATCTGACCGCCGGAGGACGCGAGCGGGGACGGCGCCCGAGGGCGCTCATCGACGCGGCCATCACGCCGGTGTGGGAGGCCAACCATGTCTGGCTGATCTATCTGATCATCCTGTGCTGGACCGCGTTCGGCGCCGCGTTCGCGCCGATCATGACGACCCTGTTCATCCCGCTGGCCCTGGCCGCCCTGGGCATCGTGCTCCGCGCGGCGGGTTTCGCCATGCGCAAGGAGGCCGCGCGGGCCCGGGCCAGGCACCTCGCGGGCTGGCTGTTCGGCATCGGCTCGATCCTGACCCCCTTCTGCCTGGGCGCGGTGCTCGGCGCCATCATGGCCGGCCGGGTGCCGGCCGGCGCCACCGGCGACGAGATCTCCAGCTGGTGGAACGCCACGTCGATCGTGTTCGGCCTGGTGGCGGTGTCCATCGGCGCGTTCGCGGCGGCCGTCTACCTCATCGCCGAGAGCCGCCGTCGCGGCGCCCCTCACCTGCACGGATATTTCCGGACGCGGGCCTTCGTATCCGGCGGGGCGGCGCTGGTGCTCGGCGTGGCCGGCCTGATCGCGCTGCGCGCCGATCAGCGCCAGATGTTCGACCGCGTCGTCGAGCGCGGCTGGCCGCTGCTCCTGCTGAGCGCCGTGGCGCTCGCCGGGGCGTTCCTGCTCGCCGCCCGCGGG
The DNA here is from genome assembly GCF_016863195.1 of Paraplanobispora takensis. Classification (GTDB taxonomy): domain Bacteria; phylum Actinomycetota; class Actinomycetes; order Streptosporangiales; family Streptosporangiaceae; genus Planobispora; species Planobispora takensis. The sequence goes on along the minus strand of NZ_BOOK01000001.1, from coordinate 184,160 downwards.
ATGGTCCGCGGTCTGCGGCTGGTCGCCGCCGCCGGCATCGCCGCCCTGATCTGGGCCTGGGCGGTGGCGCAGTACCCGTACCTGCTGCCGTTCTCGCTGACCGTCGACGCGGGCGCCGCCGCCGGCGTGACGCTGGACTGGATCCTCGTCTGGTTCGCGGTGGCGCTGCTGCTGGTGATCCCGGCGCTGGCGCTGCTGTACGTCCTCGACCAGAAGGGGGATCTGGCCGAGGACCCGGCGACCTCCCTGCCGTCGCACGACGAGGCGACCGGCTGACGGAGCCGGTCAGCGGAGCCGTCCGGCGATGTGGTCGCCGACCCGCAGGGCGTTGGCGATCGCGGTCAGCGACGGGTTCACCGCGCCGATGCTGGGGAAGAAGGCGGTGTCGACGACGTACAGGTTGTCGAGGTCGTGCGCCTTGCAGGTGACGTCCAGCGCGGAGCTGCGCGGATCGGTGCCGAACCGGACCGTGCCGGCCTGGTGCGCGGTCGCCCCGATGGGCATCCCCTTGTGCAGGTAGATGCTGTGGTCGAGCAGCCGGTGCGGGTGCATCCCCAGGTGGCCGAGCATGCCCTCCAGTTTGTGCCGCAGCCGCTTGACCCCCTCGACGTTGTTCTCCTCGTCGAGCGTCAGGCGGATGCGCCCGTCGGCGTCGAGGGTGACCCGGTTGCCTGGCTGCGGGAGATCCTCCCCGCACAGCCAGAAGTCGACGGCGTGGTGCGCCAGCACCTCGAAGGGCATCTCGGGGGAGACCCGGCCGGCCCAGCGCGGCGCGTTGGCCTTGATCTGCTCGGCGTCGGACTTGCCCAGCATCTGGATGCCGCCCAGCGGATAGTCCCAGTCCTCGTCCCCCAGGTACCAGTCGTTGATCGCCAGTGTCTTCTGGAACCGGGTCGGGTTGGGCTCCTTCGACACCGCCATGAGCGCGAGGTTGTTGTGCCGCATGTAGTGGCGCCCGACCACGCCGGAGCTGTTGGCCAGGCCCCCGGGGTGCCGATCGCCGGCGGAGCGCAGCAGCAGCGCCGCCGAGTTCACCGCACCGCACGAGACCACGACGATGTCCGCGCTCAAACGCACGGTCGAACCGTCCCCGAGGTCGGTGACGACCGTGGTGACGGTACGGCCGGACGGATCGGTTTCGAGTCGTTCGACGTACGCGTTGGTGATCAGTCGTACGTTGTCGTGCTTCAGCGCGGGGTCGACGCAGATGACCTGCGCGTCGGACTTGGCGCCGGCCAGGCAGGGGAATCCGTCGACGCGGTCGCAGCGGATGCACACGCTGTGGTGGGTCGCCCGGCCCTGCACGTCCTGCGTGAGGTTCACCCCGATCGGCAGGTGGAAGGGGCGCAGGCCCAGCTTCTCCAGGTCGTCGCTGAGCTCCTGGATGCGTGGTTCGTGCTGCACCGGCGGGAAGGGGTAGGGGGCGCTCGCGGGTCCCTCGGTGGGGTCCTCGCCGCGCTGGCCGTGCACCAGGTACAGCCGCTCCGCCTCGGTGTAGTACGGCTCGAGGTCGTCGTAGCCGATCGGCCAGGCGGGCGAGACGCCGCCCGGATGGCGCAGCTCGCCGAAATCCTCCGGCCGCAGCCGGAACAGGGCCGCCCCGTAGAACTTGGTGTTCCCGCCGACGTAGTAGTTGACCTCGGGCGGGAACTCGTGCCCGTGCCGGTCGAGCCAGAACTCCGGGGCCCGGTACGCGCCCTTGACGAAGACGGCGGAGGACTCCCAGTTGTCCCGTTCGCGGGGGAGGTAGTCCCCGCGCTCCAGCATCAGGATCCGCTTGCCGGTGCCCGCCAGCCGGTACGCCAGCGAGCCGCCGCCGGCGCCCGTGCCGATCACGATCACGTCGAAATGTTCGTCATCCATCTTCCGCCTCCTTGCCGAGACGTCGAATCGGAGCGTTGTCCGGGGTGCCTTCGTCCGGGGTGCCTTCGTCCGGGGTGTCATCACCCGGTTTCCGCGGCCCCCGTCGTACCGGGCCGCCGGTGTCCTCGGCGTGGTAGGCGGCGAGCAGCCGCCGCTCGGCCTCCTTCCTCGGGAACAGGAGGAACACGAGCACCGTGCCGAGCAGGATCGCGATGATCCCGGCGGTGTACGCCCAGTCCGCACCGGACAGGAACGACGCCTTCGCCGCGGCGGTGATCTGCTCGGAGTACTGCGGGTACTGCTGCGCGATGTCGGCGGCGCCGGAGAACGACTTGGTCAGCATGTCCTGGACGTCGCCGGTGACCTGCTGGCTTTCCGGCGAGGCCGCGATCGTCGCGGTGAACGCCGCGGCGTACCCCGCGGTGAGCAGCGCCCCGAAGAGCGACTGCAGGATCGCGCCGCCCAGATCGCGTTGCAGGTCGGCGGTACCCGAGGCCATCCCGGCCCGCTGTACCGGGACCGAGCCGGTGAGCGAGTGCGAGGCCGGCGTGCCCGCGAAGCCGACGCCGATCCCGATGAACGCGTAGGCGAGGCCGATCTGCCAGTACGGGCTGCCCTCCTGCCACAGCAGCAGCATCCAGCCGAAGGCCAGCAGGAGGAACACGTAACCGGTGAGCAGCGTGAACCGGGCCCCGCGCGACTCCACGAGCTTCGCCGAGCGCGGAGCCACCACGATCATGAACACGACGGCCGGCAGGAAGGCCGCGCCGGCGGCCAGCGTCGAGTAGCCGAGCACGTTCTGCAGGTACTGCTGGCTCACGAACGCCGAGCTCATCAGCGAGCCGAACACGATGATCCCCGCGGCCGCCGCGACCCAGAAGACGCGGCGCCCGGCGACGTGCAGGTCGTACAGCGGGTTCTCCGCCCGCCGCTGCCGGATGACGAACCCGATCAGCGCGGCGCCCGCGACCGCCACCGCGCCGAGGGCGAGGGTTCCCTTGTCCGGCACCGGCGCGAAGTTGATCGCCAAGATGAGCGACCCCACCAGGACGACCGACAGGACGCCGCCGAGGTTGTCGACCGGGTCGGTCGTCTCGTTGACGTGACCGGGAACGAGGAAGAACGCCATCACCAGGGCCAGCACCGCCAGCGGCAATGTGACGAGGAAGACCGAGCCCCACCAGAACTTCTCCAGCAGCGCCCCGGCCACCAGCGGCCCGAGTGCCGCGATGCCGCCGCCGACGGCCGACCACAACGCGATCGACCGGGTGCGCGCCGGTCCGTTCCACAGCGCCGTGATCAGCGCCAGCGTGGTCGGATACGCCATGCCCGCGGACACTCCGCCGACCACCCGGGCCGCGAACAGGACGGCGTCGGAGGGGGCGTAGGCGGCGGCCAGGCAGGCCGGGATCGACAGCGCCATGCCGAGGAGGAGCATCATCTTGCGCCCGTACCGGTCGCCGAGCGCGCCGAGGTAGAGGACCGAGGCGGCCAGGCCGAGCGAGTAACCGACCGCGATCAGGTCCAGGGTCGTCTGCGAGGAGTCGAACGCCCGGCCGATCGAGGGCAACGCGACGTTGGCGACGGACAGGTTCAGGTTCGCGACCGCGGCCACGGCGATCAACGAGGTCAGTACCGGGCCGGCCCGGGCCGGTGCCGCGGGCGGTGCGGTTCCGGACATGCCCGTGGTGCGTGATGTCTCAGCCATATCGCTCATCCCCACGCCGACGTGGCAGGGCGCGGCCCATACCGTCGGTCCACCGTGCCGTGGCCGGCGGGGGCCGGCATCCCCCGCCCGGGGTGAGCCGGACACGTGAGCCGGTGAAAAATCAGATGACATTTCACGTCGCGTACCGGAGGGTTGAGCGGTCGACGGGTTTTGTCGGTGGCACCCGTCATTCTTTAGACGACCACAAATCTTGTGGGCAGAGGCTGGGACGCCAGCCGTGATCGTGTCATGTCCGACAACCCGATCGAGGTATCGTGTCCAGCCAATTGCTCGATTCACCCGCCAAGCCCGCGGCCGCCGCTTCCGGTCGCACGCCGCCCGTGATCCGGCTGCTGGTGCTCGCCACGTTCGTGGTCATCCTCAACGAGACGATCCTGATCAACGCGATCCCGGATCTGATGGGGGCGCTGCAGATCACCGCGCAGACCGCGCAGTGGCTCTCGACCGCCTTCATGCTGACCATGGCCGCGGTCATCCCGATCACCGGATGGTTCCTGCAGCGGGTCTCCACCCGCACCGCGTACGCCACCGCGATGGGCCTGTTCCTGCTCGGTACGGCGCTGGCCGCCGTCGCGCCGTCCTTCGCGGTGCTGCTGGGCGCCCGCATCGTCCAGGCGTCCGGGACGGCCGTGATGATGCCGCTGCTGATGACCACGCTGATGCAGGTGGTGCCCGAGTCGGACCGGGGCCGGGTGATGGGCAACGTCACGCTGGCCATCTCGGTCGCGCCCGCGATGGGCCCGGCGATCTCGGGGGTGATCCTCCAGCTCGGGTCCTGGCGCCTGCTGTTCGCCGTGGTGCTCCCCATCGCCGCCGTGATCACCTGGCGCGGCCTGAAGCAGCTCCAGAACGTCGGCGAGCCCCAGTTCAGCACCATCGACTGGTTCAGCGTGGTCACCGCCGCCGCCGGTTTCGGCGGCCTGGTCTACGGGCTCAGCCACTTCGAGAGCGACGTCCGTCTCGCCGCCGTGATCGTGGCGGCCGGCCTGCTCACCATCGTCGTCTTCGTCTTCCGTCAGCTGTCGCTGCAGAAGCGCGGCGTGCCGCTGATGGACCTGCGCACCCTGCGCCGGCGCACCTACACGATCTCGCTGATCCTGATGGCCGTGGCCTTCATGGCGATGCTCGGCGCGATGATCCTGCTCCCGCTGTACCTGCAGACTCTCCGCGGCCTCAGCACCCTGGAGACCGGCCTCCTCGTGATGCCGGGCGGCCTGGCGATGGGACTGCTCGGTCCGACCGTCGGCCGGCTGTTCGACCGGTTCGGCGGACGGGTCCTGGTCATCCCCGGCGCGGTCGGGATCACGCTCGCGCTCGCCGGTTTCACCCAGGTCACCATGACCATGCCCTACTGGCAGCTCCTGGCGCTGCACGCGCTGCTGATGGTGAGCCTGGCCGCGACCTTCACCCCGGTGTTCACCCTCGGGCTCGGCGCGGTTCCCCCGCACCTCTACTCCCACGGCAGCTCGATCCTGAGCACGCTGCAGCAGGTCGCCGGGGCCATCGGCACCGCGCTCGTGATCACCGTGATGAGCGCGCGGGCCGACGCCCTGAAGTCCGCGGGAGTCGCCGAGGCGGCCGCCACCCTCGACGGCATGCGGATGGCCTTCGTCATCGGCGCGGCGCTGTCCGTGATCGTGATCATCGCCGCCCTGCTCCTGCCGGCCCGGGCGGACAGCACCGCCGAGCACAAGCAGCCCGTCCACTGACACCGGCGGCCGGCCCGGCGGCGGCCTCAGGGCCCGGCCGGGCCGGCCCGCCGTACGACCACACCGGTCATGCCCCGCCCGGCCGGGCCGCCACGTCCGCGGCCCGGTCTTCGGCGAACGGGCGGCGGCCGGCGGCGGCGCCCACCTCCCATGCGGCCGCCTGACGGATGCTCTGATCGGGCTCGGCCGTCCTCATCCGGCCGGGTCGTCGACGCCTCAGACGGTGAACCGCTCGACGACCGAGCGCAGCCGGCCGGAGGTCTCGCGCAGCGTCTGGGCCATCTCGCGGGTCTGCGAGGCGCTGGAGGAGGCGGTGTGGGCGGCCTCGGCGACGTCGGCGATGCCGTGGGCGATCTCGGTGCTGCTCGTGGCCGCCTCGTTCACGCTGCGGCCCATCTCGCCGGTGACGGCGGTCTGCTCCTCCACCGCGGCCGCGATCGTGGTCTGCAGCTCGCTGACCTGAGCGATGATCTCGCTGATGTGACCGATCGCACTGACCGCGTCCTGGCTCTCCGCCTGGATCGCGGTGATGCGGGTGCTGATGTTCTCCGTGGCGTCGGCGGCCTGCTGGGCCAGGTCCTTCACCTCTCCGGCGACCACCGCGAACCCCTTGCCGGCCTCGCCCGCCCGGGCCGCCTCGATCGTGGCGTTGAGCGCAAGCAGGTTGGTCTGCTCGGCGATTGCGGTGATCGAGCGGACCACGTCCTGGATCGCGTTCGAGCTCTCGCCCAGCCGCCGGACCGTGGCGTTGGTGTTCGTCGCGGTCTCCACGCCCGAGGCGGCGACCTGCGCGGCCTCCGAGGCGCTCTTGGAGATCTCGGCGATGCTGGAGGTCATCTCCTCCACGCCGCCCGCCACCGTCTGGACGTTCCCGCTCACCTGGCCCGCCGCGGCCGAGACGGCCCCGGCCTGGGAGGAGGCGCGGGTGGCGTTGGCGTCGAGCTCCTCGCTCACCCGGGTGAGGCGCTCGGCCGAGCGGCCCAGCTCGGCCGCGCCGGAGCTCATGCTCCCGATGGCCTCGGCCATGATGTCGACCATCGCGTTGAGGCCGTGGCCGATCTGCCCGACCTCGTCGCGTCCGTCCACTGCGATGCGCGCGGTGAGGTCACGGCTGACGAGGCGGTTCAGGAAGGCCAGCGTCTCCCGCATGGGGCGGGTCACGCTGAGCGAGACCCAGAACACCACCGCGGACACCACCAGCACGCTGACCACGCCGACGGTGAGCTGGGAGCTCACGAACTCGTCGAACTCGGCCGAGGCCAGGTGATCGCGGGCGAAACGCACCGCCGCCACGGTCTGGATGGTGACGACGAGCGCGCTCAGGCTGATGGCCAGGGTCATCAGCAGTGAGCGCAGGCTCGGGAACAGCCTCCACACCCGGCTGAGCCCGGATGCGCTGGAAGAAGGAGAGGTGGTGGGCATACCGGCTTCATCGGCAGGCGGGGCCCGGGGTTGCGGTTTTACGACCGGCCGGTTTCTCGCCTGACCAGGCCGTTTTCATGACCGGGCCGGTCGTCCGCGCACCGGAAGCCGTACGTGCGCTCCACCCGGGCGATCTCGATGTCGTAGGAGTCATACCGGCGGTCACGGCCGAGCTCGGCCGTGCGGGCGTTCATCGCCCCGTGGTTCTCGTGGTCCTCACCGCTCAGCCGGTGGGCGGGAGGTTCTGCCGGCGCAGGAACCATCCCGCGATGGGAATCACGATCATCGTGCCGATGACGGCTCCGATGATGCCGCCCCAGTCGAAGATGTCCGTGTCGCCGATGCCCAGGAGGACGGTGAAGATGAAATAGCCGACCAGTGCGCCGGCGAGTCCGAGCCCGAGCGAGACCAGCCAGGACATCGGCCCTCCCATGTGGCGGAACGCGTCTCCCGGCATCAGCATGCGCGCGACGACACCCGCCACGAAGCCGAGCAGCAGGGCTCCGATCATTACGGCCTCCTAGGGTTCCGTGACCACGGGGCATCCGATGGTGCCGCCGCCGTACGGCCGGGCGGCTCCCCCACGGCGGGTGATGACGTCCGCACCGGGCCACGCGGAGCTCTCACCCCTCCGACGGAGGGTGGACCGGCAGCCAGTCGTAGATGACCGACGTCCGCAGCACCAGGTCCGCCAGGGACCGGTTGTCACGGCTCACCGCGACCCAGAACAGTCCGATCGGGAAGACGGCGTAGGCGACCGCCCGCACCAGCGCGCCCGCCAGCCGCATCCGTTCACCGCGGAAGTTCACCGCGCGCAGCCCCATGAGGTGGTTGCCGAAGGTGCGGCCCGTCGTGGCCCAGCAGCCCGCGAGGTAGAGGACGAGGATGACGAATCCCGTCACGATGGAGAGGCGCACCGGTGCCCGCGGAAAGCTGAACCCGAGCGGATCGAGAAGGAACAGCAGCGTCGCCCAGACGGCGTACACCCCCACCACGGCGCCGATCACGACGGCCAGGTCGACGGCGGCGGCCAGGAAACGGCTCACCACCCCGGCACGGTGACCCTGGTACGGCCTCGCCTCCCGCGGCACGGGCGAGACGCCGTGCGGGGTCATCCCCGCCCCTGCCCGGACGCCGGCCCGGACGCCGGCCCGGGAAGGTCCTGCCCGGCGACGGACGATCCCGGGACGACGGAGAATCCGCCCGGAGGCGTCACGGCCGCCGGAGTCCCGTCCGGGAACACCGTGGCCGTGGGAATCCCGGCCGGGGAACCGTCCGGAGGCATCGCGACCGTGGGAGTTTCCTCTAGGGACGCCGTGGCCGTGGGGGTGCCGTTCGGGGAGGCCGGGGTGGCCGGGGATCCGTCCGGGGGCGCGGGGGAACGGCGGCGGCGGAGGATCCGGCCGAAGACGCGCGACACCGTCTCGTCCGCGCCGATGCTCTGCATGCGCACGCCGCGCACCACGCCTGAGGTCATCGACCCGGTGGAGTCCCGGATGATCTCCGGCAGGTCGATGGCGTCGAGGATCTGCTCGGTGAGACCAACGAGGTCGATCCGCGCGATGATCGACTCCAGGTCCAGACGGCGGGCGATCGCGTCCACGTCGATCCGCGTGGCCGCGGCGTCCAGATCGACCCGCGCGGCAGCCGTGTCCAGGTCGATGCGGGCGGCGACCGCGTCCAGGTCCACACTGGCGACCAGCGCGTCCAGGTCGACGTTCTCGGCCACCATGGCCGTCAGGTCCAGACGGCGCAGTACCTGTTCCACGACGACGGGAACCAGGGCGTCGACCACTTCTTCGAGGTCGCGTTCGCCGCGCAGCCGTACCCGGCGCCCGCGGTCGGCGGCCTCCTCCACCCAGCGCGCCGGATGGTACCGCGGTGCCAGCACCGGCGGGTGGAGGACCACGCGGGCGACCGGACGCGTCACGGTCACGACCAGCCGCCCCAGCCTGCCGATTCCCGCACCGGCGAGGCTGCCCGCCCCGACCACGACGTCGAAGGCCCGATCCGGTCCGCCGGGCGCCCTCCCGAGCGCGGCGCGCAGTGCCGTCGCGGCGACGTGCGCGACACCCACCGCGAGCCCGGCCGTCCGCCGGAGATCGCTCGCCGCCTCCCGGAACGCCGGCCCGTCACTCGGCGATCCTTGAGCCGCCGGTCCATCGCTCAACGGCTCCCGGGACACCGGTCCATCACTCGACGACTCTTGAGTCCCCGATCCACCACTCGACGCCCCCGGAGTCACCGGTCCGCCACTCGACGACCCTTGAGTTCCCGGTCCATCGCTCGACGGCTCCCGGGACACCGGTCCGCCACTCAACAGCGTCCAGGTCACCGGTTGATCATTCGACGACCCCTGAGTCGCCGGTCCGTGGCTCAACGGCCCCCGGACCGCCGGATCGGCCGTCTCGCCATCGGGTCTCATCTCGACTCCCGGGCCGGGGCCGGCCGGATCGTTCCCGGAGCGGTCCCGTCGTCATGGTGTGGTGCCTCGTGCCGGCTCCCTCCGTCGCCGTCGCCCGCCCGGCCGGGGGCCGCACCGCCGGCCGGTACGGTGCGATCGCCGATGAGCACACCGTCCACTCGCGGGCACCGGCCCCAGACCACCCGAAAAGGGTGACCGCCCGCCCCGGACGGGCTCAGCGATCGATCGTGTAGGTGGACTGGACGAGACCGGCGCCGAGGTCCCTGGTCGAACGGTGGGTCAGGGCGACGTCGCCGCCGAGGGGGCCGAAGAGGGGAAGCCCCGTTCCCAGCAGGACCGGGACCGTGGTGATCGTGAGCCGGTCCAGCAGGCCCGCGCGCAGGAAGCTCTGGATCACCTGGCCGCCGTCCGCGTACACCCGCTCGGTCCCCCGGGCGGACAGCCCGCGTACGAGCTCGTCCAGATCCCGGTAGACGGTGACGCGCGGGTCGGCGCCGGCCTCCAGGCGGGTGCTGAGCACGGCCACGTGCCTGCCGCCGTACGGCCAGTCGTCGGCGCCGAAGGTCAGGACCTTCTCGTAGGTGGCGCGGCCCATCACCACCGTGTCGATGCCGTCCATGAACTCGTGGTAACCGGTGTCGCCGGCGGCCTCCCCCCTGCTGGTGAGCCAGTCGATGTCGCCGTCGGCGCGGGCGATGAACCCGTCCAGGCTGGTTCCGATGAACACCGACGAGGTGAACGGCCGGTGGGAGATCACGCGTACCCCGCTCTCATCCTGCGGCGGGTCCCGGGCAGGGAAACGCCGCAGGTCGACAGTTTGTGAATGAGTGTTCGGTAACCCTATCCGGTGAGTCCCAATTTGTAAACGAATAATCATTTACTAACTGGCTCCGCGACACCGCGCGGGACCGCCGTCCGGCGGGTCAGGCGCGGTAGGGCCGCAGCAGCCGGTCGAGATCCGAGCGCAGCGCGTCGACGAGCGAGCCGTCCGCCGTCATGGCCCACAGGATCAGCGTGCCGTTGTAGGTGACGTGCACCGCCCGGGCCAGCTCCTCCACGTTCTCGCCGGGGGCCAGCTCGCCCGCCGCCACGGCGTCGGCCAGGAGTCCGGCGATCTCGCGGCGCGTCTCACGCGTGTGCGCGACCGCGTGGGCGCGGAAGTCGGAGTCGGTCAGGTCGAGCTGGAGGAAGCCGAGGCTGTTGGCCATCTCCTCGGGCGTCCGCACATCGGCGGCCAGGCCGGACAGGGCCGCGTACAGGGCGGCCAGGGGCGAGTCGTGCTCCCGGCGCGCGGCGCCGAACGGGACGCCGGCGACCCGCGCCGCCTGCTCGGCCACCGCCAGCAGCAGCCCGCGTTTCGAGCCGAAGCGCTGCACGAGTGTGGCGGGGGAAAGTCCCGCCTGCTCGGCCACCGCCGCCAGCGTCACCCCGGCGGGACCGTGGCGCCCGATCGCCCGGCCGGCGGCGGCCAGGATCGCCTCGTCGCTGGTCGTCCGGGGCCTCGCCACGGCGCCCTCCCTCGTTAGCGTCCGGCGGTACGGCGGGCTGCCACCGTATACCCCGTGCGCCCGAGTTCGTAAACGAACGGACATTTACCGTCGGCGAGAAGGTGACCCGCGGCATCCCAGCACCGCCCCGCCCGATGCCGTCCCGTCCGACACGGTCTCGCACGCACCGCTCCGTCCCGCCCGACACAGCCTCGCCCACGCCGCTTCCCGCGCGGCGCGGCCTATCCGAACCGCTTCATCCATAACGCCAGGTGGCCGCAGAGCTCCTCGAACAGGCCGGCCTCGGCCAGGCTGAACGTGCCTGCGACGCCCGTCCTGCGTACGGCGGTGACGGCGCCGAGCGGCTCGTTCCCGGCGACCAGCGGGGCGCATATCAGCGAACCCGCCTCCAGCCTCGTCGCCAGGCAGATCCCGTCGTCGTCCCGCCCGAGGACGGAGGGATCGTCGAGATGGGCACCGAGGAAGGGCTGCCTGGACCCGCGGACCCGCCGCGACAGCTCGGCCGGGCCGGACACCGCGCGCAGCAGCTCGTCGGAGGCCCGGTCCTGGTGCAGGACGACCTCCCGCCGCCACTCCTCCCCCTCGCCGGCCAGGTCGATGAAGATCCAGTCAGCGAAGTGGTCGAGCAGCGTCTGACCCGCCTGGCGCAGCGTCATGTTCTCCGACAGCAACTGCCGGGTGAACGCGCTGATGAGGTCACCGCGTTCGGCCTGGTTCCGGCACTCCTCCAGCGTCGCCTCGCGCTCGGCCGCGGGCCCCCCGGCCCCTTCGACCCCCTCGACGAGCGGGATCATGACCAGGGTCATGGTCCGGGCGGCGCCCCGGATGTCCAGCCGGGTCATGGCGAGGGTGAGGTCGACCGGGTGCAGACGGCGGCGGATCACCCGGCTGCGCACCGTCCGGACGGCGTCCGTACGGCCCGCGGCGGCCAGGGCGGAGCGCAGCGCCGCCCTGAACTTCAGATCGACGAAGACGGGGAACGGCCGTCCCACCACGTAGGCGTGCGAGACGTCGAGCAGTTGCAGGGCGCGGAGGCTGGCCCGCCTGATGACCGCCCCCTCCCCCTCCAGCAGGAGGATCGGGACCGGCGCGTTCACGAACGCGGCGTGCAGGAGCCGTTTCTCCTCGTCCACGGTGCTCTGCGCCGCCAGCAGCTGCTCGGTGGACTCGTTGACCTCCTCGTGGCGCACCCTCAGTTCCTCGAAGGCGACGTCGAGCTCCAGCAGGGCCGCGTCCATGAGGCCCATGACCTCCTCGGAGCCCTCCACGAGGGAGCGCGACTCCCGCAGCTGGGAAAGCCGCTGCTGGAAACGGAGGATCTCCTGCTCGAAAGCCCTCGATTCCTGAGAGGCGATCACTGACTTCTCCTCCGACTTTCCCTATCGTGAACAACCCGGCGTCGTGAGGACTCGCATGGAACCGCACACCGGACGATCGGGCTTAGAGCACCACTCATATCAGCAGCAGTGGCGAAAAATCCCGAAGGTCGCGTCATGGAAAAGTCAGGTCTTGAGACTCCGGACGACACCCCGGCCGGAGCGTTGAGCGCTCTCACCCGGCAGGCCGCCTCGGTGGCGGGGGTGTGCGGCGCGTCGGCCGCGGTGCTCCACGCCGGAAGCGACCCCCTGCTGGTCGCCTCGTACCCGGAGCTGGGGGAGATCGCCGAACTCGAACTGGAGCTTCACGAGGGTCCCACCTGGGACGCCCTGGCCCGGGAGGCGCCCATCCACGTGACCGACGCCCTGCACGAGAGCCGCTGGTCCCGCTTCTGCGAGGCGATGGCGCGGCGCGGGGTGCGCTCCTGCGTGGCCGCCGTCGCCTCCCTCCAGGAGACGACCACCGCGGTCACCCTGTACGGCCTGCGTCCCGGCGTGCCCGGCCGGGTCGACGGCGCCCTGGCGACGGCCTTCGCCCGTCAGGCGGCGCTGCTGAGCATCGGCTTCGACGTCAGGGACCGGGGACAGCGGACCGTCGAGGAACTGCGCAAGATCCTCGCCTCCCGCTGGCCCATCGAGCAGGCCAAGGGGATGATCATGCAGGCGCTGGGCTGCGACGCCGACGAGGCGTTCGCCGAGCTGCGCAGGACGTCCCAGAACTCCCACCTCAAGCTCCGGGAGGTCGCCCGTCTGCTCATCAACCGGGACCTCGGGCAGGAGACAGAAAAGAGGGTTCGGCCCGAGGAGATGGGGTAGACAACCCCGCGCAGCACAAAAGCGCGCTGACGACTGCCTTTACAAACGGAAACCGTTGTGAATTTGCGCTTCAACGTGCGTGCGCGTACCGATCGTGTCGTAGTGGACGTCGCAGGTGAGATCGACACCGAAACGGCGCTCGATCTCCAGGACTTCCTCCTCACCGTGGTCGAACAACGCGGACCGAGGCTGGTAGTGAAGCTGTCGCAGGTGACCTTCATGGATTTCACCGGTATCGCGGCTCTCCTCCATGTCCGGACCGCCACCCGCTTCCGCGGGGGCGATCTGGCCATCATCGCTCCCAGCAGGCCGATCCAGCTCCTGTTGCGTGCTGCCTGCGTTGACCAGGTCTTCACCCTGCTGTCCTCCGACCGAGGAGCGATACCTGCGGGATGAGATCCGGCGGCGCCGGAACACCACGGGTGACACGCGGGCCCCGGCCCGAAGCGGGGACGACCCCGGTCGCGGACCGGGGTCGTCCCCGCCGCACGCCCGCCCGTCGGGCAGCACCGAGCAGTGCCGGACAGCGTCGGGCGGTGCCGGGCGGCTCAGGCCTGGTCCGGCCGGGGGGCCTCGCCCTCCTGGGGCGCGATGTCGTCCAGCCAGGTCTGGTCGCCCTGGGCGGCGACCGCGTCGAGGAGTTTCAGGTACTCCCGGCCGCGGTTGGTGATCCGGACGTAGTCCTGGAGGTCGAATCTGTCGTCGGGCGCCTCGTGGTCCCTGCGGATGGCGTTGATCCCCGCCTGCTGCACCGGGACCACGAACCGCATGGCGTCCAGCCTCTCCAGTTCCCTGACCATGTGGTTGGAGTACTGCACGTCGAAGGGCCCTTCGGAGTCCAGCCCCCGCAGGTGCCGGAGCTCGTGCTTGGTCACGATGCCCGACAGCGCCACCTGCAGGACCTTGATGTCCGACTCGATGGCCCGCTGGCGGTTCTCGATGCGGCGCAGCCGGATCCTGCTGGCCCCGCTCGCGTCGACCGTCAGGTCCTCGACGGAGTACTGCGACAGCACGATGACCGCCACCGCGAGCAGGATCTCCGGCGTCGAGAGCCGGTGGTCCTGCTCGACGAACCCGAGCGGCACCAGGACGAGATAGACGACCAGGAACGTCGCCGCCACCACGGAGACGGCCTGCCGTACCAGCAGGCGGCGCGGTGTACGTGATCCGGAGGACATCCGCCGTCACATCCCCTCGGCCGGCCCGGCCATCGGCGTCATGACGAGAGGACTCCCGTTCGGGGGAGCGGTCAAGCCTTCCGGGCCCTCCGCGTCCGGAGGCGCGGTCTGCGGGTGGACGGCACGCGAATGTGATTGGATTTCATGTCAATAAGCCGACGGCGGCCGTTCATTCCCACTCGCGGAGTGAATAAATCATTCCCGAATGATCTACATATCCTCGCACCCGGAGGCTCTCCAGAGAAGTCCCGGAAACAGGCCGGCTGTCGGCAACGGTGTGTCCGATATCGCTTTTCGGCCGGTCCACATTCCCCTATTCATGGCATTTAGATGGAGTAAGCCCTAAATGCCAATAACTCCCCTTATTTACCTTCCGCGGGAATCGCTGTCAGTCTAATATCTGGATCTATGCCGCAGAATGCGTCAGATCCACCGGACAAGGCCGTCCGGCTCTCTGAGCACACCGGCACCCGTGCCGGGCGCGGCTTTCAGGACGACTTCCTGGATGACCTCCGGGACGACTTCCAGGACGACGGGCAGTGGGAACCCGAACGTCTGCCCACCTCCGGGTGGAGGAAGGTCGTCCTGTCCGGAGCGGCACTGGCGGTCGTGGGCGGCGTGGGGACATGGGCCGCCGTATCCGATCCGCCCGAACCGGCGGCAGAACCTGTCCGCTCCGCCGCTCCCGCCGGGACGCCCCGGCAGACGGTCGTCCCCCCGTCGGCGGAGTCCCCGCCCTCCCGCATCACCGTCGAGGAGGCACGGCGCGTCCACGACCGCTACACCCGTGACCTCTCGATCGCCCAGGCCACCAGGAACGCCCGGGCCATGGGCGGGCTGGAGCAGGGCCTGGCGCTGGAGATGTCGCGGGCGAGCTTCGAGACCGCCCGCATGCGTGGCGAGAAACCGGCTTCCGGGCTCTGGCCCGAGCCGGAGCTGCTGGTCCCCCGGGACGCGGGCGGGACCACCGGCTGGTTCGCGGCCGTCTCCTACCAGAAAGGAGTCGCCCGGATCAGCGAGGTACTGACCGCCACCCCGGACGGATGGCGGGCCACGGCGTTCACCGCCGACACCCGCACGCCGCCGGCGCCGCTGCCCGGCGTCGCGACCGACTCCGGCGGCTACGCCACGAGCCTGCCGGAGAACGCCTCCGGCCTGCTGGCGACACCGCGTCAGGTCGCCCGGGCCCATCTGGCGAGCCTGGAGAGCGCCACCCCCGACCCCCGCTTCGCCGACGGTCCCTGGACCGGCCGGGCCGTACGGTTCTGGCAGCAGGAGCGGGCCCGTCTGGAGCGGGCCGGATGGAGGCTCACGCTCTCCTTCCGGCCCGAGGGTCCGGTGCGCTCGCTGATGACCGACGACGGAGGCGCTCTGATCTGGTACGGCGCCCGGTCCACCGATCTGCGCCAGGCCCGCAGGGCGGGCGCGAAGGTCGCGTTGAAGGGATCGGCCGCCGTCCGCACCGACGGCAAGGCGTTCGCCCGTACGGCGAGCGCGACCTACGGCCGCATCTATGTGGCCCATGTACCACCAGCGGGTTCCAGTGAAAGGGTCCGCGTGCTCGGCGAGTGGTCCGAAGTCCTGGAGAGCCACGGCACCTGACGTCCCCGGAAAGGAGCGGAAGGTTCACATGACGGCACCATCACGCAGACCATCGCGGGCGACCGTGGTCACCGCGACCGTCGCGGTAGGGGTGTTCGGAGCCGGAGCCGGGCTGGGAATCGTCATATCCGGGCGGTCCCATCCGGATCGGGCGGAGACGGTACGGCTCGCCGCGGGCACCTACGTCCTGAACGCCGGAGCGGGAACATGGACCTCGCAGGCCTCGCAGGCCTCGCAGGAAACCGACGCGCCGCTCTCCCTGACGGGCTCGGACGAGGGCAGCACGATCACGATGCCGGGCGAGGACGACACGGCGCCGGGTAAGGACAAATCGGTCACCGCCTCGGGTGAGGACGAGGCCGCCGGGACCGCGGATGAGAGCGACACGGCCGCCGCCCCGGGCGGGACCGGCCGGGTCTGTCTCACCGTCACCACGGACGGCCGCGCGGTCGACTCCGGTGATTCCGGCTGCACCGCCCTGCCCGCGGTCGGCGGCGTCCTGACCGCCTTCGTACCGGGCAACCCCAGCGGCAAACCCGCCCCGACCAAGAAGACGTCCGCCCCGCCGAAGCAGTCGTCCGCCCCGCCCAAGAAGACGGCGGGCCCGCCCAAGCAGGCCGTTCCCGAGCCGCCGAAGAAGACGACGAACCCCGCGCCCCCGCCCCCGCGGCGCACGACGGCGACCAAGCCCGCCCCCCAGAAGACGAAGGCCGCCCCGGAGAAGACGAAGAAGGAGTCCGTGAAGCCGGAGAACAAGCCCGTGGAGCCCTCCGCCCCGAAGATCACCATCGGGAAAATCACGGACGAGCCCGCTCTCCCCTCCGCCCGCCCGACCGCGTCCCGGAGCGGCGGGGTGCCGGGCCCCTCCACGAGCAACCGGCACCCGTCCCCACCGGCCCCGCCGCCCGTCAAACCCACCCCGACGGCGAGCATCAGTACGGCCCCGCCGCCCACCGCCACCGGCACCCCGACGGCCTCGGCGAGCACGGGGATCCCCACGCCGTCAGCGAGCACAGGCACTCCGACTCCGACACCGTCGATGAGCTCCGGCACTCCCACGCCGGCTCCGACGCCGTCGGCGAGCACGGGCACCCCGACGCCGTCGGCGAGCACCGGTACTCCCACAGCCTCGGCGAGCACGGGCACTCCGGCTCCGACACCGTCGGCGAGCTCCGGCATCCCCACACCGTCGGCGAGCACCGGTACGGCCTCGCCGCCCCCCGCCGACACGGGCAGGCCCGCCCCGCCCTCGGTGGGGACGCTGCGCCCGGCGGTACCGCCCCGGGACGGCCAGGACCCGCCGGATATCCGGATCACACCGACCCCCGGTCCCGGGGAGTCCTCGGCTCCGCCGTCCGGCCGGCACCCCGACGACAGCCCCGCGCCTCCCGACCGGCGCCCCGAAGAGAGTTCCGCGCCGCCTGCGCCGAGTCCCGAAGAGACCTCGGCCGAGTCTCCCGCGCCGCCCGCCGAGAGTTCGGAGCCGGACCAGACCGAGGCTCCGGATCCCGGGGAGGACTCTCCCACCGCCTCGGCCCCGTCCGATGACGGCTCCGTCCACGGCGACCCCTCCCTGCCCGTCTTCCGGAACCCCGAGCTGCTCAAGCGCGCCCGCGAGGCCCTGGGGCTGGACAGGAACATGCGCTACACCGACGCCGAGGGCGTATGGGACCTCGACATCGCCCCGCCCGGCACCCCCGCGTGCCGTGACTACACCGCCGCCGAGCTCCGCGGGTTCCGCTCGTCCCAAAGCGGCGCGGCCTCACCCGAGGGCGGCATCCCCCACGACTCGTGCCAGTGGCCCGCCTTCATCCGCTGGCTCCTCGTGGAACCGGCCCCCGGTGAGGTCAGCAACTGGACCAAGTTCACCGGTCTCCCCGAGCGCGAACTGGAGCTCGTGGTGACGGATCCGCCGAGACCGGGCGCGGATCGCCCGCGCGTGCGGGACAACCGTCCGAAGCCGGACGCCGACCGGCCGGACACCATCGGCGACCCGCCCGTGCAGGACGACCGTCCGGACACCGTCGGTGATTCACCGGCGCAGGAGACCGACCGGCCGGACACCGCGGAGAGCCCGCCGGTGCAGGACGAGGTTCCGGCGACCCCGGACGAGCAGTGGCCGGGATCGGGAGAGGGGCCGCCGGAGCCGGATGAGGGCCGGCCGGACACCGGCGGGTACACGGGCCCGTGAGCCCGCCCGTCCCCTCCGGGGGCACCGCACCCGGCCCCGGTCAGTGGGCGGCCTGGGTGAGCGAGCACGGTGCGCACCTGCTGGACTACGCCGGATACCACCTCGGCGAGGACCGGGCGCCCGCGGCGGTCGCCTCCGTCATCGCGGCGTGCGGTGCCCGGACCGTCCCCGAGAGCGTCCCGGCCCGGGCGTGGCTGCTGGCCGTACTCCGGCGTGAGTGCTCCACCGCGCCCGGCCACAGGGAGGGGTACGCCCCGGGCACCGGACCGGGCCTGCCGGGCGCCGTGCTGATCGAGCGGGCGTGGCGGCTCGCCGATCCGCTGGGCACCGAGGCCCTCCGGCTGATGTTCCGGCACGAGCTGAGCCCGGAGGATCTCTCCCACATCCTCGCCCTGCCCGTGCAGGAGGTCGACAGGCTCGCGACCAGGACACAGGACGTCATCGAGACCCTGGTCAGCGCGCTGGACGGGCTGGCCCACGACCGCGGGTCCTGCCCGGAGCTGCGCCCGCTGGCGGAGTCGGCGTTCCCCGGCGGGAGGCGGGACCCACCGCCCGCCTCCGACACGGCGTTGCCCGACGGACGGCGGAATCCGCTGCCCGCCTCCGAGGCCGCCGGCTCCGATCTGCTGGCCCACATCACCCGGTGTCCCGCGTGCACGCGGCCCATCAACATCCGCTACACGGTCCCCCAGATGATCGCCAACCCGCCGCTCCAGCCCCTGACCCCGGAGGCCGTCCGGCGGCTGACGGCCTCCCTCCTCTCCACGGGCACCCGCTCCCCCGCGGACCCCGGACCGCTCGGAGACCCCCGCCTGGCGGAGGAGGCAGCCCGGTCCGGAGATTTCCGCCCACCCGGAGATTTCCGCCCGCCCGGAGAGACGACCGGTCCTCCCGAGGCCCCGGAGCCTCGCGAGGACCCCCCGCCGCCCGAGGACCCGGGACCGCCCGAGGACACGGGGTCTCCCGGGGATCCGGGGCCGCGGGGAGACGGGAGGGCGTCCACGGCCACCGGAGCGCCCGGGCCACGTCGGGGCACGGCGCCGTACGCGGCGAACGGCCTCGACCCGGACAGGCCGCGCGCAGCGGACAGTCCCGGCCCGGACGAGGCAGCGCCGTACGGGATGGGCGGTTCCAGCCCGGGCAAGACGGCGCCCTATGGAATGGGTGGTTCCAGCCCGAACAGGACGGCACCGCACGCGGCAGACAGTCCCAGCCCGGGCAGGGCGGCGCCGTACGCGATGGGTGGCCTCGGTCCGGCCGGGGCGGCTTCCCCGGAGCCTTCCGTGCGGCCCTCGCGGATCTCCGTCTCCTGGCGGGAGGAGGAGACGCTCCCGTCCATCCCGCGGGCCCGGGCCGGCGGGGTTCACGCCCGGGAGGACGACACCGTCCCGGCCGTCCCCGCCCTTCCCGCAGTCCGGGCGGACCTCGACGTCCCCGCCGATCCCCCGGTCCCCGCGGCTCCCGCCAACCGGGCGAACCTCGATATCCCCGGGCTCATCCCCACCCCCGACACGCGGCCCCTCTCCTGGGAGACACCCGGCCGGGAACGCCGTCGTGACGGGGCCTCCGGGTCCCGGTTCGCCGACGCGCTCGCGCTGGCCGGGGTCAGGGCCCGGGCCACCGCCATGCGGGTCGTCATCGTCGCCGTCGCGGGAGTGGCCGGGACCCTGACCGGGATGAACGTCCTGGGGCCCGCGCTGGGGAACGGGCCCGGAGCCGGGGTCCTGCCCTCGTCCCTGCCCCGGGCCGCCACGACCAGCGTCACTCCCACCGCCCTCACCGGGCGGAGCGTCGTCGCGGCGCCCGGCGTCGCGGCCGGGGAGGGCGGTCTCGCGACCCGGCTGCGCATGCCCGCCGAGGTCGTCCTGGACGAGTACGGCAGGGGCAGCATGATCATCAGCTCCGTGTCGGGAGACGAGGTGCGGTGGCGCCTGTCCGCCCCCGGCCTGGTCGTGAGCCCCGCCGGCGGAACCCTGGAACGGGGGGACGCGGCCGTGATCACCGTTCGCGCCCTCCGGGTCCGCCACTGGTGCGGCGCAGCCGCCCCCGCCGCCGCCCCGATGACCCTCCACGGACCCGACGACTCGATCTCCACGGTGGTGCGCTGGCGCACCTGCTGACCAGCCTCCCGCCCCGCGAAAGGACACCGGTCGTGACAGACACCTCCCCCCAGACCACCCCCGCCTCGCCCGCCCCTCCGCAGGACGGGCCCGGCCCCCGGCCGGATCCCGGACCCGCGACGCGATCGGATCCCGGGCCCGCGACGCGATCGGAATCCAGGCCCGCGACACGGCCGGATCCCGGACCCGCGACACGGCCCGCGGCGGTCCCGCTCACCGCGGAGAACCTCCTCACCAACCGCCGGCCCGAGCCCTCGGGCGGGTGGCGGCGGATCGTCTGGCGGCTCTCCGGCGGGAAGATCACCCCCGCGGAGTCGGCGGCGGAGACCGAGCGGCGCACTCTCATCGCGCACGCCCAGACGCCGGTCACCGGCGGGCACCACCGGATCGCGGTGATGAGCCTCAAGGGCGGGGTGGGCAAGACGACGACGACCGCCGCCCTGGGCAACACGCTGGCCTCCCTGCGGGGGGACCGGGTGATCGCCATCGACGCCAACCCGGACCGGGGGACCCTCGGCCTGAAGGTCGTGCCCGAGACCGCCGCGACCATCCGCACCATGCTCGCCGAGGCGCCCCGCATCCTGCGCTACTCCGACGCGCGGGCGTTCACCTCGCAGTCCCCGGCCCGGCTGGAGATCCTGGCCTCCGACACCGATCCCGCCATCAGCGAGGCCTTCGACGCGGAGGACTACCGCACGATCGCCGGGCTGATCGAGCGTTACTACTCGATCTGCATCACCGACTGCGGGACCGGCCTGCTGCACGGGGCCATGGGCGCGACCCTGGAGCTGGCCGACCAGATCGTGCTGGTCACCCTGGTCGCCGTGGACGGGGCGAACTCCGCCGCGGCGACCCTGGACTGGCTCAACGCCCACGGCTACTCCGCGCTGGCGGACAACGCCATCGTCGTGCTGAACGCGGTGGAGCCGAAGTCCGACGTGAGCCTGGAGGTGCTGGAGCAGCACTTCGCCTCCCGCTGCCGCGCGGTGGTCCGCGTGCCGTACGACCCCCACCTCAAGGAGGGGGCGGAGGTCGACCTGACCCGCATGCGGCCCGCCACCCGGGGCGCCTACCTGCGCCTGGCCGCCGCGGCGGGCCAGGCCTTCGGACTGCGTCCGGCCCGGAGCCGCTGATGCCGCCGGCCGTCGAGGGACCCGTCCTGGACGTCGACCTGGGCCCGCCGGGTCGCGCGTTCCGGCGGCGCGTCCTCGTGGCCCTGGCGGTCGCCGGGGCGCTCGCGGCGGCGCTCTGCGTGTGGCTGCTCCCGGACGCCGGGCCCGGTGCGCCGTCGGCCTCCGGGGCCGGGTCCTCCGGGTCCTCCGGGCCGTCCTGGGTCGTCCTCGCCCGGCCCTCCGGCTACCACGGCGAGGCCGGATATCCCGTCGGCTTCCCGCGGACCACGCTGGGGGCGGTCTCGGCGGCGGCCGCCGCGCTGGAGGCCTCCTGGACCCTGGACTCGGGGCGGGCGGAGCAGGCCGCGGAGCTGTACGCCCCAGCGGAACGGCGCGCGACCGCCCGCGACGACGCGGGCGCCGCCGTCCGCGGCTGGCGGGAGACCCTCGGCCTCCCCCCGGACGGTGATCTCCCCACGGGGGCGGCCCTGCGGACCGAGCCGATCGGCGTCCGGTGGAACGACGGCGCCGGGAGCAGTACCGGGGACAGCGCCGGGGAAGAGGTGCTCGTCTCCCTCCTGGTCCGGGTGAACGCGACCAGGGGGACCGACGAGTCCGGCCCGGCCTACTCCGCCCCGCTCGCCGTGAACATGTTGATGATCTGGCGTCCCGGCGTCCGCGGCGGGAGCGGCGACTGGGTCCGCGCGCTCGATCCCCCGCCCGCGGCCGTGCCCCGCATCGCCGAACCCGGCACCCGCGAGTTCGCCGCCGCCGGGTGGAAGGCCGTCACCGGCTCTCCCCCGTAGACCACCCCCCGCTCACGGATCGAGGAAGATCCCATGTCCCCATACGGCTCCCTGCGGCGCATCGCCCCGGCGGCGGCGCTGGCGGCGGCACTGGCCCTGATCACTCCGGCCGCGGCCGCGGCCCCGGGCGCGGGAACAGGCGCGGCCGCCCTGGCCTGCCCCGCCGCGCCCGACGCCACCAGCGCCGCCGCGGTCCACGGCTGGGGCGCGCCGGACTGGTGCGCCGAGTTCGACGACTACCTGCAGGCCTCCGACTGGGTGTTCTACGACTCGCCCGGGCACGCGGGAAACGGCCGCCGCTCCTCCGGGCAGCTCTACCTGGGCGAGGGGACGCTCTTCCTGTACGGCATGGCCGACGGCACCACGGCGGGCCTCGCCAGCCGGCACGTGCAGGCCTACGGGCGCTGGGAGACCCGCATCCG
This sequence comes from Paraplanobispora takensis, assembly GCF_016863195.1. Classification (GTDB taxonomy): domain Bacteria; phylum Actinomycetota; class Actinomycetes; order Streptosporangiales; family Streptosporangiaceae; genus Planobispora; species Planobispora takensis. The sequence goes on along the minus strand of NZ_BOOK01000001.1, from coordinate 161,881 downwards.
CCTGTATCCGGGCGCCGGCTCCTATCACCCGGTCGCCCTGCTCTGGCCGCAGGAGGGCGGAGGGAACGTGCGCAGCGCCACCGGCGAGGAGATCGACTACCTGGAGGTCATCGACGACCCGGAGAGGCAGCGGCCGAACTTCTTCCTGCACACCCCGCAGGGACAGGAACAGGCCCACGCCCGGGTGGACATGACCGCCTGGCACACCTACGCCGTGGAGAACGGCCCGCAGGGCGTCGTCGGCTACATCGACGGGCGGGAGTGGTTCCGCTCGGCCAACGCCACGCACAGCCCGATGTCGGCCTGCCTGCAGCTGGACTGGTTCCCCGGGCAGGGCAGCGGGGGAGAGGCCTGGATGGAGGTGGACTGGCTGCGCATCTATCCGATGTCCTCCGGCGGCGCGGGATGACCCGGCCCGGGACGGCTCACAGCCGCCTCTCCAGGATCTGCCCCGGCCACTCGCCGACCGTGAAGGGCTCGGTCCTGGTGAAGCCCTGGCTCTCGTAGTACCTCACCAGCCGGCCGTCGTCCCCGGCGTAGCAGTCGACCCTGACCAGGGAGATCCCCCGGCCGGCCGCCTCGGCCGAGGCCAGCTCCAGCAGGGTCGAGCCGACCCCGCGGCCGTGGAAGCGCCGGTCGATGACCAGGGCCTGCACGTAGAGCTCGGGCTCGGGAGCCGGGGCGATGTACGGCATCGGCCCGCCGAGGACGACGCAGCCCGCGGCCTCCCCGTCGATCTCGGCGATGCGCATCCCCCCGGAGAGCGCCCACCCGGTGATCCGCTCGACGCGGGCGGGATCGGCGGAGAACGGCTCGCTTCCCCACTGGCCGGTACGGCCCTGCTCGGTGAGCCAGGCCACTGCGCTGTCAAACATCCTCAGAACAGCCTGAACATCGCCGACATCACCATTACGGGTAATCACCGGCGGATCGTAACAGGGTCGCCCCAGCTCCGTGCGACACGTGTCATATGCCTGCCGTAGTTCTTATCCGACCCTTATCAGGGATTAGTACACTCGGCCACGGCTGTAACCGACTCCCCAGAAACGGGAGCACGCCTGGCCCGTCCTTTTTTCTGGAGTCACGTGAGCAGCGGTTCGATCGACGCGGCACCGGAGCACGCTCCGCGGCGGCGGCGCCGGTGGGTGTGGTGGCTGGTGGCCGTCGTCACGGTCGTCGTCCTGGCGGTCAGCGCCACGGCGGTCGGCGCGTTCGTCAAGCTGACCGGGAACGTCAAGCACGTCGAGGTGACCTCGGAGGACCTGGGGACCCGGCCCGCCAAGGTCGCCACCAAGGCGATGAACGTCCTCGTCGTCGGCTCCGACCAGCGCGACGGCAAGAACGCCAAGTACGGCAGGTTCGCCGGGGAGCGGACCGACACGATCATGCTCGCGCACATCTCGCCCAGGCGGGACAACGCGATGGTCATCAGCTTCCCCCGCGACTCGATGGTGCAGCTGCCCGCCTGCCGCGCCCGGCAGGGGCTGCCCGGTCAGCAGGCCCACATCGGCATGATCAACGAGTCGTTCAACTCCGGCGGCATCGCCTGCACCTGGAAGACCGTCGAGACGCTGACCGGCATCCACATCGACCACTTCGTGAAGGTCGACTTCACCGGCTTCAAGGACATGGTCAACGCGGTCGGCGGGGTCGAGGTCTGCGTGCCCGAGCCGATCCACGACACCAAGGCCCTGCTGAACCTGCCCGCCGGGCGGCAGACGCTCATGGGCGAGCAGGCCCTCGGCTACGTCCGCGCCCGCTACAGCCTGGGCGACGGGTCCGACATCGGGCGCATCCAGCGCCAGCAGATGTTCATCGCCTCGATGGTCAAGAAGGTCATGAGCGGCGAGACGCTCACCGACCCCACCAGGCTCTTCGGTTTCCTCAACGCGGCCACCAAGTCGGTCACCACGGACCCCGGCCTCACCGTGGGCGTCATGAAGGACCTCGCGGTCAGCGCCGAGGGCCTGGCCGCCGGGCAGATCCACTTCATCACGACCCCGTGGCGCTATTCCCTGGTCCACGCCGGCAAGGTGGAGTGGGTCGAGCCGCAGAGCCGCAGGCTGTTCTCCATCGTGGCCCACGACAGGTCGATCGCCGACGCCGGGGTCAAGGGCGGGCAGACCAAGGTGGCGCGCTCGAAGATCCACATCGAGGTGCGCAACGGGACCTGGCGCTCCGGCCTGGCCACGGTGGTCGCGGCCACGCTGGAGGAGCGGGGCTACCACATCGCCAAGATCGGTGACGCGCCGCGCAAGCCGCAGGCGAGGACCACGATCGCCTACTCCTCCAACGGCGCGACCAAGGCGCCGACCCTCTCCCGCGACCTGCTGGTCTCCCGGGGCCGACTCGTCGAGGCCGCCCGGACCGGGCGGCTCGTCCTGACGATCGGCGACGACTGGCAGGGGCTCAAGGAGCTGTCCCCGGACGACGCCGCCGGCCTGAACGGCTTCGACGCCACCCAGGACTCCTGCGCGAACGCCTGACGGGGTGCGGGGCGGCGGGGCGGGGACGCCTCCGGGAGGGACGTCGGCGCGCAGGCGCCGGCGGGGGCGTCAGCGGGAGGCGGAGGCGTCGGCGGGGGCGGCGCTGAGCGGCTCGGCGATGTCCTCCAGGCCCTTGCCCTCGGCCTTGACCCCGAGGAAGACCTCCACCAGTCCCGCCGCGATCATCAGGAACGCTCCGATGGAGAAGGCCAGCGCGGTGTCCCCGGGCACGCCGCTCTCGACCAGGCCGGCGAAGACGAGCGGACCGGCGACGCCGCCGACGAAGGTGCCGATGGCGTAGAAGAACGCGATCGCCATGGCGCGGGTCTCCATCGGGAAGATCTCGCTGACGGTGAGGTAGGCCGCGCTCGCCCCGGCCGAGGCGAAGAAGAGCACGACGCACCAGCAGGCGGTCAGCGTGACCGAGGTCAGCGCGCCCTGGGCGAACAGCCAGGCGGTGCCGAGCAGCAGCACTCCCGATCCGATGTAGGTCCCGGCGATCATCGGCACCCGGCCGACCGTGTCGAACAGACGGCCGAGCAGGAGCGGGCCGAGGAAGTTGCCGACCGCGATGACCGCGAAGAAGTAGCCGGTGCTCGTGTCGATCCCGTAGAAGGTCGACAGGATCTGCGCGTACCCGAAGGTGATGGCGTTGTAGAGGAACGCCTGCCCGATGAAGAGGGAGAGGCCGAGGATCGTGCGCTTGGGATAGCGGGCGACCATGGTGTGCGCGATCCGGCCGAACCCGATCGACTTGCGCTGGTGGATGGTCATCGACTGCGCGGGCTCCTCCAGGCGGACGTGCTTCTCCTGCTCCACCCGCTCCTCGATCTCGTCGACCAGCCGTTCCGCCTCCCCGTCCCGCCCGTGGATGAACAGCCAGCGCGGGCTCTCCGGCACGTGCCTGCGGACCAGCAGGATCGCCAGGCCGAGCACCACGCCCAGGCCGAAGGCGATGCGCCAGCCGATGTTCACCGCGAAGTTGTTCAGCAGCGGCACGGTCAGCAGCGCGCCGCCGGCCGCGCCGAGCCAGTAGCTGCCGTTGATGATGATGTCGATCCGCCCGCGGTAGCGGCTCGGGATGAGCTCGTCGATGGCCGAGTTGATCGCGGCGTACTCGCCGCCGATGCCGAAGCCGGTCAGGAACCGGAAGAGGAAGAACCACCACGCCGAGAACGACAGCGCGGTCATCGCCGTGGCCACCAGATAGACGACCATCGTGATGATGAACAGCTTCTTGCGCCCGAAGCGGTCGGTCAGCCATCCGAAGAACAACGCCCCCAGGCAGGCGCCCGCCACGTAGAGGGCGGCGGCCGTACCGGCGACCTGGGTCTGGGTGATCTCCAGGCCGCTGCCCTCCTTGGCCAGCTGGGCCGAGAGGTTGCCGACGATGGTGACTTCGAGGCCGTCCAGGATCCAGACGGTTCCGAGACCTATCACGATCATCCAGTGCCATCGTGACCATGGCAGCCGGTCCAGCCGCGCGGGCACCTTCGTCGTCACGGTGCCGATCCCGATCTCGCTCATGACGGCAGCGGCTACCCGGTAAAGAGCTGGCCATGCCAGGGGAGAGAGCGTCTCCTCCGGCGATCTCCGGCTGTGGCGCGCCCGCCGTCGGCGGGTATGCCCCTCCTGAACCGATGAGAACTTCCGCACCATCGGTCCCGCCGCTCCCGCTGACTAGGACAAACACCACTTATGGCTATACATTGCGCAGGCATCGGGAGACTTGGCCGGATTGAGGGGGCGCGATGAAGGCCCGTATCACGGGCGTCGCGACGTATCTGCCCGAACGGACGCTGACCAGCACGGACGTCGAGCGCCGGATCGAGGGGTACGTTCCCCACCGGGGGATCGTCGAGCGGATGACGGGCATCCGCCTGCGGCACGTGGCACGCGACGACCAGCAGGCGTCGGACCTGGCGGTCGAGGCGGTAGGCGGGCTCGGCCTCCGGGACCACCCCGACCTGCTGATCTTCGCCTCGGCGTCGCAGGACATGGTCGAGCCGGCCACCGCGCACATCGTGGCGGCCAAGCTCGGCCTGTCGTGCCCGGTGTTCGACGTCAAGAACGCCTGCAACAGCATGCTCAACGGCATCCAGGTGGCCGAGGCGCTGATCCTGTCCGGCGCCCACCGCCGGGTGCTCGTCTGCTCCGGCGAGACCCCCTCGCGGGCGATCCGCTGGCAGGTCGGGGACCGGGCCCAGTTCGTCGACTCCTTCGCCGGATACACGCTGTCGGACAGCGGGGCGGCCGTGCTGGTCACCGCCGACGAGGAGCGCGGCATCTTCTACCGAGACTTCTCGGCCGACTCCACGGCGTGGGCGATCGGCACCCTGCCGGGCGGCGGCTCGGCGCACCCGCGCGACCCCGAGTACTCCTACTTCCGCGGCGACGGCCGGCGGCTGAAGGAGGCCTTCGAGCGGATCGGCCCCGACATCTTCCTCACCGCCCTCAAGCGCACCGGTCTGAGCTGGGACGACTTCGCCGTGGTGGCGGTGCACCAGGTGGCGCTGCCGTACCTGCACTTCCTGGCGCAGGTGCTGGACATCCCCGCGGAGAAACTGGTGGTCAGCCTGCCCGAGCACGGCAACTGCGCCTCGGCGACGCTCCCGCTCCAGCTCTCGCTGGGCGGCTGGCGGCCCGGGGACCGGGTGGCGCTGCTCGGCCTGGGCGGCGGGGTCAGCATGGGCGTGATGTTGGCGGAGATGTGATGAACCTCTGGGTGATCGTTCCGGCGTACAACGAGGCGGCGGGCATCGAGGCCACGCTGCGGGCGCTGGAGGCGCAGACCGACCGGGACTTCACCCTGGTCGTGGTGGACAACGCGAGCACCGACGGCACCGCCGAGGTCGTCAGGCGGCACGGCGTGGAGGTGATCTCCGAGCCGCTCAAGGGCACCGGGGCCGCCTCCGACACCGGCGTGCGCCACGCCATCGCCAACGGCGCCACGCACGTCGCCAGGACCGACGCCGACTGCCTGCCCCGCGCCGACTGGGTGCGCAACATCCGCCGCGCGTTCGACGACGGGCTGGAGATGGTCGGCGGGAGGCTCCGGCCGCGGACCGACGAGTTCCCGCTGAAGTTCTGGGAGCGGCGGTTCATCCCGCTCGTGGTCCGGGTCGCCGCGACGTTCGGCCGCTTCCGGCCGGGCAACCGGGACCCGCTGTACAAGGGTCCGTACGTGATGATGCCCGGCTGCAACCTCGCCATCACCGCCGACCTCTACCGGCGCGCGGACGGCTTCCCCAGGACCGCCATCGAGGAGGTCCACGAGGACCGCGCCCTGGTCAACCGGGTCCGGAGGATCACCTCCGCGTACGGCTCCCGCCGCGACGTGGTGGTCTTCGGATCCGTGCGCCGGCTGCGGGCCTACGGCCTGGCGGGCACCCTGGCCTGGTACGCCGACCACCGCTACCGTCCCGACGTGGTCGACGTGCGATGACCTCCGCCGCCCGTCCGCAGTCCGGAGCCCGCCGGGGTCCGCTGGACCACGAGGCCCGGCTCTACCTCGCCGCGCACCCCTTCGCCTATCCGCTGATGCGCCTGCTGGCCCGGTTCGGCCCGGTGGTGCGGGTGCCCGGCCTGGGGGTGGTGGTCAACGACGCCGCCGTGGCGCGGGCCGTGCTGACCGACGAGCGCTTCGGCAAGGACGGGCCCGGCTCGCCGGGCGACCTGTGGACGCCGGTGCTGGGGCCGTCGGTGCTGCTGAACATGGAGGGACCCGGGCACCTGGCGCTGCGCAGGAAGCTGACGCCGCTGTTCACCCCCGGCTACGTCTCCGCGATGGTGGCGCAGGTGCTGCGGGGGCCGCTGGCGGAACTGGACGCGCGGCTGGCGCGCGGCGAGACCGTCGATCTGGTGGACAGCATGCGGCTGATGGCCGGTGCGGTGATCTGCCGGACGATCGGGCTGGGCCTGGAGTCGGGCGGGGTGTCCGAGGAGCGGGCCAGGGAGCTGTTCGCCGAGGGGGAGCGGGTCGTCTCGATGGTCTCCCTGCGCTCCCGGCGGCTGTCGGAGCGGCAGGTGGCGGTCGCCCGGCGGGTGCTCGACCGGATCGGGGACATCGCGCAGACCGCGTACGAGGCCGGGGACGAGTCCACGGTCATGGGCCGGATGCGCTCCCTGGGCCTGTCGGCGGCCGAGGCCAGGGGCGCGGCCGGGGCGTTCTTCCTCACCGGGACCGAGACGGTCGCCACCTTCGTGCCCCGCCTGGTCGCGCTCGTCCACGACCACGGCGTCACCGTGGACGACCTCGACCGGGTGATCGACGAGGCGATGCGGGTCACCACCCCGACCCCGCTGATGCTGCGCTCGGTGGCCGCCCCGGTGCGGATCCACGCCGACGGCGAGATCTGCGCGGCCGGGGGTTCCGCGGTCAGCGGGGTGATCGGCGGGGTGGAGCGAACCGGCGGTGTGGTGGCGCGGCCCGGTGACCGGGTGCTGATCGTCACCCACAACTGCGCCCGCGCCCACGGCCCTTTCGACCCCTCCCGCCCGCACCCTCCGCAATTGCGCCACCTGTGGTTCGGCGCCGGCCCGCACTTCTGCATCGGTTACCCTCTCGCTCTGGCCGAGATCCGCGCGGTGGCGTCCGCGGTGCTGTCCCACCGCGTGCGGGTCGTACGGCGGCGCGCGGCCAGAGGGGTACTGATCCCCACCTACGAGCACCTGTGGATCACCGCCTCCTGACCGGCCTGCCCTCGCGGATTGGATCTCCCGCATGAACGACATCATCACCGGGATCATGGCGACCGCCGGGCGGGAGCCGGACCGGACCGCGATCATCGACGGCCGGGGCCGCGAGATCGCCTACGGCGAGCTGGCCCGCCGGGTGGAGGCCGTCCGCGCCGCCATGGACGACCTGCGGCCGGGCGACGGGGTGCTGTTCGCCGTACGGCCCGGCGTGAACGCGGTCGTGACGGCGCTGGGCTCGGTGGCCGCGGGCGGGATGCTCGTCCTCGCCGACCCCGGGCTGGCCCCCGGCGTGCTGGCCGCCCGGATGTCCGCCACCCGGCCGGCGTGGGTGGTGTCCGAGTCGCTGCTGTACACCCTGAGCGGCCCGCTGCAGGGCCTGGCCCACCGCCGCGGCCTGTTCCTGGCCCACCTGCGCCGGCCGTTGCCCGGCCGGCCCGTCCGCCACCTGTACACGGGCCCCTGGCTCCCCGGCGTCCCCCGCGGCGCCGTACGCCTGTCCCGCCTCCTGCGCGGAGCCGTACGACCGGCGGGCCTGCCCGAGAGCTCGGCGGACCAGCCCGCGGCGGTGATCTTCACCTCGGGGACCACCGCCCACCCGAGGGGGGTGGTGCACACCCGGGGATCGCTGGCGGCGGGGCTGGAGCTGTTCCGGGACGCGTTCCCGCTGGGGCCCGGGGACGTCGTGCACACCGACCAGTTGATGCTCGGGCTGCCCGCGCTGATGGCCGGGGCCGCCTGGTCGCTCCCGGGCGGCGGACCGACCGTCGGGGAATTGGCGGCGCGCAGGGCGACCCACGCGTTCGCCGTCCCGGTACGGCTGGACCGCCTGCTCCGCGAGACTCCGCGGTTGCCGGAGACGTTGAGGTACCTGCTGCTGGGGTCGGCGCCCGCGCCCGCGGGGGTGCTGCGCCGGGCGGTCGAGGCCGGTCCCGAGGTGCTGTCGGTCTACGCGATGACCGAGGCCCTGCCCATCTCGATCGCCTCGGCCCGGGAGAAACTGGACTGCCCCGAGGGAGACCTGCTCGGGGCGCCCCTGCCCGGGGTGGGCGTCCGGGTCGCCGAGGACGGGGAGCTGTTCGTCTCGGGGCCGCACGTCGCCCCGCGCTATCTCGGCGAGGAGCCGCTGCGCGAGGTCGCCACCGGTGACCTGGTCCGCATCGACGACGGGCGCCTGATCCTGCTCGGCCGCAAGAAGGACATGATCCTGCGCGACGGGTTCAACATCTATCCCGGTCTCTACGAGCCCGCGATCACCGCGCTGCCCGGCATCGCCGAGGCCGCGATCGTCGGCCTGGCCGACTCCGGCACCGGGGACGAGGAGGTCGTCCTGGCCGTCGTGCCCGACTCCGGCTACGACGAGACCCTCCTGTCCAAGGCCCTGCCGGAGATCGTCGACGCCGGGGCCCTGCCCGACCGCGTCGTCCGCCTGGACGCCCTCCCGCGTTCCGGCCGCGCCGACAAACTCGACCGCGCCGCCCTGCGCGACCTGCTGGCCCGCCGATGAGGATCGCGGTGACGGGGGCGTCGGGGTTCGTGGGCGGGGCCGTGTGCCGGGAGGCCCGGGCCCGGGGGTGGCAGGTGCACGCCTTCGGCAGGCGGCCTCAGGTGGATCCGGGGCACGTGGGCGGCGCGCCGTACCGGTCGTGGGATCTCCTCGGACGGTGGCCGGAGCGGCCGGAGGTGGACGCGGTGGTCCACTGCGCGGGCAGCGTCACGGACTGGGGGCGGCCGGCGGAGATCTGGGCGGCCAACGCGGCCGGGACGCGCAACGCGGTGCGGGCGTTCGCCGGGGCCCGGTTCGTGCACGTCAGCACGGCCAGCGTCTACGACCCCTTCCGGCCGACCGTGATGGCGACGGAGGACGAGGCGCCCGTCGTGCGCTACGTCAACGCCTACGGCGCGTCCAAGGCGGCGGCGGAGAGGGCCGCGGCGCGGGCGGTGGGAGGGGCGGTCATCCTGCGCCCGCACGCCGTCTACGGCAGGGGGGACACCACGCTGCTGCCCCGGGTGCTGGGCGCGGTCAGGGGCGGCAGGCTGCCGGCCGTGGGCGACGGGCGGCAGCGGATCAGCCTGACCTCGGTCGGCAACCTGGTCCGGGCCTGCCTGCTGGCCGCCTCGGCGCCCGCGACCGGCGCCCCGCTGCGCGGCGTCTTCAACGTGACCGACGCCGAACCGGTCGTCCTGGACGACGCCCTGCGCGCGATCCTGAAGGAGCGGGACATCGCCGCCACGCCGTACTATCTGCCGCTGCGGCTCGCGGAACCCGCCGCCGCCGTGGCCGAGACGGCCTTCAGGCTGCTCGGGCGGGCCTCCCCGCCCCGGCTGACCCGCTACGCCGCCGGTCACCTGGCCGTCGAGCGCACGCTGGACATCACCGCCGCCAGGGAGGTCCTCGGCTACCGGCCCGAGGCGACGTCGTTCGCGGGCGCCGCCGGATGGTGAGGCTCCCGCCCCCCGCGCGCCGCACGGTCGGGCGGTCGGGCGGTCGGGCGGTCGGGCGGTCGGGCGGTCGGGCGATCGGGCGATCGGGCGATCGGCTGGAATTTTCCCAGCTCGTCACCGGCGGGTGACATAGGGGCCGGCGCACCGGGGGATGTACCACGGATGACGGGTAAGGGGGCCCGCGGCGGCGTCGGGGTGAGTTTGGCGTTCACGTTCGGTTCGGCCGTGTTGTGGGGGCTGGCGCACCTGCGGGCGGGACGTCACCGGATGGGCGCGTTCTTGATGGCCTTCCACCTGACGTTCGTGGCCGCGGGGATCACCGTGCTGCTCACGGCGGGGCCGTTCCTGGCCGCCCTGGCCGTGCAGCCCGGTTGGTTGTGGTTCTTCGGGCTGCTGGGGATGTCGTTCGCCCTCGCCACCGTGGTCGTGGTCATCCGCTCCTACCAGCTCGTCCGGCCCCGGCCGCTGACCGGGGCCGCGCGCCGTCTGTCGGCGGTCGCGGTCGCGCTGCTGTGCGTGCTGGTGATCGCCCCGGTGGCCTACGCCACCCGGCTCGCCTACATCTCCCAGAAGGTGGTGAACTCGATGTTCACCACCAGCTCCACCCCCGTCACCGCGGACCCGTGGGGCGGGCGCGACCGGCTCGGCATCCTGCTGATCGGCGCGGACGCGGCGCCCAACCGGTTCGGCGTGCGCACCGACAGCATGACCGTGGCGAGCGTCGACACCCGCACCGGCGCCACCGTGCTGTTCGGCGTGCCGCGCAACCTGGAGCACGTCCCGCTGCCGGCCGGCCCGGCGCGCCATCGCTTCCCCTACGGTTTCGGCGGTGAGCCGCCCGGCACGCCGGGCCTGCTCAACGAGGTCTGGCAGTACGCCGAGGACCACCCCGAGATGGTCCCCGGCGCGGCCGACGGCAGGCGGGGTCCCGCGCTGCTGAAGCGGACGGTCGGGGACATCCTCGGGATCGAGGTCGCCTACTACGCGATGGTCGACATGAGGGGCTTCGCCAGGATCATCGACGCGATGGGCGGGGTGCGGGTCACCGTACGCGACCCGATCGTGTACGGCAGGCACAACGAGGGCCTGATCGCGGCGGGCACGCGCAGGCTCTCGGGCGAGGAGGCGCTCTGGTACGGCAGGTCCCGCACCTACAGCGACGACTACGTCCGCATGGGCCGCCAGAAGTGCCTGATGAACGCGGTCGCCGAGCAGGCCGATCCGGTGACGGTGATCAGGAGCTTCGAGCGGCTGGCCGAGGCCGCCGCGAGCGCGGTCTCCACCGACATCCCACGGGAGCTGCTGCCCGCTCTGATCACCCTGGCCGGCAAGGTGAAGACCGCGAAGATCGAGAGCCTCCAGTTCGTCCCGCCGCTGATCAGCACCGCCGATCCCGACTATCACCTGATCCGGCGGAAGGTGACCGCGGCCCTGAGGGACGAGCCCGCCGGGCCCGCCACCGTCACCCGCGGGAACATGGCCGCGGACTCGACGGGTTCCCCCTCGGCGGAGTCGCCTCCGGAAGAGTCGCCTTCAGCGGAGCCGGCTTCGGGGGAGCCGCCTTCGGGGGAGTCGCCGGGGGCGGATCCGGTTCCCGCCGGCAGCCCGGCGGCCTCACCGCAGGAGACCGTCACCCTCGACGACGCCTGCGGCTGACCGCCCGTCAGGCGGGCACTCCCCTGACCCCGGCTCTGGCCATGCGCGTGACCACCAGGTGGTGGAAGGGGCGGATCACGTTGAAGTAGACCGGCCCGGTCCAGCGGTGGTACTTCACGACGGTGACGACCCGGAAGCGGCCCGGCTCGGCGACCACCGCGAGCCACGCGCTCAGGTGCGACTCGGTGGCCCCCGCCACGAAGTACCGGTCCTCCTCCGCCTCGGTCACGGTGAAGAAGGCCAGCTCGCCGCCGGGCGTGAACGGGATGTCCCCGGGACGGATCCCCCGCGCCGACGGCAGCTCGCCCTGGCGCATGCCGAGCAGGCGCACGAACCCCGCACGGATCCGGTAGAGCAGGCGCATCCAGCCGGGCTCGTAGGAGATGAAGCCGGCCAGGAACTCCCTGAGCGAGACGTCGCCCTCGACGGTCTTGACGTCGACGTGGTCCGCGTTTTCGGTCAGTGCGCGGAGCTGCGGGATCACCATGATCACTCCTTGTCGGAGGCGTAGGGACGCAAGGCCAGGTCGTAGACCTCGCGGATTTCCTTGAACGTCAGCGGCGGCACCATGTGGCCGGCGCCGACGAGGATCAGATAGAGCAGCCGCGCCATGGTGTCCGGCTCCTCGCCGCCGCGCTGCTCCCACAACACGCGCAGGTACTCGGTCCTGCGCCGGTCCACCCGCTCCTGGACCTCCCGCGCCTGCTCGTCCTGCTGCGCCCAGGCCCGCACCGCGACCTCCAGGTCCGCCGAGTCACCGGTGCGGCCGACCAGGTCGATCAGCCGCTCCAGCCGTACCGCGGCCGGCAGGTGCGGCTCCGACTCGACGACGTCGATGAGGCTCGTGGTGAACCTGGCCTCGAAGTGGTCGAGCAGCGCGGTCCGGTAGCCCGGCATGCCCCGGAAGTGGTGGTAGAAGGAGCCCTTGGTCAGCCCGAGACGTTCGCAGAGCAGATCGATCGTCAGCGCCGGAGCTCCCAGGGTCGCCAGGATCGCGAGCCCTTCGTCCAGCCAGTGCTGCTTGGTGGCCATGAGAAGACCATGCCATACGGTTTGGTATGGTCCTCGACCGCCCTCCCGGGATGCTCGTTTTCCCAGGTGAACCGGGGTATACGACACCTCTCGCCGTACGGCCCGCCCCGGCTTCCCCGCGCAGCCCCCTCAGGCTTTTCCTCGCAGCCCCCTCAGGCTTTTCCTCACAGCCCGCTCCGGCTTTCCTCGCAGCCCGCGACACGCGCCCCCGCTTTTCCCCGTACGGCCTTGTGCCCGCCCCGCCCCGTGGCATCATGGTCACGCGCAGAAGTTGCAATGATTTTCATAATCAGATTGGATCGCGTCGTGAGAGTGGCATTCGTCGGGAAGGGCGGCAGCGGCAAGACGACCCTGTCGGCGCTGTTCGCCAGGCACACGGCGGCACGCCAGGGCGGGCCGGTCGTCGCGATCGACGCCGACATCAACCAGCACCTCGGCATGGTGCTGGGCCTGGAAGAGGGCGAACTGCCCCCTCCGCTGGGCTCCCACCTGACCGAGATCAAGGAGTTCCTGCGCGGCGCCAACCCCCGGATCGGCTCGGCCGCCGCCATGGTCAAGACCACCCCGCCCGGCCGCGGCTCCCGGCTGCTGGCCCTCGACCCGGCCGACGACCCGATCCAGTCCCGGTTCTCCGCCACCACCCCCGAGGGCCTGCGGCTGATGGTCACCGGCCCGTTCAGCGAGGACGACCTCGGCGTGGCGTGCTACCACTCCAAGGTCGGCGCGGTCGAGCTCTACCTCAACCACCTGGTCGACGGCCACGGCGAATACGTCGTGGTGGACATGACCGCCGGGGCCGACTCCTTCGCCTCCGGCCTGTTCACCCGCTTCGACATGACCTTCCTGGTCGCCGAGCCGACCCGGCAGGGCGTCGGCGTCTACCGGCAGTACCGCGAGTACGCCGCCGACTACGACGTGCCGCTCGCGGTCGTCGGCAACAAGATCCACGGCCCGGACGACGTCGCCTTCCTGCGCGAGCACGTCGGCGACGACCTGCTGGTCTGCCTGGAGCACTCGGCCGCCGTGCGGGCCATGGAGCAGGGCCGCCCGTTCACCCTGGACGATCTGGAGCCGGCAAACGCCGAGGCCCTCGCCGTCCTGCTGAAGCACCTCGACGGCCGGGAGAAGGACTGGGACCGGTTCGGCCGCCAGGCCGTGGAGTTCCACCTGCGCAACGCGCGGGCGTGGGCGAACCGGGCCACCGGTGAGGACCTCGCCGCCCAGGTGGACCCCGACTTCGTCTTCGGGCCCACACGAGTGTCCCCCCATCGCTAGCTGGAAGATCAACACCCCCGCTCTAGTGTCTGAAAGACCCCTTCTGAGAGGAGAACGCAGCATGTCGCTGACCGTTTCGAACGATCTTCTCGACCGGGCGAAGGCCGGTGAGGTGGACGACGCGGCGTTCGTCGCCTGCGTCCGCGACTCGCTTCCCTACGCCTGGTCGGTGATCAGCGAGCTGGTCAGGCAGCGGACGAGCACCGGCGCCGAGTTCGCCGACAACACCGTTCCCCCGCCGGACGAGACCGCCCGCGGCCAGCTCCTGCGCTGCCTGGCCAGCGACTCCATGCGCGGCGCCCTGGAGCGCCACTTCGGAGTGAAGCTGGCCTTCCAGAACTGCCACCGGGTCGCGGTCTTCGACCCGGCCGCCACCGCGGCGCACGCCGAGTTCATCACCGCCAGGTCCCAGATCCTCAACCAGTCACCCGAACTCGTCGACTGCTGACCGACCTCGTATTTCCTCCAGGGCGCGGGCCACCAACCCGCGCCCTTTGATTTTCCGAAGCGGAGCGGAGCTTAGTATCGGGTAGTAGAAGTAATACGTGACTGCTCGAACAGGTGAATCAGAAATGCGGGTCAACAGCAAAGGGCAGGTGACGATCCCCGCTCATCTTCGTGAGAAGTACGGGATCTCCGAAGGCGACGAGGTGGACGTGGTCGAAGTCGGCGACACGCTGACCATCGTGCGCCGCGAGGGCAGCGAGAGCAGGGGGAAGAGGCTCACACGGCACATGCGCGGCAAGGCGTCTATGAGGATGAGCACCGACGAGCTCATGGAGCTACTCCGTGGCGAGTAGGCCCCGTCTCCACCCCGTCTCCCACCGGCCGACCACTCTCATCGACACCTGCGTTCTGCTCGACATCCTGATGGACGACCCGAAATGGGCCGAGTGGTCGGATGACGCGGTGGCCCAGGCGAGAGAAGAAGGTTGGGTGATCATCAATCCGATCATCTACGCCGAAGTGTCCGTCGGTTTCGACACCGTCGAAGACCTCGACGAGGCTCTGCCCGTGAACGAGATAGAACGGCACGACCTTCCCTACGAGGCGGGTTTCCTTGCGGGCAAGGCGTTCGCGGCCTACAAGCAACGTGGCGGCCGTAAGAGGTCTCCCCTGCCGGACTTCTACATCGGCGCTCATGCGGCCGCGCGAAAATATCGCCTGATCACGCGGGATACGGCTCGCTACCGGACCTACTTCCCGACCATCGAACTGATCACTCCGGAGTCGGACGGGTCTTAGTCCCCGCGGCTCGCCGCGCGGCGAAGAGTCCGGCGGGCATGGGGGCGCCCCTGCCCGGAGGACCGTCATCGCAGGCGGGGCAGGACCTCGGCGCCGAGTCTCCGGATGTTCTCCAGGGTCTTGGCGTGCTCGCCGGCGCCCTCGACCATCAGGATCAGGTGGCGCAGGCCCGTCGCGGCGGCGGTGCGCTCGATCGAGGCGACGCAGTGGTCCGCCGAGCCGACCGGGTGGGTCGCGCAGAGGAAGTCGACATATCCGGGAACATCGCGTCGCGGCCGAGGCCGCCCGTCCACCGGCACGTATCCCGCGAGCCCCGGAGCCAGCCAGCGCGGCATGCTCGCCCTCAGCTCCCGTACGGCCTGCGCCGTCGAGTCGGCCACGTATCCCACCGCGGCGGCCATGTGGCCGGGGTCCCCGTCCACGCGAGACCGGTCGCGGTAGGCGCCGATCATAGCGGCCTTCTCCCCGTCCCCCACGTGCATGCCCAGCAGCATCGGCAGCCCCCGGCCGGCCGCCAGCGCCGCCGTCCCCGGCGAGGTGCAGGCCACCACCGGCCGCATCCTGACCGCCGGGACCACCGGCACCTCCCGGAACCGGAAGAACTCCCCGTCCGCCGCGACGCTGTCCCCGCCCAGGGCCGCGCAGAGCAGGTCGAGCGACTCGGCGAAACCCCGCTCGAACCGCTCCAGCCCCGTCCCGAACACCTCCAGGTCCACCCACGGCCCGCCCCGGCCCACGCCGAGGGTGAACCGGCCGCCGGAGACCCGGTCCAGGATCGCCGCCTGCTCGGCCAGGTCCACCGGGTGCCGGGTGGACAGCACGCTCACCGCCGTGCCGACCCCGATCCGGTCCGTACGGCCCAGCGCCACCCCGGCCAGCGTCACCGCCGACGGGCACACGCCGTACGACATGAAGTGGTGCTCGGCGATCCAGGCGTCGTCGAACCCGGCCTCCTCCGCGACGGTCACCGCCTCCACCGTGTCCCGCAGCACCTCGCCCGGGGAGCGGCCGGGGAATCCGGCCGCGACGAGGAAGACGCCGATCCGCACCGGCGCTATCCGAACAGCCCGAGCTGACCGGCTCCGGCCGCGGTGTCGCGGTGCTTCCTGAGGTGGCGCCAGCGGGGCAACTTGTCGAGATAGGACCACGACAGGCGGTGGTGCCCGGTCGGGCCGTGCTCGGCCAGGGCCCGCTGGTGGACCGGGGAGGGGTAACCGGCGTTGCTGGCGAAGCCGTACTCCTCGAAACCGAGGGAGGCCATGTAGGCGTCGCGGCGCACCTTGGCCACCACCGAGGCCGCGGCCACCGAGACGCAGGACAGGTCGCCCTTGACCTCGCACCGGACCTGCCAGGGCGGGCCCAGATAGTCGTGCTTGCCGTCCAGGATCACCGCGTCGGGCCGCACCGGCAGCTCCGCCAGCGCCCGGCGGGCGGCCCGGCGCAGCGCCTCGGTCATGCCGAACGCGTCGATCTCCTCGTGCGAGGCCTCGCCGTACCCGATGCCGGCCGCCCACGCGGTGATCTCCGGGACCATCGCGACGCGCCGGGCGGGGGTGAGCATCTTGGAGTCGGTCAGCCCGGCGGGCGGCTCCGACAGGTCCGTGACCACCGCGCAGACCGCCACCGGCCCGGCCCAGGCCCCCCGTCCGACCTCGTCGATCCCGGCGACCAGCTTCGACCCGCCACCGGACAGCAGGCGTTCGAGCGCGTACGAGGGAGGCATGAGTTGGAGTTTAAGGGGGCTGTGTTCATGGCCGTGCTGCGCACGGCGGCTCGGGGGCTCTTTGGCCCGGCTCCCGCCCTCGTCACGTCCTCGCTGTGTTTATGGCGACGCTGACGCGTCGCAGGCTCGGGGGCTCTTTGGCCCGGCTCCCGCCCTCGTCACGTCCTCGCTTCGCTGCGGGCGTTCCTCGGTTGCTTCACCGGCGCCCCCTCGCGGGTTCACCTGTGGCCGGTTCGAGGGCGGTGAGGTCGGCGGCCAGATAGCGGGCGGCGGTGTGGACGGCGCGCAGGGTGACGGCCACGGCGGGACGGTTGAGGCTGGAGGTGCGGGCGGCGGCGTGGACGTCGCGGCCGGCCGGGGCGCCGGGGATCTCTCTGACGGCGATGCCGCGCACCCCGGCGGCCAGGGCCAGGGCCGGGACCGCGGCGATGCCGACGCCCTTGGCGACCAGGCTCAGGATCGTGCTGAGCCCCTCGAACTCCCACGGCACCGGCGGCGCCCCGCCGACGGCGGCGAGCATGCGGTCGACGGCCAGGCGGGAGGGCTCCCCGTCGGGGGTGGCCATCCAGGGTTCCTCGCGCAGCTCCCTCAGGTCCACCGGCTCCTCGGGGAAGGCCAGGCGATGCTTGCGCGGCACCACCAGCACCAGCGGATCGTGCAACAGCGGGAAGAGCGTCACGGTCTCCGACCCGCGCATCCGGCCGCGCCAGTCGTCCACCAGCGCGATGTCCGCCTCTCCCGACCGCACCTCGTCGATCCCGCCCTCCGGCCTGCTCTGCGCCATCCGCAGGGCCAGGGCGGTGTGCCGCCGCAGCGACCTGACCAGCGCGGGCGCGAAGGCCACGGCGGCGGTGGGGAAGGCGGTGACGGTGACGCGGCCCGAGGGGGTCCCCGCGTGGGCCGACAGGTCGGACTCGGCGTTCTCCACCATGGCCAGGATGCGTTCGGCGTGCTCGACGAGGCGGCGCCCGGCGTCGGTCAGCTCCGCGCTGCGGGCGGTGCGGTCGATCAGGACGGCGCCCGCCTCGCGTTCCAGGGCGGCCAGCTGCTGGGAGACCGCCGAGGGGCTGTAGCCGAGCGAAGCGGCGGTCGCCGCGATGCTGCCTCGCCGGGCGAACTCGCAGATCAAGGCAAGACGACGCAGATCGAGCATCGGATTTCCTTACGCCCACCCACACGAACCGAAGCTTGTACTGATGCCTTCTACCCCTGATTCTGGGAACGTTCCTAAAAGAAGGAGAAACATCCATGAACGTCACACTTTCTGCCACCTTGGCGGCAAACGAGGAGATTGTCCGAAGACGGCGTTCGGGAGAGCGCGTCCTGAACCTCGCCTTCGGCGAGGCCGGCCTGCCCGTGCACCCGTCCCTGCAGGAACGGCTGACGGCCGCGTCCGGGCAGAACGGGTACGGCCCGGTGGCCGGGCTGCCCGCCCTGCGGGAGGCCGCGGCCGGGTACTGGGAGCGCCGGGGACTGCCCACCGACCCCGGAACGGTGGTCTGCGGCCCCGGCAGCAAGCCCCTGCTGTACGGCCTGCTGCTCGCGATCGGCGGGGACGTCGTGCTGCCGATGCCGAGCTGGGTCAGCTACGCCGCCCAGGCCGAACTGGTCGGGGCGCGTCCCCTGCTCGTCCCGGCGCCCCCCGGCGAGGGAGGGGTGCCGGACCCCGAGCGGGTCGTCTCGGCGGTCCTGCACGCGCGCGCCCGGGGACGCGACGTGCGCTCGCTGCTGGTCACCCTCCCCGACAACCCCACCGGGACGCTCGCCGCGACCGACGCGATCAAGAAGATCACCGAGATCGCCCGCGCGCTCGACCTGGTGATCATCTCCGACGAGATCTACCGCGACCTCGTCCACGACGCGAGCACCCCCTTCCTCAGCCCGGCCGAGCTGGCCCCGGAGCGCACCGTCGTCACCAGCGGGCTCAGCAAGAACCTGGCCCTGGGCGGGTGGCGGATCGGCGTGGCCCGGCTGCCCTCGGCCGAGCTGCGCACCCGGCTGCTGGCGGTGGCCAGCGAGATCTGGTCCAGTCCGGCCGCCCCCGTGCAGCACGCGGCGGCCTACGCCTACACCGAGCCCGCCGAGCTCCTGGAGCGGATCGAGCGGAGCAGGCGGCTGCACGGCACGGTGGCGCGGGCGGTGCACGCCCGGTTCGTCCGGGCGGGAGTGACGGCGCACGCGCCCCACGGCGGCTTCTACCTCTATCCGGACTTCACCGGCCTGGACATCGCGACCTCCGACGAGCTGGCCGCCCACCTGCTCGACCGGCACGGCATCGGGGTGCTCCCCGGTCACGCCTTCGGCGACGACCCCGCGGCGCTGCGGGTACGGGTGGCCACCAGCCTGCTGTACGGCGAGACGACCGAGCAGCGGCTGGCCGCGCTGGAGGCTGCCGACCCGCTCGGCCTGCCCTGGATCGCGGCCTCCCTCGACCATCTCGAGGAGGCTCTGGGCGACCTCGGACCGGCGCGTCTGCCGGCGCCGCGGGCGCCGCGACGCGTCCCCGTCCCCGGCCCCGCGGTCGGGTGATCCCGCGGCGCGCATCGGTTGCATAACGGCGCCGCGGGACCCGCCGAGGCGGGGACGGCGACGACCGCTCTGACCTGGCCTTTTACCCTCCCGATCGGCGAAGGTGGGCGGCTTTCCCCGATGCTCACCGAGATGTCGTGTGGCATTTGGTATTAGTCATGCTGGTGAGCCCTCATCATGTGCTCATGCCCGCTTTTGTCACCCTATCTGGGCGCTCCGCGCGCCTGGAGCCGCTCAGCCTCGCGGCCGTCGACGAGCTCGTCGCCGCGGCGGGTGAAGACCGTACGACCTACGCCTTCACCCGGGTTCCCCACGGCAGGGAGGAGATGGTCTCCTACGTGGAGGCCGCTCTGGCTGAGCAGGCGGAGGGCCGCGCCATGCCCTTCGCCATCCGGTGGCTGCACACCGACCGCATCGTCGGTGCCACCCGTCTCATGAACCTGGAGTACTGGCAGGGCCCGATGCCCTGGCCTCCGGGTTCACATGGCGCGGTGGGCGAGGTCCCGTCCGTGGCGGACATCGGTTACACCTGGCTGGCCGCATCGGCCCAGGGCACGGGTGTCAACCGGGAGAGCAAGTACCTGATGCTCTCCCTCGCCTTCGAGACGTGGCAGGTCCACCGCATCACCCTGAAGGCTGACGTACGGAACCTACGATCCCGGGCCGCCATCGAGGTCCTCGGCGCGCACCTGGACGGTGTGCGGCGGGCGGAGAGCCGAGGCGCCGACGACACGGTCCGAGATACCGCGTTCTACTCGATCCTGAGTTCCGAATGGCCGCTCGTGCGAGAACGCCTGCACGCGCGGCTGGGACTGGTCGAGGCCGCGTAGACCGTTCACGTCACTTCGAACTTCATGGAGCATAAGGCCCACCCGATATTTCGGGTGGGCCTTTGTTCATCTATCGGATGAGTGCTCATCTGCCTCTCCGAGATCACCCGGCCCGGCATGACCGCCCCCGTACGGGGTCATGCCCGGCATGCCACAGCATCTCGATCCGGGCTCAACGCCCGATTAACGGGCAATCAACGCGTCAGTTAACAGACTTCGCCGTGTTTAGTACGTGAGCGTTGAAGGATCTATCATTCCGTCATAACCCTTCCCGTTAGGGCGGAGATTTGGAAAATGGCTGTTCAGGGCGGCGAAGGCGGTTTGCGCTTCGCAGTACTCGGCCCTGTCCAGGCCTGGCGTGACGGTGCCGAGCTCGATCTGGGCACCCCGCTGCAACGCTCCATTCTGGCGATGCTGCTCCTGCGCGAGGGCCGGGCGGTGACTCCGACCGAGATGATCGACGCGGTCTGGGGGGAGGAGGCCCCGCCCCGCGCGCTGGGCGCGCTGCGGACCTACGTCTCCCGGCTGCGCGCCGTACTCGAACCGGGGCGGTCGCCCCGCACCCGGCCCGAGCTGCTGACCTCGGTGGGGCGGGGCTACGCGCTCCGCATCGACGACGCCACCGTCGACCTGGCCCTCTTCGAGAAGAAGGCGCAGGAGGCCGAGACGGCCCGGCGCGCCGGCGACCTCGCCGTGGCCGCCGAGTCCCTGCGCTCGGGACTGGCGCTGTGGACCGGCGAGCCCCTGGCCGGGGCCGTCGGCCCCTACGCCGAGCACCAGCGCGGCCGGCTCGCCGAACGCCGGATGAGCGTGATCGAGGCCCTCCTCGACCTCGACCTCGAACTGGGCCGGCACGCCGACGTCGTCTCCGAGCTCGTCGCGCTCACCGCCGACCACCCGCTGCGCGAGCGGCTGCGCGCCCAGCTCATGCTGGCCTACTACCGGTGCGGGCGGCAGGGGGACGCGCTGGCGGTCTTCGCCGACACGCGCCGGGTGCTGGCCGACGAGCTGGGCGTCGACCCCGGCCCCGAGCTGACCGCCCTGCACCGGCGCGTCCTGGCCGCCGACCCCGGCCTCTCCCCCGCCGAACCGGTACGGCCCGCGCCCCCCGCCGCGTCCTCCGCGGGGCCGGCCGCGGACAGGGCGGCCGAGGAGGGGAGCGCCCCGGCCGAGACACCCAAGGTGCCCGACCTGCCGCGCCCGGCCCAGCTGCCGGCCGCGGTCAACGACTTCACCGGCCGCGGGCAGATCGTCACCCGGCTGCGCACGCTGCTGTCCGCGCAGCCCGCCGAGGGCGTCCCGGTGGCCGCGATCTCCGGCATCGGCGGCGTCGGCAAGACGACCCTGGCGGTGCACGTCGCGCACATCATGCAGGACCTGTTCCCGGACGGGCAGCTCTACGCCGACCTGCGCGGCTACGGGCAGGAGCCCACCCCGCCCGAGTCGGTGCTGGCGGCCTTCCTGCGGGCGCTCGGCCTGCCGCCCGACGTCATCCCGGACGGCCCGGCCGAGCGGTCGGCGCTGTTCCGCTCGCTGCTGGCCGACCGGCGCATGCTGGTGCTGCTCGACAACGCCCGCGACGCCGGGCAGGTCGCCCACCTGCTGCCCGGCTCGGCGGGCTGCGCCGCGATCGTGACCAGCCGCCACAAGCTGGCCGACCTGGCCGCGGCCAGGCTGTTCGACCTGGACGTGATGGAGCCCGACGAGGCGCTGACCCTGTTCGGCGCGGTCGCCGGGGCCGAGCGGGTCTCGGCCGAGCGCGCCGTCGCCATGGACGTGGTCGCCTCCTGCGGGTTCCTGCCGCTGGCCGTACGGATCGTGGCGGCCCGCCTGGCGGCCCGGCCCACCTGGACCGTCGCCTCGCTGGTCCCCCGGCTGGCCGACGAGCGCCGCCGGCTGGACGAGATGCGGGTGGGCGACCTGGCGGTGGAGGCGACCTTCGCCCTGGGGTACGGCCAGCTGGAGCAGGCGCAGGCGCGGGCCTTCCGGCTGCTGTCCCTGCCGGGAGGGCCGGACATCTCGGTCTCGGCCGCCGCCGCCGTACTCGACCTGGAGGCGACGGACACCGAGGACATCCTGGAGTCCCTGGTGGACGCCAGCCTGCTGGAGGCCCCCGCCCCGGGCCGCTACCGCTTCCACGACCTGCTCAGGCTCTTCGCCCGGCGCGCCGCCGAGCGCGGTCCCGACGCGCAGGAGGGTCCCGAGGCGCTGCGCCGGCTGCTCTGCTTCTATCTCGCCTCCGCCGGCTCGGCGCACCGGCTGGCCTACGAGGGCAGCGTGGTCGCCGACCAGCTCACCCTCACCGGCCCCGGGCACGTCTTCTCCTCCGCCGACGAGGCCGTCACCTGGCTGACGGTCGAGGCCGACGCCATCTTCGCGGCGATCGCCCAGGCCGCCGGGAGCGCCGCCACCGCCGAGTCGCTGCTGCCCGCGGCCGACCTGCTGCTGGGCATGGAGCCGCTGATGGAGTCCGGCAGCCACGTCCGCGAGTTCGACGTGCGCATCCGGGAGATGCTCGCCACCGCCCGGCGGCTGGAGGCGACCTCGTGCGAGCTGCGCTGCCGCTACATGCTCGGGCGGCTGCTGTTCGGGGCGAACCGGCTGACCGAGGCGGAGGACGAGTTCCGGGCCTCGCTGGACCTGGCGGCCGGAGGCGACCGGATCGTCGCGGGCGAGGCGATGAACGCGCTGGCCGTCGTGGTCGGGCGCCAGCGCCGCCACGTGGAGGCGCTGGCCTGGTTCGACTCGGCCCGCAAGGCCTTCAGGGAGATCGGCGGGCAGGGCGGCGAGGCCCTGACGCTCAGCTACTCCGCCCGCGACCACCTGTTCCTCGGCCAGCCCGAGGAGGCCATCGCCGCCGCCGAGCAGGGCCTGGCGCTGTTCAGCGAGATCGGCTCGGCCGCGGGCACCGCGCGGGCCCGCTATCACCTGGGCATGGTGCTGTCCCGGGTCGGGCGCCTGAACGAGGCGGTCCACCACCACGCCGAGTGCCTGGCCTTCTTCCGGGCGGGCAACCAGCGGGTGTGGGAGCAGCGGGTCTGCTCCCGGCTGGCCGAGACGTTCATCACGGCGGACCGGTTCGGCGACGCCGTACGGCACGCCGAGCAGGCGCTGACCGTGAGCCGCGAGATCGGCCACCCGTACGGCGAGGCGCAGGCGCTGTGGGTGCTAGGCCGGGCCCTCGCCGGGCAGGGCGACCTCGACCGGAGCCGGCACTGCCTGCGGCGCGCCCACGGCCTCTTCGCCCGCCTCGGCGCCCCGGAGGCCGACGACCTGCGCGCTCTCCTCGACCGCGACGAGGTCGGCAACGGTTCCGAGCCCGTCGTATAACTCGTCGTCGAGACGCGCCATCCACATATAGCTGGTCCTCTGTGTCTGTTTGCGACGCTGACGCGTCGCGGCTCGGGGGCTCCTTGATCCGGCTCCCGCCCTCGCAGGCGGACATGGACGAGGTCCGACCGGTCGTCTCGGCCACCGTTCGGCGCGTAGGGGGCCCGGGTTTCAACCGGTGCGCCTTGCGATGGCTAGCCGCCTCATGTCGACGACCGGCCGAACCTCACGAACACGGGCCCTTCACCCCCCGGGTCCGTGCCCATGACAAGAGAGTGGCCCACCGCGTTAAACGTCGAATCAACAACCGATCGCCGGGTTATCCACAGGCTGTGGAGGATCAGGTTGTGGATATGTGGAAAAACCCCTCGGCGATCAGTGGACGGAGGCTCTCCGGGGCCTTTTCCAGCAGGTCATCGGGGCTTTCACCGGTAAGGTCGGCGATGGCGGCGAGCAGGGGAGCCAGTGGATAGTCCCCGTCGCAGACGCCCGCGAGGGCCGCTTCGACCGTGCCCACCCGGGTGCTTCTGCACAGCCCCGAGGTCTGCCGGAGCACGATCGTGGAGGGGTCCTCGGCACCGGGCGGGCCGGTCCGTTCCTCCACCACCCCGCCGGCCACCACCAGGCGCGCCGCGAGCAGTTCGGCGTCGGTCAGCCGGTGCGCGGCGGCGATCGAGCCGAGCACCTCCTCCACGTAGGCGCCCACCGGGAGCTCGACCCGCCGGGCGTACTCCTCCACCCGCACCACCGGGTCCAGGCTTCCGGAGTCGTGCAGGGTGATCCAGCCGAAGCCGATCCCCGTGACGCCCGCCTCCTCGAACCAGCCGAGCCACTCGTCGTAGAGCTCGCGGTAGCGGGAGGTGCCCTGCTCGGCGGCGTCGCGCAGCCACAGCTCGACGTACTCCGCCGGGTCCTGGACGTCCCGCTGCACCGCCCAGCCGTCGCAGCCGGTCCCGGTCAGCCAGCCGCCGACCCGGTCGCGCCAGTCCTCCCCCTCGACGTGCAGCCAGTTGGCCAGCAGCTGGCAGGTGCCGCCGGGGTTGAGGTGGCGGGGCGCCAGCCGTACCAGGTCGCGGCAGAAGCCGTCCGCCTGGAACCCGGACTCGCGGTAGGCGAACCGGCCTCCCGGGGAGATCACGAAGGGCGGGTTGGAGACGACCAGGTCGAAGCGCTCCCCCTCGACCGGGTCGAACAGCGAGCCCTCGCGGGCGTCCACGCCGTCGATCCCGGACAGCGCCCAGCTCAGCCGGGCCAGCTCCAGCGCCCGGGGGTTGACGTCGGTGGCGACGATCTCCCGTGCCCGGCCGGCCAGGGGCAGCACCTGCACGCCGCAGCCGGTGCCCAGGTCGAGGGCGCGCTCGACCGGCCGCCGGGAGGCGAGCTGGGCGAGGTTCGCCGACGCGCCGCCCGCGCCGACCACGTGGTCGGCGCGCAGCCCCGGGTCGCCGGGCCGCACCTTCCGGTCGGAGACGACGTAGCCGCCGCCCTCCCAGGGCTGCAGGTGGACCGTCGCGACGATCCGGTCCCCGTCGGGGGTCACCAGGCCCGCGGCGGCCAGCTCGGCCGCGGGGAGCCCCTCGGGCGCCTCCACCGGGACGCCGAGCCACCACAGCCGGATCAGCGCGGCGAGCGGGTCGCCGTCGCGGGTGGCGCGCAGGGCGGGGACCAGCTCCTCCCGGGCCAGGGCCGTGGCGGCCGTGCCGCCGAGCCGGTCGCGCACACCGTCGAGGGTGTAGCCGGAGACGAGCAGGAGCTCACGGAGCCGGTTCAGCGTGTCCATCGTCTGCGTCATCGTCGCCTCACCAGTCTCTCGACACTCATAGCGACAAACCTGACACAGATCGCCGTAAGGCGCCTGCAAGCGGCTCTCAAGTGCCAAGGTGTACTTCTTCGGGTAGCCGCCATATCCGTCCCTAAGGACACGTCATGTTGATCCCCTGCTTGGCCTGTGAGTCCCGTTTCCGCCCTGATGAGTATTTTCGTGCCTGCCACGACTACCACCGGGGCATGGATCTGGTCTCCTGGACCTGCCCCCGCTGCGGGAACCGTGACGAGTTGCGCGTCCTGCCCGGAGAGCTCGGGTTCGGCTATCCCCGCCACGGCAGGTTCGACGTCAGCGACCGGGTGCGCGTGCCCGGCCTGCAGCGCCGTCGCCAGGACATGAGGCTGGACATCTCCCTCGACCAGAAGGTCTGGCGCGTCCCCACCCGGTTGCGCCAGCTGGCCGGAGCACGCTGAGGCCGGTCCACGGGGAGCACCCCGGCCCCGGCCCGGGTGACCCGGCGTCAGTCCTCGTGACGGCGCAGGCTCTGCCAGGCGGCTTCGCAGAGGCCGGAGATCTCCTCCGGCGTGGGCTGGTGCGCCCCGGCGAACCACAGGCGGCACATCTCCATGGCCGGGCCGAGCCAGAGCACGTAGCACATCGTGGGGTGGACGGGCTGGAGCAGGCCGGCCTTCATGTGCGGCCGCCACCAGTCGGAGACCTGGCGGAAGAAGGTCCGGCGCGACTCCGAGACCTCCACGCCCCCCGGCTCGTCCCGCTTGGGCGGGCGCTCGCTGATCAGCAGATGGGCCCGCTCGCGGTGCTCGCCGCACCAGGTCATGTGCAGGGCCACGATCGCCTCGATGCCCTCACGCGCGCCCTCGTGACGGCGCAGCTCGGTGATGAAGGCGTCCTGGTACTGGTTCAGGGTGTCGGCGTAGAGCACGCCGAAGACGTGTTCCTTGCTGGCGAAGTGATGGTAGAAGCTGCCGACGCTGACCCCGCTCTCCTCCCGGAGGCTGGCCAGAGTGGTCGCCGAGACACCGTCCTGACTGAATCGGCGCAGGGCTCCCTCGACGATCCGGGTCCGGCCGTCGCGTCCGTTCTTGGCACTCTTCACGAGGTCAATGGTGGAGCAACAGAACCTTATTCCGCAAATAAACCGGCACACCTCAGGCCGGGTTGATCATAGCGGAGACCTCCACGGTGCCGGAAGCGGCCCTCACGGCGGCCTCCGGCCACTCCCTGCGGATCATCGCCAGCACCTTGCGGTTGCCGCCGAGCACGTCCATCCCCACGGTCCGCGCCCCGCCCGCGGCCGCGCGCCGCAGCAGCCTGCGCACCAGCCGCGACCCGAGTCCGCGCCCCTGCCAGTCGTCGGTCACCACGACGGCGATCTCGACGTCGGACTCCCCGCCCCGGAAGCTCATCGCGTGCCCGACCACGGCGTCCCCGCACACCGCCAGCAGGACGTCGCGCCGCTCGTCCACCGCGAGCATGGTGCGCACCAGGCTCTCGGCCGGCCGGCCGACCCCGGTGAAGAACCGCAGTGTCTGCGTGTGCAGGGACAGTCCGCCGAGGAAGCGGCGCAGCCGTTCTCCGTCATCCATGCGCGCCGGGCGGATCTCGACGCCGTCGCCCGGCAGGACCCGCGCCGGATCACGGCGGGGCGGTGCCAGCTGGGTTCGTATCATGGACTCAGAGTCTCGGAAAGGTCTGGGTATGTCAAGTAGACTTAGCCGCGTTGGAGGTGACGCCGTGGCCACTTACGATGCGGGCATGAGTGAGGCGACCCTCGGCAACGTGCCCTTCCGGGTGGACAACTGCTCGATCGAGCGCACGCTGGGCATCGTGGGCGAGAAATGGACGTTCCTGGTGCTGCGCGAGGCGTTCAGCGGAGTACGCCGCTTCGCCGACATGCAGGCCGCCACGGGCGCGCCCAGGCAGGTGCTGAGCGCCCGGCTCACCCGGCTGGTGGAGGAGGGCCTGCTGCGCAAGGTCCCCTACCGCGAGCCCGGCCAGCGCCAGCGCGACGAGTACCGGCTGACGGAGATGGGCAGGGACCTCTATCCGATCATGGTGGCGCTGATGCACTGGGGCGACCGGTACCTGTCCGAGCCCGACGGCCCGCCGGTGCTGCTGACCCATCGCGGCTGCGGCGCCCTCATCGAGCAGCGCTTCCGGTGCGCGGACGGCCACGAGGTCGCCGGTCCCCTGGAGGTCACCCCGCTGCCGGGCCCCGGCGCGTCGCTCACCCCGGAAGCGCGCGCAGGCAGCGGCGGAAGCTGAGCACCGAGGCCAGCCCCGCACCGCCGAGCAGGACCGCGACCGCCGAGGTCCGCACGATCAGGTACGTCTCCGTGGACTGGCTGAGCAGCAGCCAGAGGGTCAGCCCGGCGTTGAGGAGCTGGGCGCCTCCCCACAGCACCGACAGCCGGACGTAGAAGCGGCGCATGAGCGGATGCTCGTGCAGATGACCGGGGAGCGGCACCAGGTCGGCCGCCACCCGCTGGATCAGGGGCCGCCGGAGCGGCGCGGTGAGCAGGAAGCCCATGCTCGCGCAGAACACTCCCAGGCACTCGGGGAGGAAGAACAGCACCGCGTTGCCGTTCAGGGCGGCCACGACGGCGCGGACCGTGATGGCCCCGGCCGCCAGCAGCATCATCCCGGAGACCGTCTCGCGCCGCACCAGCCGCCACGCCACCCGGCCGTAGACCCAGGCCGTGGCCGCCGCGAGCCCGCCGTACAGGCCGGTGAAGACCATCGCGACGTAGCAGACCACGACCGGGAGGATCATCCCCTCCAGCACCCGGGGCGTCGCGTGCCTGAGCACCGCTTTCAGCGAGATCGGGGCCAGGGCCGGACGGACGGGGCGAAGTGCCGGAACCGCGGGGGACGAGTGGAGCAGGGTCATGGGGTGGCGGCTCCGCGGGTCGGGGACGGGTCCCAGTGACCGTACGGGATGCCCGAAGTGTCCGGCGGCGTTTCCCGGATTTCGGCGATCGGGCGACCCGGGGACGGGCGGCCGGGGCGACCGCGGGACGGCGGTCACCGGGCGGCGCCGCGGCCGAGACGGGCTCCGCCCGTGGCCGGAGGACGGGGCGGTCGGTGCGGTGCCTACCCTTGGGAGCGTGTACCGGTTCCTGCTGACTCCTCGATGGATCGCGCTTCACGTCGTGGTCCTGCTGGTCATCCCCGCCTTCGTGTTCCTGGGCCGGTGGCAGTTCGGGCGCTTCGAGGAGCGCTCGGCCAGCAGCGAGCAGATCACCGCCAACCTGGAGGCGCCGGCGGTGCCGGTGAACCGGCTCGCCGCGGCCGGCGGCGCCGTGCGCGTGCAGGACAAGTACCGGACGGTGACGGCCACCGGCGTCTTCGACCCGGCCCACCAGTTGCTCGTACGGCGCCGCGTGCAGGACAAGGCCGTCGGCTTCTACGTGCTCACCCCGCTGACCACGGGCACCGGCGAGGCCGTGCTGGTGAACCGGGGCTGGGTGAAGGCCGGCGCGACCGCCGACGCCACGCCCGAGGTGCCCGCGCCGAGCACGGGTGAGGTAACTGTCACCGGAAGGCTACGTCCCTCCGAGACCGAGGAGTCCTCCGGCATCCGCGACCGCCCCGGGCTGCCCGCCGGTCAGGTGCTGCTGATCAACACGGAGTCGATCGGGAAGGGCCTGCCGTACCGGCTGCTGGGCGGGTACGTCGACCTGATCGAGCAGTCCCCGGCCGCCGCCGCGGCGCCCGCGCCGGTGCCCGCGCCGGACGTCGCCGAGGGCGGCGGGCTGAACCTGGCGTACGGCGTGCAGTGGTGGCTGTTCATCGGGGTCGCGATCGGCGGATGGGCGCTGCTGATCCGCCGGGAGGCCGCCGACCTGCGGGCCGAGGCCGCCGCGAAGGGCGAGGAGTCCGGGGAGTCCGGGGAGCCGCGGGAACCGGAGGGCCCGGGCAGGCCCAAGGAGCCCGTGGAGCCTGTGGAGGCCTGAGGCCGGGCTCGGGATCCCAGGCCGTCTCAGGACTCTCAGGCCGTCGCCAGCCCCAGGCCGAGCATCACGGCCACGGCGAGCAGGAACCCGCCCGTCCCGTCGATCCTGGCCCGCGGCGGCAGCACCTCGTACGGCCGCCCCCGCCACAGCGGGTACGGCTCCAGCAGGACGTAGAGGAACGACCCTCCGGTCAGGAACATCCACATCCAGGCGGGACGGCTGGCGTAGCGGTGGTCGCGGCGGGTGAGCATGAGCAGCCAGGCCAGCACCTCGGCCGCCACCGCCACCGGCGCGAACGGCTGCCACCACCGCCCGTAGGCCGGCGAGCCGGTGAACACCGGGAGCCCCCTGAAGCCCCTGCCGCCGTCGGTCCGCACGATCTCGACCGAAGGCCCGGCCGCCGCCCGGACGCGGGCCATGAAGGCCTCCTGGCGCCGTTCGAGGGCCTCGGGGATCAGCCGGGTGGTGACCGGGTCCCAGACGTCGCCGGGCTGGTCGAACCTCGCCTGGCTCCAGGAGAGCGGGCCCCGCGACCACGTCATGGAGCCGTAGGCGGGCCAGCTGCCGTCGTAGACCACCTTGGTCACGACTCCGGCCCGCAGGTCGCCGATGAGCTCCTCGGCGTCCCGCAGGGCCGGGTTCTGGTTCAGGTGGACGATCACAGTCGACAGCGCCAGGACGAACAGCAGCGCGACACGCGCGCCGTACGGCACCGCCCCCCGCACCGGAACAACCGCTTGCACCTGCACTCCTGTCCCCCGTGACGCCGGCTTCCGCCAGGCTGTGGCGCGTGGCGCGACCCATGGAACCAGGATGGCGGTTCGGCCGCCGTAAAGAGACGCGCCCCATCGGAACCACATCTCACAACAAGACCGATATTCCGGTTATATCGGGGTAGGGAGCGTCCTCAGGACCCGCAGCGGGCGGCACCCTCACCGCGGGTCCGCGCCCCGGGGTCGCTTCCCGATCCCCCCTCCGGCGTCTCCGGGGCGCATCCGGCATCAACACGAGACCAAGCGGCTTGTCCAGCGTTATGCCAGCCCCGTACCGTTAATCGCGTGACGACGCCGCTGCTCCCCGACCCCGAGCCCAGGCGGCGGGACTATGTGATCATCTCTGCCGACGATCACCTGATCGAGCCGCCCGACATGTTCGAGGGACGGCTCCCCGAGAAATACGCCGACCTCGCCCCCAAGGTGGTCGAGACCGAATCCGGCCATCAGGTCTGGCGGTACGGCGGGGCCGCCTACCCGTGCGCCGGGCTCGACGTCGGCGCCGGGCTCCCCCGCGAGCAGTGGACGCTCGACCCGGTCCGGTTCGAGCACATGCGGCCGGGCTGTCACGACATCGAGGCCCGCATCCAGGACATGGACCGGGGCGGCATCTGGGCGTCGCTGTGCTTCCCCGGGATGCTGGCCGGGGAGTCCGGCATGGTCTTCGCCAGGACCCGCGACCAGGACCTCGGCCTGGCCGTGCTGCGGGCGTGGAACGACTGGCACGTCGAGGTCTGGGCGGGCACCTACCCCGAGCGGATCATCGCCCTGCAGCTGCCGTGGCTGACCGATCCGGAGATCGCCGCCAAGGAGATCCGCGACAACGCCTCGCGCGGCTTCAAGGCCGTGCTCTTCCCCGAGTTCCCCTCCCGCCTGCGCCTGCCCTCGATCCACAGCGACCACTGGGACCCGTTCTTCCGGGCCTGCGAGGAGACCGGCACGGTCGTGTGCCTGCACACCGGGAGCGGGTCCTGGGTCCCCGTGCCGTCCAAGGACACCCCGATCGAGGCGATCACCACGCTCATGCCGGCCAGCGCCATGTTCGCCTGCGCCGACTGGCTCTGGTCGGGCGTGCCGCTGCGCTTCCCCGCGCTCCGGATCCTGATCGTGGAGGGCGGCGTGGGCTGGCTGCCGATGCTGGCCGAGCGCGCCGACTACGCGCTGGACCACCCGGTCGCCGGGGAGGCGGCCTGGGAGGGCGGCCTGAAGCCCAGCGAGATCCTGCGCCGCAACTTCTTCTTCGGGACGCTCAACGACCACGCCCTGTCGGGCGTGCGCCTGGCCGTCGGCCTGGAGCACGTCCTGCTGGAGAGCGGCTATCCGCACTCCGACTCCACCTGGCCCGACACCCAGGAGTCCGTCACCGGGAACATGGGCAACCTGCCGCCCGCCGACATCGCCCGGGTGGCCTACGGCAACGCCGCCCGCCTGTTCGGCCACCCGCTCCCCTCGCGCGCCTGGCTCAGGATGGAACAGCTGTGACCCCGGCGCCGCCTCAGGAGGGGACGGCCCGCACGCGCCTGCGCTCCCAGTCGACGTAGCGCCCGCTCTCGCCGAGCAGCGAGCCCATCAGCCACAGGAAGACCCCGAAGTCGTCGACCACCCCGACCAGGAGCAGGAACTCCGGGATCACGTCCACCGGCGAGAGCATGTAGAGCACGCCGAGGCCCATCATGGCCAGCTTGCCCCTGCCCATGCCGGGATAGGTCCCGTTCATCACCCCGCCCAGCAGCCGGGGGATCGCCCGCAGCCTGACGCCGATGCCCGGCGACCCCGGCCTCGACACGTCCCTGTACGCCCGCCAGGCCTGAGCCGCTCGTGCCGCCTTCGCCATGGAACCCCTCCTCGGGAGCACGCTGGTCCGGCCGCGTCCCCTACCCGGCCTCGACACGATATAACGCGTGCTCCCGTCGGCGAGTTCCCCGGCGCTCAGCCGGCGTTCGGGGACAGATCCCGTACGGCCTGCGTGATCGGCACCTCGCCGCCGGGGATGGGGGCCAGCACCGGCGTGTCGAGGCCGTTGTCGACGTACTCCCGGATCCTGGCCCGGCAGGTGGCCGCGTCGCCGTGCACGATGAGGGAGTCGACCACCTCGTCGGGGATGGCCTTGAGGGCCGCCTGGCGGTCTCCGGCCGCCCAGGCCTCGTGCATCGGCCGCAGCACCTCTCCGCGCCCCAGCCAGTCGTGGAAGGCCGCGTAGACCGGCACGGTCAGATAGCTGGCGAGCATCCACCGGCCCAGTTCCCTGACCTTCTCGGCGTCCTCGCTGACGCACACGAACAGCCGGGCGATCAGCTCGGTGTCCGGGCCGATCTCGGCGCGGACCTTCCGGACGTCCTGCGGGGAGAGCCAGTTGGTGATCGCGCCGTCGGCCTCCTCGGCGGCCAGGTGGAGCATCCGGGGCCGCAGGGCCGCAAGGACGATCTTCGGCTGCACCTTGGGGGCGTGCTCCAGCTTGAAGCCCTTGACCTCGAACGTCTCGTACTTCTCGGTGACCTTCTCGCCGGCCAGGGCCTTCTTCAGGAAGCGCAGCGTGTCGCGGGTCCGGGAGAAGGGCTTGACGAACTCCCCGGCGTTCCAGCGCTCGACGATGGCCGGGGAGGAGGCCCCGATGCCCAGGACGAAGCGGTCGGGGGCCAGGTCGGCGAGGGTGGCGGCCGACATGGCCAGCAGGGCGGGGCCCCGGGTGGAGACCGGGACGATCGCGCTGCCCAGGCGCAGTCCCGGCGCCCACTCGGAGGCCAGCGCGAGGGGCGTGAACCCGTCCACGCCGTTGACCTCGGCCGACCAGACGTCGGTGTAGCCGAGCCCGGGCAGTTCGGCCACCAGCTCCTTCGACCGGGCCAGTGAGCGGTCGTAGAAGGGGACCGTCATCCCCCAGCGTGCACCCGTCGCCATCGCGCTGCCTCCCATGGTCCCTCGTCGGTCCCCGTCCGGAACGCCGGAGCTCCACGACTCCGAATTCCAGAACGAGATTCTGGTGTAGCTTGCCGCACCCACCCGGGGAGGCGTCAACACATTGACCATACCAACCGGACGGTATGTCACGGGAGAGGGCCTTCCGCCCCCGCGATGACCGGGAACCCGCACCCCGGCGCTCCGCGTTCAGGAACGCAGCTCGTGCACCCCGGCGATGAAGTCCCGCGCGATGCCGCGCAGGCCCGGCAGGTGGGAGAGCCCGACCAGCCGGTCGACCAGCGGCACGGTCAGCTCGATGAGCCGGTAGGTCTTGCGGCACCCCTCGGAGGTGTCGTGCACCCAGAACAGGACCACGCCCATCGACAGCAGCCAGAGCAGCTCGGGCAGCTCCGCCCGCAGCTCGGCGTCCATCCGGTCGGCGGAGCCCTCCACGACCCGGCGGTAGATCGCGATCGACGACTCACGCGCGGGCGAGGACTCGACGCTGAACGGGCTGAGCGGGTTGGTCGGCTCGGCCGCGTGCTTGAAGAACTTCACCGCGAACTCGTGGTACGGCTCGGAGACCCGCACCCACTCGCGCAGGACCCCGCCCAGGCGCCCGGCGAAGGAGCGCTCGGTGGCCAGCAGGTCCTCGCACGCCGCCTGGTGCTCGGCCTGCGCCCGGTCGTAGTAGGCCTGGATCAGCGCCTCCTTGGAGGCGAAGTAGTAGTAGGCGTTGCCCACCGAGACGCCCGCCTCGGCCGCGATGGCCCGCATCGTGGTCGCCTCGTACCCCCGCTCGCGGAACAGCCGGAGGGCTGTTTCCACGATGATCTCTCGGGTCCTTTCAGATCCCCGGGTCCTCTGAATCGGCGCGCCCACGTTCGTCACTGTACGGCCGATGGCCGGGTTAGGTCATCGCGGCTCATCGTGATCGGCATCACAGCACAAAAATCATGCCGTGAGAGGAGTCGGCCGGTTTGGACGGTGGGGATTGCTCCTGTCGGCGGAAGGGCGAACTGCGACAGGGATGAGGAAATGAGAACACTCCCTCGTACACGCCGGACGGGAGCCGGGACCGGCGCGTCCGCACGGGCGGCCGTCGCCGCCGGGACGCTGCTGGTCCTGCAGGCCTCCTTCGTCACGCTCCTGCCGGAGCCCGCGGCCGCGGCCGACCGCCCCGCACGCCTCGACCACGACCAGGCCGTCAAGCGGCTGGAGCGGGCCGGCCTGAGCTGGACGTCCTCCGGGGGGTGCGCCGACCGCCGGAACCCGCGGTGCACCTCCTTCGACGCGTTACGGGCCGTCAGCCTGAGAAAGGTGATCAAGCTCAAACGCCGCAGCGGCTGCCCGATCACCCTCACCGGCGGCACCGAGGCGGGTCACGAGCACGGCCGCTACAGCCACTACACCGGCTACAAGCTGGACATCGCGCTCAGCGGATGCGTCGACCGCTACATCACGCGGAGATATCCCTTCCACGGCCTGCGCGACGACGGCGCCCGGCTCTACCGCGCCCAGGGCGCGCTGTACGCCCGCACGCCGGACCACTGGGACATCCTGCTGCGCTGAGGCCGCCCGGAGGCGGCTCCGGGACACGACCGCGCCCCGGCGCGCCGTACGGGCGGCACCGGGGCGCGACCGGGGCCGTGCGGCGCGACGCGCCGCACGGCCGTGACTCTGCAGGGGCCTCTAGCCCGCGAACTCCGCCGCGACCAGCTCGGCGATCTCCGCCGCGTTGAGGGCGGCGCCCTTGCGCAGGTTGTCGCCGCAGACGAACAGGTCGAGCGTGTTCGGGAAGTCGAGCGCCTGGCGGATCCGGCCCACGTAGGTCGGGTCGGTGCCCACGACGTCCGCCGGGGTCGGGAAGACGCCGGCTGCCGGGTCGTCCATGACGACCACGGTCGGGGCGGCCTCCAGGATGCGGTGGGCGTCGGCGACGGTGATCTCGCGCTCGAACCTCGCGTGCACGGCCAGCGAGTGGGTGGTGATCACCGGGACGCGGACGCAGGTCGCCGAGACCTTCAGGTCGTCGATCCCGAGGATCTTCCGGGACTCGTTGCGGAGCTTGAGCTCCTCGGAGGCCCAGCCGCCGTCCTTGAGCGAACCCGCCCACGGCACGACGTTGAAGGCCACCGGAGCCGGGAACGGCGACTCGTCGTCGCCCAGCTTGTTCTGGATCGCCTTGCGCACGTCGCCGGCGGTCTGCCCGACCGTACGGTCGCCCGCGAGCGCCTCGACCTCGTCGTAGAGACGGGCCGAACCGGCCACGCCCGCGCCGGAGACCGCCTGGTAGGAGGCGACCACCAGCTCGCGCAGGCCGTACTGCTCGTGCAGCGCGCCCATCGCGGCCATCATCGACAGCGTGGTGCAGTTCGGGGTGGAGATGATGTTCCGCGGGCGGTTGCGCGCCGCCTCGGGGTTGACCTCCGGCACGACCAGCGGCACGTCCGGGTCCATCCGGAAGGTGCCGGACTTGTCGATGACGACCGCGCCGCGCTCGGCGGCGATCGGCACCCAGGTCGCGGAGACCTCGTCCGGCACGTCGAAGATCGCGATGTCGACGCCGTCGAAGACCTCGGGGGTCAGCTCCTGGACGACCAGGTCCTCGCCGCGGACCTGCAGCACCTTGCCCGCGGAACGGGCGGAGGCGACGAGCTTGATCTCGCCGTAGACGTCCTCACGGCTGGAGATGATGTCGCGCATGACGGTGCCGACGGCACCGGTCGCGCCGATAAGGGCAAGAGTGGGCTTGCGAGCGCTCATCGCCCGGTACCTCCGTATACAACGGCCTCAACCTGGTCTGCGTCGAGATCGAACGCGCGGTGCGCGGCGCTGACGGCCGCGTCGACCTCGTCCTGCCCGACGATCACCGAGATGCGGATCTCCGAGGTGGAGATCATCTCGATGTTCACCCCCGCGTCGGCGAGGGCTGCGAAGAAGGTGGCGGTGACGCCGGGGTGCGAGCGCATGCCCGCACCGACCAGGGACACCTTCCCGATCTGGTCGTCGA
The DNA here is from genome assembly GCF_016863195.1 of Paraplanobispora takensis. GTDB lineage: Bacteria > Actinomycetota > Actinomycetes > Streptosporangiales > Streptosporangiaceae > Planobispora > Planobispora takensis. Next base: position 126,209 of record NZ_BOOK01000001.1, on the reverse strand, counting down.
ACTGCAGCGACTCGAAGCCGATGCGGTCCTGGACCTTCTTCAGCGCGGACAGGGCCGTGGGGCCGTCGCTCGTGGGAAGGGTGAAGGAGATGTCCGTCCGGCCGGTCGCCGCCGCCGACACGTTCTGAACGATCATGTCGATGTTGATCTCGGCGTCCGCCAGCGTTTTGAAGATCGTGGCAGCCTCGCCGACCTTGTCGGGAACCCCGACAACGGTGATCTTGGCCTCGCTCCGGTCGTGCGCGACGCCGGAGATGATCGGCTGCTCCATCTCTGTTCCCTCACTGTCGGGGTCGGAGACGACCCACGTGCCTTCCTTGGTGCTGAACGAGCTTCTGACGTGGATCGGAAGGTTGAACCTGCGGGCGTACTCGACGCAGCGCAGGTGCAGGATCTTCGCCCCGCACGCCGCCATCTCCATCATCTCGTCGTAGGAGATCTTGGGGATCTTACGGGCGGTCGGCACGATGCGCGGGTCCGCGGTGAAGACGCCGTCCACGTCGGTGTAGATCTCACACACGTCGGCTTCCAGGGCGGCGGCCAGCGCGACCGCCGTGGTGTCCGAACCGCCCCGGCCCAGCGTGGTGATGTCCTTGGTGTTCTGCGAGACGCCCTGGAAGCCGGCCACGATCGCGATCTGACCGTCGTCGAGGGCCTCCCGGATCCGCCCGGGCGTGACGTCGATGATCCGCGCCTTGCCGTGGGTGGAGTCGGTGATGACGCCGGCCTGGGAGCCGGTGAACGAACGGGCCTCGTGGCCCAGGTTCGCGATCGCCATCGCCAGCAGCGCCATCGAGATGCGCTCGCCGGCGGTCAGCAGCATGTCGAGCTCACGGCCCGGGGGCAGCGGCGACACCTGCTGAGCGAGGTCCAGCAGCTCGTCGGTGGTGTCGCCCATCGCGGAGACGATCACCACGACGTCGTTGCCGGCTTTTTTCGTCGCGACGATCCGCTGCGCGACCCGCTTGATGCAGGACGCGTCGGCGACGGACGAACCACCGTACTTCTGAACAACGAGCGCCACGAGATGTCTCCGAAGCAATCTAGGGCTGTGGAGCCATCAGTCTACTGGGGGACCGATATGGTCCCTCTGGTGTAGACCACTATGTGGACGATCACACCGTCGTGCGCTCTTCGGCCACGTCCAGGCGGGTGTGGGCGACGAGCGCCTGCAACGCCCGCATCGCCGCTCCGGCGTGGTTGCCCCAGGTGTTGAAGTAGGAGTACTGCCACCACCACAGGGCCTCCAGCGGACGCCCCGCCCGATAGTGCCGCAGCCCGTGGTTGAGGTCGGCGGCCACCGCGCTGAGATCGTCCGACAGGCGGTACGGCGTGACGGAGGTGTCCTTGTAGGGATCGAACACCTCGGCGTAGTCGTCGACCGGGCCCAGCCGCTCGGCCAGGGCCGTGCGCAGCGGATCCACGTCGGGGTCCTCGCTCAGGTGCGGCTCCCAGTTGCCGGACAGGATCACGTCCTGACTGGCCCCGAGCTGCGCACCGGCCGAGCTGACCTGGGCGACCTCCACCAGCAGCAGCGGCAGGATGGCGTCGCCGCCCTCGCCACCGGCCAGCCGGGTCAGGCCGTCGAGGTAGTTCTGCGCGTGCACCGCGATCCGGTCCGCGAACGCGCCCCATTCATCAGACATCCAGCAGCCTCCGTCCTTCGAACGCGCGGCCCAAGGTGACCTCGTCGGCGTACTCGAGATCACCGCCTACCGGCAGACCGCTGGCCAGTCGTGTGACTTTCAAACCCATCGGTTTCACCAGACGGGCGAGATAGGTCGCCGTCGCCTCGCCCTCCAGGTTGGGGTCGGTGGCGAGGATCAGCTCCGTCACCTGGCCGTCGGCCAGGCGCGTCATCAGCTCCCGGATGCGCAGATCGTCGGGGCCCACGCCGTCGATGGGACTGATCGCCCCGCCCAGGACGTGGTAGCGGCCGCGGAACTCCCGCGTCTTCTCGATCGCCACGACGTCCTTGGGCTCCTCGACGACGCAGATCACGTGGAGGTCGCGCCGGGTGTCACGGCAGATCCGGCACTCCTCCTCGGCCGCCACATTCCCGCAGATCCGGCAGAAGCGGACCTTCTCCTTGACCTCCAGGAGCGCGTGCGCGAGCCGTTTGACGTCGGTCGGCTCCGCGGCCAGCAGGTGGAACGCGATCCGCTGCGCGCTCTTGGGACCGACGCCGGGCAACATGCCCAACTCGTCGATCAGGTTCTGGACGACCCCTTCGTACATGGCTCAGAGCCCGGGAAGCTGGCCGAGCCCGCCTCCGCCGCCCAGACCCTGGGCCAGCGGGCCGAGCTTCTCCTGCTGCAGGTCGGCCGCGGCCCGCACCGCGTCCCTGATGGCCGCGATGACCAGGTCGGCGATGGTGTCGGCCGTCTCCTGCGGGTCGCCGGGGTCGACGGCCTCCGCGCTGATCTTCAGTTCGAGCAGTTCGCCTCCGCCGTTGACCGTGGCCACGACCAGACCGCCGCCCGCCGAGCCCTCGATCTCCGCGTCGTTCAGCTCCTGCTGGGCGCTCACGAGCTGCTGCTGCATGAGCTGTGCCTGCTCCAGCAGCTGCTGGAGGTTGACATCCCCTGGGTTCACCGTCGTGCGCTCCTCGTCCGTGACGTCAGTCGCAACCGAGCCTACGGGGTTGAGGCCGCATCGTGCACCGGCGCGGGTACGTGTTCCCGGCGGCTTCCGCGATGACTTCCCGAGACTCCCCGGCGGCCCGCCGACGGCTCCCTGATGCCTTCCCGGCGGTTTCCCCGGGGACGCGGGCGTTCTCCCCGTCCGTTCCCCCTGGCGGACCCGGATTCCCACCGGGCCCCGGACCCCCCTCCAGACATCCGGGACCCGGCGGCACAACCACCGGAGCGGCCGCGCACGGCGGCGTGTGATTGAAAGGTAACCGAGCGTGAGTTGCATACACGTTGCACCCGTTCGCTCACCCTGCGCGTGCCTGGTTTGCTTCAATTGGCGGACGGGAAGAAGGCCCTACCGCCGGGTCATCCGGCCGTGGGCCGCAGACCGAGTGGGCATCGAGGGGTGATGTATGACCAGCGGCCACCCGAGGTCCGTCCCGGCCCATCGGCAGGACGCCCATCCGACGCGATTACGCCGCCTGTACGAGGCCGCGCTGACCGGGGGCGGCGGGGACGAGGCGCCGCGCGGTGTGATCTCCGACTCCTGGAGGCGCTCCCTCGACGCCGGCGTCGACCCCGGCATCACCGCGGCCCCGCTCGCCCTCGACAAGGACGACGTCCCGGAGGTGTGGTCCGCGCACCCGATGAGCAGGCTGCTGCCGCTCCTCACCGAGAGCCTCCTGCGCACGGCCGACGAGACCGCCCACGTCCTGGTCGTCACCGACGCGGAGGGGCGCGTGCTCTGGCGGGACGGCAACCACCGGGTGCTGAACCGCGCGGACGAGGTGTGCCTGGCCGACGGCTTCCACTGGGGTGAGGGCGTGGTCGGGACCAACGGCATCGGCACCGCCCTGGCGACCGGCCGGCCGGTCCACGTCCGCTCGGCCGAGCACCTGCTCAGCGTGCTCCATCCGTGGTCCTGCTCGTCGGCCCCGATCACCGACCCCGACAGCGGCAGGGTGATCGGCTGCGTCGACATCAGCGGGATCACGCGCGCCCTGCATCCGGCGACCGTCGCCCTCGTCGAGATCGCGGCGCGGCTGGCCGAGAGCCACCTCGCCCTGTTCATGCGCGAGCGCGACGACCGGTTCCGCACCCGCTACGAGGGCCGCCTGCGGGCGCTGCGCGGCGAGCCGGGCGCCCTGGTGACCACGACCGGCCGGATCGTCGCCGGCGAGCCCGCCGGCACGTGGGAGCGGATCGACCTGCCCCACTCCGGGAACACGGTGGTCCTGCCGGACGGCCGCACCGGCGTGCTGGAGCCGCTGAAGGGCGGCTTCCTGCTGCGTCTCCCCAACCGGACGCACACGCCCGTGCTGGCCCTGTCGTTCCTCGGCGCCGAGCACCCCGTGGCGCGCATCGACGGGGCGACGGTGCCGCTGTCCCTGCGTCACGCCGAGATCCTCGCCCTGCTGGCGCTGCACCCCCGGGGCCTGACGGCCGACCAGCTCTCCTTCCACCTGTACGGCGACGAGGGCAACCCGGTGACGATCCGGGCCGAGATCCACCGCCTGCGCGCCCAGCTCGGCCCGGTCATCTCCGCCAAGCCGTACCGCCTGGCCTGCACCGTCGAGGCCGACTTCGTCACCGTCAGGCGCTCACTCACCGGCGGCGCCGCGACCCCGTTCACCGGCGCCTACGGTGGCCCGCTGCTGCCCCGCTCGGAGTCCCCGGCCATCCGCCGCGAACGCGAAGAGCTGGAGGGCCAGATGCGCGCCCGGGTGCTGCGCCGGGGCACCCCGGAGGATCTGTGGGCCTACGCCGAGACCGAGAGCGGCAGAGACGACATCCAGGTCCTCGAACGCCTGACCACCGCCCTCCCCCCCGACGACCCCCGGGCGGCCACCGCCCGCATCCGCCTGAGCACCCTCGACTGACCCGCAGCCCCGAAATCCCCAGCCGCCTTCAACCCGGTCACGGCCACCCGTGGCCCCGCCGCGCAGGGCACCCCACTCCCTGACCCGGTCACGCCCACCCGTGGCCCCGCAACGCCCCACTCCCTGACCCGGTCACGGCCACCCGTGGCCCCGCCGCGCCGGATACCCCCTCCCGGCGCCGGTACGGCGGGGCGTGGTGCGGCGGTCGCCGGCGCCGCCGTACGGCGGTTCAGCTGTGGTCGATCTCCTCGATGATCCGGCCGCCGAGTTCGCGCTGGATGAGGGCCATGCCGGTGAGCTCGTCGACGTCGGCGTTCGCGTCGTTCAGGGGGTCGACCTCGTCGGCCTCGGGAGCGGGTGCGCGGCCGGGGACGGCGTCGGGCCAGGCGGTCTTGTTGCCTCCGGCCCTGGGGCCCGTCTGGGCGGCGGCCCGGGCGGCCGAGCGGGCGGCGGCCAGGCCGGGGTTCGGCGGGGGAGGCGAGCCGAGGTCCTCCGGCATCGGCGCGTCCGGCCAGGACTCGTCCGTGGTGGTCCGGGCGGGAGCGACGTCGACGGCGGTCCCGGCCCTCGGGCTCTCGGGGGCCGGGCGGGCCGTGTTCTGCGGAGCCGGTCCGTTCTCCTGCTCGGGCGGCGCGGCGGGGGCGGGAACGGAGGCGTGGGCCGTCGCCGTCTCGGGCCGCGGGGCCGGGGCCGGTGACGGAGCGGCCGGGGGCTGCGCGGGGGTGGTCGGCGCCGGGGGACGTCCGCCGGAGGCGGGGACCCCGCCTCCGGAGCCCCCCACGACGGCCTCGACCTTCCAGGTGCCGCCCAGGACGTCCTGCAGGGCCGCCGCGACGACCGCGTCCTTGCCGCCGCCGACGAAGCTCCTCATCGCGCCGACCTGGAGGAACCCGAGGGTCACGACCTTGCCCTCGACACCGACGACCTGCGCGTGGCCGTTCAGCTGGGCCCAGGTGAACTTGCTGCGCTGCTTGACGCCCTCCAGCACCTGCGGCCAGGCCTGCTGGACGGCCCCCGCCTCGGACCCGGACGGGGGCGCGGAGGGTGCCTGCTGCGGCCGGCTCTGGGGCTGCTCCTGGGCCCGCGGCTCCGCGGGGGGGACGCCGGGCCTGGCCGCGGTCGGCCAGTCGTCGTCCTGCCGCGCCGGGGCCGGTGAGGCGGAGACCGCGGCGGGCTGCGGAGCGGCCGCCTGGACGGGCGGCGCGGTCACGGCGGGCACGGAGACACTTGAGGCGCCGGAAGCCGGACCGGGCTGGACGGGCGATCCGTACGCCGCCGGAGCGGAGGGCGCGCTGGGGACCGCCGCGGCGGGAGGCACGTACGCCGCGGGGGCGGAGGGCGCGGGGACCGCCGCGGCGGGAGGCACGTACGCCGCGGGGGCGGAGGGCGCGGGGACCGCGGCGGGGGACGCGTAAGCCATCGGGGACGCACCGGAGGACGCGTACGCCGCGGGGGCGGGGGACGCGTATCCCGCCGGGATCGCCGCGCCGCCCTGCTCCAGCCGCTCCAGGCGGGCGAGCAGGGCCGCCTCGTCCTGCGTGGCCGCGGGCAGCAGCACCCGGGCGCACATCAGCTCCAGCAGCAGCCGGGGCGAGACCGCCCCGCGCATCTCGATCAGGCCGGCGTTGAAGACCTCCGCGGCCCGGGTCAGGTCGGCGGGGCCCATCGAGGCGGCCTGCGCCTGAAGGCGCTCCAGCTCGTCGGCCGGACGGTCGAGCAGGCCGCTGCCGGCCGCGCCGGGCACGTTGGCCAGGATCACCAGGTCGCGGAAGCGCTCCAGCAGGTCCATGGCGAAGCGGCGGGGGTCGTGGCCGCCCTCGACCACCCGGTTCACGGCCTGGAAGACCGCGGCGCCGTCCCGGGCCGCGAAGGCCGCGACCACGTCGTCGAGCAGGTCGCCGTCGGTGTAGCCGAGCAGGGAGACCGCGCGGGCGTAGGTGATGCCGTTCTCGTCGGAGCCGGCGTACAGCTGGTCGAGGATCGACAGCGAGTCGCGCGCGGAGCCCGCGCCGGCGCGCACGACCAGCGGCAGCGCGGCGGGCTCGAAGGGGACGTCCTCGGAGGTGAGGATCTCCTCCATGAGCGTGCGCAGGGCCGCCGGCGGGATCAGCCGGAAGGGGTAGTGGTGGGTGCGGGACTTGATCGTCCCGATGACCTTCTCCGGCTCGGTGGTCGCGAAGACGAACTTCAGGTGGGGCGGGGGCTCCTCGACGAGCTTGAGCAGCGCGTTGAACCCCTCGCGGGTCACCATGTGCGCCTCGTCGATGATGTAGATCTTGTAGCGCGCCGACACGGGCGCGAAGAAGGCCCGCTCGCGCAGGTCGCGGGCGTCGTCGACGCCACCGTGCGAGGCCGCGTCGATCTCGATGACGTCGAGGTGGCCGGGACCGGTGGGGGCCAGCGCGACACAGGACTCGCACTCGCCGCACGGGTCGGGGGTCGGGCCCTTCTCACAGTTGAGCGAGCGGGCCAGGATCCGCGCGCTGGAGGTCTTGCCGCACCCGCGAGGACCGCTGAACAGATAGGCGTGGTTGATCCGGCCGCTCCGCAGCGCCTGCCGCAGCGGCTCGGTGACGTGCTCCTGACCCTTGACCTCGGCGAAGGTCCCGGGTCGGTATTTGCGGTAGAGCGCCAGACTCATCCAGGGAGCTCCCGCCTTCGAGGGGTCCTGCAACGAAGGAACCCCTCGCACACCCGCCAGAGCCCGCTTATCCTTGCTGCCTTCCGGCCCTGGGGAGGTTCACAGGATGACGCCGCGCGAGGGGTCCGGACACAGTCTATCCTCCCGCCGCAGTGCTCGGACCCATGAATCCCGCGGACCGCGTCCTTCGGGTCTCCCCCGACACCCCCGAACCGACGCCCCCGGAATGGTGTGCGACGCACTCTCGAAAGTCCGCTAAGCTTTGCGGCGGAGGATTCGCCTAGTTGGCCTAGGGCGCACGATTGGAAATCGTGTTGGGGGCAACCCCTCAGGAGTTCAAATCTCCTATCCTCCGCCATCCCGAAGGGGCCGGACCACTCATGTGGTCCGGCCCCTTCCGGCGTTCGGGGAGGTTCCCCGGCCCGCCCCGGTCACGCTCAGGTGTCCGAGGGCAGTTCCAGGACCCTGGCGTGCAGCACCGAGCGCTGGTGCAGAGCCGAGCGCAGAGCGCGGTGCAGGCCGTCCTCCAGATACAGCTCGCCACGCCACTGGACCACGTGCGGGAAGAGGTCGCCGTAGAACGTGGAGTCCTTGGCGAGCAGGGAGTGCAGATCCAGCACCGCTTTCGTGGTGATCAGGGTGTCGAGCCGGACCTGCCGCGGCGGGATCTGCGCCCACTCGCGGTTGGAGAGGCCGTGTTCGGGGTAAGGCCGTCCATCGCCGACCAGCTTGAAGATCACCCATGTATTTTAGGAGAGATTCCGCCTCTTTGCCTGCCGTGGCATCCCCTTCTTACCTGCTCGGACCTCCCGCCCAGGCCGGAGAAGCCTTTTCAGATCCCTCCGGAGAAGGTGTCGCACCGGTTGGGGTCGCCGGTCTCGTAGCCGGTGGTGAACCACTTGACCCGCTGCTCCGACGTGCCGTGCGTGAACCCCTCGGGATCGACCCGGCCCTGCGCGCGTTCCTGGATGTTGTCGTCACCCACGGCGGCGGCCGCGCTCAGCGCCTCCTGGATGTCGGCCTGGGTGAACGGCTTCTCGAACAGCCCGGTCTCGTAGGCGTTCTTGGCCCACGCGCCCGCGTAGCAGTCCGCCTGCAGCTCCACCCGGACCGACCCGCTCTCGGCTCCCTGCCGGTCGTTCTGCGAGCGGCCGAGGGCGCCGGTCAGATTCTGGATGTGGTGACCGTACTCGTGACCGATCACATAGGCCTGCGCGAACGGCCCGCCCTCGGCCCCGAACCTGCTCTGCAGCTGCTCGAAGAAGCTCAGGTCGAGATAGACCCGCCGGTCGTTCGGGCAGTAGAACGGCCCCACCGAGGAGTCGGCGGCGCCGCAGCCGGTGTTCGTCGCACCGGAGAACAGCACGGTCTTGGCCGGCTGGTACCCGTCGACGACCGTGGGCCAGTACTCCTGGATGCTGTTGACCACGCCGACCACCCGGCACTCCTCGTTCTGGTCGGCGTCCTCTCCCGTCTTGCACTGCGCCCCCAGATTCGAGCTGGGGCTCACCGGCTCGGGGTCTCCGCCGGTGATGTTGCCGGGATTGACCCCGAATATCAGCGCCACGATGAGCGCGATGATCCCCGCTGCGCCACCGCCGACCGCGAGCCCGCCGCCGGGGAGTCCTCCCCGGCCGCCCCTCTCGACCTGCGAGCTGTCCAGCTGGACATCGTCCTTGAAATCCATCGCCGACGTCCCTTCACTCCGCTTGGGCACCTCCTCTGCCCCGAGAAGCGTCCGGCATGCCGCCGGCGGGAACGGCCCTGCGGAGGTTCGTTCCCACTCAACCCCCGACATTCGTCACATTCAGTCAAATCAACGTAGCGTTGAGTGATTATCCCAGCTCAGGGGCGGGTATCCCGGAAATGTCAGACGCGATCGCCCATCCTCCCGGGACACGGCACCGGCCGGTGAGAGCCGTGCGCCCACCCCGTCCCCGCCCCGCCCCGCGCCGTACGGCGCCGCCCGGGGCACGGTCATCCCCCGAGGAGAACCATGACCGACGACACCAAACGCGCAATCCGTACCGCCCTGCAGACCGCCGTGGGCGTCTGCGTGGCGCTCCCGCTGATCGTGGACGCCACGGGCGTCCCCGAGGCGCTGCCCGGCGTCGCGACCGCCCTGGCCGTGGCCGGGGCCTTCGCCCGCGTGATGGCGATCCCCGCCGTCCAGTCCCTGCTTCCCCGCTGGCTGCGCACGGACGCGCCCCCCGCGGCGGCGGAGCAGTAGGAACCCGCCGGACACGGCGAAGGGCCTCCGGCCCGGTTTCCCGGATCGGAGGCCCTCCCGTGGCGGTGGTGGTGGGATTTGAACCCACCCGCTCACCAAGTCTGATCTGTCCGAACTCGAATTTTAGCCGGTCGGAGCGAACCAAGACAGATCCCGCCGGACAACTCCGGACACGATTGGACGCGAGAGTCCCCCAAATGGGGGAACTGACGATCTTTGCGGAATATAAAGCGAAACGGCACCTCCGAATCGGAGTGCCGTCTTCATGTGGACCTCTGCGGTCCGACGTATCTAGCGCGCCTCGAGTGCCGCCTCTTCTGGAGGATCCGGCTCCATGAGCCCGAGCGCTTTCCGTATGGCCGGTAGCTCTTCCTTCGGCCGGTGCCGGCTCGCGTGGCTCATGACGACCCGCCGGTCGTAGCCGGGAAGCATCGCGATGACCACCACGTGACCGTGGCGGCGGATGGAGTACGCGTAGCGCTCGGGGAGAGCACACTCATAAACGCCCGCGACGAGCGTCTTGACCTCGGACAAAGGGACCTACCCCGGGAACGGCCTCGGCGACCATGACATGTGGTGATCGAATCGTAGAGGGTCCCGGCGAGCACCCGTCAAGCTGCTACTGGAACAAAACCCCCAGAAGGCATAAAAAGCCTGATCGGGGTACAGAGGACACCAATACGGGCGTCCGAAACGTCACCAAAGTGACATCCCTAACGTTTACACATCGACGCCCATCTCCCGCAAGGCAGCGCGCATGATCTCGTCGAGCTTGCTCTCCGCCCTCGCACGGTCCTCGTCACTCATCTGGGTCAGGGCATGCTTGACCACAGCAGAGGTTTGGTCGAATTGGTCAGTCACAGTATGTTGAATCGATAATTCCTCGCCATCGACACCTATTTCAGCGAGCGTATCTATGGGTAAGGGTATTGGTTCGCCACCTTCCAGGACAGCCTGAATTGACCCAGGCTTCCATCGGTAGGCATGCTCAGCGCGCAGCAAGGTCGTGTCTTCGTAGCTGTCACGGCGCGACTCTTCCAGGTTGCTAGTAGTGCGCTGCGTCAGCAGGTGAGGGTGGTCGTCGACGAAGTTCTTGCGATACCGCCATCGTGTCTCAACGGCTCTCGATAACTCGATTCGGCGCGCCTTGAGTAGATCGCCCAGCCGCACCCACTGGGGGCCGACACTCATCGCTTTTACTCCTTGCTCAAGGTTGGCGGACCAACCTGTGTCTACAGGTGGGGCTGTACGCACAAGCATGGTCACGCACCGCATCATCTACGGAATCAAAAACTGGCGTCAATGCCCAAACCGGCAACAGTATGCCCACAGCTCAGCGTTCATGCACGTGGGGGGGTACCTCGCGGAAGTTGATTCAAACATGCGTGCGACTTTGCCAAAAATGGCAAGTATGCCTATTGTGGCTCTATGACACATTCGTCCCTCGCTCACAACGGCGAGACGATCCGAGCACTGCGCAAGCTGCACCACCGCACCGTGACCGACCTGGCCGGGGCCGTCGGGATCACCCCCCAGTCGATGAGCAACATCGAGCTGGAGCACAAGACCGCGTCGGCGACCACTCTCAACAAGATCGCGGGGGAGCTCGGCGTGGGCCTCGGCGCCATCTGCCGCACCCGCATCGCCACTGAGCCGTCGCCCGCGATGGCGGACGCCTGATGGCCGCCCGCTCCTGCCGCCCGCTCCTGCCCGACCCCAAGGCCCGCCCGACGATCTCCGTCCCGGAGGCGGGCGAGCTGCTCGGCCTCGGCCGGTCGGCCAGCTATGAAGCGGCCAAGCGCGGCGACATCCCCACCATCTCGATCGGCCGGACTCTCAAGGTCCCCACGGCCAAGGTCCTGCACCTGCTCGGCCTGACGGCCTGACGCAGAAGGCCCTCGGAAGCCGACTGCAACGGCTTCCGAGGGCGCACCCCACCCCGCGCACAGACAACGGATCAGAGAACGGAGAAGGGCCTTGAGCAAACGATATGTCCCCACCCTGGAGGAGCGCATCGCGAGTCTCGGCCACCGCTGGCCCATCGGCACGCTCATCCGCCACTACGGAAGCGGCCTCCGCGGTGTGGTCGTTCCCGTCCGCGACGTGATCGCGGCGCGCTGGAACGACGGCCGCCCGGGGCACGCGGCCCTGCTGCCCTTCCGCGACCGAGACGGCCTCGGCGGGCTGCTGCACATCCGCTGGGAGCACGGAGACGCCTGCTGGGTCCGAGTGGACATGCTCACCATGATCGACCGGACCGGCCTCTACCGGGTGCACGGCCGGATGGGTGCCGCCCCGATGCACCGCCTGGCCAACGACCCGGCTCGTCCCGGCGAGCAGGTCCTGGTCCCACTCGGCCACCCGCTGCCCGACGGTTGGCGCTGGACGGCCCGCGACGAGCAGCTCGTCGGCAGGGGCGGGGCGGCCGCGTGAACCCCGAGGAACCCGGCACCTCGCTGAACCCGGTGGACGGCGTCGAATGACCCCGCTCCGTCCGGCGCCGACTCCGCGACCTCGTCACCGAAGCACCAATGATCGGGGGATCACCACTCATGGCACGTAGCCACGGCCGGGTCTCCACCCGACTCTGGACCCGCGACGAGGACTTCCGCGCACTGTCTCTTCCCGCCCAGTGGCTGTACCTGTTCCTCCTCGCCCAGCCCGACCTCAGCCACGCCGGGCTCATCCCCATGCGGCTGCGCCGATGGGCCGGGGCCGCCGCCGGCCTGACCGTCAGCGACGTCGCCGCGGCGGTGGAAGAGCTCTCCCAGGCCAGGTTCGTCCTCGTCGACCACGACACCGAGGACCTCCTCGTCCGGACCCTGATGCGTAATGACGGTGTCGCCCGGCAGCCCAACGTCTTCAAGGCCGCCGTCGAGCAGATCCGCGAGATCACCTCCCCCGCTCTGCGCGCCGCCATCGCCACCGAACTGGTGAGGATCGACAACGAGGACACGCACCCCGAGGTCAGAGCCCTCATCACCGACCTGCTTCCCACTCTCGGGGAGGGGTCCGCCACCCCTTCCGGCAACCCTTCGGCACCCCCTTCCGGCGGGGTTGCCGCCCCCCTTCCGAGCACCATCCCCGTGCAGACATGTGGAGATAAGTACGGAGAGCAAGTAACAACTGCTTCCCCCTCTCCACATGTCCCTTCGCCCCCGGCGGCCACGCGCGCACCCGCGCGCGACGACGCCCGGCCGGTCCCGGACGAGATCACCAAGATCTGCGAGCACCTCGCCGACCGCATCGCCGCCAACGGCTCGAAGCGCCCCACGATCACCAAGCGCTGGCTTGACGCCGCCAGCCGCATGATCGAAGTAGACGGTCGCCTTCCCGCGGACATCCACGCCGCCATCGAGTGGAGCCAGGACCACGAGTTCTGGCGGGCCAACATCCTGTCGATGCCCAAGCTGCGCCAGAAGTACGACCAGATGCGCCTGCAGGCCGAACGTGGTCGCAACCCCGGCCAGCCTTCCAGCCGATCCACGACCGACGAGCGCGTCCGGCAGGCCCACGAAGCCGGACGCAGCCTCGCCGCGAAAATCGCCACCCAGCACAACCAGCAGACCCGAGGGGAGCTCACATGACCATCGAGGAGACCGCCGACATCCTCGCCCTGTGCGCTGGCTACGACAGCCGCCGCGTCGGCGAGGCCGACATCCTCGCCTGGCACCGCGCCATCGGTGACCTGCTGTTCGAGCAGGCCCGCGAGGCCGTGTTCGAGCACTACACCAACAGTCGCGAGCGGATCATGCCCGCCGACGTCCGCACTCGGGTCAAGATCATGCGGGCCCGGCAGATCGAGCGCGCTCCCATCCCCGCGCCCTCGGGTGACGACCCCGTCCGCTACCGGAAGGAGCTGCTCACCAGGATCCAGGCCATCGCCGACGGCAAGCAGGTCGGCCTGGCCATCACGCGCGGCGGCAACTCCCGGCCCGCTCCCGCCTTCCTCGACGCCCGCGGTGACCGGAACCCGGCACGGCTCGACGCGCTGCAAGTCCGCTGCCCCTGGGAGCCCTGCCACGCGGCCGTCGGCCGCCACTGCGTCAACCCCGACGGCGGACCCCTCCGCAGCTCCCCCGCCCACCCCGGGCGTATCCAAGCCGCCAAGCAGCAGCGCGGAGCGGCATGACCGAGACCCTGTGCGAGGTGCCCGGCTGCGACAGGCCGAGCCCGGACGGCGCCCCGGTCTGTGCGAGCTGCGGCACCGAGCTCCACCAGCACCTGGTGGAGGTGGTCGACGGCCTGGCGGCCGACCTCGACGCAGCCCTGGCCCGCCAAGCCCGGCTCGGCGGAGTCGGACGCCGCGGCGCCGAAACGCCCCTGCCGTACGGCGAAGCCTCCGCCGAAGCGATCTGGGTGCTGCGCACGGCTCTGGTCGGCTGGGTGCGGATTCTGGAGGCGGAGGACCAGCCCTTCGGTCCGACGTGCCCGGGACGGTGTGAGCACGGATCCTGCACGTGGGTGACCACGCAGACCCTGCCCGACGACACGCTGCCGTCGATGGCGAGCTGGCTTGCCCGGCGCGTCCAGGGCATCCGCTGGCACCCGGCGGGCGGCGAGGCGGTCGACGAGCTCATCGACGCTGTACGGCAGGCGCGTCGTGCGATCGACCGCAGAGCCGACCTGGTCTACTGCGGGCCGTGCGGCTCCCCCGACGAGGACGGGCAGACCTGCATGGCCGACCTCTACGCCCGCCCCGACGCCCCGGTGGTCAGGTGTCGATGCGGTGCGGCCATCGACGTCCACGACCGCCGCATGTGGCTGCTGCGGCAGGCGGAGGAGGCCCTCGGTACCGCGGCCGAGATCGCTCGGGCTCTGACCCGTCTGGATCAGCCGGTGACCCCTGAGCGCATCCGGCAGTGGAACCGGCGCGACCGGCTCATCCCGCGCGACCACGACGCCCGCGGCCATCCGCTGTACCGGGTCGGCGATGTCCTGGCCCTCCTGTAGGACCTCGAACGCTTGGTCTCATGCCTGCCCTGCACTGTGTGCAGGGCAGGCATCCTCCTCGCCGACCCGGAGTTCGTCTCCGTCCGAGCTGAATGGCGGAGGCTGGATAGACGCCTTGAGCTGCGCGCTTGCAAAGGAAGATCGCCACCTGTCACACTAGAGATCTGCGGGGATAACTGTGCCCGCGATCAGAGAAGCCCCGCCATGTGCGGGGCTTTCGCATGTTCTGGGGATGTGAGAGGGACGTTCTCCATGTCGCCATCCCAGCCCGGAAGACCATCGGCAAGCAGCAGTCGGCATCGGTCGGGGCGGCCGTACCTACGAGCCCGACGGCAGATGTTCGCCATGTTCGGCGACCTCTGCCACCTGTGCGGGCACCACGGCGCAGGCGAGGCCGACCACCTGGTGCCCGTCGCCATCGACGCCGACCAGCCCATCGACCCGTACGGCATGCGGCCGGCGCACGGTTCCAGTTCGCCCTGCCCGGTGTGCAGCCGCAAGTGCAACCAGGAACGCGGCACAGGCACGATCATCGCTCCGCTGTACACATCCCAAGACTGGTAGCCCTCAGGGAACGAGCAGGTTGATAGCAACGCCGATCGGGATGGACGCGAGCACGCCGAGGGCGAAGAACATCCACTGCTGACGACGCTCGGCGCGGATGGTGGCCTTGGTCTCGCCGACGAGGATCTGCCGGATCTTCTCGGCCTGCTCCTGGTTGAACTCCAGGAGCCGCTCCTGTTCCTCAGCCTGAGCGAGGAGCGCTTCCCGTGCGGCCTGCTGGGCGGCCAGGTCGCGCTTGAGGTCGTCCATGAGACGGGCAGCCTCAGTAAACGCCGTGTTGACCGCGTCGATGCGGTAGCGAAGCGCTTGGCGGGGGTCCTCGGTTCCTTTGTCGACTTGGGCAAGACGCTGCCTACCCTCACGTCTCATGCCTTCGGCGATCAGTACACCTATACCCAGGCTTAAGAGAGTAAGGACCAGTTGTCCAGGAGGCAGAGAACCCCCGTCCTCGTAGATGGCGGCATTCACAAGTACCAAGAGGAGGATCGTGATGCCTCCAACGACGAGGATGGTGACTCGGATCTTGGTCCAGAGCGAGGTACGCGGTGGCAGCTTCTTCGGATCCATCCGGCTATTTCACCCTCGTGCGGCTTTAGCCAGTAGGCCTGTGATCGAATCGCGATTCACTCTCGGGTGATCACGAATTGAGTTCAAGCCTCAGCTCAAGATCATTAAATCATGGTCATAATTCGAGTTATATTCCTGCACAAATCCCCCGGCCTCGACGACTGGCCTCATTTGAAACCGCCCCCATTGGATCGGAAGACACCCAAGAAGCGTCACGGATTTTTAGGGCATGCGCCCGACTCACCCCGCGCCCCCCTTTCCGCCTCTCTCTCCGCGTCATGTGAACGAAGATCATCGGGGGTGCCTGGTGACGGAGGACCTGCTCAGCGCCGTACGGAGCGGCGATCGGCGTGCGTCGCTGGAGGCGATCCGCGACCGCCTGGCCGCTGAGCTGGTCGAGGCGGACGGCAAGAACGCGGCGAGCATCGCGAAGGAGTTGCGGGCCACGCTCGCCGAATTGGACGCCCTGCCGGGCGGTGAGGAGTCGAAGCTTGATGACCTCGCAGCACGGCGTGCGGCTCGGCGCGCAGACGCCACGGGTCGGGAGATGGCCTGACTATGTCTCGTCGGCCAACGCCGAGGTGATCGAACTGGCGGAGTCCGCCGGGCTGGTCCTGGACCCGTGGCAGCAGTTCGTCCTGACACACGGGCTCGGCGAGCAGCGCGACGGCCGCTGGTCGGCCTTCAAGGTCTCCTGCTGGGTGCCGCGCCAGAACGGCAAGGGCGGCATCATCGAGGCCCGCGAGCTGGGCGGGCTGTTCCTGCTCGGCGAGAAGCTGATCCTGCACTCGGCGCACGAGTACAAGACCGCGCAGGAAGGGTTCCTCCGGATCAGGGGCCTGATCGAGGGCACTCCAGACCTGGACCGGCGGGTGAACCGGTACTGGCAGGCCAACGGCGAGCAGGGTGTCGAGCTGACCCGCGCCGCGGGCGGCGGCCGGCTGCGGTTCATCGCCCGGTCCAAGGGTTCGGGCCGGGGTTTCTCCGGGGACTGCAACATCCTGGACGAGGCCCAGGAGCTGACCGGCCCGCAGATGGCCGCGCTCCTGCCGACCATGTCGGCCCGGCCGAACCCGCAGCTGTGGTTCTTCGGCACCCCGCCGGACGACCCGGCCGCGTGGGCGTACGGCCTGCGCGAGGACGGCGAGGCCGGAACACCGCGCATGGCGCACTTCGACTGGGGCGCCGACCTGGACCTGTCGAACCCGGAAGACCGAAGGCGCGCCCTGGTCGACCGGGACCTCTGGTACGCCTGCAACCCCGCGCTCGGGCGGCGCATCACCGAGGACTTCGTCACCGACGAGGCCAAGCCGTCCGGCCTGGGCGACCGGTTCGCCGTGGAACGGCTGGGCGTGTGGCCGCCGCGGGCCGCTGATGGCCCGTCCGTGCTGGACCTCGCGGCGTGGGAGGCGCTGGCTGATCCGGAGTCGCGCCGTACCGGCGCGGTCTCCTTCGCCATCGACATCACCCCGTCGCGGGACTGGGCGTGCATCGCAGCGTACGGCCTGCGCGACGACGGCCTGGGCCACGCCGAGGTCATCGACCGGCGGCCGGGAACCGACTGGCTCGTGGAGCGCCTGGTCCAGCTCGCCGACCGGTGGCGGCCGGTGGCGATCGGCCTGGATCTCAAGGGCCCGGCCGGATCACTGCTGGTGGACCTGGAGAAGGCCGGGATCGTCCGGCCTGACGACCCAGATCGTCCGGCGCGCGGCCAGCTGGCCATCCCCGGCGCCCAGGAGGTCGCGGCCGCCTGCGGGCAGCTCGCCGACGCCGTCACCCAGGGCTCTCTCCGGCACATCGGCCAGGACGTGCTCACCGAGGCGATCCGCGGGGCGAAGACCCGACCGCTGGGTGACGCCTGGGGCTGGGGCCGGCGGATCTCCTCCGTCGACATCTCGCCGCTGGTGGCGGTGACGCTCGCCCGGTGGGCGTATGAGACCCGCGCGCACCTGGTCAGCACCGACTATGACCCGCTCGCCAACATTTTCTAACCCTGGGAGGGCCCATGGAGTCGTGGCTGTTGCGTGCCGCCGAGTTCGGGGGCACGGCGGCCCGCAACGCCCGCGCGGTGCTGCCGGGCCTGGCCGGGGCCGCCCTGGTGTGCTGGGGCGTCGCCCTGATCTACGTCCCGGCGGCACTCATCCTCGCCGGGGTCTTCCTGCTCCTGCTCGACGGGAGGGCCTGATCGTGGGCGTGTTCTGGCGTCGCCGGTCCTCACCGGAGCGGCGGCAGGTCATGCTGCCGCCCGCGTTCGTCCGATCCAGCTTCGACCAGGTGGACCTGTCGCGGACGGAGACCAGCCTGCAGAAGGTCGCGGTCTGGTCGTCGGTGGACCTCATCGCCTCGCTGGCGTCCGAGCTGCCGATCGACGTCTACCGGGGCGAGGGCACCGACCGGACGCTCCTGAAGACCCCTACCTGGCTGCTCGACCCCGGCGCCGATGAGCACGGCGTGGAGGACTGGCTGTTTCAGCTCCTGATGTCGCTGCTGCTGCGCGGCAACATCTACGGCATCATCAGGGACCGCAACCGGCGGGGTGATGCCTTCCCTACGGCGGTGGAGCTGCTGCATCCCGACCACGTGACCGTGCGCCTGGTCGACGGGGAGCCGGTGTTCGCCTTCGACGGCCGGGACATCCCGAAGGCGGACCTGTTCCACCGCCGCGCCTACCCGCTGCCGGGCGTGGTCCTGGGCCTGTCGCCGATCGCGAACCACGCCACGACGATCGGCCTGGGCATCGCCGTGACCCGCTTCGGCGCGCAGTGGTTCACCGACGGCGCGCATCCCGGCGGGATGCTGACCAACACCGAGGTCGACATGACCCCGGACCTGGCGCGCACCGCCAAGGAGCGGTTCATGGCCGCGCTGCGGGGCACCCGCGAGCCGGTCGTGCTGGGCAAGGGCTGGAACTACCAGCAGATCCAGATCGCGCCGGAGGAGTCCCAGTTCCTGGAGACCCACCAGTTCACCGGGGCCGAATGCGCCCGGATCTTCGGGCCGGGCCTGGCCGAAGTGCTCGGCTACGAGTCGGGCGGGTCGATGACCTATAGCAATGTGGAGTCCCGCAGCACCCACCTGCTCGTCTACGCGCTGAACCGGTGGCTCCGGCGCACCGAGCGAGTCCTGACGGCGATGCTCCCGCGCGGCCAGTACGCCCAGTTCAACCGGGACGCCCTGCTCCAGACCACGACCTTGACCCGCTTCCAGGCGCACGAGATCGCGCTGCGCAACGGCTGGTCGACGGTCAACGAGGTCCGCGCCATCGAGGACAAGCCCCCGGTCCCCTGGGGCGATCAGCCGATCCCGGCGGGCTCGCCGGCCGCGGGCGACGACAGCGAGAGCGAGAAGTGATGGAGACGTTGCGGGACCTGGACGTCGTGCGCGCGGCCGCGGGCACAGTACGGCTGACCAGGGCGGAGGCGGACGGCGCGATGCCGACCATGGTGGTGCGCTTCTCGCCGTTCGGCGTCTGGTACGAGATCAACTCCTACTGGGAGGGCCGGTTCCTGGAGCGCACCGAGCGCGGCGCGTTCACCAAGACCATGACCGAGCAGGGCTCGCGGGTGAAGGTGCTGTTCAACCACGGCGGGGACTTCCAGATCGGGGACAAGGTTCTCGGCATCGCCGAGAACCTGCGCGAGGACATCGACGCGGCCGCCGGGGACGTGCCGCTGTTCGACACGAGCTACAACCGGGACCTGCTGCCTGGCATCGAGGCCGGGGCCTACGGCAGCTCGTTCATGTTCCGCGTCATCAAGGACGAGTGGAACGACGAACCCGGCCGGTCCGAGCACAACCCGGACGGCATCCCCGAGCGCACGATCCGGGAGGTCCGGCTGTTCGAGTTCGGGCCGGTGACCTGGCCCGCGAACCCGGAGGCGACCGCCGGAATCCGCTCCCTGACTGACGACTTCTATGCGCGGCTGCGTGACCGTGACCCCGGACGGGTCGCCGACCTGGAGGCCCGCGTCCAACGACTTCGCACTCCCGATCTGGGAGCCGCACCCACACCATCCGGCGAGCCGGCCGCGGGCCACTCGGGCGGACTGACGCCACGCGAACGGCGCTGGCGTCGCTACCCGTACCTCAAGGAAGGAGTGTCACGATGACGCTGGAGGAGATCCGGGCTAGGCTCGCCGCCATCGAGGACGAGCGCCGGGACCTGGACGAAGCCGCCGGAGACGCCGCCCTCGGCGAGGAGGCGCAAACCCGCTGGGACGCGCTGGACACCGAAGAGACCGACCTGCGCGGCCAGCTCGACGAGGCCGAGCGGCGCGAGCGCGTCGCCGAGTCCCGCCAGCGCTGGCAGACCGTACAGATCGGCCAGCCGGTCACGCCGTTCGACGGCACGGACGTCACCCGCATGGGCGGCCGCGAGCTGGTCGACCGGGCCCGCGCGGTGCTCGGCGACGACGGCGCGGGCGGCCACCTGGCCGACGCCCAGCGGACCCGCCTGGAGCGGCTGCTGCAGACCCGCAACGACAACGTCGACGGCGCGCTGCTGGCCCGCCGTCTGCTGGTCACCGAGGACCCGGACTACCGTGAGGCGTTCATGCGGCTGGTCAGCCGGGCGACGCCGGTCCTGACCCCGGAGCAGTCCCGCGCCGTCCAGCGGTTCGAGGAGTTCCGCGCCATGTCGATCGGCGTGGACGCGGGCGGCGGCTACGGCGTGCCGGTCCTCATCGACCCGACGATCATCCTGACCGCCCAGGGCAGCCCGAACGACTTCTTCAACCTGGCGCGCATGGAGACCATCACCACCGAGGCCTGGAAGGGCGTCTCCTCCGCCGGGGTGACCTGGCAGTTCCGGGCGGAGGCCGCGGCCGCGACCGACAACTCCCCGGCGCTGGCCCAGCCGACCGTGCCGGTCCACCGGGCGGACGGCTACATCCCGTACTCCCTGGAGGTCGACCAGGACTATCCGGGGTTCGCCGCGGAGATGTCCCGCCTGCTCGGCGAGGGCTACAGCGAGCTGCTGGTCAGCAAGTTCACCACCGGCACCGGAGTCAACGAGCCGACCGGCATCGTCACCGCCCTGGACGCGACGCCCGCCTCGGAGGTCGCGACCGGCGTGGGCGGCACCCTGGCCGCCGGCGACATCAACAAGGTCTGGGCGGCGCTGCCGATCCGCTACCGCAACGCCCGTTGCGCGTGGATGACCTCCACGAACGTCAACAACCTCATCCAGCAGCTCGGCGCCGGCGGCAACGACAGCGCCTTCACCGTGTCGTTCACCGAGGAAGGCGTGATGGTCCTCAAGGGCCGCCGGGCCTACCTCAACGACTACATGGCGGCCATGCCCGCCGGAACCGCCGCCGGGAACATCGCGGTCGTCGGCGACTGGTCCAACTACCTGATCGCGCAGCGCGCGGGCATGTCGGTGGAGCTGGTGCCGCACGTCTTCGACGCCACGAGCAACATGCCGACCGGCCAGCGGGCCTGGTTCGCCTGGGCGCGCGTGGGCGCCGACTCCATCAACGACGCGGCCTTCCGGCTGCTGCAGAACAAGACCACCTGAGAAGGGGTGACCCATGGGAGTCGTCTACGCCACGACCGACTGCGTGGTGGCCTGGTCTCAGGGCCAGTCGCCGCTGTCCAAGGGCGATGTGTGGGACGAGAGGGCCCCGCGCGTGCGGGAGCGGCCGGACCTGTTCTCCTCCGAGCCGACCCGCGTCCGCGGCCGCCAGGCCATTCCCGAGGTCGGCGACGGGCCGCCCGTGGAGACGGCGGCGGCCGCGCCCGGTACGGCCCGCGCCACCAAGCGCCGGATCACCAAGGAATAGGCGGGTGGCCTACATCGAGCTGGCCACGCTGAAGACCGCGCTGGGCGTCACGGACACCTCCCGTGACGCCCTGCTCCAGCAGGCCATCGCCGCCGCGACCTCGTCCATCAACGAGCGGTGCGGCCGGACCTTCGGCCGGACCGGCATGGCCTCGCCGCGGCTGTTTCGTCCCTATGGCCGGGCCACGCGCACCGCGTGTGGGGAATCGCTGGTGGTGGATGACATCGCCACCGATGCGGGCCTGGTCGTGGAGGTCGGCGACGGCACGGCCTGGACGGAGGTCCACGCGAGCAGGCTGGAGACCGAGCCGGACAACGCGCTGGCCAAGGGCCGCCCGGTCACGGCGCTGACGCTGCGCTACTCCTGGTGGAGCCTGTACCGGCAGGTGCGGGTGACCGCCGAGTGGGGATGGCCGGCTGTACCGGACGGCATCGCCCAGGCCACGCTGATCCAGGCGTCCCGGTTGTACCGGCGCAAGGACTCCCCGGAGGGCGTCGCCGGGTCCTCCGAGTGGGGCCTGGTCCGCCTGCCGCACCTGGACCCCGACGTGCGGGCGCTGGTCGACCCCTACCGCCTGCCGGGCTTCGGGAGCGCGTGATGGATATCGGCGCCGTCCGCGACGCCATCGCCGAAGCAGTCCGGAACGCGATCCCGCGCCTGAACTGCTTCGGCTACTGCCCGGACTCGATCCCGGAACCGTGCTTCTACGTCGGCGAGGTCGACATCGACTTCGACCAGGCGTTCGGCCGGGGCCTGGACGAACTCATGGTCACCTGCCGTCTCCTGGTCAGCCGGTCTGACGACCGCGCCGGGCAGGCCGCGCTGGATCGGCATCTGGCCGGGTCCGGCCCGCACTCCATCAAGGCCGCGCTGGAGGCCGCCCGCGGCGCTCCAGGGGAGATGGCGCTCGGCGGCCTGGCCGACGACCTGCACCTGCAACGGGTCCAGGGCTATCGCATGTACCAGGTCGGTGACACCTACTACTACGGCGCTGAGCTGGTCGTCCGCGTCATCGGGGGAGGCTGAGCATGGCCACGCTGGTGCTGCTGGACACGCGCATCTTCGCCGGAGCGGCGGACCTGACCGGCTACGGCAACCGGGTCGAGCTGACCGCCGAAGTGGAGGAGAAGGCCACCACGCCGTTCGGCAACGGCGGCTGGCGGACCGTCCTGGGCGGGCTGTTCTCCACGGCCGTCTCGGCTGCGGGCCAATGGGAAGCCTCCAGCGTGGACCTGCACGCCTGGGCGGACCTGACGGGGCTCTCGCCGAAGCCGTGGACCTTCTGTCCGGAGGGCGCGGACGTGAACGACCTGGCGTGGTTCACGTCCGCACTCCGCACGTCCTACACGCTCGGCGATGCCGTGGGAGAGGTCGCTCCCTGGGACGCTTCGGCGACCGGCTCGGCGCCGCTGCTGCGCGGCCGCGTGGCGCATCCTCCGGGGACGGCACGCACGGCCAGCGGGTCCGGCACGGCGGTCCAGTTGGGCGGCCTGTCGTCGGCTCAACGGCTGTACGCGGCGCTGCACGTCCTGTCGGTGGCGGGGACCGGTTCCCCGTCCATCACGGTCCGGGTCGAGTCCGACGACTCCGCGGGCTTCGCCTCGCCGACCACCAGGGCGACGTCCTCGGCGGCCACCGCATCGGCCGGCCGGGGCCAGTTCGTCTCCGTGGCGGGGCCGGTCACCGACTCCTGGTGGCGCGTCGCCTGGACCGTCTCCGGCACCTCACCGTCGTTCCTGTTCCTCGCGGCGCTCGGCGTCGCCTGACGTCGTGACGTCACGACGCCATGACTTCACAAGGAGGCCACCGTGCCCAAGATGGTGCTGCTCGCCAGCCACCTCACGATCGCCGGGAACGACGTCAGCGACCGGTGCGCCAAGATTGAGCTGACCGCCGAGGTCGAAGAAAAAGACGTCACCACCTACGCCTCCGCGGGCTGGAAGGAAGTCCTGGGTGGCCTCGCATCGGGCACGCTCTCGGTGCGGTTCAAGCAGGACTACGCGGCCGCCGAACTGGACGCGACCATGTGGGCGCTGTTCCTCACCCGGTCGCCGCAGACGTTCGCGGTCCGCGCCGACCAGGCGGCGGTGGGCGCGTCGAATCCCTCCTACAGCGGCCAGGCGCTCGTCAAGCAGTGGAAGCCGCTGTCGGGCAACGTCGGCGACGTCGCCGAGGTCGACGTGTCCTGGCCGACGTCGGGCGCGATCACCCGCACGACGTCCTGATGGAGATCCGCGCCGACGTCGACGGGCTCAAGGCGCTGGGCCGCGCGTTGAAGAAGGACGCGGACGGCAAGGCCCTGCGCCGGGACCTGATCCGGGAGCTGAAGAAGCCGCTGGTCCCTGCGGTCGCCGAGATCAAGGCTGGGCTCATGTCGATGGGCGCCGGCGGCCTGCGGCCCGGCGGTGAGGCCCTACGCACGGCCGTGGCGCGGCGCATCCGGCCCGAGGTCAAGCTGTCCGGGTTCCGCGCCGGAGTGCGGGTGAAGGCCCGCAAGGTCCCGGCGGCGCGCGGGTTCGCCAACGCCCCGAAGCGCCTCAACTCCTCCAAGGGATGGCGGCACCCGGTGTTCGGCCACCGCGACCGCTGGGTGGTCCAGTTCGGCCGCCCCGACTACTTCGATGCTCCGCTGCGCGACCGCCGCGACGACTTCCGCCAGGCCGTGACCGAGGCGATGGAGGCCACGGCCCGGCGCATCACCGACAACGCAGAAAGAGGCTGACCAGAGTGTTCGTCACCTACCGCCCCGAGGACGGAACCGAGCAGCGGTGGACGTTCGACCCCGGCCGGGTCCGGGCGTCGCAGGCCGAGGCGATCGAGAAGCGCGCCGGGGAGCCCTGGGATGCCTGGCTCTTCGCCGTCCAGGCCGGGAACATGCGGGCACGCCGGGTCCTGCTGTGGCACCTGCTCCGCCTCGACCACCCCGCGCTCAAGTTCGAGGACACCCCGGACTTCTACGCGGGCGAGCTGGTCGTGGAGCACTCCGTCGCCGAGCTGACCGAGATCCGCGGCCGCGTCGCCAAGGCCACCCTGCCCGCCGTCCAGCGTGACCAGGTCCTGGCCGCGCTGGACACCGCGCTGGCCGAGGCCCGCCAGCGTGAGCAGGGCACCGAGCCCGAGGGAAAAGCCCGCTCGCTCAGCGCCGCGAGCGCTACGCCTTCGCCATAGCCGAAGTCCTGGGCATCCGCCCGTGGGAGCAGCGCGAGCTGCTGACCGCTGACGAGCTGGTCGCCGCGTGCGACTACATCGACCAACTGAACAGGCGAGCCGAAGAGGCAGCGCAGAGAGCGGGGTGACCTCGTGGCATCGGACACCTCGCTCCTGTTCAACATCCTCGCCAGCTCGAACCTGGGCCCGGTCCTGGACAAGGACGCCGAGGCCACGAACCGGCTCCGGGGCTCCATCGCGTCGATGGCCGGCGGCGGCACGGCGGCGCTGGGCGGCCTGTCGACGGCGATGCTCGGGCTCGGCGTCGTCGGCGCGGCCGTGTTCGCCGGGCTCGGGCTCGGCGTCGCCGCGCTGGGCCTGGGCATCGTTGGGATCGGCGTCGCGGCGGCCGCGCAGAGCGCCCAGGTCAAGAGTGCGTTCTCCGGTCTGGTGGCGGAGACGAAGACGGTCCTGCAAGAGGTCTCCGCGCCGCTGGTACCGGTCCTGACGAGCCTCGCCGCGCAGGCCCGGACTCTGCTCGCACCCCTGGCGGCATCGCTCGGGCAGGCGTTCTCCGCGCTGGCGCCCGCCCTGTCCAGCTTCTTCTCCTCGGTGATCCTCGGTCTGCAACCGGTGATCACCTCGTTCGGGCAGATCGGCCAGGCCGTCGCGCCGCTGATCGTCGTGCTCGGCACGGGCCTGCAACCGGTCCTGGCGGCCGTGTCCGGCGTGCTGGTCCTAGTCGCGCAGACCGCTGCCCAGTTCGCACCCCAGCTCGAACAACTGTTCGTGGGGGTCGGGCAGCTCGTGACCGCCCTCGGCCCGCTGCTGGCCGGGCTGATCCAGCTCGGCGCACCCGTCCTCGGCCCCCTGCTCGGCCTGGTCGCCCAGCTCGTCGGGCAGATCGGAACCCAGCTCCAGCCGATCCTGGCGCAGCTCGGGACCATCCTCGGCGAGGTCCTGGTCTCCCTATCGCCGTTGGTCCCCGCGGTCGGGCAGCTCCTCACCGCGCTGCTGCCACTGCTGCCGCCGGTCGCTGAGCTGATCGCCGCTCTGGTGTCCGGGCTGGTCCCGATCCTGGTCCCGGTGATCGAGCTGGTCGCCCGGCTCGCCGGGCACCTCGTCTCCCTGCTCGTGCCCGCTCTCCAGGCAGTGACAGGCGGCTGGCAGTCCGTCGCCTCCGGAGCCGAAGCGCTGTGGCGAACCGTGACGGGCTGGTGGGACTCCCTGGTCACGTTCGTCTACGGCCTGCCAGGACGGATCGCTCAAGCCGCCTCCGGCATGTGGGACGGCATCGTGAACGGCTTCAAATCCGCGATCAACTGGATCATCGCCGGGTGGAACCGCCTGTCGTTCACCCTGCCCCGCGTGGACATCCCCTACGTGGGCAGCTTCGGCGGCTTCACCGTGGGCGTCCCGCAGATCCCCTACCTCGCCAAGGGCGGCCACATCGTCGGCGCGGGTCTGGCCGTCGTCGGTGAACGCGGCCCCGAGCTCGTCAGCCTGCCGCGCGGTGCCCAGGTCACCCCGCTCCAGCCCGCCGCCGGCCGGGCCGGGGCGGCGACCGTCATCAACGTCACCGTCAACGGTGCCGTCGACCCGATCGCGACGGCGAGGGAGATCGAGAAGGTGCTCAGGAAGTACAGCCGGGAGACCGGCCGCGTCGCGCTGGCGTTCTGATGGCCGAGGACTTCACGGTGGTGGTGGAAGTCGACTTCACCGCGGACGGCACCTGGACGGACATCACCGGCTACGTCCGGCTGGACGACCGGATCACCATCACGCGCGGCCGCGGCGACGAGCAGGCCGAGGTACGGCCCGGCACCCTGTCCCTGGTCCTGGACAACCGGGACGGCCGGTTCACGCCGGGCAGTCCGGCGTCGCCGTACTGGCCGAACGTGAAGAAGGGCCGCCCGATCCGGGTCCGCGTCGTCCACGACGGCGGCGAGTCGACCCGGTTCCACGGCTACGTCAACGAGTGGCCGGTGACGTGGGACGGCGGGACCGCGGTCACCCTGTCGCACGTCACCGCGACGGACGTGTTCAAGCGGCTCGGCAACCTCGCGGCGAAGCGCAGCCTGCTGGAGCTGGAGATGCTGGCGCATCACCCGGACGCCTACTACACGCTGGCGGAGCAGTCCGGGGCGCGGTCGGCCGGCGACTCCTCGGGCAACGGGCGCCCCTCGATGGGCCGCTACCAGTACGGCGGCGGCGGGACGGGAGAGGTGGACTTCGGCGACGGCACCGGGCCGGGCACCGATGGCCTGCCCGCGGTGGTGTTCCGGCCGGAGTCGTCCAGCGTCGGCTGGTTCCTCGCTACGCCCAGGAGCACGACCGCGACCGGTAGCATCGTGCTGGCGTGCTGGATGAACACGACCGTCAAGGGTCGGGTGTTCATGGCGCTGTGGGGCGGCGACAGCATCGCTCTCACGGTGAAGACCAACGCCGCTGACGGGAAACTCAACGTCGCCGTCAGCAACGGCGGAACGGCCACCATCTCCGGAGGGCTGGCCGGCTCGCCGAATCTGGCGGATGGACAGACGCACCTCGTGACGGTGCTCGTCCAGCCGGGCGGGCCGACCTACGCCAGCGTGGACGGCGGTCCGCTGGGAATGGTCGGCAGCTTCGCTCCCAGCCCGGACTTCGGGCCGTGGGTGAACATGCCCGCCTACCGGTGGATCTTCGCAGGAGCCGGGCCGTCCTTCGCCGGGCCGGTCGCGCCGGGATCGCTGTTCGACGGCATCCTGTCCCACCTCTGGTACGCGCAGCGGGAGACGATGCCGGACTGGACGGAAGTTTGGGAAGCCGGGAACCCGGAGACGACCCCGGACAGGTTCGAGCGGGCCTGCCGTCTCATCGGGGTCACCGGCACGACGGTGGGCACCAGCGAGACCGACATCGGCGGCCAGGCCGTCGCAGGCCGGGCACCGATCCAGGTGCTGCGCGACGTCGCCGGGGTCGAGTCCGGTCTCGTCTACGCCTCCCGCTCCGACGCCTCCGTGGTGTTCGAGTGCCGCACCCACCGCTACAACCGGCCGTCGTCGCTGACGCTCACCGCCGACCAGCTCGCCGAGGGCGGCCTGGCCTGGTCCGACGACGACCAGCACCTCGTCAACGACGTCACCCACAAACGGGACGGCGGCGCCGACCAGCGGTGGACCGACATGAGCAGCACCGCGGCTTACGGCACGTACGCCGACGACGTGACCCTGCCCTGGGCCAGCGACACGGATGCGCTGCTCGCCGCTCAGTGGAAGGTGTCCAACGGCGCGGACCCTCCTCCGAGGATCACCAGCGTGTCCGTGGTGGCGAACACGCTGGACACCTACGGCGACGTCCTCGTCCTGGACCTGTCCGACGTCGTGACCCTGACCGGCCTGCCCGCCGGGTCACCGCAGACCGAGACCGCCGTCCATATGGAGGGCTACACCGAGGTCATCGACTACCGCCACCACGCCATCACGTTCAACACCTCGCCCGCGGCGGTCTCGCGGGTCTGGCGGCTCGGTGTCGCGGGTGAGAGCGAGCTGGGCGTGAACACGAAACTCTCCCTGTAGGAGGCGGCCGTGGCCGATCCCGTCAGCCCGGCCACCGGGCAGTTCATCGACAAACCGTTCTGGGACGCCGAGGTCTTCGACCGGTGGGTCGACCTGTACGACTCGTGGGACCTCTACACGCCCGAGTGGACCTCGACCGGTGCGGCCCCGGCCATCGGCAACGGGACGTTGACCGGCCGCTACAAGAAGATCGGCAAGACGGTGTTCTTCCACATCCGTCTCGTCTACGGCACCACGACCACGTCCCCCGCCGGGGTCGTCTGGTACCTGAGCCTGCCGTTCCCTCCCGCCGTCGACAGCGTCGCATCCGCGCGCGGCAACCCCGGCGGCGGCAACCACATCCCGCTGACCGCGTCGCTGCTGACCAGCGGCAAGGCGTGGTTCACCCGCTACGACGGCTCGGCCACCGGCCCGACCAGTCCCGGCACCTGGGCCAACGGCAACAACCTCACGGTGTCCGGCGTGTACGAGACCGCCGCGTAGCACCACCCACCTGCCGCATCGCGCGGCCGCACCTCTGAAGGACGAACATGACCGGCATCGTGGCCCTCGACATCTGCATGGCCGTGGGCCTCCTCACCGGAGGCGCGGCCGCGCTCTGGAAGCTCTTCCAATTCCTCAAGCGCCTGGGCGACGTCTTCGACGACTGGAACGGCGAACCCGCCCGCGAGGGCGTCCCCGGCCGGCCCGGCGTGATGGCCCGGCTCGCGCAGATCGAAGAGCAGCTCCACCCCAACCACGGCACGTCGTTCCGCGACGCCGTCGACCGGGTGGCCGCCAGCGTGGCGCGGCTGGAGGACCACTTCCACGAGCACCTGCGAGAGCACCCGAAGGGATAAACGTTGCCGTACCTGACGCAGCTCGCCCAGGTCGCCCGCCGGACGGGCTACCCGGTGACTGAGGTCAACGGATGGAAGACCAGGGGCCACGGCCCGCAACCAGCGGTGGAGGGCATCGTCTGCCACCACACCGCCGGATGGCACGGCATGCACGTCGTCTGCGACGGTCGGCCCGGCCTGGACGGGCCGCTCAGCCAGTTCTGGCTCCGGCGCGACGGCCGGATCTTCGTCGTCGCCGCCGGACGGTGCTGGCACAACGCACCGTCGACCAGCTCGCACCACGACAACTCCAGCAGCATCGGCATCGAGGCGGAGAACGACGGCCGTACACCGTGGCCGGTCACGCAGCTCGATGCCTTCCACCGGTTGTGCGCCGAGCTGTGCCGGGAGTTCGGTCTGCCCGCGAGCAGGGTGAAGGGCCACAAGGAGGTCAACCGCGGCAAGGTCGACCCGCACAGCATCGACATGGGCGGCTTCCGGTCGACGGTCGCCGCGCTCATCAAGGGCGGCGCCTCGGCCCCGGCCAAGGGCAAGCCGTACAAGCCGCAGGTGGAGAACGGCGCCGTGCCAGGGTTCCGGCGGACGCTGCGCGTCGCCATGCCCCTGGTCGAGGGGAACGACGTCGCCACCTGGCAGCACGGGGCGCGCCGGTTCGTGCCCGGCCTCGCCATCGACGGGCTGTACGGCCCCGCCTCCCGCAAGGCATGCGAGCAGGTCCAGCGCACGGTCGGCATCCCGGTCAACGGCGTGGTCAACGCCGAGACGTGGCTCCTGACATGGATCTGGGAGCCCGGAACGAAGGAGAAGAAATGAAGAAGCCCATCCTGGTCGCCCTGGCGGCCGGCCTGCTCGCCGTCACCGCAGGCGCGGGCGCCTACGCCACGGCGGCCGCCCCGCCGAAGGCCGTGGGAGTGTGCGCGAACACGAAGAACGGCGGCTACGTGCGGATGCTGGAGGCCAAGAACCCGGCCAAGTCCCCGTGGGGCAAGTGCCGCAAGAACGAACAGAAGGTCCTGCTCCCGACGACCACGGGCCTGCCCCGCGGCCTCGACGGCGGCCCCTTCAAGCTCACCACCCCGGCGGGCGCCTGGTCGTGCTCCTGGACGGCCGGCATGAGCACCCTGGCCTGCGTCACGCCTTAACGCCCTGATCGTCCGGCTCCTCAGCTCATCGGGGGTAGCTGAGGGCCGGGAATCCCCCAACGTCCACCCCCTCCCTACCGACCCGCTCACCGAAGGGTGCACGCGGCCCAGGGAGCAGCAACCACATGTCCACCTGGACTCTCCACGACGGCGACGCGCTCGCCGTCCTTCCCACAATCGAAACCGGCTCCGTCGACCTGGTCCTCACCGACCCGCCGTACAACTCAGGCGGCCGGACTAACACCGAGCGAGGCCTCCAGACGACTCGCGGCAAGTACGTCTCCAGCGACGCAGTACACCAGCTCGCCGACTTCCCCGGCGACAACCGCGACCAGCGGTCTTACGCCTACTGGCTGATGCTCGTGCTCGTCGAGTGCCTGCGCACCAGCCGGGCCGGCGCTTCCCTCCTCGTCTTCACCGACTTCCGGCAGGTGCCTGCCACCTCCGACGCTCTTCAGGGTGCCGGGTGGACCTGGCGCGGCATCATCCCGTGGCATAAGCCGATCACCCGCCCGCAGCGGGACGGTTTCCGCCGGGAGTGCGAGTACATCCTGTGGGGCAGCAACGGCCAGCCGTACCGGCACGCCGAGCCAATCTACCTGCCGGGCCTGGTCAAGGGTTCCCAGCCGCGCGGTACCAACCGCAAGCACATCACCCAGAAGCCCGTCGAGGTCCTGCGCGAGCTCATTCGCGTGTGCCCGCCCGGTGGAACCGTGCTCGACCCGTTCGCGGGCGCGGGTTCCACCGGTGTGGCCGCGCTCCTCGAGGGCCGTTCATTCGTCGGCGTCGAGCTGACCCGGCACTACGCCGACGTCACCCGTGAGCGCCTCGCTGAGGCCCTCGCCGGAGTTCAGAGCGATGCCCCGGCCGTACTTCCGGAATCGCCGCAGGAAGCGGCCCCGACCGCTCTGTAACCGCCCGCGCGGCGGTCCCTATCCCAGCGAGGGGACCTCCATGTCTCAGCCCTTCATAGGCCAACTCGTTCACGCACGAGGTCGTCTCGGCATTCGCAACGGCGCTGAGGTCGTCCCCGCGGTCGTCACCCGCGTCTGGCAGCGGGTGACCATCGGCAGCCACGACGTGTGGCTGGTTAATCTCCACGTCTTCCACGACGGTCCGGAGACCGTGTGGCGCTCCAGCGTCTACCTGTTCAACACCGAGGTCGAGGCCCGGTCCTTTCCCGGCTGGAACGCCTGGCGTGTACCAGCCTTCCCCTGATCTGCTCGAACGACCCCGAGGAGGGGCCATGTCCAACGACACCAAGCGCAGCCTGCGCACGATCCTCCAGACCCTCGTCGCCATCGCGATCATCTTGCCTTCCGTGGTCGACGCGGCCGGAATCCCGAGCGCTCTGCCGTGGGTCGCCGGAGCTCTCGCCACGGCTGGTGGCATGGCGCGCGTGATGGCGCTGCCGGG
Source organism: Paraplanobispora takensis (assembly GCF_016863195.1). Classification (GTDB taxonomy): domain Bacteria; phylum Actinomycetota; class Actinomycetes; order Streptosporangiales; family Streptosporangiaceae; genus Planobispora; species Planobispora takensis. The sequence continues at coordinate 94,857 of NZ_BOOK01000001.1, read as the reverse complement.
CGTGCAGGCGATTCTGCCGGGCTGGCTGAGGACGGATCAGCCCCAGCGGTAACCACTAACCACCCTGCAAAAGAGGAGCGGCCGTCACACCGAGCCCGCTCCCCCGCGGCCGGCGACCGGGCCGTACCGGTTTGACTTCCCCGGCCACCGGATGGAGGGGGTATGGCCGATCATCGCCCCTCCCCTACGCCCAAGGTAGCGAGGTCTCTGCCGCTTGCTCGATGTCACTCTCGACACGCATATAGTTACCGAGAGTTCTTTGGAGTTCATCGTGCCGACCTCAGTGGAGGGCCTCCTGGGGAGGGATATCGTTGATGAGTTGCCTGCGCAGGGAGTACAGCGTCTCGCGTATTCACCCTGTAGGACGCACCCGGCACATACATGCCGGGCGTACCTGAAAGCGGGTAACCGATAAAAACGCCAGGGCCTTCGGGTCGCCCCCTGTTGACGAGCAAGGAAACCCCCGACTGATGGCAGTGACACAGCAGGAGATCGAGAACCGGTTGTGGGATGCCGCCGACGAGTTGCGCGTGGCGATGCCCGAAGCGCAATACTCCTCCGTCGTCTTCCCGCTGATGTTCTGGAAGTACCTGTCGGACACCTGGGAGCACCGGCACAAGGAGTTCCTGGCCGACAACGAGGGCTTGGCCGGCCTGTCCGCCGAGGAGGCCCATGAGATCGAGTATCGCGACTACCAGTCGTTCGAGATCCCGTTCATCCACCCCGGTACCGTCCAGCAGCGTCGTGCCTCCTGGTCATCCATTCTCGCCACCATCACCCAGGACGGCCTCGGCCAGCGCGTCCGTCTCTCTCTGCAGGGCATCGAGACGGCCAACCCTGACAAGTTCTCCCGCCTGTTCGGGTCCATGGCATGGACCGCCGAAGAGGTGCTGCCGCGGGAGGTGTTGGCGGCGGTCATGCAGGCGATGGACCGCACCCCGAAGATGCACGAGGGCAACATGTCCCACGACGTTCTCGGTGGGGCGTACGAGTATCTACTGAAGCGGTTCTCCGACGGGTCCGGCACCCGCGCCGGCCAGTTCTTCACCCCGCGCGAGGTCGTAGAACTGATCGTCGAGGTCCTCGACCCCAAGGCCAACGAGTCGGTGTACGACCCGACCTGCGGATCGGGCGGCATGCTCATCGCGTCGGCGAACCTCCTGAAGGCCCGCGGCGGGCGAGGCTACACGCTCAAGTTGCACGGGCAGGAGGCCGTACCGGACACCGCAGGTGTGGCACGCATGAACCTCTTCATGCACAACCTCACCCAGTTCCAGGTCGAGGTCGGCGACACCCTGAAGGATCCACGCTTCAAAAAGCCGGACGGATCCGTCAAGCAATTCGATGTGATCGTCGCCAACCCTCCCTACAGCCTCAAGTGGAAGCCTTGGACCAAGGACCCGCGTGCCATCGGCGGGGTAGCTCCGCAGTCGTCGGCGGACTGGGCATTCGTGCAGCACATGATCGCCAGCATGGACCCGAAGAAGGGTCGCGCCGGCGTCGTCCTACCGCACGGCGTCCTGTTCCGCGGCGGCCAGGAAGCAGCCATCCGCCAGCGCATGCTGGACGACGACCTGCTCGAAGCGGTCATTGGTCTGCCCGCCAACCTCTTCTATAACACCAGTATCCCCACAACGATCCTGGTGTTCCGCGCCCCTGGCACCAAAGCCCCGGAGCGGCAGAGCGGTGTGCTGTTCATCGACGCCTCCAAGCGGTTCGCCAAGGCCAAGAACCGCAATATCCTCACCGACGCCAGCATCGCCGACATCGTCACCGCCTACCACTCGAAATTCGACGCTGACGGCAACCCGGTGGATCCCGACGGAGACGGCGGACTCGCAGTGCGGTTCGCCCCCACCACAGAGATCGCGACAAACGGGTACGACCTGAACATCGGGCGGTACATCAAGCAGGCCGCCACCGAACGGGATGACCTCGGTACCCTCATCGAGGCCTACAACCTCGCTCGAGCCGAGCGGCAGAAGACCGAGCAGCGCATGCTCGCCGCCCTCGCTGATGCTGGAATCGAGGGCTTTGATGAGTGAATGGCAGTACGTCCCTGCTGGGAAGATCGCGCGCCAGCGGCGGGAGATTGTTCATCTGGAGCCGGGGATCGAATACCGCACGATGGGTGTGCGGTGGTACGGCAAGGGTGCCTACGACAGAGGGGTCGTAACGACTGAGACAGTCAAAGCCAAGTCTCTCTACCAGGCGCGGGAAGGAGACTTCACGTTCAATCGGATCGACACCCATAAGGGTGCATTCGATGTCGTCTCCGCCGATCTTGATGGGGCCCTAGCAACGAACGAGTTCCCCCTCTACGAAGTGAACGAAGAGGATGTGGACGCCCGCTTCCTGCTCCTCAACTTCCAACAACCAGAAGTTTTGCGACAGATCAGCGCTATGCGTGCAGGCTCCGAGGGGCGTGCTCGATGGAAAGAAGCTGACTTCGAGGCGTGGATGGTTCCAGTGCCGCCATTGTCGGCGCAGGAACGGATCGTCGATATCATCAGTGTGATAGATGCGCAGGCCTCAGCACTCAACGTCGAGGCAAGCAGCCTCCTTCGAGTTCGTGATGCCGCTCTGGGAGACATGCTCTCCCATGGTGGCGAAGGATGGCGGTCTGCTCCTTTGGCGGAAACCGGAACGCTCACCCGCGGCCGCCGGTTTGTGAAGAGCGACTACGTGGATTCAGGCCTGGGATGCATCCATTACGGTCAGATCTACACGGACTATGGGGCGTCGGCTACGCGCACGATGACCTACCTGCCTGAGAGCTTCCGCGGTTCAATGCGTCTGGCGCGACCCGGTGATGTGGTAATCGCGGGGACAAGCGAGAATGTCGAGGACGTCGGCAAGGCTGTCGCTTGGTTAGGTGATGACGATGTGGCCGTCCATGACGACTGCTTCATCTTCCGCCATAATCTTGACCCGAAATTCGTCTCGTACTTCTTCGCCTCGCCCCTATTTCAGCACCGGAAGCGTCAGTTCACGAGCGAGACCAAGGTAGTCCGCATCTCCGCCACGAACCTCGCGAAGATCATTATACCAGTGCCTCCTCGTGATGATCAGAAGCGCATCTCAGAGATGGCCGAAGCAGTGGATATGCAGGTCATCGCCCTCCATACCGAAGCGGAACGCCTCCGTGAGGTCCGGGCGGGGCTGCTGGCGGGGTTGTTGAATCGCACCATCGACATCGAATCCGCTTAGTTGGAGGTCTGAGTCGTGGCGAAGGGCATTCGGGAACGCGAGTTCCAGAACCTGATGATCCAGTGGTCCCTCCCCATGGGCTGGGCCTTCACAGCGGGCCGGTTGTTGCCGCGTGAGATGACGCAGACGGTGGTCGTCGGCGAGCTGCGGGACGCCATCGTCCGGCTCAACCCTGGGGTGATCGGCGGGTTCGACGTGGATGCGGTGGTCGAGGAGATCGTCGCCACGGTCAACGCCGTCGAAGGCGGGCCGGTGCGGGCCAACGAGCAGGTGCTGCGCCTGCTGCGCGGGCGCAAGGAGTTCCGGGACGCCGACGGCGTGTGGCACGCCCTGAAGGTCATCGACTTCGAGCAGCCGACCGCCAACACGCTGGTCGTGTCGGACGAGGTGACCATCACCGTCCCCGGCAAGACCTCCCGCCGGTTCGACCTCGTGTACTGGGTCAACGGCATGCCCCTGGTGGTGGTCGAGGTGAAGTCCCCGACCGCGAAGTCCGGGTGGGCTGACGCTGCCCGGGAGATCAACGACGTGTACGCCACCGAGTACCCATGGTTCTTCACCCCCAACGTGTTCGCCGTCGCCTCCGACGGGCTGAAGCTGCGGTTCGGTGCGGTCGGAGCGCCCACGAACCTGTGGCAGCCGTTCCGGTCCACCGCCGACGATGAGAACCTGTCCGGTCAGGCCGACGTGCAACGCTCCATCGAGCTGCTGCTCAACCCGGCGACTGTCTTGGACATGCTCGCCAACTTCGCCCTGTTCGACACCTCCGGGGGCGGGGTGGACAGGAAGTACCTGCCCCGCTACCCGCAGATGGAGGCCGCCCACTTGATTCACGAGCGGGTCCTGGGCGGCGGGTCGAAGGGTCTGATCTGGCACCACCAGGGGTCCGGGAAGACGCTGCTGATGGTGTTCGCCGCCTCGCTGCTGCTGTCCGACACTCGTACCGAGTCGCCCACGATCATCCTGCTGTCGGACCGGACCCAGCTCGTCCGCCAAACCTCCGGGGTGTTCACCTCTGCGATGGGCAGCTCCTACTTCCACCAGCCCGCCACCAGCGCTGAGCTGCGGGCGCTGCTGGCCGACGACGTGCGCGGTGTCATCTCCACGACCGTCCACAAGTTCGCCGACGCCGGCAAGAACCTGTCGATGCGGGACAACATCATCGTGCTGGTCGACGAGGCGCACCGCACCCAGTCCGCCCAGTCGAAGTCCCTGGCCGGACAGATGCGCGCAGCGTTGCCGCACGCGAAGTTCTTCGGCATGACCGGCACCCCCGTCCGCAACCTCGCCACCGACACCTTCGCCCTCTTCGGCGAGGAGGGCGACCCGGGGCGGGTGCTGCACCGGTACTCGGTGTCCCGGTCCCTGCTGGACGAGGCGACCGTCCCAGTCATGCTGGACCCGCACCCGGTCGCCTTCGAGATGAACGATCAGGCGTTGCAGGCCGAGTTCGACCGGTTCGCCGACGACTTCGACCTCGACGATCCCGACCGTGAGGCCCTGTCGCGCAAGTTCGGGCGCCTCACCTCGGTGTTCAGCAACCCCGACCGCATCCACACGGTCTGCCAGGACATGGTGGACCACTACCTGGCCGGCGCCTACCGCAACGGCCTCAAGGCCCAGGTCGTCGCCTTCAACCGTGAGCTGGCCGTGGCGTACACGGACAAGATCAACGAGTTGCTGGCCGGGTTCGAGGCATCGCAGGTGCTCGCCGAGGTCGGCAAGCATGAACGGATCACCGCCGAGGTGAACATCTCCGTCTCCGACTCCAAGGACGAAGACCCCGCCCTGCGCCGGTTCCGGCTCTCGGAGGCCGAGGAGGAGGAGCAGAAGCGGCGGTTCCTCGCCCCGGACGACCCGCTGTGCTTCCTGGTGGTGACCGCGAAGCTGATGACCGGGTTCGACGCCCCCAACGAGGGCGTCCTCTACCTGGACAAGCCGCTGAAGGCCCACACCTTGTTCCAGACGATCACCCGCCCGAACCGCACCTGGGTGTCCCCGGCCGGGTTCGTGAAGACCTCCGGCGTGGTCGTGGACTACGTCGGCCTGGCCGAAGAGGTCCAGCGGGCCGTCGTCGACCCCACCGCGGCGGGGGCAGGCAAGGGCGGCGGGTTCGTCACCGACGTGTCGGAGCTGGTCGCCGAGTTCCGCACCGTCTTCGCCCGCATCGAAGACCTTTTCGCGGACGTGGACGACCTGGACCTCAACGTCCACGGGTACGAGTCCGTGCGCGCCATCAACGTCTTCCTGGACGCACACCCGGGCTCCGCCGAGGTGTTCACCAAGGACTACCGGCTCCTGGCCCGCCTGTATCCGCTCATCAACACCGACAGGCGGGTCACCAAGTATCGCGACGGGTTCGCCCTGTTCGGGTCGGTGTACACGACCCTATTCAAGAAGTCCTCTGAGGAGGAGAGGAAGGAGCGGCTGAGCGAGCTGGGGCCGATGGTCCTGGAGATCATCAATGCTCACGTCCACTCCTTCTCCGTGGTCGCCTCCCAGGAGGAAGCCCTCGTCCTGGACGCCCAGGGCATCGCCATCCTCAAGGAGCTGCTGGCCCTTGTCCGCCCCAAGCCAGACAAGGACGACGTCGAGGACAAGCGGCCGCCGTCCGCGGCGGAGATCCTAGAGCACATCAAGGCCGCCCTCGAAAGGGATGTCGAACCGGGGTCGGTGAAGTACACCGCCCTGGCGGAGCGGATCAAGCTGCTGCGGGACCGGATCATCCAGAATGCCCAGGATGCCCTGGAGTTCCTGGCCGAAGCACTGCGGATCGCCCGCGCAATCGTGGACGCCGGCAAGCACCCCAACGAAGCCGTCGTGCTGGACGATGACCACGTGGGCGTCTTGTCGCGGATCATCCACGACCACGCGCCGTCCGGACTCACCGTCACAGAGAGGAACCTGGCTGAGGAGATCGACCAGGTGGTCACCCGTACCCTCGCCCAGTCATGGGACAACGCCGACGCTCGCAACCGAGGCGTCCGACGAGCCACCGCCGCGGTCTTCCGCCGGTACATGTTGAAGCCGGTGGGAGAGCCGTACGACTCCACCGTCGCCTACATCGAAGCCCACTACCTGGTCGACTGACGAACGGAGCCGGCAGGGGGCTCGCGCCTCGCGAGCAAGGATGTCCAAATGTTCCGGAATCTGTTGGGGCGCGTCACCCGCGGGCGAACGCCGCCACGCCTTCTTCCGAGGCGGCCTGACAGGCGACCATGATCTTCTCTGCGTCCTCGGCGGTGTGCCCGCCCGCAATCAGCCGCAGGATCAGGTCCAGTCGCTGACGGTCCACCGCCGCCGCTGGTCATGATCACCTACATGACCGAGCACACTGTGCGGCCGAATCTGCCGCTCGACCGGCGATAGTTATCTCTGATCATCTGCAGTCCCGCTTACTCTTCGGAGGCGAGCGGGGCCGCTTCGTCGTGTCCGGGGCTAGGCGGATCGTGCGTGAGCACGTCGGCAGGATGCGGGTCCTCTACCGGCTCGACCTGGCTGATACCCCACGCGAAGTCCTTGTCACGTGTCAGGACTGCAGCCGTCTCACCAGCCGAGAATGCCTCGGCCTTGCCATACAGTCCCAGACCACGCCGTTCTTTAGAACCACCGGCTCGCCCGTGGATGAAAAAGACTCGCTGCTGCCCTATTCTCGCAGGCCAGCCCTTCAAAGCGATTCTCATCCTTCAGCTTCGCGAAGCGAGATGAAAAGCACTTACCAGAACATGGCTATCCGTGACTGCGGCCAAACATCTCTTGTCATGAGCGACAAGAGACAGTTAGCATCGTCCCACCCAGCACAAAAGGATCAAGCAAGGAGGGGTTTGGGAAAGCGACGGAGGAGCGGATCCTACTACAAGGTGAACAGTAAAGCCACAGGCGGGCGCACCTGCCAGTAACCCCCGCCCGTGGCTACATCAACTCGATGCGAGGAGCAAGTTTAACCCATGCTACGAAGAAGAGCCAGCCTAGTCGCGACCGCCTTTGCGGTAATGATTAGCACGATGGCACTGGTGATGCCCTCATCGGCGCAAGCCTTGCAGATGTCAGCACATGGCGCGAGCATTCAGTCGCCCATCCGCGTGGTCATCGACGCCAGCAACTCTAAAGATATCACGAACTTGGCCTCCGGAAGGAAGGCCCTGGACAGCTACGCACAGAGAGTAGCTGGCAGAGGCTTCGGAGAAGCCGCTTCACAAATGCGTGCCGGCCAGTATCGGGTCCTCAGCGTAGACACTCGGAAGATTCTACCAAACCCTAAGTGTCGTCGCGGTACCGAGACTGTAATATTTCCAAAGGAAACCACGCAAGTACGATACGTCAGCGGGCCACGTTCCGCCGAGGACGGTACCGACCCTTGCCTGATCACTGTGGAATGGGACGACGCCGGTCCCGATCAAAAGGCACAGGATGACCCCCAGTCGGCCGATGGAGCTGTAGCCGCACTAGCAGAGCCGTATATCGAGATGTATCACAGCTACTGCGCTGCAAGAAAATATGAAACAACATGGTGGCAGGAGCCGTGTTATAAGCGATTTGTTCTCAAGAATGACGGGAATAGTTCATGGAACTATTACTCTTTCGAGGCATGGAATGTCTGCCGCTCAGATGATCCCGACGTACCCGGCACTCACTACCTCATCTCCTGCGGCCGCGGCCAAGAGGCTGGAGCGGACTCTCCGCCACTCTATAGCGTAGATTACGCACCCCAGCAGGGTAGCTATGGGAACTGTCGCCCAGTTAGTGTGAATGTCGAACTGGGACTTAGTCCATGGACTGTGGGCGGATCGTACACGCACTGCGATGAGCTGCGGGTGTACGACTATCCCGAGGCCGGCAAGATGAGCACATATTTTAAGGGTCAAACTGACCAGCAGCGCGTGACACGGCACCAGGTTTCCGTGAGGGTCGGCCAGAATAATGGTCGACCCACGTGGAGCAATTGGTTCAATGGAGAGACCTGCGCCTTCGCTTGGGAAGACGGCTGGTGCTACTAGAAAATATCGATGCGTGACCATTGCAGGGACGGCTGCTCACCGGGCTATCCGTCCCTGCAGTGAGGCGTATCGTTCGGTTGTGTCCCGTAGAGTGGTGTAGTTCCAGACCGGTTTGGTGCTATCTCGGGACCCAAGGGGGCCATCGCGTGAGTCTCTGCGTGGACTGTCAAGTCGCACGTGGGGAAAGGACACACGATGGCCCTTTGGATCAGTCTGTGTTGTTAGAGCTTCCGGAGGCACTCCAAGCCTCCGAGAGAACCGATTGGGTATGGCAGGCGCCGAAACGATCTATCAGGAGCGCCGATCGAAGCGGAACTAACCGCGGTGATCAGATTGGCATCCGGCCATCGACGCCCTGGAAGCGAAGTATCCAGCCATACATTTGGAGGCTTCGCGAGGGCCTACTGCCCCATGCCGCCTTCCCACGCGAGGTCTGGAAGCAGCCCTGGTCCAACGATCCAGGGACCGTTGAACAAGGAGATCAGCCGCCGCAGCGGCGTGGTCGGCATCTTCCTCTATCTCGAGGCGCTGCTGTGCCTCCCGGTGCTTTCTTGATCGAAGTTCATGACGAACCGATCCTAAGAAGGTGGTGCATCCTGAACTACTCACGGCATAGTGTAAACAGCAGAACCCACGCGAGATGAGCTACGCCACCTCGCGGGACGTGACCCACTGTTCAACGAGGTGCGATTACTGCCATGATACCCGTAAGACCTGTACTCATAGTCACAGTAGCCTCATTGCTAGCCGCGGGGTGTACACACTCAAGTCAGTCCACAAGTCCGCAGACCTTCACTCAAGAGATGGCTGAGGGTGTACTGACTAAGGTCGTGAATGGCGTCGCTCAGAATGGTGTTGTAGATTTTTGTAAAAGGCATGTCCGCAGTACGGAGAATTGCGACGCCCTTCTCCAGGATGCGCTGCAATGGTGCCTAATACCAGGCGACACACCCAACATCACGCGAGCGGCCTATATTGCGCCGAGGGATAACACCGAGGGAGGATGGCTTCTAGAAGTTAAAGGCCACACCTTGGACAGACAGGCCTTCACTTCAGAGTTTTTCGTCGTCCGCCCAGACGGGGAATCAGCACAAGCATCTGTCGGTATTTACTGGACTGGCCAAGGCCTCGAAGGATCACCCTTTGGGCCTAACAACACTCTCATACCACAGAATGCATGCCCAGGCAGCCCACCTCGCAACCGTTGAGTTCGACCGCCAACCTCGATTCGTCAAGGGCCCATTTCGGAGGGCTCATGAGGCGACGACCAAGGCGGCTTCGGGGGAAAGATGCGGGGCAGGCTCCATGCCGTGCAGCCGTACCACCATCTGCGTAGCCAGCGCATACGGCAGGATCGCGAACTCCTCCCAGCCAACGAACACGTTGCGCTCGCCCGCGAAGACCGCTTGCCCACCCGGGCCCGGCTCGTACAGGTCGGCCAGCACGCCAGCGAACTCGACGCCGCCCACGGTGTAGACGGTCGCGGACTTGCGCAGCTGCGGGCAGAACCGCAGGGAGGCGGGGATGCACGCCGGGCACGTCGGTGGCGCGTTGGTTAGCCCGCCGGCGGACTCCGTGGCGCGGAACCCGGTCTCGGTGATCACCCACCACAGGCGGCCGGTGGCCGGGTCGGTAGCCGGGCCCGCGCACACCTGACACAGGTGCCTGATCATGCACTGCCACTGGCGGTGGCGGTTCAGCATCCGCCACATCACCTCGCCCCGCTGATGGGTGCGGATGCGGGCCAGCAGCACGCCACGGGTCCAGTCCGAGCGCGGCCGCGGGGCCCGGTGGGACAGGCGCAGCATCCCGGACATGGGGTCCTCGGCGAAGCTCAGCCGCTGGGGGACGGCCTCGCCGGAGTAGGCCAGCACGTAGGGGACGGGGATCTCTGGGCTGATCATGCGTGCTCCGCTTCGGCGAGCTGGCGGCACAGCTCACCTGCGTTCGGGTCGTGCAGCGTGCGTGCGCAGCTGCACTCGGCTCCGGTGCAGGAGCACCGCTGGGTGGCGTACCAGGTGCCGTGGGCGTGCCAGATCGTCCAGGGTGGGAAGGACCGACCGATGCAGTCGGCGAGCATCGCCTGTTGCTCGTCGGGGAGGAGCGGCGCGGGCCGTCTCGGGTCGCTACCTCCAACGCCCGGCCCGCGCCCGCTCATGGCTGGCCTCGCCAGGTCCCGACGCCGCCGATGATCTGCGGGGTCGGGTGGTGCAGCTCGTGGTCGGGTCGCCACTGCGAGACCGCGATCACGCCCGGCTCATTGAGGTCGAGCCCGGAGAACAAGGCGCGGATCTGGCGGTAGGGGCGTGGCGTGATCGGGGTGTCGGTGTCGGCCAGGACCCGCGCCAGGTGCTTGCCGGCGGCAGGAGAGAGCCCGTCGAGGCACAGGTGCGTGAGGACGAGTTTGCTGCCCGGGGCGAGTTCGGCGCTGAGGTCGGCCACGATCGCGGCCGGGTCGCCGGTGAAGTGCAGCACATCGACCAGGAGCACGATGACCGGCCGGTCGAGGTCGAGCAGGTCGCGCACGGCCGGGTCCGTCAGGGCGGTCTGCGGGGCCTGGAGGTCGCCGGCCACCGCTGTGGTGAGGCCATCTACGGCCAGCAGTGCGCGAGCGTGCGCGAGCACCATCTGGTCGTTGGAGACGTAGACGGTCCGGGCGTCCGGGGTGAGTGCGGCCGCGATCTCGTGAATGTTCCGGGAGCGGGGCAGGCCGCAGCCCAGCTCCAGGACCTGGGTGACGCCCTCGGTGCTGATGATGTGGCGCACGGCGCGTTCGGCGAACTCGCGCTGCTCGCGCAGGCCGGTGGCGACCGTGGGAAGGATGTCCTTCATGCGGTCGGCGGCGATCCGATCCGGTGGGAAGTGGCTCTTTCCGCCGGTCAGGTACTCATGGATGCGGGCCCAATTCGGGGTGAGGGGATCGAAGGCGCCCGCAGGGGTGGCAAGGGAGCGCATGCCTGACGGTAGAAATCCGCTGGTCAGCGACTCAACGAGGTTGCTGCGCTTTGCTTGTGTTCTCCTTCCTGGGAGCTCACTCAGATTGATCAAGCAAATCCGAGCAAACTCCTTGTACGGCTGCACGTGCCCAAGCACACTCAAGCAATACCGCTGCCCATGATCGAGAAAGAGACCGTCATGGCCCTTCGATTCCTCGGCAAGGATCCCAACAGCCCCGATGGCGAATCCGCGACGGTGTGGGAGGACACCGAGACCGGCGAATACGTCCTGCAGGGCTACGTCAGGAACGACCCGGCTGCGCTCGCCGAACTCGGCCCCACTCCCGAGGGAGAGATCCGCATCCGCTGGCCCCGGCAGATGATGCAGTTCTTCCCGGAGGTGAACGGTGGTCGAGCGGACGCTTGAGCAGTACCTGGCCGCCTGCACCCGCTCCGCGATCCACCTGGAGATGCGCGACGGCTACACGCTCAACGATCCCGCCTACCACGCCTGGCAGGCCGGCCACCGTATCGACCTGAACGACCGCGCCTCCTGGTGGCGGCCGTGGCTGCAGAACATCGTGAACGCGACCGCCCGCGGCGTCGTGATACGCCGTGCCCGCATCGTCTCGGAGCCGGTCAGCTCCTACATCCGCTACGAGTACGACGTCACGGTGCCCAACGTGCGCGCCGGGGAGCAGGTGCGCTGGCTTCCCCGGCGCCGGGCGACCGATCTGGCGTTGCCCGGTAACGACTTCTGGCTGTTCGATGAGGAGGTGCTGCTGGTCCACCACTTCAGCGGGGACGGCGACAAGGTCGACTCCGAGATCATCACCAAGCTTTCGGTGGTGGGATTTCACGTAACGGCGTTCGGGGCCGTGTGGGAGCGCGCGATCCCCCATGACCAGTACCGGCCCGAGTGAGCAGGTACTGGCGGGCCCGTGCGTTCCTCATCCTCCAGCGCGCACCAGGCGCTTGAAGCCCTCGGCCGGCGGCTCCGCGAGATCCGGGAGGAGGCGGGGCTGACCGGCCGGGCTCTGGCCGAGCGCACCGGCTGGCACTCGTCGAAGATCAGCAAGGTCGAGTACGGCAAGCAAACCCCGAGCGCCCGAGACATTCGCGCCTGGTGTGAGCACTGCGGCGCAGTCGACCAGATCCCTGACCTGATTGCCTCGCTGCGCGCGGTAGAGGGCATGTTCGTCGAGTGGCGGCAGATGGAACGCACCGGTCTGCGCCGGGCGCAGGAGTCGGTGCTGCCGCGCTGGGAACGCACCCGGCGCTTCCGGATCTACTCGCCCCGGGTGATCCCGGGGCCGTTGCAGACCCGCGCCTACATCTCCGCCGTGCTCACCTCCGTTATGCGGCGCCGTTCTCTGCCGGACGACGTGGAGGAGGCCGTACAGGTCCGGGTGGGCAAACAGCACGTCATCTACGAGGGCGACCACCAGTTCGCCGTGCTGCTGGAGGAGAACGTCCTGCGCCACCCGATCGGCGGGCCGGAGACCATGTCCGGACAGCTCGGCCACCTGCTGACGGCCAGCACACTCCCCTCGGTGTCGCTGGGCATCATCCCCCTGGGCGGAGACCGGTCGACGATCTGGCCGGTGGAGGGCTTTTGGATGTTCGACGACGCCGAGGTGACAGTCGAGCTGGTGTCCGGGCACCTGACCATCACCCAGCCCCGGGAGATCGCCATGTACGCTGCGGCGTTCGCCGAGCTGGCCGATCTCGCGGTGTACGGCAAAGCTGCCCGCGTGCTGATCACCGCGGCGATTGCCGCGCTGAACGCCTGAGCCAGTACAGGCCGAACGCGACGATCTCGAAGAGGCTCTCGGCTAAGGGTCACGGCCCCAACGTCCTCGACGCCGGGGCCGCCCTACATGCCCGTCCGGATATCCGACCCGGACGCGGTGTGCTGCCGGTCAGCCGGCCGCCGTGGTCGTCTTCGGCTTGCCGCCCATGACCTGGTCGACGACGTCGACGGCGCGCTGGTCGGCTTCCGGCGACAGGTGGCTGTAGATGTTGGCCGTGACCATGATGCTCTCGTGGCCCAGGCGCTTGCTCACGGTGTCGAGCGAGACGTTAGATGCAAGCAGCTCGGTGGCGTGGGCGTGCCGGAAGGCGTGCAGGGTGGGTGACTTCCTGATGCTTCGCTGCCTGGCCAGCTCGGTGACCTTCGACCAGATCCGGGACCAGCCGTTGGAGTGCAGGATGCCTCCCTTCGGAGCGGTGAAGATCAGCTCCTGATCGGGCACGTCCTTCGTGCGGCGCTTGAGCATGAGCACGACGCTGTCGGGGATGCGGATCGTGCGCAACGCCGCGTCGCTCTTGCCGTACGGGGCGATGTAGAGCCGTCGCGGCTCACCGTCCTCCTTCACTGCCCGTGCCACGGTGAGCAGCCGCCGCTTGAGGTCGATGTCACACGGCCGCAACGCCGTGATCTCGCCATAGCGCAGCCCGGTGCCCATGGCCAGCGTGATGACGTCGCCGGCGAGCTGAGACACCTCGTACCCGAGGGCGATCCACTCGGCGATCTCCTCTCCGGTGGGCACCTGGTCCATGGTCACGGTCCGGGCGGGCTTGGCGGGGAGCTGGACTCCGATGGACGGGGAGACGTCCAGAAGGCCCCTACGGGCCGCGTAGGAGAGCGCCGGGGCGATGACCCCGCCGTGGATGTTGTGGACCGTCTTGGGCGCGTACGGGGCGAGCTCGCCGCGGAACCGGCGTCGCTGCTGGCCCATCCAGGTGACCCACGCCTGGATGACGTCGGTGGTGATCTCGGTGATCGGCAGACCTCCGAGAGGACCGATGCGGACGCCGTCCTCCAGGAGGACGATCGCGGGCCGTACGTGCCGGTCGAACAGCCGCCGGTAGTTGGCGAGCTGGCGGGGTTCGGCGCGGTGGGTCGGGAGCGCGAGGTACGCCTCGACCACCGCGGCGAAGGTGGGCGACTGCTCGGGGCTCTCCTCCTCGGGCTCGGCGGCCGCGAGCTCCAGGCCCCGGCACCGCTTCGGGTAGCCCTCGGGGCGGCGCTCCCCCGCGGCTTCGACGAGGGCCTTGAAGCGCTTGGCGATCCGGAGGGTGTCGCAGGTTTCGCTGTCGCGGCCGCCGCCACGGGCGCCGCCGATGACCCAGGAGACGCGGTAGGTCGTGCGTCCGCCTGTGCCGGTTCTCTTCTCGATCGATGCCATGTCTACCTTCCCGTTTCGGAAGGTGAGCACCACCGCCACCGGGGCCGCGTTTCAAGATCGGGAACGGGGCCGTTCCCCCACGGTTCCCCCATGATCTTGATATGCGAAGGGCCTCTGACCTGCTTGCACAGGTCAGAGGCCCTTTTTAGCGGCGGTGGTGGTGGGATTTGAACCCACGGATGAGTTGCCCCATCACACGCTTTCGAGGCGTGCGCCCTCGGCCACTAGGCGACACCACCGCCGAGCAGCTTACCGGATAACCGCTATTGCTCGCGCGATCGGCGGAGCGCGAAGAACCCCGTCAGCGCCTCGGCGCACTCGTCCGCCAGCACGCCCATGACGACCTCGGGGCGGTGGTTGAGCCTGCGGTCCCTGACGACGTCCCAGAGCGAGCCCGCGGCGCCGCCCTTGGCGTCCACGGCGCCGTAGACGATCCTGTCGACCCGGGCCAGCACCGCCGCCCCGGCGCACATGGTGCACGGCTCCAGCGTGACCACCAGGGTGCAGCCGCCCAGCCGCCACTCGCCCCGCTCGCGCGCCGCCGTACGCAGGGCGAGCACCTCGGCGTGGGCGGTCGGGTCGTGCAGGGACTCGCGGTCGTTGCCCGCCTGGGAGAGCATCGCCCCGCCGGGCCCCAGGACGACCGCGCCGACCGGCACCTCCCCGCGCTCACCGGCCCGTACGGCCTGCGCCAGGGCGAGCCGCATCGCGGGGACGTAGGAGTCCGGGGATCGGTGGTCGGTCAACGTCCGTCAGCTCCCGGTGGTGCCGTCGCCGGCGCGCCCGTCAGCGCAGCCGGTCGAGCTCGTCGGCGAAGCCCAGCCGCTCGGCGATGACGGAGAGCGTGTCCGCGGGGAGCGCGCCCTCCTCCATGCTGAGCTCGATGAGCTCCTCGGGGCTCACGCCCAGGTCGGTCAGGAGCTCGAAGTCACCCGCGGGCCGTACGCCCATCTCGGGTGTGTCGGTGTCGGGCGCGACCCCCGCCAGCTCGCCGAAGAGCGCGCCCAGATCGTCGGTGTGCCCCGCCTGGGCGTCGGACAGGAAGGCGCGCGGCTCCTCCGCGTCCTGGTAGCGGACGATCGCGAACCACTCGTCCTCCACCTCGACGCACAACAGGGTCAGTTCGTCGCCGTCGAGGGCGAGGTGCTCCTGCACCGCGTCCGAGAGGTCGTCGACCAGCTCGACGTCGCCGAGGTCGACCTCGGCACCGTTCCAGCCCTTGGCGGTGCGGGCGAAGGCAGCGGAGAAGACACTGTTGCCGGAGCGTCTGGAGGGCATGACCGATCTCCCCGAGATCAACCGAACACGGAGTCGATGGCGCGTTCGAACGGCTCGGAGAATCCCAGCCGCGCGGCGATGCTGGACAGCACATCCTCGGGAAGAAGGTCGATGTCCCCGGACAGGACCCCCAGCTCCATCTCGTCGAGCCCCAGGTCGGCGAAGATCGACAGGTCTCCCGCGGGGAGCGCCGTCTCCTCGTCCTGCAGGATCGCCTCGAGTTCGTCCTCGTCCGGCACCGGTACGTCGAGGTATTCGAGCACCTGCCGGGCGAGCGGGAAGTCCCAGGACGCGGCGATGTCGGAGAGGAAGACCTCCACCGTCTCGCCGAACACCCGTAGCGCCACGAAGAACTCATCCCCCACGGCGACCAGCCCAATCGCGCCGCTCATGCCGGGTTGCTGGCGCAGGGCGTGGATCAGGCCCTCAAGATCGGTCGTAAGCGCGACGGGAAGCATCTCCGCTTCCCAGCGGTCATCTTCGCGATAGACCACGATGGCGAAGTCGAGCGCATCTTCGTCTGTCATCGTCATCCCCACCGAGCGGCCTGTACGGAGGTCAATGCTTCCAGAAGCGCGGCATACCCGTATGCCTCTCCGTCTAAATTGTGATCAAATCCGCCGCCGCGCGTGTCGGGCCCGATCCGCTGTCCTGGTCGGGCGCGGTCCGGGATACCGTTGACGGCCATGGAGACCCTGGTCGTCGACCACCCGCTGGTGGCCCACAAGCTGACCGTCCTGCGGGACGCGAACACCGACTCGCCGACCTTCCGGCGGCTGGCGGACGAGCTCGTGACCCTGCTCGCCTACGAGGCCACCCGGCACGTCCGGGTCAGCGAGGTGACGGTGCAGACCCCCGTCGCCCCGGCCCGCGGCGTACGGCTGGCGCACCCGCACCCCCTGGTGGTCCCGATCCTGCGCGCCGGCCTCGGCATGCTCGACGGGATGACCCGGTTGCTGCCGACCGCGGAGGTCGGCTTCCTGGGGATGATCCGCAACGAGTCGACCCTCCAGGCCGAGACCTACGCCACCCGGCTCCCCGACGACCTGTCCGGGCGCCAGGTCTACGTGGTCGACCCGATGCTGGCCACCGGCGGCACGCTGGCGGCGGCCATCGAGTTCCTCTTCCAGCGCGGCGCCGACGACGTGACCGCGCTGTGCCTGCTGGCCGCGCCCGAGGGCATCGCCTACCTGGACAAGGCGTTCGCCGGCAGCGGGAGGCCGATCCGCCTGGTGACGGCCGCCCTGGACGAGCGGCTGAACGAGCACGGCTACATCGTCCCCGGCCTGGGCGACGCCGGAGACCGCCTCTACGGCGTCGTCTGAACCTTCGGCAGTCTTCTGCAGCCCTTCATGGCCGCCTGAACGACCTCTGCGGCGTCAGAACAGCCTCCGCGGCGCCGCCGGGACAGCGCGGCGAACCGCCGGAACCCCCCGGCGGCGTCCCGCCTCGCCGCTTTCCGCCCGTCGATGGGCTATTTCCCCCCTTCTATCGTTACAATCTGTCGTTGTATGGGTACGAAGAGTGCCGAAGCATCTCTTGCGCGCCATCGTGCCGAACGGCCGTGGGCGCACGTCGGGGGAACAGTGAGCGAGCGAAGCAACCCGGTGCCGGAGCCGGATCCCTACGCGGAGGTCAGCGCCGCGCTGCGGGAGGAGTTCTCCGCGATCCACCCGGCCGCCACGGTGACCCGCTGCATAGACGCGGCGCACTACGGCGCCCTGGAGATCACCGGATACGCCCATCCCGGGCTCGTCGAACGGATCGCCCGCAAACACCTCGAGGTCCTCGCGCTGGTCGTCAGCGGACACGAGTGACCGGAACCGCCGGCCCGGCGGGCTTCGCACGGACGAAGACCCGATGGGCCGACACGCTTTACCCCGCCGGGGGCGTGGGTAATGTATACGTCGGGTGCAGTGGGTGAGTGGTGGCAGGAGGCCGCAGTGCAGGTCAAAACGATTTTGAAGTACAGCGCCATCGGTTTCGCCGCGTTCTTCCTGTTCAAAAGACCGGATGACGCGGCAGGAGCGGTGAAGGGCGCTCTCGACTCCGTGTTCGACGCGGCCGACTCCCTGGCCCAGTTCGTCTCCCATCTGTCATGAGACTAGTGACCCACGGGGACTCAGCCCCCTCGTCGGTCAACCGCTACCTGCTCCCCCACGAACACCAGGTCATCATGGTGCGGCGTCACCCGGCCGTACTGCTCCGCCCCGTCGCCGAGGTCTTCGGCGGTCTGATCATCGCCGGTCTGCTCAGCACCTGGCTCAGCCGGGAGAACGTCGACGGCGGCATCGTCATCGTCTGGTGGGCCTGGCTCCTGCTGCTCATCCGCTTCGTGTGGAAGGTGGCGGAGTGGTCGGTCGACTACTTCGTGGTGACCTCCAAGCGCATGCTGCTCACCACGGGCCTCATCACGCGCAAGGTCGCGATGATGCCGCTCACCAAAGTCACCGACATGAGCTTCCAGCGGTCTCTGCTGGGCCGAATGCTGGGATACGGAGAGTTCGTCCTGGAATCGGCCGGTCAGGACCAGGCATTGTCGACCGTCCCCTACATCCCGTATCCCGAGACGCTCTACCTCGAGGTCTGTCAGATGCTTTTCCCCAGCACGGACCCCTCGGATGATTAATGTCCCTATGGCCGCTATGGCATAGGGAGGGGAGAGAGTCCGGCCTGGGATTCTTCTCTCGGGGTTACCCTATTCGACTTCTTCATGCAATCATGGCGGAGACATTGACCATCCCCCGCCCTGAGAGATCAGATGCCGAGTCAGGGAACCATCGGTGACCGTGTCCGCGGACTGCGGCTGAGCAGGCGCATGTCACAGGCGCAGCTCGCCGGGCCCGACCTTTCCGACAGTTATGTCTCGCTCATCGAGTCGGGCAAGCGCACGCCCACCCCCGTGGTCGCGCGCCTTCTCGCCGAGCGCCTGGGCTGCACCACCGAGTTCCTCCTGCACGGCATCGAGCCCCGGCAGCGCATCGACACCGAGCTCGGCCTGCGTCACGCGGAGCTGGAGCTGCACCACGGCGACGCCGCGGTGGCGGCCGAGCGCTTCACCGAGATCGTCAAGGTGGCGGGCGAGGAGAACGCCATCCTGGCCGCCCACGCCCGGCTCGGCCGGGCCCGCGCGCTGGAGGCCCAGGGCAGGATCGCCGCCGCGGTCGAGTCCTTCGAGAGGCTCCGCCGGGAGGCCGCCGCCCATCCGGAGCGCCTGGCCGACCTGCCCCTGACGGTCGCCCTGAGCCGCTGCTACCGCTACGGCGGAGACATCCTGCGCGCCCGCGACCTGGCACTGGAGGCCCTGACCCAGGTCGACCGGCTCTCGCTGGTGCAGGGCGGCATCGCCGTCGACCTGGCCGCCTGCCTGCTGGAGACCGAGGCCCCGCACGGGCCGCACTCGCCGGGCCTGGCCTACGTCCGGCAGGTCATCCTGGCCAACGGCGTGCCCTCCGTGACCGACCAGGACGAGCAGGTCCACGCCCTGTGGCAGGCGAGCATCACCGCCGCCGACGGCGAGGACTCGGCGCTGGCCGTCCGCCTGGCCGACGACGCGATCGCGACCGGCCACCAGGCCCGGATGGCCGTCAAGCTGGCCCACATCGCGATGGAGTGGGCGCGTCTGGCCTGCTCCTTCGACGGTGAGCCGATCGAGGAGGCCCGGCGTCTGGCGACCACCGCCGGCGAGGTCTTCTCCTCCTTCTCCCGCCACGTCCACGACCACGCCAAGAGCCTGATCGTGCTCGCGTCCGTGGAGCTGAAGAGCGGCGACCTGGACGCCTCCGAGCGCCTGGCCTCCGCGGTCCTCGACATGCTGGGCAGCCGCTCCGGCGCCACCGGCGCCACCGCGCGGCTGATGCTCGCCGAGGTCGCGCTGGCAGGCGGCGAGAAGAACGTCCTGTCCCTCCTGAACGGCGCCCGGGAGCTCCTGGCCGACCCGCAGCCCACCTTCCCCGGCTTCAACCGCGACGCCGCCCGGGTGTGGCGCCGCCTCGGAGACCTGTACGGCAGGGCCGGGGCCACCGAGGAGCAGATGAGCGCGTATCGTAAGGCGCTGGAGACCGTCGGAGTCCGCGACGCGCTCGTGGGCATGACGGTCGACCCCGCGCTGGCCCGATAAGGCCGCCGCGGTAAGACTTTCCTTGCTCCTGGAGCTCCGGATTTGGTTTTATGCCTCTGGAATAATTAGGGTCTATCAGTCATTGACTCATAGGATGATTGGTTCCCCAGAGGAGGCGGACTGTGAGTCTGCGTACGGCGCAGCGAGCGTCCCTCGTCGACCAGGTGATCGATCAGCTCAAAGAGCAGATCACTTCGAACTCCTGGAAGATGAACGCGAAGATCCCCACCGAGACGGTGCTCGCCGAGCAGCTGGGGGTCGGACGCAACACCGTCCGCGAGGCCGTACGGGCCCTCACCCACGCGGGTCTGCTGGAGTGCCGCCAGGGTGACGGGACCTACGTCCGCGCCACGAGCGAGCTGTCGGGGGCCATGCAGCGGCGGCTGCGCACCGCCGAGCAGCTGGAGATCCTGGAGGTACGGCGGGCGCTGGAGGTCGAGGCCGCGCGGCTGGCCGCCACCCGGCGCACCGACGACGACATCGCCCGCATCGAGAGCGCCCTGGCCGCCCGGGAGCAGGCCTGGGAGCTCGGCGAGCCCGGCACCTTCGTCGAGGCCGACCTCGCCTTCCACATGGCGGTCGTGCACGCGACCCACAACCGGGTCCTGATCGATCTCTACGAGGACTTCTCGACCGCCCTGCGCGCCAGCATCACCGCCGCCGGCACCTCGCTCAACAGCAGCTACATCCCGCACGACGCGATCGCCCGCGCCATCGCCGCCGGTGACGCGAGCGCCGCCGAGCGCGCCGGCCACGCGTGCATGGAGCACATCCTGATCGCCCTGACCGACGCGCAGGACCTGCCCTCCTGACCTCGCGCGCCGGCCCCTCCCCGTGTCCCGCCCGCCTCAGGTCTGGCGCAGCGACATCACGAGATAGCGGAAGGCGGGGCCGGCGTCGCCGGGGACCTCGGCGATGAGGGCCGGACGGGTGGAGGACTCCATGTTGAGGCGGACCAGCTCGGTCTGCACCCCCGCCAGGCCGTCCAGCAGGAACTGGGCCTGGAAGGCGATCTCGATGTCGTCGCCGGTCAGATGGGCGGCGACGGCCTCGGTTCCGCGGCCGATGTCGCCCCCGCCCGCCTGGAGGACCACCCTGCCCTGGGTGAACGACAGGCGGATCGCGGTGTTGCTCCCGGCGACCAGCGCCACCCGCTTGATCGCCTCGATGAACGGGGCCGTCTGCAGGTCGGCCCGGATGGACCAGTCGCCGGACAGCCGCGAGCGGTAGTCGATGAACTGCTCGTCGAGCAGGCGGACCGTGGTGCTCCTGCCGACGCTCTCGAACCCGGCGATGCCCTCGCCCAGCGCCACCGACACCTCGCCGCCGCGCAGCGACCGGGCCACCTCGACCAGCACCCGGGCCGGGACCATGGCCGCGGCCGCGGCGTCGGGCCGCTCGGGGCGCCACTCGAAGTCGCGGGAGGCGATGCGGTAGCGGTCGGTCGCCGCCATGGTCACGCGGTCGCCGGAGACGTCCATCCTGACGGCGGTCAGCATGGGCAGGGCCTCGTCGCGGCTGGCGGCCGGGGCGACCTGGCCGACCGCCGTGGCGAAGACCCCGCCGCCGACCGCGCCGATCACGGGCGGCATCCCGGGCAGCGTCGGGAAGTCCTCCACCGGCATGGTCAGCAGGCCGAACTCGGCGCTTCCGCAGGTCAGCACCGCCTCGGATCCGGTCGTGACGACCTCCACGGGCTCGTCGGGCAGGCTCCGCGTGATCTCCGCCAGAATCCGGCCCGGGATCAGCACCCGTCCGGGGTCCTCCACGTCGGCCTCCACCGACGCGCGGGCGGAGACGTCGTAGTCGAAGGCCGACAGCACGAGATCCTCGCCCGTCTCCAGGAGCAGGCCGGAGAGCACCGGGACGGTCGGACGGCTCGGCAGCACACGAGCGGACCAGGCCACGGCCTCGGCCAGGACATCGCGGTTGACCCGGAACTTCACCTGGAGATCCCTTCTGGAGGAGGACGGCGCATTCCACCAGAACCGTAACCGGTGGCACCGACATAAGGCTCGCCCGCGCCCCTGACGGACGAACCGCCCAGCGCCCTGCGCAGACGGGCCGCCTGGAGCCGACCGGCCGCCGGGAAACATCACCTCCCGTATCCCTCAGCTCCCCGGCGGTCCCGCCGATGCTTCGACGGTGAACACCGGGATGAACGCCATGCGCCGCAAGCTGGCGCGGATGACCATCGGAAAGGCCCTGCACTTCGGCTTCGCCGTCGTCACGGTCCTGTTGCTGCTGCCCGCGGTCACCTCGGCGTGGTATCTGTGGCAGTCGTCGAACGCGGTGAGCCACTTCGCCGAGACCGGCATGCCCGCCTCGGAGCTGACCGGCGAGATCGACGGGCTGATGAACAAGTACCGCAAGGAGCAGTGGGAGTACCTCGCGCTTCCCGCGGACGACGAGGAGCGGGTCCCGACGGTCGAGTCCATGGCCGAAGAGGACGCCGAGATGAAGTCCCTGTTCGCCGGCCTCAGGAAGCTGGCGCTGGACGAGGAGCACCTCGCCGCGCTGACCGGCTACGAGAAGAACTGGAACGACTACGTCCGCGTCACCGGCCCCCTGGCCGAGCTGGCCGACGCGGGTGACATCGCCGCCGCCCGGGCCACGTTCGACACCGGCGCCGGCGGCGAGCTGTGGGACGGACTCAAGGACGGCCTGAAGACCCTGCGGGCCCTGGACGCGCAGGACTCCGCCGAGAGCCGCGACGAGGCCCGGCTCGACGTCATCATCGGGTTCTCCGTCCTGGGCGTGCTGCTGATCCTGGCCGTCGCGGTCGCCCTGGCCGTGCGCAGGATCCTGGCCCAGCGCATCTCCACCGGCCTGCGGAGCCTGTCCGTCGCCGCCGACGGCATCGCCCGCGGCGATCTGGACCAGCGTGTCGAGACGACCTCCGACGACGAGATCTCCGAGGTCGCGGCGTCGTTCGAGCGCATGGTGGAGTACCTGAACACGATGGCGGGCGTGTCGCAGCGCATGGCCGAGGGCGACCTGGCCGTCGACGCCGCGCCGAAGTCGCAGGACGACCGGCTCGGCCAGGCGTTCTCCGCCATGGTCACCACCCTCAACGACTCGATCGGGCAGGTGCGCTCCTCGGCGGGCGCGCTCGACACCGCCTCGCGCGAGCTGTCCGGCGTCTCCGACGGCGTGCGCACCGCGGCGGGAGAGGTCGTCGGCAACGCCCAGCGCCAGGTCGGCCTCGTCGACGAGGCCCAGCGGGCCGCGCGGCAGACCTCCGGCCTCGTCGACGAGGGCATCGGCACCGTGCAGCAGCTCGCGGACGTGATGCGCGACCTCGACGGGAAGTCGGCCAGGATCGGCGACATCGTCGAGACCATCGCCCGCATCGCCGGGCAGACGAACCTGCTGGCCCTCAACGCCTCCATCGAGGCCGCCCGCGCCGGGGTCCACGGCTCCGGCTTCGCCGTGGTCGCCGGCGAGGTGCGCACGCTCGCCGAGGAGAGCAGCAAGGCCGCCCAGTCGATCGCGGACGTGGTGAGCGAGATCCAGCAGACCAGCGCCGAGGCCGTGCAGGTCGTCGACCAGCACGCCCGCGGGGCGTTCGAGCGGATCGCCGGCGGCACCACGACGCTGCGGACGGCGCTCGACGAGGTCGGCTCCTTCGCCGGGGCCAACATGGCCTCCACCGAGCGCATGGCCGCCGCCACCGACGCCGTCACCGCCTCGGTCCGGCAGCTGTCGGCCACCGCCGACCGGCTCCGCGAGATCACCGGCCGGTTCAGGACGTGACGGCTCAGGACGTGACGGCTCAGGACGTGACGGCTCAGGACGTGACGGCTCAGGACCGGGCGGCGTTGAGGTAGGCCAGGACCGCCAGGACGCGGCGGTTGTCGTCGTCGGAAGGGGACAGGCCCAGCTTGCCGAAGATGCTGGCGGTGTGCTTGCCGACCGCGCTCTCACTGAGGAAGAGCCGCTGGGAGATGGCGGTGTTGGAGCGCCCCTCCGCCATCAGCTCCAGCACCTCCCGCTCGCGTGGCGTCAGGGCCCCGAGCGGCTCGTGCCGGGCGGTGCTGGCCAGCAATTTGGCGATCACCTCGGGGTCCATCGCGGTCCCCCCGGCGGCGACCCGGCGCACGGCGTCGACGAACTGCTCGCTGTTGAACACCCGGTCCTTGAGGAGATAGCCGATCGCGCCGGACCCGTCGGCGAGCAGCTCGCGGGCGTAGAGCTGCTCGACGTGCTGGGAGAGCACCAGGACGGGCAGGCCGGGGATCGCCCGGCGGGCGGCCAGCGAGGCCTGCAGGCCCTCGTCGGTGAAGGTCGGCGGGAGCCGTACGTCCACCACGGCCACGTCGGGCCGCTCCTCGGTCAGCGCCTTCAGCAGCTCGGGCCCGGACTCGACGGCGGCCACGACCTCGAAGCCGTGGGCCCGGAGCAGGTGGACCAGGCCCTCGCGGAGCAGGTGGAGGTCTTCGGCGATGACGACGCGGGTGCTCATCGGCCCGGCCGGGCGGTGCGGGAGATCACCGGTCCAACCATAGGCGGCGCGGAGTGGCCTCGGCCATCCACCGCCGGCGGGAGTGCTGGATCGGGATCAGTATGGCCGCGCCGTACATGACGAGGCCGAGAGTGATGTTGAAAACGATCATCGGCCACTGCAGCGGCTCGGGCAGGTAGAGGACGTAGAACCAGCTCTTGTTCTCCGGATCGAAGATCTTCATGATCGCCGCGACGATCCCCTGCGGGAAGAGGGGCAGCCAGGCGAGACCGTAGCCGAGGATGACGATCGCCCACTTCCAGCGGGGCATCTTCGCCGTCGTCTCGGAGTCCTCCTCCCAGACCAGCGCGTGCGGCAGGTCGATGGTGGCGATCGTCGGGCCGTCCGGCGGGCTGCTGACGGCCAGCACCCCGTCGAAGGCGGCCAGCCGCCGCTCGATGCCGCGCAGACCGCTGCCCCGCGACGGGTCCGCCCCGCCGGAGCCGTCGTCGGTGACGGTGATCCGCAGGTTCTTCTGCCGGCTGCTGATGTCGATCCAGACGCGGTCCGCGCCGCCGTGCCGGACCGCGTTGGTCAGCAGCTCGCTGATCGAGAAGTAGGCGGCCGACTCGACGGGCGCCTCGGGACGGGTCTTCAGGTCCACGGTGACCTTGACCTTCAGCGGGCTGTCCAGGGCCAGGGCCCGTACGGCGTCGCCCAGGCCGCGCTCGGACAGCACCGGCGGGTGGATGCCCCGGACCAGATCACGCAGTTCGGTGAGCGCCGTGGAGGAGGCCTCGCGCGCCTTGGCCAGCAGCGCCTTGGCCGCCTCGGGGTCGGTGTGCACCAGCGCCTCGACGGCGCCGAGCGTCATGCCGATGGCCACCAGCCGTGCCTGGGCCCCGTCGTGCAGGTCGCGCTCGATCCGGCGCAGTTCGGAGGCCTGCGAGTCGACCGTCTCCAGGCGGGCCTGGTCGAGCGTGTGGATCCGGCTCGCCAGCAGGGACTTGGCCGTGGGACCGAGCAGCAGCTCGTTCCACCAGCCGTAGAAGCGCAGCAGCCAGGGGGTCTCGGCGATCGCGGCGAGGGCCACCGCCCCCAGGAGCAGCGCCACCGGATGCCCCTGCCACGCCATGGCCACGGCGTACGCGGCGGCGATGAGGGGCAGCAGCAGGGCGCCGCCCAGGACCGGGTTGAGGATGACCCAGCCCAGCTCCCGCCAGGTGGCCGGGTCGCTGAACATCCACTTCCAGCGGTTGTTCCACTCGGGCACGCGGGGTGTCTTGTAGAGCTGGCGTTCATGGCGGTACCACCCGTCGGGCTGGCGCCGGACCGGGGGCGGGGGCGGCAGGTAGGACGGCCCGATCTCGCGCCCGAGCCACCTGCCGCTCAGCCTCCTGGCCAGTGCCGTACGCCGCCGGAGCATCCCGACCGCCGGGGGGAAGCAGAAGACGAGCCCCATCGTGAACGAGAGCAGGATCATCGGCAGGGTCACGATCACCAGGAACAGGTCCGTCAGGGCCAGCAACCCCAGGGCCAGGGACCGGCCCGTGGCCGCCGCGTATCGCCTCATGTCATGAGTCTCGATGACCGGCCCCCGCGTTGCCCAGTGGGGCCGCGCGCCCCATCGGGGTGGAGCTAGCCACACCCCCGCCCGGTGCCCGGGCCGACCCCCGCTCGGTACCCAGGTCGATTCCGCCCGATCGCCGTGGTTTCTAGCGTCGTTGCCATGAAGGTGATCGAGGTAGACAACCTCCGCAAGCGGTACAACGACCGGTTCGTGGTGGACGGTGTGTCGTTCACCGTCGAAGAGGGCGAGATCTTCGGCGTTCTCGGCCCCAACGGCGCCGGCAAGACGACCACCGTCGAGTGCGTCGCCGGCCTGCGCACCCCCGACACCGGCACCGTGAAGGTGCTCGGCGGCCTGACCGGCGAGGTGCTCAAGGAGAAGCTCGGCGTGCAGTTGCAGAGCTCCGCGCTGCCCGAGCGGCTCAAGGTCTGGGAGGCGCTGGACCTGTACGCCTCCTTCTACAAGACGTCCGTCGACCCGATGGCGCTGATCGAGCGGGTCGGGCTCGCCGACAAGCGGAACACCCGCTACGGCAAGCTCTCCGGCGGCCAGCAGCAGCGGCTGTCCATCGCGCTGGCCCTGGTCGGCAACCCCCGCGTGGCCATCCTCGACGAGCTGACCACCGGCCTGGACCCGCAGGCCCGCCGGGACACCTGGGAGCTCATCGAGCAGGTCCGGGCGGACGGCGTGACGATCGTGCTGGTCACCCACTTCATGGAGGAGGCCGAGCGGCTCTGCGACCGGATCGCCCTGATCGACTCCGGGAAGGTGGTCGCCGTCGACAGCCCGGCCGGGCTGATCTCCCGGATCGAGCACCGGCAGACCGTCAGGTTCCGGCCCTCCGGCCCGCTCGACGACACCGTGCTGAAGGCCCTCCCCGAGGTGACCGGGGTGCACCGCGACGGCGACCGGGTCGAGGTCACCGGCGACGGCAACCTGCTGCTCGCGATCACCACCGCCCTGGCCGCGGCCGGGGTCGTCCCCGCCGACCTCCGCGTCGAGCAGGTCACCCTCGACGACGCGTTCCTCGCCCTCACCGGCAAGAAGATCACCAATGGAGACGCCCGATGAACAAGATGATCCTGACCGAGGCCAAGCTGTTCCTCCGCGAGCCGGGCGCGCTGATCTTTGCGATCATGCTCCCCCTCGGCCTCCTGCTCGTCCTGGGCATGATCCCGGACATGCGGGAGATCAGCCCGGAGATGGGCGGCCAACGGGTGATCGACAACCACCTGCCCGCGATGATGACGATCCTGGCGGTGGTGACGATGGCGCTGACCGTGCTGCCCGGCACGCTGGCGGCCTACCGCGAGACCGGCGTGCTGCGCCGGATGTCCACCACCCCGGTCAGCCCGCTCCGGCTGCTGGCCGCCCAGCTGGTCAACAACCTCGTGGTCGCGGCGGTCGCCACGGCCCTGCTGATCGGGCTGGGCCACCTCGTCCACGGCACTCCCTTCCCCAAGAGCCCGCTGGCCTTCTCCGCCGTGTTCCTGCTCGGCACCGCCTCGATGTTCGGGCTGGGCCTGCTGATCGCCGCGCTGGCCCCCACCGCCAAGTCCGCGCCGGGCATCGGCTCGATCCTGATGTTCCCGCTGATGTTCATGGCGGGCATGTGGATCCCCCGGGAACTGATGCCCGACCTGGCCCGGCAGATCGGCGACTTCCTGCCGCTGGCGCCGTTCGGCCAGGCCCTGCGGGACACCTGGGCGGGGCACGCGCCGCAGACGCTGAACCTGGTGGTGATGGCGGCGACCCTGGCGGTCACCGGCGCCCTGGCCGCCCGGCTGTTCCGCTGGCAGTGACGGCGCCCTCGGCGGGGGCGGAGAGCCGCCCCCGCGCCGCAGGCGCCGATCAGGATTGCGCCGCCCGTGCGTCGTAGGACGCGCGGGCGGCCTCGACCTGTTCGATGTGCGACTCGGCCCAGTCCTTGATGGCGCGCATCAGCGGGAGCAGATCCTCGCCCAGGCCGGTGAGGGCGTAGTCGACGCGGACGGGGACGGACGCGGTCACCGTACGGGAGACCAGACCGTCGCGCTCCATCGAGCGCAGGCTCTGCGTGAGCATCTTCTGGCTGACCCCGGCGACGATGCGGGACAGGTCGCTGTAGCGCCTGGGCCCGTCGGCGAGGGCGGTCAGCAGCAGGCTGACCCACTTGTCGCTGATGGTCTCCAGCAGGTCCCTGGCCGGGCAGGCCGCCAGGAAGGCGTCGTATTCGGCGCGGGCCTCCTGCCGCCGCTGCGCCGCCGTCCGCGTGGCCATAACGCTCCTCGGCGTACGGTACGCACCTCGGAGTGCGTACTTACCCATAGAGAGTAGCTCTTCGTAAGTTCGTTGCATCCCACCGCACCGTTACTTGGAGGTAGAGATGCGCGCCGTAGTGGTCCGTTCGTTCGGCGGCCCTGAAGCACTGGAGATCGCCGATGTCCCGGTCCCCCAGGCCGGTCCCGGTCAGGTCCGGATCCGGGTCGAGGCCGCGGGCGTCAACCCGGTGGACCTCGCCACGCGGGCGGGCGTGCTGGCCGGGTTCGGGCTGATGTCCGCCCGCGAGGTCCAGGGCATCGGCTGGGACGTGGCCGGGGTGGTCGAGGAGACGGGACCGGGGGTGGACGCCTTCACGCCGGGCGAGCGGGTGATCGGGATCAGCGACCGGCTCGACGTCTCACTGGCCGGTTACGCCGAGCAGGTCGTCCTCGACGCCGACGCGGTCGCCCCCGCCCCCTCCGGCGCCACCCCGGCCGAGGCCGCGACGATCCCGCTGAACGGCCTGACCGCCGTCCAGGCCCTGGACCTCGCCGATCTGCGGGAGGGGCAGACGCTGCTGGTGACCGGTGCCGCGGGCGGCCTGGGCGGCTACGCCGTCGAGCTGGCCGCGGCCCGGGGGCTGCGGGTGGTCGCCGTGGCGGGCCCGCAGGACGAGGAGCCGGTCAGGAAGCTGGGAGCGGAGTTCTTCGTCCCCCGCGGGGCCGAACCGGCCGAGGCCGTGCGGGCGCTCGTGCCCGGCGGGGTGGACGGGGCGATCGACGCGGCCGTCCTCGGCCTGCCCGCGCTGGCCGCGGTGCGCGGCGGCGGCTCGTTCGTGGCCGTGATCGGCGGCGCGGCCCCCGTCCCCCTGCGGGGGATCCGGGTGGTCAACGTCTGGGTCCGCGCGGACGGGACGCAGCTCGCCGAGCTGTCCCGGCTCGTCGGGGAGGGCCGGCTCACCCCCCGGGTGGCCGCCACCCTGCCTCTCACCGAGGCCGCGGCCGCTCACGAGCGGCTGGCCGCGGGCGGCCTGCGCGGCCGCCTGGTCCTGCGGCCCTGACGGGGGACACCGCCCGGGACCCGGCGGCGGATCGGCGGCCGGGCTCCGGGCCGATAGCCGAACTCCGGACCGACAACCGGGTTCCGGGTCGACGGCCGGGCCGGGTCAGCAGTTGCAGTCGCAGCCGCAGCCGTCACCGCAGCACGAGCACGCCTCGCAGCAGCCCCGGCACGCGTCGCAGCACTGCCCGCAGATGTCGCAGCCGCCGCAGTCCAGGCGCTCCCCGCAGGACTTGTAGCGGTCCTCGTCCCACGGCGGCCGGTAGATCCCGCAGGTGCAGGCCATGAAGCCGAGGGCGAAGCAGAGCCGGGGCCCGCAGCCGGGCTCCGGCTGCAGACGGGGGTCGCGGGGGCCGGCCGGGCCGGGGTCGTGCGGGCTCCGGGTGGGAGTCCCGTGGCCCCGGGCCGGAGTCCCCTGGGCGACGGGGCCCGCGCCCTCCCGGGGGCGGCACCGGTCCGCCGAGGTCTCCTGACCGAAGACCCGGTCCACCGAGCGGCGGACCTCCTTCACCATCAGCGCCTTCACCAGGCCGCGCTCCTCCAGGTCGAGGTCGGCCACGGCCAGGCGCAGGCCGAGCAGCGCGTCGTCGCAGAGGCGGCGGGCCTCGGCGAGGTCCGTCCCGGTGGCGGGCAGCGGGTTGTAGGCGCCGGTGGCGCGGTCCTCGGCGAGGTCCTCCACGGCGTCCACCAGGTGGGCGATCCGGCCGAAGCAGCGCCCGGCCTCGGCCAGGAGATCGGCGTTGTGCGGCTTGCCGGCGAGGATCGCGGTGTGCGCGAACGCCGCGGCGACGGCGTCCTCGGTCGGCGCGGTCAGTTCCAGCAGGGTCAGGCCCCGCTCGGTCTCCAGGCGGGTCTGCCGCTCCACCGCGTCCGTCAGCACGGCGGGGTCGAACCCGACGGCGGCGGCCGTACGGGCTCCGGCCGACTCCCAGCGGCCGGCCACCCGGCCCGCGACCGCGGCGACCGGCCGCCGCGCGTAGATCCCGTCGCCGTCGGCGATGTGGTCGCGGACCTTGCCCGAGGCCAGGATCAGCGAGGTCGCCGCCGCCAGCCGTACCCCATCCGCCCGGGCGCCGACCACCTCCGCGCCGGAGAACCCGCGCAGCGCGCACGGGGCGGCCTTGCGGCGGGGGGAGAGCGCGGGGGACTGCGCCTCGGTCAGCACCGAGACCAGCAGCCCGTCGTAGTTGGTCACCAGGCGGGCCGCGTGACCGTGCTCGTCGCGCAGCGCCAGGCAGAGCCCGCACAGATGGGCCATCCACGCCGCGAAATGGCTGCCGCACATGCCGTGGCGGCACGGCCGAACGATCCCGAACATCTTCCCCCCGCAGTTACGCCGTACAGGTGCGACAAATGTGCCATACGCGACTTAAGAATGACTTGCAGACTTTATGCGGTGACCTGGGGGAATCTCGCCCGGCCCTGACGCCGCGCGGGGCGCCGTGGCACCCTGAGGGCATGCTGACACTGGCGCACGTGAGCGACACCCACATCGACGACGCCCCCCGCAGCGCCGAACGGACCCGCGCCGTCATGCGGCACCTCGACCGGATGCCCGGCCCGCTGGACGCCGTCATCGTCACCGGGGACATCGCCGACCACGGCGCGGCCGAGGAGTACGAGATCGCCCGGGAACTGCTGGACTGCGGCCGCCCGACGATCGTGTGCCCCGGCAACCACGACGACCGGGCGACCTTCCGCAAGGTCCTGCTCGGAGCCGAGGGCGACGGCCCGGTCAACCAGGTCCTGCACCTCGACGGGCTCACCGTCGCGCTGTGCGACTCCAGCATCCCCGGCCGGCCCGAGGGCCTGCTGGAGGACGAGACGCTCGCCTGGCTCGACACGGTGCTCTCCGCCGCGCCCGGCGTCCCCGCCCTCGTGGGCATGCATCACCCCGCCGCCGCCCTGGGCATCCCGTACGTCGACGGGATCGGCCTGCGCGAGCCCGAGCGGCTGGAGGCGGTGCTGGAGCGCCATCCCCAGGTCGTCGCCGTCCTGGCCGGGCACGCCCACACCCCGGCCGGCACCTGGTTCGCCGGGCGCCCCCTGCTGGTCGCCCCCGGCGTCGTCAACACCGCGCTCACCCCCATGGAGACGGCTCAGCGGATCCCGGTCGACCGCGACATGCCGCCCCAGTTCTCCCTGCACGTCGTCGACGGCGGCCGCCTCGCCACCCACACGCGACCGGTCCTCTGACCGGCCGGGACCTGTGGATTTCCGGCCCGGTTGAACCGCACGCGGGTCCGGCTCCGTACTGCCTGCCGACGGCGGAATCGCCCGGCGGCCCCCCACACCGGCGACCCCTGCGGTCACCGGCCCGGGGCCACCGGGCGTTGTCGCGGATCGAAGGACGCAGGCCATGATGCGGCAGAGCACCTGTCCCCCTCCTCCGTCCGACCCCCTCGGAGCGGAATCCATGTCGAGCGCTTCCCACCACGGATCCCGGGGGCGGCAGAACTGGCTGCGCCGCCTGTGGCCGGCCGACGAACCGGACGGCGAACTGATCGTCTCCGCGCTGTACCGCGAGTACCACCGGCCGCTGCTCGCCTTCGTCTCACGGCTCACCTGGGGGGACCTGCAGTGGGCCGAGGACGTGGTCCAGGAGACCATGATCCGCGCCTGGCGCGGCGCGGACCGGCTCGATCCCGGTGCTCCCTCCCTGATGCCCTGGCTGGCGACCGTCGCACGACGTATCGTGATCGACGACCGACGCCGCAAGGACGCACGCCCCCACGAGGCCGACGAGGGGGCCCTGGAGAGTGTGCCGATGCCGGACCAGATGGAGAACCTCCTGCGCCAGGTGGTCGTGTCGGACGCCCTCAGCTCCCTGTCCCCCGCGCATCGCGAGATCCTGAACGAGACGATCCTGAAGGACCGGTCGGTGAACGAGGCCGCCGAGATCCTCGGCATCCCCGTGGGCACCGTCAAATCCCGGGTCTACTACGCTCTGCGCGCCTTGCGCGTCGCGATGGAGGAGAGGGGGGTGACGGCGTGAGCCCGCAGGTCGAGCACACCGACGTGGGCGCCTACGCCCTGGGACTGCTGGAGGAACCCGACAGGCGCGCCTTCGCCGCGCACCTGGCCGGCTGCCCCTCCTGTACGGCCGAGCTGGCCGAACTGTCCGGGATGGCGGTGATCCTCGACGGGATCGAACCCGTCGGCGACGACCGCGGCACCCGCACCGGCCCGGTCCCCGCCACGGTCATCGACATGGTCCGGCGGGAGAGGGCCGCCGACCGCCGCACCCGCCGGGGCACGCTCGTGACGGCCGTGGCCGCCGCCGTGGCCCTGGTCTCCGGCGGGGTCGTGGCGGGCGCCGCGATCGGCGGCGACCGGGTGGCCGTCCCGATCACGCACCCCGGCCACGACGACTCCGAGCGGGGTCCCGCCGAGGAGTTCTATCACCGGGGCACGCCCGTCGCGGGCGACGGCGCCCCCGGCGTCTCCGGCGGCCTGGTGCTGGAGGCCAAGGAGTGGGGCACCCACGCCGCGATGGAGCTCAAGGGCATCAAGGGCCCGCTGGAGTGCGAACTGGTCGCCGTCTCCGAGACGGGCGAGCGCAAGGTCATCGCCGGCTGGTCCGTGCCGACCAAGGGCTACGGGGTGCCCACCTACCCCGAACCGCTCTACATCCACGGCGGGACCGCGCTCCCGACCGCCGACATCGACCGCTTCGAGGTCATCGCGAACGACGGCCGGACACTCATCACCTTCGAGGTCTGACCCCGCCCGGGGGCTCCGTGCCCGGACCGGCCGACGATCGAGCCGGACCGGGCCGGGCCGGGGCCGGGCCGGGGCCGGGCCGGGAGCGCCGCGCCCTCCGAGTGAGTAAATATACGGATTCGCCGGTTGAACCCCTCCCGGCTGCCCCCCGTACAACCGGACGGCGGACACGACCGGCACCCCGACGGGAGAGCGCACGATCGGCCGCACCCCCGGAACGCTTCACGGCGTCCGCGTGCGAGGGCCACGCAGACTCCCTGAAACGACGGCGCCCGCCGTACGGAATCCCCATCCCGTACGGCGGGCGCCCTGCCGTGGACCACCGGCCCGGAGGCTCAGTGGGTGGCCATGTCGACGAAGCGGCTGTAGTGACCCTGGAAGGCCACGGTCACCGTGGCGGTGGGCCCGTTACGGTGCTTGGCCACGATCAGGTCGGCCTCACCGGCCCGGGGGGACTCCCGCTCATAGGCGTCCTCCCGGTGAAGCAGGATGACCATGTCCGCATCCTGCTCGATCGAATTGTGGACACTTATTCCGTTTGCCACGAAGTTGTGAGTGCCGAGAACAGTGGCGTCGTAGACGGGCTGTTCTCCCCGGCTCTCGATGGATACGACCTCATCCCAGAAGACATCATTGGTGGCCAGCATCTCCAGCTCGGCGTCATCCAGGATCGCCGCGACCCTCCCGAGCCGTTCACGGCTGGGAGCGCGCTTCCACAGGGCGTTCCCGCAGAACTGGGTGCCCAACTCCGCCGAGAACTCCCGGTGGGTCATGTCCCTCTCCGAGAGCGCCGTACGGACTCTCGTCCACACCTCGCGAGGAACGGTGTCCACGTTGGTGTTCCCCTTGAGCAGGCGCAGTTCCGACGTGCAGCGCTCCGCCTGGACCGACCGCTCACCGTGCACCCCGATCTCATCGAGGAACCGGAGCTGGTTCTCCGCACCGTAGATGAACAGCTGGTAGCCCGGACGACAGTCCCCCTTGCGAACTTCCTTGATCCGGGTCATCACGTTGAAACGCAGCAGGAGCCGGGCCACATCGTCGATCAACCGCCGGCTGGTCGATGCGTAATAGATCCGCGCCCGGCCGTTTCTCTCATCCCACCAGACGCAACCGTCCGTGGCCCAGAGATGCTTCAGGAACAGGCTGGTCTGCGCCTTCGGCAGCGAGAAGACCCTCTCGGGGACGAACTTCTCATGGCTCCGCATGCCGAAGAGCCCCAGGGAGTCCATCCATGCCGCGATGGGGTTCCGCTTGCCGTGAGTCAGGCGGTACGGCGCAGGCAGCCGCAGGGTCGTCACCCTCGCCGCCTCGTATTCGTCCCGGATCGCCGTGACGCCGAAGTGCCTGGTCGCCTCCGTCATCGCCTCAAGGCAGGCCTCGTCCTTGCTCTCATAACGGATCGGCTGCCTCTCCAGGCAGGAACCGTCGCCGATCATGTGCGCCAGCAGGACGATCTCATCCTCGGGAAGGCCATTCAGTCGTTCCGGCGCCGGAACGTGACGCGGAACCGCCAGCCGAACCCCTTCGTGAAGCTCGCCCAGCGGACGCCAGCCGTCATAGGTCATGAACGGGTGATTCGCCGTCGCATTGATCTCACGGCCGGACTTCAACTTCAGCCGGAAGACTTCCTTGGTCCCGCTCGGGAACACGTGCGTCATGGTCCGGGGAATGAGACGCAGTCTCTCGTCGAGAGACCACACGGGGACATCTCGCTCTCCGCTCTCCAGCAGTTCCCCCAGGGAGACCTCCGCCCCCGTGTCGGCACGCAGAATCCGCGTGTCGGCAGTGAGGCATCCCGACTCGCGAAGGTCGCTGACCATGGGCCTTTTGTCCGTTCGCTGCTCGGGGCCACGGTTCAGCTGGGAGATCGCGATGACCGGGACCTCCAGCTCCTTGGCGAGCAGCTTGATCGCACGGGAGATCTCCGAGACCTCGTTCTGACGGCTCTCGGTCTTCTTCGGCGACGACATCAGCTGGAGGTAGTCGATGATGACGAAGCGCAGGTCGTGCCGTTGCTTCAGGCGGCGGCACTTGGCCCGGATCTCCATCATCGACATGTTCGGCGAGTCGTCGATGTAGAGCGGGGCCTCGGCCACCTCGCCCATCCGCCGGGCGAGCTTGGCCCAGTCGTCGTCGGTCATCGACCCCGACCGCATGGCGTGCAGCGCCACCCTGGCCTCGGCCGACAGCAGTCGCATCGTGATCTCGTTCCTGGACATCTCCAGCGAGAACACGACGGTGGTCATGCCATGCTTGATCGCCGCAGACCTGGCGAAATCGAGTCCAAGTGTCGATTTGCCGATGGCCGGGCGGGCGGCGACGACGATCATCTGGCCGGGGTGGAGGCCGTTGGTGAGGGCGTCGAGGTCCTGGAAGCCGGTGGGGACGCCGACCATCTGGCCGCTCCGGCCGCCGATGGCCTCCAGTTCGTCCAGGGCGCCCGGCATGATCTCCGACAGCGGGACGTAGTCCTCGGAGGTGCGGCGCTCGGTGACCTTGTAGATCTCGGCCTGGGCCCGGTCGACGAGGTCGTCGACCTCCTCGTCCTGCCCGCCGTAGCCGTAGGAGACGATGCGGGTGCCGGCCTCGATGAGGCGGCGCAGGATGGCCTGCTCGCGGACGATCCGCGCGTAGTAGCCCGCGTTGGCGGCGGTGGGCACGACGGCGGTCAGCGTGTGGAGGTAGGCGGCGCCGCCGACCCTGGCGACCTCGCCGCGCTTCTGCAGCTCGCTGAAGACGGTGACGGCGTCGGCGGGGTCGCCGCGGCCGTAGAGCTCGGTGACGATCTCGAAGACCAGCTGGTGGGCGGGGCGGTAGAAGTCGTCGGAGCGCACGATCTCGACGACGTCGGCGATCGCGTCCTTGGACAGCAGCATGCCGCCGAGCACGGACTGCTCGGCCTCGATGTTGTTCGGCGGCGTGCGCTCGAATCCCGACTCGAAGACCGGTGGCTCCGCAATGCTCACCGCGCACCCCCTTCCTTCGCGGTCCTGCCACCCCCATTTGTAGCCGACCGGTATGACAGTTTCGCCGCTCTCCGGACGAGCGGCAACGCAGCCTGTCGACAACCCTGTGGATAACGTGTGGAGTTCCCCGGAGGAGGGGTGGACACGTTGTGGACAGTCCTGTGGATAATAGTTATCCACAGGATGTGACAACCGCCTCAGCAGGGAAAACTTCATCCACCGCCTGTGGAGGAAAGAAAGTCGCGCGACACGCCGAGACCGGTTCGGCATAGCGCGGGAGCCCGTCTCCCCGATCCGGTACCTTTCGCCCTCCCGGCGCGGCTCCCGGCTCTCCGGCCCCGTTCCCGGACCGCGTTCCCGGTCGTCCGCACTCCCGAAGAGAGCTTCCGAAACGGTAAGAAGCAGAATTAACGTGTGCCTCTTACCCTCCGCGCTCGCGACCGGCAGATCCTCCGGCTGGCCGTACCGGCCTTCGGAGCCCTGATCGCCGAACCGCTGTTCCTGCTGACGGACACCGTCATCGTCAGCCATCTCCCCGCGCCCGCGCTGGGCGCGCTGGGGGTGGCGAGCACGGTGCTGAGCGCCCTGGTGGGCCTGTGCGTGTTCCTCGCCTACGGGACCACCGCGGCCGTGGCCCGGCAGATCGGCGCCGGGGACGGACGGCGCGCGGTCCGCCAGGGGATGGACGGCCTGTGGCTGGCGGCCGGCGTCGGGCTGGCGGTGATCGTGGTGGTGTGGCCGCTGGCGCCGTACCTCGTCCAGCTCGTCGGCGCCGAGGGCGAGCTGGCCCGGCAGGCGGTGACCTATCTGCGGATCAGCCTGCTGGGCGTGCCGTCGATGTTGCTGGTGCTGGCCGGTACGGGGGTGCTGCGCGGCATGCAGGACACCGTGACGCCGCTGCTGGTCTCCGTGGGGGCGTTCGTGGTCAACGCCGTGCTCAACGCGGCGTTCGTGTTCTGGCTGGGCTGGGGGATCGCCGGTTCGGCCTGGGGCACCGTCATGGCCCAGACCCTCGCCGCCGGGGTCTATCTGACGATGATGTTCGCCCGCCACCGGGCCCCGTTCCGTCCGGATCCGACCGGGATCAGGGCCGCGGGGTCGGCGGGGATCGCCCTGGTCGTCCGTACGGCGTGCCTGCAGGCCGTACTGATCATCGCGACGACCGTGGCCACCCGGATGGGCGACCAGCAGATCGAGGCCCACACGATCGTCTCGCGCGTCTGGACGCTGCTGGCCTTCGCCCTGGACGCGATCGCCATCGCCGGGCAGGCCATCACCGGTCACGCCCTGGGCGCCGGCGACGCGGCGGGCGCGCGGGCCGCGACCCGCAGGATGGTCGTGTGGGGAATCGGCTCGGGTGTGGTCCTGGGCCTCCTGGTGCTCATGATCGGGCCGTTCCTGCCCGCCCTGTTCAACGCGGACGCGGTCGTCGCCGGGGAGCTGTCGGCCGCGTTGTGGGTGGTGGCGCTCCTGCAACCGGTCGCCGGGGTGGTGTTCGTCCTCGACGGAGTGCTGATCGGGGCCGGGGACCAGGGCTATCTCGCCTGGGCGGGGGTGTGGACGACGCTGGCGTTCCTGCCCGCGGTGTTACTGGTGGTTACCGCCGGTGGCGGCCTGGTCATGCTCTGGGTGGCGCTCGGGGTGTGGATGGCGGCGCGCATGGTGACCCTGGGGCTGCGCGCGGACGGCGGCAAGTGGTTGGTGATCGGGGCGTGACCCGGAGGTGTCCACCACGTAATCGCTTACCTCTTGTTCCATCGTGACCCCCTGAGGCACTGTGAGTCGGGTCCGGCAACGAAGGTGTTGCCTTTTCACGATTGGCCGCATCGTGCCCGAGGGTCACTCTCCGTCCATCACGCGCCGTCTGCACCCCAGTGAGGCGACCGGGCGCTGGACCGGCGCGCGCCACGGGCTGCCCAAGGCCTACGGCCAGACCGACCTCGTCGTCCTGGGCATCGGCGTCATGATCGGCGCGGGCATCTTCAGCCTCGCCGGCCGGCAGGCGGCCACCATGGCCGGACCGGGCGTGATCCTCTCCTTCATGATCGCCGGGATCACGAGCCTGCTCGTGGCCTTCTGCATCGCGGAGCTGTCCTCGGCGATGCCGGCCTCGGGCAGCGCCTACACCTTCACCTACGTCATCTTCGGCGAGGTCTGGGCCTGGATCGTCGGCTGGGCGCTGGTGATGGAGCTGCTCCTGGCCGCCGCGGTGGTCGCCCGGGTCTGGTCCCTCTACGCCGCCCAGATGCTCGGGGACTTCGGCGTACGGCTCCCCGAACCGCTCTCCGGGGTCGTCGGCCAGCCGGAGGGGTTCGACCTCTTCACCCTGCTCATCCTGGTCCTGCTGACGGGGGTGGTGGCGCTCGGCGCCCGGATCGGCCTGCGGACCCTGTGGATCATCGTGATCGCGAAGCTGGTGGCCATCGGCGCGGTCATCGTCGTCGGCGCCACCCACTTCGACCAGGCCAACCTCGCGGCCATCCCGGCCCCGTCCACCCCGATCAAGACGGCCGGGGGCACCCTGGACTCCCCGCTGCTCGGGCTGGTCTTCGGCCAGAGCACGGCGTTCGGCTGGTTCGGCATCTTCGCCGCCGCCGCCACGATCACCTTCGCCTACATCGGCTTCGACGTCGTGGCCACCGCCGCCGAGGAGGCCGAGGACGCGCCCCGGTCGGTCCCGCGGGGCATCATCCGCAGCCTGGTGGCCACCACGGTCATCTACATCACGGTCGCGGTGGTGATGGTCGGCATGACCTCCTACGACAAGATCGACGCGGCCGCCCCGCTCGCCAGCGCCTTCCGCCGGGCGGGCGAGGGCTTCATGGTGCACATCATCAACATCGGCGCGGTCCTGGGCCTCACCACGGTCGTCCTGGTGCTGCTCGTCGGCCTGACCCGGGTGATCTTCTCCATGGCCCGCGACGGGCTGTTCCCCCGCCCGCTGGCGAAGATCAACCGCAGCTACCACAGCCCGACCAGGGCCACCCTGGTGATCGGCGGCACGGCGATCCTGCTGGCCGAGTTCGTCCCGGTGCTCACGCTGGAGTCGCTGGTCGTCATCGGCACCCTGTTCGCCTTCGTCGCGGTGGGCGCCGGGGTGATCCGGATGCGCCGGACGATGCCCGACCTGCCGCGGGGCTTCCGCACCCCGCTGTCCCCCTTCGTGCCGATCGCCTCGATCATGGCGAGCCTGTGGCTCATGGTGAACCTCCAGGTCATCACCTGGCTGTACTTCATCGCCTGGATGGCCTTCGGCGTGCTGGTCTACCTGCTGTACGGCAGGCGCAACAGCGTCCTGGCGGGCGGTCAGCCGCCGCTCGAACCCCCGGCGGGCCTGCGGGGACGGCACCGCCGCTGAGGGAACCCGGATCTGGTGATCTCCCTGGTGCCGGGGGCCACGGCGTCACTGCACGTCCAGGCGGGACCGGCCGCCGCCGTTCGCCTTCGTCTCCGGGCTGTCGATCAACCGGGGGCCGATCACCCGGTACGGGGGTGTCAGACCCTCCGGGCGTCGAGCACGCTCTTGAGGAACTCGCGGGTCCGGGGCTCCCGGGGATCGGTGAAGATCTGCTCGGGGGTGCCGCGCTCCAGGAGCACGCCGTCGTCGAGGAAGCAGACGGTGTCGGCGATCTCCCGGCAGAAGCCCATCTCGTGGGTGGTCAGGATCATCGTCATCCCGCTCTCCTTGAGCTCCCTGATGACGCCGAGCACCTCCGCGACCAGTTCCGGGTCCAGCGCCGAGGTGACCTCGTCCAGCAGCATCAGGCGCGGGCGGGTGGCCATGGCCCGGATGATGGCCACCCGCTGCTGCTGGCCGCCGGAGAGCCGGTCGGGGTAGGCGCCGGCCTTGTCCGCCAGGCCGAACCGGCCCAGCAGCTCGCGGGCCCGCTCCTCGGCCTCGGCCCGGCCGACCCGGTGCACCTTGCGGGGGGCCAGAGTGATGTTGTCCAGCACGGTCATGTGCGGGAACAGGTTGAAGGCCTGGAACACGATGCCCATGCGCCTGCGCACGTCGTCGGGGTCGGCGCGGACGTCGGTGATCTCCTCGCCGTCCAGGTGGATCGTGCCGTCGTCGACGGTCTCCAGCAGGTTCACGCAGCGCAGCAGGGTGGACTTGCCCGAGCCGGAGGCCCCGATCAGGCAGACCACCTCGTGGGCCGCGACCTCCAGGTCGATCCCGCGCAGCACGGCGTGGTCGTGGTAGGCCTTCCAGAGGCCTTCGATGCGCAGCAGGCTCACGGACCCTCCCGGCTTCTCCGTACGGTCGCCCTCGCTCGACGGGCCGCCCTCGCTCACTGGCCGCGCCGCCTCTGGGAGCGGGCCGCCAGATAGTCGGTGAAGCGGGCCATCGGGATGGTGAGCGCGACGAACAGCAGCGCCGACACCAGATAGGGCGTGTAGTTGAACTTGCTCGCCGCGTAGATCTGCGCCTGGCGCAGCGACTCGATCACCCCGATCGTCGAGACCAGCGCGGTG
Source organism: Paraplanobispora takensis (assembly GCF_016863195.1). Taxonomy (GTDB): domain Bacteria; phylum Actinomycetota; class Actinomycetes; order Streptosporangiales; family Streptosporangiaceae; genus Planobispora; species Planobispora takensis. The sequence goes on along the minus strand of NZ_BOOK01000001.1, from coordinate 54,643 downwards.
TCCTTCTGCAACGAGACGAAGTCGTTGAGCAGCGGCGGGACGACCCGGCGCCAGGCCTGCGGCAGCACCACATAGCGCATGGTCCTGCCGTGGCTCAGCCCGAGGGAGCGGGCCGCGGCCCACTGGCTGGGGTGCACCGAGTCGATGCCCGCGCGGAACACCTCGGCGACGTAGGCGCCGTAGGCGAGGGTGAGGGCGATGACGCCCAGCGTGATCTCGTCCTTCGGCGTGCCCTGCAGGTTGAGCGCGGGGACGCCGAAGCCGACCAGCAGGATCACCAGGAGCGTGGGCACCCCGCGGAACACGTCGGTGTAGGCCACCGCCAGGGCCCTCAGCGGGAAGAAGACCGGCGCGCGGAGGTTGCGGGTGAGGGCGACGAGCAGGCCCACGATCAGGATGAGTGGCTCGGCGATCAGGAAGATCTTCACGTTCGTCCAGAACCCGTCGACCACGTCGGGCCACGAGCGGGCGAAGGCCTCGGCGCTGAAGAAGGTCTCGCGGACCCGGGGCCAGCCCGGCGAACGGGTGACCACCGCGGCCACCACGCCGAGGAAGACGATCGTGGAGACCGTGGCGATCGTGCCCGACCGCACGGCCCGGATCCGCCGCGACCGCTCACGCCGGAGCTGACGCTCGCTCTTGACCCAGGTCACCGGCGCCTTCCCCACCCCGGAGGACCCGGTCGTCCGCGTGCCCTCCGTCTCGGAGGACTCAGTCGTCCGCGTGCCCTCCGTCTCGGAGGACTCAGTCGCCTGTCTGCTCTCCGGCCCGGCGGCCGGTGGTCCGGGCGACGGCTCGGTCATCCGCGCCCGCCCCATGCCCGAGGCCGGTCTGCGCACCCGGCCGGGGACCGGCGGGTGGCACCGAGGTGGGGCGCTTCGCCCCCGGCGCGCCGGGGAGTGACACCGGGGCAGGTCACTCCGGTCCCGGCATGCCGGGGGGTGAGGCCGTGGTGGGTCACTTCAGCTCCGGCGCACCGGCGGCCGAACCGAGCCACTGGCTCTCGATCTCGGCGAGCTTCCCGGAGGACTTCAGCTTGCCGAGGGCCTCGTCGACGCAGGAGACCAGCGGGCTGCCCTTCTCGAAGACCATGCCGAACTCCTCCGGCGTGCCGCCGGTGGCGTTGAACTGGCCGACGATCGTGGAGTTCTCCACCTGCGCCGCGGTGACGTAGAAGGCGGTCGGCAGGTCCACCACGATGGCGTCCACCTGCTTGTTCTTCAGCGCGTTCACCGCGTCGACCTGCTCGGTGTAGACCTTGGGCTCGGCGGACGGCTGGATGACCTCCTTGACCGCGGCCAGGCTGGTGGTGCCGACCTGGACGCCGATCCTGGCCTCCTTCAGCGAGGCCAGATCCTTCGCCGAGGCGAACGCCGAGCCCTCGACCGCGACGACGGCCTGCTTGACCGTGTAGTAGCCCTGGCTGAAGTCGACGACCTTGGCCCGGTCGTCGGTGATGGAGACCTGGTTGACGTCGAAGTCGAACTTCTTGGCACCCGGGGCGAACGCGGTGTCGAACTTCACGCTCTCCCAGACGACCTCGTCCTTGGTGAAGCCCAGCTCGGTGGCGACGGCGTAGGCCACGGCGCTCTCGAAGCCCTCACCGTTGGCGGGGTCGTCGTTCTTGAACCAGGGCTCGTAGGCGGGCTTGTCCGTGCCGACGGTCAGCCTGCCCGCGGTCTTCAGCGCCAGCGTGTCCTTGGCGCAGGCGGCGGGGGCCGAGGAGCCCGCCGGGGCGGAGGGGCTCGCCTGGGTCGCCGGCTCCGACGCCGGCGCGCAGGCGACCGCGGCCGTGGCGAGGGCGCCGAGCGCGAGCAGCAATGAGTGACGAGCCATGACAGACCTCCAGGAAGAGCACGTGCTCCTGAATTCTATGGATTTACGGTCAAGTTTAGGGATATGGCCATCCGCTGCCCGCTCCCCGGCCGTGCCGGGACCCCGGCGGGGCCGGGCACACTCCGCGAAAAGCGCCGGGCACGAGCCGAGAGAGGGCGGGCACGACCCGGAAAAAAGCAACGAGGGTCCCTCCCGGAACCGGGAAGGGACCCTCGCCGTGTCGGCGGTCAGGCCGCGACGACCTCGATGTCGAGGGCGGCGGAGACCTCCGGGTGCAGCTTCACGGTGACCCGGTGGGAGCCGAGGCTCTTGATCGCGGAGGCGATCTCGATGCGACGGCGGTCCAGCTGCGGGCCGCCGGCGGCCTTGACGGCCTCGGCGACGTCGCCCGTGGTGATGGAGCCGAAGAGGCGGCCGGACTCGCCGGCCTTCGTCTTCAGGACCACCTTCAGGGACTTGAGCTGACCGGCGACCTCCTGGGCGGTGCCCAGGTCGCGGATCTCGCGGGCGTCGCGAGCCTTCTTGATCGAGGCGATCTGCTTCTCGCCGCCGCGCGTCCACAGGATCGCGAACCCGCGGGGGAGCAGGTAGTTACGGCCGTAGCCGCTCTTGACCTCGACGATGTCGCCGGGCGTGCCGAGGCCGGTGACCTCACTGGTGAGAATGAGCTTCATCTGTCCGGACCTCCTCAGCGCGCGGTGCTCATGTACGGCAGGAGCGCCATCTCACGAGCGTTCTTGATAGCGGTCGCCACATCACGCTGGTGCTGGGTGCAGTTGCCCGTCACCCGGCGCGCGCGGATCTTGCCGCGGTCGGAGATGAACTTCCGCAGCAGCGCGGTGTCCTTGTAGTCGACGTAGGAGATCTTGTCGTGGCAGAACAGGCAAACCTTCTTCTTAGGCTTGCGCAGTGCCGGCTTGGCCATCGTGGTGCTCCTTTCAGAGCCCCGCCGTACGGCGGGAATGGTCGCTCGGATACTGGACTGGATTGGGTGCGATCCCGGGCGGTCCCGCAGGACCGCTCAGACGATCAGAAAGGCGGTTCGTCGCTGAAGTCGCCGCCGCCGAAGCCGCCACCGCCGCCCTGCTGGGGGCCGCCGAAGCCGCCACCCTGCTGCGAGCCGCCGTAGCCACCGCCACCGCCACCGCCGCCACCGCTGTAACCGCCGCCCTGGGGGGCGGGGCTCGCGGAGGCCCACGGGTCGTTGGCCGGGCCGCCGAAGCCGCCACCGCCTCCACCGCCCTGACGGGCGGTCTTGTTGACCTTGGCGGTGGCGTTGCGGAGGGACGGGCCGACCTCGTCGACCTCGACCTCGTAGACCGTGCGCTTCTCGCCTTCCTTGGTCTCGTAGGACCGCTGGCGCAGCCGTCCCTGAACGATGACCCGCATGCCGCGCTGCAGGCTCTCGGCGACGTTCTCCGCCGCCTGCCGCCACACGTTGCAGGTCAGGAACAGGCCTTCGCCGTCCTTCCACTCGTTGGTCTGCTTGTCCAGGAACCTCGGAGTGGATGCGATGCGGAACCGGGCCACCGCTTGACCCGCGGGGGTGAAGCGCAGCTCCGGATCGTCGACGAGGTTGCCGACGATGGTGATCGTGGTGTCGCCTGCTGCCATGGCTGCGTTGCCCTTCCTGCGGCCTTCGCTGGTTCTCGGCTCAGAGTACGGCTGACGCCCGACAAAATGCCGGGTGTTTAGTGAGCGTCCGGACGCAGGACCTTGGTGCGCAGGATGCCCTCGTTGAGGTTCATCTGCCGGTCGAGCTCCTTGACCGTGGCGGGCTCCGCGGTCAGGTCGATGACGGCGTAGATGCCCTCGGGCTTCTTGGCGATGTCGTAGGACAGCCGGCGACGACCCCACACGTCGACCTTCTCCACGGTGCCGCCGTCATTGCGGACGACCGTGAGGAACTGGTCGAGGGAAGGGGCCACCGTGCGCTCATCGAGCGAAGGGTCGAGGATGACCATCACTTCGTAACGACGCATGCTGGCTTCCAACCTCCTCTGGACTGTTGCGGTCACGACACCGTGCCGTGACAGGAGGACGCTGACGTCTTCACCTCCGACGCCCATTTCGGCGCTCGGGTGGAGGGCGGGTTATAACACGCCCATGCGACGCAGCCACGCCAGCCTACCAGCCTGTCAAGGGTTGGGCGGACGTCCTGGGGGAACCCCACTATCGAGGAATAGGGGGTGTGATCCATGTCGCACGTCATCCGTCCCGCCGGCCCGTCGGGCTCGAAATTCACCCTGAACACCGACGGCGAGCGGCACACCGTGCAGAACGTCCTGAGCGTCGCCACGCTAGGCCTCGGACTGGTCGCCTTCGTCGCCGGGCTCTCCCCCGCCGCGCACATCATCGCGTCGTGGGCGGGGGCGATCGGCTTCTTCGGCGGCCTCTACTCCCAGTACATCTCGGCGACCACGCCGGAGCGGTCGCTCAACGTCGTGGGCATCGTGGCCTCGTTCGTGGGCGCGGCCTTCGGCGTCTACCACGGCGGGTTCATGCCGTAGCAGACGCCGACGGACCACGGGACCGGCCCGCGGGGCCGACCGGGGTCGGCGGGGGCCGGACGACGGCACTCAGCCCAGGTGCAGATCCACACCGAGCAGGACCAGGAACCACAGCAGGACCGCGAGAAGAGCCTCGGCGATGTCCTTCAGGAGTGCCGGGGTGATGTAGTCATGCACCCAGGCCACGTAAAGGCCGACCAGAATGTAGATGAGACCGATCAGACTGATCCCTCTGCGGTAGTAAGCCATTGAACGACTCCTTGGGGGGAACGGCCCGCGGGGGCGGGCGGTGGGGCGCGTCCTGCGACTGCCCTGAGACGGGGCCGCGAAACAGCCCCGGGCGCGGGCGCGAAAACGGCTACGCTCGGACACATGCCACGCATCGGAGCCCATGTCGACCAGGACGATCCGCTGGCCCACGCCCGGGCGCGCGACGCCGAAGTGGTGCAGTTCTTCCTCGGCGACCCCCAGGGATGGAAGGGCCCGGTCATCGGCGAGCGGACCCGGGACGTCAAGGACTCCGACGTGGAGGTCTACGTCCACGCGCCCTATGTGATCAACGTGGCCACCGCCAACAACCGCATCCGCATCCCCAGCCGCAAGCTGCTGGGTTCCCACCTGGCCGCGGCGGCCGAGCTGGGCGCCAAGGGGCTGATCGTCCACGGCGGCCACGTCAACGCCGGCGACGACCCCCAGAAGGGCTTCGACAACTGGCGCAAGGTGTTCGAGCGCATGGAGGAGCACGAGGTCCCGGTGCTCATCGAGAACACCGCGGGCGGCGGCAACGCGATGGCCAGGAAGCTGGAGCGCATCGCCCGGCTGTGGGACGCGCTCGACGGCTTCGACGTGGGCTTCTGCCTGGACACCTGCCACGCCCACGCGGGCGGGGAGGAGCTGGCCGACGTGGTCGAGCGGATCATGGCGATCACCGGGCGGATCGACCTGATCCACTGCAACGACTCCCGCGACGCGTTCGACTCCGGCGCCGACCGGCACGCGAACCTCGGCTCGGGCCAGATCGACACCGCCCTCATCCTGGAGGTGTGCCGCAAGGCGGGGGCGCCGATCGTGGTGGAGACCCCGTCGGCCGGGCAGGCCGACGACATCGCCTTCCTCAGGAAAAGCCTGTGATCCACAGAGCCGGTGGACAATCCCCAGCCTGTGGATAACTTCCCTGGATTATTTCCGTCCCGAACGGGGTAAGAAGCTCCGCCGCTCCAATCGTCCAGCTCAGCCCGTCCGGCACCCGGCTCAGCCGACCCAGGCGCCCTCGGTGAAGACCACGATGTTGAGCACCATCAGCGGGCCCATGACCATCGCGTACCCGGCGACGACGGCCGTCCTCCAGCGCGGGCCCGGGGTGCCCAGGCGGGCCACGAGCAGGAAGAGCGGCCACCACAGCAGGGCCGAGCGCGGGATCGACAGATAGTAGGCCGAGCAGATCAGCGCCCCCACCTGAAGCCCCACGTAGACGAACTCGCTCCACCGCCGCAGATAGAGCAGGACCAGCACGAGCGTCACCCCGACGACCGCCCCGGCGATCTCCAGCCGGAACGCCCAGGCGTACTGCCCCGTGCCCATCGCCGAGTTCCACGTCGTGACGAACGACTCCCACGGCCAGACCATCGTCCGGCCCCACCCGGCCTCCTGCGCGTGCTTCCACGCCAGCCAGTCGCCCGTCCTGCCGTACTGGTAGGCCGAGTAGGCCAGCAGCGGCAGGAACGGCAGCGCCAGCCAGGGCGCCTGCCGTACCGGCCGGTGCTGGGCGACGAACTCCACGATCAGCGCGAGCGCCAGGAACAGGCCGGTGATGCGCACGCAGGAGGCGCCTGCCGCCAGCGCCACGGCCGGCGGCCAGTTCCCCTTGCGGGCGGCCAGCCAGGCCGGGATGGCGAAGGCCAGGAACAGCGACTCGCTGTACCCGGCGAACAGGAACACCGCCATCGGCCACAGGAGCAGGGCCAGCACCGCCCGCCACCCGGCCCCGGGCGGCCCCTCGAACTCGGCCAGCCTCGCCAGCGCGACCACCGCGACCGCGCCCGCCACGAAGGAGACGACCAGGCCGGCGAGCGTCCAGTCCCCCGTGATCAGGTTCACCGCGCGCAGCACCAGCGGCATGCCGGGGAAGAACGCCGGCAGCCCCGGGTCCGGGTCGCCGCCCGGGACGCCGTCGTACCCGTGCTCGGCGATGACGCCGAGCAGCTCGGCGTCCCAGTGCGTCCAGCGTTCCAGGAACGGATCAACGTTCTCTCCATGTACCGTCGCCCTCATCCCCACCAGTACGGCGGCGACGAGGATCCCCAGCCGGGACGTCATCCACAGCACCAGCGCCCCGGCCGCGGCGGTGCGTTCCCGCTCGGGCCCGGGTACGGCCGCGTGTGGCGGTACGGCGGGGGCGGTCATGCGGTGCGCGTACCCGGGGTCAGCCGAGCGCGATCCGGAACCGGTCCGGGGCGCCGTCGAAGACGCCGCCGGACGCGTCGTCGCTCCCGTCCTTCCTGATGACGTCGTGCTCCGGTCTCAGGATGTCCCGGACCACGAACGCCATCATGATCAGGATGGTGATCGCACGACCCCACACCGCCGTGAAGTACGTGTCGGCCGCGATGCCCAGGTGCGCCTTGCCGTCCTGCAGGCCCACCAGATAGAGCCAGATCGCGAAGAAGTACCAGCACTCGGCCACCATCCACAGCGCGATCGGCTTCCAGTTGGGGCGGGCCAGCACCGCGAAGGGGATCAGCCACAGGACGTACTGCGGCGACCAGACCTTGTTGGTCAGCATGAAGGCGGCCAGCGTGAGGAAGCACAGCTGCGCCAGGCGCGGCCGCTCTCTCACCGTCAGCGTCAGTACGGCTATCGCCAGGCAGAACGCGCCCAGCGACAGCACGCCCAGCGTGTCGAGCCGGTCGGGGTCGCCCAGCAGCGGCCAGCCCTTCTGGTTGAAGAAGTACCAGAGCGAGCCCCAGTCGGCCGGGCGCTCCTGGCTGAAGACGTAGAACCGCTTCCAGCCCTCGAAGGCGAAGACCATGATCGGGAGGTTGACGACCAGCCAGGCGCCCACCACCCCGCCGAGGGTCTGCAGGAACGGCTTCCAGCGGCCCGTCCGCAGGGTCAGCAGGAACAGCGGGCCGAGGAACATCAGCGGATAGAACTTCGTGGCGATCGCCAGCCCCAGCAGCACGCCGGCCAGCCACTGCCGCCGCCTGGACCAGGCCAGCAGCGCGCCCAGCGCGAGCGCGTTGGCGGCCAGGTCCCAGTTGATGTAGGCGGTGAGGATCAGGGCCGGGGCCAGGGCGTACCACAGCGCGTCCCAGCGGCGGGCCGGACCGGCCAGCGCGGCCATCATCAGCACGCCGACGACCAGGCAGATCGCCATGAGGATGACGGTCAGGTCGTAGAACGTGGTCCCGGCCTGCGTGCTGCCCGGGTCACCCGGGATGATCCGCCGGAAGAACTCCATGATCCCGCCGATGCCGACGGGATACTCGACCGGATAGTCGAAGTAGGGAACCTTGCCCTCGTTGAGCCGCTCGTTCCACCACAGCGGGTAGATGTCCGTGTAGCAGAAGTTCGTGAACTGCAGCGTGCCGTCGTTCCAGGCCGCGTTGAAGCGGCAGGGCCACTTCCACAGGTAGGCGAGGACCGCCCCCAGCCCTGCGAACAGGGCCAGGGGCACGTAGGGGATCGCGCGGGCGCCGAATCCGGGCAGCGAGTCCCGGACCGAGTCGATGCTCTTCATCAGGGCCGGCGGCCACTCGGTGTCGGGCTCGGCATGACCGCCGCTCCCGGCGCGGTGCCGAAGCCGTCGTCCTGCTGCCCGTTGCCGACGTCGTTGCCCTGCGCGTCGCACGAGCCGTCCCACGGCACGCACTCGCGGCCCTCGGGGGTGTCCCACTCGTTGCCGTTGCCGTTGTCGTTCCCGTTGCCGTCCGGCGGCCAGTCGAAGTCGCCGCCGTCGTTGCCGAACGGGTCGGTGGGCTTGGGCTTGGGCGTCGGCTTGGGGGTGGCCAGGTTCTTCGGGCTGCCGACGCCGGCCTTCGGCGGGAACTGCTCGATCTCGTACTTCGCGGTCACCGCGGCCATGTAGTCGTGCCAGATCTGGGTGGGGGTGCCGCCTCCTCCGATGAAGGAGGGCATCTCCTCCTCCTTCCAGAGAACGCTCTTGATCTTCCGGTTCGGCAGGCCGTACTTGTCCACCTTCAGCTTGCGCTTGCCGTCCATGGTGTACGGCACGTCCTTGGACATGCCGACCGCGGTGACGAGCTGCGGGGTGTAGCCGACGAACCAGGCGTCCTTGTAGCCGTTGTTGGTACCGGTCTTGCCGGCCACCGGGCGCGACCCCAGGTTCGCCGCGCCACCGGTGCCGCTCTTGACCACGGCCTGCATGGCGTAGGTCGCGTCGGCGGCGGACTCGGGGCTGATGACCTGCCTCTGCGGGCGCTGCTCCTCGATGAACACGCCCTCGCCGACCTTCCTCACTTCCTTGACGGTGTGCCAGGGCACGTGCCTGCCCTCGTTGGCGAAGATCGAGTAACCGGCGGCCTGCTCGACCGCGGTGACCGAGGCGCTGCCGATGGTGACCTGGTACTTCTGCTCGTCGACGGCGTAGTCCACGCCGTTCTTGCCGCCGTAGCTGGGGTTGCCCTTGGCCTGCTCGCCGACCCCGGCCTCCTTGGCGATCCTGGCCACCTCCTCGAGACCGACGACGTCGCCCATCTGGACGAAGGCGGTGTTCACCGAGCTGGCCATGGCCTTGACCATGTTGATGGCGCCGAAGCTCTGGTTGCCCGCGTTCCTGATCTCCGTGGTGCCCGGCATCTTGATGGGGCTCTTGCCGTCGACGTAGCTCTCCAGGGAGTTACCGGCCTCCAGCCAGGCCGCCAGGACGTACGGCTTGAACGCCGACGCCGCCTGCTTGGTGGCGTCGAAGGCGCGGTTGTTGAAGTCCTCGATGAAGTCGTCACCGCTGTAGAAGGCGAGCACCCGGCCGTTCTTGGGGTCCACCGTGGCCACCGTGGCGTGGATGGTGGGGTCCAGCCCCGCGGTCCTGGCGTTCACCACCTTCTTGGCCGTCTCCATCATCTTCTTGTCGAAGGTGGTGACGACCCGGAGCCCGTCGGTCTTCAGGGCCGCCTCGGTGATGCCGTACTTCTTGAGCTCGCGGAAGACGATGTTGAGCATGTAGCCCCGCAGGCCCTCGTTGGTCTCGGAGACTTTGATCTCCGTGAACTTCAGCTTCTCGAACGGGGTGGCCTTGTACTTGTCGTAGGCGCCCGGGTCGATCAGCGCCATGCCGCCGAGCACGTATCCGTAGCGCTCCTTGGTGGCCGCGAAGTCCTTGTCCCCCTCCAGGGCGTCGAACCTGCTCGGGTTCTGGATGCGGCCGGCGAGGTAGGCGGCCTCGGGGACGGACAGCTTCCAGACGTCCTTGCCGAAGAAGGTCTTGGCCGCGGCCTGGATGCCGTAGGCGCCCTGGCCGAAGTAGATGGTGTTGAGGTAGCGGGTGAGGATCTCGTCCTTGTCCAGCGTCCGGCTGACCTTGACCGCCACGAAGATCTCCTTGATCTTCCGCTGGATCGAGACCTCCTTGGTGATGCCCTTGTAGTAGTTGCGGACGTACTGCTGGGTGATGGTCGAGGCGCCCTGCACCTGGGCGCCGCTGACGGTGCTCCACACCGACCGGGCCATGCCGGAGAAGTCGACGCCGCCGTCCTCGCGGAAGCTGCGGTTCTCCGCCGCGATCACCGCGTCCTGGACGTGCTTGGGGATCTTGTCGATGGTCACCGGGGTGCGCTTGACGCCCAGCCGGGCGAGCACGGTCTTGCCGTCGCCGTAGTAGATGATGCTTCCCCGGTCGTCCACCGTGTCCTGCGTGTCCTCGGGGACGGGAGTGTTGGCGTAGGCCACCGCGACCATGCCGAAGACGCCCGCGGCGAGGACCACGAAGCTCGCCATGACGATCTTCCAGCTGGGGACGAAGCGCCTCCAGCCCCGTCGCCCGGACTCGCGGTCCGGACTCTCGGGACCGTCGCCCCCGTTGCCACGCCCGCCTCCGCCGCCACCGCCGCGGCCACCCCGGCCGCGCCCGCCCCGGCCTCCGGCGTCACCTGCGCCGGACCCCGGGGGACGGCCGTCTCCGGCACCCGCGGCGAGCATGGCCTGGGTGCTCTCGAAGGCGGCCTCGGGACGGCGGCCGCTCGGGTCGGTGTCCCGCCGGCGCGCGCCGCCCGGGCCCTGCTGCCGGCCGGGCTGCGCCGGACCCTGCTGACCGTGGTCGGGCCGCCGCTGATCGGGCCGGCCGGGGGCCGTACCCTGCCTGGGCGCCGGAACCCGCCCCGGCCGGGGCGGATGAGCCGGGCCCGCCGGGCCGCCCTGCGGGGGGACGGGGCCGCCGTGACGCGGATCGGACCCCTGGACCGGCCGCCCCTGGGGCGGCGGGACGCTCCCGCCCACATCGCCGGTTTGGCCCGGCGCGGGGGAGGGGACGGTACGGGGAGCGGCTCCTGGGTTCGAGCGACGGCGCCGCCCCTGGCGAGCCGATCCGTCCGGACGCTGCTGACGTCCGCTCGGCTCCGGGTCATAGCTGTTGCTGTAACTCACGCGTCCTCGTTCGGTCATCGGGGTCTACAACGGCGTGCAGGCGGGTGAGATTACCTTCCGATCCCGGGAGATCTCAGCGCCTTGGCTCACTAGTAGCCGACCTCTTCTGGGGGATCTCCGTTCCCACGGACGAGCGAGACCGTCAGGTTGCTCTGGGAGCAACCTTGGCAGACCTCTCCCATGCAGACGTGGAATTCCCCGTATTCGCCAAGGGTCTTGAGCGCGTGTGAACCACAGCTCACTACCGCTCCATGTGACCACATACGCGCCAGACTACGGCTTTTTAGCGTTTGCTCCCAACCTCTTGGGAAAGTCGCTGATTGCCGAGATATGTTGAGTCGACGTATCCTCCAGATGTATCGGCTCGATACATCGACACGAGAGGTGGTGGTTCCAGTGGCCGGTGGACGTGGTGGCGTACTGGAGCTGGCCGTGCTCGGGTCGCTGCACGAGACTCCGTTACACGGCTATGAGCTGCGCAAACGACTCAATGCTCTCCTCGGAATGTTCCGGGCCTTCTCCTACGGCTCGCTCTATCCCTGTCTGCGCCAGCTGCTGACCGACGGCTTGATCACCGAGGAGGAGCCCGCTCCCGAGAGCGCCGCTCCCCTCACCGGCCGCCGGTCGAAGATCGTCTACAGGCTGACCGCCGAAGGGAAGGAACGGCTGCAGGAGCTCCTCACCCAGGCGGGTCCCTCCGCCTGGGAGGACGAGAGCTTCGGCATCCACTTCGCCTTCTTCCGGCACACGGAGGCCGAGGTCCGCCTGCGCATCCTGGAAGGCCGCCGCAGCCGCCTGGAAGAACGCCTCGACGCCGTCCGCACCGCCCTCGCCCGTACCAGGGAACGCCTGGACAGCTACACGCTCGAACTCCAGCGCCACGGCCTGGAGTCGGTCGAGCGGGAGGTGCGCTGGCTCAACGAGCTGATCGCCACGGAGCGGCGAGGGTCCGGAGAGAGCGGAGCAGGCGACGAGGGACGAGTCGTCCGCGAAGCGACGGAGGACCCGAGCGCGACCGGAAGCACGGAGCGGCGAGGGTCCGGAGAGAGCGGCGGGCAGCAGGCCGCGCGAGAAGAAACACCCCGGACGTCCGCGTCCGGTACCGATGCTCCGGAGCGATCGACTGCTCCGGAGGACAACTGACCGATCAGAACAAGGGGAGCGAGTGCCATGGGTTCGGTGCGCGTAGCCATTGTCGGTGTGGGCAACTGTGCCTCGTCGCTCGTGCAGGGCGTGCATTACTACAGGGACGCCGACCCCGGCACCCGGGTGCCGGGCCTGATGCACGTCGAGTTCGGCGACTACCACGTCCGCGACGTCGAGTTCGTCGCGGCGTTCGACGTGGACGCCAAGAAGGTCGGGCGTGACCTGTCCGAGGCGATCGTGGCCTCGGAGAACAACACCATCAAGATCTGCGACGTGCCGCCGCTGGGCGTCACCGTGCAGCGCGGCCACACCTTCGACGGTCTCGGCGAGTACTACCGCGAGATGGTCGAGGAGTCCGACGAGGCGCCGGTCGACGTCGTCCAGGTCCTCAAGGACAACAAGGTCGACGTGCTGGTCTCCTACCTGCCGGTGGGCTCGGAGGAGGCCGACCGCTTCTACGCCCAGTGCGCCATCGACGCGAAGGTCGCCTTCGTCAACGCGCTGCCGGTGTTCATCGCCTCCGACCCGGTGTGGGCGGAGAAGTTCACCGAGGCCGGCGTGCCGATCGTCGGTGACGACATCAAGTCCCAGGTCGGCGCGACCATCACCCACCGCGTGATGGCCAAGCTGTTCGAGGACCGCGGGGTGGAGCTGCTGCGCACCTACCAGCTCAACTTCGGCGGGAACATGGACTTCATGAACATGCTGGAGCGCAAGCGCCTGCAGTCCAAGAAGATCTCCAAGACCCAGTCGGTCACCTCGCAGATCCCGCACGAGATGGGCAAGGCCGATGTGCACATCGGCCCGTCGGACCACGTGCCGTGGCTGGACGACCGCAAGTGGGCCTACGTCCGCCTGGAGGGCCGCTCCTTCGGCGACACCCCGCTGAACCTGGAGTACAAGCTGGAGGTGTGGGACTCCCCCAACTCCGCCGGCATCATCATCGACGCCGTCCGCGCGGCCAAGATCGCCCTCGACCGCGGCGTCGCCGGCCCGATCCTGTCGGCCTCCTCCTACTTCATGAAGTCCCCGCCGGAGCAGTACTCCGACGAGGAGGCCCGCGAGTACGTGGAGAAGTTCATCCGCGGCGAGGTCGAGCGCTGAGGCTCACCCTTCCCGCACCGAGCCCTCCGTCCCCTTCCGGGGCGGGGGGCTCATCGGTTTCCGCGGGTCCCTCCCGCGGAATCGGGACCGCCCGTCAGCGGGCGGCGGCGGGGAGGTCCCCGGGGTCGGCGGCCGGCCAGACGAGCGGGTCGGGGCCCAGGTTGTCGAGGTAGGGCACCTGCTCGCGGCACCACGGGGAGATCGGCATGTCGTTGCAGAGCACGTCGTCGGCGAACTCCTTCCACGGCATCCAGCGCACGTCGTCGACCTCTTCGGGGTTGGGCGCGGCATCGCCCGAGACGACGGCCCGGTAGACCGGGCAGAGCTCCCGCTCGACGATGCCGTTGTCCATGACCGCCCGGTAGGAGAAGCGGGGCAGCAGGAGGTCGATCCGGGAGACCTGCAGGCCCAGCTCGTAGGACAGGCGGCGGGTCACCGCCTCCGGGAGGGGCTCGCCGGGCAGGGGGTGGCCGCAGCAGGTGTTGGTCCACACGCCGGGCCAGGTGAGCTTGTGCAGGGCCCGCCTGGTGAGCAGCACCCTTCCGTGCTCGTCGAACACGTAGCTGGAGAAGGCCAGGTGCAACGGGGTGTCGAGGCCGTGCACCTCGGCCTTGGGCGCCGTACCGATCGCGTTTCCCGTCGGGTCGACAAGCACAACGCGTTCATCAGATGTCACTCGATCGAGGGTACGTGATCATGCAGGGTCATTACACCTGATCAGCGATACATGGCGAAAGGTGTGGATATGTCGCATGACGTCGACATCCCTGCGCGTCCTGCGAAACTCAGGGATGTTCCCGATGCCCGGCGGGGGCGGCCACCGTAGGCTGATCGGGTGTCATTCGTATCCGATCTGCGCGTGGTCCTGCGGGGGCGGGATTTCCGGCGGCTGTACAGCACCCGCCTGGTCTCGCAGTTCTCCGACGGGATCTTCCAGTTCGCGGTGGCCGGGCTGGCCTTCTTCAGTCCGGAGCGCAGCACCAGCGCCGCCCAGATCGCCTCGGGCCTGGCGGTGCTGCTCCTGCCGTACTCCATCCTCGGGCCGTTCGCGGGCGTGTTCATCGACCGCTGGTCCCGGCGGCAGATCCTGGTCGTCGCGCCGCTGATACGAGGTGTGCTCCTGCTGGCGGCCGCGGCCCTGCTCGCCTTCGACGCGCCCGAATGGCTCTTCTACGTCACCGCGCTGTGCGTGCTCGGTGTGAACCGCTTCTTCCTCGCCGCGCTCGGCGCCTCCCTCCCGCACGTCGTCCCGTCCGACCGGCTGATGGTGGCCAACGCGGTCACCCCCACCTCGGGCACCGTGCTGACCTTCGTGGGCGTGGGCGTCGGCTTCCTGCTCAGGAAGATCTTCGGCGCCGACGACCACGGCATCGCCGTGCTGATGGTCGTCTCCGGCCTCATCTTCGGCGTCAGCGCGCTGATCGCCAGGACGATGCGCCGCGAGCTCCTCGGCCCGGCCTACGACCCGAACCTCCCCCAGGCCCGCGAGGCCGTACGCCACGTGCTGAGCGGCCTGGCCGACGGCGCGCGGCACATCGTCCACCACCGGGCCGCCGCCGCGGCGATGGGCGCGATGGCCACCCACCGGTTCATGTACGGCATGTGCACGGCGATGCTGGTGATGCTCTCGCGCTACTACTTCGCCGAGAACGCCGAGGAGGCGCTGAACGCGGTGACCGTGGTGGTCGCCACCTCGGGGGTGGGCTACTTCCTGGCCGTGCTCGTCACGCCGTGGGCCACCGAGCGGCTCGGCATCGAGCGGTGGGTCCCGGTCATGCTCGTCACCGCGGGGCTCCTGACGTTCGCGCTGTGCGCGCCGTTCCAGCAGTGGGGCTTCGCCGTCGGCGGCTTCGTGCTCGGCATCGCCGGGCAGAGCATCAAGATCTGCGCGGACACCGCGGTCCAGCGCGACGTGGAGGACGCCTACCTGGGACGCGCGTTCTCGATCTACGACATGCTCTTCAACGGCAGCTACGTGCTGGCCGCCGCCCTGGCGGCGCTGCTGCTGCCGCCCAACGGCCGGTCGCTGCTCGTGCTCGGCCTCATCACCGCCGGCTACATCGCCGGCGCGGTGCTCTATCGCGTCGTCACACCGCGCCGAGTGCCCGCACCGCAGCCGTCATAGCGGCGGTGATCCGCTCCAGGTCGTCGCCGATCCCGTAGGGCGGCATGGTGTAGATCAGGTGGCCGAACGGCCGGAGCCAGACGCCATGCCGCATCACGATGTCCTGAATTTTCGAGACATCGACGGGGGCAGCGGTCTCGATCACCCCGATCGCGCCCAGCACGCGCACGTCCTTCACCCCGGGGAGCCCGGCGACCCCGGCCAGGCCCTCGCTCAGCCCCTTGCCGATCGAGGCGACCTCCTCGCGCCAGGGCCGCTCGGCCAGCAGGTCGAGCGAGGCCCCGGCGACCGCCGTGGCCAGCGGGTTGCCCATGAACGTCGGCCCGTGCATCAGCACCCCGATGCCCTCGGCCACCCGCCCGGTGCACAACGTCGCGGCCAGGGAGAGATAGCCGCCGGTCAGCGCCTTGCCCAGGCACATGATGTCGGGCCGGATCCCGGCGTGGTCGCAGCCGAACAGCTCTCCGGTACGGCCGAAGCCGGTGGCGATCTCGTCGGCGATCAGCAGGACGCCGTGCTCGTCGGCCAGCTCCCGGAGCCCGCGCAGATAGGCCGGGTGGTAGAAGTGCATGCCGCCCGCGCCCTGGACGACCGGCTCCACGATGATCGCCGCCAGCTCGTGGGCGTGCCGGGCGACCGTCTCCGCCAGCTCCGCGAGATAGTCCCCGTCGTACTCCGCGGGCGGCCGAGGGGCGAAGACGTGCTGCGGGAGCGCCCCGGAGAACAGGTGGTGCATGCCGTTGACCGGGTCGCACACGGCCATCGCCCCGAAGGTGTCGCCGTGGTAGCCGCCCCTGACCGTCAGCAGGCGGCTCCTGCCGGTGAACTGGAACGCCATCTTGATCGCGACCTCGACGGCCACCGACCCGGAGTCGGCCAGGAACACCTTCGGCAGGCCGGTCATGTCCGCGAGCCGGTGCGCCAGCCGTACGGCGGGCTCGTGGGTCAGGCCGCCGAACATGACGTGCGCCATGTCCCCGAGCTGGTCCCTGACCGCCTGGTTGAGGCGCGGGTGGTTGTAGCCGTGGATCGCCGCCCACCACGACGACATCCCGTCGACCAGCTCCCGCCCGTCGGCGAGCGTCAGCCGTACCCCCTCGGCCCGCACCACCCGGTGCACCGGCACCGCGGGGGGAACCGCGGCGTAGGGATGCCAGACATGGTCCCGATCAAGACTCAGCACATCCACGCCGCCACCCTACGCGCAGGGCCCCGGCGGGGAAGGGGCTCAGGAGAGGATGCCGTTCTCCTCCGCCCAGGCGCGCAGGGCCTCGGCGGCGGCCTCCTTGCCGATGATCCCCTCGTCCATGCGCATGTCGAGCAGGAACTTGTAGGCGCGCCCGATCACCGGGCCCGGGGGGACGCCGAGGATCTCCTGGATCTCGTTGCCGTCGAGCTCCGGGCGGATCTTGCCGAGCTCCTCCTCCTCGGCCAGCCGGGCGATGCGCTCTTCCAGCTGGTCGTAGGTGCGCGAGAGGGCCTGGGCCTTGCGCCGGTTGCGGGTGGTGCAGTCGGCGCGGGTCAGCTTGTGCAGGCGGTCGAGCAGGTGCCCGGCGTCCCGCACGTAACGGCGCACGGCCGAGTCGGTCCACTCGCCGCCGCCGTAGCCGTGGAAGCGCAGGTGCAGCTCGACCAGGCGGGAGACGTCGGCCACCACGTCCTTGGGGAAGCGCAGCTCCGTCATCCGCTTCTTGGTGATCTTGGCGCCGACGACCTCGTGGTGGTGGAAGGAGACCCGGCCCCCGGGCTCGTGGCGGCGGGTCTTGGGCTTGCCCACGTCGTGCATGAGCGCGGCCCAGCGCAGGATGCGGTCGGGCCCCTTCTCCTCCAGGTCGATGGCCTGCTCCAGCACGATCAGCGTGTGCTCGTAGACGTCCTTGTGCCGGTGGTGCTCGTCGATCTCCAGACGGAGACCGGGCAGCTCCGGCAGGACGTGCGCGGCGAGCCCCGACTGGACCAGGTGCCCGAGGCCCTCGCGGGGGTGGGCGCCGCAGATCAGCTTGTCCAGCTCCTCGCGGATCCGCTCGGCCGAGACGATCTCGATCCGGTCGGCCATCGCGGTCATCGCGGCGAAGGTCGCGGGGTCCACGGTGAAGCCGAGCTGGCTGGCGAAGCGGGCGGCGCGCAGCATCCGCAGCGGGTCGTCGTCGAAGGACCGCTCCGGCGGGCCGGGGGTGCGCAGCACCTTGGCGTGCAGGTCGTCCAGGCCGCCGTGCGGGTCGACGAACTCACGGCCCGGCAGCCGCAGCGCCATCGCGTTGACCGCGAAGTCGCGGCGGGCGAGGTCGCCCTCCAGCGTGTCGCCGTAGATCACCTCGGGCTTGCGCGAGCGGGGGTCGTAGGACTCGCTGCGATAGGTGGTGATCTCCAGCAGCCAGTTGCCCTTGCGCGCGCCGACCGTGCCGAAGTCGATGCCGATCGTCCAGATGGAGTCGGCCCAGTCGCGGATGAGCTCCAGGACCGTCTCCGGACGCGCGTCCGTGGTCAGGTCGAGGTCGTTGCCGATCCTGCCGAGAAGGACATCTCGCACGGAACCGCCCACGAGGGCGATCTCGTATCCCCGGTCGGCGAAGAGCTCACCGAGCTCGTCGACCACCGGGGCGATCTTCCGGAACAGCTCGCTCATGCCGTGCCGCTGGCTCTCAGTCAGATTTGAAAGGGACAAACCGGGTAGGTCCTTCGGTTAGGGATACGTTCCCTGCTGGGGATACGCCGTGCAGCGATCACCAGGCTACGGTCGGTCAAGGGCCGGACGGAGCCGCGCGACGAGGCAAGGAGGACATATATGAAGGACGCCCTCGCGATCCACCGCTGGCTCCTCGCGCACCAGATCCATCATGAGATCGTACGCCTTCCACGCGCACTGACGTGTGCCGACGAGCTGCCAGAGGTGCTCTCCGCGGACCCCGCGACCTGCGTGGGCGTCTCCGTCTTCGAAGTGACCACGCGGATCGGCCGCGAACCGGTGGCCGTCGTCTCCTCGGTCGACAACCCGCCCCGGCCGGGCGGGATCGGCGCCACCCTGGGCGCCCGCCGGGTCCGCCCGGCTTCGGCCTTCACCGTCAACTCCGCCACCGACTACGCCGCGGGGCTGGTCTGCCCGCTGCTGCTGCCCGACGGGCTGACCGTGCTGGTGGACGAACGGCTCGGCCAGACCACCGGGCTCGTCCACACCCCGACGGGCGAACGTCACACCGCGCTGCTCATCCGCGCCTCCGACCTGCTGCAACTCGTCTCGGGAAAGGTCGCCGACCTCTCCCCGCCCCGGCCCAGGAATGAGGCGGTGACCGTCCAGCTCGCCGGATAGGCCATAGCATTACGGGCGTGCGCCGTTTCCGACCCCTGGCCGCCCGGTGATCCGTAAGGCCGCGGCACTCGCCGTCCTCACCGCCACGCTGCTGTTCCCCGCGGCCGTGGCTCTTCCGGGTTCGGCGAGCGCCCAGACGAACGCGGCCGGCACAGTGACGGGCACCGCCGAGCGGCAGAGCAGGCAGACCACGCACGTCGTGATCGAGTCGATCGGCCCGGAGGTGGCCCGCGAGCCGGCCGACGAGATCAAGGTCTCCGGGTCCGTGGTCAACTCCGGCACAGAGACGCTGAACGGCCTGCGGACCCGGATGCACTACTCCTCGCAGCCGTTCGCCCAGCGGGCCCAGATGGCCGTCTATCTGACCGGGCAGGGCTTCCAGCCGGGCGCCTGGCAGACGGAGCGCTATCTCCCCCAGCCGGTCCCGGCCGGGGGCGAGGCCGCCTGGGAGTACACCTTCACCCCGGGGGCGCTGGGCATCTCCCGCTTCGGCGTCTACCCGCTGATGATCGAGGTGATCGACTCCCTGGGCCGGCAGGTCGCCGTCCAGCGCACCTTCATCACCTACATGCCGCGCGACCTCAAGGTCCCGCGCACCCGGCTGTCGGTGGTGCTGCCCCTCATCGACCAGCCGCGCCGGGCCGACGACGGCACCTTCCTCGACGAGAGCCTGCCCGCCTCCCTGACCTCCGGAAAGCGCCTGGGCGACCTGCTCAAGCTCGCCCAGGACACCTCCTCCTTCGAGGGCCTCACCTGGATGGTCGACCCCGCCCTGCTCGACGACGCGCGGGCGATGGGCGGGACGCACTGGTCGAGGTCCGAGGGCAGGGGCCGCAGCCGTCCCGGCGACACGGCCACGGCGCAGTGGCTCGACGACCTGCGCTCCGCGCTGGCCGAGGTCCCCGTCGTGGCCGTCCCCTACGCCGACCCCGACGTGGCCGCCCTGGCCCACAACGGCCTGGACGACGTCACCGGGACGGGCGTGACCACCGCCGGGAAGGTCGCCGAGGAGATCCTGGGCCGCGACGTCCCGACCGACGTGGGCTGGCCGGTCGACGGGATGATCGACTACGACGGCCTGGACCTCCTCGCGTCCGCCGGGGTGAGAACCGTGCTGCTGGACGCGGTGAACCTGCCCGCCCAGGTCTCCCCGGCCGCCGTCACCACTCCCACCGGCACGACCACGGCCGCCGCCCCGGTGACGACCCCCGACGCCGTGGCGACGGTGCACAGCGTGAACGGCCCGGTCAAGGCGCTGGTCGCCGACGCCGTGCTGAGCGAGACCCTCGGCGCGGTGACCTCCGCCCCCGGCGCCGCCCAGCTCAACCGGCAGCGGTTCGTCGCCGAGACGGCGATGATCAGCGCCGAGCCGGTCACCGAGCCCAGGACCGTGGTCGTCGTCCCGCCCCGGCGCTGGTCCCCCGATCCGGCCTACGTCTCGGGACTGCTGGAGACGGCCTCGCGCCTGCCGTGGCTGAGCCCCACCCCCCTGGACAAGGTACGGCCCGCGAAGGTCGCCACGGCCCGGGGCGACCTCGCCTACGCCGAACAGGACCGGCGCGAGGAGCTCGGCAAGCAGTACTTGGGCAGTGTCAGGCGGGTCGGCGCCCGCGCGGACCTGACCGCGGCCGTCACCGTCGCCGAGGACTTCGACGCGTTCGACATGGCGCTGCTGCGGCTGTCCTCCTCGGCCTGGCGGGACAGGACCGAGGTCGCCAAGCCGTACGTCGAGAGGGTCCAGGAGACGATCGACGCCCACATCGCGAAGGTCTGGATCACCGGCAGCGAGCTGTCCCAGATCCGCACGCTGGCCGGCACGGACGGCGAGGTGCCGATCAGCGTCCGCAACGAGCTGAAGAGCGACAGAGGGGTCAGGGTCAGGGTGAAGGTCACCTCCCAGGCTCCCAAGCTGCTGAAGATCGAGCCCTACAAGGACGAGATGATCATCTTCAGCGACCAGATCGAGACCATCCGGATCCCGATGACCTCCAAGGGCAGCGGCCAGGCCACGGTGACGGTCCAGCTCACCACCGACGACGGCCGCAAGTACGGCCAGAAGGTCAAGCTGACCGTGCGCACCACCGGCTACACCGGGATCGCCCTGGTGATCGTGGGCGCCGCCCTCGTGGTGATGCTGGCCGCCGTGGTCATGCGCGTCCTGCGCCGGCGGGGGGCGCGCCGCGTCGCGGCGGCCGTGCCGGCCCGGCAGAGCGCCGTCCCGGCCGGGAACGAGTCCTGACCCCGGAGTCTGAAGCAGTGAACCCAGCAATCGGACGGCGAACGGAAGGACGCGAATGAGCAGGCTCCTGCGGGCCAGCGCCATCATGGCCGCGGGGACGATGGCCTCCCGCGTCACCGGCTTCGTCCGCACCGCGGTGCTCGTGGCCGCCCTCAGCAGCGCCCACATGGGCGACGCCTACACCATCGCCAACGCGATCCCGTTCATCCTGTTCGACTTCCTGCTGGGCGGGGTCCTCAGCAGCGTCGTGGTCCCGATGATCGTCCGGCGGCAGAAGGAGGACCCCGACGGCGGCCGGGCCTACGAGCAGCGGCTGATGACGCTGGGCACGATCGCGCTGGTGCTGCTCACCGTGGTGGCGGTGCTGCTCGCCCGGCCGCTGATCGGCCTCTACACCGACGACGGCTGGAGCGACAGGAAGATCGAGGTCGCGGTCATCCTGGCCCGGTTCGTCCTGCCGCAGATCGCCTTCGTCGGCATCGGCGCGCTCGCCGGGGCGATCCTGAACACCCGCGACCGCTTCGCCGCCCCGATGTGGGCGCCGGTGCTGAACAACATCGTGATGATCGGCGTCCTGGTCCTGTACTACCTGACGGCCGGCGAGGCGGGCGCGGACGTCGACCGGGTGAGCGAAGCCGACCTCACCCTGCTCGGCCTGGGCACCACCGCGGGCATCGCGGCCCAGTGCCTGGTGCTGATGATCTCCCTGCACCGCGTGGGGTTCCGCTTCCGGCCGCGCTTCGGCCTGCGGGAGGCCAGGCTCGGCGAGATGGGCCGGGCCGCGTCCTGGACCTTCCTCTACATCGCCATCACCCAGTTCGGCTTCCTGGTCACCACCAACCTGGCCTCCGGGGCGGGCGACGAGGCCCCGGGCGGGGGACCCACGGCCTACGCCAACGCCTTCCAGCTCTTCCAGCTCCCCTACGGGGTCATCGCGGTCTCGGTGATCACCGCGATGCTGCCCAGGATGAGCCGGTCGGTCGCCGAGGGCGAACTCGCCTCGGTCCGCGAGGAGTTCGCCTCGGGCGTGCGCCTGGTCTCGGTGCTGCTGGTGCCCGCGGGGCTGCTGCTGATGGTGCTCGGCCCCGCCGTCACCGTGCTGATCTACTCCTGGGGCAACAACGACCTGGACAACGCCGTCTACATCGGCAACGTCCTGCAGGTCTTCGGGGTGGCGCTGGTGCCCTTCTCGATCTTCCAGCTGCTGCTGCGGGTCTTCTACGCCTTCGGCGACACCCGCACCCCCGCCTTCGTCGGGATGGGCAACACGCTGGTGAACGTCGCGCTCAGCCTCGCCGTCGCCCGTTTCCTGCCGGCGCAGTACGTCGTCATGGGGCTGGCCTTCTCCTTCACCGTCTCCTACATCGCCGGCACCGCGGTGGCCTGGACGCTGGCCTCGCGCCGCGCGGGCGGGCTGAACGGGCGGACGGTGGCGGGCGGGCTGTCGCGGATGTACACGGCGGCGATCCCGGGCGCGCTGATCGCCCTGGGTGTGCTCTGGCTCACACAGGAGCTGACCGTCCTGAGCCCGCTCAGCGCGGCCATCATGCTCGCCGCCGGAGGCGGGGCGGGCATGCTCGTCTACCTGGTGGTGGCCCACCGGACGCGCATCCCCGAGGTGAGTTCGCTCGTTGGAATGGTGGCGGGGCGGGTACGTCGGTAACCCAGAGGTTTCGCTCGTTCGTCAGAGAAGGAGAACGCGGGTGGAACCACCGCGGCACTACCATGGTGCGACGCGTGTGGTGACATGCGGCTAATGGAAGCAGGAGGGCGTGGGCGGATCCACCCGGCATCGTGTGAGGCGTCCCGGCGTGCCCGCAGGGCGCGACGCTGACGCGTTCCCAGTCTCGGAGGACTCATGAGCACCTCCGCAATAGAGCCCGGCGCGAAGCTGGCCGCGAGGTTCCGACTCGAGGACCGCGTCCACGAGTCGGGCGGGGCCACGCTCTGGAAGGCCATGGACGAGGTGCTCGCGCGCCCCGTGGCCGTCCACACCTTCGCCCCGGACTTCCCCCGGCTGAACGAGGTCGTGACGGCCGCCCGCGCGGCCAGCAGGCTGACCGACCCCCGGCTGACCCAGGTCTTCGACGCCACCGAGGACGACGGGCACTCCTACGTCGTCAGCGAGTGGGTGAGCGGAGACACCCTGACCGACCTGGTCGGCACCGGATCCCTGGAGCCCGAGCGGGCCGCCGCCCTGGTCGCCGAGGCCGCCGAGGCACTGGCCCACGCCCACGACGCCGGCATCCCGCATCTGTGCCTGACCCCCGACCACCTGGTGTGGACGGCGGGCGGCACGGTCAAGCTGCTCGGCCTCGGGGTCGACGCCGTCCTGGCCGGGGTGGCCGACGACAACATGCGGGTCGCCGACGCCTCCCGCGCCGACGCCGAGGGCCTGGGCCGCCTGCTGTACGCCGGGCTGACCGGCCACTGGCCGGGCGAGGACACCTGCGGGCTGCCCGTCGCGCCCACCGACGACGGGCGCTTCTGCACGCCGCGCCAGGTCACCGCCGGTGTCCCCGGCTATCTCGACACGATCACCTGCCGGGCGATCCTGTCCGAGAGCAGGCGCGGCCTGACCCCGCTGACGACCCCCGCGGAGGTCGCCGAGGCCCTGGAGTCGGTGCCCCGGCCCACCCCCATGCCCGTGCCGCCGCCGGCGGCGCCCCAGGTGACCGCCTCCCGCTCCGAAGGGCTGGACGTCGCGCCGCCCACGGCGCAGCGCCCGGTCACGCCGATCACCCACCCCCATCACCACCACCAGGCCCCGGCCGGAGGAGGCGGGGTGCTCGGCAAGGTGGCCATGGTGGTGGTCGTCCTGCTGGTGATGACCGCGGTCGGGCTGGGTGCCTGGACACTCGGCCGCAACCTCGGCAACAACGGGACGCCGCCCGCGGACGCCACCTCCAAGCCCAGCTCGTCCTCGGCCCCGTCGGCCACCCGCGAGGTGAAGTCGCTGGCGGCCTCGGGCTTCGACCCGCTGGGCGACAACGACGAGCAGAACAAGCGCGCGGCCGACGCGGTGGACGGCAAGCCCTCCACCGACTGGCACTCCGAGACCTACGACTCGGCCGACTTCGGCCGGCTGAAGACCGGTGTCGGCCTGATGATCGACATGAAGGAGAGCGTCCAGGTCAAGGAGGTCCAGATCGACTTCGGCGGCACCTCGGGCGGCACGGTGGAGCTGCGGATCGGCTCCTCCAAGAGCGTGGACGGCACCGACGTGGTCGACAAGACCTCCGACGTGGGCGGCAAGAAGACCTTCACCCTCGACTCTCCGAAGAAGGGCCGCTATCTGCTGATCTGGTTCACCGAGGTCCCCACCTACCAGGGCAGATACCGAGGTCAGGTGAACGAGGTGAAGGTGCTCGCGGTCAAGTGACGACCGTGTGACAGATGGTGTCATACCAGTGTGATTTGCTCTGGTTTACCCGGCTTCTTGCCGATCATCGGAGATTTCGTGGCACCATCTATCCCGTAGTGGTGTTCTCCCGGATCGGCATAGCAGGACTCTCCTTGTGAATTCCCCACCCGAGACCCCGCCGGCGGCGGACCAGCAGGCAGGACGGACGGCCGTGTCCGACGCCGACCTGCTGAACCGCCACATCGCCGGGGATCCACAGGCTTTCAGTGAAATAGTCAAGCGGCATCGCGACCGCATGTGGGCGGTCGCCCTGCGCACGCTGGGCGACCCCGACGAGGCGGCGGACGCCGTACAGGACGCCTTCGTCTCCGCCTACCGCAAGGCCGAGAGCTTCCGCGGCGAGGCGGCGGTCACCACGTGGCTGCACCGCATCGTGGTGAACGCCTGCCTGGACCGCATGCGCAGGAAGTCGGTGCGCCCCGTCGCAGACGACGAGCTGATCGAGGCCGCCGAGCGCGAGACGCCGGTGCCCGACCAGACGACCGAGCGCGAGGTCTCCATGGAGGTCTCCTCGGCGCTCAAGCTGCTGCCCGCCGACCAGCGGGCGGCGTTGGTGCTGGTGGACATGATGGGCTACTCCGTCGAGGACGCCGCCCAGGTCCTGCAGGTGCCCAGCGGCACGGTGAAGAGCCGCTGTGCGCGCGGTCGAGCCAAACTTGTCCCAATTCTTTCGCATCTGCGGAACCGATCTGACCTATCTCGCGTCTCATCGGCGAAGGGAGCAGAACTTCGTGACGGGTGATACGCACTACGACCTGGAGATCCTGGCCGAACTGGCCGAGGGTCTCCTCGACGCCGCCACGGCCCTGCAGGTTCGCGAGCATCTCGCGATCTGCGATCCCTGTGGCGAGAGCCTTGCCGATCTCGCAGCGGTCCGCGAGATGCTCTCGGGGACTCCCACCCCGGCGATGCCGATGGGAGTCGCGCTCCGGATCGACCGTGCGCTGGCCGCAGAGGCCGAGAGCTTGCGTGGAGGTGGAGTGGGGCTGGTGGAGGCACCGGCCTGGGACGACATAATGCGCGACGCGCCGTGGGAGACGGAGACCCCGTCCCTCCCCGAGCCGGAGCCGGTGCGACTGGGGGTCGTCGGCGACGACGGCACCGTCGTCCCGGTCACCCCGGCCAGGCGGCGCAGGGCCGCCACGCGGCGCCGGTGGGCGATGCCCGCCGCCGCGGCGGGAGTGGCGGCGGCGGTGATCGGCGCCACGGTGGTGACGACCGGCATCCTGTCCGCTTCGGGAGGACCGGACACCAACCCCATGATCGGGGTCCAGGCCGACGCGGCCCCGCCGAAGTACCAGCTGACCGACAGCAACTGGAACTACACCGACCAGGAGCTCAGCGGTTCGCTGCTGGGCTACATCGGCCCGGTGAACGCCGGTGGCACGACGGAGAGCTCGAAGATCGACCAGTGCGTGCGCCAGGTCGCCGCCAAGGTCGGCACGGCTCCCTTCGCGGTCGACCAGGGCTTCTACAACGGGCAGGAGGCCAACGTCATGGTCTTCTGGCACAACGTGTCCAAGAACCAGGTGCTCGTCCACGTGGTGGGCCCGGAGTGCGACCAGGTGCGCGAACCCGCTCTCGCCCGCTGGAAGTGACAGCCTGGAAAGCCCGGTACGGACCCCGTCCGTGCCGGGCTTTTCCCGCGTCCGGCGGCCGGGATCGTGAGGCTTTGCGCCCGGGAGGCCGCCTTTCGCGTCCGGCGGGAATCACCGGAGCCTAGGATCTGTTGACGCGACTGCAACGACAGAGGGAAAGGCGCAACGCGTGATGGACGTCCGGAATGTGATCATCATCGGATCGGGTCCCGCCGGTTACACATCGGCTGTGTACTCCGCGCGCGCCGACCTCAAGCCGCTGGTCTTCGAGGGTTCGGTCACCGCCGGTGGCGCGCTGATGAACACCACCGAGGTGGAGAACTTCCCCGGGTTCCCCGACGGCATCATGGGCCCCGATCTCATGGACGGCATGCGCAAGCAGGCCGAGCGCTTCGGTGCCGAGCTCGTCGCCGACGACGTGATCGAGGTCGACCTGACCGTCACCCCCAAGGTGGTCAAGACCGCCACCGGCACCTTCCACGCCAAGACGGTCATCCTGGCCACCGGCTCGGGCTACCGCCAGCTCGGCGTGCCCAACGAGCAGCGGCTGTCCGGTCGCGGCGTCTCCTGGTGCGCCACCTGTGACGGGTTCTTCTTCCGCGGCCAGGACATCGTGGTCGTCGGCGGCGGCGACACCGCCATGGAGGAGGCGACCTTCCTGACCCGCTTCGCCTCCTCGGTGACCGTCGTGCACCGCCGCAGCGAGCTGCGCGCCAGCAGGATCATGCAGGACCGCGCGTTCGCCAACGAGAAGATCCGCTTCGTCTGGGACAGCGAGGTCGTCGACGTCCTCGGCGACCAGAAGGTCTCGGGCGTACGGCTGCGCAACGTCAAGACGGGCGAGGAGAGCGAGCTGGCGGCCACCGGCCTGTTCATCGCGATCGGCCACGACCCGCGCACCGAGCTCCTCAAGGGCCAGGTGGAGCTCGACGACGAGGGCTACATCAAGGTCGAGGCCCCCTCCACCCGTACCAACCTGGACGGCGTCTTCGCCGCCGGCGACGTGGTGGACCACACCTACCGCCAGGCGATCACCGCCGCGGGCACCGGCTGCTCGGCCTCCCTGGACGCCGAGCGCTGGCTCGCCGATCACGACAGCTGACCATCCACACCATCGGGAAACAGAAAGCAGGAATCGTGGGCGCCATCAAGAACGTGACCGAGGCCAGCTTCGAGGACGACGTCCTCAAGAGTGACAAGCCCGTGCTCGTCGACTTCTGGGCCGAGTGGTGCGGTCCGTGCCGCCAGGTCGCTCCGATCCTCCAGGAGATCGCGAACGAGCAGGGTGAGAAGCTGGAGATCGTCAAGCTCAACGTCGACGAAAATCAGGCAATTGCCCAGAAGTACGGCGTACTCCAGATCCCGACTATGAACGTCTATAAGAACGGAGAGGTTGTGAAGCAGATCATCGGCGCCAAGCCGAAGGCCATGCTGCTTCGCGAGCTCGAGGGCATCATCTAGGGAGCCCCCGCGGCGGGGCTCCTTCGAGAGCCCCCTGCGGCCGAGCGCTCCCCACGGCGGCTCGGCCGTACCACCGCTCTTCCGAGCGGCACACCCACCCAGTGAAAGCCCCCTCGCCCCACGCAGGGGGCTTTCGCGTATCCGCAGACGTCCGGGAAGCCCTCGGAACACCCCGGAAACCCGCAAGGCATCCCAGAGGCCCTCAAGTGCGCCCCGGAGCCTCTCAGATTCCTCAGACGGGGCGCAACGCCCGCTCCGGGGTCATGGAACCCAGCAGGCGTTCCAGGGCCACCTCGACATCCTCACGCCACGAGACGGCGTTCTTGAGCTCCAGGCGGAGGCGGGGGAAGCGCAGATGCGGCCGGACGGTCTTGAACCCGACCGACAGGAGATAGTCGGCGGGCATCACGCACATCCCGGCCTTCTCCCACTTCAGGTCGCCGAACGCCTCGATCGCCCGCACCCCGCGCCGGGTGAGGTCCTTGGCCACGCCCTGGACCAGCATCCGGCCGAGCCCGCCGCCGGAGAACTCCGGGATGATGTGCGCCGTCATCAGCAGCACGGCGTCGGCGCTGACGGGCGAGGTGGGGAAGGCCACCGAACGCGGCACGTACAGCGGGGGCGCGTAGAGCACGAATCCGGCGGGAACGCCGTCCACATAGGCGATCTTCCCGCAGCTGCCCCACTCCAGCAGGGTCGCCGAGATCCAGGCCTCCTTCTCCAGCTCCGGATCACCGGCCTCCGCCGCCCGTTCCCCGCTCACGGGGTCGAGCTCCCAGAAAACGCACCGGCGGCAGCGGCGCGGCAGGTCATCGAGGTTGTCGAGAGTGACGTTAGCCAGCCGACGCGACACCTGTTGGCCCCAATCCTGGCGAGACTAGTGCGAAATACGCGCGAAAACGGCGTCCCTAGCTGGCATCGTAGCCCAGCGGGGGTCTCCGTTTCCGGGTCTCCGGTCCCGCGAACGGGCGGCCGGAGCCGCTGACGTACCCTTGTTCACCTAGCTTGAGCACGAAGTGCTCCATACGACCTAGGAGGTGGACCGTGTCCCACGAGCCGGATCACGGTCGGACCGTCGCGGCCCACGGGTCGCGCATCGATGCCTACGTCGACCGGTACGCCGCACGGGCTACCGGGATGGTCGCCTCCGAGGTCCGAGCTCTTTTCGCCGTCGCGTCGAGGCCCGAGGTGGTCTCGCTGGCCGGCGGCATGCCGTACGTCACCGCCCTCCCCCTGGACGTGGTGGGGGAGCTGGTCTCCGACCTGGTGGCCCGGCGCGGACCGGTCGCGCTCCAGTACGGCTCCGGCCAGGGTGACCCGCACCTGCGCGAGCAGATCTGCGACGTCATGCGCCTGGAGGGGATCGAGGGCAACGCCGACGACGTCGTGGTGACCGTCGGCTCGCAGCAGGCCCTCGACCTGATCACCCGCATCTTCATCGACCCCGGCGACGTCATCCTCGCCGAGGGCCCGTCCTACGTGGGCGCGCTCGGCACCTTCGCCGCCTACCAGGCCAAGGTCGTGCACATCGCGATGGACGACGAGGGCATCATCCCCGAGTCCCTGGCGCAGACCATCTACGCCCTGAAGACCGCGGGCAGCCGGATCAAGTTCCTCTACACGATCCCCACCTTCCAGAACCCCGCGGGCGTGACGCTCGACGCCGGGCGCAGGCAGCAGGTCCTGGAGATCTGCCAGCGCGCCGGCGTGCTGATCGTCGAGGACAACCCGTACGGCCTGCTCGGCTTCGACGGCGAGCCGATGCGGGCCCTGCGCGCCGACAACCCCGAGGGCGTCGTCTATCTCGGGTCGTTCTCCAAGACGCTGGCCCCGGGCTTCCGGGTCGGCTGGGCCCTGGCCCCGCACGCCGTGCGCGACAAGCTGGTGCTGGCGATGGAGTCGGCGGTCCTGTCGCACTCCGTCTTCACCCAGCTCGCCGTCGGCGAGTACCTGGCGACCCAGCCCTGGCGTGAGCAGATCAAGACCTTCCGCGAGCTCTACCGCGAGCGCCGGGACACCATGCTCTCCTCGCTGGAGGCGCTGATGCCCGCCGGCTGCACCTGGACGCGCCCGCGCGGCGGCTTCTTCGTCTGGGCGACCCTCCCCGAGGGGCTGGACTCCAAGGCGCTCCTGCCCCGCGCGGTCGCCGAACGGGTGGCGTTCGTGCCGGGTACGGGATTCTTCTCCGACGGCAGCGGGGCCCGGCACATGCGGCTGTCCTACTGCTAT
Organism: Paraplanobispora takensis; assembly: GCF_016863195.1. Taxonomy (GTDB): domain Bacteria; phylum Actinomycetota; class Actinomycetes; order Streptosporangiales; family Streptosporangiaceae; genus Planobispora; species Planobispora takensis. The sequence goes on along the minus strand of NZ_BOOK01000001.1, from coordinate 25,064 downwards.
CCCGAGCCCGAGCGCATCCGTGAGGGGGTACGGCGCCTGGCCGGGGTGATCGAGCAAGAGCTCCAGCTGCGCGACACCTTCGGCACCGGCAGCTACCCCGATCACATCGGAGTCGACACCCCCGGCCCCGACCTCGCCTGACCCCGTCCCCGGTCCGGTGTCCAGCCGGGCCGGGGAACCCGGCAGGACCGCGTCGGGTGCCTCCATGTCCGTGAGGGTCCCACCCGGCCGGGCCGCGCACCCGTCCCGGCGAAGCGCGTCCCACCGGGCCGGACCACGTACTCGTCCCGGTGAAGCGCGTCCCTCGTCCGGGGCTCGGTTCCCTCCGCCGCACCGCCGGTCTGTCACAGACCGGCGCCGGTACGGCGGATCGTCTCGCGGCGGCGATCGGCGCCGCCGTACGGCGTGAGCGGAGCGAGGAAGGGGAGGGCGATGCGGGTGGGACCGGTGGGGCGCGGAGCCGGCGGGAGCGCGGGTGCGTGGCCGCTTCCGGCGCAGTGCCGTACGGTGACTTCCGGCATCGTCGACTTCCGGCATCGTCGTTCGGCGATCGTCTCATGATGACCAGACGCGGCTCAGCGGCCCGGTGAGGGCTTCTAGGAGGTATTCGGATGAGTGATCTGGGACATGTGCTCGTCCTGGCGGGCGGGCTGTCCTACGAGCGGGAGGTCTCCCTGCGCTCGGGCCGCCGGGTGGCGGAGGTGCTGCGCGCCGCGGGGGTCTCGGTCGAGACCCGCGACACCGACGCCTCACTCGTGCCCTGGATCCTGGCCGAGTCGCCGAGCGCCGTCTTCGTCACCCTCCACGGCGGGGCGGGGGAGGACGGCGCGATCCGCTCGGTGCTGGACCTGCTGTCCGTCCCCTACGTGGGGGCCGGGTCCGACGCCTGCCGGATCGCCTTCGACAAGCCGACCGCGAAGACGGTGGTCCGTTCCGTCGGCGTGCGCACCCCCGCCTCGGTGACGCTGCCCAAGGAGACCTTCCACGACCTCGGCGCCTCGGCGGTGCTGGCCCGCATCGTCGCCCAGCTCGGCCTGCCCCTGTTCGTCAAGCCGTCCCGCGGCGGTTCGGCCCTGGGCGCCTCGATCGTCCGCACCGCCGAGGAGCTCCCCTCCGCCATGGTGGGCTGCTTCGCCTACGGTGACACCGCTCTGATCGAGCACTACATCGAGGGCGTGGAGGTCGCCGTCTCGGTGATCGACCTGGGTGAGGGGCCCGTGGCGCTTCCCCCGGTCGAGATCGTCCCCGACGACGGCGTCTACGACTACGCGGCCCGCTACACCGCCGGCCGCACCGAGTTCTTCGCCCCGGCACGGCTGTCCCCCGCCGCCTCCGCCGCCTGCGCGGAGATGGCCGTGACCGCCCACACGGCGCTCGGCCTGCGTGACGTCTCCCGCACCGACCTCATCGTCGACGCCGATGGGCTCCCGCACTTCCTGGAGGTCAACGTGGCCCCCGGGATGACCGAGACCTCCCTGCTCCCGATGGCCGCCGAGGCCGCCGGCGAGGATCTGGGCTCCCTGTGCCGCGTCCTCCTGGAGCAGGCCGCCGCCCGCACCACGGCCTGACGCCCCGTCACACCCACGCGCCCACGCCGCGGCCCGGCCACCGTCCGTGCCGCGGCCCCGGCGTCCGGCCGCCTGACCGCCTGCCGGGACCGCTCCCCTACGCTGGGCCTTGTGCTGACCACCACTTTCTTCCCCAAGAGCTTCGCCAGCGACAACCACGCCGGGGTACACCCGGCGATCCTCGCGGCCATCGCCGAGGCCAACGCCGGAGACGCCCCCGCCTATGGCGCGGACCCCTGGACCAAGGCGATGGAGGACGCCTTCCGTGCCGAGTTCGGCGACCAGGCGACGGCGTATGCGATGTTCAACGGCACCGGAGCCAACGTGGTGGGACTGGGCCTGATGCTGCGCCCCTACGACTCCGTCCTGTGCCCGGCCACGGCCCACATCAACACCCACGAGGGCGGGGCGGCCGAACGCGTTCTCGGCGCCAAGCTCGTCCCGTGTCCCACGGACGACGGAAAGATCGCCGTCGACGGCATCCGCGACCACCTCTCCGTCATCGGCAACACCCAGTACGCCCAGCCCCGCGTCGTGTCCATCTCCCAGGTGACCGAGTGCGGCACCGCCTACACCGCGGCGGAGATCGCCGAACTCGCGGAGTTCCTCCACTCTCGCGGACTCTTCCTGCACATGGACGGCGCCCGCCTGGCCAACGCGGCGGCCGAGCTCGGCTGCTCGATGCGTGCCCTCACCACGGACGCCGGCGTGGACGTGCTCAGCTTCGGCGGCACCAAGAACGGCGCCATGGGCGCCGAGGCGCTCGTCATCCTGCGTCCCGAGCTGGATCCCCCGGCGCTGTTCCTGCGCAAGCAGGGCATGCAGCTCGCCTCCAAGATGCGCTTCGTCTCCGTCCAGCTGACCGCGCTCCTCACCGACGGCCTCTGGCGGGAGAACGCCGCCCACGCCAACGCCATGGCCCACCGCCTCGCCGACGGCGTCAGTGATCTGCCCGGCGTCTCTCTGCGCTGGCCCGTCCAGTCCAACGCCGTCTTCCCCGCCCTCCCGGAGAAGGCCATCACCGAACTCCAGCAGCGTTACCTCTTCCACATGTGGGACGCCAACGAGAACGTGGTCCGCTGGGTGACCTCCTTCGACACCACCCCCGAAGAGGTCGACACCTTCGTCTCCGACATCCGCACGGTCGTCAGCGCCCACTCCTGACCGACAACCCTGTCCGCTCCACCATCAGAGGGCCGCTGTTTCACGTGAAACAGCGAGGGGAGGCGGAGGCGAAATCCGAGGTGATGTTTCACGTGAAACAGCGGCTCACCTCCGGCCCTCCGCCGGGTAGGTCCTGAAGCGGGGAGCGGATGCGGGCCGGTACGGCTATCGCCGAGTCATCGAAGCCGGCCGGTCTGATGCAGGTGGTCGAAGATGATCCGGTCGACCGGGGACACGCGGTCGCGGTCGGCATAGCCCAGCCAGACGATCTCCTCGATCTCACTACTGGGCGTCGGCACTCCGTGATGGTCGGCGGTGTAACAGGTCATCTGCACGGTGATGCCCTCGGCGTGGCCGTGCGCCTGGGCCCGGTAGGTGCCTACGTGGACGGCGGTGGCGGGAATGAGGGAGACGGAGAGCTCCTCGTCGATCTCGCGGACGAGGGTGTCCAGATCGGTTTCACCGGGCTCGCGTTTGCCGCCGGGGATGTAGTAGGCGTCCTTGCCTCGCGAGCGGGTGCTGAGAATCTTGCCGTTGTCCAGGTGGATCCAGGCGATCTTGTCGATGAGGGTGTTCACCGGGCGCTCCTGTCGTCGAGGGCGTGGAGGGATGGGTCAGAGGGCCGGCGTGCGATCTGCGTGATCACCGGAGAGGCGCGGCCTTCGGAGGGGCGACCGTTTCCAGGCGTCGCCTCGGGCCGCCGCGACAGCGGAGGGATCCATGGGGACAGGGGCGAGGACGAAGGGAGAGCCGTACGGCCGTCGCTCCGGTGGCGTGGACAGTGGAATGGCCGCTGTGTTTCACGTGAAACACAGCGGCCATTCCGTTCCGTTTGGCGTCCCGAGGGGTCTGCTTGGCGCCTCCGAGAGATCCGCTTGGCGCCTTCGGGAGGACCTACTCCGGACGCAGGGAGTCCGGGGACATCGTCGCGATGATCCGCTCAAGGTCGTCGATGGTGGCGAACTCCACGACGATGCGGCCCTTGCGCCGACCGAAGTCCACCTTCACCCGGGTCTCGAAGTGATCGGACAGCCGATCCGCCAGGCGACGGAGCGACGGGTCCTCCGCGGGCTTCGCCCGGGGCGTGCGAGGCTCGGGGGGCGCCGGAGCGGCGGACACGTCGCCCACCGCCACGATCTCCTCGACCGCGCGTACCGTGAGCAGTTCCGCCACGATCCGATCGGCGAGGCGCTCCTGCGCGGCCGGGTTCTGCAGACCGGCCAGCGCCCGTCCATGCCCCGCGCTGATCGTTCCGGCTGCGACCTTCAGCTGGACCTTCGGCGGAAGAGTGAGGAGGCGCAGGGTGTTCGACACATGCGAACGGGAACGGCCGATCCGGGCGGCGAGCTGCTCGTGGGTCGCGCCGAAGTCGTCCAGGAGCTGCCGGTAGGCGGCCGCTTCTTCGATCCCGTTGAGCTGCTCGCGCTGGAGGTTCTCGATCAGCGCGTCGAGGAGGAGCTTGTCCTCCTTCGTCTCCCGGACGATCGCCGGGATCACGTCGAGCCCGGCGAGCTTGGAGGCGCGCAGCCGGCGCTCCCCCATGATGAGCTCGTAGAGCCCTTCGCCCACCGGCCGCACCACGACCGGCTGGAGGAGACCGACCTCCTTGATCGAGGCCGCCAGCTCGTCGAGTGCGCCCTCGTTGAAGTTCTCTCTCGGCTGCCGGGGGTTCGGGTTGATGTCCCCTACCGGGATCTCCGCAAAGTACGCACCGGCGACCGGTGCCGGCCCGGAGTGGCCGTTGGCCTCCGGGCGTCGCTGCCCGGCCGCCGACTCCGGCGGGGCCGTGATGGTCGCCGTCCCCGCCGCCGGGACCTCGGCCACCGGGGGAGCGGTCGGGATGAGTGCTCCCAGACCCCGGCCCAGTCCTCTCGGCTGCTTGCTCACTGTCCCTCCCCCGGCGTCGCGGTTCCGCTCCCAGTAGTGTGCATGACCTCAGCAGTGCTCATGACGCCCGTACTCATGACGCCCGTACTCATGGCGCCGGTGCTCATGACGCTGCCGGCCGCGGCGTTCTCAGCGTTCACACTGCGGCGCCGCGGTAAGCGATCTCGCGGGCGGCGTCCATGTAGGCCATCGCGCCGCTGGAGCCCGGGTCGTAGGTCATCACCGACTGGCCGTAGCTCGGCGCCTCGGAGACGCGCACACTCCGGGGGATCAGCGTGCTGAGGACCCGGTCGCCGAAGTGGGAGCGGACCTCCTCGGCGACCTGGGAGGCCAGGCGGGTGCGGCCGTCGTACATCGTCAGCAGGATGGTGGACAGGTCCAGCGTGGGGTTCAGGTGCGCCTTCACCAGCTCCACGTTCCGCAGGAGCTGGCCGAGACCTTCCAGGGCGTAGTACTCGCACTGGATGGGGATCAGCAGCTCGTTGGCCGCCATCAGCGCGTTGACGGTGAGCAGGCCGAGCGAGGGCGGGCAGTCGATGAGGATGTAGTCGAGCTCGATGGCGTCGTAGGCGGCCAGCGCCCGCTGGAGCCGGGACTCCCGGGCCACCATGGAGACCAGCTCGATCTCCGCGCCCGCGAGGTCGATGGTGGCCGGGGCGCAGTAGAGGCCCGGCATCTCCGGGACCTCCTTGACCACGTCGATGAGCGGGGCGTCCTCCACCAGGACCTTGTACATGTCCGGCACGTCGCCGCGGTGCTCGATGGACAGCGCCGTGGAGGCGTTGCCCTGCGGGTCGAGGTCGACCACCAGCACGCGCTGGCCGTGCATGGACAGTGCCGCCGCCAGGTTCACCGACGTGGTGGTCTTTCCCACGCCGCCCTTCTGGTTGGCGACGGTGAAGATCCTCGTCTTGGGGGGCCGGGGCCAGTCGCCGTCCCGCGTCCCCGGGGAGCCGCCGGAAGGGACCGTGGTGGTCGGAGCCGTTGTTTCACGTGAAACCACTGAACTGAGTGCCTCTCGTACCAGCGGCGAGTCGCCGGGGTTAAGGGGGGTCTGGGTCACGGTCGTCGTCCTTCCAGCCGGTCCGGCCGGTCCGTCCGGCCTCGTTTCCTCCACCGGCCTCACTGCGCCCGGTCCCGCCACGGCGGGAGGAACCGGGGGCGGCCAGCCCAGACCGGAAGGATGTCCGAGCCGCCGGGGAAGAAGATCCTCGGGCCAGCCGAGACCGCCCGTCATGGCGACGATCGCACTTTCACGGTCATCCACTGGCTCTACTCGCTTTGCTCTGTCCGTCTACTGGCCCCGCGCCTGCTTCGACCGTGGAACACGGTCCTTGCGGCGAGAGACCTGCCGCGCTCTGCCGGGGGCCCGACCGGCGACCACCCTGACGAGAGTTGCAGGCGGCTCGACCTTACCGTGCCCGACCGAGACAAGTTCGGCTGTCCGCACTCCAGCGGCCCGCAATTGCGCCTCCGCCTCGGCCAATTCCTCCGCTGCGCGCTCGCCCTTCATCGCGAGCAGTTCTCCTCCCTCCCGCAGCAGAGGGAGAGCCCACTTCAGCAGACGGTCGAGCGGCGCCACCGCCCGCGCGCAGGCGACGTCGAACTCGCGGCGGCCCGCGAGCTCCTCGGCCCGGCCACGCAGCACCTCCACGTTTTCGAGCTTCAGCGCCTCCACGCACTCCTCCAGGAAGACCGTGCGGCGCAGCAGCGGCTCCAGGAGGGTGACCGAGACGTCGGGCCGGACGATCGCCAGCACGAGACCGGGCAGGCCCGCTCCGGAGCCGATGTCGACCAGCCGGACATCGGCGGGGACCGCCTCGGCGATCACCGCGCAGTTGAGCAGATGACGATCCCAGATGCGGGGCACCTCACGGGGGCCGAGCAGTCCCCGCACCACACCGGGGCCGGCCAGCAGCTGAGCGAACGCCTCCGCCCTGACCCAGGCGTCACCGGAGAAGACCTCGCGCGCGATCTCGGGCGGCTCGGGCAACTGGTCGCTCACTGAACGATCACTCTTTCCTCAACATCCGCGGACCACCCCCTCCGGGGGGCTGAGCCGTCGCCGACAGTCGCTACGCGAGACAACGGTAGCCGACGCCCGGACAGAGCCGGTCTGGCGACGAGGCCGACAGGAACAGGGTGGAGGCGAAGATGGCTGTGGTTTTCCCCGCGGCGGCCTCCCCACAGCGGGTTCCCCGCGACGGTTCCCGCCACGGCTTGCCCCCGGCGGCTCCCCGCCGCGGCTTTCCGATGACGGCCTCCCCACGGCCGGGTCACGGGCCCCGTCGTCCGCCGCACCGGAGACCCCCACCATCCCCGCGCCGCCGTACGGGAACGCAAAAGCCGCCGTCCCTGAAAGGTCGGGGACGGCGGCCGGGTGAGCGCCACGTCGGCACGGGGCGCCGGGCGCCCCGGAGTGACTACGCGGGCAGGACGACCACGAAGCGGCGGGGCTCCTCGCCCTCCGACTCGCTCCGCAGGCCCGCCGCCGCGACGGCGTCGTGCACGATCTTGCGCTCGAAGGGGGTCATCGGCCGCAGGGCCTTGGGCTCACCGGAGCGCTTGACCTCCGAGGCCACCTTCGTGCCGAGCTCCTTGAGCTCGGTGCGGCGCCGGTCGCGGTAGCCGGCGATGTCGAGCATGAGGCGCGACCGCTCCCCGGTCTGGCGGTGGACCGCGAGCCGGGTCAGCTCCTGCAGCGCCTCCAGGACCTCGCCGTTGGCGCCCACCAGGTCACCGCCCTTGACGTCGACGACCGACACGACGGCGCGGTCACCCTCGACGTCCATGTCGATGTCGCCGTCGATGTCGGCGATGTCGAGCAGTCCTTCGAGGTAGTCCGCCGCGATCTCGCCCTCCTGCTCCAGGGCTGCGAGATCGGGAGCCGCTTTGGCCGCGGTCTCCTGCTGGGCCTCGGTCACGTCCAGCCACTCCTTCGTGCTGTCGGGATGGGGTCTTGGGCTCGCCCGGTCAGGGCTTCTTCCCGCCTGTGCGCTTGCTGCGGGGCTGGCGGGTCCGGTGCTGCTGCTGGCGGATGACCTTGGGTCCCGGCGGCTCCGGCGGGCTCTCGGGCTCGGGCGCCGTCTTCCTGACCTTGCTGATCAGTCCCTGCTTGGGCGCGGGCGTCACCATGTTCCCCTTGGCGTCCATCACCGGCATCGGGTGGCGGCTGTAAAACCAGTGCTGCTGACCGAGCGTCCACAGGTTCGTGGTCACCCAGTAGAGGATCAGGCCGAGGGGGAAGTTCAGGGAGAAGATCGCGAACAGCGGCGAGATGTACATCAGGATCTTCTGCTGCTGCGCCATCGGGTTGTCCGGCATCTGCGCCATCGAGCGGGTCACGCTCTGCCGGACGGTGAGGAAGGTGGTCAGCGAGCTGATCGCCACGAAGATCGCGAGCACGATCTTGGTGACCACCGGGTCGGCGCCGAAGGCCTGGATGTCCGTCGAGCTGGTGAAGAACGTCGCGGGGAGCGGGGCGCCGAAGATGTGCGCCGCCCGGGCGTCGTCGACCAGCTGCTGGGTCATGCCGAACTTCGGCTGACCGTTGGCCATCGCCTGCAGCACGGTGAACATCGAGATGAAGATCGGGAACTGCGCCAGGATCGGCAGACAGCCGCCGAGCGGGTTGGCCCCCGCCCCCTGGTACAGCGCCATGACCTCCTGGTTCATGCGCTGCTTGTCGTTCTTGTAGCGCTTGCGCAGCTCCTGCACCTTGGGCGCGAGCTCCTGCATCTTCTTCGACGAGCGCATCTGCTTGAGGAAGAGCGGGAAGATCAGCAGCCGCATCAGCACGGTGAGCGTGATGATGGTCAGCGCCCAGTTGAGCCCGTTGTCCGGCGGGATGAAGGTGCTGTATCCCGCATGGATCCAGGTGATGACTGTGGCGACGGCTGTGTACAGCCAATTGAGCCAGGACAGCTCCACCGAGCTAGCTCCCTTGCGTTTCGTGGGACCGGGTCGGGCGTGGGGGCACCGGGTCGAGACCTCCGGGATGGAATGGGTGGCAACGCCCGATTCTCCGGATCGTCAGCCATGTGCCGCGCAACGCGCCGTGAACGGCGATCGCCTCAAGGCCATAGGCGCTGCACGAAGGATGGAAACGACAACGGGGACCCAGCAGGGGGCTCACAAAGGCCCGGTAGAACCGGATAGGAGCCATCAGGGTCCTGGCGGCCGGGGAGGCCCCGGGGATCTGCTCTTGCGCCGTCATCGTCGTCCGTCCGTGTGAGCCGTGGAAGGCTCTCGCCGCCTCAGTAAACGATCCAGCGCGACGTCGAGTTCGGCGGCAAGGCGCTCGCTTCGCGCGGACGCGGCCGGTGGATTGGCGCGTACAACCAGCAGGCTACCCCGCGGAAGGCGATCGAGACGGTCTCGGAGCAGGTGTCTCAACCGGCGTTTGACGCGGTTGCGGACGACGGAGCCTCCGACGGCACGGCTCACCACGAAGCCCACCAGGGGTGGTTCGTCCACGTCTTGGCGCATGCGAAAGTGCGCGACCAGTGTGGGGCGGCCGGAACGGCCGCCCTTCCTGACCGCGTCGGCGAACTCGTCGCCCCGGCGCATGCGGGACCCGGACGGCAACACGAGAGGACCTTATCGACCCTGGGCAGGTACGGCTTTCGCCCGCCGGGCATGCCGGCGGGCGAAGGAACGCTGCCTGGCCCGGCGGACCGGGCACGGTGGACGGCGCGTCAGGCGGAGAGCTGGGCGCGGCCCTTGCGACGGCGGGCGGCCAGGATCGCGCGACCGGCGCGGGTGCGCATACGCAGCCGGAAGCCGTGGGTCTTCGCGCGACGGCGGTTGTTCGGCTGGAAAGTACGCTTGCTCACGAGTGGGCTCCAGGCTTCAATGCACGTCCCCAGCACATGGGGACGCTCGACAGTGGCTGGCCTGCCGGATGCGGGGCATGCGAAATAGCCGTCGCTGGCAAGCCGACCGTCGTACGTTACGGGGCAGATGCGTCCCAGGTCAAACCGGCATACGCCCGAAGGCGGGCCGCCCGTCGTTCCACAGGCCGCTCATCCACTGTCGCAACTTTGTCCACAGGATGTGCACCCGGCCCACCTCGCACTACCACTAGGCTGTGGACAACGTCTTGAACACCGCTGTGGACACAGACTACTGTCGGCCCTTCCAAACCTTCTCTCTACTGCCAGAACACAGCTTGGCTGTCGGTGCGGGGCTGTGTACAGCGTGTGGATCCGATGTGGATTTCGAGGCCGGCGCCGCCGGAGATCCACGCGGCACCGACGTGTGGACAACGGGAGAATCCGATGCGCTCGGCGGCCATCGGTGTGGATGAGAACGGATCGCGGTGAGCTTGCGGGGGCCGCGGGAGGAGGACGGCCGAGCCATGGACGCAATGGACCTCGGCGCGGTGTGGACACGGGCGCTGGAGAACTCCCTCAATGAGAGCGTCCCGTCCCAGCAGCGCGTCTGGCTCGGTATGACCAGGCCTTTCGGCCTCATGAACGACACCGTGGTGCTCGCCGCCCCCACCGACTTCGCCAGGGACGTGCTGGAGAACAAGCTCCGCCCCCTGATCAACCACGCTCTTTCCCAGGAGTTCGGCCGCCCCATGCGGATCGCGGTCGTGGTCGACCCCTCGGCCGCGGGCCCCGAACAGGGTGGCGCGCCCGGCAGGCCGGAGACATATCCCCAGGCTCCCGCGCAGGGTTATCCCCAGGGTGGGGGATCCCCCCAGGGTTATGCACAGCCCGCGAATCCCCCGTCCCACAACGCTTCCGGCCCTTCGCACCCCTATCCGGTGCCCGGCCCCGCCGGTCCGCCGCCCACCGAATATCCACAGCATCAGCCACAGGCCCAGCAGTTCTCCTACCCCTATCCACAGGTGGAGGAGAACGCGCAGCCGTACCTCTCCGGCGAGCCGCCGGCGGGCCCGCAGCCGGCCGAGCAGAGCGCCGGATACGGCAGGGGCGGTTACATCCCGCAGCCTCCCCCGCCCCGCCCCGAACAGGACGCCTTCGAGCGTCCCGCGCCGAACCCGGCCCCCGCCCCCGTGCAGAACAGGTGGGAGTCGCGGGGCAGCGGCGGCGGCCGTACCCAGGGGGAACCCGGGAAGCTGAACCCGAAGTACACCTTCGAGACCTTCGTCATCGGCTCCAGCAACCGCTTCGCGCACGCCGCGGCGGTCGCGGTGGCCGAGGCGCCGGCCAAGGCCTACAACCCGCTGTTCATCTACGGCGACTCCGGGCTGGGCAAGACCCACCTGCTGCACGCGATCGGCCACTACGCGCAGAGCCTCTACGACGGCGCGCGGGTGAGATACGTCAGCTCGGAGGAGTTCACCAACGACTTCATCAACTCCATCCGCGACCACAAGGCCGACAACTTCCGGGGTCGCTACCGGGCCGTGGACATCCTGCTCGTCGACGACATCCAGTTCCTGGAGGGCAAGGAGCAGACGCAGGAGGAGTTCTTCCACACCTTCAACACCCTGCACAACGCCAACAAGCAGATCGTCATCTCCAGCGACCGGGCGCCCAAGCAGCTGGTCACCCTGGAGGACCGGCTGCGCAACCGGTTCGAGTGGGGCCTGATCACCGACGTCCAGCCGCCCGAGCTGGAGACGCGCATCGCGATCCTGCGCAAGAAGGCGATCCAGGAGGGCCTGGCCGCCCCGCCCGAGGTGCTGGAGTACATCGCCAGCCGCATCTCCACCAACATCCGCGAGCTGGAGGGCGCGCTGATCCGCGTCACCGCCTTCGCCAGCCTCAACCGGCAGTCGGTGGACCTGCAGCTGACCGAGGTCGTGCTCAAGGACCTGATCACCGAGGACGCCGGGTCGGAGATAACGGTCGCCACGATCATGGCCTCGACCGCCGCCTACTTCGGGCTGTCCATCGACGACCTGTGCGGCGGATCGCGCTCGCGGGTCCTGGTCACCGCCCGGCAGATCGCCATGTATCTGTGCCGGGAGCTGACCGACATGTCGCTCCCCAAGATCGGCCAGCAGTTCGGCGGCCGCGACCACACCACGGTCATGCACGCCGACCGGAAGATCCGGTCGCTCATGGCGGAGCGCCGCTCGATCTACAACCAGGTCAACGAACTCACCACCAGGATCAAGCAGCAGTCTCGCAATGGATGAGGTTTTCCCACCGGCGATGCACAGCCTGTGGAAAACCTTGTGGATCAATGATCCGGCCGGCCTGGAAGATCCCCCGAGGTGCCAACCATGATCAACACGGCGTCGGAGAACATGAGCAGGCTTTGGTGGGTGGGGACAACTCTGGGGAGAACCTGGGGAGAACCTGTTGGTAACTCGTGGATAACCTGGGGACGCCCTGTGAACGGAGTTTTCCCCAGGCACAAAACGGACTCCTACCCCGTGGATAACCTGGGGAAACATCGTGGATAACCGTGGATAACCGGTGGACGAAGACCCCCCGATCTGGGGACGGCCTGTGGGTAGTCCGCGGCTGTCCCCAGGCCGCGAGGTTTCCCACAGGCTCCACCCACACCCCCGGTGGATGAAAAAACAGCTTCTGAGCTGCGGAAACACCGGTTGTCCACAGTTTCCACCGCCCCTACTGTGATGACTCCACTTATCTCTCATAAGAAAACTCAAGACCCATAGAAGAGTTCCGGGGGAGCGCACGTGCGGGACAGTGAACACTTGAACCCAAAGCAGCGAGAGCAGCGAGCGAAGAGCGCTCGACACACAGGAGGCAGATCCACGTGATGTTCCGGATCGACCGAGACGTACTCGCCGAGGCGGTCGCATGGACGGCACGCAGCCTTCCGGCGCGCCCCTCCGTGCCGGTGCTGGCCGGCATGCGTCTGGAGGTCACGGAGAGCGGTCAGCTCAAGCTCTCCGGTTTCGACTACGAGGTCTCCGCCGAGGTGACCCTCGAACCGCAGACGGGTGAGGCGGGCGTGGTGCTCGTCTCCGGCCGGCTCCTCGCCGAGATCACCCGGGCGCTTCCCGCACAGCCTGTGGATTTCGTGGTGGAGGGGGCCAAGGCCGTCGTCACCTGTGGCAGCGCCCGGTTCACCCTTCTCACCATGCCTGTGGAGGACTATCCCTCCCTGCCGACGATGCCCCCGGCCGCCGGGCGGGTGGGCAGCGACGTCTTCGCCTCCGCCGTGAGCCAGGTCGCGGTCGCCACCGGCAAGGACGACACCCTGCCGATGCTCACCGGCGTGCGCGTGGAGATCGAGGGCGACACCGTGACCCTCGCCGCCACCGACCGCTACCGCCTGGCCGTACGCGAGCTGAAGTGGCAGCCCGAGCAGTCCGACATCTCGGCGATCGCCATGATCCCCGGCAAGACCCTCGCCGACGCGGCGAAGGCCTTGGGGGCGACCGGCGCCGAGGTGGAGATCGCGATGAGCTCCGTCGGCGGCACCGGCGAAGGCATGATCGGTTTCTCCAGCGCCGGACGCCGCACGACGACGCGGCTGCTCGACCCCGAGTTCCCCAAGTACCGCTCGCTGCTGCCCACCGAGTTCTCCGCCCGGGCCGACCTGCCCGTCGGCAGCTTCGTCGAGGCCGTCAAGCGCGTGGCCCTGGTCGCCGAACGCAACACTCCGATCCGCATGGCCTTCCGCGGCGGCGAGGTCGTCCTGGAGGCCGGCAGCGGCGACGAGGCACAGGCTGTGGAAGTCCTGCCGGTCGACTTCGAGGGCGACGACATCAACATCGCCTTCAACCACCAGTTCCTGCTGGAGGGCCTGGGCGCGATCGACTCCGACGTCGCGCGCCTGCAGATGACCACCTCCACCAAGCCCGCCATCCTCACCGGCGGCAAGCCTGTGGAGGACGGCGGCGTCCCCGACTACCGCTACCTGATCATGCCGATCCGCTTGTCGAGCTGAGGCGTCCCGCCACCCTCCCCGCGCGGGGAACCGTCCTCGCCCGCGTGGGAGGAGGGTGGAAACCGGGAAAGAGCCCGGAATGGTGATGATCAAGGCGTGCCTCAACGGGAGCAGGAGCCCCGGCGAGCACCCGGCGCTCCCCCTGACACCCCTGCAACTGGCTGAGGCGGCCCGTGAGGCCCACGGGGCGGGGGCGGCGGCCGTCCACATCCACCCGCGCGACGAGGCGGGCAGAGAGTCGCTGAGCGCCGTCCACATCGGGGCGGCCGTCGGAGCGGTACGGCGGGCCGTCCCCGGTCTTCCCGTCGGGGTGAGCACAGGCCTGTGGATAACCGGCGGGGATGTGCACACGCGGCGGGAGGCGGTGCGCGGCTGGGACTCGCTCCCCGCGCGGGAGCGGCCGGACTTCGCCTCGGTGAACCTGTCCGAACCCGGTTTCCCCCATCTGTGGAAAGATCTTCAGCGGCTCGGCGTGGGGGTCGAGGCCGGAGTCTGGTCCGTGGCGGACGCCGAGGCGCTCGCCGGGACCGGCCTGGAGTGCGTCCGCGTGCTCGTGGAGATCATCGGCGGTGACGCGCGCACCGCCGTGCCCCGCGCGCACGCCGTACTCGACCGGCTCGACGACCTGGCGGTTCCCGGTCCGAGGCTTCTCCATGGTGAGCACGCCCCGGCGTGGGTACTGGTGGATGAGGCCGGACGGCTGGGACTGTCCACGCGCATAGGTCTGGAGGACGTCCTTCAGGGTCCCGATGGCGAGCCCGTCGACGGGAACGCCCATCTGGTACGGCTGGCGCGGGCCCGTCCGGCACTAGGTGGATGATGGAACCCTGAAGGGGGTGCTCGAATGCAGATCGGCATGATCGGGCTGGGCAAGATGGGCGGCAACATGGCCGAGCGTCTGCGCCGCGGCGGCCACGATGTCGTGGGATACGACCGGGATCCGGCGATCAGCGACGTCGCGAGCCTGCAGGAGCTGGTGGACCGGCTCGAGGCGCCGCGCGCGGTGTGGGTCATGGTCCCGGCGGGGGCGCCGACCCAGGCCACGATCGAGGAACTCGGCAAAGCGCTGTCGTCCGGCGACATCGTCGTCGACGGCGGCAACTCCCACTATGTGGACGACCAGAAGCACGGTCAGGAGCTCGCGGCCACGGGGATCGGCTTCGTCGACTGCGGCGTGAGCGGCGGCGTCTGGGGACTGGAGAACGGCTACGCGCTGATGGTCGGCGGCTCCGAGGCCGACGTCCAGCGGCTGATGCCGATCTTCGAGACCCTCAAGCCCGAGGGCGAGGACGGCTTCGTCCACGCCGGCAAGATCGGCGCCGGCCACTTCGCGAAGATGGTCCACAACGGCATCGAGTACGGCATGATGCAGGCCTTCGCCGAGGGCTGGGAGCTGCTGGAGGCCTCCGACGCCGTGACGGACGTGCCCGGCGCCTTCAAGAGCTGGCGGCGCGGCACGGTGATCCGCTCCTGGCTGCTCGACCTGATGGTCCGCGCCCTCGACGAGGACCCCGACCTGTCGGGGCTGCGCGGTTACGCACAGGACTCCGGCGAGGGCCGCTGGACGGTGCAGGCGGCCGTGGACCACGCGGTCCCGCTGCCCGTCATCACCGCCGCGCTGTACGCCCGCTTCGCCTCCCGCCAGGACGACTCCCCGGCGATGAAGGTCGTGGCGGCCCTGCGCAACCAGTTCGGCGGGCACGCCGTCACCGCCAAGGCCGGAGAGGTCGAGAAGGGCGCCGACTCCCCGGGTGCGGACGTCGTCCCGCCGGTCGAGGCCCAGCGCTAGGTCCCGCGCTAGGTCCCACGACCGCCCGAGGTCCCACGACCGCCCGAGGTCCCACGACCGCCCGTGCGCGCGACCCGCGCTCCGTCCACAGGACGCGGGTCGCGTTCCACAGGCCGTCCCCGCCCTGTCCTGCCGGGTTTTCCACAGGGCGGGGTCTTCTCCACAGGGGGGCGGGCGTCTCCCGCCCCGCGGGAACGGGAAGGTACTACCGTAACGGGGTGCACGTAGCCCACCTCTCGCTCACCGATTTCCGCTCCTACGACACCGTCGACCTCGGCATGGAGCCGGGCGTCACCGCCTTCGTGGGACCGAACGGCCAGGGCAAGACCAACCTGGTCGAGGCGATGGGCTACGTGGCGACCCAGTCGAGCCACCGGGTCGCCACCGACGCCCCCCTGGTACGGCAGGGCGCGGCGCGGGCCATCGTGCGCTCGGTGGTCGTGCGCGAGGACCGGCGGGCGCTGGTGGAGCTGGAGATCAACCCCGGCCGGGCCAACCGCGCCAGGCTGAACCGCTCGCCGATGTCCCGGCCGCGCGACGTCATCGGGCTGCTGCGCACGGTCCTGTTCGCCCCCGAGGACCTGGCCCTGGTCAAGGGCGACCCCTCCGAACGGCGCCGCCTCCTCGACGACCTGCTTGTGGCCAGGGCGCCCCGGTTCGCCGGGGTGCGGGCCGACTACGACCGCGTGCTCAAGCAGCGCGGCGCCCTGCTGCGCACGGCGGCCCAGTCCCGCCGCGGCGGCCGGGGCGGGCGGCGGGCCGAGAGCGAGACGGCGTTCGCCGCCGCGGGGGCCGGAGACGTGCTGAGCACGCTGGAGGTCTGGGACGCCCACCTGGCCAAGCAGGGGGCCGAGCTCCTCGCGGCGCGGCTGGAGCTGGTCGAGGCGCTGCGCCCGCTGGTCGCCGCCTCCTACGCGGCCCTCGCGCCCGGGTCCGCCCCCGCCGGGCTGGAATACCGCGGCACGTTGTCCACAGGCGGGGACGACCCGTCCGACCGGAACGCGATCGAGCAGGCGATGCGCGCCGCGCTGCTGGAGGCCCGCGGCGCCGAGCTGGAGCGCGGCGTCACCCTCGTGGGCCCGCACCGCGACGACCTGTTCCTCGGGCTGGGCGAGCTGCCCGCGCGCGGCTACGCCAGCCACGGCGAGTCGTGGTCCTTCGCCCTGGCACTGCGGCTGGCCGCCTACGATCTGCTCAGGGCGGACGGCGGCGATCCGGTGCTGATCCTCGACGACGTCTTCGCCGAGCTGGACACCCAGCGCCGCCGCCGCCTGGCCGAGTTCGTCGCCTCGGCCGAGCAGGTGCTGATCACCGCGGCGGTCCCCGACGACGTGCCGGCGGAGCTGGCGGGGGCCCGGTTCGACGTGACCGAGGGGAGCGTGACCCGTGTCCGATGAGACCACTCCCGCGTCCGGATCCGGTGAGGCGGGGCCCGAGGCGGGATCCGCCAAGAGCACGGCGGCCAAGGGCGCGGCCCTGGCCAGGGAGAAGCTGGCCCAGGCCAAGTCCGACGCGGCCCGGCGGGGTCAGCTCCCCCGCCGCGAGCCCCGGCGCAAGGCGAGCGGGCCGGCCAGGGCCGCGGGCGATCCCCAGCTGCTCGGCCGGGCCATCGCCGACCTGCTCGCCGACCGCAAGTGGGAGGAGCCGGTGGCGGTGGGCGGGGTGTTCGGCCGCTGGCACGAGATCGTCGGCACCGACATGGCCGCGCACACCAAGCCGCAGAGCTTCACCGACGGCGAGGTCCTGGTGCTCGCCGACTCCACGGCCTGGGCCACCCAGGTGCGGCTGCTGGCCGGGACGCTCGTGCGGCGGCTGAACGAGGAGCTCGGCGACGGGACCGTCAAGCGGGTGAACGTCCAGGGACCGCAGGCCGGACCCCGCCCGAGCGGGGGTCTTCGGGTGACCGGAAGCCAGGGCCCGCGCGACACATACGGCTGAGTTCACGCAAGGGCCGAAGGCGCCAAAACGAATCAGCGGCCTTTCTGGCGCGGTGACTTCCCTCCCCGTAGGGGGATGCTGGAAACGATGATCGACGCGCGAGAGGGGCTTTCAGGGCCCTTCAATGCCACATCATGCTCTTCAAGCCGCTAGAATGGACACGGATTCCGGACACGTCCGTTTGCGTGTCACCCCGGCGTGTGAGCCGACTCCCCTGGGTGGACGCATCGGGGCATTCACGACGGTGACGGACGGCGGGGCTGAGCGTTCTCCCGCCGCGTGTCCTCGGCAGGAGGATTTCACAGTTGTCCTACGACGCTAGCTCAATCACCGTTCTCGAGGGGCTTGAGGCGGTCCGTAAGCGCCCCGGCATGTACATCGGATCGACCGGGGAACGCGGCCTCCACCACCTCGTCTACGAGATCGTCGACAACGCGGTGGACGAGGCCCTCGCCGGGTTCGCCGACCGCATCGACGTCACACTGCTCGCCGACAACGGCGTGCGGGTCGTCGACAACGGCCGCGGCATCCCCACCGGCATCCACCCGGTCGAGAAGCGCTCCGCCGTCGAGGTCGTGCTGACCACGCTGCACGCGGGCGGCAAGTTCGACAGCCAGTCCTACGCCGTCTCCGGCGGCCTGCACGGCGTCGGCTCGGCCGTCGTCAACGCGCTGTCGGTCGCCATGGACGTGGAGGTCAAGCAGCACGGCCACTACTGGCGCCAGCGCTATGAGATGTCCAAGCCGACGGCCCCGCTGGCCAAGGGCGAGGAGACCGAGGAGACCGGCACCGCGATCACGTTCTGGCCGGACCCGGGGATCTTCGAGACCACGGCGTGGAACTACGAGACGCTCTCCCGCCGCTTCCAGGAGATGGCCTTCCTCAACAAGGGCCTGACGATCACGCTGTGCGACGAGCGTCCCGACCACGTCAACGGCGAGCCCGTGCGGGTCGAATACCACTACGAGGGCGGCCTGTCCGACTTCGTGCAGCACCTCAACGGCAAGAAGGAGCCGGCGCACGCGTCGATCATCTCCTTCGAGGAAGAGGGCGACGGGCTCTCGGTCGAGATCGCGATGCAGTGGAACAACTCCTACTCGGAGTCCGTCTACAGCTTCGCCAACGTCATCAACACCGCCGAGGGCGGCACCCACGAGGAGGGCTTCCGCGCGGCGCTGACGTCGATCGTCAACCGCTACGCGCGCGAGCAGAAGTTCCTCAAGGAGGGCAAGGACGACAACCTCTCCGGTGAGGACGTGCGCGAGGGTCTCACCGCGATCATCTCGGTGAAGCTGTCCGACCCGCAGTTCGAGGGCCAGACCAAGACCAAGCTGGGCAACACCGAGGCCAAGTCGTTCGTCCAGAAGGCCTGCAACGACCACCTGCGCGCCTGGTTCGAGCGCAATCCCGGCGAGGCCAAGGACGTCATCAACAAGTCCCTGCAGGCCGCCCGCGCCCGCCTCGCGGCCCGCCAGGCCCGTGACCTGACCCGGCGCAAGTCGCTGCTGGAGTCCGGCTCCGGCCTGCCCGGCAAGCTGGCCGACTGCCAGTGGAGCGACCCGGAGAAGTGCGAGCTGTTCATCGTCGAGGGCGACTCGGCCGGCGGCTCGGCCAAGGGCGGTCGCGACTCGCGGTTCCAGGCGATCCTCCCCATCCGCGGCAAGATCCTGAACGTGGAGAAGGCCCGGATCGACAAGGTCCTGAAGAACACCGAGGTCCAGGCCCTGATCACGGCCATGGGCACCGGCGTCCACGACGAGTTCGACATCTCCAAGCTCCGCTACCACAAGCTGATCCTGATGGCCGACGCCGACGTCGACGGCCAGCACATCAACACCCTGCTGCTCACGCTGCTGTTCCGCTTCATGCGGCCGCTGATCGAGGCCGGGCACGTCTACCTCTCCCAGCCCCCGCTCTACAAGATCAAGTGGGACCGCCGGGGCGAGGACGCCTCCTACGCCTACTCCGACCCCGAGCGCGACGCGATCATCGAGGAGGGCATGGCCCGCGGCAAGCGCGACCCGCGCCTGCACGACGGCATCCAGCGGTTCAAGGGTCTCGGCGAGATGAACGCCTCCCAGCTCTGGGAGACCACCATGAACCCCGAGACGCGGCTCCTGCGCCTGGTCACCCTCGACGACGCCGCCCAGGCCGACGACCTGTTCAGCGTTCTCATGGGTGAGGACGTCGAGGCCCGCCGCTCCTTCATCATCAGGAACGCGCGCGACGTGCGTTTCCTCGATGTGTAGCGCCGGCGGCAGCCGTACAGCGTCCCGTCCCACTCTGAAAAGGATCCACATCCCGTGACGGAAGTGAGCAACATTCCGCCGGCAGAGCGCATCGAGCCGGTCGACATCCAGTCGGAGATGCAGCGCAGCTACATGGACTACGCGATGTCCGTCATCGTGTCCCGCGCGCTGCCCGACGTCCGCGACGGGCTCAAGCCGGTGCACCGCCGCGTGCTCTACGCGATGTACGACGGCGGCTACCGTCCCGACCGCGGCTACTTCAAGTGCTCCCGCGTCGTCGGCGACGTCATGGGTTCCTACCACCCGCACGGCGACTCCTCGATCTACGGCACCGTCGTACGGCTGGCGCAGCCCTGGGCGCTGCGCTACACCCTGGTCGACGGCCAGGGCAACTTCGGATCGCCCGGCAACGACATGCCGGCCGCCATGCGATACACCGAGTGCAAGCTCGCGCCGATCGCCATGGAGATGATCCGTGACATCGACAAGGACACCGTCGACTTCCAGCCGAACTACGACGGGCGTTCCCAGGAGCCGCTGGTCCTGCCCTCGCGGTTCCCGAACCTGCTGGTCAACGGGTCGGCCGGCATCGCGGTCGGCATGGCGACCAACATCCCGCCGCACAACCTGCGGGAGGTGGCCGACGGCGTCAAGTGGGCCCTGCAGAACCCCGAGGCCGCCGACGACGAGCTCCTCGAAGCGCTGATCGAGCGGATCAAGGGCCCCGACTTCCCCACCGGCGCGCTCATCGTCGGCCGCCGCGGCATCGACGACGCCTACCGGACCGGGCGCGGCTCGATCACCATGCGGGCGATCGTCGAGGTCGAGGAGGACGCCAAGGGCCGTCAGTGCCTGGTCGTCACCGAGCTGCCGTACATGGTCAACCCGGACAACCTCGCGCTGTCGATCGCCGAGTCGGTCAAGGACGGCCGGATCAGCGGCATCGCCGACGTCCGCGACGAGAGCTCCTCCCGGGTCGGCCAGCGCCTGGTGATCGTGCTCAAGCGCGACGCGGTCGCCAAGGTCGTGCTGAACAACCTCTACAAGCACACCCAGATCCAGACCACCTTCGGCGCGAACATGCTGGCCCTGGTGGACGGCGTGCCGCGGACCCTCCGGCTCGACCAGTTCGTCCGCCACTACATCGCCCACCAGATCGAGGTCGTGGTCCGCCGGACCCGCTATCTGCTGCGCAAGGCCGAGGAGCGGGCCCACATCCTGCGCGCCCTGCTCAAGGCGCTGGAGCGGATGGACGAGGTCATCGCCCTGATCCGGCGCTCGCCGTCGGCGGCCGAGGCGCAGGGCGGCCTGATGACGCTGCTGGAGATCGACCAGATCCAGGCGCAGGCCATCCTCGACATGCAGCTGCGCAAGCTGGCCGCCCTGGAGCGCCAGCAGATCACCGACGAGCACGACTCGCTGATGGCCCAGATCAACGACTACCAGGCCATCCTCGCCTCCCCCGAGCGTCAGCGCACGATCGTCTTCGACGAGCTCTCGGAGATCACGGCGAAGTACGGCGACGAGCGCAAGACGGAGATCATCGCCTACGAGGCCGACATGTCCATCGAGGACCTGCTGGCCGAGGAGGACATGGTCGTCACGATCACCCGCGGCGGTTACGCCAAGCGCACCAACACCGACCTCTACCGGGCGCAGAAGCGCGGCGGCAAGGGCGTGCGCGGGGCGCAGCTGCGCCAGGACGACATCGTCGACCACTTCTTCGTCACCACGACCCACCACTGGCTGCTGTTCTTCACCAACAGGGGCCGCGTCTACCGGGTCAAGGCCTACGAGTTGCCCGACGCCGGCCGCGACGCCCGCGGCCAGCACCTGGCCAACCTGCTGGCCATGCAGCCGGACGAGGTCGTCATGGAGGTCCTTGCCATGCGCGACTACGACGTCGCGCCCTACCTCGTGCTGGCCACCCGCAGCGGCATGGTGAAGAAAACCCGCCTGGCCGAATACGACTCGCCGCGTTCCGGTGGCCTCATCGCCATCAACCTGCGCGACGATGACGAGGTGATCGCAGCACGGCTGGTGTCGGAGGAGGACGACCTCCTGCTGATCTCCCGCGACGCCCAGGCCATCCGCTTCACCGCCTCCGACGACGCGCTGCGGCCGATGGGGCGGGCGACCAGCGGTGTGATCGGCATGCGCTTCCTGGAGGGCGACGAACTCCTGGCGATGAACCGCATCGCCGACGGTGACGACGTGCTGGTCGCCACCGAGGGCGGCTATGCCAAGCGCACCCCCGCCGATCAATATCCTGTGCAGGGAAGAGGCGGCAAGGGTGTGTTGACGGCGAAAATCGTCAGCGCGCGGGGCAAACTGGTCGGTGCGGTCATGGTCCGGCCGGAGGACGAGGTCTTCGCGATCACGTCGGCCGGTGGGGTCATCCGTACCAGCGCCGGTGAGATCAAGCAGTCGGGCCGCCAGACCATGGGAGTCCGGCTGATGAATCTCTCCGATGGAGACAGCGTTGTGGCTCTCGCCCGCAACGCCGAGGCGTTGGAGACCGAGGAAAACGGGGAAGGGGAGTAACCCGTGAGCGCCCAGGCCGGATCTGGCCCACGGACGGCCTCCCCATCGACACGCGAGCAGGTGACGGAGAAGATGGACAAGACCACTGAAGCGGATGTCGTCGAGGTGGTCGAGTCACCGGCCGACGGTAACGTGCCCGCGCCGGAGACCGACGACTCGGCGACCGACGATTTCAAAGGCAGGTCCAAGGTGACGACGACCGAGGACGACAAGCCGAGCGACTCCACGATGCGGATCCGTCCGGCGGCCGCCGAGGCCGGCAAGTCATGGGCGCCCGGGAAGACGGCCTCCCCGCCTCCGCCTCCGCCCCTGTCCCCCGCCCCGGGGCAGCAGCACGACGGGAGGGGGCCCGGCGGCGTGCCGACGCCCCCGCTGGGGCAGGCCGGGCGGGGCCCGGCCGCCGGCGTCTCGACGCCTCCGCTGGAGATGACCGACCGCAAGCCCTCCGCCACCGAAGCGCCCCGGGCACCGCGCAAGGCCCACCTGGTCCTGCGCCGGATCGAGCCGTGGTCCGCCATGAAGTTCAGCTTCGTGGTGTCCCTGGTCTGCTTCGTGGTGCTGTTCATCGCGGTCGCCGTGCTGTACATGGTCCTCAACGGCCTGGGCGTCTTCGACTCGATCATCCAGCTGGTGAACCAGCTCACCCAGGGCGAGGGCAGTTCCTCCGCCAGCACCTTCAACATCGCCGCCTGGTTCGAGCCGGTGCGCATCCTCGGTTACACGGCCCTGATCGGCGCCGTGAACGTGGTGCTCATCACCGCTCTGTCCACCCTCGGCGCGGTCATCTACAACGTCGCCTCCGACCTGGTCGGCGGCATCGAGGTGACCTTCAGCGAGGCCGAGTAACGACCTGACCGCCACGTCCCCCGTCCGTGGGGACGTGGCGCGAACAGGTCCCGGAACACGGTAAGCTTTTCCCTGTCCGCGCGAACGGATTCGCCTCCACCTCCAGGATGCGATACGGTTTCCGCACGATAAGGGGCTATAGCTCAGTCGGTTAGAGCGCTTCCCTGATAAGGAAGAGGTCCCAGGTTCAAGTCCTGGTAGCCCCACCCAGCTCAAAGGCCCGTTCCGATCTTCCGGACGGGCCTTTGACGGCAGTGGAGACGGCAACGCCCCTGCCTCACTCCCCGAAGAGCTTCCCCGAGATCCTTTCGATCGCCTCTCGGTGGGCGTCCTGATCGCCGTGCGTGTAGATCTCCATCGTGACCGAGATGCGCGCGTGCCCCAAGATCTCCTTGGCGTCTCGCGGAGAGACCTTCAGGTCCTTGAGCATCGTGCCCGTGGTGTGCCGGAGATCGTGAAGCCTGATCCGCCGTAGCCCGTTGTCCTTGATCACCCGATCGAAGGCACGGCCCAGATTGGTCGGCTCGATCGGACCTCCGGTGCGCGAGGCGAAGACGAGTCCCCAGTCTTGCCATGTCTTGCCCGCCTTACGCTTGGCGTCCGCCTGGAGCCCGGCATGCTCGATGATCGCGTCTCGGACGAAGGGGATCAGAGGCAGGGTGCGCTTGCCCGCTTCGGTCTTGACCGGCACCCGGACGAGCTTGCCCTTGATCCGCTGGATCTGCCAGGCGATCCGGATCGTATTGGCGTCGAGATCCACATTCTCCCAGCCGATGCCGAGCACCTCACCACGCCGAAGACCGTAGATCAGGAGCATGGTCAACGGCAGGTAGTACGGCAGAGGCTTGGCCGCCTTGAGGAACTGCCGAGCCTCATCCACAGTCCAGGGCCGGACGGTTGAGGGCTGAGGCGAGGGGAGGACGACCAGTCGCGCGGGGTTGATGGAGATCAGTTCCTCGCGCATCGCCCGCGTAAGCGCAGCACTGAGCGTGACCTTCATCGCATAGACCGTACCGACCGAGCGGCCGGCATTGAGTTGCTGGTTCAGGAAGGTCTGAATCCTGGCGACGCGCAGCCGGTCGAGAGGCTGCTTGCCGAGACCCGGCTTGAGGTAGAGCCGGACCATGGTTTCGTACTTGGCGTACGTAGTGGCCCGCAGCCGCAGAGACGCGACGTGTTCGAGCCAGTAATCCAGGTACTCCCCCAGCTTCCAGGGACGATCGGAGACCGGAACGCCACGGCGGGACCGGTCGAGCACTTCCACCAGCTTGCCGTGAACCTCCTCCCTGGTCTTGCCGTACTTCCGCACCCGCTTGTACGTGCCATCCGAGGCCAGCACGAAGGCAGCGCCCTCCCAGCGGCCATCTTTCCGCTGGTAGATCGTGCCCTCTCCGTTCGCCCGCCTGTTCTTCTTGGTCATCACGCCGCCTCCTCTCTGAGCTGGGATACGAAGGCATCGACGGCCACCAGGGGGACGCGCCGACTGCGCCCGACCTTGACCGACTCCAGTTCGCCGGACCTGATCAGGTTGTAGATCTGCCACCGGCTGAGCCCGAGGACCGCCATCACTTCGGGCACCTTGAGCAGCCGCTGTTCCAAGGGAGCCACGTTCATGCGGCCGCCCCCTCTCCAGTTGCCGAGAGATCTCCGGCGTTCTGCCTGGCCTGTGCTTCGGCCAGCAGCTCGCGTTGCCGTTGCCGCTCGGCGATTGCCGAAAGCAGCCGTTGCCCCAGCGGCGGCAGGTCCGGATCACCGGGCGGCACCTTGCGCCAGACGTAGCGGTTCGGGTCGGTGTCCTCGGTTGCCGAAAGCCCGAGCATCTCCAGCACCCAGGCACGACGGTCGGCCCGGTGATCGGTCAGCGTCTTGGTGGACCACTTGCGCGAGACCAGCACGCGACGGCCCCGGATACCCAGGTGTTCGGCCTTGTGCGCCTTACCCGCGCAGCGGCCCGGAGCCTGACCCGGCCGCGCGTTCTTGGGCTGCACGCCGTAGCGCAACCAGTTCGGACAGAACTCCGAGCACGGCTCGTAGTGCAGCGCCGCGACCATCCGGTCGGCGTGATCCTTTTGCGGCTGGCTCTCCGGTGCGCAGGTCTCGGTGATGGACTTGGTCAGGTACTTGGTCAGGTAGTGCTTGACCAGGTGGTCCGCCCGGTCGGTACCGCCGAGCACGCCGATCGGCTTGACCTGCTCGCCGAAGCGCAGCACATGCAGCGGCTCGTCATCCTCG